>CAYPAV010000061.1:0-1644 GCA_964408805.1 uncultured Rhodospirillaceae bacterium | reverse complement strand
GAGGTTTGGAACCGCCGGACGGCGGCCGCAGCATTCGAGATGGCCGTGGGCGGCACGGATTAGGCCGGTTCAAAGGGAAACTCCCGGATATCGAGCCGCGTACTCCGCGTCAGCAATCGATCGTGAATCGACTCAAGCAAACCCTCTCGCAACGCACCCTGCCTCAAGGCGAGCAAGGTCCATGCCGGACACAACGGATCTTCCCTCTTTTCGCTGTAGTTATGATGGTTGGTGTTCTTCACGATAAGGCCGGTTTCGTAGTCCACCCTTGAATACGCGGACCGCGTCGCGCAACCGCCTTGGCAAAGGTCGCCGGCATAGAGGTCGCAGAGTTGGGGCGAGCAGACGTAAGTGCCGTGACCAGTTGAAAATTCGCGCCGGTACTTTGCCAGTTCATCGCTTCCAACAAGTGCGCGGAGCGAGAATTCCCGATCGCGAATGTTTCCGAACGTATATCGCCCGGTGTCTTCCTTCGGGGGCGATTCGGAACACGCGGTGACATCGCCGGTCGACCTGATGTGGAGCCCCGACCGGTTGCGATTGCACGTCTTGTTGTAGGAAAAAGCCGACCAGGGGGACCAATCAGTCGCAAAATATCGCGCGTCGATTCTCGAGATCAATTGATAGAGAACGTGAACATGCGGCGAATGGATGCCGATTTCCTGGTCTTCGTCTTCCGCGCTGCCGCAGTAGTGAACGGGAACGATCGAATGATCGAAGCCGTTTTCCATGACCCACATGTGGAGATCGAGCATGCCGTCGAACGTCGTGTGATCCAACACCGAATTCACGACCAACCGAAGGTTCGGATCACGCCCGTAGCCCGCCTCGATGAGGTTGCGATAGCCTCGCCGCATTTTCTCGAAACCGCCGATCTGATTGATCTTGAAATCCTGCAGTTCGGCGATCAAGGTGTCGCCTTTCGTGCAAAGGCCGATTCCGTGCGCGGCGAATTTCGTTGCGATCTCCGGGGTTACCAGGGCGACATCGTCGAAGGTCAGAATCTTGGCATTCTTGGACTTGGTCTCATAGGTTCGCTCGATCATCTCGACGACGCGGAAGAAATGCGCACCCCTTGAGCCCAGCTTTCCCAATTCGGGATCCCTGTACATGAGGGGCTCTCCGCCGGTCAGAACGAACAAGCCGACTCCAAGATCCCTGGCTTCCTCCGTTGTCGCCTCGAGCAACTCGAAGGGCAGGTATTCCCGTTCGCGTGGACCCGATTCGGCGAAACACCAGGTACATTCGAAATTGCAGCTTTTCGTAAGCATGTAGTCGAGCGACGTCAGCGTGTTGCCGACCTCGATCATTCGGATCAGTTTTTCCGGCGCGATACCGCCCATACCGGGATGAAGATCCGTAACAGCACCTCTCAATTTTCGAATAGCGTCGATGTCGGCCGGTGAAAGATCATAAATTTTCTCACCGGCTATGGGCGGCCGGACCGGCTTCGAAAAAATCGATTCCCTGGTGTTCAGCTTGGGATTGAGCAAGGCGTCCAAAGTCGCCGTTCGCGGTACTTTCACTGCACCAAGCATCTACAACTCCAACATGACCGCGGAACGCCGCCCCAACCTCGCGTTTGCCTTCACGGCGCCAGCTGCCATTTTTCGCGCCAATCGTTATGGACGAAGTTGACGATGA
>CAYPAV010000060.1:0-1808 GCA_964408805.1 uncultured Rhodospirillaceae bacterium | reverse complement strand
TTTTACCGGCGCCCCGGCGATCACCGTCGAGGGGGATGACGCGGCCCCCTTTTGGACGGATCTGGGCGAACACTGGTTCACCGAGGAGCAGTACATCAAGCCCTACCCGGTTTGCCGTTGGGCACATGCCCAAATCGACGGCGCGATCGGCCTGCGCGAACGCCATGGCCTCGACGCCGGGGATGTGTCCTCGATCGAAATCGCAACATTCCATGAATCGGCCCGGCTCGCCGCCGGCATGCCGGCGGAGACGTCGGAAGCGCAGTACAGCCTGGCTTTTCCGGTTGCCGCCGCCGTTGCCCGCGGCCGCGTCGGCCCAGACGAGATTCTGGGCAGCGGCTTAGAGGACGACGATATTGCCCGTCTGGTGGCGGCCACCTCAGTCACCGAGGAAGAGACCTACAACGCGCGGTTCCCTGAGGGACGTTGGGGCGACGTCTCGCTCGTCCTGAAGAACGGCAAGCGCCTGACCTCCGGCCCGATCAACGCCCGCGGTGGCCCCGAGGATCGGCTCGAGCGCCCGGCGGTCACCAAAAAGTTCCATGATTTCGCCAATGGCGCCATCGGCCGGATAAGAGCGCGGCAAATCTCGGAAGCCGTATTCGACCTCCATCGCGAGGACGCCACGCTGGATGACCTCCTCGACCTTGTGCTTGCGGCAGGGGAGGAATGAGGTCGTCTTGCCCACCATCATCAATGACCGACTACGCTACGGCAACGCCCAAGATTTTGGGCGCAATTTCGAGTCAGATTCTCTCACTGGAAGCTATAACATTTATGAAAGGTTGCCCGAACCGTATGCCAAGGGCCCACGGGCGTTGCGGATGACACGTGCCTTGTGGCCTTAGCCTCGTGAGATTAGAACCTCGAGGTTCGTCTGGCCTGGATTCAATGCCGTTGACCCTACGACCTCTACCTGACGGCATATCTACCGGATACCAGTGCCGCTCATCGCCAATGCACCATTGGCAACCCGCCGACAGGAGATTGAAAATACGGAATGCGGGTTCCGGCAAGCGAGCCGATGTATACGGTTTTCAGATCCGGCCCGCCAAAGGTAATCGAGGCCATCCATTTGGCGACGGTGCCGCCGCAGGCCAGCATCAGATCGGGCGTCACTTCGTCGCGTTCGAAGGCCTGTTCCAGCGCCGTCGAAGGGCCGGGCACGTCGTCGTCGAGCAGGATACGCACGTCGCCCTCCGGCGTGATGGCGAAGATCTGATCACGCATGATGTGGGTTCCCCAAAGATTGCCGAATTCATCGAAGGCAATACCGTCGATGAAAAATCCGGTGTTGTCGGGGCCGTAGATTTCGCGGTCGGTCAACGAGCCGTCAGGCTGCACGCGCATGCGGCTGATGTGCCGGGCGCAGGTCTCGACGATGTAGAGCCACTCCTCGTTGGCATCGAGGCGGATTTCATTGGTGAAATGAAAACCGTCGGCGACGATACGAATGCCGTTTTCGTCGACCAGCGCAATATACCCATCGCAGATGTTGGGGCTGACGGCGTCCATCCAGTTGTGAATGCGCGTTGAAATAGTCAGCCAGATGCGGTTTCGCGAATCGCGCAGGACAAAATTGACCTTGCCGATGGGCTGGCCGTCGATGGTGTCGTACATCACCCGTGTCTCGCCGGTCCGGGTCATCACTTCGAGGATATCGGTGCCGAAATTGGAAATTAGGATATCGCCGTTCTCGGCGAAAGCCAGGCCGTTGGGCAGGGTGCCGTCGACGAACTTGGTGGCGATGTCGGTTTCGCTGGCGAAGGCCCGGGCATAATCCTGCGTAATAATTTGCTGGCTGCCGT
>CAYPAV010000059.1:0-1816 GCA_964408805.1 uncultured Rhodospirillaceae bacterium | reverse complement strand
GATGCAGGTACGCGTTCACCGTGCCAAGTCGAAGGATATCGTCTGGCCCGTCATAGCCGAGCATGTCCGCCGCGGCCTGATTGGCGAATACCGGCTTTGCGTCGAGGAAGACCACGAGGCCCTGTATCGAACCCTCGACCAGATTGCGAAAGCGCTGCTCGCTGCCCCGCAGCTCTTCGTCGCGCCGGCGGGCTTCCGTGATGTCGGAGCCCGTGCCGCGATAGCCAATAAAACTGCCCTCGGAATCGTAGACCGGCTTGCCGCTGATCCTGACATGCCGGTACCCGCCTTTGCCATCCTCGGATTTGTAAACGAAGTTTCGGAACGGTCTATGGGCGTCTAGGTCAGCGCGATGGCGCCGCCATTTTTCGTCGTCACTGTCTTCCCGGAGTCTCTGCTCAAACCGGGTCTTACCGAGCATGCGGCTCCAATCTTGGTTGGCCGCTGCCGCTTCGGAATCATTGACGGAGTAGTCGGTGAAACGGTGCTCGGCATCGCATTCCCAATACCAGTCGGAAGCGACCTCGGCGAAATCCCTAAACCGGGCCTCGCTTTCGCTCAGAGCCGCTTCGGCGCGCTTGCGCTCGCTGATATCGATACAGGTGGTTCGTATGGCCCTTTTGCCATCCCATTCGACAACTGTCGGACAGGCTTCGAGCCAGACGGTCGAGCCGTCCTTGCGGAAGGCCCGGAACTCGTAGATTTCCGGGGCACCGCCATGATTCAGGCGATCTTGGCGATAGCCGGAAATCCGATGGACTTCGTCGGGATGAATGAAATCGTTGCTGGATGTCATGCGGAGAATATCGTCGGGTCCTTCATGGCCGAGGATATTCGCCATGGCCTGGTTGGCAAAGACCGGCTTGTCGTCGACAAACACTATGAGGCCCTGGATGGAGCCTTCCACCAGTATGCGGAACCGCTGCTCGCTTCGCCGCAGCTCGTCGTCGCGGCGCCGGTCTTCTACCGCCACGTTCCTGCACCGACTTTTTGCATGAGGGGACAAGTAAACAGCAGAGGCCTATATCCAACAAGTAAACTCTAGCTGAAGGCGCGTGACCAGCTTTCGCGCATCGGCTTGTGCTCGGAGTAGGCGTGCAGGGTGCCACGTGATAACTTCACCGCGGAGTTGCGAATGCCTTCGGCGGGGATCCCGGTTGATGCGTTCGCATGCACGAGCCGGCGATGGGTAAGCCGGGACGACCGGGAGGCGAGCGCTCTTGACCGCTGAGCGACGAATGTTTCCGCTGCGGCGCTATTTTTCGATAGCCGCCGGAGCGGTTATGGTTATTGGGATTGTGTTGCTTTCCGGCGGCTTCTATCTGCATGAGATTGGACAGCTTGTAACGGCGGGCGAGCGGCAGAACATCGGCACGGCGCGCCTGTTCGCAAACGCCATTGACAGGGATTTAGAGGACGCGCTGGCCAAGGCCGAGACATCGGGCGCGATCGGTGCGGCCCGTACGCTGGGTCTCGACGACGCCATCCGAGGCTTGGTGATGGGGTTGCCGGTTCTCAAGGTAAAGCTCTACGATCTTGACGGCTTTACCATCTATTCCTCCGAGGCCGCGCAAGTCGGCGAAAACAACAGCGATGAATCCGGATTTGCCGCGGCCGCCGTGCGCGGCGAGTCGGTAAGCAAGCTGTCTCATCGCTCTACCTTCCAGGCTTTTTCCGGCGCCATCCACGACCGCGATATCGTCGAGACCTACATTCCCTTGCGCTTCGGCGGTGGCGACATCGCTGCGGTCTTCGAGATCTATACCGACGTGACGGCGATGATGACGGTGCTGCGAAAAGAGATCACCAATCTGGT
>CAYPAV010000058.1:0-2022 GCA_964408805.1 uncultured Rhodospirillaceae bacterium | reverse complement strand
TGAGGCTTACCACTCGCCGATCAGGAAGCCCCGTTTCTTCGAGGTCGCCGTGCGCATCGCCACCTGATCGTCGCTGATGGTGCGGCGGGAGCGCAGGTGCCGGAGCCAGGTGAACAGCCTTTCGTGCAGTTCGGCCCGCACCTCGGAATGATCCGGCGATCGCCCGAAATCCCGTTGCTCTTGCGGATCCTCCGACAGGTCGAACAGTTGAGGCGGGAAGTCCTCGTAGTAGATGTATTTCCAGCGCTCCGTCCGCACCATCCAGGAAAGCGCCTGGTCCGGCTCCACCGCCAGCTTCATCCGCGCGCCACGAAAGGCGAAATCGATCTCGCTGAAGGCCGCGTCGCGCCATTCATCGGGCGGGCTTGCATCACGCAGCAATGGTAGCAGGGAGCGGCCTTCGAGACGTTGTTTTTCGACCTCTCCACCCACCACCTCGATAAAGGTCGGCACCAAGTCGATGGCCTCCACCAAGGCGTTTGACGCCGTGCCGCGCGTCGCATCCGCGGCACTCGAGGGATCGGCGACGATCATGGGCAGGCGGACCGATTCCTCGTGGAAGAGTTCCTTCTCGCCCAGCCAGTGGTCGCCGAGATAATCGCCATGATCCGAGGTGAAGACGATCAGGGTGTCGTCGAGGCGGCCGGCCGTGCCCATGAAATCGAACAGGCGGCCCAATTCGTCGTCGATCTGTTTGATCAGCCCCATGTAGACCGGGATCACGGTGTCACGCACTTCCTCGCGCTGGAAGGATTGGCTCTCGGCATGCTCCATGTAGGCGGCGATGACGGGGTGGGGGGCGTCGCGTTCGCCGGCGGTGCGGTTGGGCGCAACGATCTGGTTAGGGCCGTAAAGCTCATTGTACGGGGCCGGCGCGACATAGGGCCAATGGGGCTTGATGAAGCTTAAGTGCAGGCACCAGGGACCGTCCCCGGCTTCCTGCATGAAGTCGATGGCGCGCGAGGTCATGTAAGGCGTTTCGGAATGCTCGGCTTTCACCCGGGCCGGCAGGCGGGCATGGCGCATTTCCCAGCCGGTCAGGATTTCGCCGTCCGGCCCCTCGGCGGAATTGGCGAAATCGTGCCAGGGATTGTCGCCGGGATAGCCCTTTTCATTGAGCCATTTGTTATAGGCGAGATCGGGCGCGGAGGTGCCTGCCGGCAGCAGACCGTCGTCGCGTTCATAAGGTTCGAATCCGCACTGGGAAACCAGGATGCCGAGGTCTGAAACGGGATCGAGATTAAGCCGCTCCATGCCGGTCAGGTCCGCCGCCATGTGGGTCTTGCCGACAAGTGCCGTCCGCACGCCCAGCGGGCGGAGGTAGTCGCCCATGGTCCATTCGCCGACATCGAGCGGAACGCCGTTCCAGGTCGAGCCGTGGCTGGCGACGTAGCGGCCAGTGTAAAAAGACATGCGGGAAGGACCGCACACCGGGGACTGGGTATAGGCATTGTCGAACCTTACGCCCCGGGCCGCCAGGGCATCGATATTGGGCGTTTCCAGTGTGGGGTGGCCGGCGCACGAGAGATAGTCGGCGCGCAACTGGTCGCACATGATAAAGAGAATGTTCCGGACGTCCGACATCAACCAATCCAACTCGCTAGGTCTGTAAGAGGCTAAACCCTAGGCCAAATCACCGGATATGAAAATGGCGGGCGGGTTAGAACGTTTACGCGGCCGATCATGACTGTTGAATTCCAATTTTCACATCAAAAATATGTGCAATAAGAAAGCCCTTCAAATTGTGTTCTCAACACCAAGTGCATTTTATGCGTGCTCATCACAACTAACTGACTGAAATATCCTCGTTACAAAATACCGCGTCTTTGAAATCCCCCAGAAACATTGGGGTGATTTTATTCCCATGTGGCTCGGTAGGAGCCGCGACGGGCCGGACGCGGCGGAGGGGCAAAGCCCGCGAAATACCGGTCGAGAGAACGAGGAGTAGTTGGATCGTCCAATTTCAGGTCGTTTGTTGATTGGATGGTTGTCTGCTTCCCGGTGTTGTCCAGTTAGAGGTGG
>CAYPAV010000057.1:0-2246 GCA_964408805.1 uncultured Rhodospirillaceae bacterium | reverse complement strand
TCGCGAAATCGACCCCGCCGTTCGTCAGGTCGCGCACCTGTTCGGCATGGTTCGCGTCCGATGCATTGATTGTATGCGTAGCGCCGATCTGGCGGGCTAGGCCCAGCTTGTCGTCGGCGATATCTATGGCGATGATCGTTTCCGCGCCGGCAAGCTTGGCACCCAACACGCCGTTCAGGCCGACCCCGCCGAGCCCGATGACGGCGACCGTGTCGCCGGGCAGGATGCGTGCCGTGTTGATTATCGCGCCCACGCCAGTCATCACCGCACAGCCGAACAGCGCGGCTTCGTCCAACGGCAGATCCTTGTCGATGACGACGATCGAGCCGCGGTCGGCGACCGCGTATTCGGCGAAACAGGATACGCCGGTGTGGTGCGCGATACGGTTGCCGTCGGCGTCGACGATACGGCGACCGCCGCCCATCAGATCGCCCGCCGCCTTGGCCTTGGCCCCGACCTCGCATACCTGTGGCCGCCCCTCCATGCAGCGCCGGCAGCGCCCGCAGCTGGGACTGAACTGGAAAACGATATGATCGCCGGGGGCCACATCGGTGATCGCGGGTCCGACCTCGACGATCGACCCCGCGCCCTCGTGCCCCAGCACCAGCGGCTCCGGCCGCGGGCGCGCGCCGTTCATCACGGAGAGATCGGAATGGCACAGCCCGGCGCCGCCGATCTTGACCAGCACCTCGTTCGGCCCTGGAGGATCCAGGGTGACCTCCTCGATACTGATCGGCTTGCTGTCGGCGAACGGCAGCGGCGCATCAAACTGGCGCAGCACGGCGGCCTTCATCTTCATTGCTTCCTCCCTGATTATCCGGCGCGTCGGGGCGCTCTGGCAGCTACGATGGCCATGGTACTCCAAAGCACCGTCTTTCGGACACTACAAAATGCCAAAAACCGGCCTTGTCAGAGGAGCGAGGAGGAGGCAACTGCCGCCCACCGATCTTATGTCACACCGCGTTACGGAGGACTTTCTCGGTAGCACCGGCACGGACACCCCGAGGCGCAATTCCGCCGTGAGGCAGCCGTGCCGCGTTGCTTAATCTCAGTCCGTGCGGGAGGTGACCTCGAGCAGGTGATAGCCGAACTGGGTCTTCACCGGGCCCTGTACTTCGTTGACGTTGGCGGAGAACACCACCTGGTCGAATTCCGCGACCATCTGGCCAGGGCCAAAAGAGCCGAGATCGCCACCCGAGGCGCCCGATGGGCAGGAGGAATGGGCGCGGGCCAGTTCGGCGAAATCTTCACCGCCGGCGATTTTCGCCTTCAGCTCTTCGCATTGTGCCTCGGTATCAACAAGAATGTGTCGTGCGGTCGCTTGAGCCATGGTCTGTTCCTTCATGAGTTTCGTGACATGATGTTCGTGATCGTTGTTCCTTGGCGCGTACATAGCCGGTGCCGGAACGGTTTTCAATTATGCGCCGCAGCATTTCTTGTATTTCTTGCCCGAGCCGCAAGGACACGGCGCGTTGCGTCCGATCTTTTCCACGCGCACCGTTGCCGCCCTTGGGTTCATTTCGCATCCCGAAAAGACCCAGCGTCCGTCCTCGCGGGTGAAAAACGACAATTCGTGATGCGCCGTTGACTGCCCGCCCGAGCGGTAGCGGGCGACGAATTCCACCGTTCCGGTCTCGTCGCCTTCGTTACCCTTGTCGGTCTTGCGTATGTCCAGGCCAAGCCATTTGGTATCGGCGAAGGATTGCTCCATCGCCTCCTTGTCGTAATCGGCGCGCTGTTCGTTCGACAGAGTGGCGGCGAGGTGATCGGCGTTGCCCAATACGTGCGCGCTGTAACGCGAGCGCATGGTGGCCTCCGCCGTTGGGGCCGGGGCGCCGTCGATATAGGGTCCGCAGCAGGCATCTAGTTGCTTGCCGGTTCCGCAGGGACATTCGCGCATTGTCTTGCTTTCCTTCGTATTAGATATCCGACCGAACGCTCGGTGGACACTTCGTGTGCTTTCGTTTCCCGCCCCTCATAATATCTCCGCTGCGGAATGGCCAGCATTCGATGAACGGATGCGCGATGTAAAGACGGATGTGGCGAGGGATATGCCTAACAGCCTGAAACCGTTCCCCGGCCAAAGCCGTTCTGCTAGTCTTATCCGCGAGGGTAGGAGTAAACGTCAATGACAGACGAAATCCAACAATGGTTGGAGGGTCTAGGCCTCGGCAAGTACGGCGGCGTATTTATCGAGAACGAGATTGACCTGGAAGCGGCACGGCATCTTGACGATGCTGATCTTA
>CAYPAV010000056.1:0-2593 GCA_964408805.1 uncultured Rhodospirillaceae bacterium | reverse complement strand
TTAGGACCGCGGCCTTTTCAAAGGGACTCGGAAAGAAAGCGCTGGCAGCATGGCTTTGATGATGTTCGGAGAACAGGAGCTTGTTTTGCCAGTCAAACGATCGATCGTATTCTTCGAATTTCTTGCGGAGTAGATCTTTTTGGAACAACTTCTCCTTCAACCATACCGGAATCGCCATCCGAAAGGACGCGAAACCCTTGGGCGCGAACGCCAAGTAAGTTTCAACCAGTCTTTCGAATTTCAAGAACGGTTTGTCGTAAAAAGCCACGTAGTCGACATCCGCCAATCGGATGCCGGCCTCGTCGAGGCAATAGCTTATGGCGTTGGCCGGAAATCCGGCGTCGTGCTTCTTGCGGGTAAATCGCTCCTCCTGGGCCGCAGCGATGATGCGGCCATCTTCGATCATGGCCGCCGCGCTATCATGATAGAATGCGGATACGCCGATAACGTACATCGCTTTGATGTCGCTCAGAAAATTGTATAGATGAAGGGCGCTACAGCGGATCCTTGGCTCAATATCATTAACCCGCCGAACACGATCATCATCACGAAGATCGGCAACAACCAGAATTTCTTACGGACCTTCAGATACATCCAAAATTCGCTGATAAACGCAATCATATCGCCAGGAATCCAGTTCGCTAGAATTGGTTTTTCATCGTTTCCGGCGACGGGCCGGGCGGCGTTCTCTCGATCCAGTAACTTTCCACGTCCCGATCGAATCGCCGCTTTAAGGGATCTTTTCCCATGAGACGCAAGACGACTGCGCCGGGCGTGACGACCAAATAAAACAAGAACGCCAAGACGATTGGATTAACGATCTTATGGAGCAGAAGGCCAAACCGAAACCACAACAAATTCAACGGCTTGAGAATTGCGGGTTTTGCCAGTGCAACGATTAGAAATGCGACCGAAATGCCGAGCGGCCCGCTTAGTACCTCGCCCGACACGAAGATAGGGAACAGCCCGACAACAGCAAAAACCAGCGCGAATACGACACCGAAAGACCGTTCGGATCCGGGTGCGACCTCTCCGGAACGGGATAGATTCTCGTGCGTGGTTCTCTTCATAGACAAACTTTCTGTAGCGACCTTCATACGCGCGCTTAAACCGCCGCGACAGCCGATAACCGATCATCTCCAGGAAACATTCAAATCGGAGCCAACCCTATCCAAATCCCACCGTCTTTGGAACTGTTTTCCCGCCACGGCGTTCCGATGGTGCGTTTTCATATTAGTCATTGCTCGGCGGCAGATATAAAATCGACCCGTCTTGGAAACGCCGAGGCGGAGAGCGCGTGCCCTGGCGTATTTCAGACTCCGGCTCCCTTTGATTTGAACCATTTTCCGCATTCCAGACAGATATGAAGAACAATATCGCGCTTCTCGATTTAATGATGTCGGACCAACGGGAGGCGAATCCGCTCTATCTGCCGGGGCCTCATTGGCAGGCCTACCAAGGTCGAATACTCCAATCAATCAGAAAACACGGTGTCGCGGCATTTCGGTCTTCCGAGACGATCTCGAAGGGATATGGCGATCCGTTACTTTTGGATCCAATCGGTTCGCTGTTCCCGCGAGGCTCGCTCAAGGATCTGATATCGCGGTCTCTTATCCGATTGCCGTTCCTCCAAAAGCTCGTATTCGAACAGCAAAATCTCATCCGCTCTCACGCAAACCGGGTCTTGAGCTATCGAGCGCGATGGTTCGGCGCCGAATGGGGACCGCGGTTGCGCGAGTTGGCGCGAAACGACGGCCTCCCGGAAACCATGATCGGAGGATGCGAGAACTACGTCGAACAGGATGATCGGCGATACGCCTATCTCTATCTGTCGATGTTGCGGTTGTATCAGGGTTTTCGAGACTCCGGCGTACCCTTCGACTCGGCGCGCGGTGTCATGGAAATCGGAGGCGGATTCGGCGCGCTGAGCCACTTGGCCCTGCATCGGCACCCGAACATCAGAAAGATCCTATACGTTGATATTCCGCCGATGATTTATGTGGCGACGCAGTATCTGAAGCATTTTTTCGGGAATGCGGTGATCGACTACGGCACGACCCGAAACCGGCCGGCGTTATCGTTTGCCGATTCCGACGATTTGGAAATCTTTTGCATCTGCCCCTGGCAGATCGAAACAATGCGGGGCCGCGATGTGGATATATTTTTGAATTCAACCTCGTTTCAAGAGATGCTCCCGGAAGCCGTGGACAATTACGCGACGCATACCAAACGCCTAATGAATCCAAGGGAGGCCCATCTTTGTCTCTTCATGACACCGCCGAGCGAGGAGACCGCGCAGCGCACAACTGATCCTGACCGGATCAAGAACGCGTTTGGTCCGGAGTTCGAGGTGTCGCGGCTACCGGATCTCACGGATCTCGAGGGAGTTCGCGGCTATCACCTTGGTACCAGGCGCTTCGATTCCGCGCGCTAAACCGGATCGACCGCCGACTTTTCCTTGCTAAAGGATAGTGGCATTCTGCATCTCCGGGGCGCGAGTCACCCTCAATGCCACCGGAACGACGAAAGGGTTGGCCTAACCGCGCCGGCCCTTGTTTTTTGCCACCGCGCGCGACGTTTGTCGATGAGGAGG
>CAYPAV010000055.1:0-2637 GCA_964408805.1 uncultured Rhodospirillaceae bacterium | reverse complement strand
AGATGACGCTCTCTCTAACTCACACCGTGGATCCGGTTAAGGGGGCTAGGTCAGCTTATCGAACGATGGCGCAATCACTACAACACCATCAGGCCGCACAGTGCGCTTGGCTACAGGCCGCCCGCACCACAGACCATCGTGCCCAACCGCGGCGCTCAACCCTTCGCTCCTTGGGGGCTACGGGCTGATCGCCGCTCGCCAAACAACGAGCAAGGTCTAACATAACGATTGGTACGAAACCTGGGGGCAAGTCACCGACAACTCATCTTTCCGGGTTTACTGGTTTCTTTTCTGGTTGGATATCTCGCAATCTCGATCAACTCCCAGAATGAGGAAGAAACATATAAGAATGGAGGCTATCCAACCGCGTTGGAGAAAAGCGGACGACACTTAGAAAAGGACACGACCGACGCCCAGTCTTATTTCGGTCTGTTGTACGGCCTAGGGCATACTGTTCCGCAGAATTACGAGACCTCCGCAGAATGGTACAAACTCGCAGCTGAAGAGGGGGATGCCATCGCTCAGGTTAAATTGGGTATATATTTTCACCATGGTATTGGGGTCCAGCAGGATTACGGAAGTGCTCTAAAATGGTACAGGCTTTCGGCCGAACAGGGGAACGCTGACGCCCAAACCCTCCTCGGCGTGATGTATCGTGAACCCGGCATGCGGAAGACTTCCTTGCCCTTCCCGTCCAGGAACTGGACCGTCGGCGTTCCCGTCACCCGGTTCTTGCGCGCCAGCATCGCTTCGGTCACGGGATTTCCATCGAGGTCCATCAGAACCCGATTGCCGCGCAAGTTGAGCTGGACGAATTCGAACCGGGCGCGAACGTAGTCGACCACGTCGCGAACCTGAAAGTTCACGTCATGCATCCGCTTGCAGTAGTAACACCCACGCTGTTCCCAAACGATCGCGAGGCGTTTGCCGCTTTTAACCGCATCCGCCAGATCACGCGCCAGATCGTTCGAGCTCTCCTTGAACCAGGCTTGTGTCGGCATACCGCTCGGGCCGATCACCGGCGGTGCGACAGATGACGCGGCACCGGCCGACACCGCCACGCCGATCGTGAGGGCGGCGAGCGTCATTTGGATCGGCCGAAACAGGTGTTTGATCGGCATTTGCGGGCGTCTCCCGGTCATACTAATTCGCGGCGATATTCGCAGAGACGAATATCACCGCCAACGGTAAACCGCCGTCCTCGCAATAAGTTGACGGGATGAGAGCCCCGGTGGCCGGGCCCTGTCAGGCGTCGACCAGATCTTTCTTTTTCATGCTGGAGCCGGCATCCATCAATCTCTCGAGTTTGATGACCGCCGACTGATCCTTCTCGCAGAACATCTTGTACAGAAGCTGGATGATCAATCCCACCTCGGAGCTGCCGAGCGAATAATAGATCATCTTGGCCTCGCGCCGCGTGCTCACCAACCCCTCGGCGCGCAGCCTTGCCAACTGCTGTGACAGGGTCGGCTGGCGAATGCTGAGGAGCTGTTCCAATTCCGACACCGATTTCTCGCCTTCCGCCAGATAACACAGGATCATCAGACGATTCTCATTGGCCAGCGCCTTCAAAAATCCCGTCGCCTCGCGGGCGCTTTCGATCATCTGCTCGTCCATCAGGTCCCCATCCGTTCCGTCGATATACAAAAAGCGAATATATCCGTTCCATAATTAACCTTATTTTTGCATAAGTTCAATTGCCGTTCAAAAGTTTATACATAACAACAGCATAATACTTCGTCGCATGATCCCGCCGTTTTCATCGGTGAATACCCCTTTACCGCCATCCGATCACGAAATTGTGACGCACCGCGCGATCAACCCACCTTCCCCAACGCTGGAAACGCCTCCAAGAGCCAGTACGCCGTTTCCGCCATCAATCCGGTCAGGAACAGTATGCCCGTCAGGATCAATAGAAGGCCCAGCACGATTTCGACGGTCCGAACGCGGCTCCGAAACCGTTGCATAACGCGTGTAAACGGTCCGGCGGCGGTCGCGGCGATCAGAAACGGCACGCCGAGTCCCACGGAATAGGCACCCAGCAAGGAGGTCCCGTAGAGCACCGAGTCCTCGCCCGCCGCAACGAAGAGGATCGCCGCCAGCACCGGCCCGACGCAGGGCGTCCAACCGAAGGCGAAGGCGAGACCGATCAGATAGGCGCCGGCGATGCCGGCGGGCCGGCTTTCGATATGAAAGCGCGCCTCGCGCTGAAACAGCGCCAGCCGGAAGGCGCCGACGAAATGCAGCCCCAGCAGAATAATGACCGCGCCCGCGATCTTCGAGAGAACGTCGAGATATTCCGCCAGCAACTTGCCGAGAAACGACGACGTCGCACCCAACATGATGAAGACGGTGGAGAAGCCAAGCACGAACGCAAGGGCGGAGATAATCACCTTGCGTCCCACGGCGCCCGAGGCCCGATCCTCGCCAACCCTGCCCGTATGAGCTCACGCCCGACATCCAACTTCCCGAGAAAGCACCTTCCGACGAAGCGGTCGTATGTCTTCTTTCCATTCAGCTCGCAGCGGACGTCTTCGCCCAGCACGAGATCGCGCATGAAGGCGGTCGCTTGCGGTCCTAGAGGGTCTGACTTGCCCCCAGGTTTCGTACCAATCGTTATGTTAGACCTTGCTCGTT
>CAYPAV010000054.1:0-2985 GCA_964408805.1 uncultured Rhodospirillaceae bacterium | reverse complement strand
GATGACGCTCTCTCTAACTCACACCGTGGATCCGGTTAAGGGGGCTAGGTCACTTCTAAGTTAGCGAGAAGGGTGGGGGCGAAGCTGGCAAACTTGAAGCGCGGCGGGGACAGGAGCAAACCGCCGATAGACGGTATGACTAACTCGGATGCAGCGACACCGCTTAACGTCAGCCGCGCGCCCGAAAGCCAACGGGCGATTGTAGCAGCGAAGCTGGCGAACCTAGAGCCGGGGCGCCCAACAGAAAATGGAGCAAATTTGCCTAATAGAGACGCCGCCAAACAATTGAATGTATCGGAGCGCATCCGTCGAACGCGCGCGCCATGCGCGACAAGGGCTCGCTCAGCCCTCGGATCGGGATTGCTCGAGGGCCGTGGCGGAGATGTGAGAGAGGTCGGATGGGCTGTTATTCATGAGGAGCAGAATCGCCCCAAATTCGAGGCACTGTGGTGACCTTATGGTGACTTATCAAAATCAAGCACTGCCGCAAACACCCCATAACCCCTTGAAAACCCTGGCACCCCCGGCAGGACTCGAACCTGCAACCACGGGATTAGAAATCCCGTGCTCTATCCAGTTGAGCTACGGGGGCCAGATGACCGAGGCGGAACTGTAATCGTCAATGAGTCCAGGGTTCGAGCCGGGAATAGGCGAAATTATCCGTGTACGCCTTCGGTTTCACCTGGCGCTCGCGCGGCCGCTGGACGGTGTAGGTATATCCGTTCTCCCGCGCGTAGGCGACGGCCTCCGCCTCGCCGTCGAAGCGCAATTCGACCTGACGTCTGGTATCCGCGGAACCGTTCCACCCCATCAGCGCGTCCGGTTCCGCGCGATCCGCGGGCTCGAATTCCAATACCCAGGCGTTGCTCTTGCCGCGCCCGGACTGCATCGCCGTCTTGGCCGGCCGGTAAATGCGAACATGCATCATAGGTCTCCGTCATTCGGGTGGACTGGAGTCGAGCCAACGACATCTAGCGTCGACGCGAATCCTCAAGTTACACCCTCGTCGGCCCGAAAGTTACGTATTCCGTCATGGCCGCGCAAGCCGGCAAATTCGCGTTAGGCAAGCCAACGCTTGCGGCGGCGATAATGCTTCACATCGCGGAAGCTCTTTTGACCCTCGCTCGCCATGCCGAGATAGAACTCCTTGATGTCGGCATTCTCGCGGAGCTGATCGGCCGGCCCCTCCAAGACGATGGCGGCGTTTTCGATCACGTAGCCCGCATCGGCGATTTCGAGTGCCAATTTGGCGTTCTGCTCGACCAGGAGGAAGGTCACCTGTTGCTCGTCCCGAAGCTGACGGATGCGCCCAAAAATCTCCTCGACGATCATGGGTGCCAAACCAAGTGACGGTTCGTCGAGCAGGACGACGCCCGGATCGGACATCAATGCCCGGCCCACCGCCAGCATCTGTTGTTCTCCGCCCGACAGATAGCCCGCCTGAACGTTGCGCCGTTCGGCGAGCGGGGGGAAATAATTGAACACCAGCTCCATATTCTGGCGAAGCTTGGCCTTCGTCGGCAGGATATGTCCGCCGGCAATGAGGTTTTCCTCCGCCGTCAAATGCTCGAACACTTGGCGTCCCTCGAATACCTGAACGATACCCCGCTTGACGATACTGTGCGGTGCTTCGCCATCGATCCGATCGCCGTTGAATTCTATGGAACCGCGGGTCACTTCGCCCCGTTCCGGCCTGAGCAATCCGGAGACCGCCTTCAGCATCGTTGTCTTGCCGGCCCCGTTGGCGCCCAGGACCGTGGTGATACCGCCTTCCGGCACTTCGACCGAAACACCCCGCAGAACAAGAATGACGTTGTCGTAGATGACTTCGATATTGTTTAGATTAAGCATGGCCCGTCGCACGAAATAAAAAAAGAGGTCGGCCCGCAAGATGCGGGCCGACCGGGAATTGCTAGACGTCACTCACCCTTGGCGACCATCTCGAGAACGACGTCGCGGTAACCGTGCATCCATTTCGTGACGGGTTTGAATCCTTGACCCTTCACCTGGAAAATCTGCACCCAACCGCCACCCTCGTGATCCGTCGGCGTGACCTTCAGCGGCGGCAGGATTCCGCCGAGCGGGAAGTCCGAAATCGCCTCGAACCCCTTGGCAACGTCGGCGCCCGAAACGTTGGCGCTGCCACCCTTGGCCTTGACGGCATTTTCGATCGCCTTGAGGTGCAAGGCGGCCCACATCAGACCCCGGTTATAATAGACCGTGGAGTCCATTTCCTTCGGCGCCGGCTTGCCTTCCTTCTTGTAAAGCGCCTTGATGTCGTCGAGCACCTTGTAATCGGAACCGGCACCGGCGAACTGCATGCAGTAGTAGCCTTGCGCCCTGTCCCAACCACCAGCGCCCATGATGTTGGACTCACCGGCAGCCCAAACGAATCCGACCATCTTGTCGAGCGGATAACCGTTCCGCGTGAACTCGTTGATCGAGACCGACGGCGCCTTGCCGAACGTGTGATTGATGACGAAATCCGCGCGGAAGCGACGGGCGATGTCCTGAACCTGGACCTTCATCTCGACGCCGGGCGGGGGAATGGCGAACTCCTTCAGCTTGAAGCCTTCCAACTTCGCCAATTTCTGAAGGATCGGCAGCGGCTCGCGGCCGGCGGGGTTATCGTAATAGATGAAGGCGATCTTCTTGCCCTTGATCACGCCGCCGAGCTGTTCCTTGGCGAACGCCACGGCCGCGGCACCCTGCGACCAGTAAGTCGCGGCGATCGGAAACAGATAGGGATACTTCTTGCCGTTCGCCGCCGCGGCGGAACCGAAGCCCGGGCTCGTTCCCGGAATCTTGTCTTCGTGCAGCAGCGGAGTCAGCGCCTGCGTATGAGGCGTTCCATATATACCGATCACCACGGCGCCTTCCTTCTTGAAGCGCTGATACGCTTCCATGCCCGGCGGGACCTTGTACTCGTGATTGACCTAGCCCCCTTAACCGGATCCACGGTGTGAGTTAGAGAGAGCGTCATCT
>CAYPAV010000053.1:0-3821 GCA_964408805.1 uncultured Rhodospirillaceae bacterium | reverse complement strand
TCGGATCGACTTGCCAGGGGAGGCTTTGATGACCAAAATACGGGGACAGCATACCTATTGATTGATCAAAACGCACAGGTTTGTCCGGTGCGAGAGCTCACCGCGTTCACTCCGGTGAGAGCGAATAACGGGGACACGATCCTTTCTTCCCCGTTGGGGAAAAAGGTCATGTCCCCATTATTCTTCGCGCCCATTTTTGGAAATGTCTGGGATCGAGAAGGGCCGGGACCGGTGCGCGCGGTGCCGCGGAGACGGGCCCCCGCACGATCTATTTCCCGGAGACGGGAATTGCGCCCCGTCCGACCTACAATCGATAGGGGATACGACCGGGCCGACACCGCGCGCTCGGTCGACGATCATTTGAATTCGGTTTCCGAAATCGATGGGTCCGAGGAGGTCTTTGATGACGACGACGGTTGAGGTTCTGGTCGAGGCGTTTCAGGAGATGGGTACCCCCTTCATCGTCGGCCATCCGGGCGGCGAGACGGTGGAGCTGATGGAGGCGGCGCGGAAGAACGATGTCCGCTTTATTCTCATGAAACAAGAGGTCGCGGGCGCCATGCTGGCGGCGACCTGGGGCGATATCACGGGGTCGCCCGGGGTCTCGGTCTCGACCCGGGGGCCGGGGGCGGCGAACATGGTCAATGGGGTGGCCTATGCCTGGATGGACCGCTCTCCGCTGATTGCGATCAACGACCAATATCCGGCCGCCACTTACGAGACCGGGCTCCGACAGGTGCTCGACCAGCACGCGCTCTTCGCGCCGATCACCAAATGGCAGACGACGATCCACGCGAAATCGGTGCGCCAGCAAATCCGCCGCGCCTACCGCGTCGCGACGGCACCCATACCGGGCCCCGTGCAGTTCGACATGCCCTCCGACGAGACCGTGCTGGAGGCGGCGGAGCTCCCGACCGAGACGCCCATCATTCCCAACCTGCTGCCGATGGACCTCGACCGAAGCGCGCTCGAGGTGCCGCTCGGCATGCTCCAGGGGGCCAAGCGGCCGATCCTGCTGGCGGGGCTCGGCGTCCTCTGGGACAAGGCGTCAGCCGAATTCGTGGCGTTGGCGGAGCGGCTCGGCGCCCCCGTCCTGGCGACGCCGAAATGCAAGGGTGTGATGCCCGAAGACCATCCCCTTCGCGCCGGCTGCATCATCGGCGGCGTCATCGAGCGGGACCTGATCAGCCAGGCCGATCTGATCGTCACCGTGGGGCTCGATGCGGTCGAGCTGCAGCCGAAGCCCTGGCCTTACACGACGCCCGTGCTGTCGCTCGCCAATGTGCGGGGGCTCGACGCCCTAGTGCCGGCCGAAGCCGAGATGGTGGGCGATCTTCGGGTGATGCTGGCGCGCCTCGCCGAGTTTGCCGCCGACGGGTCGGGTTGGGGTGAGGCTGCGGCCCGGACCTTCCGCGACCAGGTCACGGCGGCGCTTGACCGGCCGAGCACCGGTCTCTCGGCCCAGCGCGCGATGGAGGTCGCCCGCGCCGTGCTGCCGCGCGAGACCATCGCGACCTGCGATGCGGGGGCCAGCCGGCTGCTCGTCGTGCAGAAGTGGCAATCCTACGGCCCCCGGGAGTTCCTGACCTCGAACGGTCTTGGCTCCATGGGCTATGCGGTGCCGGGGGCCTTGGCGGCGCGCCTGGCCCATCCCGACCGGCCGGTGGTGGCCTTCACCGGCGATGGCGGGTTCATGATGGCGGTCGCCGATCTGCAGACCTCGGTGCATGAGGATCTGCCGATCATCGTCGTCGTTTTCGACGATCAGGAGATCGGTCTCATTCGCGTGAAGCAGGAATTGAAGGGCATTCCGCGCCACGGCGTCGCGATCGGCGGGATCGACTGGGAAGCGCTGGCGAAGGGGCTGGGCGCCGAGGGCGCCGTCGCCGAGACCGAGAACGAGCTCGGCGACGCGTTGAGCCGGGCGGTCAAATCCGGTAAGACGACCATCATCGGCGCCCGGATCGACGGGGCCGGCTATCTCGACCAGTTCAACGCGCTCCGCGAGCTTTGAGCCGGCGGCGCCGGCCGGCTGATTTCGACATCGCGACCGGGGGCGGCCCCGGACCCCCGCCCTTGATTTCTGCGTTGACCCGGACGACGAGAATTCTCGCACGGCGCTTCTCCGGCACCGTTATAGTTGACGAAAGTCTCGGTCTCGGCGGTATTATTGCCGGGGACCCGAGGCATTAATTTCCTCGCGCGGCGCAAGGAGAGAAAGCGATCATGTTCATAACGGTACCGATGATGCGATCCATCGGCTTGCTGGCGTTCGCGTCGCTGGCCTTGCTGTATCCGGAGCCGGCGGCCGCCACCACGGCGGGTGCGGGCTCGTTCGATTTCACCAACCATTGGGCCGGGTATACCTGTCTCGCCGTTTTCGCCTTCGCCTATGCGCTGGTGATTAGCGAGGAGAACATACACCTGCGGAAATCGAAGCCCGTGATGGTGGCGGCCGGCGTCATCTGGATCATTGTCGCCGTCGCCTTCGTGCAACAGGGCGAGACGCACGCCGCGGAGGCGGCGGTCCGGCATAATCTGCTGGAGTTCGCCGAACTGTTCCTCTTTCTCCTCGCGGCCATGACGTACATCAACAGCATGGATGAGCGCGGCATATTCGCGGCCCTTCGGATCTGGCTGGTCTCGCGGAGGTTATCGTTGCGGGCGATCTTCTGGGTCACCGGCGCTCTCGCCTTCGTCATCTCGCCCATCGCCGACAACCTGACGACGGCCCTGCTGATGGCCACCGTCGTGATGGCGGTCGGCGGCTCGAACAGCGGCTTTGTCGTGGTCGCCTGCATCAATATCGTCGTCGCGGCCAATGCCGGCGGCGCGTTCAGCCCGTTCGGCGATATCACGACGCTCATGGTCTGGCAAAAGGGAATCGTTCAGTTTCAGGAATTCTTCGCGCTGTTCGTGCCCTCGCTGGTCAACTGGCTGGTCCCGGCGGTGATCATGTCGCTCGCCGTGCCCAGGACGCAGCCGGATCCCGCCGACGGGGAGATCGTGCTTCTCGACGGCGCCTGGGTCATCACCGGCTTGTTCATCGCGACCATCGCCATGGCCGTGTCCTTCCATCAGTTCCTGCATTTGCCGCCGGTCGTCGGCATGATGACAGGTCTCGGCGTGCTAAAGCTCTACGGTTATTTCCTGACCTCGCGCGACCGTTTCTTCCCGTCGCCGGCGGATTTCGCAATCGGCGAAAGCGGCATGATGGCCGATACCATGCCGGAGTCCGCGCCCCCACCGGCGGCGCCGGCGGCCTTCAATGTCTTCAAGGCCCTGCAGCGGGCCGAATGGGATACCTTGATGTTTTTCTACGGCATCATCCTTTGCATCGGCGGGCTCGGCACATTGGGGTATCTGACCCTTGGATCGAACCTGATGTATGGCGATCTGGGACCGACCACGGCGAACATCATCGTCGGCGTGCTGTCCGCCATCTTCGACAACATTCCCATCATGTTCGCCGTCCTCTCGGTGCTGCCCGAGATGGATCACGGGCAATGGCTGCTGGTGACCCTGACCGCCGGGGTCGGCGGGTCGATGCTGTCGATCGGCTCGGCGGCCGGCATCGCCGTGATGGGACAGGCGCGGGGCGTCTATACCTTCCTCTCTCACCTCAAATGGTCCTGGGCCATCGCGCTCGGCTACGCGGCGAGCATCTGGGCCCATCTGCTCGTGAACGCGGGCAGCTTCGGTTAGGGCGAAACCGGCACTTCGCTGCCGGACGCCTAAGCCGGGACGGAAGAACGCTTGCGGGCGAGAGAAAACTTGGTGGGCGCACAAGGACTCGAACCTTGGACCCGCTGATTAAGAGT
>CAYPAV010000052.1:0-4576 GCA_964408805.1 uncultured Rhodospirillaceae bacterium | reverse complement strand
AACCGCGCCGGCCCTTGTTTTTTGCCACCGCGCGCGACGTTTGTCGATGAGGAGGAAACATCAATGCCCTTGAAAGAGGAAATCATCGCCTTTCAAGACGAGATCACGGCGTGGCGGCGGGACATTCATGCCCATCCGGAGACCGCATTCGAGGAGACCCGGACGTCCGCCTTCGTGGCCGAGAAACTGGAAACCTTCGGTCTTCCGGTGCATCGAGGGCTCGCCAAGACCGGCGTCGTCGGCACCTTGAAGGTCGGCGATTCCAATCGCGCGATCGGGCTTCGCGCCGATCTCGATGCGCTCGATATTCTGGAAGAGAATACCTTCGCGCATGCCTCCACCCATCCCGGTAAGATGCATGCCTGCGGCCATGACGGCCACACGGCGATGCTGCTCGCGGCGGCGCGATATCTTTCGGAAACCCGGCGCTTCAACGGCACAGTTCAGTTCATCTTCCAGCCGGCCGAGGAGAATGTCGCCGGCGGCCGGGTGATGGTCGAGGAGGGATTGTTCGACCTGTTTCCCGTCGAGGCGGTCTACGGCATGCATAATCAGCCGGGCCTGCCGCTCGGCACCTTTGGCGTCCGCACCGGCTCCGCCATGGCGTCGGCGGATATGTTCGAGATCACCATCACCGGTAAGGGCAGCCACGCAGCACACCCCCACCAGGGCGTCGATCCGGTCGTCACCGCGGCCGAGATCATACTCGCCTTCCAGCGCATAGCGGCGCGCAGCGTCAATCCGATTGAGTCGGCCGTGGTCAGCGTGACCCAGATCGAAGGTGGCACGACGACCAATATCATCCCCGAGGCGGTAACCCTGCGGGGGACCTGCCGCGCCTTGAAACCCGACGTCCAGGACCTCATCCAAGCGCGGATGGAAGAGATCGTGAAGGGGATCACCGCCGCCCACGGCCTCCGCTACGATTTCGAGTACGACCGCCGCTACCCGGTCCTGATCAACACGCGGGAAGAAACCGCCGCCTCGGCCCGGGCGGCCGCCGCCGTGGTGGGGGCCGAGAACGTCGTCACCAACCTGCCGCCCGTGATGGGATCGGAGGATTTCGCCTGGATGCTGCAGGACCATCCCGGTTGCTACATCCGGGTCGGCAACGGCGAGGGCGAGGATGGCGGCTGCATCGTCCACAACCCCAATTACGATTTCAACGACGAGGCGGCGATCTACGGCGCCAGCTATTGGGCGAGCCTGGTCGAGCAGGAGCTTTCGCTCGATTAGGCGGGTAGACATTCGCCGCGCCCCCGGTCCGTTTCGGGCTTTCGAACCGCCCCGTCCCGCCTATATGATTTCCGTCATGGAAGAGATTGCCGCCATCACACCGACCGACCAAACGGTCCCGGTGCAAGAAGCCCATCGTTTCGACACCAGTGACCTGGAGAATTTCATGGCCACGCATGTCGAGGGGTTCAAGCGGCCGCTCGAACTCGGCCAATTCCGGGGCGGGATGTCGAACCCGACCTTCATGGTGACCGATGGAGCCGGCACGCGCTATGTGCTCCGCAAGAAGCCGCCGGGAGAGCTGCTGCCCTCGGCCCATGCGGTCGACCGCGAATTCCGCATCATCTCGGCGCTGGCGGAGACCGACGTTCCGGTGGCAAAGGCCTATGCGCTTTGCGAGGACGAGGCCGTGATCGGCCAAACCTTCTACATCATGGAGTTCATGGACGGCCGCGTCTTTCGCGGCGTCGACCTTCCGGAGCTGGAGCCGGCGGAGCGCCACGCCATCTACATGTCGATGGGCGACGTCCTGGCGAAACTGCACGAGGTCGATTACGCGGAAGTGGGACTGAGCGATTTCGGGCGCGTCGGCGGCTATTGCGGCCGTCAGGTTCACCGCTGGTCGCAGCAATACGAAGCCAGCAAGACCGAGGATCTGCCGGAGATGGACAAGCTGATGGCCTGGCTGCCGGAGAACATGCCGGACGATAGCCTGACCATCGTCGCCCATGGCGATTTCCGACTGGAAAATCTGATTTTCCATCCGACCACGGCGGAGGTCCTGGCGGTGGTGGACTGGGAGCTCGGCACGCTCGGCAATCCTTACTCCGACCTCGCCTATAATTGCCTGCCCTATTACGCACCCGACCCGCGCCGCGGCAATCTGATGGAAAACGACGCCGAGGTGAGCGGCATCCCCTCGGAAGAGGATTATGTCGCGGCCTATTGCAAGGCGCGCGGTCTCGCCGAAATTCCGCACTGGAACTTCTATCTCGTGCTCTCGCTCTTCCGCCTCGCGGCGATCGTCCAAGGGGTCTATTACCGAGGCCTGCAGGGCAATACGCCGACGGACGACGCGTTGCTGCTCAAGACGCAATGCAAGGAACGGGCGGAGGTGGCCTGGGCCCTGGTGCAGCGGGCCGGCGGCTGAACTCGTGACCGCCATTCTCGAAGATTATCGGCCGGGCGTCCTATTGCGGCGGGAGCCGGCGGCCGAGGGGGCGCCGCTGGTCTTCGATATCCCGCGGAGCGGGCGCGACTTTCCGAACGACTTCCGTTCGCCGGCCGGCTACGACGCGGTCAAGAGCTCGATCTCGATGTATCTCGACGAATTGTTCGAGGCCGCGCCCCGCAATGGCGCCGGCTGGCTCTACGCCTGTTTCCCCAACGCCTATATCGACGCCAACCGGGACGAAGACGACATCGATCCAAACCTGATCGCGGGCGGCGGCGACTTCCGTCCGACCCGGAGATCGGAATTCGGCGTCGGGCTCATTCACGCGAAATGCGATGTCGACGGCGCGCCGCTGCAACGAACGCCGCTCGACAGGGAAGATCTCGAGCGGCGGCTCGACGGCTATTACCGGCCCTATCACGCCACACTCGGCGAGATGCTGGCGGCGCGGCGCGACGCGGCCGGGGTCGCGTTCCATGTCAGCTGCCATTCGATGGCATCGATTGCGCGCGGCATCTCGGCCGATGCCGGGGCCAAGCGCTCGGATTTCGATCTCGGCGACGGGAATGGCGTCACCACGGGGCCTGAATTCGTCGCGGCCGCGAGGGAATGCCTCGCCGGGTTCGGCTACGAGGTGACGGTGAACCGGCATTTCGCGGGGGCGGCCTCGATCCACAAGCACGGCGATCCGGCGTCGGGCATGCACAGCTTGCAGATCGAGACCCGGCGCGGGCTCTATATGAACGAGAAGACGTATCGCAAGGGGCCTGAATTCGCCGAGGTGCAGTCGCATCTGGCGCAATTGACACGCCATCTCGCCGATTTTGCGCGCGCATTGGCGACATGACGATCCAAGAATGACAGTCGAGAGGGAATGGCGGAAATGTTGATCGCGGGAAATTGGCAGGCGGCTAGAAAGGGCGAAACGTTCGAGGTTTTCAACCCCGCCTCGGGCGAGGTGATCGAGGCGCTGCCGGATGGCGGCCGGGCGGCGGCAGCGGCGGCGATCGACGCGGCGGCGGCGGCCTTCCCCGGCTGGGCCGGGCGCACCGCCTACGAGCGCGCGGATTGCCTGCGCCGAGCCTATGACTTGATGCTGGAGCGTAAGGAGGAACTTGCCCGGACGATGACGGCCGAGCAGGGAAAGCCCCTTCGCGCCGCCCGGATAGAGGTGCAATACGCCGCCGATTTCCTGCTTTGGTTCGCCGAGGAGGCAAAACGTGTTTATGGCGAGACCATTCCATCCGCCCGCGCCGACCAGCGCTTCATCGTGCTGCATCAGCCGGTCGGCGTGGTAGCCGCGATCACGCCCTGGAACTATCCCATTTCGATGATCACGCGGAAGGTGGGACCGGCGCTCGCGGCCGGCTGTACGGTCGTTCTGAAGCCGGCCGAGGCGACGCCCCTTTGCGCCGTCGAGGTCTTCAAGATATTGGAGGAAGCGGGCGTGCCGGATGGGGCGATCAATCTGGTGACGGCGAAGGACCCGGCCCCCGTCGGCGAGGAATTCGTCACCAACCCGAAGGTGGCGAAGCTGACCTTCACGGGCTCGACCGCGGTCGGCAAGATGCTGGCCGGAAAGGCCGCCGCCAACATGAAGCGGGTCTCCTGCGAGCTTGGTGGCCACGCGCCCTTTCTCGTCTTCGAGGACGCCAATCCGGTGCATGCCGCGAAGGGCGCCCAGCTGGTCAAGTTCCTGAATACCGGTCAGGCCTGTATCAGCCCCAACCGGATCTATGTGCACGAGAAATGCCTGGACGATTTCGTCGGCACCCTCCAGGAACGCGTCGCCAAGATGAAGGCCGGCAGCGGCTTCGAGGACGGGGTGACGATCGGCCCGCTGGTCAGCGAGACGGCGGTGGAAAAGGTCGAACGCCAGGTGACCGATGCCGCGGCGCGGGGCGCCGAGGTGCTCTGCGGCGGCCGCCGGCTGACCGAGGACGGGCTCGACAAGGGACATTTCTACGCCCCGACCGTCCTCAACGGCATCACGCCGGAAATGCGCATTTATCGGGAGGAGACCTTCGGCCCCGTCGCCCCGATCATCGCCTTCGACGACGAGCGCGAGGCATTGGCGATGGCGAATGACACCCATTACGGTCTGGCCGCCTATGTCTATACCCGCGATATCGGCCGGGCGATGCGGATGTTCGAGGGGCTGAATTT
>CAYPAV010000051.1:3075-4704 GCA_964408805.1 uncultured Rhodospirillaceae bacterium | reverse complement strand
TTGATCGCGGCGCTCGCGCCCTGGTCGTCGACGTGCAGCACGAAGCCGTCGGTGTCGCCGCTGTGGGCGTTGATCACGGTGGAATCCAGGGCAGTGTCGGTGGTGAAACCCGAAACATAGGCGTCGCCGTTGGAATCGAGGGAGATGCCCGTCACGTCGCCGCTGGTGCCGACGCTGCCCAGGCTTTGGGTGTAGGTCACATTGCCGGAACTGTCGTACTTGCGCAGAAAACCGTTGGCGTCCGCCATGCCGGCAATAAATATGTCGCCGCTGGAGTTGACGGCGACGGCGGTGGCTTTTTCACTGCCGCCGGCAGAATACTGGCGATTGAACTGCAGGGTGCCGCTGCTGTCGAGTTTGGTGACGTAGGCGTCGGCGTCTTCGCCGTAGGTCTGGTCGGATGAAATAGCGCCGTAGGTAATGCCCGAAGCGTAGATATTACCGCTGCTGTCGAACGTGACGTCGAGAGCGCTGTCCGTGGCGAAAGGGCCGAGTTGACGGGTCCACAACTCCTCGCCTTCCGAACCGAACTTGCTGATGAAGTTGTCGAGGCCACCGTCATAGGCCGATTGCGTCAGCGCGCCGCCGGTTTGTCCGGAGATGACGACATTGTCGCTGGAATCCACCGCGACCTTGAATCCGCCGCCGCTTTCATTTGAACCCAGCATCCGGCTGAACAGCAGTTGGCCGCTGGCGTCGTATTTGCGCAGGAAGACATCGGCGCCGTCGACGTTGATCTGGCCTTCCATGTTCCCGTTGGTCGTGCCCACGGTATAGACGTTGCCTTTGGAATCGACGGCGACGCCGTTGGCGCTGTCCATGTGGAAATCGGTATCGTATTCGGAATCGATGGATTCGTAGAAAATTTGGCTGGGATCGGCGGACGCGAGGTCATCGATTTTGGCCAGAAACCCGTTCGCGAGATCGCCGCTGCCGGTGCGGCCGGCGACATAAACGGCGCTGGACTCGGCGGCCGCGCCCGCTGCCAAAGAGAGCGCCTCGCCGCTGGCGAAATCTACCTGCAGCGCATAGTGGCTGTCGGCGGTGTCGCTGGGGCCGGCAAATCTTTTGGTCGAGAACGTGCTCGAGAAGCCGGCGGTCGTCAGATCGGAATTTATTTGCGTGGCGATATCGGCCAGGCTGAGCGACGCGGCATCCGACAAATTCACGACGACATCGGTATCGACGTAATCCTTGGTCACCGTAATGGTGAGGCTATCCGAAGCGCTCAGGCTGGAGATCACCGTCGACGTATCGGTGGTGACGGTGTTTCCGACGTAGGCATTGTCGGATGTCGACGGGGGAATGGTAATCGTCGAGCGAAGTTTGTCGGTCTTGAGGCCGGGTACGACGTAGAGGTCGGTAAACAGCGCGTCCTCCAGGAAATCCTCGATCTCCTTGACGTGAATGTCGTACTGGCGCTGCAGCAACGTCGCAAAATCGTTCCCCTCGCTTGTCTTGGCGTACTCCGTCAGTTCCTCCATGCGGAGCAGGCCCTTATAAAGGGCAAACAGGTTCTTGAAATTGTCGTCGACGTCGTCACGGTCGAACAGGGGATCGTCCTCGTCGATCAAGGGCGAGCCGGAGAACACCCGGTCGATGATTTCGCCTTCGGTGACCTGCCTGATT
>CAYPAV010000051.1:0-2975 GCA_964408805.1 uncultured Rhodospirillaceae bacterium | reverse complement strand
GGGCGAGCCGGAGAACACCCGGTCGATGATTTCGCCTTCGGTGACCTGCCTGATTTTCCAGGGCGGCACGGGCGCGCTGGTGTCGATCGAAAGGATGTCCTTGAGGGCGCCGTTCTCGAGCTTGTCGGCGTGCTTGGCCGTTCCCAGATATGCGCCGGTCGAATAGAAACTCGACAACGACGAATAGTCGTATGGGATGATCGAGGACTTAATGTCCGAGGAACCGTTGATAGGCAACATTTTCCTAGCTCAAGGTTTACTCTTCGTTGGCTCGGCAAGAATTGCCGCGTAAAATCATCGAAACCCGGAAGAAGCCGCCAATTTGCCGATAGGGCCGGTTGACCGCAGCTTCCGCAGGCACATTCGATGCAAGAAGCGTGCAATTTGTCGGATCGGGGCAGGAAGCCCGGTTCTCCTGGGTTCTACGGCAACGTTTGCGTCCGCGCTGCATTTACCTGTTGTTAAAGTGGGCTACATATGATTGCCCAACATCGTGTATGTTATTGGCGGTGAACCGCGATCCCTTGTGTTCGTGGGGCTCGGCGATAAATATTGGTATCGATCTTGCGTCTTGTTCGACAGTTAACCCTGTGATCTTGGAGGCCCGCGGCGCAATGCTGCAGGCGAATAAGAAATGACATTGAGGCCCGTACCCAACGTAACGCCGCTGCCGACACTGGTTCGTTCGCAGGCGCGCGACAAAATCAAAACCGTCGAAGAGTTGGCTAAAATGGCGGACCGCGCCCGCGAACTGGGCCGCACCGTCGTGCTGGCTCACGGGGTGTTCGACCTAGTGCATTTGGGCCACGTCCGACACCTTGAGGCTGCCGCCCGCGAAGGCGACGTCCTGATCGTTACATGCACCGCCGACGAACACGTCAACAAGGGGCCGGACCGGCCCGTCTTCCACGACCAGATTAGGGCTGAAATGCTGGCGGCCATGGAATGCGTCGACTGGGCCGGCATCAGCCGATTTCCGACCGCCGAACAGGTCATCGACGTCGTGCGGCCGGACATCTACGTCAAAGGCCAGGATTACATCGATACCGACGGTGACGTAACCGGCGGCATCGACGCCGAACGCCAGACCGTGGAAGCCCACGGCGGCCGCGTCGTTTTCACCGAAGACATTACCTTTTCATCGTCATCCCTGATCAACGATCACTTCGCGCGATTCGATCCGGAAGTGCAGGCGTTCCTCGATCAGATGCGGAACGCCGACCTGCTGGACAGCGCCCTGACCGCAATCGATTCGGTGGCCGACCTAAAAATCCTGCTTGTTGGGGATGCCATTATCGACGAATACCAGTACACCGTGCCGATGGGCAAATCCGCCAAGGAAAATATCATCGCCAGCCGTTTCGACGGCCGTGAGGTTTTCGCCGGCGGCGTTGTCGCGGCAGCCAACCATCTTTCCACGTTCTGCAAGCAGGTTGAGATCGTCACTTGCCTGGGGCGGCGCGATTCCTATGAAGGATTGATCCGCGACAGCCTCAACGACAATGTTTCGGCCAATTTCGTCTACCGCCGCGGCGTACCGACGACGCGCAAGTGCCGCTTTGTTGATCCCGGCCACATGCGCAAGCTGTTCGAAGTCTACCATTTCGATGACGAACCGCTCTCCGGCCGGCTCGAATCCGAGTTCTGCCAGATCGTTGGCGACAAGGCGAAGGACTTCGATGTCGTCATCGTCACCGATTTCGGCCACGGACTGATGACTCAAAAGGCGATTGAAACAGTAACCGACAAGGCGCGGTTTTTGGCCGTCAATGCCCAGTCCAACAGTGCCAATCACGGGTACAATCTGATCACCAAGTACACCGAAGCGGATTACATCTGCATCGACGCGCCGGAAGCGCGTCTAGCCACGGCCGATCGCTTCACCGACCTCGGCGTCTTGATCGAGGACCGGCTGCGTCGCGAGATCGACTGCCACAAGTTCGCGGTGACGCATGGCGAAAACGGCAGCGTCATGTTTGATCCCAAGTCCGGCATCAGCCGCGTTCCGGCGTTCACCCGGCAGGTCGTCGACACCGTCGGTGCCGGTGACGCTTTTTTGGCGATCACTTCGCCCCTCGTCGCCAACGGAGCGCACATGGAGGTCGCCGGGTTCATCGGCAATGCCCTAGGCGCGCTGAAGGTCGGTATCGTGGGCCATCGCCAGTCCGTCGGAAAGGTGCCGCTGATCAAATTCGTCACCGCGTTGCTGAAGTAGGAGGTTGATCGATGGGAATGCGCCGCAGAATCAACGACTACTTCGCGACCCTGGCCGCCATACCGGCGTCCGCCGAGGTGACGGGCGCAGACGGCCGTCATCTGACGCTTGAGGATTTCTTCAGCGTCCTGACCGAGCGCGCCCAGGAGGCCCACGATGCGGGCAACAAGGTCATGTTCGTCGGCAATGGTGGTTCCGCCGCCATCGCCAGCCACATGGCCAACGATTTCACCAAGAACGGCGGCATCCGGGCCATGTCGTTCAACGATGCCTCGGCCGTCACTTGCCTTGGTAACGACTACGGCTACGAGGACGTTTTCTGGCGCCAAATTGAAATGCACGGTCTCGAGGGCGACGTGCTGATCGCCATTTCTAGCTCGGGGCGATCGCCCAATATTCTCAAGGCTGCCGAAAAGGCGCGCGAGATTGGCTGCCTGATCGTCACGATGACCGGATTCTCGAAGGACAATCCGTTGCGCCAACTGGGGGATTTCAACCTCTATGTGCCGTCCGGCGAATACGGCTTCGTCGAAATATCGCATCTCAGTCTGTGCCACGCCATTGTCGACTTGGCCATGGGCTACGGCATCGAGGATCAGGGAAGTCACGGCAAATTGCGGGCCTGAACCGCGGCGCCGGATCGGCGGTCAGTTACCTGACGGTGCGAAAGGATTTGTTTACCTCAAGCGGCCTATTCTAAAGCCCTTATCGGAAGAACAAGTGAGGTTCCGGTGCGGGTCGGTCTCGATTTCGACAACAC
>CAYPAV010000050.1:0-4940 GCA_964408805.1 uncultured Rhodospirillaceae bacterium | reverse complement strand
GGAGACATAATCGGCGCGATCGGTTGCGACCAGTTGCGGCAGACCGGCCGCGGCCACCAGGGAGGCCCCTGTGCGGTCGGGCAGGTCGCCGCGATAGCCGGTAAGAACCGGCGTGCCCATCCACAACGCATCGGTCGTCGTCACCCCGCCGTTATGGACCAGCGTGTCGAGGCAGAGATCGACGAGCGGGTAACGGCCGAGGTGACGCTCGGGATCGGTGAAGGCCGAAAAGAATACCCGGCTCCGGTCAACGCCGCGCATTTCCATCTCGCGCCAGAGGTTGCTCCTTATCGATGAGCCGAGATCGAGCAGCAACAGCAAACCCTGCGGCACGTTCCTCAAGATCTCGGCCCAAGCGTCAAAGCTATCCGGATCGATCTTGAAGGTGTTGCCCAAATTGGCAAATACCGTCGCCCCATCCGGTAAACCGAGCCTCTCGCGCGTGAGCGTTTCCGGTTCCGCCGCCGGACGCGAAGCCGGCAGGGAGTTGTTCGGCAGGTCGATCAGTTCCTCATCGAAAAAAGACCTTACGTTTTCCGGCGTCGAAATCGCATCGGTCAGCCGCCACGGCAGATAGGGTGCGCACACCGGTCCACCATAGCCAAAGGCGTGAAGCTGCACGGGCGCCGGGCATTGGGCCAGGATTTCCAGCCTGCTGCCCTTGGTGTGACCGGCCAGATCAACCAGCACATCGACACCCTGGTCGGCGATCAGTTTTGCGGCGGCGGTGTGGCTCAGCGGCGCGAGGTCGTAAAGCCGATCAAAGGCCGATGCGAAATGCCGGGTGGTTTCGTCCTTCAGCTGATTGAGAGCGAACCCCAGGACCTCAAATCTGTCACGATCATGCAGGTCGATGACGTCCCTGATCGACGCGGCAATGCTATGACGGCGAAAGTCGGGTGAAACGTAACCCAGTCGGAGCTTACCGCCGGTTGGCCGATGCTTGGCCCGAGACAGTGCTTCGGCGCCGGAGTTTCCTTTTTTGGCGGCGCGGCGGGCGACGGTGCGCTGCACATCCGCCGGCGCCCCCAAAGGCAGCAGCTGAAACGGCGACACCACCAGCGGGCCGAGCTTGGCGCCTTCATCCGACAAGATCTGGAATAATTCCCGGCGCGCTTCATCGTAGCGCTCTCCCCATTGGCCGATAATGCGGTAGGCGAAACAAAGGGCCGCGAGGACCGCTTCACGGCTTTGGTGACGGTCGCCTTCCAGGGATTTTTCCAGATCGGTAATCGCCTCGCTGATCTCGCCGCGCTCCAATTCAATGGCGCCGCGCGCCGCCCAGGCCCGAACCTCCTGCGGATTGATCGAGATAATATCTTGGCAGGCCTCAACCGCTTGGTCCGTCCGGCCCAGCGCCCTCAGCGCGACGACCCGGTGATATTGCGCCTCAATATTGGAAGGGTCGTGCCGCACGGCTTCATCAAACGAATCCAATGCTTCTTGCCGCTCCCACAGGCCGAGCTGTGCCAATCCAAGGCCCGCCCAGGCGTCGGATCTCAGCGGGGATTTGATCACGGCTTTCTGAAAATCATGCTTTGCGGACGCAAATTCAGAATTGTTGACGGCAGAAAAGCCACGAGACAAAAGGCTTTCAAGGGTTTCGCCGGGTTGCGCCGAAGCTGCTTCCACGCCCCGTCTGGCGCTTTCCAGACCCGGCATCAGCTCAAGTGCCCGGCGATAATGCCGGAGCGCTCCTTGCCGGTCCTGCTGACGGAGCAGCACCGACGCCAGATTGTTGTGGGCATGGGGGTTCGCGGCGTCGAGGTCAAGTGATGCTTCGAGGTGTGTGCGGGCATCGGATAACGCGCCTGCCGCGGCTTCCGCCGTGCCCAAACCGAACAGCAAGGAGGATTGATCCGCCGCCAGCGCGACAGCGGCACGGTAGCTCTCAACGGCCTCAGCGGGCCGCTTCAAAACCATCAGGCAATCGGCCGTACCCACCAATGCTTCCAGGGAATTCGGGGAGTCTTGAAGTATTTCATTCCAGCGCGCTAAGGCGCTTTCGGCATCGCCGTCCGCCATGAACTGCTTGGCCTGCTCCGAATGGGCTGCGGGAATATTCATTCCGATTCCGGTGCCTCACCCGGCAAGCCTTCAACCTAAGCGATATTGGTGTCGGTTAGATTGCTGACGCCCTCCAGGATCGCCACGACGCTCAATTCACCGGAGAACGACGCCTCGGCTGTGCCGCCTTCCTGGTATCGGATGATCACCGCATCGTCGGTCGAGCCTTGGCTGCCGCTCTCGTAGAAAACCATCAAAATGTCGGTGTTGACGCCGCCGTTGACCATAGCGCCGCCGCCCGAAACGCCCGAGAATTCCAACAGTCCGCTGCTGCCGCTGTTCAACGCGTCAACGATCGTTGCTTCGGTGATCGCCTGGAAATCCTGGCTGATCTTCGCTTCGTTGAAATTGAATTCGACGATGCCGAAGGTGCCGGCTGAAATAAAAGTCGTGGTGACCTGGGCCGACTGGTCGGACAGAACGAGATCGTCGGATGCCGTAATGCCGGAGGTTGTCCCGTCGCCGGCTTGCAGGGCGGACGTCCAGTCGAAGATATCCGTGGTCGATCCCGAACCGGGGGTAAACCCTTTGACGACCGTCAGATTGAAATCGCTCTGGTTGTTGACCGAGAGGGTCTGACGGGTACCGCTGCCGTCGGCCAACGTCAGATCTTCCATGTTGACCAAGTCGTTGCCGCTCAAATCGACGTCGCCATTGGCCGACAAGCTGTCGCCGACGCTGCTGTTGAGGTTGCCGACAATCCGGGTGCTGTTGAGGGTCGTCGAACCGTTGATCGTCATGGTCTGGTTGGCCGAGGATTCGCCCAAGGTGATCTGGAAAATGTTCGTGAAGGTATCGCCGCTGGCATTGAAAGTGCCGGATGAAATCGTCAATTGCTCGTCCGAGCCGCCCGAGGTGCCGCTAAACGTTGTCATGCCGAAAGTGGAATCTGTCCCCGTCGCTGTAACGCCGTCGGCCAGCGACAGATTTTCGTAGCTGCTGATCGTCTTTCCCGTCAGCGTGGTGTTGTTGGTCAGCGAAAGCGTGTCGGTGCCGCTGCCGCCGCTGATTGTCGTGACGCTGGAGAGTTCACTTGAGCCCGCCGTCAGGGTGAAGCCGCCGGTTGCCTTGGCGGTGTCGATGGTCTCGATACTGTTGACCGTCGTACCGGTCAGCGTCAGCGATGTGACGCCGGCATCATCGATATTGATCTTGTCGGTACCATTGCCGCCGTTGAACGTCTCACCCGATACCACGTCTGAATTACTGACAACTGCAAAGGTGTCATTGCCGTCGCCGCCGTTCAGGGTGTCGGCACCACCCCGGCCGACCAATTCGTCCTGTTGCGCTGTTCCAGTGAGAGTACGCCCGACGGAGTCGTTGGCATCGCGTATGAACACCTCTCCCGATTGTCCACTGACGAAATTCGCGCTCAGATTGGTCACATTGCTGGAAACCGTCGTGACGCTGTTCAGATCGAGGGAGCCGAAGGCGCCGGTGATGGTCAGGTTCGTGGCGCCCGATTCGGCGTTGATGGTGGTTATGTTATTGCTGGAGCCGGTGAAGATCGAGCCGTTTACCACGGCCGTCGAATTGGCTTCCTGAAAGTTCAGCCTCTCGATCCCCGTTACCAACGTGCTGTTGTTGCCCGACTGCGCCATCGTGAAGGTTTGGGCCGATCCCGAACCGTTGCCGAACTGAATGACGTCGTCGGTGCCGGCGCCACCCAGTATGCTGCCGCCCGGTTGGCTGCTTGATTCTTCCTGGAAATCGGAATTTGAGCGGAAGATGAAGCGGTCATTGCCGGCGCCGCCGTCCAGGGCGTCGCCCCCGCCCCGCCCGGTCATCGTGTCATTTCCGGTACCGCCGTAGAGGATATCGCTGACGCCCGCAAGCCCGATCAGGGTATCGTCGCCATCACCGCCGAAAACGATGGAACCGAGGAAACTCGACTGCGCATCGATGTCGTGGCTCAGACCACCGTTGCCGAGGTCGACCGTCCCAGAGCCGTTACCCAAGGTGATCGAATCGGCGCTGGCGCTGCCGGAGAGGATATAGCCGAATCCCGAAGTATCGTTGCCGAATTCAAGCCGCACGCGCGCTTCCGTGCCGTTGTCCGCAAACAACTGTTCGACGGAGAACAATGAAATTGTGCCCGAAACATCGCCGCCGGCGTTGGCGTACTGCGCCTGTTTCGTCGCCGCATCGTAGATTAATTGAATATCCGTCAAATTCCGCAGGGTGATCTCATCGGTCCCCAGACCGCCATCAACGCTGTCCAAGCCACCCAACGACGAGCCCTGGATCATTTCAAACTGGGTATTGCCTTCGCCGCCGATCAGGCTGTCGTCCGAGGTGGTGGCGGTCAGGACTTCGGAAAACTCATCGGTCGTATTGTCATCGATGAGATCGTCAGTCGTAACATCGTCGAAGAAAACGATATTGCCTTCTTCATCGAAGAAGAATTCGTCCTGGGTGAAAAACGGATCATCGAAAGCGGGATCGAAAAACGGATCAAAAAACGGATCCTGGAACGCGGGATCGAAAAACTCGTCCGGTCCGAAACCGAATTCCGGACCAAACTCGGGGCCAAATTCCGGACCGAACTCCGGGCCGAACTCGGGACCGAACTCTGGACCGAATTCGTGGCCGAAATGGTCGTCAGGGCCCGGCCCGAAGAAATCGCCGGGTCCCGGACCGAAGAAGTCACCGGATCCCGGACCGAACGGATCGCCGGAACCGAAGCTGCCTGGACCGGGGCCGAAAGGTGAGAACGGCTGCGGACCATCGGGGCCGCCCGGCTGGCCCGTCGCGGGATCGATCAGCGCCGCGAAATCCTGGCTGCCTGGAGCGGTTCCGCCGAAGCCAGCGGCCTGTCCGGCGGCGGCCGCTTTCATGCGTTTGTGGTTCTTGACCAGCTCAGCCAGAGTTTC
>CAYPAV010000049.1:0-5526 GCA_964408805.1 uncultured Rhodospirillaceae bacterium | reverse complement strand
TCCCCACCCACACCCCGACGGTATAGCGGTCGGTATAGCCGATGCACCAGTTGTCGCGCATGGCCTTGCTCGTGCCGGTCTTAACCGCGCTCCAGAACGGGGTCTCTAGATTGTTAACGGGGCCGAAGGTCGGCATCCGGGCCGAACGATCGCTCAGGATATTTCCAATGATGAATGACGCGCCTGCGTCAATCACCGGACGACCGGTTTCGATCGGATCATCGTGCCGTAAACGCAACGGCGACCAGATGCCTTTCCTTGCAAGGGTCCGATAAGCCTCAACTTGTTCTAGGAGGCTGACTTCCGGCGCACCCAACGCTAGTGCGTATCCGTAATACTCACCGTTCTGAACGATGCCGCGATAACCCAGCCTGTTGAGCCGAGCTCGGAACGGCTCCACTCCCGTTATCGCCAAAGCACGGACGGCGGGGATATTGAGCGAGCTGGCCAGCGCTGTCCGCACGCTGACCAGACCTTTGAAGTCACGATCGTAGTTCTGAGGAATGTAGAGACCGGTGACCGTCTCGAGGTTGATCGGACCATCGTCGAGCACCGAGGCGGCCGTCAAATATTTCCGCTCGATCGCCAGCGCGTATAGGAAAGGCTTGAGAGTCGACCCCGCCTGCCGACGCGCGCGGGCGCCATCGACATGCGGAGCCCGGGAATTGGGGCCCGCCGATCCGACATACGCCAATATTTCGCCGCTGAAATTGTCGACAACCACGGCAGCGCCGTCTCGCACATTGCGGTGGCTTAGATCACGCAATTGGCTGCGCAATGTATCTCGAACGAACGTCTGGATCGAGCGATCGAGAGTGCTCTGGACCTTCGTGCCGGGTTTGTCGAGCAATCTCGAGGCAACGTGCGGCGCCAATGCGATGGTGGAGCCGCCTTTCGGTAGCGGCGTCAATACCCGGTCTATCATCCTGGATAGGTGCAAGCAGTCGAGCGCGAAGAGCGGACGCGAACCGAGCTCGCAAGCTCGTTCCTTGATCCGTTTCAAAGACGCGTTTGGTGCCGGCAATAGCGCTGTCAGCAATACGGCCTCATCGTCGGTCAGGCCGGACGGGCTCTTCCCCAGAAGCAGTTGCGAGGCGGCCGCGATACCCTGAAGTTCGCCCCGAAACCCCAGCAGGTTTAGATACGCCTCCAGGATTTGGTTCTTCGTCCAGTGTTGCTCGATGACCAGCGCAGCCCGCGCTTGCCGAACTTTCTGCTGGATCGATCGACGACCATGGCGGGCTCTCAAGGAGGGCTGCAACATTGCCGCTAGCTGCATGGTGATCGTACTTGCGCCCCGCATACGATTTCCAAGTAGGTTATTCCATGCCGCGGCAGCGATCGCCGCGGGGTCGATCCCCATATGCGTCCAAAAGTTCTTGTCCTCGGCACGTACGACCGACCGGAGCAGGGCCGGAGAAATACCGTCAATCGGGACCCAACCGAACCGGCGAACCTTGAAGTCGGCTCGGCGGACGTGGAGCAGCGCGCCGCTTCGATCCAGAAGATAACTTTCCGACGGCTGCCAATTTTCTCGGACTTGGTCGAAGCCGGGAATATCGGATGGGGTCGCCATAACTACGAACACGACGATGGCAGTCGAGAGGAAGAGACCAGCCAACAGAAAGAGGCGTCGGATCATGGATTCGCCTCCACGACCATCGGCTCATTCGGCAGCATTCCGAACATCTCGGGGGCGTACATCGCTTCGACCCGCGTCGCCGGCATGTTGAACCTGCCTGGATTATTGAGCCGCGCGGTGTACTCCACCGACCAGGTTCCCTTCGGCACAAACCGATAATAGGCGCGATACCCACTGAAACGGCGTTCCTCATAGGCCTGCCATGCCCAACCCTGCCTGCGCTCACCCCCGGTCAGGGTCAGTGAACCCCGGCCAAGACCGCCGCCGAGGATCGAGGCGCCGGCCGGGATCGGATCGTCAACGACAACCCAGGTCATATCGGACTGAGCCTCGATCTCGATCTTCACGCGGATGACGTCGCCCCGCGTCCAGACGTTTGGTGCCGCACGTTCGATGGGGGTCACGATACGCTTGATCCGATATCCAGAAGAGAGAGGTTTCTTGAGTGGTATCGCAGCCTTCGCTCGCACGACCGCCCATGGCCGCCCTTCACCATCGTGACGCACGGTCAATTCTTGGGATCGATCACCCCAACCAAATTCCGGCAAGGCATATTCGGTATCGCCGGCCCAATTGGCACTCGAGGATATTTTGCCCAGGCGAACATTCGTTTCGCCCGTGACCGCCTCGGTTTCGAACGCGGCACTGAACCTCTCCATCGCCAATACGCCCCAAGCGTTGGCAAGCGTCGTGTTCCAATGCCCCTTGAGCTGACGCCCAAGCGCGCCCCGAACCATACGTGGAATGTCCTGGCGCCAATCTGGGTCGTCGAGCAGGCCGAGGATGGAGCGGACCGCGTTCGAATCGGTCGAGATCATTAGCCACCAAAGCGCGTCCGCGCGTTCGGTCGAGAACCCCATCGTGGTCCCCTGAAAATTGAGGCGCGATCGGATGATCTGCTTGGCTTCTTTGAGCCGCTCGGCGCGTTTGGGAATGTCGGAAAGACGCTTCAGCACGTTTATCCAATCAAGGACCGCCGAAGTCGGCCACAGATTGGGTTCGATCGACAAACTCGTCAGCATATGTGGCTTGGCATTGCCGTACCGAGAAAGGGCCTCGATTGCCGTTAGCTTACGGATCGTGAGGTCGGCGGTGCGGAGGCCCGTATCCCGAATGATGCGGCCATCGACGAACTTCCGGAGCCCTCCGAGCATCTTCGAACGTAGGCCGTTCGGAATCCGCCAACCGGCCTCGTGGGAGATGGCAAGAATATACGCGGTCAGGGAATCGCTGCCGCGGAGCCGCGACATCGGAAAATATTTAATCAAACCGTCTTGGTCGATATACGCGAAGGCACGGCCCATGACGCTTTGCCACAGCTTGGCGTCCCGCAAGGCGACGGCCTTAGAGGCGCGCTGCTCGAAGCAAACGTAGTCGTAGCGGGACATGTAGTCGCGAACACCCTCCAGTCCGCCGCTCAAGCGAGATCGCAATGTGACCGAGAGTCCTCCCCGGCCCGCTATTGCGTCGACGGGTTTCTTCACAGCCAATGACAATGGAGCGTCCAATTGAGTGAGCGTTGCCTGGTAGATCCGCACGGGAAAAGCGGCGATGACCTTCTGTTTAATCCCGATGCGGTCGGTGCTACCCCCATCAACGGATTTTGCCTCCACGGCCCATTCGAGACGTTTAGTGTCTGATGGTGCATCAAGGCTCCAGTTGACTTCACGTGCCGTACCCGGGGGAATCTCAATCGTACGTGTCGGCAGCTCGATAGGCATGGGCGTCACTTTCGCCGTCACCTTGACCTGTATTGCCGCGTCGGTCGTATTGCGTACCGAGAAGGTTGCCCTAAAGCGGTCGCTTTCGCGGATCAGCGGCGGCAGACCCGAATGGATCATGAGATCCTGGGTCGTGTTAATCTTGGCCTGGCCGGTTCCGAAGAGACCCAGCCCCATATGTGCGATCGCGACGATGCGGAAAGTGGTCAGCGAATCGTTAAGCGGAACTTCGATCTCGGCCTCGCCATTATGGTCGAGCCGAACGCGCCCTTTCCAGACAAGCAGGGTGTCGAACAATTCACGGGCCCGGCCTCGTCCCACGCCGCCACCGCCACCGTCCAGAACGGCCTTCCGACCGTAGTGGCGCTTTCCGACAACTTGCATTTGAGCCGTCGACGTCAGCACCTCGTAGCCGCGCTCTCCCATCATTGCAGTCAGTAGGTTCCAAGACTTGTTGCCGGCCAGTTCCAATAGCCCTTCGTCCACAACGGCCACGGCAACTTCGGTTCCCGCGATGGACAGTCCACCAGCAACCCTCGTCGCGGCGATCCTTACTTTCGCCGTTTGGCGGATCTTGTAGGTCGAGCGTTCCGGCGTCACACGGACGGTCAATCGGTGGGGTCGCCAGCCGACCCGTATCTTCGTGATCCCAAGCCGGTAGGCGGGTTTGCTCAGATCAATGGTTGCGGTGGCCCTCCCGCCATCCCGCGAAAACCACGACAGGTCGTTGCTTCGGGCGAGGCTGGCGAGTACGGATCGGCCTATTCCAAGCCGGCCTCGAACCACGAGGACGGAAACAAAGATGTTTGGCGCATAATTGCCCTTGATCGGCACCTCGATGACGGGCTCTCGACCAGAAAGTTCGGTCACGAAACTGTCGATTACGCCCTCGCGACCGACGGTAACCAAAGCGGTCGCGGTACGAAACGGCATGCGGACCTGCAAACGGGCGACGTCTCCGTTTTGGTATTCCTTCCGCTCGGGCAGCACGTCCATCCGGTCGCCGTTGGTGCCGGCGAACCACCATTCATCCTTGCCGACGACCCAGACACTCCGCGTCGCAACGGCGGTGTTTCCTGATCCATCGCTGGCTTTCGCCCGGATGAGAACCTCCCCCGCGACCTCCGGGGCGAGATCGCATAGCAAAAGACCTCGCTTATCTGTCTTGCCGGAACACCGGGCATCAATCCGCTTGGTCTCCTGGATGTTCTCATAGCTGTAGAATCCGCCGACCAGGCGCTTCCGATATGAATAGGTCGCGCGCGAGAAGAGCTCGACCTCGATGGTCCGATCCGCAATCGGTTTTCCTTTGAGATCGACTGCAAGGATGCGGAGACGGAGTTGGTCCGTGCTTGCAGCCCATCCCTCGGTCTTGATGCCGAGACTCAATGCTGCAGACCACAACGGAACCCGGATGGCTGTGGTGCGAATCTCGCCGTTCGCGTCTTCGAATTCGAGTTCGGCCACCAATCGAGCGGGTGCGCGAAGAACCGGTAGATCGGGAACGGTTACCCGCGCCCCACCGTTCACATCGAGCGTCAGAGGCAGGATGCGAGCCGTCGAGGGCTTCTTTGTCTGCCCGGAAGAGCCGCCTGATCCGCCTTGTGCCGGCAAGACGACGCCTACCTTCACGTCCTCACCGCCAAAGGAATAATCGCCGTAACCCGGGAACTTCACTTTACGCGGCTGGACGAGTGTCCGTAGTTTGACGGCGGCGCCAGACGCGCCACCACCCGAAAGATACTGCACAAACAGGTCGAGGCGTGCGGAACGGGCGTTGACGAGTGGTTCGGATGGGGCCTGCACCACCGCGCGCATCGTCGGAACGCGAAACTCCGCCACCCGGAAGCGCCCACTGGTGCGCCAATCCGTACCCCGCAGCCGAATCTCGATCTCGTACTCGCCCAGTTTGGCGTCTTTCGGGATCGACCACTTGGTCTCCGCAACCCCTGACTCGTCGAATTCAGCATCGACTTCGATACTTTGCCGACTTGCGCGATGAACGATGCGCACCTTCGTGATGCGGGAGAACCCCGATGGCAGATCGAACCCTTTGGTGGTGTGACGTCGGACGAAATGTTTCATCGAGGCGGTTTCGCCGGCACGGAACAATGGCCGGTCGAACACTGTATGGACAATGTCGGCTTGCCACTTTCCAGCCTG
>CAYPAV010000048.1:0-5880 GCA_964408805.1 uncultured Rhodospirillaceae bacterium | reverse complement strand
AACAACGAGCAAGGTCTAACATAACGATTGGTACGAAACCTGGGGGCAGGTCACGCCGACGGGATCGTCTCGCGAAGAAGTATGGCGAGGACGAACCGTTCGTGAAGGCATTGGATCAGCAGATACGCAACGCCGAAAAGCCGCCGGCGGAGAACCCAGTGGTGACCCGGATGCACGCCTCGATGAGAACGGGGACCTAACACTCCTTCAGAGCCAGCGCACCCCAGGCCGAGGCGTCAACGCCCTCTACTCCCAGGCCAAGCGCGCCGCCCAATCCAACCCCCAGGAAAAAGCCAGCGGCAAGCAGTGGCTCTCGCACCTGAAGAAGAACGGCGTCAAGGACGCCGAGATCGAGTGGATCGTCGGGCTCGACGAGTTCCTGAAATCCGAAGGTACGATCGACAAGGCCGACCTGGTCGCCTTCATCGATCAGCATGGGGTTCGGCTGGACGAGGTCAGGCTGTCCGAGAACCAGACCGATCGCGAGGAAGGGCTGGCCGAAGAGTATGACACAGCGGCAGAGGCTGTTGAGGAAACCACTACGGTTCTGTCCGGTCTTATTACGGAGCACTACGGGGAGACGGTCGACAACACCGACGACATCGCGCGCCTCCGAAGGGAGACGCGCGAATACGAGGCCCGCTATATGGGCGTGCCGACGAACCAATGGCTGGACGGCGATTTCAACGCGTACCGCGGCATACTGTCCCAGTTGGACGCGATGGTGTACGAGAACGATACCACGGCCGGGGCTTTGATAAGGCGGCTCCGGCATCGTGAGCTTCGCGCTGACGACCTGCCGACCCCCCAGATGAGAGCCGCCGCCGCGGTGGCGGCTACAACCTGGATGCCGGCAGCTCCGAACTCATGATTAAGGGCGAGATCGGGCTCCTGCAGAACGACCGCATCGAGTGTTTTTGCCCGGAGGGTGCGCGGTTGAAGGATGGCACCGTCGTACCGGCGGACATCGTCGTGCTCGCCACGGGTTACTATCCCCAGAGCGAGTTGGTGCACCGTTCGCTTGGTGAAGAGATGGCGGAGCGGATCGGTCAAATCTGGGGCCAAGATGAGGATGGCGAGCTCGCCAACATGTTTAAGCGCACGCCCCAGGATGGCATCTGGTTTCTCGCCGGCAGTCTGACGCAGGCACGAATTTACTCGAAGTATATGGCCCTACAAATCAAAGCCATCGAAGAAGGCCTGGTCGACACAAATCCATACGTTTGAAACCGGCCTTTACTCGAAATTCGGGCTGATTTTCCAAAGGAGTGCCGCGTTACACGTGAACGTCGGCGCCGTTTCAAAACTGGTTTACGACGCCACCGTTGACCTGCATCATCTGGCCGTTGACGAATCCGCCTTGCTCCGACACCAGGTAGTCAACCAAAGCCGCAATGTCGTCGGCGGTCCCCAGGCGACCTACCGGATTGTCCTTGAGCAGCGACTGAAAACGCGGCGCCGAGAGATCCGCGTCCCGGTCCGGAAACGTACCTGGAGAAATAATGTTGGCGGTGACACCCTGGCGCCCGAATTCCTTAGACAATGATTTGGTCAAACCCCACATCGCGTGTTTCGAAACGGTGACCGACGACTTGGCTCCGTTCCCCTGCTGCGCGTTCATGCCGGTAAAATTAACGATTCGGCCCCACTTCTTGGCGATCATGTCGGGAAGGCAGGCGCGGGCGAGATGAAAAGCGGCATAGAAATTTATGTCCATGATCCGGTGCCACTCTTCCTCGGATATCGTGAGAAATTCGCCATCGGGACGGGCGGCGGCATTGTTGACCAAAACATCGACGCCGCCGAAATGATCGATGGCGGATTTAGCCATCGCCAGAACCTTGTCGCGTTCGCCGATGTCACACATTTCGATCATCGCTTCCGACCCAAGGGCACGGACTTTCGCGGCCACCTCTTCACAGGCATCCCGGTCGCGCGAACCGTTGAGCACAATGTTGAATCCGGACTCCGCTAGATGCAATGCGACACCTCTGCCGATGTTCTTGCCCGACCCGGTTATGAGCGCGGTTCGCTTGTCTTCGGCCATGTGATAACTCTCCGGAGCATTCTGGTTTCTGAACTGAGTCCAACGACCCGAATTGGGTCTTGGTCGGCGGACGCGTGCGGTTCACCAAGCTGTATTTTGCTCATCACTGAAACGAATTTTCAACGCCTGTCCACCAGTCGGGCGGCCTTGGCCTGCTTGGCGGGATCGTAAATATCGCTTGCGGTTGCGAACTCGATCCGTGGCCGCACTCTGGCCGCGCGTTGCGCGGCTTCCATCACCGCGGACATGAGGTCATCACGGTCGGTGCGCGGACTGGCGACACGCACGATCATTTCGTCCATGGAATACGGATCGTTGGGGTCCTGGCGGGCCAGAACCACCTGAAACTCGTCGATCCCCGGCACCGCGCCGAGCGACTGGAGCAACACACTCGGGTTGATGAGCATGCCTTTCACCTTCAGCAAGTCTTTCGTCCGCACGATCGGCGGAATAACGCGATCGCCAATGCGCCCGCAATGCGGGCACGCGTCGTGCGAAAGGCTCACGACGTCGCCCACCAGGTAACGGATCAACGTGGTTCCGCGACGGTTGATATGCGTGATCGCAAGGGCGCCGCGCTCGCCGTCGGGTAGCCGGCGCCCGGTGTCCGGGTCGACCACCTCGTGAAAGAGGACTTCCGGTGCCGGATTGTGCCAGTCGCCGTCCTCGTGGCACTGGGCCAGGCCGCCGGACTCCGTCGAGCCATAGCGATCGAAAATAATCGGATCGGCGACACCCATGTCGCGCAGCCGCCGGCGCATGTCCTCGCGCATTTCCGGCGAACTTGCCTCCCCGGTCACCCCACACATGCGCACACTGCTGAAATCCGCATTCAGTTCGCTGGCGCGCATGATCACCCGTCGCACGAAACTGGTGACCCCCCAGAGGACGGTGGCGCGGTGGCGCTCGACCATCCGTGCGGCATCATCGAGCGAGCGATGGACGCCAAAATCACCGAACGGGGCGCCGGTGAGCGCGCCGGCGACCGCTGTTCCCGCCGCATAGGCATTGGCCACGGAGCGCACGAACGACCCCATCGGGGCCGGCGTCATCGGAAACAGATTGGCCAGCACGTCGTGTTCGGTGATGCCCGAAATTTCCGCCACGCGCCGCGCCTGCAGCAGGTAGGCATGATAATCGTGCGTGGTGACGTAGAGGGGCGTCGGCTCATCGGTGGTTCCGGTCGTGTAGTTCACCTCCCAAAGCGCTCGCTCATGAAGGGGCAAATCAGGGCATTGCAGCCGGAACGCCTCCGGATCGGCCATCAGGTCCTGCTTTGGGGTGAGCGGCAGAATCTGCAGATCGTCGATCGTGCGCACATCCGCCGGATCGATACCATGTTCCGCCCAGCGCCGGCGATAATACGCATGCCCCTGTGCGCAAAGTGCAATCTGCCGCGCGATGAGGGCATTTTGCACCTCGCGAATTTCGGCAAGGGGCTTCCGCAGTATGTCCGTCATCGACGGAGGGCTCCTTCGGTCTCGTCGACCAAAGTCCGAAACAGATCCGCCGCCGCCGGAATGTCGTGAATTACACCGGCGCCCTGCCCGGTCGGGTAATTGGCGATATCCGTCATGCCCGCGGCGCGGGCCGGCGCCACGAGTGATTCGACCCATATTCGTTGCCACGGCATCGGCAGAATCTCCCGGTCGCGCCCCTTCCAGCGGGCCGTGAATTCGTTTTGCAATACGCGACTGGTTTTGCCGGTATAGCAGCGCGAGACGATCGTGCCTTCCTCGTCCGCCCGCAGGATGCCCTGCTTGTGGTTCTCGGGCGTGGTCGCCTCCAAGGTGGCGATAAACCGGGTTCCGATCCAGGCACCCTGGGCGCCAAGCATCAGTCCGGCGGCAATCCCTCGCCCATCGACAATTCCGCCGGCGGCAAGCACCGGCACCTTCACCGCATCGACCACGCCGGGCACCAGAACCATGGTCGTGACAGTGCCAACATGGCCACCCGCTTCCATGCCCTGGGCAACGATGGCGTCAACGCCCGCTTCTTCGAGCTTGCGTGCATGGCGCACCGTTCCGACCATGGACATCACCTTTGTCCCCGCGCGATGGCATTCATCGATCAGCCAGGGCGGCGTACCCAAGGCCGAGACCAATAGCGGAACCTTTTCTTCAAGCGTCACCGCCAGCTGCGCCCGCGCGAGCTCGATGGTCAGCGGCGGCGGCGGTTTGCCCTCGAGACCTTTAACCTTGGGCAGAAGGTCGCTTAGGAAATCCGGAAACGGCGGAATCTCGCGTGCGCTCAGGTCCTCCGGAATATCGCCTGGAACCAACAGATCGACACCGAAAGGCCGATCGGTGATCCGCCGAACGGCGCGGATCTCCTCGCGGAGTTCTTCCGGCGTGGAAAAGGTTGCGCCCAATACGCCGCAGCCGCCCGCCGCGGAAATCGCTCCCGCCAGCGGAGCCATCGTCACACCCCCCATTCCGGCCGCGAAAATCGGAATATCGATTCCAAGCATGTCGCAAATCGGCGTACGAAAGTTCATTGGACTACCTCGTCAGTTGTTTCGATATCCTTCCGGATGTCGTGTGCGGTAGCGCGTCCAAGATGGTCACGCGGCACGGCGGCACCTCGCTATTGATCGGTTTGCCGCTTGAGCATCACGATCTTGTCGATCTCAAAGACCGTCTCGCCGTGCTGATTGAGGACGTGATCGCGAAACGACACGATGCCCTTCTCCGGATTGCGCGTTTCTCGCTTGGAAAGGACTTCGACTTCGGTCCGAATCGTATCGCCCGCACGCACGGGCGCCAGGAACCTCCCTCGCTCCACCGATAACAATGAAATTACGGTGTCGCGAAACAGACTTTCTGTCATTGCGGTCGAGACCGACATCGTGAATGCACTCGGCGCGATTCTTCCGCCGAACTGAGTTCCCTTCGCATACTCTTCGTCAATGAATAGCGGTACGTGGTAGCCGACGAATGCGCAAAAAAGCGAGAGATCACCCTCGGTCACGGTGCGACCATAGGTGCCATAGCGCTTAGCGACTTCGAACTCTTCCCAGTACATCGACATCTTGCTCAACTCCTCTGACCGGCGACCGCCTCTTCCTTGCGCGGCACGATCTGATAGACGTGAAAGCCTTCAAGAACGCTTTCGTCACGCTGGTTACGGAGGACCGTGGCAAAGCGTACGAATTGACGCCTGCCCTCCTTCCATATCTTCTCGACCGTCAACCGTGATTGAATCGTATCGCCCACCAGCACGGGTTTGAGAAAACGGCTCCCTTGCTCGACGAAGACGAACCCGTCGATCCTGAAACTGGCGTCCGATCCCCCCAACGCCGTCATCGCGGCGAGCAAGAGCCCATGCGCGAGCGGCGCGCCGAACCGGGTCGACTTCGCATACTCGACGTCATAATGGATCGGGTGGTTGTCACCCGTCAGCCCGGAGAAAAACAGAAAATGTGCGTCGGTCAACGTTTTGGAAGGACTGGTGAAAACCTGTCCCGGTTCGATTTCCAGCGCTCGTTCCATTTTGATCTGCCCTCGGGTTTAGCACCATTCATTATGTTAGACCTTGCTCGGTGTTTGACGAGCGGTGATCAGCCCGCGGCCCATCGACCTCACCTCGGAATCCCTGAAGCGATTTCCGAAACTTCCCCCATGACTTGATGGGCCAGCCAAAGCTCGTTGGATTTACGTGAATCCCGATCGATCTTTCACCGCCCCGGAGACCGGAATGCGTGGCGGCGGGTGCGGTCCGGGGCGAACGAGTCTCGGATAAATTACCCTGTTAACCTTTATAATACTGGGAATTTCGGCATGACTTGCCCCCAGGTTTCGTACCAATCGTTATGTTAGACCTTGCTCGTT
>CAYPAV010000047.1:0-5896 GCA_964408805.1 uncultured Rhodospirillaceae bacterium | reverse complement strand
TTATCGGAAGAACAAGTGAGGTTCCGGTGCGGGTCGGTCTCGATTTCGACAACACAATCGTCTGCTACGACGAACTGTTCGCCGCCTTGGCGGTCGAAGAGGGATTTTTCGATGCCGCGCCCAAAGGCGGAAAGAAGGCCGTCCGGGATAAGCTGCGCACCCGGCCCGGGGGTGAAATGGCATGGCGGAAGCTTCAGGCGCTGGCTTATGGGCCGCGCATTGCGGAAGCGAAGCCATACGAGGGCGTAATGGAATTCCTGTCGCGCGGTTTTAGCGCCGGTTTCCGTTTTGTCGTCGTCAGTCACAAGACGCGACGGCCGGCCAGCGCCGATGTCGATGCGGACCTTCGAGAGGCGGCTTTGGCGTGGATGGAAGGACAGGGGTTTTTTGGCCGCCGCGGCTTCGGCTTATCGCCCGACGACGTCCATTTCGAGGACTCACGGGCAGAAAAAGTGACGAGGATCGCGGAACTGAATTGCGGAATATTTGTCGATGACCTTGAGGAAGTATTCGCCGAGCCCGGATTCCCCGGACACACCCGCGGCATTCTTTTCGCCCCGGGCCATCTTGAGACACGGCTTCCCATTACCGTTTGCCGAAACTGGAGCGAGATATCGAATGAACTCCTTGGCCAATCAGCCGTCGCCTGAATACGACGGATTGAGGCGCCAGGCCTCGGACTTGCTCGACCGCGAGGTCGAAACGATTGAGGCCGCTTTGGGCGGACGCAACAATAGGGTGTTCCGGGCGAGTTGTGCCGACGGAAATTCCTTTGCCTTCAAGGTCTACGGCCCGCGCGAGGATGATCCCAGGGACCGCATGAGCGCGGAGATCGCCGGCTTGAGATTTCTCGAACACTACAACGTCAGCGCGGTGCCAAGGGTTATTGCCGAGGACGCCAGAACCGGTTGCGCCGCCTTCGAATGGATCGACGGCGGCCCGGTCAATCCACCCAGCGTCATGGATGTCGACGCGGCGTTGCGTTTCGTGGCCGAACTGGAGGCGTTGAGCGGCGTCGATGGAACAGAAAGGCTTCCTCTGGCGTCGGCCGCGACGCTGTCGGGACGCGCGGTCGCACGCCAAATCCAAACGCGCTTGGCCCGCTTCGACGAATTGGCTGACGAAACCGACGCGTCCTCGGAACTCCGGGAATTTCTCGACAGTGATTTCGTTGAACTGTCCAGCCATGCGGTGGCCTGGGCACGGCAAAAATACAGCGCCTCGGGAATTGATTTCGAGGGTGATCTGTCAATCCCCCGCCGCGTCCTCAGTCCTTCCGATTTCGGCTTTCACAATGCGCTGCGCCGGGAGGATGGACGGGTCGTGTTCGTCGACTTTGAGTATTTCGGATGGGACGATCCGGCGAAGCTGGTTTCCGATTTTCTTCTTCATCCCGGAATGACCCTGTCGATACCATTTCGCAAGCGGTTTCACGATGGCGCAATGGCCGTCTTTTCAAGCCGGGACGGTGACTTCCCGACCCGGCTTAACGCCCTCTACCCGCTCTATGGATTGTGCTGGGTTCTGATCATGCTGAACGAATTCCTGCCCAACGTCTGGGCGCGCCGGCTGGCCGCGGCCGGTCCCCTCGACGCCGGCCGCATTCGTGCCGCTCAATTGCGGAAAGCCCGTCACATGCTTCTCCTCGTATCCGAAAGTCTTAAAGATGGCCCTCTCTTCGATTAGTCCCCGAGACGATTTGTCGCCCCCGTTGGACGAACGCTCGCGGGGCCTGCGCCGCGCCTGCGTTCAGGCCATGGAAGGCGGCGGCCGCGGCCACCTGCCGTCGGCCCTATCGCTGATCGAAATCCTCCGCGTGCTTTACGACGACGTGCTGCGCTACCGGCCGGACGAGCCGGATTGGCCGCTACGCGACCGCTGCATTCTGTCGAAGGGCCATGGTTGCCTCGGCCTCTATGCCGTTCTGGCAGACAAGGGTTATTTCCCGTTCGACGACTTGTTGACCTACTGCAAGCGAGATTCGATCCTGGGGGGCCATCCCGAGCGCGACAAGGTTCCCGGTGTCGAGGCTTCGACGGGCGCGCTGGGGCATGGCCTCGGTATCGGCGTCGGCATGGCGCTCGCCGCGCGCATGCAAAGGCGGGTTTCGCGGATTTTCGTCATCACCGGTGACGGTGAAATCAACGAAGGCAGCGTCTGGGAAAGCGCCATGTGCGCCGCCAAGCATAATCTGGATAATCTCACGGTGCTGATCGATTACAACAAGCTGCAATCCTATGGCCCGACCCATGAAGTTCAGGATCTCGAACCGCTGGCCGACAAGTGGCGGGCCTTCGGCTTCGACGTCGGCGAGGTCGACGGCCATGACGTGACCGCGTTGCGGCAAATTCTTGGTGGACTTCCCTTCGCTTCCGGCAAACCTAGCGTCGTGATCTGCCATACCGTAAAGGGCAAGGGTATCGCTCATATCGAGCACGTTGCGGGCTGGCATCATAAGTCCCGTATTTCGGCGGACGAACTGGCTGCCCTCTATGACGCGTTGGAGGTGGCCTGATGCGACGCACCGCGCTGGACATGGTTTACGAACTCGCCAAAGAGGACGACCGCGTGGTTTTCATCGGCTCGGACCTTGGTGCCGGCACGCTGGACAATTTCCGGGAGGAGATGCCCGAACGTTTCTTCATGGAGGGTGTGAACGAGGCCAACATCATCGGCATGGCGGCGGGTATGGCGATGGACGGGTTGATTCCCTTCGTCAACACTATCGCCACGTTTCTTACCCGGCGCTGCTACGAACAGGTTGCCGTCGATCTCTGCCTCCACAATCTGCCGGTCAAGCTGATCGCCAACGGCGGCGGCATGGTGTACGCCCCATTGGGGCCGACGCATATCGCGCTGGAGGACATGGCGATCATGCGTGCTCTGCCCAATATGACCGTTCTGGCGCCTTCGGACGCCGAGGAAATGAAGCGACTTATCCCGGCGACCATGGACCTGTCGGGTCCTGCCTACATTCGTCTGGCCAAGGGCGGCGATGCCGTCGTCAGCCAGGCGGAAAACGGTTTTGAAATCGGTAAAGCGATCCCGTTGCGCGATTTCGAGCGTGACCGCGGCGATGTTTTGTTCGTGACCACTGGGATCATCAGCGGTCGCGCCCTGGCGGCCGCCGACCAGCTCCACTCAGAAGGCATCTCCGTCAGTGTACTTCACACGCATACGGTCAAGCCGCTGGACGAGACGGCAATTCTGGCGCGGGCGAGGCGGGCGTCCTTGATTGTCAGCGCCGAGGAGCACACCACTATCGGCGGTCTCGGCAGCGCCGTCACCGACCTCCTGGCCGGTGCTTTCGGCGCGGGTGGCCCCCAGATCATTTCGCTTGGCGTGCCGGATGTTTTCACCGACAAGTACGGGTCGCAGGACGATCTGCTGGAGATTTACGGCTTGCAGCCGCCGGCCCTGGCCGATGTTGTCCGGTCGGCGTTGTCTCGGGGGACGGCTGCGGCGGGTTAGAGCAGATCCCGGTATTTTTCGATGAACGCGCCGCCGATGCGGCTGCCGGTGTCGAAATCGTCGTCGCGGTCGAATAGAGCCCGGTAGGCCGCTTGCAGGCCGGTCTGGTGCTCGTCCTCGGCGACGCCATCACCCAGACGATCGATCATCTCTAGCGTGACATCGCGCAACTCCTCCGGCGAGTTGTCGACGGCTTCCAGACCTTCGGCTCCAAGCAACCTGCCGTTCCACAACCAGCGCCGCGGACCCTTCAGCATTTCGCGGAAGGATAGCGGGCTTCCGTCCCGGCGTCGGTAAAGCTTGGGCAGAAACAGGCTTCGCTGGTTGGGGCCGCGTTCGCCGTGCGGCACCATGTTGGTCATGATGACCGGTGTGCCGAAGGTAGCGGCAACCGGTGTCGGCCCGGATGTCGTGCCCAAGACGAATCGCGCCGCTCCCAGCAGATAGATGTCCAGCCAATCCTCACGGGCCTCGCTGAGAGCGTAATCGACAACCTTGTCCATTTTCTCCAGCGGCCGCATCGATGCATCGCCCAATCGCACCACCCAGCCGCCGTGCGCCGTGATGGCATCGACAGCCGGGAGATAATCCTGGATGTCGGCATCGCGGAAGGCGTGGATATCGGCTTCGTGGGGGCGGAGATAACCAGGCTCGCGGACATGCAGGCAGGCGAACCAGGCGTCTTCGGGCAGACCCAATTTCGCCATTGCCGCGCGGCCCCGCGCCCGATGATCATGGCGAAGCTTCAGAAGGGGTGGACGTTTTGCTTCATGCCAGGCCTTCTGAACCGCCGCTTGTCCCTGCATTTTTGAGACGAAGCGGCCGTCGGGTAGGCGGAAAAAGCGGGTGTGAATGCGCAACTCCGTCGCCAGATCGATCAGCTCATCAATCATTTTCGGATCGCTGACGATATCGATGTCATCTCGCCAATAGTCGAGGTATGCGGCATTGGCAGCCAGCCCGGCCGGCGCGAGAAGCCGGAACCGTGCTTCCGGTATCCACCCCAGCCCAACCATTTTGAGCAAGGGGTCGAGCTGCGTGGCCGTTTCACCGAACCGGTGCACGATGCCGTGGTTGTGATTGAGGAAGCGCATGCCTTCCCGGCCGAGCGGGTGCCCCGCCAGCCGCGCTTGTTCGTTGTCATGGAGTTTTTCCCACCACGCGGGCATGCCGGCCCAATCCCCCGACATTTGCGAAATATCCAGCATGAGCTGATAGCCGTCGTCGCCATCGGGAAAACGCGCGATCAACTGCTTCGCATCGGCCTCGGCTTCCGCCTCCCGGCCGGACCACAGTTTGATGAGTCCGGCACTGTACCGGACCTGAGAGTTCTCGGGATCGGTTTCGGCGAACTGATCGGCAAACACCGCGGCGACGTTCAGCCGTCCAAGATCCAGCGCGGCGTCGACCAACTGGGCCCAACCGTCCGCCTGCCGTCTTTCGGCGGCAAAGGGCACGAAAAAGTCCTGGAGTCTTTGTTCCAGATCTTCCGGCGCATCGAGCTCGGCCAATTGAACGATTATCCGAGCATCGTTTACGCTTCCTTTAGTATCGGTCGACATTGTGGGATGGTCACAGGAAAGTCGTGAAGAAACAGTTTATCCCATCCGCCAATGATATTTGACGCACCCTTGGATTTACCCGAAACGGGGCGATATTTCGTTCTCGGCGAAACCGACTTGACCAAATCTCTGGTGGGTATTCTTGAAGTTCTGCGGCCCGCGGCGGAATTTTCGGGATTTGTTTCGACCCCTGGGGAGGCCGAGGGGGCAGCGGTTCTGTTGTGCGACGCAAGCGTGCCCGGAGCCGACGAATTGATCCGTCTCCGCGCCAGCGATTCGGTCCGCATTTTGCCCGTGCCCGTCGGCGATATGTGGGCGTGGTGGGAGTTCGCCGATCGCGCGCTGGACAAGCTCACGTTCGACGGGACGGTCCGAATGGATTTGACGGAATTCGGGCATCTGATCGCCACCATGAACCGGGCATCGCTTGATCCGGCAAGCGGCAAGTTCGAAATATTGGAAGGGTCTTACCTGTCGCTGATGGAGGGCATTGTCGCCGAAAAGAGCGATGAGATCCTGAAGGTTCTCAAACATCTTCGGGATGACGTAAGTCGCGCGACCTATTCGTACGTCCTTACCGGAAAGCCGGAGAACATATGGGCGCGCTATGTCGAACGCGTTTTCAGAAATGTGCAGTATTTCGAATACATTGATTACGCCAACTGCGAAGTGGTCCTAAACGGCGGTGTATTCGACGGTTGGGAGATGCCCTACTTCGTCAGCCGCCTCCCGGACAACGCCGTCGTCCACAACATCGACCCGCTGGGCCACGACCATCTGACGGATTACGCCAAAGCCTGGATCGATGCCGGCCCTCAATCGTTCGTCGAACACAGATACGCCCTGTCGGACAAGGAAGGGGA
>CAYPAV010000046.1:0-6547 GCA_964408805.1 uncultured Rhodospirillaceae bacterium | reverse complement strand
AACGAATCACGCACCAATCAACAACACAAGCGACTTTATCAACAATATCTGCCAATAAGCGACATGCGGCGGGTTTGCGTGCTGCAACCTCTGCGGTCAAGACAGCTCGTGGAGCAGCGCTTTCGCTTCCTTCATATCAAGGTTGTCGATCACCTGACGTGCGCCACAGCGGTAACGCGATCTTGTACGTCGTGATGTCGATGGCGGCATCGAATCGGGTTATGTTTTGTTGGTCTCTCGCCGATGCGACTGGAGAGGATAGGGGAAAAAAATGAAGTACTGGATTTTCGCCCATGCCGCACTTGTACTGTCGATCATTTTCGTCGGCAGCGTCGCGGCACAGACCCACGGGCACGGCGAACATCGAAGCGTCGCGCCCAAACCTGGCGAGATGAAGAAGATGGATCACGGTGCGAAGGCACCTGGTCGTCATCATCCATCCCATGGAACGATGAAAATGGATGGTGGCGAGATTCCGAATAGCCTGGACACGTCAACCTCGAAGCTCTCTCGACACAAGCACTACAAGGTATCAATCACGGCGCGGCCGCGGAAGGTGGCGATCAACGTCATGCATAGCTGGATCCTCGATATCGTGATGCCAGACGGTCGCCCGGTTAAGGGCGCAAATGTCACGGTGGACGGCGGGATGCCCAATCACGGCCACGGTCTACCGACATCACCTCGGATCACAAAGCAACTGGGCGACGGCCGATACCTGGTCGAGGGTATGAAGTTCAACATGGCGGGCTGGTGGCAGCTAAGGTTCGGGATCGAGAGTGGCCATCACAAGGACCGTGTCACGTTCAACCTAGTCCTCAAATAGCGAGCGACCGTTGAGAGCCAGGGCGAAAAGGTTGCCGTCGTGGTTTGTCGCGATCTTGCTTGTCATGGCCGCGACGCCGGTTTTCGGCGATCGCCCCGGGGTTGTCTGGTCGCCGAGCGAACTTGGTATCCTGCACGGCTTGTGGATCGGTAGTCTTCCCCCGCTGCCTCCCGACCCCACCAATAAGGTTGGCGATGACCCGCGCGCGGCGCGCCTCGGGCACCGATTGTTTTTTGACACCCGGCTGAGTTCCGACGGGCAAGTCGCCTGCGCGACCTGTCATCTGCCGGGGCTGGCTTTCACCGATGGTCGCAAGCTGGGCCGTGGCGTTGGCACAGCGGGCCGCAATACCATGACGATCATCGGCACCGCGTATAGCCCCTGGTTCTTCTGGGACGGGCGCAAGGACAGTCAATGGTCGCAGGCGCTTGGGCCGTTGGAGAGTTCGGTGGAGCACGGAGGCACGCGTACGCAGTATGCCCATCTTATTTCTTCCGATGCCAACTATCGGGCGGCGTACGAGGCACTGTTCGGACCGTTGCCAGAACTTTCCGACAATCGACGGTTTCCGCGTTCCGCCGGCCCCGTGGATGATTCAGCGATGCGGACCGCCTGGGAAGGAATGGCGCTCCGTGATCGCGAAGCGATAAGCCACATATTTGCGAACATCGGTAAGGCGATCGCCGCATATGAACGGCGCCTGATTCCTGGCCCGTCGCTGTTCGACCGATATGTCGAAGCTGTTACGGCCGGCGATGCTAGCCGGGCGGCAATGCTGTTTTCGGCGGACGAGAGTGCAGGCCTGCGGTTATTCATCGGACCAGGAAAGTGCATTCGTTGCCATAACGGTCCTCTCTTCACCAACAACGTCTTTCACGACACCGGGGTTCCCGACCCGACGGGAGGCTGGACGGATCGCGGCCGCCTTGCCGGCGTTCGAAAGGTCCTGAGTGATGAGTTCAACTGCTTCAGCCGATACAGCGATGCGCGCAGTAGCGGCTGCAATGAACTTAGGTTCGTCAAGACCGACGATCCCCACTTTGCCCGTGGCTTCAAGACGCCGACGCTGCGCAACGTGGCGAAGACCGGCCCCTACATGCACGATGGACAGTTCGCGACATTGTCGGCCGTCCTTGATCACTATAATAGTGCACCACGCCAAAACGTTGGTCGCACGGAGCTGAGTCCGCTCGGATTAGAACCGTCAGAGCTTGGACAGATAGAGAAATTTCTCAGAACCCTGGAAAGCGCGACCGGGGTGACGCGAAGCTGGCTGGAACCGCCTCCCTGAGAGGACCGAAGTACCATGGAAGCGCCGGTGAGATACGACCGGTGAATGCCCCAGAGCTCGCTCTTTCCATTAAGTGACCGAGTTATGAGTGATATGCCTTTGTCGAGAAAACCGGTTATTTTTGGCACGATCGCATCGTTTCTCATCGTCGCCCTGTTTGTGGCGATGATTGCGCTTCTCTTGCGAGGGCCCGGCAGTTTCGCTCAAGCCGGTGGACCTTTCCGACTGATGGATCACACCGGTGTACAACGCAGCGACGCCGAGTTTCGAGGCCGCTGGATGTTGATATATTTCGGCTACACCTATTGCCCCGACCTATGCCCGACCGCACTGAACGATATGTCCATGGCGCTCCAAGAGATCGGAACGCGGGGAAAGTCGGTGCAGCCCATCTTCATTACCGTTGATCCAATGCGCGACACACCGGAGAAGCTCGAAGCCTACATCGCCCATTTTCATCCGAGGCTGATAGCGCTGACCGGCGACGAGAGCGAGATCAACAGGGTCGCCAGGTCATATCGGGTTCACTATGTGCACCTGAGGGATCCTGACCCTGAAATCGGTTATCAGGTCGAACATAATTCGATCATTTATTTGATGGGTCCGGACGGAACGTACGTCACCCATTTCAACCACGAGGTCGAGTTCGAAGAAATCGCAAACGCGCTTCGTAAAGCCGTCCCCGCCGATCAAGCGCTGTAGCGCTCGGCTTAGGCACTCGCTGCCCGCGGGTCATGACCCATGTCGCCCGTGATGGTGCCCATCCTTTTTGTGTTGCGGACCCGGCGACCTCGCTCCAATTCCATGAACGGTGGCCTCAATTGTCAACTGGCCCGCTTTTTCGAAGGTCAGGATCAATGGAAATTTTCCGCCCTTCTTGAGCGGAGCGCGGAGGCCCATCAACATCACATGTAGCCCGCCGGGACGCATGACCGAAGGTGAGCCGGGGCTTATTTCCAATGCATCGATACGACGCATCCTCATGATGTTGTTCTCCATCAGATGCGTGTGAAGTTCTGCTTTTTTGGCGACCGGAGTGGAAATCCTGGTGAGCTTGTCCTGATCCGCTCCGCGGATGGAGATCGTCATGTAGGCCGCGCCGTTCTTGGCCAGTCCCGGCGTAGCCCGTGACCATGGCTCGCTGATCTTGAGGTTACCGACGTGGTAGTCGCCTGCGAAAGCGGGCAGCGCCAGTGAAAGGACACATAGTTGGGCAAGAGCAAGCGTTCGGATCGTCATCGTGGGTTCTCCTTCCCGCATCTGGGATCGCATTTGGTTGTTCGGGTGTTTTCGTATCTCATCGGCCATTTTCTCGGGCAAATCCCGTCGCCGAACATTCGTACAAACCTGCCGTCCGGCCCCATCAGGTGCCGACGACATCGGCAACCAAGATCGCCGCAAGCCTTCTTTGAACGAATTCTTTGGTCACAGGTCATTCCCCGACACGCGTTATTGGCGAAATACTATTCCGCGGGGAGCGGTGAGTCTATCCAGCGCCGGAGTCCGGTTAGGGTCAAAAGCAGAAGAAGACCAACCTACGCCCGATGTCTGGTGTTGGGGGTAGAGCAGACGTACCCATCAAAAAACAGACATCGCTCCCACGAATGTCTCTCGTTGAGGGCTGCGGATACCTCCGAGTCTTCATTTGCAGCCAATTCAGTCCTCCGATTTTTTTTTGAAAATTCGAAAATCACCTTGCGGCCATCTAGGGGGTAAGTAGCGCGCGAAGGCCCCGCATGCCCCCAAAGTCACTTCTTAATAGGCCCCTCCCCCGGTCAATCACCGAAGGAGCGTTCAGTCGCGGCGTGGTATCACGTGATACCATTGTTCTGGCAGGCCAAGCTGACCTCTGAACACCCGACTGTCAACGGCGGAGCAAAATGGGGCCAGCTGGCGGCGTAAATTCGGGCCACTCGGTGTAGATGGCTTGTCCCCGTAGTCCATGGGAGGGACCCGCGCGCGCCGTGGCGTGCCCCTCACATGGCTGACGCGGCGGCGCGCGTGGGAGGGGCCTGTGGGCCCACGGGGTCAAGCGATGCGAGGTGGTTGGGTCAGCCGGCGGTCGGCTCTCGATACCCGCGGCTTTGATTGAGCCGGAAGCTCTCGCCATTCATCTCGAGGATGTGGACGTGATGCGTCAGCCGGTCGAGCAGTGCGCCCGTCAGGCGCTCGGAACCGAACACCTCGGTCCATTCATCGAACGGCAGGTTGGAGGTCACCAGGGTCGAGCCACGCTCGTAGCGCTGGCTGAAGACCTCGAATAACAGCTCGGCGCCGACCTTGGACAGCGGCACGAAGCCGAGTTCGTCGATGATCAGGAGCTTGTAGCTGGCGAGCCTCCTCTGGAACCGGAGGAGCTGTTTGTCGTCGCGCGCCTCCATCAGTTCATGAACGAGCGCGGCGGCGGTGGTGAAGCCGACGCTGAGGCCCTTCTGACAGGCCGCCAGGCCGAGACCGAGGGCAATGTGGGTCTTCCCCGTGCCGCTGTTGCCAAGCGCGATCACGTTCTCGCGGCGTTCGATGTACTCACCGCGGGCGAGCTCCAGCACCAGCGTCTTGTTGAGCGAGGGGATAGCCTTGAAGTCGAAGCCATCCAGGTTCTTGACCACGGGGAAGCGGGCGGCCTTGATCCGTCGCTCGACCATGCGACGCTCGCGGTCGATCAGCTCGAGCTCGGCGAGACGATGGAGATAGCGCACGTGATCAACGCCTTCCGAGGCGCATTGCCGGGCAAGCTTGTCGTATTCGCGCAGGAACGTCGGCAGCTTGAGCGTCTTGAGGTGATGTTCCAGCAACACCTGCGGGGCGTCGGTCATGTGCCGGCTCCCGACAGCAGGCTCATGTAGCTCCCGGCCGACGTCGCCGCGACCCGGGCCCTCGGGAGATAGGGATAGAGGTCGAGATCGAGACGCGGCGGCCGTCGCTCGATGCGACACAGCACCAGGTGCTTGACGGCATCGAAGCCGATCGCCCCCAGCTTCAGGGCATCGTGGATCGCCGCGTCCACCTCGGCGAGGCGAAAGGTCTCCAGGAGACGCAGGACCTGGACGTACTCCCGCTTGCCGGCCTTGCCCATACGGGCCTCCATCAGACGGCGGAGCGTGGCGAAGGCCTCGGGCAGATCCCAACCCTCCAGCGGCGCGGCCTGGTCCAGCGCGCCGATCTTCTTCTCGATCAGCGGCAGGTAGTGCAGCGGATCGAAGATCAGGTCCTCGCGCTCGTAGGACCGCCGATGCCGGGCGATGACCTCCGATCCACAGCTGATGACCACCTGGTCGACATAGCCCCGGATCAGAACCTCGCGATGGCCGTAGGCGACGGGCACGGAGTAATCGTTATTGCGGTAGCGCACCAGCGATAGCGAACTCACCCGTCCGGGACGTCTGTCGCAAGCGTCGTATGATGACGGCGGCAACGGCATCAAGGCCCCTCGGTCGCGTCCGAGACGCTCGCCGATCGTCTCCGTGTGGCGGCGCAGCCGATCGTCGAGTCGGCGACGGCATTGCTCGGCAAGCCCGGCATTCAGAGCCTCGAAGCTCTCCGCCCGGGGAATCGGCACCAGGTAGTTGCGCCGGGCGTAGCCGACTAGGCCCTCCACCTTACCCTTGTCGTTGCCCTTGCCAGGTCGGCCGAAGCGGTCTTCGAAAAGGTAGTGGGATTGCAGCTCACTGAAGACCCGAGTGCGCTGTCGCGTTCCGTCGCCCAGGATCCGCGCCACCGCCAGCGTGGTGTTGTCGTACAAGATCGAGCGGGGAACGCCGCCGAAGAAGGCCAGCGCCGCCACGTGCCCGTCGCAGAATGCCTCCGTCGTCTCCGCCGGATAGGCCTTCACGAAGCTGGCGTCGCTGTGCGGCAGGTCGAAGGCGAAGAAGTGCACCTTCCGCGCGACACCACCGATCACCGCCATCGCTTCGCCGAAGTCAACCTGGGCATGGCCCGGCGGATGCACCAAAGGCACGAACATCTCCCGCGACCGGCGCCGGCGCTCGCGAACGTAGTCCTTCACGATGGTGTAGCCGCCGGTGAACCCGTGCTCGTCCCGCAAACGTTCGAAGATCTTCTTCGCTGTGTGCCGCTGCTTGCGGTGAGACGACTGGTCCTCCTCGAGGATTCGGTCGATTATGCCTGTGAACGCCTCCAGCTTCGGACGCCGAGGTGGGCCGCTCCGCCGGTAGCCAGGCGGAACCGAGTACGCCAGCATCTTGGCAACCGTCTTCCGGTCGATCCCAAACCGACGAGCCGCTTCCCGTCGGCTCAATCCCTCATGATGACACGCCAGCCGGACACGCCGATAAAGATCCACTACGTACATCCCCCCACCTTCAATCAGGTCAATCCCGACGAAGGCTATAGACGGTCCCATATTGGTCCGCCGTTCCGGCCAAATCGTTCGGCCGATTCAGTGGGGGATTATTGCGCCGCCGTTCTCA
>CAYPAV010000045.1:0-8496 GCA_964408805.1 uncultured Rhodospirillaceae bacterium | reverse complement strand
GATGACGCTCTCTCTAACTCACACCGTGGATCCGGTTAAGGGGGCTAGGTCACGCATTGCATAATCGTGAGCCTTTCGGCTACACGGTATATTTCGCTACAACAATCATCGCGCCCGACCGGCCCGCCAGGAAGGACAATCCCGCGACAATCCCTCTATCGAACGTTGAATGGAGATTTCTCGACGTGTCCGAGCCGCACCGCTCCTATTGGTTAAGGCAAGCCTTGTTCGAAGCACCGCTCAGCGCGACGGTACTCGAGCGGGATATTCGCGCGGATGTGTGTATCGTCGGAGGTGGTTTCACCGGCCTTTGGACCGCGCTGCATATCACCGAATTGGATCCATCCGTTCGGGTCGTCATTATTGAACGGGATCTGTGCGGCAGTGGCGCCAGCGGCCGCAACGGCGGCTTCTGCATGAGCTGGATGAGCAAGGCCACGGGGGTTCTCCCGTTGGCCGGCGCACAAGAAGGCGTGCGCCTTTTGCGCGAATTTGCCGACGGTGTGAGGCGCGTCGGCGCGTTCTGCGAAGCGCATCAGATCGACGCGGAATATCGCTTGGATGGCTGGCTCTGGACCGCGACCAATCCCGCGCAGCTCGAGGCTTGGCGCTCGACCATCGATATTCTGGAGAAACATGGCCTGCATCCCTTCGAAGCGCTGTCGCGCGAGGAAGTTCAGCAGCGCTCCGGGTCGCGAATGCATCTGAGCGGTGTGTTCGAAGCCGGCATCGCCACGCTTCAGCCTGCGAAGCTCGCGCGCGGACTGGCCCGCGTCGCAGTCGAACGGGGCGTCGTCATCCATGAACACAGCCCGATGACCGAGTTGGAACGTAGCCCCGAGCCGGTGGTCCGCACCGCGCGCGGATCTGTCACGGCTTCGAGCGTCGTGCTCGCGCTCAATGCCTGGGCGCACGAGCTGCCGGACTTTCGCCGAGCGATGTTGCCGATCGGCGTTGACGCGGTAATCACCGAGCCGGTCCCCGAGCTGCTCCAGCGCATCGGCTATAGCAACGGAATGGCGATCTCGGATTCCCGGCTGGGGGTGGACTATTACCGCACTACGCCGGACGGGCGCCTGAGTCTGGGCAAGGGCGGCGGCAAGATCCCGTTCTCCGGCCGGGTCGGTGATCGCTTCGATCGGCAGAGCGAAAGAAGCCGGGAAGTCCATGGTCGCGTCGTTCGCCTGTACCCCGAACTCGAAAGCGTCCCGATCACCGCCGCCTGGCAAGGGCCCGCCAGCCGGACCGCCAACGGCATGCCCTTTTTCGGCCGGCTGCATGACTGCCCGAGGATCGCCTACGGCCACGGCTACAACGGCAACGGCGTCGGGCCTTCCTATACCGGCGGGCGCATCCTCGCTTCCCTGGCGCTCGACCGAAACGACGAGTGGTCGGAAACGCCACTCGTCCTGCGCGACAAGCCGACGGTATTTCTGCCGCCGGAGCCCGTTCGTTATCTCGGCTCCAAAATCGTCAGGGCCGCGGTCAAGCGCCGGACCCGCTTGGAGGACGCCGGCGCGAGCCCGGACGGGATCACGCAAGCCCTGAGCGCCATGGTGCCGGGCGGCCTCACCCCGCCGCCGACGCGAGACGGTTGAGGCGCCGGTCTTGGCTAGATTCGGCTGTTAGCGCTGACATGATTTTACATCTGGTGTTGATGGATAAGCCGCCGTCAAATTATTGATATCAGGATTGCACCGACAACCGGAGTAACCTTGCTCGACGCCGCGATCCGTTTACTAGGACAACGCGGCATAGGAAAATTTTCGCGCAAGCCGACCTCGCTCCTAACTGGCAATACCAAACGATATAAGGATGCGGCAAACAGGGTCTTCATCGGCGTCTCGGCGATTCCTTGTTCTTCGACGCGATGGTGTCCCCTGAGCCGCCTGAACCGCTGGTTTCGCCGGCGCGATAACGTTCGGTCTTCTCGCTCGGCCGTGATATCGGCGATTCGGGATAATTCTTTTTTAGAAAACTCGATTTCCTCGTCATAATATCCCCCGCGACACGACGAAATTACCTGGACGGGCATCATGTGCGGCATCGTTGGCCTTTATCTCAAGAATCCGGAAATTCGCGACCGGCTGGGCGCCTACTTCGCACCCATGTTGGAACAGATGACCGACCGGGGGCCGGATAGCGCCGGCGTCGCGATCTACCGCGGCACGGCGTCCGGAGACGCGAAAGTGACACTCCACGATTCCGATCTTGAATTCGATTGGGACGGCGTCGCGGCCGAAGCCGAACGGGACCTCGGCGTTGCGGTTGAGGCCGAGCGGGTTTCCAGTCACGCCATTTTGCGCGCCGCCGTCGACGCTGCGGCATTGCGGCACTGGGTCGAGGTCAATCGGCCAGAACTTCGGATCATGAGTTCCGGCGACAGCCTTGAGATTTACAAGGAAGTCGGGCTGCCGGCCGACGTGCTGTCGCGCTTCGGTGTGCCGCAAGCCGCAGGCAGTCATGCCATCGGCCACACCCGCATGGCGACCGAAAGTGCGGTTACGACCGAGGGCGCCCACCCTTTCAACACCGGCGACGATCTCTGCCTTGTGCACAACGGATCGCTCTCCAACCACCACCGCCTTCGAGAGCGGCTCCGCGATCAAGCCGGCATCACGTTCCAGACCGACAATGACAGCGAGGTCGCCGCGGGATACCTGACCTGGCGGCTGCAACAGGGGGCCACGATCACTGAGGCGTTGGAAGCGGCCCTTGGCGATCTCGACGGCTTTTATACTTTTGCCGTGGGCACGCGCGACGGCTTCTCGGTGTTGCGCGATCCAATCGCCTGCAAGCCCGCAATCATGGCGGAGACCGAGGAGTGGGTGGCGATGGCGTCCGAATTCCGTGCATTGGCGCGGCTTCCGGGTGTTGAGACTGCGAGCGTGTGGGAGCCGGAGCCGGGGACCGTCTACAGCTGGGGGAGGGCTTAGATGGAGACGATCGACCTCGCGGCGGTCGAGGTGCGCGACCTCAACCGCCGCCTTCAAATGCGCGACGGTGATAATGGGGAAACGCAGTTCCGGGTGCTCGAACCCGGCGGCCGGCACGCGCTGGCGGTCGGCCTGACCCATCCCATCGAAGTCACGATCGAGGGACATGCGGGCTACTATTGCGCGGGCATGAACCAGGAGGCGCGTGTCACGGTGAACGGCAATGTGGGCACGGGTGTGGCCGAGAACATGATGTCCGGCTCGGTCCGCGTCACTGGCGACGCCAGCCAGTCCGCCGGGGCCACCGCCCATGGCGGCCTGCTTGTGATCGAGGGCGACGCCAGCGCGCGCTGCGCGATTTCGCTGAAGGGGGCCGACGTGGTCGTCGGCGGATCGATCGGCCACATGGCCGCCTTTATGGCGCAGGCTGGCCGACTCGTGGTGCTGGGCGACACCGGCGCGGACCTCGGCGATTCGCTGTACGAGGCCAGGATTTTTGTCCAGGGCTCGGTTGCGAGTCTCGGCGCCGACTGCGTGGAGAAAGAGATGACGGCGGGCCACGCCTCGGGTCTGCAAGCGCTCTTGGCGCGCGCGGGCATGGACGCCGAGCCCTCCGGCTTCCGACGCTATGGCTCGGCCCGGCGGCTCTACAACTTCAATATCGACAATGCCGGTGGGTATTGAGCGGAGGCATGGCATGAGCGACGAACACGAGGACCCGGCTTCGTCAACCTTCCCGCCCGACGTGATCGCGGAAATCCAGCGCGCCGCGCGCGAGGGCATCTATTCCATCCGCGGCTCGGGCGCCAAGCGGAGCGTACCCAATTTCGACGATCTCGTATTCCTCGGCGCCTCCATGTCGCGCTACCCGCTCGAGGGATATCGCGAGCGGTGCGATACCGACGTGACCATCGGTGCGCGCTACGCCTCCAAGCCCATCAAGCTCGAGATTCCCATCACCATCGCCGGCATGAGCTTCGGCGCTCTGGGGGCAAACGCCAAGAAGGCGCTCGGCCTTGCCGCAACCGCCATGGGCACCAGCACCACCAGCGGCGACGGCGGCATGACGCAAGAAGAGCGCGAGGCCTCGAAAACCCTGGTCTACCAATATCTGCCGTCGCGCTACGGCATGACCCCGGACCAGCTGCGCCAGGGCGACGCCATCGAAATCGTCGCCGGCCAGGGTGCCAAACCTGGCGGCGGCGGCATGCTGCTCGGCCAGAAGCTCACCGAGCGCGTCGCTGGCATGCGCACCCTGCCCGTCGGCATCGACCAGCGCAGCGCCAGCCGCCACCCGGACTGGACCGGGCCCGACGATATGGCGATCAAGATCCAGGAGTTGCGCGAGATCACCAACTGGGAAAAGCCGATCTACGTCAAGGTCGGCGCGACGCGAACCCGCTACGACGTCATGCTGGCGGTCAAGGCCGGCGCCGACGCGGTAGTCGTGGACGGCATGCAGGGCGGCACGGCGGCGACGCAGGATGTATTTATCGAGGATGTGGGCATTCCGACCTTGCCGGCGGTCAGGCTCGCGGTCGACGCGCTCCGCGAGCTCGACATGCACCGCAAGGTGCAGCTGATCGTGTCGGGCGGCATCCGCACAGGGGGCGACGTGGCCAAGGCGCTGGCGCTTGGCGCCGACGCGGTCTCGATCGGCATGGCGGCGCTGATGGCGCTGAACTGCAACGCGCCGCTGTACGAAGACGACTACGCGGCGATCGGCACGCGGCCGGGGTCGTGCCACATGTGTCACACCGGGCGCTGTCCCGTCGGCATCGCGACCCAGGATCCGGAGTTGGAGAAGCGGCTCGATCCGGAGGAGGGCGCGCGGCGGCTGCGCAACTACCTGACGACCTTGACCATGGAATGCCAGACCCTGGCACGAGCCTGCGGCAAGTCGCATGTGCACAATCTCGAGCCCGAGGATATGGTCGCCTTGACGGTGGAGGCCGCCGCGATGGCACGGGTGCCGCTGGCTGGAACCGACTGGATACCGGGCTCGGACTGACAGGGGAAACAAATCACGGGGGGAGACGACGCATGGCCGGCAAGCTGGAAGCGTTCGCCAAGAAGAACGGGATCGAGTATTTCCTGTTCAATTTCACCGATCTGAAGGGGGTGCAGCGCTCCAAGCTGGTGCCCGCCGCCGCCGCGCCCGGCATGGAGAAAGACGGCGCTGGCTTCGCCGGTTTCGCGGCTTATCTGGACATGACCCCGGCGCATCCGGACATGTTCGCGATCCCCGATCCAGCAAGCCTGACGCAACTCCCTTGGAAACCGGAAGTCGCCTGGGTCGCCGGCGACCTGGTGATGGAGGGCGCCAGCGTCGATCAGGCACCGCGGGTGGTGCTCAAGCGCATAGTCGCAGCGGCAGCTAAGCTCGGCTACCGTATGAGGACTGGCGTCGAGGCCGAATACCATCTGATCGATCTTGACGGCGCCGACATCTCCGATTCCCGCGACATCGACCCAAAGCCCTGCTACGACCAGTCGGCTCTGATGCGCCGTTACGACATCGTCGCGGAGATCTGCGACGCCATGCAAGCGCTTGGCTGGGGGCCTTATCAAAACGATCACGAGGACGCGAACGGCCAGTTCGAAATGAACTGGGAGTATGACGACGCCCTGGTGACCGCCGACCGGCACGCCTTCTTCAAATTCATGGTCAAATCGATCGCCGAGAAGCACGGTCTGCGCGCGACCTTCATGCCGAAGCCGTTCATGCGCTTGACCGGCAACGGCTGCCACATGCACACGTCGATCTGGAACAAGGCGGGTGCCAGGAACCTGTTTCTCGACAACAAGAACGAGCTCGGCCTGTCGACGCTCGCGCACCACTTCCTCGGCGGCGTGCTGCGTCACGCCGACGCGCTCTGCGCGCTGACCAACCCGACCATCAACAGCTACAAGCGCATCAACGCCGCGGTTACCGCCTCCGGCGCAACCTGGTCGCCGAATACGGTCACCTGGTCGGGCAACAACCGTACCCATATGGTGCGCACTCCCGATCCCGGCCGCTTCGAATTCCGCCTCGCCGACGGCGCCGCCAATCCCTACCTGATGCCGGCGGCCTATCTCGCGGCCGGGCTGGACGGGATCGCGAACGAGCTCGATCCCGGCCGGCGTTCGGACACGGATATGTATGCCGAGGGCCGGAAGGTCCGGGCCAAACGCCTACCACTCTACCTCTTGGACGCTATTCGCGCGCTCGATCGCAACAAGGTGCTGAAAGGAGCACTCGGCGAGGAATTCGTCTCCGCCTATGTAAAGATCAAGTTGGACGAATGGAACGACTATTCGCGCCAACTGACCGATTGGGAGCGAACTCACACGCTCGACACGTGAGGCTATCGCTTAGATTGCGCAGCGCCTCCTCTGTTTAGGAGGCGCGGCGCAATTCAGATTCAAAATTTTTTGCGATAGGAAGAACGAAAGGGACAGTAAGCTAGCAACCGACACCGAGCGCTCGGACGGCGGCCGTGATGACGGCCGGAGCGTCGGTCATGCCGTCGGGCTCGCCCTTTTCGAAGTCGCTGTGGATCTGGGCCATTTGGTTGGAGACGTGAGCGAAGCAGAGTACGTCCCCGCCACACGCGCGCGCTAAGGCATAGAGCGCGACGGCTTAAGCGGGTCCTTCCTAGGCGATTTTGTAGCGGGTAACGCGCCACTGCCGAACATTTGTAGGCGCAGAGAATCCCATTAACGTTAACGTTTGAATATTTTTTAGATGACACCCCCGGAATTCGCCATTATGGAAAATGATCGTATTTCTAAACTTTATAGCGTTGTGACTCTCGATGGGTATGCGTTCTAGACTTCATGTGATGTTGTTTCCCAGTGTTGCAGGTCTGAGCGAGCCAGTCTTAATTCCGCGCAGCTATCCGCGACCAATTGTCGAGTGAGATCGTCCGCCGGACTTGTCGTCTCATTTAGAATTACCGTCGTGTCACTTTGCTATTAGTCCGCACACTATGTTGTCTTGCGGATCTATCACATGTTGGCGATACGTTCTTCGATCTCGCGGGCTGAGGCGACTCCCGATCGGACGAGGATGTCTAGGCATTCTAGCAAGTCGGTGGTGAACCTAGGAAGAACACCCGCTGAAGCTGGATCAGCGGAGATCGTACGGTCGAACCAAGCGCACACGCGGCCGCCGATCTCCTTCTCCGACCAGAAATTGGAATCTACACGGTAGGCCGAACACCACGCGGTCGCCGCTTGTACGACGAAGGGCATTAGCGCCACACGCGGCGAGGATTCCACCAAATTCATAAACAAGAGTGCAAGGTAGCCGGAAGACGGCGCCCCGGTAACGAGCGCGGTCAGCGTCGGCAAGTTCGCGTCCAGGCCGCTCCAATTATCCGGGATGCTCGGCCGTCCTTGAACCGAGAAACGTGGTGGCTGGTAGAACATTGTATTGAGCGCTTCGCCAGCATGATTTTCGCAGGTGAATTTTTTCTACTGACCGAGATATTTGAAGTTCCTCCCTTCCCGGATGCGATTGGCCAACAGGTCTCGGACAGCCGCGGGATTTTCGGGATCTTCGGTGTCTATCGCCTGAATCGCTCGGTCGAAACCGCGCAGAAAATCCGCCATGGCGTCATGGAAGGAGTCGTCCTTGAATCGCGTTATCGGCTTGCCTGTATCAGTATCGCCTAGACGGGTCCCGCTTCGCTTGATTGTTTTTGTGCGAATGGTACATTTACTCGCTATTCCAAGCTCCCTAAACGGCGGAAAACCGCTCTTCTACATATCTGTTTGTAATGTCTAAGTGCCTGATTTTCCGAAAATCCAATTCACTGGGGGTGAAGGGGTCGGCGGTTCGAGTCCGCCCGCTCCGACCAATATTTCAATGACTTAGCGGAATTTGGAGTGTTCATTTACCCTGCACCGCAGGATTTATTCGGGTACGGACGATGAACACCGGCTGAGTTCTGCCGAGACAAAATGCGAACTTCATAATTCCAATGCCTTGCTGGCGGCCTTGAGAAAATCCGGCGCCATATGGCCGTAGGTATTTTCGGCGATCTCTTTTGTTGTGCCGAGATATTTCGCCACCTCCTCGAACGGCCGTCCATCCATGACCATCCATGTCGCGGCCGTGTGCCGGAGAGTGTGCTTTGCCATGTCCAGTTTGGCCGCCTTGGCCGCCCGCTGGATGGCCTTCTTCACATCCTTGATGGGCTTTCCTCTGTACTCAATCACGTAATCACTAACGGTGATCTTTTGTGCCTGCGTTAGAGCCTCATGTAATTGAGAATTTATCGGCACGACGGGGCGCCGCTTGTTACCTACATCCTCACCAAAATCAATGATCTCCAAATCCAATTTGACCTGGGACCACTGGGGAGCAAATGGTTACTGCAGGTTGGGGATAATGGAACGGATAGTATTGATGTAACCGCTCTGCGTTAAATTAGAGAGATATTTGAAAACCGAGTTTACTATTTATAATCGAATTATAGTTTTAATCAAAAATTAGCGGAAATCCAACCGATCGTTATGACCTAGCCCCCTTAACCGGATCCACGGTGTGAGTTAGAGAGAGCGTCATCTG
>CAYPAV010000044.1:0-11858 GCA_964408805.1 uncultured Rhodospirillaceae bacterium | reverse complement strand
ACGACTGATCCGGATAAATACCTTTCTCACCACCGTCTTTGACATGGATCAATTTCAGCGAGGCCAATCTGCGCTACTTCACCTTCCCTGCGTTCATAACATGAACATACTGCGAGCGGTGAGTGAGGTTTACCATGTTGATGTCGAACTCGATGAAAACGAAGTTTTACGGCGGCGGCCTGAAAGCGGGCCTGCCATTCACGGCGCTCGAAGGAGTTGCCGGCGCATTGGATGCATCCGGCAATCCGAGCGGCTGGATCCGCCGCAGAAGCCTTGCCAAGCAGGTCGTGGCAGGATCGGATTGGCGCGGCTTTCTCACGCATGAAATGGGACTGGCGACATTTGCGCCGGGAGAAATTCCCGGTTTGGAGAATATCCATATTCGTGCGCAGGAGATTTATCGGGAGCGCGAGGCCGAGACCCTCACTACCGAGCCAAACCCCTTCTATACCGTTTTGCGAAACGAGGACGTGGCCAACTATCCGGAACTGATCGAAGCGGCGCTCAGCCAACCACTGTTGGAAATAATGTGCGATTACTTCGGCACCGTGCCACGGCTCCAATATGTCAACATGTGGATGGTAAGGCCATCGCAAGATACCTACGGAAGTCATCTGTTCCATCTCGACAAACCCGATGTCCATTTCGTCACTGTGTTCGTCAACGTGTTCCCTTGTGGACCCGAAAACGGTCCGACGACGGCGCTGTCGGCGAAAAATTCCAAAATCGTCCGCGCGGCCACGAAGTACGATGAGATCTATTTTCGACACGATGGCCGTCTTTCCGATCGGGAAGTGCTTCGACACTGCCGCGAGGAAGATCTGCTGAGTTTACCCGAAGAGGCTGGCGCGGGAGGTATCTGCGATACGTCGACCTGTTTGCACTATGGCAGTCGTTGCAAGTCCGGGAAGCGCGTCACATTGGTGTTCCAATACGGGCTCGCACACAAGATCAGCGGTTCGCCGACTGCGTTGTTGCGGGGCCCGGCGAATATGGATTCTGTCAGAAACCTATTTCTCGACCCAAACCAATAGGTTCGGGATCACGGCGATTGCTCCGCCGGATTTCCGTTCACAAGTCCCAAATAGATAGGCATTTCCGGAGCCAGATATGACGACACTTACGGAACGGCTCGACAATATCACTTTCATCCCCGAGGCGTATCGCTCCGTCACGCCGCCGCCGCCGAAAAGCGTCAAGATCGAGCTAACGGCGCGTTGTGACTTCAACTGTTTCTTCTGCGCGACCGGCTTCAAGCTTCGCGAGAAGGGCGATATCGATTGGGATCTGCTCATTCGTCTCCTGGAGGAAATGCGCGACGCGGGCGTCGAGGAAATAGGTATGTTCTATCTCGGCGAATCATTTCTCTACAAAAGACTTCCCGAAGCCATTGCCTATGCCAAGACGCTGGGATTTGAGTATATTTTTCTTACCACCAACGGGCGCATGACGTCGCCGGAGCGGGTCGGCGCCTGCATCGAAGCCGGACTGGACAGTCTGAAGTTTTCGTTCAACTCGGCCGATCGCGAACAGTGTCTGGAAATCACGAAGGTCGACGCGTTCGACACGATCGTCGAAAACATCAAGAGCGCGCGCCTGGTGCGCGACGAGGTCGAGGCCAAGACCGGTCACCGTTGCGGCATCTATGCGTCGTCGATCCAGTACGACGGAGAGCAGCTGAAACGAATGGCCGCGGCTGTCGAGAAAATCAAACCCTTTGTCGACGAACACTATTGGCTTCCGCTATATGGCCAGGCCGGACACACGTCGGGCGCGAAGGGCACCGTTCCGGTTTCCGGAAATATCGGCCGGATCGGCGCGCTGCGCGACCCGCTTCCCTGCTGGGCCGTGTTCACGGAAGGCCACATCACTTATGACGGTCATCTCTCCGCATGTTGTTTCGATCATGACGGCCGGTTCCAAATGGGCGATCTGAAGGAGCTTTCCTTCCTAGACGCTTGGCACAGCTCTAATTTTCAAAATCTTCGAGGCGCCAATTTATGCAGAGACGTCGCGGGCACGCCCTGCGAGAAATGCATCGCCTATTCGTAGCGTGGGGCATGTAAAATACGCCCGCATACTCCCTATCGCCGGAGAGCGGACCCCCTCGCCCTAGCGGGACTTTAGCATGTGCCGGGGCTTGGTTCCCCACCTCACCAACGATTCCCCCCGTGAGGCGGTGTCTTGATCGTGCCGGCGCCTTTGATTTGTTCTCTTGGGAACATCGGGTTGGGATGGCGGCGAATTGAATGTTCTTCGAAAAATCCCGGCGGGCCGACCGGCGGCATGAGCCGAATTTCGTGTGGAACAGTTGCATTCGGCGGAAATTTCGCGAATTTTTAACGTCCGTGGAGTCGTGAGAGCTCGAATGTTGTAGCGGCGGAAAATGAACTACCTTAAACGGACGATAATTTGTGCTGCGTTTATCGGCGCGGCCGCCCTCGCCGTGGCCGCCGGATTCATCGTGGCGAAGCACGATTTCCCCGAGGGGGCGAGGCGCTATGCGGGCGGTTTGTTGGCGCGCTACCTCGACCCGACCTTCATCGAGACCACGACCCCGCCGACAATCGGGTCTGGTTCTTGCCGATGTCGCCGGGCATGGGATTCCTGTCCCTGTGAATCGCGCTCATTCCAACCGTCATATGACTTCGAAATTTGGCGCCAACTCGAAGAGATCGATTTCGGTACCGTCATCAATCCGGTGCCGGACCCGATGGCATTGCTTCGGTCGGCGACCGGCTTCAATCGGATTGCGCCGACACCGGCAAAGGGCGGCGGCAAAATCAAAATTCAACGTCGAGGAGGTTTCGGAAAGGGCCGTCTCGAGGAATTGATGATTTCGTATGACCGACCCCGCGTCCGGGTTCGTGCGCTGTACGCGAAGAACGATCGGCCCGCCAAGGATCTATTCATCCTGACGACGGGCAGTTGGACGACGGCGGAACACATGATGGGGCTATGGAAAGAGGATTACTATCGCCGAATCGGTGGCTATTACTTCGACAAGGGGTTTGATGTTTTGGCGTTCGACCATGCCTCCAACGGCGATACCGAATCCATGATGAATGTGACGGCGGTCGTCGGTGGCGGGCAGGCACTCGGGATATGGGCGCGGAGCATCTGCGACACCATGGATGCCCTCGATCTGCGCAAGAAGTATCGGCGCGTAATGCTCTACGGGCTCTCGCGCGGAGGCCGGGTGGTCGAATTTACCACCGCCCTTTGTCCGGGATTTTCCTTTGCGTTTGTCGGAGATGTATTCGATCCCGAATTTTATGTGAGTTCGAATTGGGCCGCGCGGCGTTTTGTAAAGGAGACGAAATATGGTGCCTGGTTTCTGCACCTGACTCCCTTTGCCGGTTGGTTATCGGGAGTCGATGTCATGCGGATCGCCAAGAGCCCTATAATTTATACCGTTCACGAAGACGGCGATTGGGCCTCGTCGTCAACTTTGAAGAAGGCTTTCCGATTCCGAGATGGTCTGTCGGCCGCCGGCAAAAGGATGTTCCTCTTCAAGACGAGTATCATTCACGAACCGGAGCTCGAACTGATCGACAAATTGCTTGCGGGCCGCTGGTCCGAATTGCGCGGCTTGACCCTGGAGGCACGATAGCTGGTAATGGGTCGAGGAATCTTGAAAGCCGTCGGCACGGCGGCGATCCTCATATCGATCTTGGGCGGGATCGTTATTGTTGCGTCGCTATTGAAGCGATCGAATGATCGTGGCGAATTTCTTGCCATTACAGGTTGGTTCGAGTCGTTCGGGTTTCCTGAAAACATACCGCAACGGAAATTCGAGAGTCGAAATTTTCGAACCAAGAAATTTTGTGAACCGGATTTTCACTTCACACCTCGGGCCGGCTTCAAGGCGTTCTTGTCGGCTGCGCTGCGTTACGATGCGGTATCCGCGCCCAAGGATGACAATCAAAGCAATATCGATTCCGAGCCCGCGTCGGCCAAGCATGCGTCCCAGACTGGCACGCGCTTCGTTTCCGTTCGCTATGCGCGGCCGCCGTTAAAGCTGCGTTCACTCCATCGTCGGGCGCGTAAACCGGTAAAGAAGCTCCTGGTAATATTGCCTGGTTTGGGGTCGAGCGCCGCCAAGGTTTTAGGCGACGACAACATCGATTATCACAACGAGTTGGGGATCACAGCAACGCGTATGGAATTCGATGTGTTGGTCCCCGACCTGGTCTCGGATATCGGTATGGTGGCCGCGATCAATATCCGGCTGACCATGATGGGCTACCAGATCGACGGCCTGCAGGCGCGCCAGACCTGCGATACGACGAAATGGCTGGTTGAACGATTCGGGTATCGAGAGGTCTATCTATACGGCATTCAAAATGGCGCCCGCCTCGCCGACATGGTGGCCGTGCTCTGTCCCGAGCCGTTCAAGCGGGTCGTGCTCGATGATCCCCCCCTTCCCTATAAGCGCCGAGTCTGGCGGGCGGCGGCGTGGAACGAGCTCGAATATACAGCACAATTTCAGTATTTCGGTCCATTGTTCGCCGATAGCTCCTTCGTCGATTTCATGCTCGATCGGAAGGTGGCGAAGACCTATCTGTTGAGACGGGATGTTCTGGACGCGGTGCTGCCGATCCTGACGCGGCATGCGGTTTTAACCGAAAGTGCGTCCCCTATATCGTCGCGGGTCGTTTTGACCTCACGATCAACTCTGGGAATGCTTGCCGACCATGAAACCCTCTTCGCCATCTTGTCCGACCCGAATCCGAAGCGCCCGAGTTTTGCACTTAAGGAAAAATAAGACGCTCGGTCGGTGAGTTTTGGCACTCGGTCACGGGCTATGCTTGACCCATGGTCACGTCAACATTGCAACGAAGATCGCGCAATGCGTAGCCCTGCGTATCGAGCACCTTTGAGAGGTTCTTGCCGCGCAATGCCGCGATACGGTCGGACATTTCCCGCCGCCGTGCACCCTCGTAAACTCGGACTTCCGCCAAACCGTTCGCCATTTCCGGCCTGTTCGCATCGTCGACAAGAAATCGAAGCGCTTCGCCTTTCAGTGTGATGGAGACCGGAGCGCTAGGAGAACCGATGGCCGGAAACAGAGCGAAGGCATATCGCGCCGCCTCTTTGATCACTTGGTCCGAAACATCTGTTTCTCGTCGAGCCAGGAAGAGCATAGTGGCGTCGAAAGCGTCCTTACATTCTTGGAATAGTTTGATGCTGAACTGTACATTCAATTTCTCGAATTCTTGGGCAATCAATTTGCCGAAGTTCTCCGGCTTTTCAAAATAGGCCTCGATTTCCTCCGGACTATCGAACCATTCATCGCGGGAGGCGGCGTCGAACGCATTGAAGAATTGCGTGATTTCGGCGCCGCGCTCGCCAAGAGACTTCGGGTCTTCCTCAGCGAGCCGGACGATCCGGATCAAGATATCTATCGGTTGCGCGCCACCATCCAACAGAACCCCGAGGAGCGGTTTGTAAACTTCCGTATTCCACGCGAAATCGACCAGAAAATGCAGTTTTCTTAGGAAGAACATTTCCGCCTCCGACAACGTGGACGTCGACCGTAGGCTCTCCTCATACTCGAAACAGCGCAAAACCGTCCCGTCGGGGGCCTCATAGGCGCCGGAATCGCCGTGGATCAAGCGGTATCGTGTTCGGAAGTCATAAGTTTCCCTAGTCTCTCCGGAATTGGTCTCGGCACCCGCCAAGAGCCGCATGTTGTGGCTCATAACGATATCGACGCCGAACGATATCAATTTCCGTAACGCCGACAGATGGCTCGCGAGCGTTTCGCCGGGTAGTGGAACGATCAGATCGGAATAGGTACGGCTGCCGATATTGTGGAATTTCTGTTGGAACTTAACATAGGTATCGGTCGAGATATTCTCCCGCTTGATCGCCTTGAGCACCTCTTTGGCGAGACTTTGGACCGCCATGACGGGGACGGTCATATCCCCCAATATCTCACCTATCTCCAAATTTCTGTCGGTGACGTTCTTGGCCAGCCAGATATGGCATTGTTGGGGATAGCCGGCCTCGTCGTGAACGTTGCGAATGGCGCGCGCGATCTCCACATCGCGCTTGAGAATTCCAAAATTCGCATCGCAAAGAATCCAGGCTCGCGCCTTCGCTCGCGCGCCGACATACTCTATTTCGGCCAAGGTCATGTCGAGGTCGAACCGGCGGACCAGGTCCTTGGAGGCCGAACCCCAGGCACAAAAGGTGCACTTGAACGGACACCCACGATTGCTTTCGAACATCGGCGCCATGCCCGCTTCCAGGAATTCGTCGAGATGCCCGCCCAGATAGGGCGATTCGATACCAACAATCTGCTTCGACATGGCGCGTTCGGGCGTCGCGACGATCCGATCCCCATCAAGCCTCACCATATTCATCGGCAAGTCATTCAAGTCCCTGTCAATCGATCGACACCAGTCGATTAACTCGGAGAAACTTTCCTCGCCGCCGTCGACAATGATGAAATCGAGATAATCGTGCTTTCGAAGAAAGGCGGCGCGTTGAACCGGGTCCGGATCAATGTTGGGGCCGCCGGCAACAAGTATCACTTCGGGATACTGATCCCGCAGGAAAGTTCCGATCGCCTTGTTCAGATTTTCGTTCCAGCCGTAATTCGCCAATCCGATAAGAGTCGGGCGCGTATTCGCGGCGGCTTTGAGCAGTCTTTCCGGATGTTTATATAGATCGATGGAAATCGTTTCGCCTTGCCGCGCCAGGGCGTAGGCTTTGATGTATCCGAGACCCAACGGAACGATCAACGAGGCATCATCGGTGGAATAAGTGTGGGCTAGATCCGCCAAAAGAATCCGCATGCTTTTCCCAAATGGCCCCTCTGGCCAGTCCGGTTGTGAGTGAACCTAATGGCTATTTAGCTGTACCGACATCGCCTTGACCAGACTGAACCGATTCAACCGAACCCGGCAATTCCTTCGCTCAAAAGGCTGATTCAAGACGATTTCAAATTCCGCCGAACAAATTTTATTCGTCGCAATGTGGTGAAGGGCGACAATCGTGCCGATTTGATCGAGGTCAGTCCAGTCCATGACGATCATTAGGACATGAGAATATCTCGAATATAATAGATGATGCGATCCACATGGTCATGGTCGATTTGATCAGGCGCAGCGGCGCTTCGGCGATTTCGGAATAACCCCGGTTGCCTCGCGGTCGCGCGGCCCGCCAAGATTGCTCTCAGAGCACGGTTCCCGCTCGGCGACGGCGAAAAGTCTCGCGAAGACCGGCAAAGCCGTACAGTGCAAGCAGAATAAGCAGCGGTTCGATCCCGATACGAAACCGCGAATTGCCGTAGAACGGATAGACAAAGGCGAAATAGGCGACCGCGCTCACGATCACCAGCCCGACACGCCACTCCTGCCTCCGCGTGAGCGTGAACAGCCCGGCGAGGCCCAGAAGCCTTAACACGACGACAAGTCCAACGGCGACGACGGTGATTGCAACAGCTCGGATATTCCCGCCAAGGATAGCGGCCAGCCACGCTTCCCAGTAGCTCGAATAGCCGCCAGAAACCGATGTTTGGTAGGGGTTCGACGACTGCATCCCGAGGAGATTATGGAAATTTCCGGCACCGCCGGAGCCATAAAACTGGGCCGTGGCCAATCCGACCGTGCGGGCGAGAGTCGCCGATTCGACCATTGTAAGCTGCCGAACGGCCTCGAAGAAAAGGCGCCGGTAACGCTCCGGCTGGGGCAATGTCTCCCAACGTGCACCTTGAGACTCGATGAACGACACTCGCCGCCGAGCGATGCGATGCTCGGCCTCACGCTCGCTGATCTCGCTTCCGATCATTTCGAGCTGCGCGACACTGCCCCACATGAAGTAACTGATGCTCTCGTAACTGCTGAGCCGGGCACCGTGCCCGATCGAATGGTTGCGCATCAGCCAAGGCGAAACCGCCACCAGGGCGATGACGCCGCTGGCCACCGCCGCGATCGCTCGTCGCCGCCAATCGAGGGTCTGGCCGGGCAGCGACGGCAGGATTAGGAACGCGATCGGCAGCAGGATCACGAGAAACTGGCCCTCCGGCCGCGTCAGGCAAGCGAGTCCCAACGCCGCCCCGGCCAGCGTTGCGGCGCGCACCCCCGGCGTCCGGCAATAGGTGAGCGTCGCCCAGGCGAGCAATGTCACGAGGAAGGCAAAAAGGGTCTCTGACTGAACCAGATGCGCGGTGCCTAGCGCGTTCGGGTTGAACGCCACCAATGCCAGCGCGGCGACGCCATACCCGGGCAACAAATCTTCCGTGAAGCGGCCCGCGATCATCGCGGTAACGAAAAGGATCAAGACTTGAATCGGCACGAGCACGCGCGCATAGCGCTCGCCACCGGCAAGCATGGATCCGGCGACCAAAAGTGGGTAGAGCGGGCCACGTCTCAGATCGGGATTTGCGGGATCGTCCGGATCGACAAATCCTCCGTGCTTTACCAGCCCCTTGGCCGGCCCGATCCAAGATTGCGCGTCGCCGCCATGAATCTCCGCGCCGTCCGGCACGGTGACCGCCGAAATCACCAGATTGAGTACCAGGAACAGGCCGCCGACAAGCCAGACGGTTTTCGATCGAGCAAGCGCGCGCATAAACCTGGATCCCCCGTCGGACTATCGCTGGGACCGCGATCCCGTACCGGTGTCTCGAGACGACACGGGTTCGTGCCGGCCGACGGTCGCGGCGCGACGATATTGCGGCCCTCATACAGACGCGTCAAGCCGCCGGATCGGAACCGATTTCCGGCGCGCGAGACGCGTTGACAAATCGGCTCACCATGTTACGAGGTCGCGGTCTCCAACCACTGCCATGAGAAAGGGCTCAGGTGCTACCTAGCCGAACAATTCTCTTCGTTCACCATCAGTCTCGGATGTTACTCTCATGAAAGTCAGTTCTGTGCGGTTCGTGGATGGCGTGTTGTTGCTCTCTGCCGCGGTCGGATTGCTGTATTTCATTTATCTCATCTCCATCGCCCATGAGATTGCGTGGACGATGACGAATTGCGTTGTTTTGGGAGGTCTGCCGGGCCTGACCTTGTGCGCTGTCGTTTTCTGCTTTCGAGCCGGCCAGGAAACCAAGACGATGGTTGCGATCGCGATCGTCTCGGCGGGCGCTTCGTTCTATGCCGCGGAGCTTTACTTGGCGCTGGGCCTGGACCGTGGAAAGCCGCTGTTCGCGGACCGAAGAAGCAAGGTCGGCGTCATTTTGGACCTGCGCCGGGAGTCCGTCGACGCCTTTCCGACGATTACGCCCTTGAGGAACGCCATACCGAGCTTCCCCGTCGGGAATCGTCACATCACCTTCTTATCCGGCATCAGCAACGTGACCACCGTCTACTGCAACGAAAGCGGCGAGTATTTGATCTACGAGAGCGACGAGTATGGATTCCGGAACCCAAGGGGCGCCTGGTCGATGGACGAATTTGATATCGCGCTGGTCGGCGATTCGTATACCCACGGCGCCTGCGTCCCGGAAGGAGAGGATCTGGGCTCATGGATACGCAAATCCTACAAGAACACGCTCAATCTCGGATACGGGGGAAACGACCCAATGCTTATGCTGGCCGGCGTGCGGGAATATTTGGCCGGTGTGCGGCCCAAGGTCGTCCTTTGGATTCAGGCCGACGTCGCTCTAGATCGAACGAATATTACCTATAACAGCCTTATCCTTCGTCGCTATCTCGATGATCCCGGCTTTCGTCAAGGATTGATGCGAATTCAGCCCGAGATTGATCGCGCGCTTCGGGATTACATCGACAAGCGCGATCTGGAAGAGACGCGGACGCGGAAACGAAGGACCGCTAATTTACAGTTCTTGAAACTAACGGAAATCCGCCATCGTCTGGGTGCGATCGCCAAACCCCATAAGAGGGTGGAACCACCCATGCAACATAATCGAAGGATCAAAATCTATCGCGAGGCGCTTGATCAAGCCGCGCGGACGGTACGCGGCTGGGGGGGCCAATTGTACTTCGTCTATATCATTGGCGGCGGCACACTATACTACAGTCGGGAACTGCGAGACGCGACGGCATCAAACTGGCGAGAAAAATGCCGCAATGGAGATATTCCCGCACCGGCGTGCGACCCCTCTATCATTTCGAACATATTGAACCGCAACCGTATCATCGAGGTCGCCCGAAGCCTCGATTTGCCGATATTGGATTTCACCCGGGTAACCGACGCGCATCCCGATCCGCGCTCGTTGCTGACATTGGGCGTTCCCAACCATTTAGGCAGCAAAGGATACCGGTTCCTTGCCCGGACGATACTTGAGCGACTCAAGCGGGATTCCGCGCTCCCGCCGCCACATCGAGGGACGGTCGAAACGCGTTAGCCGATAGTGGCCGCCCGCGGCGGATCGAAGCCAAGCCGACGCGAAGCGCAATGGAAAAATAGGCGAGTATGTCTAAGGAATATCGGCCTCGTTAGTCCGGCTCGAACTCCTCCTTATAGTCGCGCTCGAGGCGCGCATCCTGCTTTTCTTTTCTGAGCATGCAGTTGCCGACGACGAGAACCTCGATATCGGTCCCCATGAAACATCGAAACGCCTCCTCGGGCGTACAAACGATCGGTTCGCCGCGAACATTGAAGCTCGTGTTGACCAGAACCGGACAACCGGTGCGCCTTTTGAACGCCGTCAACAACGCGTGAAAGCTCGGATTCGTCTCGGCGTGAACGGTTTGGATGCGGGCCGAGTAGTCGACATGGGTGACCGCCGGAATTTCGGACCGCGGCACGTTCAGTTTGTCGATACCGAAACGCGCATTTTCCTCGTCCGACATCGTGCGTCGGCGTTTCTCGTCTATATCGGCGACGATCAACATGTAGGGGCTGTCGCTGTCGAGCTCGAACCATTCGGCCACATCCTCTCGGCGTATCGCGGGCGCGAAAGGACGGAAGCTCTCACGGAATTTGACCCGGAGGTTTAGGGTCTTTTGCATATCTGGCGACCGCGGATCGCCCAAAATCGACCGCCCGCCAAGAGCCCTTGGGCCAAACTCCATGCGGCCCTGGAACCAGCCAACCGCCCTGGCCTCAACCAAGGCCGAAACGGTTTCGGAAATCAAGGTCTCGTCATCCAAGACGGTGAACGCGGCGCCCGCGGTCGAGAGCCGGGCCTCAATCTCGCCTTGGTCGAACGCGGGACCGAGAAAAGAGCCCTTCATGTGATCCAAACCGCGAGCCGGGCCACGCGGCGCGCCCTTGAAGCGATGGTGAACATTGAGTGCCGCACCAAGGGCGCCACCGGCATCGCCCGCCGCCGGTTGAATCCATATATTCTCGAACGCGTTGTCGCGCCGCACCTTGCCGTTGGCGACGCAATTGAGCGCGACGCCGCCGGCGAGGCAAAGGTTCCGCTGGCCGGTCTCCATGGCAAGCGACCGGGTGAGCCGTACGACGACCTCTTCCGTCACCGCCTGAATGGAGGCCGCCAGATCCATATGCTTCTGGAGCAAGGGCTCGGATTCGGACATTCGGGGTGGCCCCCCGAAGAGGCCGTCGAATTTTGCGTTGGTCATGGTCAGGCCCGTGCAATAGTCGAAATACGACTGATCCAGGCGGAAAGAGCCGTCCGGTTTGACATCGACCAACGTCTCCAGAATCAAGTCCTTGAAAATCGGTTCGCCGTAAGGCGCGAGACCCATGACCTTGTACTCTCCGGAGTTCACCCGAAAACCCGTGTAGTAGGTGAACGCGGAATAAAGTAGGCCCAGCGAATGAGGAAAGTGAATTTCCTTGACCATCTCGAGTTCGTTACCCGATCCCAGGGCGACCGAAGTGGTTGCCCATTCCCCGACACCGTCCATGGTTAGGACCGCGGCCTTTTCAAAGGGACTCGGAAAGAAAGCGCTGGCAGCATGGCT
>CAYPAV010000043.1:0-12060 GCA_964408805.1 uncultured Rhodospirillaceae bacterium | reverse complement strand
TCCTGGGTAACACCTATTGGTACGACGGCCGGTTGGACTATACCGGGGGTGCGGAAGCCAAATATAAACGCGCCGACGAATGCGCAAAACGCGCGCTGGCGTTGGATGACAGCTTACCCGTGGCGATAGGGATTAGCATCGTGATCGCGGGCACCCAGAACAGGGTGGACGAGGGACTTGCCATAGCGCGGCGCGGCTTCGAGCTCTATCCTGGCATCGCGGATATTCGCGGCTATCTCGGGCTGGCACTAACCCGAGCGGAGCAATTTGGCGAGGCGGTAGAGCATTTTCGGGCCGCGATTTCGTTAAACCCCTTTTGTCCAAATTGGTATAGGAACGGTCTGGGCCGCGCTTTGTTGCTCCTTAACGAATTCGACGAGGCGCTGGGTTTATTCGAAGAGAACCTGAAGAACGAGCCCACATACCTACATGCGTGGCTCCAGAAGGCGTATATCCTTGGGCAAATCGGGCGGCACGACGATGCTAAGGAAGCCGCCACTGAGGTTCATCGGCTTGCCCCCAATTTACGCCTCGAACATGTCCCTGAACTCTTGATGGTCTTTAACGAAACGATCACCCGTCGTCTTATCGACGGACTGCGCAAGGCGGGCTTTCCAGAATGACCGCTTGGGGTCAAAGCCGGAAGATATCTGGCAACTCAAATTAGGTCCGCTTCGCATTTCATTTCGGACATCGACAAAACACAAGAAACGTCCGGCCAATTTCCTATAGCCCCATCCCGCCCAAATTCGTCGCATAGAAGGCCCTTCCAGCGCCGCTGGCATTTTCCGGCTGTCAGGTACCCCAAAACAGCCAGCCGAAATTTTGGCCCTGGTATTTGGACGAATAATTGGAAGACGGCTGTATTGATGTCGGTCCATGCCACTCGACCGGCGTCACCGCATACTTCGGCAACGTTGCGGGCTGATAGGGGCGCACGTAGAGCGGAGACATCAGCCGCGGCTCATGACCGACGCTTTGGCAAAACCGAGCGACGTGGTGTGCCCCTCCGCACGCCTCCATGGCGACGACGCACGGCTTCAACTCCGACAAAAAGGACAACAGCCGATGACGTCGAATGCGCCGAGTCATGACAACGCCGCCTATCGAATCCAGACCCGTAACGCTACAAACGTTCTTTCCAAGATCTATACCTAGCGTCAAAATCCTCATGCTCCGCTCCTCCGCTTGTGACTTTCAACCAACCGCATCATAGCCAGCGTCTCCGCGGAGGGGCGGTTCATCCCATTAGGTCAAAGGGGGCTAAGTCACTAAGAATTTTGCCGGACTAGGCACAATTCAAATCTTACCAGCATTGGAATTCAGAGTTATTTCACTCAATATACGAGATTGGCGATAGCTATCGCGCGGCTGTGAATCATCAAGAATGGTTTGGGATAGATGATATTGACGCTGACCCTAGTCGTATCACTGGTTTGGATTTGGTCGGAATTCAAAGGGTTTCTATGCCGGAATACCAAGAGCATCGACGACTTTGGGCTAAGCAACGAAGAGACCAGAGAGCTTGGCGATTTCCAACGGAAAGAGCATGCCGTCAAAGGAAGTTTATCACGCGCGACGAATAAGGTGGCGTCTCTCGAGCAGTTGGGAAAAGGCGTTCGAAGAACAAAAACCGGCAATTTTGACCGCAGAAGCAAACTCGGCAAAAAACTGAGCAAAGAATTGCCGCGGGCGCGCGCTCTGGAGCTGAGATATCAAAACCAACTGTCCGAGATTCAATCGGAAATCGAACTCTTATCGACCTTGCCGAAGATCCGGGCTTCGACTTGGGTTGTGACGGAATCTCGCAGAATAGCGAATAGGTTGGTTCTTCCCGTATTCGCGGCTGTCCTTACTTTGGACGCGTTAATAGATTATCGAATCGCGGACCATTGGTTCTTGCTCGGTATGTCGTGGTTGGGTCTCTTATTCGTTCTGGGAAAAATCCAGCAAATCTCTCTGATGGGAAAGTTGGGTTACTGACCCTATTTCACATTAGAATTTTATAGGGAGGCTATAGTGGGCGAAGACTTCATACCGGATGTGGTGCTAACGGATAATACCAGCCAAAGGCTTCCTTGCGTCCTGGTCCTCGACGGTTCCGCATCCATGGCCGACAGCAGCGCTGAAACGGATGCCATACGCGAGCTCAACGACGGTCTCAAAGTGCTTGAGCGTGAGCTGAAGAACGATGATACGGCGGCGCAACGCGTCCAGCTGCTGGTTATTCGTCTCGGTGATGACGACCAAGTGCAAGTGGTATCCGACTGGACCGACGCTATGGATTTTTCCGCGCCGGCGATCGAGGCGAACGGACGTACGCCCCTCGGAGAAGCGATGCGTCTCGCTCTGGACAGAATCGAGGATCAGAAAGAGAACTACAGGTCCCACGATATTCCCTACAATCGGCCGTGGATATTCTTGATTACCGACGGCGCACCGACGGACCTTGATTGGGAAGATGCCGCCGCCGATTGCCGCCAAGCGGAAGACGAAAACAAGGTGGTGATTTTTCCGATCGGAACAGCTGGTGCGAATTTCGATGCCCTGAAACTGTTTTCGAACAGGAGCCCCGTGAAACTCGACGGATTAAAGTTTCGAGAATTGTTCGTCTGGTTAAGCCGAAGCGCCTCCTCCGGATCGAAAGCCGCGCAGGACAGCCAAGTGCAACTGCCCGCAGTAGACTGGGGTACCGTCTCAACCTAAAACCAGAGCGACAAAAAGCATGATCGAGCGAACCATTCCGGACGAGGCGAAATTCGGGAATTCCGGTCAGAAGCCGCTCTTACGTGATAAGGCATGACTTTGGACACGCGATGGCGGGCAGGCGGCATTTCGGTGGCCGGATTCGCTCATGTCGAAGAAGGCGTCCCATGCCAGGACGCGCACGCTTTTCGTATCAGGGATGACGGCGGACTCGTCGCCGCCGTTGCGGACGGCGCGGGCAGCGCGGCGAAGAGCCATATAGGCGCCCAGGCCTATGTCTCGGCCGTCGTCGACTACTTTTCGGCCGAACCTAACCTGGCATCGATGACGGAAGAAACGATGGCAGCGGCGTTTATCGATGAAATTAATGCGACAACCCGTCGCCTCGTCGAAGCCGGCATCGATGAAGGCGCGGGTTCGGACGCGGCTAGTTCGGATTTTGCGGCTACGATTATCATGGTTGCCGGTCACGAAAACGGCGGCGCATTCCTGCATGTCGGTGATGGCGCGGGTGTTGCCCTGAAGCTCGCTGAATCCGCCGAGGCGGTTATCTCCAAACCGCAGAACGGCGAGTATGCCAACGAGACATATTTTGTAACCATGGAGACATGGGAGAACTATTTACGCATCACACATTTCGATACAGCCTTTGATACGGTGCTGTTGATGAGCGACGGCGTAACGCCGATGGCTATGACCAAGGGATGCGAAGCGCCGTTTACTTCGTTCGTCAGACCGGTAATCGAGTATTTGCTGAAGGCGGATCCTGAAGTTGGGGAGAGCACGCTGCGAAATACACTGACTCAGGATAAGGTTCGAGCCATTACGGGAGACGATAAGACACTCTTTTGGGCGTCGAAGCCGTTGCGCCCAGAAACGTAGGGTATGGAAGTATATCTCCGTAGACACGCCCGACGAAGCCGGACAGCCGTGGAGCTAGGCGAACGAGTGGCGGGCGGCGGTGCCGGAGATATACATTTGGTACCGGACTATCCGGACCAGGTGATCAAAATCTATCGGGAAGCCGCGGATCGACGGGCCTACAAGCCAAAGATCGAAGCTATGCTGGCCGCACCGCCGCAAACCTTTTCCTTCAAGCATCTCGGAAAAGAGCGGCACCAGCTGGCTTGGCCGTCCTCTCTTGTGGAAACAAAAGACGGCGCGTTCTTAGGTTTCACCATGCCGCAGATCGACTTTGACAGCTCGGTCTCCCTGGAAAGGATGCTGCAAAAGCGCATGCGTGAAAGATCGGGTCTGCCGGAGTTCTACGGGTATCGGATATCCGCAGCCTATAATCTTGCGGCGAGCGTCGCCGAGCTGCACGCGCAGAACCACTATATAATCGACCTGAAACCGGTAAATTGCCGGATCTATACGGACAGTATGATCTTGGCGCTCTTGGACTGTGACGGCTTTAGTATTCACAGCGAAGTCGAAAGATTCTCAGCCAGCCAGTTTACGCCGGAATACATCTCTCCCGAAGCTACTGGAAAATCGCCGAACGAACTCGGTGTAGAGCAGGACCTGTTTGCCCTGGCCGTCACAATTTTTCGGCTCCTGAACAACGGGTTGCACCCCTTTCAAGCAAGACTGGCCAGTGGCCAGAACGGCGGAACGCTTCAAGAGATGATAGCGGCGGGGCATTATCCGTATGCTCTATCGGGGTCATCGACCTGCTCTCCACCGCGGCAAAGCGTTCACGAGTCGTTTTCTGGGGATATTAGAAAGGCCTTTGACCAGGCGTTTCTCAAGACAAGCCGACCATCCGCCGCAAAGTGGCGCGACCTGCTGCGGCAATTCGCCGATCCATCCAGCGGAAAACTGATACGATGCGACGTCGATCCGAAGAACCATGCGCATTTCGGCATTGGCTGCGGCTGGTGCGATCTCGAAGCGAACTTGAAAGCTCCCCGACAGTCAACGCGACCAACAAACCGGACCGCCGTTCGCCAAGCGAAAAGCCCGCCGACTTCGCCGTCTAAGGCGAGTACTAATCTATCGCAACTAACGCCGTTCCGAACGAAGCGGATGGTTTGGCTGGCGCTGCTTTCGATGATCCTGTCGCTAATTGTCTCCATCTACTTGGTCGCAAATGAGGATCAGGATTTCGGATCGAGGCAGCCTAATGAAACACAGAACAGCGCCCGCCCACCGACCGTATCCAAGACCGAATCCAATCTAAACACGACCCCTGTCAACGCTGTCGGGTTTGTGACCCAAAGCGCCAATCTGCGGCGACTTCCCTCGATACAATCGGCAATAATGGGCGGATTACGCCGGGGAACCGAGATTTGGGTCATTGCAAGAGTCGACGGAAGCAATTGGTATTTTGTGGAGGAGAGGAACGAAGGCCGGGGCCGGGGATACGTACAAGGTGAGTCCGTCGCCCTTTTCGAGTGAGCCGCGTTTGGGGGAATAATGCGTTGGAGATAGGCTTCGAGATTTTCGTGGCGATTGTCGCGATCGTCATTATCCTTTGGCTCGGGTGGAATGCCCGGGTCAGCTGGCAGAATTTCAGGTTCTGGCTTTCTAGAAGGCGCGGCGCGAAAGGCGAACAGTTTGCGGTCGATTTACTCTCGGAGAACGGGTACCGGATCCTCTCGACCCAAATTCCTTTTGACGGCACCATTGAAGTCGACTCCGAGCCGCTCGAATTCAGTACACGCGTCGACTATCTCGTCGAGAAAGACGGCCAGAAATTCCTGGCGGAGGTTAAGACCGGCGCCTCGGCATCTCCCTCGAATATTCTCACGAGACGGCAACTTCTCGAGTATGCCCAGCTAAGTCATTCAAAGAAGATTTTGTTAGTGGATGCGACGGCAGGAAAAATCAGAGAGATCGAATTTACCGGATCGGCCGCGTCTTGGGATGAGATCGAGTAACGCGATAATCTACGTCGCAGCGTAGCATTGTCGTTCGCCGGGGGTGTACCAACACGCTAGGAATACTTAAATGTTGGAATGCATAAGGGAAATCGTTGTGGCGGCGAAAGCAGTTTCTGATGGTCCGAACGGCCCTTATTCAGATACGCTATGCCACTACCGGTTGATGTTGAACTTAAAGGGGCTCGACCGGATGCGCCGCCACAGAAAAATCACAACTCCCACCACACCAAGCGGGATCAGCAATTTGAGTGCCGACATCAATATCCCGTAAACCTCGGCGCTGATCGCGAGACCCGCGGCGGTGACGATGATGGTGATGCCGGTCAGTATATAGAACCAGACGAATATCAAATCGATCGTCGTCATGCGGAGGGGCTGTGGCCGTTCGGTCGAGAAATAGAGCGCGATCGCCGACAAGAATGCGGTGGTCAGGATGCCGAATGAACTATTTTCGCTCCCGAAGGGCGCGAACAGCGTGTAGTAGACGAGGAACAGCAGGAAGAATAACGGAATGCCGATCTTCAACATGGTTACCGAATTGGCCCGCGAAAGCGTCCAGCCGACACGAGATTCCTCGCGCACATCGAGGCTGGTCTCCAACGTCGCGCCTTCGTGGATGTGAGATTTCCGACGCAAGATTCCCGAGGTTGCATCCTTCAAGTTCCAACCGTTGACGTGAAATTCCTTATCCAGAAGGGCTTCCGGTGTCGGCTGGATAATCCCGAAACGGAAGTGATCGGTGATGCTGTAGGATACAAATATGTGCTGCCAGTCGAATGGGTAATTGTCGGCTTCGGGTGTAAAATCGAAATTGGCAACGACGTAGTATCGCGATGTGCTGCGGCCGTCCTCTTGATCTTCCCGCTCCCACATACGTTTGACTTCGTATTTCGGGTTGATTGAGCTTAGATTGTTGAATTTCACGATATCGATCGGGTTTTCGTGCGGCGAGACGATATCGAGATAGAACTCCGCCGACCATGTGCCGTCTCCGATATCGATATGCGTGACGCGCAAAATATCGATATAGAGATAATTGACGGTAATTGGCGTCGCTTCATCGGGCCCCGGGAAGAATTGTAACGGATAGTAGATCTTTGGATAAGTCCCCGGCGTTTGAAGTGAGGGCGGAAACTGGAAGGTATAGTTGGTTCTTGCTTGATTTATGTTGTTGGCGAATGCGTATGTCAGCTGCTTGCCGATAAATATGTCGCGCTTGCCGTCGATCGCATTCAAGGCGCTCCGCATATCAGTAAGAAATTGTGCTTTTTCAGTGGCGATACAGCCCGCTTGCCGCGCCGCATATGCGGCCAAGAGCGGCAATTCCAAGCGCCAGCTGGCATCCTTGAGAAAAGCTTTCTCCGTGTCGTTCATCGGGATTTCGGAGCGCCTTGCGAGGTCTTCGAAATCGAGATACGGAAACGTATTATCCCCGGTCATTTCGATAAGCGGGAAGCCGATTTTCGGGAACCGCCCTTCGATCGAGCCGAACAGTTTGATCACCAATGGCCGTTTACCGGATTCGTTCAAATGGTCAAAGATATGCCTAAATACGCGTAGTCCGACATCCAGAATCACCACGTCGTCGTCACCGATATCCGACAACACGGGCGCCAAATTTTTTTCGATATCCGGTTGTTCTTGAAAATCCCAGAAATTAAAGGGTTTGAATTCGCCCTGATGAGAAGCCGCAATCTCTTCCGCGTGGTCCGCGACACGCCTGCCGTCGTGGATAAAGAAGACCCGTGCATCGGACTTCTCGCCGGCCAATATGTGCGCAATGGCCGGAACTTTCGTAGCCTGGCTCGTCCGAGCGATATTGAAATCGTTCGGGTGGACACAGCCACCGCTGTTGGAAAAGATAATATGGGTATCCATGTCGCTCTCATCGAGGAGCTTCTGGTTTGGGCCGAGGACAATATGACCGTTGGCGAAAGCAATGTTGGGGTTCTCACGAAGCGTTTTCAAAACCCGGTCGATCCCTTCCGTACCGCGCGGTACGCGGGTGTAGTGAAGGATCATGTTCTTGCCGCCGATACCGCCGGCTTCGTTGATTTCCGTCTCAACGAGCATGCACGTTTTCTGCAGAAACCGTGCGATCAGCGCATTGCCGTCCTCGCCAAGCGCGAGATCGGATGACCAAACCAAGAATTCGACATTGTCCATAATTGCCCCACGACGGCAGAAATATTCTTTTCACCTATTCGATCGTTATCACCTCCGAAAAGTAGAGACCAGCTTGAGAACGTTCAGGTCTTGTCGCGACGCATCATACACTAACGGCGCCGCTGTTGGCGGACGGGTTATCTAGTTTTGAATAGCTATTTCACAAGCGAGAAAATTACCGTACATTTCTGTCTAAGGAAACGTCAGTTTGGGGAGTAGGGAGCATGGTTAGCGGCCTGTTGCAGGAAAAGCCGCTCGCAATTACGACAGGATTGCAAAAAGCGTCCGACGAACGTCAGTTGGACAGGCTGAACCTTCTTTCCTATGCGGACGCGTTAAAGGAATTCATTCAGACCTGCGACACACCGATGACCGTCGGCCTTCAGGGCGATTGGGGTAGCGGCAAGACCAGCATGATGAACATGCTGCGTGGTGATGAAAACCATCCGCGGTCCGGTTTGTTGCTGAAAACGCGGTGCCTCGTTGTCAATTTCGAGACCTGGTCCTATTCACAGTTTAACGATAGAAAAACGCTCCCCATGGCCTGTCTTTACGCCCTGACACAGAGGTTGGGGGCCGCCTTGGAGGCGGAGATCGGCCCGGATAAGAAGGAAGAGGTCAAGCGATTGTTCGGACAAGCCACGAACCGCCTAACCAACGTCTTAAAGAACACCAAAGTCGGCGTAGCCGGCATAAGCATCCCCGTCGGCGACATGTTGGTGGGTGAACAGCCGGAACCGGAAGCCGACGATCTCTCGCAGCAGATGCTTGAGTTCAAGCGAAAATTCTCCGAACTGGTGGCGCAATGGGCGGAACCGGGTAAAGAAGGAGGCAAACGCGTTGTCATCTGCATCGACGATTTGGACCGGATCGAACCCGTGGTCGCGCTAGAGATGCTGGAATCGATCAAGAATTTCCTCGATGTGGAAGGATGCGTCTTCGTGCTCGCGGTCGATTACGAGGTTGTCCAAGAGGGGATGAAACAGAAACTCGGCATCGACGTGCAAAAGACCAGCGGCAAGTCGTTCTTCGACAAGATCATCCAGCTGCCGTTCAACATGCCGAGGGATAGTTACAATATCGAGGGTTACATAAAGGAACTCATCAAGGCTGCGAACTTCCCCGAAGCGGAAGGTCTCGCGCGCGAAGACAGATCGGCATACTTGCGGGAAATCACGATGGCTACCGTCGGTGGCAATCCCCGCAGTATCAAGCGTGTCCTCAATTACGCCCGGCTGCTCAACTACATCCGTGAATCGAACAGATCACGGGAAACGCGCTTTACCATCGACGATTCCCTGATCTTGTACTCGATGATCTGTATGCAGATCGCATGGCCGGAGCTATTCGCTCATTTTATGGCGGATCCCTCGACGGAAACGATCCAAAATCTCGAGAATTGGGATTATCTGGAACGGACGCCGGAACTTCAGCCGCTGTTCAACCGCGCGCCCAATCGCGAAAAGCTGATGAACGATATTTCGACATTCATCGACACGATGTTCGAACAGCTCGACAAGGATGGCGATGGCCAGATCAGCGACAATGAGTTCGAAACCATCAAAAAGGTTCTACGTGCGGCGCAGTTTACCGCAATCGACATCAAACCCCGGCCGAGGGACATCTTTATCGAAACCATCAACCGCAACGCGTCGGGTGGAAAAGACGCCGGCCTCACGGACTTCGTGAAGGAGGTTTTCAAAAAGTCGAAGCTCTATGTCAATTCGGATATCAAATATCGCCCTTCCGGCACCCGCTATGTCACTTTGGTGTACAACCGAAGACAGTTGGGTTCGGTCGTCAGCTTGAAACGCAACCCGTTCGTCATTCGTCTCAACGCAAATCCCCATGACGTGCACCGGCGATTGGCGGACCTGTTGCCTAATCTTGAGAGCGAGGAAATGGTGTCGTTGGTCAGGGATCTGGAAGGCGAGGAAGGTAGCTTGACCGGCTTCGGCGATAGTGTCGTGAACCTGGAAAAGTTGATGGCAATGAATCCGACGGACGCGATCAAGAGTCTAAATGCGATCGTGACGGCCGTCGAAGCGTCCTTGCTCGAAACGAGCCAGTAGATCGTTCGCAGGGCAATTTTACGAAACGATCGCCGTCCCGTTGGATCAAGGTTCCAAGGTATGGCCGACGATAAGGAAGATGATTACGGCCCAAGACATCAGCGAGAATACCCAGGTCATGATCGGGCTCCTCGCGAGCCGCGTCTGGGCTCTTACCTTGCCGTATCCTTTGACGCTGCCTACGCCCATATACATGAACCATTGGCAGACCTTACCCGGGAATAGAAAAATCGCGAGCAATCCCGAAGTCTTTACACCCGAGATATTATCGGAGGCGATGACAACCCTCGTCGTATAATTCGGCGTCCGACAGCATAGCAGATTTCTGCGGAGAATCCGTCTAAATTCGGCGACGCCCTTTCAACGTTACGCCCGGAACAGGGTCATTACGTCAATGCTCCCCGTTACAAAGCTCCAGCATCCTAGTGTAGATCATATTGGCGCGTGTAGTTAAAAACGCCTCGTAGTCTCCGTTGACCATTTGCTCGTAGGGTATCAGGTGGGTCTCCAGTCTCGCCTTTATTTCCGCATCCCCAAACGCCGCATGCTCCCGCCGTTCGGCAAGATACCGCTCGGGGTCCTTGTCGGACATATTTCGGTTGGTCTTCCAAGTCACGAGCGCGCAATTCAGCGAGCGGAAGATTTTTTGATCGTCGAAATTCCCACGCTTTAGGTGCGCGTCCGGGAATATGTGATGATATTCACGCTGAGGCAGGTTCGATCTGGCGACTGTGCTTCCGTCCGCCAGGTCATGTCCGCCTTGCTTCAGCGCGCATGCCAAAATAGCGCGCGGGAGCCGATCTTTTTTCTTAGGCCAGCCGGCTGAGATGAGTTCCTGCTCCCCCGGCAATGGGAATCTCTCATCGTCGAAAATGATTGGCAGCCTACTATCCGACTGCAGGACAAGAGGCTTAAGTTCGCTGAAATCCTGTAGAGACCTCGAATTTGTCGAATTCGCATACCGATCCGAGAAGAAGGCTCTCCAAATATACTTTCTGAGAACGGTTCGAGCCCGTCCCTCTCCGTCCAATCCGTCTGGCGCAATTGCCCACAGCGCGGATAGCACGGGCACAACGACATCGGTTGGCAAGCGGGCGGAGTCGAATATTCTTTCCTCTTCCAGGAACCGGGTGGCTCGCTGGACCCCCATGATAAGTTGATCCCAGTGTTCCATCAGCTGCACGCCGAAATCTTTCGACATGTATGTAGAATTCGTCGGCGATTTATTCTGAAGCAGCGCGCTTGCTTGAAGGACGAGTTCCTCCGGCGAGTAATATGCGGAGATCTCCGGGCATGTCTCTTTCGTTTCGGCGACAAGATCATGCAGAGACGTGCCGAGGGCGGCTTCGACTTGTGCGACCACGATATCGTAAGTCGATAGAGGCTCCGCAGTAGTGTTCATTCTGATGAACACATCAAGGGCAGTTTCTTTCCCAGTGCTGACTGGGAGAGAAAGATAGGGAAGATTGAACGTGGCGAACTGCTCTCTTATCGCCGACCGCAATTCGTAGACCTCTTCGCGTTCTTCGGCGTCTGGAATGGCTGTTCTGGACCATTCTCTATAACGGGATTGCGCCTCGTCTCCCGGAGCGCACAGGTCCAACGGAATCATCCGGCGTTTCCATTGCGCCGCTGGGTCGTTGGCCCAGAACGGACGAGGTTCCTCATCCTTGGGCTGCTTCCAGCGCCCGATGGAATCCACGTAGTAAGGCATGCCGGTCTCTTCCTCCAGCTCAAGATAGATAAAGTATGTTCGCTCTTCATAGTTATTGTGAAGCGCCCGCCATAGAGCTGTGAGACGTTGCTGGCCGTCCAGCAGATGCTCCGTGACTCGCTCGCCGCTTTTTGGCGCTCCCTCTATCGCTCTCGAAATAAAGGGTTCTTCATTGCCGACCTCCAATATCAACACCGCGCCTGCCGGAAGGCCGCGAAGGATGGTGTTGAGCAACTGCGATACGTTTGAATGGCTCCAAGCCTCGAATCTCTGAAAGCGTGGCAGAACAAGTTGACGAGTTCGCAGGCGAGCGAACCAATCCGGCAGCAATCGATTTTGGGCATTTATCGTCATGTCGATACGGAGCTTCTTTTAGAAATTTCTCTCTCAGCGAATTTTCGATCATCCTAACTTTTGCTGATTGGATAAGAAAGCGAGGTTCCAAGAGACAAAATTTCCTGCCGAGCCAGCCACTAATAAGAACTAATCCTTAAGCGCATTCTAAAATCACGCACGA
>CAYPAV010000042.1:0-12181 GCA_964408805.1 uncultured Rhodospirillaceae bacterium | reverse complement strand
TCGGTTTGCGAAGTTTGACCAGGAGGTCGATCAAGGTCGATTTCCCCGCGCCGGAAGGGCCAACGATGGCGGTCAACCTTCCGGCGGGAATGGAAAACGACACTTGCCGCAGCGCCGAGTTTTCTTTCGATCCATCATACCGGAAATTAACATCGGCGATTTCGATCCCTCGCCGAATGCTTTCGAACGCCCTCCCGCCGCCCATATCTTCCTTCGCTATCTCCAGAGATTGCAGGCGATTGTCGACCGCGGCCAGGCTGCCCCATGCGGCCAGGATGCCCTGTACGGTCGTGGCCAATTCCTGCACGACTGGCAATAGACGTACCAATAGACCGAGAACAAGTATCGTCAGCTCGAACTTCAATTCGAGAACAGTCGTCCCAACGACCAAGAACGCCATGATCAGGATGAAGGCGAGCGGTTCGACGATAAGCGGAATCTTGGCGCCGAGTGTAACGAGTTCGACGCGACGTTTCGACAAATCCGCCGCTATATCGGCAAAAGCACGACCTTCGGAACCCGTCGCACCAGAAAGTCTAATCAACCGAACCGATTGCAGTTTTTCGAAAAGAAACGCCGAAAGACTTCGGTTCAAGTCGGCGATCACCGCACTGGTTTTCAAACTATGGCGAAAGATATTTCGAAGCAGGATGCCGAAGAAACAGACAATCGCAATCATGGCGATGATCGACCATGACGTGACGGAAGCGACGATCAACGTGTAGGCCGACAACAGGATAATGCTGCCGATCGAGAACACGACGCCGAATATAACGCCCATCGCCCGTTCGGTGTCGGTAATCAAATCATTGACGATATCGCCCGTCGCGGTCTCGTCGTGATAATCGATTTGGGCCTCCAAGGCGCGGGAAAAACCTAGAACGCGAGCGTCTCGGATGCACTCATTCTGCGTCTTTGAATAGTAGACTTGCGTAATCGCCTTCAGGCTCTGGCGAATTAGAACCACCGCAAACAGGGCCGCCATGAGATTGTAGATATCGAAAGAAAGCCCCGTCCATTCGAAGGCCGCCACGACCAGCGTCCAAAGGCGGGATTGGTCGGTCATCGCACTGATATCGCCGCCGGCCGAGGTGAGTTCGAACAGCGGAATGAGCAACGCAACGCCGGCCCCTTCTGCAACTGTCGTCGTGAACTGGAGCACGACGATCAACGCGGCCTTTCGATAAGGAAAACCAACCGTTTTCAGAAACTGCCGCGGTGTTTCAAGCGGCGCAAAGGAAGATGGGCCTGATTCTGTCATCGGCTTACGTCGTCGAGCCGAACTTCAACGGAGGCCCATCCATGTACTCGGGATAGTGATTGCGCACCCAGGATGGCGCCAAGTGTGCCATGCCGATAACACGAAAGCACGACCATTCCGGCAAGAGGGAAACAAGCTCCGAATATTCATGCTGACCCGGTCGGGGCCGGGGTTCCGCGAGAAAATCAACAACCGCCTCCGTGATTTCCGGTTCGGGCATGGGTCGTTCCGACCACTGTTCTGGCCTGTTACCCTGATCCGCAATTTCCGAAAATAGTGTCCTCGCCGATGCTTTGCGGCCGTCGTCGTCATGGCAAGTCTTGTAACAAACCCAGGTCGCGGAGAATCCGAGCCCGATCGGAAAGACGTTGAGCGCCAGTATCGGAATTCCCATCGCGCCGGCCATCCATGTTCCCGGACCCGAATCACCAACAAAGATCGAACTCTCCGTAATGACGAAAAGATTAAACAAGTCTTCGTCGATACTAAGGGATTCGCGGTCGACAACCATGCCATTGAACGATGCCAATATGTCGCGCGGCATTCGACGATCGCCCTTCAGAAGAATGCGGTATCCGGACGCAATGATCTTTTGCATCGCTGGCAAATACGATTCGAGCTCGGAACCGTCCTTGAAAGTATCCCCGGTTTCATCCTCCTTTAGATGCATGCCGCAATACCCCATCCCTGGATTCGCGTGAGGACCAGCGACCGTTTGGATTCGGTTCTCGATCGAGAGGCGAACTGAATGCGGTAGAGCGAGAGGCGGAGCCTCGACATTGTTGAAGAAGCGCGATAGCAACCCGTCGATCGTGTACCCGTTGATTTCTGGATGGCCATCCGCACGCTTCGGAAATTTATCGAGAACGTCGCTCTCCTTGGGCAGGGCGTCGTAGAGAGCCTTCTGATCATATATTATGACGTCTTGGCGTGCGAAACGGCGGAACCAAAAACGGCTCATTTGATAGGCAATCGCATCATGCAACGGCCGCGGTGGCAGGATAATTCGGCGACCGAACAGTTCGAACCGAACGCAGGGACGCGGCCAGGAAACGAAAGTGATCAGATCGCCGAAGATAAGCCCAAGTTTTGGGTTGTGATTCGACGGTTCGCGAAAGACGAACAATAGGATCCTTTTTCCCGGATGTAGGCGGCGCGCGACTTCGATCATATTGAGTGTCGTGCCGAATGCGCAGGGCCGGCGGGCCTGAACGATGACATCCGCCGCACTGATCGCCCGGAAATGCCGAATCAGACACATCAGCCAGGTCAGCACGGGGATGGGCGACAACAGGTAACCCGAGGTGCGGTGGATTATGGAGAGCATTTTCCGGAGTCTGACATGCATACGGCCATCAGCGTTCGGGTGACGGGCCGTCGGCCTTGGTTTAGTGTCATGGAGAGGTCATGATCGGGCCGGTCTTTGCGGCAAATCGGAATTGGTCTAGGTCAGCGCGAAACGGCTGTATCCGCCATAGGACGCGGTCCCGATAAAGGTTTCGTTTTCGTCTTCGCTGACCGGCTTGTAAACGGTCCAGACGCGCTGCGGCAGATCGTGGCGCGCGCGTGCCTCGTCGATCAGCTTTTGAAAATACTCTAATTTTATCTTGGCCAAATTGGTCGCCGTGGTATGACGAATCTCTTCCTTCTGAATCCGGCGCAAGGTTTCGGCGTCGACGCCTTCGTAATAGGCCAGTTGAATTTCGCGGACGATCGGATCCTCCGCCCAAATCATCTCGTCACGGCGCAAATAGTGGCGCGTGCCCTCGATCTGGACGACTTCAGATTTGAAATCGGTGTACATCTCGAAGAAATCGCTGCCGCGCATCGGCTTCACCGCGAGATTGACGCCCGAACTGTAGAACGGGTCGTAAACATAACGCATGCACTGATCGACCGACGTCTCCAGATCCTCGAGATTCGTCTTCGGCGTAATCATGATCATATTCATGAAAGGCTTGATGTTGAACTGCTTCAATAGCGCCAACGTATCGTGCATGGGCGCCGCCTCGCAGCGCTTGCCCATCTCGTCGAGCACGTTCTGGGAAAAGGACTCGATGCCGATATTCAACCGCCGGAAGCCGGCCTTTTCCATCCAACCCAAGACTTCCTCGTTCAAATCCGTTATACGCGCGAAGCACATGAAGGAAAGGTCGCCGAAATCGCGCTCGATGACCTTTTCGCAAAAGCGCATGACGCTTCGCTTGTTGATGCAGAAATCGTCGTCGGTCAGATAGATCGTGCGGGTCCGGGGGTGCGCCTCGACGATCCGCTCGATAACGCGGACGAGGTTGTCCTCCGTGGCGCTGATGACCGGCACCGTCCCTTCCGAGCCCCAGGTCAGCTGGTTGGTGGACGTGCAGAACTTGCACCCGATCGGGCAGCGATTGCGGGAAAACACGCGGACGGTGTGAATTTCCTTGAGGTTTTCCTCAGTAATCTTCGATCCGTATTTTTGGACGTAGTAGTCCCAATACGCTTCGTAGGGAAGCGTCTCCCAAGGAATCGTCTCCGTCGCCTCGTTGAACAATTCCTGGCTCAAGGGTTGAGCGTTGTTCTTGAAAATAATTCCGGGAATGTTCTGGTAAGGTTCATCGTTGGCGATCGCCAGAATCGGCACTTCGCCTTCCGCGATGATGACGATATTGCAAGGGCTCTTGTCGAGAATGTTTTGGTAGTTGAACTGAGCCTCCATCCCACCCGCGACAAGAAGAGCATCCGGCCAAATTCGGTGAGCGAGGTACATACCTTGAATGTCGTTCTCCAAGGAATCATCCAGACATGAAAAGCCGATGATATCCCATTCCTTTTCTCGGATTTTCTCCTCTAGGCTGGGGCCATCGCCGGTAACATTGAAAAGGTTGGGATCGTAATATTCGGCACGGTGTCCTTTCGAGGCGAGATAGCCGGCGAGGCGCACCACGCCCGGCGCGGGCTGCATCAACGTGACTTCCGCCATGTGTTTGTTGCTATGCGGACACAGCAACAAGATGCGTTTTGTGGTCACGGTACTCTCCTTCGGAAAGGCGAATGGGGAAAATATAGAACAGACATACCCAGGTAACAACTTGGCCTGGGTATTTCCGGTTGTGCCGTCAGCACCACCCCGGCCCTATTCATCGCGATAGCAGGCAAGACATGGCTCGGGAATACTACCGTTCAGATGATCGCGCCGAAACGCGCTCATTGCGTCGCTGTGCCAAACATTGGTTAAATCGTGCGCATCGCCGAGATCGTAAATCTCTGGATTGGCGATGACACAGCATGGAACCGCACGCATATCCGACGAAACATAGAGCCGGCCAAATGGCCACGGACAGAGCGTCTCCTTCGACATCGTCTCATAGCGGTCATCGACGGCCCAGAAGGTAACTTCGAGCCCACGCCGCTGCCCGTCCTCAATCATCCGCCGGGCCGCTTCAACGGAAAATTCCTTGTGGGCATCGACTTCGTCGTTCTTTTCCTGCCAGTAGGTTTGGCCCCAGTCGGTCAGATTGAGAGACAGGGTCAGCCGCTGAAACCCAAGATCGGCGGCCAGTTTCGGAAAGGCTTCGATCTCGCCGATATTCGATCTCTGCACCACGCTCCACATCCGCGTGCGCATGCGGCCGGCCTCAAGCGCATAGCGGTTCAGCATTTCGGCGTTGCCGGCCACCATCGCGAATTTACCGCCGATGCGGATTTGCTCATAGGTCTCCGCCGAGGCGCCGTCGATCGAGATTTGCACTTCCGAGATGTCCGCGTCGATCAGCTTCCGGTAATTGTCCTTCAGATGCAGCAGGGAACCGTTGTTGGTCGAACGCACCCAGATATGCTTGGCCCGCGCATACCGGATCATCTCGAAATAGGCGTCACCGCCCAGCAGAGGCTCTCCCATGCCCTGAAGCTTGATGTCGATCAGGCCGAATTGCTCGTCGACCAAAGCCTTGAAATCATCCAGCGACATATCGCCGGCACGCTGCATCTTGGGCCATTCGCTGACCTGGCACATCGTGCAGCGGAAATTGCACCGGCTGACGTTCTCGATATCGAGTTCGACAGGCAAGAAGTCGAGCTCTTCGCCTCGCTCCGCCGATTGCCACCGTTCGTAGTTGGCCAAGCGTTCCGGAAAGGCCGCAAATCCGGCCTGGAGGGTGGCGCGATAAAGGGTCTCGTCGCGTTGCGGCTTCGGCAGGTTTTCGAGCAAGTCCTTGCCGCTCCCCGGATCTATGGAATTCAGGGCGGGAATTGTCTCGACGGTGGCTTTCATCGATTCGGTCATATCGGCGGCTCGAACTACATCTCGTCCCGAAACTTGAACCCGGCAAGAATAATGTCGTCGATATCGATATAGCGATAGGTGCCCATTCGGCCGACGGAAAAGACGTGGTCCGGCAGGGCATCGATATAGCGTTGGGCCAAATCGACCTCCTTTTGGATGAGCATCGGGTAGAGTTTGTTTTTCTTCGACGGCACTTCCATGACAAGCAATGTGTTCGGCGAGTCATGCTGCGTGAATTTCTTGTATTCGACGACACGCGTGTGATTCACATTGGGGCTTGGGTAATAGAGAAAATACGTGTCCTTCGGGAAGATCTCCTTGATCGGGAGAACCATGAAATAGCATTCCCGACCGACATATCTGAGTTCGCCCCATTGATTATCCATCAAAACGTCGGGGGAGACCGTCGAGACGATGATATCGCTCTTGATGCGTTCGCCATCGGAAAGGATGAGCGTACTCGCATCAATATCAAACTCGGTTATTTCAGTCGAGAGCCGAACGTTGCACCCCTCGAGCAGAACATCGAACCAGCGATTATATCCCTCATACTCGATCGGGTAGCAATTGTACCAATCCTTGAATTCGTGCGGCTCTCCGCTTTCGATGGGATTTCGCTTTACCGTGGCGGCAAGACCAAAATCCATCTCGGCATTTGACTCGAGCATCCAAGCCTTCAGATTGAAGTGCTTGTTGTAGCGTTCGTAGATCGTCTTGCCGACGCGTTGAATGTAGTAGTCCTCGAAACCATCACCCTCCGCGACCTCAGGTCGGGCGGCCAGTTCCTTCTGAATTAGTTGCGCCTCGGGCAGCTTCGAAATGTCGTCTTCATGCGGCGGATAGAAGAAGAAATCATCAAGGTCTTCCTGGAACGAAATATTGATTTTCTTGATGTCCCGCAGCGGAATGACATTGTTCAAAAATTCATAGGCTTCCGGGTAAGGGGACAAAAAATGGCGTGGCCCCCAAGTAAAGGGGTGGCCGGCGTGGAAAAATGTTCGAAGACCGCCACCGGTGAACGGGGCCTTCTCGATTACGGTTACATCCCAACCCTTTTGTTTCAGGGCCCAGGCATACATGCATCCGGAGATTCCGGAGCCGATAACACTCGCGGTTTTCATCTATTCCATGACTTCGTTAGTTGAAAGGGTGCTCGGGATCGGTTGTCAGCCGACAAGGGCTAGCTCTTCGCTGTATTCGGATGAGATGGCGCCTTCCTCGACGTGCCCATCATCCCAAACGTTGCAGTTCTCGCAGATCGAGATTTGGCCCTTTTCGCCGCCTAAATGCAGTTCGCGCCGCTCATTCATGATTTTCGACTGCCATAGTTCCGCAATGGAATGTTCGAGCACGCTTCCGGTGGGAAATTTATCGTTGTAGTCGACATTGCAGAGCGGGACCCGCCCATCGCCAAAGATCACAAGAAGCGACCACAACGAGACACAGGGAAGATTAACCTCACGGGTTGCTGCAACCGGCTTGAAACCGTCCAGCTGTCCGCCCCAGTTGAAGATGTAGTGGTAGTAGAGCTTGTCATGTGGCGCCAGCTTCGGGCGCCAGTAAGCTTCATAGGCTGGCCATTCCTCGTAATTCGACTCCTGGCGGATCATCCGCATGTAGATCTGGGTCTCGGGTCGAATCTTATCGCGGAGTTCGATAAACTTGTGCGCGTTCTCAAGCACTTCCTCCAGCTTGAGGCGGACGCGGATGCTTTCGAAAACCTCCTTCTCCAAGCTATCGATCGAGAGGATAATCGTGCCGAGGCCAGCTTCGAGCAAGGCCCGCGACTTCGCTTCCGTCAATAGAGAAACGTTTGTGCAGATGGAGGTCAATTTGACGCCGCCATCCGTCAGCATGGCCACCCGGTCCGGAAGCTTCTTGTCGAGCAGCGGCTCGCCGTCGCGAAACAGGCCGACTCTTTTCACCACGTCGCGATGCTCAATGATCTCGTCGGCGATGCGTTTGAACAGATCGTCCTTCATCGTGGGCGTGTGGCGCTGCCAATCGGCAATCGTGCACATCGGACACCGCGCGTTGCACGCGTTCACTGTTTCGATCTCGATGTAACGGGGGAAGTTCAAGAGGTCCTCGTAACGTTCGTCCGCGCTCACCCGCCTGACGAGGTATTCCTTTGCCTTCTCCAAGCTCAACTGGCTCATTCGATTCACATTCATTGTTTGATATTAAGGATCGCGCACGTCCGGCAAATATGCCATCAGTCGTGCGAGATATCGTTCGGTCTCGTCCGGATCACTTCCGTCGGGCGCCCAATCGGGAAAGATACTGTCGCCGGCGCCGGTAAACGGTCCGGGTTTGCTCTCGTGATGGATAACGAACTCGGTCAGCGGGAGAATGGCGTGATAGGAATCGATGTCGGTCCGGTATATCTCGCCCCGGCCGATGCTCACGGCATCGATCACTTGGCCCGCGTCGTCGAAGGTAAAGACGCCGAGGCATCCTTCGATCATGTGAAAAGTATCGCCCTTCCCGTTGTGCTTGTGGGGACGGTAGTACCTGTTGCCCCGTTCCAGCGCGACCATGTCATGGTGCGGGGCACCAGGCGAATCGTGCAGGCAGACGCGCGCGTTGCATTCACCGCGAAGCACTGAAATCTGCTTTAACTCGTCGATCAATTGCTTGTCGATCAGGGCCGGCCGGCGCCGGCAAAAATAGGCGACGGTCTTGGCGCCGCGATCCTCGACGAGTTTTTCCCGATCGGGATCAAGCAGGGAAAGTTTTGATAGGCCCATATTCATTTTGCGGTTTGCCTCGACCAGTTCCCGTCAAGCGACGACCGAATTCGCATTCGGCTCTTCAAAACGAATGGCCCGCTGGTCAAAAAACCGTTGCGCCCGCGCGTCGATCGGTGGAATTTCCCGATCCAACATGGCGGAGAAATGAAACTCCGTGTCGCGATGTTGCCAATACTCCATTTGGGAGAATTTACGTTGTGCGAGTTCTCTAATCGCCTCGATCGATTCCGCCGACTCCTCATCCAGGCGCCAGGACAAGAAATACAGAAGGGCTGTAATCGACGGGTTTTCCGCATAGGCCGTTTGCAGTGCCTTCAGCCATTGAACGGTATTCCGCAATCGTATGGCGGAGCCGGTCGTCAGCGCCGGCAGGCGTTGAAAGTTGGCCAGACTGTTAAAAGTAAACCAGACTTCTTTCATCTGCTCCTTGTTCGGGACGAGTCTGGGGTCGAGGTCGAAGACATCGAAGCCGGTTAGGATACCGTCGATTTCCTGTATGGCGCGAAACTCGCCTGCGCGGGCGGGGCTGTAATTGACCGTGGTGCCGCGCCGGCGCAGTTCTTCCGCCCCAGCACCATCATCCATGCCGCCATAGGCGATGAACGCATCGGTGTTCTTCAACGGCTGGAAATTGAAGAAATTGTTCCAGTCGAGCTTTGCCTTCATCGTCACCGCAAGAGTATCCAGCATCTGCCCGAAGCGTTCCTCCGGCAGGCCGAGGATGAGATTCACGATGTAAAATATCTGCGGATAATCCTTGGAAAGATGCGCGAACCGGGCGAACCGCTCCAATGACGCAGGCTTGCGGACCTTGCGCAGCATCTCGGCATTACCGGTCTCCAACCCCACCGTGAAGCCCAGGCACTTGCTCTCGACCATCCCGCCCAGAAGTTCCGACGTGATAGCGGCTGCGATCAGACCATTATTCGCGCACCAGGTCGCGTCCGGCAGACGGCGCGCAATTTCCTTAAACAACCGAAGCGCTTCATCACGGTCATAGAGCAAATCGTCGTCCAGCCATTCGAAATGGCGAATACCGTACTCGTTCCAAAGAAACTCCATCTCGTCGACGACATCGACCGAATCCCGGACCCGGACCGATCGACCGTTGAAATTTCGCACCGAGCAGAAAGTGCAATGAGCCCGGCACCCCCGCCGCGAAATGACGGTCGCGAACGGGACGTCAAGGCCGCGCATGCGTGAAAAATTGTTGAGCGAGCCGACTTGGTTGTAGCGCTCCACGCCGAGTTTGTCGTACTGGTCACGGATATCAAGATTGACATCGCCGCCGGTCGTGCGCGGTGTTTCACTGAGGACTTGCCTCTCGTCAAGAAAGGCAAGGTTGGTCGGAATCGACCGCGTCTCTCCCCTCAAATATGCATAAAGCTGGTGCAACGGCACCTCGCCCTCGTTGGAGACCACAAGGTCCGCCATACATTCCTGTAGAATTCGTTCTGGGTCCGCCGACGCCGCGACACCGCCGACCATTAGGCATAGGTCCGGCCGCGTGGATTTAATATATCGGCAAATCTCGGCCAGCTGCGGATAGGTTGAGTCGAACATGAAGGAAACGCACAGGAGAGGGCGGCCCTCGCCATCAAGTGCTCGGTCGAGCGTGCGGCGCCAGGCAATATCCAGGTCGGCGGTTTCATCTTGTGACGCCTTGAGGATTTCGAAATTCAAATCGACAAACGTCGAGACGACACCAAGATCCCGTAAGGCCGCGCCGAGATAAAGAAGGCCCTGCGGAGGATAGACGAAATATCCCCTATTGCGCGCCACCTCGAACTCGATCAAATCCGGTGGGACCTGCGGGATGTGAACAAGGACAACACCGTCCTCGAACTCGTAGGTGTCGAGAATTCGTTCCAAGCTAGGCGCGCCATCAGGCGATTCCGCTATCGTCGGCTGTACTGTCGTTTGAGTCATAATAAAGCTAGGGCCGCTACACCAAGATTGCGTCAAACACTGATTTGATCAGCGGTGTTATGGTAGGATTATATAACACAGCCAATTCAGGAGTTTTCAACATTTTAGGCGGAGATCCGCTGCGCTATTCGACGACAGATCTCATCATATGCCGTCAATCGATAACCTGTTTCCGCGGTAAATTTCGAAGAGTTCATTGTCGAATTCAACGGGCGCTTCTCGGTCACCGGGAAATCATGGAGACTGCATGCTTTAAGGGTCACTTGAACCGGACGGGCCCTTTCAGCTTCCGCGATAAACATTTCCAAGAGTTCCGACCGAAGGATCGGCCGCTCGCCGGGTAGATGATAGACCCCGGCCGCGTTGGCTTCGATCAACCGGGCAATACCTTCGACCGCGTCTTCGAGGCAAACCGGCGACATTATCTGATCAGACGCACAAACGATCGTTCCCCGACGCTCGATCGCGTCTATCCACTCCTCGAAACCGGTCGGATCCTCGGCCTTGGAACCGATCACCCGCGCGATCCTTACGATGAGATGACCTGCGCAATTCGCCAAGATGTAATCCTCGACATCTACCTTCTGTCGTCCATAGGTAAAGACGGGCACGGGCCGTTCCGATTCCGAGTAGGGCCCAGTCTTGTCCTGCCCGAATACGGCTTCGCTCGACGCGAAGACCGGCTTGATGCCGAGGCGGATAAGGTCATCAATGACGGAAATCGCCGAAGCGACATTGAGCGCATCCGACTTCGCCACATCCTCCGCGCAAGCATTTGGACTTGAATCGGCATGCAGGATAATCGCGTGGGTAATCTCGCCGGCCTCGACGATCACATCACGAAGCTTCATCGTCAGCGCATCGAATTTGAATCCGTTCGCAATCGGCGTGGAATTGTACAAAGGAACTACTCGTTCGATTCCCAATCGTTCGACCAAAGGACGTCCGATATAGCCGGAGGCCCCTGTCACCAGTATCTTGCCGACTTCCGCGCTCATTCGGGGGTGCTGTAGTATTCGCTCACGATCTTATGGCAGACATCTTCGATCGGCGTGATTCGAAGGCCGGTCGCCGAGATAATCTTGTCGGGCAACATCGAACAATCCTTTGGCCGCGGCTCCGGCAAGTTGAAATCGTCCAAGCTGCAGATCTCGACATTCGGTTTGACGTCGCGATGAACGCGGATCGCATCGACGAGCAATTCAAAGAGCTCAAGCCTGCTGCAGGGACGTAATCCGCAGAGATGAAATAGGCCGTCGACGCCTTGTTCCGCCGCCGACAGACAGCCGTTGACCACATCATCGACCAGGATCGGCGAAAATACCTGGTCATCCGCCACCCGGATCACGGATCCCGATTCGATCTCATCTATCCAACCGGTGAAGAGTTTGGCGTTCATGCCGTTTGCAGCAAACACCTTGCCGAGCCGCATGATAGTCCATCGACCGCCGACATCCGTCAGATGTCGCTCGATCGCAAGTTTTTGCCGACCATAAAGATTGATGGGATTGGCCGGGTCGGTTTCCCTGTTACGGCCGCGCGAACCATCGAATACGAACTCGCTTGAGGTAAAGGTGAAGGGCAATCCCCATTCATTCAACCGCTCAATCACCCGTTTCGTGCTCTCGACATTCAACGCTTCGCTCAACTCGGGGTCTGCGGCGCAAACATCGGGATGAGTTTCGCCATAGAACACCATCACATGCGAGATATCTTCGGGCGTTGCGATCGCATCGGCCAAATCCATCTTTAGCGCGTCAAAATAGATGGCGTTTGGCTCATCACCGATGTAACGAGTCGCAATCGCGCGCGAATGACCAAGAATTCGATACATCCGGCTCCCGACGAATCCGCAGGCCCCGATGATGAGTATTCTTCCGTTATTTTCCATGCTGGAGTTGGCTCTTACAAATCCAGCTCACTCGAAATAAATAAAACCATAGTCGCCCGTATAGCCGTTCTCGCGATAGATCCAGG
>CAYPAV010000041.1:0-13293 GCA_964408805.1 uncultured Rhodospirillaceae bacterium | reverse complement strand
AGATGACGCTCTCTCTAACTCACACCGTGGATCCGGTTAAGGGGGCTAGGTCATTTGGCTCTAAGCGAGCACTTCGGCCAGAAAGTTCTCCATCGCCTGCCATGACCTGCGGTCGGCGTCCGCTTGGTACATTGCGCCCATATCCGGCGCATTCGCCTCTGGATTGGTAAAGGCATGCAACGTATTTCCGTAGCCATGGATTTGCCAATCCGCGCCGCCCGAAGTGAGTTCCTCGGCGAGCCCCACGACGTCTGCTGGCGGCACCATCGGATCATCCCAACCATGCAAAGCGAGCACTTTGGCCTTAATAGAGTTGCCATCAGTGTTTCCCGGCTTATTGAACAAGCCGTGAAAACTCGCGGCACCTTGAAAGTTTTCCCCTGTACGGGCGAGATCCAGTACGCACATTCCACCAAAGCAGTAACCGGTAGCGGCAATCTTGCCGGCATCGACTTCCGCTTCGTCGCGGAGCACCTGAAGGCCGGTTTGAAGCCGGTTCTGGAGCATCGGACGATCTTCCAGGAAGGGCGTCATGAGCTTGGTGTTTTCCTCTGGGTCATTACCGAGCACGCCCTTGCCATAAACATCCATCGCCAGGCCCGCGTAACCGAGTCCGGCGATTTTGCGCGCGGCTTCTTCCTCAAAGGGGCTACGACCCGCCCATGCGTGCACGATCAGTACGCCGGGACGAGGGCCGGAGACGGCATTGTCCCAAGCGAAATAGCCCTCGAGCGCGGTGTCGCCATCGGCGTAGTCAATGGTTTTTGTTTGAACGGCCAAGAGTCTTCTCCTTCAATCTCTGCGTGAGGTGCGACGATAGGTGAGGCCTCGCGCAGCCGTTTAATCATAAATGCCGATCCGTCGGCAAGTCCCGACAATATGTGCGACGTATTGAAATTCTCGACGATCATGGGATTTGGCTTCGGACTTCCGCTTTCGGGACCTAAGCGGACCAAAATCAGTTCCGACATTGTATGCCGTTTTGACCCATCCCAGTATTCCGAAATCACACAAATGCGTTACGATTTTAAATTTCAAAGCCAAGAGTTTGGTAATCGAAACACTATTAGCCGGCCGCAAATCCTCGCCGTTAATGAAACCTTAATCCCCAACAAATATAGATTAAACGGGTATTGGGATATGTAGGTTGCGACCTGGAAATGGATAAGGCCTGGCGGTTCGGTATCGAAATACCGTTTATCTTGGCTATTGCGGCGACGCTGGTGAGCGCATCAGCTGCTAGTGCCGATGACAGACGATCTTTCGCAGCTTCAACAGCCAGATCAAGCGTTGTCGCCGTTATCCCTAACCATTGGCCGCCTCAATACAGCCAAGACGAAAATGGTAAGCCGACCGGGTTTGCTATCGATGTCATGGATGAAATTGCCAAACTCGCGGACCTGGAAGCCAAGTATCTCGTCGCAAAGAATTTTTCCATCGCCGTGGATCTGCTGAAGAGAGGCGAGGCGGACCTAATCCCGAACAGCGGCATACTCCCGGAGCGGCTAGACACGTTTTCCTTCACGCGCCCCTTAGAGACGTTTTCAGTATCGCTGTTCGTGCGGGATAGCACCGACGACCTCAGGTCAACTGATGATCTTGTCGGACGCAGTCTGGCCGTCGTCGAGAAGAACATCGGTCTTTTCATGTTTGGCCGACGAAAGGACATCGACGTTCACGTGTATGCCGACGCGCGAAGCGCGCTCTTCGATCTTTTGAGGGGACACGTAGATGCGTTCGTCTATCCTTCTTCCGTGCTCCTTAGTCTCGCCCGCCAGGTAGGTGTCGAAGAACGGATTAAGGTGGTTGGATCCCCGTTGAAAGAGGTTAAACGTGGCATCCGTGTCATGAAGGGCAAGGATGTTCTACTCGCACGCCTGGACAAAGCCGTCAGGGAATTCGTTGGAACAACTAATTATCAGCGGATTTACGCCAAGTGGTATGGAACGCCAAAACCATTTTGGACCGTTCGTCGTGCAATCTCGGTGATGAGCGCCTTCCTTGTCCTCACGCTGCTAAGCTTTCTCGGTTGGCATTATCGTTTCACGGTCCGTCTCAATCGGGCACTCCGCGACAGCGAGGATCGTTACGCAGTTGCTGTCGCGGGATCGGCCGATGGTCTGTGGGATTGGAATATCGAAACCGGAGAGGACTATCTCTCGCCACGCTGGAAGGAGATCCTTGGCTATCAGGATCATGAATTGGATAACAACATCGCGACCTTCATCGACGCTCTTCATCCAAACGACCGCGAGCGCGTCGAAAAAGCGATTGCGGCCCATCTCGAGAATCGCGAACCCTATGATCTGGAATTTCGTCTGCGGGCGAAGGACGGCAGCTTCGTTTGGGTCAATGCCAGAGGACAGGCGATCTGGGATGAGGACGGTGAGCCACGAAGAATGGCTGGTTCGATAAGCGATATTTCGGAAAGAATTGCAACGGAACAGAAATTACGTTCGCAAGACATCTTACTAAGCAGCTTTATCGACAATTCGCCCGCTCTAATCGGGTTAAAAGATTTGGACGGGCGATTTTTGCGCGCCAATAAAGCTTTTGCCGAATCACGCAATCGCCCGATCGACGAAATTATTGGTGAACTGTCTAGTTCCTTTGTTTCACGTGAACATGCGGCGGTGATAGAGGCACAATCTCAGGTGGTCATTAGAACCGGCGAAGCCATCACCGAAGAACGAAACATCGACGATTTGGATGGGACAAGTTATCACCAGATCGTAACAAACTTTCCAGCTTACGATGAAACGGGTGAGCTATTTGGAATTGGTTTTATCAGCACCGATATTGGAGAGTTGAAACGCTCTGAGGAGGCATTGCGAAATTCTGAGAGGCGGTTCGCGGGAATTCTCGAAATTGCACCAGATGCGATCATCTCAATCGACAAGGATCAGTTTATTCACCTCTTTAACGATGGGGCAGAGAAAACCTTTGGCTACAACGCCGACGAAGTTATCGGTCGGCCAATCGATATTCTTATACCGACGCGATTCCGAAAAGATCACGAGACACATGTTAGACATTTTGAGGAATCCAGTGAGACCAGCCGACTGATGAGCCGTCGGGGTGAGATTACCGGCTTGAGAAAGAATGGAACCGAATTTCCAGCCGAGGCTTCAATCTCCAAGCTTCAAGTTGGGAATGAAAAGATATTTACTGTCATGCTTCAGGACGTCACCGAGCGTCGCAGAATCGAGAATCAAAGTCGACAGGCGCTCATCGAGGCCGAAGAGGCGAACAAGGGGAAATCGGAATTCCTGGCCGCCATGAGTCACGAGCTTCGTACGCCTTTAAACGCCATTCTTGGTTTCTCAGATATCCTCAGTCACCAATACCTGGGCCAAATTGGCGTACAAAAGTACGTGGACTATGCTCAAGACATCCATTCCAGTGGCGAACATCTGCTATCCCTCATCAACGATGTGCTCGATATCTCTGCTATCGAAGCGGGAAAGGTCGACTTGAACATGGAACAACTCTCGATCGACAAGATGATCGCTGAGTGTGTTCGCATCATTGCCAAGGATGCCGCGGATAGAGGAATTGAGCTGGCAACAAGTTCATCGAATGATTTACCGCTCCTTCGCGCCGACAAGCGGGCAATTCGGCAAATTCTTCTCAATTTACTTTCGAACGCCCTCAAGCACACGCCCGAGGGCGGTAAGATTACAGTGTCGGCGCGGAGATCAAATAGCAAAACCCTGCTGAGCATTGCCGATACGGGAAGCGGTATCCCTCCCGAGTTAGTGTCTAACTTAACCGAACCCTTCACGAGAGGGGAGAGAGACCCTCACAAAGCGGCAGAAGGATGGGGCCTTGGATTAGCAATCACAAAATCGCTCATAGACCTCCACGGCGGTGAAATTGATATTGAGAGCACGGTCGGCGTGGGAACAACCGTTTCAGTGGCGCTTCCGCATCGCTTGGCGTAGCCTGACGGCCTTGACTGGGAGACGATCATGAGTGCCCTCGATAACGCCGCCGCCCTTCGCGATGTCCACGACCTGCCGCTGGACGAAATCGACGTCAGCGACCCCGCCCTTTTCCAGCAGGACATCTGGTACGACCTTTTCGCCCGCCTTCGCCGAGAGGCGCCGGTGCATTACTGCGCCGACAGTCCCTACGGCCCCTATTGGTCGGTCACCAAATACGACGACATCATGACGGTCGAGCTCGATCACGCGACCTATTCCTCGGATGCGAGCCTCGGCGGCATTCAGTTGGCCGAGCGGCCGATGACTCGGAAGACGGGGAGCTTCATCAAGATGGACCCGCCCCGCCATACGGATCAGCGAAAGACCGTGGCGCCGATCGTGGCGCCGACCAATCTCCGGAACATGGAGGCGACGATCCGCGAACGGACCGAAAGCGTGCTCGACGGCCTGCCCCGCGGCGAGACCTTCAATTGGGTCGAGAAGGTCTCGATCGAGCTGACCACGATGATGCTGGCGACACTGTTCGATTTCCCCTGGGAGGACCGGAAGCTCCTGACCTATTGGTCCGACGTCTCGATCGCCGATTTGGGCGGCGCGGATCCGATCGTGCCCTCCGAAGACGCACGTCAGGAGGTGCTCGGGGAGATGACCGCATATTTCCAGGCTCTTTGGGAGGAACGCGCCAAGAGCGAGCCTAAATTCGACCTGATTTCTATGCTCGCCCACAACGCCGCGACGGAGGACATGCCGGAGCGGGAATTCGTCGGCAACGTCATCCTGCTGATCGTCGGCGGCAACGACACGACCCGGAACTCGATGTCGGGCGGCCTGTTGGCACTGCACGAAAATCCCGGCGAAGCCGCCAAGCTGCGGGCCGATCCCGCGCTCGTCGGTTCCATGGTCTCCGAGGTCATCCGCTACCAGTCGCCGATCATCCATATGCGCCGCACCGCGACGCGCGATGCCGAATTGGCCGGCCAGTCGATCCGCGCCGGCGACAAGGTGATCATGTGGTACGTCTCCGGCAATTCGGATGAGGACGCGATCGAGAACGCCGATCGTTTCATGATCGATCGCGACAAGCCGCGCCGGCATCTCGCCTTCGGCGCCGGCATCCACCGCTGCGTCGGCGATCGGCTGGCGGAATTGCAGTTGAAGATCCTCTGGGAGGAGATCCTGAAGCGCGACCTGAAGATCGAAGTGATGGGCCCCGCCGAACGGGTCTATTCGAATTTCATCCGCGGCATCCGGTCGCTCCCCGTTCGCATTCGCGCCGACTAGAACCCGAAGGTGCGTCGCACGTAAACGCCGAAATTCTCCCGCTCCAAATGCGAGACCTGGCGGGACTTGTCGTCTGACCAGCCGTAATCCGCCTTCTCGCCATAGGTCTCGACCTCGCGCTGGTTACGGATCGGATTGCGTTCGGCGCGGCGCTTGTCGTAGCCGGCGATCTCGGCCTCGAAGTCGCCATCGTCATAGCGGTCCTTGTGGACCATGACACGCGGCGGCAAGCGGAGACTGACCCAAGGCTCCCAATCGGGATAGCCGACGCAGAGGCCGCAAACCGGGACGACCCGATCCGGCAGTCCGGCCAATTCCACGATTTCCTCGATCGGTTCGCGAACATGGCTGATCGGACAGGTGACGAGACCCTCGGCCTCGGCACCCCGAATGAAGGCGGTCATGGCCAAGGTAGCGTCTACGGTGGCGTTGAAGAACGCGTCGAGAGGGTCATGCGCGTAGGTCGTCCCGCGCAACTCGCAGACCTTGCCGATGCGCCGTCCATCACCGCAGAACAGCAGAAAGACCGGCGCGTCGGCGATCCACGGCATCGCGGGGATGAGGTCGGCGACGCGCTGAATGGCCGGCCGCTGGGTCATGTTGATGACGGCGATCTGCATCAGGTCGGACTTCGTCGGCACCGAAAGCGCGGCCGCCAGCAGGAGGTCCACCAGTTCGTCGTCGACCGGCTTGTCCGACCAGCGGCGATGGGAACGGTGGGCAAATTGGCGGGCAAGCTCGCCGGTCGCGGGACGATCCTTGCCCAGGGTCGTCTCCTCGCCGTAGCGCGCTTCGTAAAGATCAGCCAGGGTGTCGGTCATTCTCGGTTCTCCTTTCGGGCTCACGCCGCGAGCCCGTCGAGGAAATCGCCGACGGCCCGATTGAACGCTTCGGGATTGTCCAGATTGGCGGAGTGGCCCGCATCCGGGATCATCGCCTTGACGGCGTTTGGGATTTTCGCGGCCATGTAATCGGTCGCGGCAAGGAACGGCTCGTCGTTCACGCCCGCCAGAACCAGCGTCGGGATCGAAATGTCGGGGAGCGAGTTGATAAGGTGGTCGCCCTCCTGGGCCAACATGCCGCGCGCGGCCCTGGCGAGACCGCTGGCGTCCCGGTGCCAGGACGCCCGTTTCTCGGCCCCCTTGCCCAAGGCCGACAGGCCGTCGCGATCGAAATCGTCGCCGCGTTTTGCCGCCCGATCGTTCCAGGCGTTGCGCGGCGCTTCCTTCTTGAAGCCGGGACCGGTGTCGAACAGCATCAAGGCGCGGCAGCGTTCGGGATGCGCCAGATGGAAGGCGAGGCTCGCGACGCCGCCGAGCGAAAGGCCAGCGATCACCGCGCTCTCCAACCCGCATTCGTCGAGGAGTGCCGCCATGTCGGCCACCATGTGGGCCTCGGAATATAGTGCCTGGTCGTCCGGATAGTCCGACTTGCCGTGCCCCCGCATGTCCCAGACGATCACCCGGTAGCGATCATTGAAAGCCGCGACCTGATCCTGCCAGGTCGGGCTGGCCGAACTGTAGCCGTGGCTCAACAGAACCACCGGCCCCTCGCCGTGATCCTCGTAATAGATGCGAACGCCGTCGCGCGAGAGATAAGCCATTTTATTCTCCTGTTTGGTAACCGAATTCGGCCGCGGCCGATGTGAGCCACTGCCAGATACTGACCGCGAAGCCACGCGGAATATATAGATTGAAAGCCGCCGCGCCGCAGCGGTGGACCAGAACGCCGGTCCCGTGGAGTGCCGTGGCCGCCGTTGCGTCGACCGGAAATTCGTTTGCGTGGAGATCGATCGGCAGACCTTTCGCGAGGACCCGACCGCTCGCCGGCCCATCGATCCGCAGGATGGTGCGGCTATGCCCGAGATCGAGCAGAGAAGCCGCGTCGCCGTCCAAGCCTTCACGCAACCGGTCAACAAGGTTGGCCTCTTCACCCACCATCCAAATCCGTTCGGCGCCGACCCGGATGGCGGCAAGCCCATTGCCGACGCCGGCGCGCCCGAAGGTCGGGTCGACGGGGCAGCTTGTCAATTCGGTGATCCGTCGCGTGACGGCATCGAAGCTCTCGGGCCAACCCGCGACCTGCACGATCGAGCGGCCGCGGCGTTCAGACAACGAAACGCCCCCCTCCCCGGCCCCGTATCGGCCCGGTACCAGGTGTTCGGCCAAGGCGGACCGTGCGTCAAGCATGGAGCCGTTCTCCCTTGGGGTCGACGAAGTGGGGGGAGACGACCTCGACAGCGAGGTTCTCGTCCTTCAGCGGGTAGCAGGCATAGAGCGTCTCGCCGATGCGGTCGGTGCCGCCGGTGACCAGGGCCAGGCCGATATAATGGCCGAGTTCGGGGCTGTGGGAGACGGAGGTGACATGGCCCAATGTCTCGCCGTCGGGCACCAATAGCGGATCCCGGCGCAGCAACGCGCCGGCGCGAATGTTCCGCGATCGGTCGACCGGGAACAACCCGACCAGCCGCGGCCGATCCTCGGCGACGAGGGCAGGCCGCGTCGTCAGCACCTGGCCCACGAAAGATTTCTTCTTGCTCGCCATCCGCGCCAACCCGAGATCGGCGAGCGTGGTGCGGCCGTCGAGCTCCGGCCCCGCGACATGGCCTTTCTCGATCCGAAGCGCCGCCATCGCCTCGGTCCCGTAGGCGACGCAATCCAAGGCCTTGCCGGCAGTCCAGAGCCGCTCCCAAACCGCCAAGCCGAAATCGGACGGCGTATAGACCTCATAGGCAAGCTCGCCCGAAAAACTGATCCGAAGGACGCGAACCGGTGCGCCGTCGAGCACCCCTTCCCGTACCCCCATGAAAGGGAAGGCCTCGTTCGAAAAATCGATGTCCGGAATCGCGCCGGCAAGCAGGGCCCGGCTGTCCGGCCCGGCCACCGCGATGCCGGCCCATTGATCGCTGACCGAGGTCAGGTGGACGCGAAGGTCGGTCCAGGCCGTCGCCAGCAGGAATTCCATCTGCGCCAGCACAGGCCCCGCTTCCGCGGTCGTCGTGGTCATGAAGTAGTGGTTCTCGCCGACATGGGAGGTGGTGCCGTCATCGAAGACGAACCCGTCGTCCCGCAGCATAACGCCGTAGCGTGCCCGGCCGATGGGCAGGGTCGAGAAGGTGTTGACGTAGACCCGGTCCAGGAATTCGCCCGCATCGGGACCCTGGACGTCGATCTTGCCGAGGCTGGTGACGTCGACCATGCCGACCTTGCGGCGTACCGCTCCTGCCTCGCGGCGATAGGCGGCGTGAATATCCTCGCCGTCGCGCGGGTAATAGCGGGGCCGCAGCCAGAGCCCCGCCTCCACCATCACGGCCCCTTGGCGAAGATGCCAATCATGCATCGGCGACAAGCGCTCGGGCGCGAAATGACGGCCGACCTCGGGACCCGCGACGGCGCCGATGGCGACCGGCGTATAGGGCGGCCGGAAGGTGGTGACGCCAGCCTCCGCGACGGCCAGGTCGCGGGCTTCCGCCATCCGTGCCAGTCCGGCCACGTTCGAGGTCTTGCCCTGGTCCGTCGCCATACCGAGCATGGTGTAGCGCTTCAGGTGCTCGACCGAGACATAACCCTCGCGATGCGCCAGTTCGATATCCTCGACCCGGACGTCGTGCTGGAGATCGAGGAATCGCTTACCGCTGCGGGGCGGCATGATCCGCGCGGCCGGACCCGGATGGCCGCCGCGCGGAACGTCGACGGGCGCGCCGGCATCCGGGACGGCGAAGTCCAATGCCCGCGCGGCCCCTGCCCCCGCGACGGCCCCATCGCGCGAACAATCATCCGTCGCCTCGAGCCCCCGCACCGATCCCGCATTCCATTGTCCCCGGCGCGGCGCGCCCGGAACGAAGGCGGCCAGATCTTCGCTGAACACCGGCTTGTCGCCGACATGGCTTTGCAGATGAGCAACCGGCTGCCAGCCACCGGAAACCGCGAGGACATCGCAGGCGATCCGCCGCGTCTCGCCGTCTACCGTCACATCGACCATACGGAGATGGCGGCCGCCAACGGCGGAGACAGTCGCGCCCGTGTGGTGTTCGATGCCGTGATCGCGGACACCGTCGACACCGGGACCCGATACTTCGGCTCGGGGATCGACGACGGCGGCGACCTCGCCGCCCGCGCGGGCCAAATCGATCGCTGTCCGATAGCCGCTCTCGTTATTGGTGAAGACGACGTGGCGGCGCCCCGGCACGACGCCGAAGCGATTGACGAGACCGCGCACCGCCCCCGCCAGCATCACGCCCGGCCGGTCGTTCTCCGGAAAGACCAGCGGCTGCTCGATCGCCCCGGTGGCGAAGACCACTTGCTTGGCGCGCACAATCCAGAAGCGCTGACGGGGCGCGCCCTCGGGCGGGACCGGCAGATGGTCGGCGACCCGTTCCAGCAAGCCGAAGACATTGCCGTCATATTGGCCGAAGGCGGTGGTGCGGGTCATCACCGTCACCTCGTCCATCGCTTCCAGGTCGGCGACCGTCTCGGCGAGTACGGGCGTCGGTTCGGCGGCATAGGCCTCGTCGCCGCCAAGCCAGGCCATCTGCTCGACCAACAACACGCGCGCGCCCGCCGCCCCCGCGGCTCGCGCCGCCGCCAGCCCGGCCGGGCCGCCGCCGACGACCAGCACGTCGCAGAATCCGTGCGCCTTTTCGTAAGCGTCCGGATCGGATCGGTCGGTCGCCCGGCCCATACCCCCGGCGCGCCGAATCAGCCGCTCGTAGAACGGCTCCCAGAGCGCGTCCGGCCATTTGAAGGTCTTGTAATAGAACCCCGCCGGAAGCAGCGGGGCTGCCAGGCCGTTCAGCGCCATCAAATCATGACGAAGCGACGGCCAGCGGTTCTGGCTTTCGGCCACCAGGCCGTCGAAAAGCTCGATCATGGTGGCGGGAATGTTGGGTTCCCGCCGCGCCGCCTCGCGAAGCGTTACCATCGCGTTCGGTTCCTCGGGACCGATTGCGAAGAGGCCGCGCGGGCGATGGTATTTGAAGCTCCGCCCCAACAATCGGACTCCGTTGGCGAGCAGGGCCGAGGCCAGCGTGTCGCCGGCATAGCCTTGATACGCCTTGCCGTCGAAGTGGAATTGAAGCGGCCGGTCACGATCGATGACCCCGCCCGCTTCCCGCCTGAAAGAGTGTTTCGCCATCTCAGCCGCGCTTCCCGCGGGCCCGGGCGACGGAGAGGATTTCATGGCTCACCGTGTCGCGCTCGACCACCAGCCATTCGCGGCAGCCATGGGCGTGGTGCCAGTACTCGGCATGCGGACCCTTCGGATTGTCGCGCAGGAAGACATAATCGAACCAGACCGACATGTCGCCGTTGCCATGGGCGGGACGAACCTTGGTTGCATCGCCGCCATAGCTGAACTCCGCGTGGTCGCGGAGGCCACAGTGAGGACATTCGATCCGCAGCATGCCGGGGATCGCCTATTGATGCCAGGGCACCGGACCGGCACCCCTTTCCTCGATAACGCGGCCCTCGGCGAAGCGCTCGATGGTGAATCGTTCGTTGAGATCGTGCGGGCGATCCTCCGCGATGGTATGGGCGAAACACCAGCCGGACGCCGGCGTGGCCTTGAAGCCGCCATAGCACCAGCCGCCGTCGATATAGAGCCCCTCGATCGGCGATTTGCAGATGATCGGGCTGCCGTCCATGGTCATGTCCATGACACCGCCCCAATGGCGATGGAAACGAAGCCGCGAGAGACAGGGCATGAGCGCCAGCCCTCCCGCCATCACATGCTCGATGGTCGGCAGGTTGCCGCGCTGGGCGTAGGAATTGTAGCCGTCGAGATCGCCGCCGAAGACCAGCGTCCCCTTGTCGGACTGGCTGATATAGAAATGCGCCGCGCCATAGGAAATCACCACATCCAGCAACGGCTTCAACGGCTCCGAGACGAAAGCCTGCAGGACGTGCGTTTCGATCGGCAAGGTCAGCCCCGCCTTCGCCGCCAGATGGCCCGTATGCCCCGCGACCGCGGTCCCGACCTTGGCGGCGCGGATCGGGCCCCGTGTCGTCTCGACACCGACGACCCGCGCGCCGTCCTTCATAAACCCCGTCACTTCGCAGTTCTGAATAATGTCAATTCCATAGCGGTCCGCCCCGCGCGCCAGCCCCCAGGCGACCGCGTCGTGTCGCGCGATCCCGGCGCGGCCCTGCCAAAGGGCCCCTTGGATGGGAAAACGGGCGTTCGGCGAATAGTCGAGGAAGGGGACGATCTTCATCACCTCCTCGCGGTTCAACAACTCGGCATCGATACCGTTCAGGCGCATGGTGTTGCCGCGCCGGGCGAGGACCGCCATCTGCGGGTCGGAATGGCCGATCCCCAGCTGGCCCCGCTGCGACAGCATGATGTTGAAGTTGAGGTCGCGAGTCAGGCCTTCGTAAAGCTGGACCGACTTCTCGTAGAACCGCGTGTTGCCGGGCATCATGTAGTTGGAGCGGATAATCGTCGTGTTCCGGCCGGTGTTGCCGCCGCCGAGATAGCCCTTCTCCAGCACCGCGACATTGGTGATGCCGTGCTCCTTCGCGAGATAGTACGCGGTCGCCAGCCCGTGCCCGCCGCCGCCGACGATCACGACGTCGTATTCGGGCTTCGGTTCGGGGTCGCGCCAGGCCCGGGACCAGCCCTTGTGACCGCCAAGGGCAGCGCGCGCCAGGTTGAATATCGAGTAGTGCCGCATCTTTCTCCCACGCGGTCTCTTGGAGAACCGCTTCGAAATCACTTAGACTCTTTTCACCGCAAGACCAAGCGTCCGTCACAACCGCAAAAGCCGGGAGCCTCCGATGAGCGACGATACCGATTTCCAACCGCCGGATCACACCGTCCACCCCCGCTATACGGGCATTCCGACCTTCATGCGCGTGCCCTACGTGACCGACCCGACGACGCTCGACATCGCCATGGTGGGGATTCCCTTCGACGGCGCGGTCACCAACCGCCCCGGCGCGCGGCACGGCCCCCGCGAGGTCCGCAACATGTCGAGCCTGATCCGCCGCGTCCATCACGCAACCCGGATCAACCCCTTCGAACTCGCCAAGATCGGCGACGCCGGCGATACGCCGGTCAATCCGATGAACCTGATGAAGTCGCTGGAGATGATCCAGGAATTTTACGCGCCGCTGGCGGCGGCCGGCGTGACCCCCCTTTCCTGCGGCGGCGATCATCTGGTGACCCTGCCGATCTACCGCGCCATCGCCGCCGACCGGCCGGTCGGCATGGTGCATTTCGATGCCCATACCGACACCGCCGACGAGGGTTTCGGCGGCGAAAAATATCACCATGGCACCCCCTTCAAGCGCGCCGTCGAGGAAGGTCTGCTCGACCCCAAGCGGACGATCCAGATCGGCATCCGGGGGTCGCGCTCGTCGGGCGACTATTCCGAATTCTCACACGAAAGCGGCATGCGGGTGATCTATATCGAGGAGTTCTACGAGATCGGCGTCGAGCGCGTGATCCAGGAGGCCCGCCGGATCGCCGGCGACGGACCGACCTATATCAGCTTCGACGTCGACGGGCTCGATCCCGTCTACGCGCCGGGCACCGGAACACCCGAGGTTGGCGGCTACACCACCCACGAGGCCCAGCGCATGCTGCGGGGCCTCCGCGGTCTCGACCTCATCGGCGCCGATGTCGTCGAAGTGTCGCCGCCCTTCGATCAGTCAGGCAATACAGCACTCGTCGGCGCCACCATGATGTACGAAATCCTCTGCCTGCTCGCCGAGGCGCGTAACGCCGGTTAGGCCGCGTTCATTCGAACCAAGGTCGCGCAACCTAACGTCCGCTAACCGATGCCGACCGGCCGTTGGCCATGCATTTCAGAGAAGACCGTTTTTGACCCAAAGCGGACCATGCCCCGCCGAGCCGCTCAACTACGAACCGATCCCCATAAAGGCGGCGCCCGGGTACCGACAAGCCCGGTATCCGGGCGCTAGCACATTATTCAGCGGGATCGGGGGCGGAGACGTGACTCCCAGATACCAGGTCGATCTGACGGGATTTCATCAAGTTGACCGCATACACGACTGACCTAGCCCCCTTAACCGGATCCACGGTGTGAGTTAGAGAGAGCGTCATC
>CAYPAV010000040.1:0-15558 GCA_964408805.1 uncultured Rhodospirillaceae bacterium | reverse complement strand
CCGCGAGGGCGGCCGCACCGTCGGCGCCGGCGTCGTCACCGGTATCGTCGATTAAGGCGAAGCGTTGCGACGGGTTTAGGAGTGTAGCTCAATTGGCTAGAGCACCGGTCTCCAAAACCGGGGGTTGCGGGTTCGAGTCCCTCCACTCCTGCCACGCCCGGCCGCGGACCGATTGGACGTGGTGTTGAAGATAGAACCAGGGCGAAGCCCCAGACGAGGCTGTCGGTGAAACCGGGAGCGGGAACGAGGACAGACGGCGAGAATGGCCAAGACGAATCCAGCCCAGTTTATGCGCGAAGTGCGCCAGGAGGTGAACAAGGTCACCTGGCCGACCCGCAAGGAGACCGGCATCACCACGGTCATGGTGTTCATCATGAGCGTGTTGGCGGCATTGTTCTTCTTGGTGGTCGACGAGCTGATTTCCTGGCTTGTCCAGCTGGTCCTCGGGATCGGAGGCTAGAGTAGGGATATGACCGATCGCTGGTATGTCGTGCATGTTTATTCCGGTTTCGAGCGGAAGGTGTGCGAATCAATCAAGGAGCAGGCCCTGCAAAAGGGGCTCGACGACGATATCCAGGAAGTCTTGGTTCCGATGGAAGAGGTCGTCGAGCTGCGGCGCGGCGCCAAGGTCAATTCCGAACGGAAATTCTTTCCCGGTTACGTTTTGGTCAAGATGAGCATGGGCGACGAGAGTTGGCACCTCATCAAGAACACGCCGAAGGTGACGGGATTTCTCGGCGGCGGCGGCAAACCGACGCCGATCAGCGATTCCGAGGCGGATCGCATCCTGCGTCAGATCAAGGAAGGCGTCGATCGGCCGAAGCCCTCGGTGACCTTCGAGGTCGGCGAACAAGTGCGGGTCTGTGACGGTCCGTTCAATTCGTTCAACGGCATGGTCGAGGAAGTCGACGAGGAAAAGGCGCGTCTCAAGGTGTCGGTCTCGATTTTCGGGCGCGCGACACCGGTGGATTTGGAGTATTCCCAGGTCGAGAAGACCTGAGTTGTCTTAGGTCGAGAAGACCTGAGTTTGAATTTCGTGCGGGAGGCTAGCCAGGGCCGTACCGCGCACCCCTTGGAAAGGGAACAAGCATGGCAAAGAAGATCGACGGTTACATAAAGCTCGAAATTCCGGCGGGACAGGCGAATCCCTCCCCGCCGGTCGGGCCGGCGCTGGGTCAGCGCGGTTTGAACATCATGGAGTTCTGCAAGGCCTTCAACGCGGCGACACAGGAGATGGAGCAGGGCATGCCGATCCCGGTGATCATCACCGCCTATGGGGATCGGAGCTTTTCCTTCATCACCAAGACGCCGCCGGCGGCACACCTCCTCAAGAAGGCCGCGGGCGTGGAAAAGGGCGCAAGCGAGGTCGGCATCGAGATCGTCGGACAGGTGCGGCAAAGCCAGGTCCGCGAAATCGCCGAGGCGAAGATGCCGGATCTCAACGCGAACGACATCGAGGCGGCGATGAAGATCATCGAAGGGTCCGCGCGCTCGATGGGTATTGAAGTGGTGGAGGGCTGAGACATGGCGAGTTCAGGAAAACGGTTGCGGAAGGCGACCGAAAATCTCGACCGCGAGACGCGTTACAGCGTTGATGACGCGGTCAAGCTTTTGAAGGAAGCGGCCTCGGTGAAATTCGACGAGACGGTCGAGATCGCGATGAACCTGGGGATCGATCCGCGTCACTCGGACCAACAGGTTCGCGGCGTGGTGCAGTTGCCCCACGGTACCGGAAAATCGCTTCGCGTCGCGGTGTTCGCGAAGGACGCGAAGGCCGAGGAAGCGACGGCGGCGGGCGCCGATCTGGTCGGCGCGGACGATCTGGCGGAGAAAATTCAGGCCGGCGATATCGAGTTCGATCGATGTGTCGCGACCCCGGACATGATGGCGGTGGTCGGCAAGCTCGGCCGAATCCTCGGGCCGCGCGGCCTGATGCCCAATCCCAAGCTGGGAACGGTGACCCAGGATGTCGGCGAAGCCGTGAAGGCGGCGAAGGGCGGCGAGGTGCAATTCCGTTGCGAGAAGGCAGGCATCATCCATGCCGGCGTCGGCAAGGCGAGCTTCGAGGCTGCGGCGCTGGCCGAGAACGTCAAGGCGTTCATCGACGCGATCAACAAGGTCAAGCCGTCGGGCGTCAAGGGGACGTACATCAAGAAAGCGGCGATCAGCTCGACCATGGGGCCGGGCTTCAAGCTCGACGTGCAAGACGCGCTGGAGATGTAAGTGAGATTTCGCTGCCGGAATTCGGCGGCGGATGACGGGGGCGATTGTGCTTCCCGTGTTCTGTCCGAGATTGCGGGTGCTGCGGGAAACCGGAGCCTAAATGGGAAACCAGCCGGCATGAGACAGGGGTGAAAATCGAATTGGCGGGCGAGGCCCGCGCGATTTGAGCCTCTCGGACAGTTGAACCGAATGCGAGGAAACGCGGCGGTGCCGTCGGATTCGCATTCTTGTGCAACCAAAGTGGAGACGATCAGTGGACCGAGCAAAAAAGGAAGCGCTGGTCGCCGAACTGCACAAGGACTTCGCGGACAACACCCTCGTCGTCGTGACCCATCAGTTGGGACTTACGGTGGCCGAGGTGTCCGAACTCCGAAGGCAGATGCGCGAAGCCGGATGCAAGTTCAAGGTGACGAAGAACCGGCTCGCGAAAATCGCGCTGAAAGAGACGAAGTTCGAGGCACTCGACGAGTATTTCATCGGACCGACGGCGATCGCCGTATCGGAGGATCCGGTGGCCGCTGCCAAGGTGGCGGTGGAGTTCGCCAATCAGAACGAGAAGCTGGCGATTGTCGGCGGCGCTCTGGATGCGGACATGTTGGATGCCGAAGGCGTCAAGGCCCTTGCCAAGTTGCCGTCGCTGGACGAGCTGCGCGGCAAGATCATCGGCCTTATTCAAGCGCCCGCGACGAAGATCGCGGGCGTGCTCCAGGCTCCGGCGGGTCAGCTCGCCAGGGTCATGGGGGCGTATGGCGCCACAGAGGAATAGTGCGGTTCGGAGTGATCCAGATCCGATAGGTTCAAGTCAGGAGTATTAGGAAAATGGCAGATCTAGAAAAAATCGCCGAGGATCTTTCGGGGCTCACCGTCATCGAGGCGGCCGAGCTTTCGAAGATGCTGGAAGAGAAGTGGGGCGTCTCGGCGGCCGCTCCGGTTGCCGTCGCGGGTGTCGCGGCGGGTGCGGATGCCGGCGAGGCGGCGGCCGAGGAGAAAGACTCCTTTAACGTCGTTTTGATGGCCTTCGGCGAGAAGAAAATCAACGTCATCAAGGAAGTTCGTGCAATCACCGGTCTTGGCCTGAAGGAAGCCAAGGACCTGGTCGAGGGCGCGCCGAAGCCCGTCAAGGAAGAAGTCGCCAAGGACGAGGCCGAGGAGCTCAAGGGCAAACTCGAGGAAGCGGGAGCCACGGTCGAACTCCAGTAATGCGATGGCTGACGACAACGTCGAGGAGGGGCGCGCCCACGGGCGCCGCCCCTCGCGGCGCGTTAATTTCGGCGCTCATCATTGATGGCGCAGAGGCGGATTTAAAAATCGAGGTTGGAACATGACCAAGTCGTTCACGGGTCGTAAACGCATTCGGAAATCTTTCGGACGGATCGGTGAAGTGGCGCCGATGCCGAATCTGATCGAGGTGCAGAAAAGCTCCTATGACAGGTTTCTGCAGAACGGGACCGCTGCCGGGGATCGTACCGGCTCCGGCCTTCAAGAAGCGTTTCATACGGTATTTCCGATCCAGGATTTTTCCGGCCGATCGCAGCTCGATTTCATGAAATACGAACTCGAGGATCCGAAATACGACGTCGAGGAGTGTCAGCAGCGGGGCATGACCTATGCCGCGCCGTTGAAGGTGACGCTTCATCTCGTGGTCTGGGATCTCGACGAGGAGACCGGCGCCCGGTCGATTCGCGACATCAAGGAGCAGGACGTCTATATGGGCGACATGCCGTTGATGACCTCGAACGGCACCTTCGTCGTCAACGGCACCGAACGCGTCATCGTCAGTCAGATGCATCGGTCGCCCGGCGTCTTTTTCGATCACGACAAGGGCAAGTCGCACTCCTCGGGCAAGTATCTCTTCGCGGCCCGGGTGATTCCCTATCGCGGCTCCTGGCTCGATTTCGAGTTCGATGCCAAGGATCTCCTTTTTGTTCGCATCGATCGGCGCCGTAAATTGCCGGCATCGACCTTGCTGCTGGCGCTCGATAGCGACGAGACCGCCAAGCGGCGCGCGGAACTTTCGGAGGCCGGCGAAAAGCTCGATCCGACCGAAGCGACCGGCATGTCGAAGGAAGAGGTCCTCGACTATTACTATGAGACGGTCACCTACGTTAAGCACAAGCGAGGCTGGAAGATCCCATTCGATCCCGATGCCTTGCGCGGCGTGAAACTCGAGCGCGATCTCATCAACGCCAAGACCGGCCGCGTCGTTGCCGAAGCGGGAAGCAAGATGACGCCCCGGCAATGCCGCAAGTTGGCCGAGTCCGGATTGACCGATGTTGTCGTCCCCGACGAGGATATCATCGGCAGCTATGTCGCCAGCGATATGGTCAATCCGGAAACCGGCGAGATTTACGCCGAGGCGGGGGAGGAGATTACCGAGGAGGTGCTCGGTGTCTTCGGCGAGTCCGAGATCGGCGAGGTGGAAGTCCTGGCGATCGACCACAACAAGGTCGGCGCCTATATCCGCAATACGCTGGCGACCGACAAGAACGAGTCGCGCGAGGATGCGCTGATCGATATCTACCGGGTCATGCGGCCCGGCGAACCGCCGACGCTGGAAACGGCCGAGGCGATGTTCAACAGCTTGTTCTTCGATTCGGAACGCTATGACCTCTCGGCTGTTGGCCGCGTGAAAATGAACTCGCGCCTAAGTCTCGAGACCGAGGATCAGGTTCGGACACTTCGCAAGGAGGACATCCTGCAGATCGTTCGCATTTTGGTCGATCTGAAGGACGGTCGCGGCGAGATCGATGATATCGATCACCTCGGTAACCGGCGCGTGCGATCGGTCGGCGAGTTGTTGGAAAACCAATACCGGATCGGTCTTTTGCGCATGGAGCGTGCGATCCGCGAACGGATGAGCACCGTCGATATCGACACTGTCATGCCGCACGACCTGATCAACGCGAAACCGGCGGCCGCGGCCGTGCGCGAGTTCTTCGGTTCTTCGCAACTTTCGCAGTTCATGGATCAGACCAATCCGTTGAGCGAGATCACCCACAAGCGGCGCCTTTCGGCGCTCGGACCGGGTGGCTTGACGCGCGAGCGCGCGGGTTTCGAAGTCCGCGACGTGCACCCGACCCATTACGGCCGGATATGTCCGATCGAGACGCCGGAAGGTCCGAATATTGGCCTGATCAACAGTCTCGCGACGTTCTCCCGGGTCAATAAATACGGCTTCATCGAGACGCCCTATCGGAAGATCGAGAAGGGCCGCGTTACCGACGAGATCATTTACATGTCGGCGATGGACGAGGGTAAGTATCGCATCGCCCAGGCGAACGCGGAGACCGATCGTCGCGGAAAATTCGTGGAGGATCTGATCCCCGTGCGGGCAGGCGGCGAGTACGAGGTCTCCCGGCCCGAGGATATCGACCTCATGGACGTCTCGCCGAAGCAAATCGTTTCGGTCGCGGCGGCCTTGATCCCGTTCCTCGAAAACGATGACGCCAACCGAGCGCTCATGGGATCGAACATGCAGCGCCAGGCGGTTCCCCTGATCCGGGCTGAGGCCCCGCTGGTCGGCACCGGCATGGAGGAACGCGTCGCGCGGGATTCAGGGGCCTCGATCGTGGCCCGCCGGGCCGGCGTGGTCGATCAGGTCGACGCGACCCGCATCGTCATTCGCGCCACCGAGGAGACGGCGGCCGAGGTGTCCGGCGTCGATATCTACAATCTCTTGAAGTTCCAGCGCTCGAACCAGAATACCTGCATTAACCAGCGTCCGCTGGTGAAGGTGGGCGACCTGCTTCGCGAAGGCGATATCATCGCCGATGGTCCGTCGACCGAATTCGGCGAGCTGGCGCTCGGGCGCAACGTGCTGGTCGCCTTCATGCCGTGGAATGGGTACAACTTTGAGGACTCGATCCTGATGTCCGAACGGATCGTCCGCGAGGATGTCTTCACCTCGATCCACATCGAGGAATTCGAGGTGATGGCCCGCGATACCAAGCTCGGCCAGGAGGAAATCACGCGCGATATTCCCAATGTCGGCGAGGAAGCGCTGAAAGATCTCGACGAGGCCGGCATCGTCTATATCGGCGCCGAGGTGGCGGCGGGCGATATTCTCGTCGGCAAGGTCACTCCGAAGGGCGAATCGCCGATGACGCCGGAAGAGAAGCTGTTGCGCGCGATCTTTGGCGAGAAGGCCTCGGATGTCCGCGATACATCGTTAAAGGTGCCGCCGGGTGTCGAGGGGACGGTCGTTGAGGTGCGGGTGTTCTCGCGTCGCGGTGTCGACAAGGACGAGCGCGCTCTGGCGATCGAACGCGCCGATATCGAACGCCTGGCCAAGGATCGCGACGATGAGAAGGCGATCCTCGAAGGTTCCTACAACGAACGCCTGCAGGCGCGTTTGATCAACCAAACGGTCGCCAGTGGGCCCAAGGGCATGGCGGCCAACAAACGCGTTACGGAGAACCTTCTTGGCGAGTTCACGCCGGGTCAGTGGCGTCAGATCGTGGTCAAGAACGACTCCGTGAATGACGAACTCGAGGCCCTGAAACGGCAGTATGACGAATCGATCGATGCCTTGCAGCGGCGCTTCGACGACAAGGTCGAAAAGCTGCAGCGCGGCGACGAATTGCCCCCGGGCGTGATGAAGATGGCCAAGGTCTTCGTCGCCACCAAGCGGAAGCTTCAGCCGGGCGACAAGATGGCGGGACGGCACGGCAACAAGGGTGTCATCTCCAAGATCGTCCCGTCCGAGGACATGCCCTATCTCGAGGACGGCAAACCGGTCGATATCGTCCTCAATCCCCTGGGTGTTCCGAGCCGGATGAATGTCGGGCAGATTTTGGAAACGCATCTCGGCTGGGCCTGCGCCGGCATGGGACAACAGATCGGCGAGTTGCTGGATGTGGCCCGCGGCGAGGCGACCAAGGAATTGCGCCAAGCGCTGGAGAAAGCGTACGGCAAGGATGTTTATAAGGAAGACATCGAGCCGTTGAGCGACGATGACGTCATCGAACTCGCGAGCAATCTGCGGGGCGGTCTGCCGATCGCGACGCCGGTGTTCGACGGGGCGCACGAATCCGACATCGTCGACATGCTGGCGCAATCCGGCTTGGGCGAAAGCGGCCAAGTTTACCTGATCGACGGCCGGACGGGCGAAAGGTTCGATCGTCCGGTTACGGTCGGCAACATCTATATGATGAAATTGCACCATCTGGTCGACGACAAGATTCATGCCCGCTCGATTGGCCCATACAGTCTGGTCACCCAGCAGCCCCTCGGCGGCAAGGCGCAGTTCGGCGGTCAGCGGTTTGGCGAAATGGAGGTATGGGCGCTCGAAGCCTACGGCGCTGCCTATACCCTTCAGGAAATGCTGACCGTCAAGTCGGATGACGTCTCGGGCCGAACCAAGGTCTATGAGGCGATCGTCCGGGGCGACGACAACTTCGAGGCGGGCATTCCCGAATCCTTCAACGTTCTGGTCAAGGAGCTTCGCTCTCTCGGCTTGAATGTCGAATTGACGGATCGGGCGTGAACGGAAAATCCGGGCGAAGGTCCGACAATGATCATGCGGCGACATACCCCAAATCGGGAGACTCTCGATGAATGAGTTGATGAACTTCTTCGGTCAGCCGACCGGTCTTCAAAGTTTCGACGACATCCGGATATCGATCGCGAGTCCGGATCGGATCCTGTCTTGGTCGTTTGGTGAGATCAAGAAGCCCGAGACCATCAACTATCGGACCTTCAAGCCGGAGCGGGACGGTCTTTTCTGCGCCCGAATTTTCGGCCCGATCAAGGATTACGAGTGCCTCTGCGGTAAGTACAAGCGCATGAAGTATCGCGGCATCATCTGCGAGAAGTGCGGCGTCGAGGTTACCCTCTCGAAAGTACGGCGCGAGCGCATGGGGCATATCGACCTGGCCTCGCCGGTTGCGCATATCTGGTTTCTGAAATCGCTGCCGAGCCGGATCGGCCTGCTGATCGATATGACGTTGAAGGAGCTCGAACGGGTTCTCTATTTCGAGAACTATGTGGTCATCGAGCCCGGATTGTCGCCGCTGCAGATGCATCAGCTTCTGTCGGACGACGAGTATTACAACGCCATCGACGAATATGGCGAGGAATCCTTCACCGCGAAGATCGGCGCCGAGGCGCTGAAAGACATGCTGGAAGCGATTGATCTCGAGAAGGAGCGAGATAAGATTCGCGTGGATCTCAAGGAAACCAATTCCGAGGCTAAGCGCAAGAAGTTCGTAAAACGGCTGAAACTGGTCGAAGCCTTCATCCATTCCGGTACGCGGCCCGAGTGGATGATCCTGCAGGCGATCCCGGTGATCCCGCCGGAACTGCGCCCGCTGGTGCCGCTTGATGGCGGTCGTTTCGCAACCTCCGATCTCAATGATCTCTATCGCCGGGTGATCAATCGCAACAACCGCTTGAAGCGCCTGATCGAATTGCGCGCGCCCGATATCATCGTTCGCAACGAAAAGCGCATGCTTCAGGAAGCGGTGGATGCGCTGTTCGATAACGGCCGCCGCGGTCGGGTTATCACGGGCGGCAACAAGCGCCCGCTGAAATCGCTCAGCGACATGCTGAAGGGCAAACAGGGGCGTTTTCGTCAGAATCTGCTCGGCAAACGGGTCGATTACTCGGGCCGTTCGGTCATCGTGGTCGGGCCCGAATTGATGCTTCATCAGTGCGGCCTGCCGAAGAAGATGGCCCTGGAACTGTTCAAGCCGTTCATCTATTCGAAACTCGAACTTTACGGCATGGCGACGACCATCAAGGCCGCCAAGCGCATGGTCGAAAAGGAACGCCCGGAGGTTTGGGATATCCTCGAGGAGGTGATCCGCGAGCATCCGGTGCTGTTGAACCGGGCGCCGACGCTGCACCGGCTCGGCATCCAGGCCTTCGAGCCGGTACTGGTCGAAGGCAAGGCGATTCAGCTACATCCGCTGGTCTGCGCCGCTTTCAACGCGGATTTCGACGGCGATCAGATGGCCGTTCACGTGCCGCTCTCGCTCGAGGCCCAGCTCGAGGCGCGGGTGTTGATGATGTCGACCAACAACATTCTCTCGCCCGCCAACGGGAAGCCGATCATCGTGCCCTCGCAGGATATCGTGCTCGGACTCTATTACCTCTCGCACGAGCGCCTGGACCGGGTCGGCGATGAAATCGAGATCGATAAGAAGGACGTTCTCGAGGCCGCCTTGGAGAGTCAGGATATTGTTCTCCGCAATCCGAAGAACCTGGCCGCCGAAGTGCCGGTCGAAAGCCCGACCAAGATGTTGAAGGCGCTCAAGAGCGGCGCGCTGAAGGCCTATCGGGTGCCGCGTTTCTCGACAATTGGCGAAATCGAGCATGCGGTGGCGAGCGGCAAGGTCTCGCTCAACACCCAGATCAAGGCGCGCTACGAGACCGTGGACGAGGCTGGAGAATCGGTGTCCGAGGTCGTCATGACGACGCCTGGCCGGATGTATCTCGCCGAGATATTGCCGCGCAGCCCGAACGTCCCGTTCGATCTGATAAACCGGTTGCTCACCAAGCGTGAGATCAGCCAGGTGATCGACGATGTCTATCGCCATTGCGGCCAGAAGGAGACCTGCATCTTCGCCGATCGTCTGATGGCCATGGGCTTTCAGCACGCTGCCAAGGCCGGACTGTCCTTCGGCAAGGACGATCTCGTGATCCCCAATACGAAGGAAAAGCTGATCACCGATACCCAAGACATGGTGAAGCAGTACGAGCAGCAATATCTCGACGGTTTGATCACCAAGGTCGAAAAATACAACAAGGTCGTCGATGTCTGGTCGGCCTGCACCGACGAAGTCGCCGACGAGATGATGCGTGTCATGTCGTCGGGCAACGGCGGCGAGGTGAACGCCGTTTATATGATGGCACATTCGGGTGCCAGGGGTTCGGCCGCCCAGATCAAGCAGCTCGCCGGCATGCGCGGCCTGATGGCGAAGCCGTCGGGGGAGATTATCGAGACGCCGATCATCTCCAACTTCAAAGAGGGGCTGAGTGTTCTCGAATACTTCAACTCCACCCATGGTGCCCGCAAGGGTCTTGCCGATACCGCTCTCAAGACGGCGAATTCGGGCTATCTGACCCGCCGTCTGGTCGATGTGGCGCAGGATTGCATCATCATCGCGGACAACTGCGGCACCGACGCCGGTCTCACCATGGAGACGGTGATCGAGGGCGGCGAGATCATCGAGAGCCTGTCGGATCGTATCATCGGCCGGTTTGCGGCGGATGATATTCTCGATCCCCTGTCGGGCGACGTCATCATCAAGCGGAACGAGATGATCCAGGAGCCCGAGGCCGATGCCATCGAGCGGGCCGGTTTGGACCAGGTGCGAATTCGTTCACCGCTGACCTGCGAGAGCAAGCGTGGCGTCTGCGCCACCTGTTACGGACGCGATCTGGCCCGCGGCACGTCGGTCAATTCGGGCGAGGCGGTTGGCGTCATCGCGGCGCAGTCGATCGGTGAGCCGGGCACCCAGCTCACCATGCGGACCTTCCACATTGGCGGCGCCGCCCAGCGGGGCGCCGAGCAATCGGCGGTTGAATCGTCGATCGACGGGTCGGTCAAGATCGAGAACCGCAACGTCGTCATGGATTCGGAGGGCCGGCCCGTGGTCATGGGCCGCAACTGCGAATTGGTTCTGTTCGACGAACAGGATCGCGAACGGGCGCGTCACCGGGTGCCCTACGGTGCGCGGCTCTACACCGATGAAGCGTCCTCGGTGAGTAAAGGCGATAAATTGGCGGAATGGGACCCCTATACCATTCCGATCGTCACCGAAAAGGACGGCACCGCCAACTACGTTGACTTGGTCGACGGGGTTTCCGTTCGCGAAGTCATGGATGAGGGGACGGGCCTGTCGTCCAAGGTGGTGATTGACTGGAAGCAGCAGCCGAAGGGGACCGATTTGCGGCCTCGCATTACCTTACGAGACAAGAAGAACAAGGTGGTTCAGCTGCCGAACGGGTCCGAAGCGCGTTACTTCATGTCGGTCGATGCCATTCTTTCGGTCGAAAACGGCGAGGCCGTCAAGGCCGGTGACGTGATCGCCCGAATCCCGCGGGAAAGTTCGAAGAATCGGGACATCACCGGCGGTCTGCCGCGTGTCGCCGAGCTTTTCGAGGCACGGCGTCCGAAGGAATACGCGATCATCAGCGAGATCGAAGGCCGCGTCGAATTCGGCAAGGACTACAAGACCAAGCGCCGTATCGTCGTCGTTCCTGACGAGGAGGATCGCGATCCGAAGGAATATCTCGTGCCCAAGGGCAAGCATATTACCGTCCAGGAAGGTGATTTCGTCCGCAAGGGCGATCTCCTGATGGACGGCAACCCGGTCCCGCACGACATTCTGGAGGTGATGGGCGTCGAGGCGTTGGCGCGCTATCTGGTGAAGGAGATCCAGGACGTCTACCGTCTGCAGGGCGTGAAGATCAACGACAAGCACATCGAGGTGGTGGTTCGCCAGATGTTGCAGAAGGTCGAGATCAGCGATCCCGGCGACACGATCATGCTTGCGGGCGAACAAGTCGACCGCGAGGAGTTTGACGAAATCAACGAACAGACCAAGAAGGACGGCGGCAAAGAGGCCACGAGTACGCCGGTCCTGCAGGGCATTACCAAGGCCTCGTTGCAGACGAAGTCCTTCATCTCGGCCGCGTCTTTCCAGGAAACCACGCGCGTCCTGACCGAAGCCGCCGTAAACGGCAAGGTCGATACGCTCGATGGGTTGAAGGAAAATGTCATCGTCGGACGTTTGATCCCGGCCGGTACGGGGAGCCATATGAACAGCGTCCGTACGATCGCACAGGATCGTGATCGTGAAATCACGGCGCGGCAGGCGGCGGAAGCCGAGGCAAGTGCCGAGGAAGCGGCTCTCGAGGCCCCCGCCGAATCCGGTGATGGCGAGGCGGTTCAGCCGGAAGTCGCCTAGAACAATTTTGCTACCTAAAATCCGCCGTTCGCGAAATAAAATTACGATAATCGCGGGCGGCGGATTTCTTATTAACGCTTCGGAATCCCTATGTTTTTTATGCGATGTTTTGCTTGACGGTAAATAGGGCCGTCACTAGTATGCGCCCACTTTCGCGGGGGTGACTGGCTGTAGGCGCTGGTTCGCGTTGCGAACCGGGGCGAGCCTAGACGCGGTCCCACGAAATCTGGAGTAAAATCGACGGCCGGGTTTGCGGCCTGAAAATCGAATTTCGAACCGTCCGGGCAGTGGCCGTTTGCCGCGCTTTGGCGGTTTTCGCCACGGCGAGGCCTGAACGGGGCCGCGCCGACATTGTTGAGACTGAAGCCAAGGGGCCGATTGATGCCGACGATCAATCAGTTGATTCGCAAGGGGCGCCACGACAAGCCGACGCGCAATAAGGTGCCGGCGCTTGAGGGGTGCCCGCAAAAACGCGGCGTTTGCACCCGCGTCTATACGACCACGCCGAAGAAGCCGAACTCGGCCTTGCGTAAGGTCGCCCGCGTTCGCCTGACGAACGGGTTCGAGGTGACGAGCTACATCCCCGGCGAAGGTCACAATCTGCAGGAACATTCGGTGGTGCTGATCCGCGGCGGCCGCGTCAAGGATCTCCCCGGTGTCCGTTATCACATCATCCGCGGCACGCTCGACACCCAAGGTGTCGACGACCGCCGCCAGCGCCGCTCGAAATACGGCGCGAAGCGGCCGAGATAGCGGGAGGTTACGGAATGTCACGTCGACATCGCGCGGAAAAGCGAGAGACCTTGCCGGATGCCAAATTTGGCGACGTCGTGCTGAGCAAGTTTATCAACAGTATCATGAAGGACGGCAAGAAGTCCGTCGCCGAAAATATCGTTTACGGTGCGCTCGATATGATTGAAACGCGGGGCGGCGGTGAAGCGGTCCGTCAGTTTCATGAAGCCTTGGAGAACGTGAAGCCGCAACTCGAGGTTCGCTCGCGGCGCGTTGGCGGCGCCACTTACCAGGTTCCGGTCGACGTGCGCGCGGATCGGGGACAGGCGCTGGCGTTCCGATGGATTATTCAGATCGCGCGGTCGCGGTCGGAAAACACGATGACCGAGCGGCTGTCGGGCGAATTGCTCGACGCCGCGAACAATCGGGGTGGGGCGGTCAAGAAACGCGAGGATACGCACCGGATGGCCGAGGCCAATCGGGCCTTCTCGCACTATCGCTGGTAGGCCGGGCCGAGAGAATTCGAGAATTCCATGACACGCAGCACCCCCATAGAAAACTACCGCAACATCGGCATCATGGCGCATATCGATGCCGGCAAGACGACGACGACCGAGCGTATCCTCTATTATACGGGTCGCTCGCACCGGCTCGGCGAGGTCCATGACGGCAACGCGACCATGGATTGGATGGAGCAGGAGCAGGAGCGCGGGATCACCATTACCTCCGCGGCGACGACCTGCAATTGGCTCGATCATCGGGTCAATATCATCGACACGCCGGGACATGTGGATTTTACCATCGAGGTCGAGCGCAGCCTTCGTGTCCTGGATGGCGCGGTCGCGGTATTCGACAGCGTCGCCGGCGTGGAGCCTCAATCCGAGACGGTATGGCGGCAGGCCGATAAATACGGCGTGCCGCGAATTTGTTTCGTCAACAAGATGGATCGTACCGGCGCCGATTTCTTCCGTTGCGTCGAGATGTTCGTCGATCGTCTGGGAGCCAACCCGCTGGTGCTGCAATTGCCGGTCGGCGCGGAAGCGGAATTCGCCGGCGTCATCGATCTGATCAAGATGAAGGCGATCCTGTGGCGCGACGAAACCCTTGGCGCCGAATTCGAGGAAACCGACATTCCGAACGATCTGGCGGAGATGGCGGCCGACTATCGCGAGCGGCTGATCGAGGCCGCGGTCGAACAAGACGACGCCGCCATGGAAGCCTATTTCGAGGGCCGGGAGCCGAATGAGGAGACCCTGCGGAATTGTATCCGCCGCGGCGTTACCGAGGGTGCGTTCATTCCGGTACTGCTCGGCTCCGCTTTCAAGAACAAGGGTGTTCAGCCGTTGTTGGATGCGGTGGTGCATTATCTGCCGTCGCCGGTCGATGTGGAGAACGTCAAGGGCGTGAAGCTTGATGGTGAAACGCCCGACGAACGGGCGTCCGACGACGAGGCGCCGTTTTCGGCGCTGGCCTTCAAGATCATGAACGACCCTTATGTCGGCTCGCTTACCTTTGCGCGGATCTATTCGGGCGTGCTCAAGAGCGGCGACCAGATGATAAACTCGGTCAAGGACAAGAAGGAGCGCGTCGGTCGCATGCTGCTGATGCATGCCAATCACCGCGAGGACATCAAGGAAGCCTGTGCCGGCGATATCGTGGCACTCGCCGGGTTGAAGGCGGTGACGACGGGGGACACGCTTTGTAATCCCGGAAATCAGATCATCCTCGAGCGGATGGAGTTTCCCGATCCGGTCATCGAGATCGCGATCGAGCCCAAGACCAAGGCCGATCACGACAAGATGTCGACGGCCTTGCAGCGCTTGGCGGCCGAGGATCCGAGCTTCCGTGTTTCCAGCGACGTCGAGAGCGGGCAGACCGTGCTCAAGGGCATGGGCGAACTGCACCTGGAAATTCTCGTCGATCGGATGAAGCGCGAATTCAAGGTCGAGGCCAATATCGGCGCGCCACAGGTGGCCTATCGCGAGACCATCTCGCGGGCCGTCGAGGTCGACTATATTCACAAGAAGCAGACCGGCGGTGCCGGCCAGTTCGCCCGCGTGGAAATTGAATTCGAGCCGGCCGCGCCTGGTTTCGGATTTGAGTTCGAAAGCAAGGTTGTGGGCGGCTCGGTGCCGCGGGAATACATCCCGGGCGTACAAAAGGGTATCCAGGAATCACGGGAGAGCGGCATCCTCGCCGGCTTCCCGGTTATCGATTTCAAGGCGGTGCTCGTCGACGGCGCGTCGCATGACGTCGATTCGTCGGTCATGGCGTTCGAGATCGCCGCGCGCGCCGCTTTCCGCGAAGCGATGCAGAAGGCCGGCCCCCGGCTTCTCGAGCCGATGATGAAGGTCGAGGTGGTGACGCCCGAGGAATACATGGGCGATATCATTGGCGACCTGAACAGTCGGCGCGGCAACGTCACTAGCATGGATCAGCGCGGGAATGCCCGGGTGATCGACGCACAGGTGCCGCTTGCCAACATGTTCGGTTATATCAACACGCTGCGTTCCGCCAGTCAGGGCCGGGCGCAGTTCACCATGCAATTCGATCATTATGCGGAAGTGCCTCAGGCGGTTGCGGAAGAGGTTCGCGCGAACCTCGCGTGATCGTCGGATAGGCAGGAGACGGAACGATGGCGAAGGAAAAGTTTGAACGAACGAAGCCGCACTGCAACATCGGCACGATT
>CAYPAV010000039.1:0-17040 GCA_964408805.1 uncultured Rhodospirillaceae bacterium | reverse complement strand
ACGACTGATCCGGATAAATACCTTTCTCACCACCGTCTTTGACATGGATCAATTTTTCGCGCTGCCGTTCGGTTCGACCGTGGTCAATTTGCTGCACCCGCCGCCACGGGCTAACTTTCCTATCGGGTACAAACCGGGAGGATGGGAAATGGCGATTGAAATTAACCCCTTGTGCGAAGCCCTGGGCGCGGAGGTGACCGGCGCCGATTTGTCGGGGCCGTTGTCGGCCGACGACGCACGGATCGTCGAGGCGGCCTTTTTCGAGCATTGCCTGCTTTGTTTCCGATCGGAACCCCTGAGCGCCGCTGATTTCGCGCGAGTCGCGGGCTATTTCGGCGAAACGCAGCCGCAACTCCTGCGCAATCAGCGCGACGGCGAGGTCGCCGAGGTCTCGATCCTCGAGAGCACTTACAAGAAGCCGGAAGACAAGCCGGAAGACTTGAGTGAAGTGCGCCTTTCCGGCTGGCACACCGACGATTCTTACTTTCAGGTGCCGGCAAAGGGCACGATGCTGCAATCCATCGTCATTCCGGACTCCGGTGGCCAAACGAAATTCAGCAATACCTATAAGGCTTACCAGGCTATGCCGGAGGAGAAACGGCGCGAGATGGACGGCTTGATGGCGGTCCATGGCTACGATACGACCCGAGCGCCCGGCCGCCCGAAGAAGCGGACCCAGGAAGAGATCGATGAGACGCCCGAAGTCGTCCACCCCCTTGTCCGGACCCATGAGGATACGGGACGAAAGGCGTTCTTCTTCAATTCCAACCGCACCGATCGGATCGTCGATTGGGACCGTGCGAAAAGCGATGAGCTGCTCGATGAGGTTCACGCCCAGATTACCAAGCCCGAATACCAGTATCATCACGAATGGCGCGTCGGCGATCTTCTGTTGTGGGACAACCGGTGCCTCGTCCATGCGGTCAATACCGATTATCCCGTCGGCCAGAAGCGGCTGCATCAGCGCATTTTGCTGAAGGGAACCCAGCCTGTTTGATGGCGCGACCGCGCGCATTCGCTTGATTCGCGGCCCCGCTCTTCCTATGAAGGGCACGCCCGCGCCGATACGGGGCGGGTCAACTCCTTGGATATGGTTTGAGACGGGCACGACATGGGTAAGATCAAGCAGGAATTGATCGAGAAGGATTACGACCACGACGCGGTCGAGCGCGATTGCTGGTCGCTTTGGAACGAGACGCGAATTTACGATTACGCGCCGCGCGACGATTGCGAGCTTTTCTCGATCGATACCCCGCCGCCATATGTTTCCGCGGCGCATCTTCATGTCGGCCATGCGATGTCCTACGCCCAGGCCGAATTCGTCGTCCGCTACAAACGGATGCGCGGCTTCAACGTCTTCTATCCGATGGGTTTCGATGACAATGGTCTTCCGACCGAGCGCTATGTCGAGCAGACCCACAACGTCAACAAATCCAACATCACCCGCGAGAAGTTCCGCGAACTCTGCATCGAGGAGACGGCGCTAGGCGCCAAGTCCTACGAGGAAATGTGGAAAGGTCTTGGGCTCTCCGTCGATTGGTCCCTGAAATACTCGACCATCGATCCTCATTGCCAGCGGACCTCGCAGAAATCGTTCCTTGATCTGTATAAGAAGGGTCTGGTCTATCGCGATGATTCGCCGGTCATTTGGGACACCCATTTCGAAACGTCGCTGGCCCAGGCCGATGTCGAGAACTTGACCCGCAATGCACAGCTACACGATATCGCGTTCAAATCCGTCGATACCGGCGAGCCGATGGTCATCTCGACGACGCGGCCGGAATTGATCCCGGCATGCGTCGCCCTCTACTTCAACCCGAAGGACGACCGCTACACGCATTTGGAAGGCAAGCGCGCGGTAGTGCCGCTGTTCGATTACGAAATCGAAATTCGAACGTCGGACGAGGTCGACATCGAATTCGGCACCGGCTTGATGATGGTCTGTACCTTCGGTGACGGCGAGGACGTCAAGAAGTGGAAGGACGATAAGCTCGATACGCGTGTCTGCATATCCCCGGATGGGCGGATGACGGAACTCGCCGGGGAGTTCGCCGGCATGAAAGTGGAGAACGCGCGCGGCGAGATCGTCAAGAAACTGCGCGAGGCCGAGTTGATCCTGGAGTCGCGGCGGGTCAAGCAGAACGTCTCCGTTTCCGAGCGCTCCAGCGCGCCCATCGAATTCGTCATGGCGCCGCAATGGTTCATCCGCCTGCTCGATTTCAAGGATGCGTTCCTGAAGCGGAGTGCCGAACTCCAATGGTATCCGGACTATATGAAGGTCCGGCTGGACGATTGGGTGAACGGCCTGAAATACGACTGGAACATCTCGCGTCAGCGCTTCTACGGCGTGCCGTTTCCGATGTGGTATTGCCAGGGCTGCGGCGAAGTGATCCTGGCCGAGGAAGACGTGCTACCCGTCGATCCGGCCGAGCAGCCATGCCCCCTCGACGCCTGTCCTAAATGCGGCGGTGCCGATTTCGAGGGCGAGGCCGACGTCATGGAGACCTGGATGACGTCTTCCCTGACGCCGCTGGTCAACGCCAACTGGGCCGGAACCGAGGGTCGGAAGGGCGATATGTCGATCTACCCGATGACGCTTCGGGTGCAGGCCTTCGAGATCATCCGGACCTGGCTTTTCTATACCGTCGCGAAGTCGCACTTCCATCACGACGGCCTGCCATGGCGGGACTGCATGATATCGGGCTGGGGTTTGAATGAGCAGGGCAAGAAGATCAGCAAGCGGGACCTCGAGAAATTCACCGACGATGAGGGGTTCAACCGCTACGACCCGTATTCGGTGATCAAAAAATATTCCGCCGACGCGCTTCGGTTCTGGGCCGCCGGCAGTCACCTCGGCCACGATCTTCGTTTCAACGAGAAGGATGTCCGAACCGGGCGGAAGGTCGTGATCAAGCTCTGGAACGTGGCCCGGCTCTGCAACATCCTACTCGACGGGTTCGATCCGGAGGCCCCGCGGCCGGGTGTCGCCGATAGGTCGGTCGAGGATCGCTGGGTCCTGATCGAACTCGCGAAGACCATCGAGACGGTGACCGACGGGTTCGAACGTTATGACTACGCCTATGGGCGAGAAGCATTGGAACGGTTCTTCTGGAACGTCTTCTGCGATAATTACGTGGAGATCGTGAAGGACCGTTTTTGGAATCCCGAGCGTTATTCCGAAGACCTTCGGGCGTCGGCCCAGGCGACGCTGTACGAGTCGCTCCGCATGTTGCTCGCGATCTTCGCGCCTTACCTGCCCTTCATCACCGAGGCGATTTATCAGCGCCTTTACGCGCCCTTCGAGGACTCCGTGTCGATCCATGTCAGCGATTGGCCGTCGCCCGAGGCGGGGTTGCGTGATGCCGACACGCCAGCCGAAATCGTGCTGATCCTCGACCTTCTGAACGCCGCCCGGGAATTGCGCTCGCAGCACAAAATTTCGCAGACGCGGGTTCTTGAGGAAATTCGTCTCGATCTCGACGGCGCCGCGTCCGAGCAGCGCGAACTGGTCAAGAGCCTGGAACGGTCGATCCAGAGTGCGACCCGCTGCAAGGAAGTGAGCTACGGCCCCGCCGACCACGCCACTAATATCGAAGGCGTGCGCCTGGAAATCGTGGCATAGGTCGAATTCGGGTTAGGCTTTTCCCAGGGCCAGATCGGAGACGAAAGGATTGGTCATCCGCTCGTTGCCGAAGGTGGAGAGATCGTTATGCCCGGGAATGAAGGTGACGTCGTCGCCGAGCGGCCATAGCTGGGTGGTGATCGATTCGACCAGCGTCTCGAAATCGCCGCGCGGAAAATCGGTCCGCCCGATCGAACCCCGGAACAGGACATCGCCGACGGCCGCCAGCTTGGCGCCCGCGTTAAAGAAGATCACGTGGCCCGGTGTGTGTCCCGGACAGTGGCGCACCTCGAATTCGGTCTCCCCGAGGGCGACCATGTCGCCGCCTTCGAGCCAGCGCGTCGGCGTGAAGGCTCTGGCGCCCTCGATGCCGTATTTTTCGCCCGATTCATGGAGCTTGTCGATCAGGAACTGATCTTCCTTTTGGGGTCCTTCGATCGGCAAACCTTCCCGCTCGGCCAGTTCGGCCACCATGCCCGCATGATCGAAATGGGCGTGGGTAACGAGGATTTTCTCAAGCTCGACGCCGCATTCCGCCACCGCCGCCATGATCCGATCGAGATCGCCGCCGGGGTCCACCACCGCGGCTTTCATCGTCTTGGTGCACCAAAGCAAGGAGCAGTTCTGTTGAAAGGGCGTCACGGGGACGACCATCCCCTTGAGCCCATCATCCGGTTCGTTGGTTTCGCTCATGAGGGGGCGAATAGCGCATGGAAGCCCCCCAAGGCAAGGGGTGCCCGACCCGAAAGTCGAGACGGGCCCCTCACTTGGGATCATTTTTCGGTGCGGTTTTTGCGCGGCTCGCGAAGCTGCCGATCGCGGCGGTGATGCCGCTTGTGCTCACCGAAGGAAAGCGCGCCATCGCCGTCGCGGTCGAAGCGTTCGACCAGTCGGCTGAAGGGCCAATCGAACTCGCCCTTGGTGATTTTCGCATTACCGCTCGAATCGAGCATCTGGAAGGCACGGACTTTCAGGATTTCCGTCATCTCGCGCCAAAGCCCGTCGAATTCCTCGAGCGTCAGGTCGCCGTTCTTGTCGGTATCGTATTTTTGGAACCTGGCCTTGCGGGCCGTATCGATTTCGGCCTGGGTGACCTTGCCGTCGCGGTTGAGGTCGACGCCGTCGAACATCCTGGGGCCGATGATCGAGCGCACGCCCATGCCGATCATGTGTCCCCGATGCCCGCCTTTCCACATACGGTGCTCGTAGCGGTCGGCATGGCTGGCGCCGATCACGGCGGCGACTGCAACGAAGGTGGCGACACTGCCGCCGATCAGAAGCTTTGTTTTCTTTTGCATGATCTTTGTCTCCAAGTAAGTGAAATTCGATGGCCGCAGATTAACCGGGGCGGGGCGAGATATGATGGCGCCGTTGCGCGAAATTGCCGCAAACCGCCGCGTTCGGACATTCTGATACAATTGGTTACAATTATTTCGCCGAACCGGACCGAAAAAGCTGTAGCACCCTAGGCATGCAGGCAATCACCAATCCCGAGACGTCATGACGGAGCATGCGCATATCCTGATCGTCGACGATCACGCCGATATCCGCGAGCTGTTGTCGCGCTACCTGAAAAAGCACGGGTTCAGGGTCTCGACGGCAGCGGATGCCGCCGAGGCGCGCACCGGTATCAAGGCGGCTGCGATTGATCTCGTCGTGCTCGATGTGATGATGCCGGGCGAGGATGGACTATCGCTTTGCCGGCATCTCCGCGAGACGACGAAACTCCCGGTCATTCTTTTGACGGCGATGGGCGAGGAGACGGACCGGATTGTCGGTCTCGAGGTCGGCGCCGACGATTATCTGGCGAAGCCTTTCAATCCCCGGGAATTGCTGGCGCGGATCAAGGCGGTCCTCCGCCGGACACGGAGCATGCCTCGGGATCGAACGGCGCCGGCGGCGGCGCGTATTCGCTTCGACCGGTGGATTTTTGACGCGGATCGCCGGGAACTGGTTGATGAAGCCGGCATCTCCGTACCGCTTTCGACCGGCGAGCATCGGCTGCTCGCCGTCTTCGTCGAACGTCCGGGTGTCGATCTCGGCCGCGATCAATTGCTTGATCTGACGCGCGGGCGCGAGGCCGCCCCCTTCGACCGCAGCATCGACAATCAGGTTCGTCGGCTCCGCAAGAAGATCGAGCGCGATCCCGCCAATCCCGAAATCGTCACCACGGTATGGGGGACCGGCTATCGCTTCGCCGTCCCGGTGGAGCCGGTATGAAATTCTTGCCGAGAAGTTTTACGGGCCGGATGGTCCTTCTGCTCCTGGCAACGCTGATCACAGCCCAGGGCGTCGCCTTCGCGCTTTTCTCCTGGGAACGGATCGAGGCGGCGCGCGAAGCCTATCGTGAGAGCGTCGTGCTGCGAACGGTCGGTCTGGTCAGACTGCTCGGCGATACGCCGAATCCACTCCATGACCGCGTGGCGCAGGCGGCCAGCAGCCGGCGCTTGCATTTTCGGATCGACGACCGGAGCAGTGTCAGACGCTTGCGCCTGCCGGAATCGCCGCTCGCGATGGAACTCGCGAACGCGCTCGGGCTTGCCGCGGACAAAGTTCGCGTCGCCGTTTCGACGGGTCCCTTTCGACACTTGCACGCGGATGAGGACGAAACGCGTGAAGATGACGGCCGGGAGCGATTTTGGCATCACCGGCATGGCGATTGGGGACCGAAGGGACGATGGCGGGGACACGGTTTCGCCATGGCCATTCAAATGTCGGACGGCCGCTGGCTGAATGCGATCTCCGGCTGGCCCGCGGGCGCGCCGCGCTGGGGTTGGCGTTTTCTTGCGTCGCTATTGCTTTCTGCCGCGGCGGTGGCGGTGGTGGCGGTATTGGTGGCGCGGCGGGTGGCGCGGCCGATGGGCCGGTTGGCCGGTGCCGCGGATCGCTTGGGGCGAGGCGAGGCAGTCGAGACGCTGACGGAAGAAGGGCCCGAGGAGGCCCGCCGCACGATCCGCGCCTTCAACACCATGCGCGAGCGCCTCGACCGTTTCCTCCGCGACCGGACGGCGATGCTGGCGGCGGTCTCGCATGATCTTCGGACACCGATCACCAGCCTTCGCCTTCGCGCCGAGTTCATCGAGGATGCCGAGACGCGGACCCGCATTCTGGAGACTCTCGACGAGATGCAGCACATGACGGAAGCCGCGCTCGCCTTCATCCGAGAGGATGTCGAGACCGAGGAGACGCGGGTCGTGGATATCTCCGCGCTGGCCGACAGTGTCGTCGCCGATTTCGCCGATTTGGGCCGCGAAGCACGGTTCCGGCAAGGCGAGACGGTCACGCTGGCCTGCCGCCCGGCCGCGCTCCGCCGGGCACTCTGCAATCTCGTGGAGAACGCACTTTCCCATGGTAGCCGCGCCGAGGTCGGTGTCGAACAGGTGGAGGACTCGATCTTCATCACAGTCGACGACGACGGACCCGGCATACCGGCCGACCAAAGGGAACGCGTCTTCGAGCCATTCGTACGCCTCGAGGAATCGCGGAGTCGGGAGACCGGCGGCGTTGGTCTCGGCCTTGCGATCGCGCGCTCGATCGCACGCGCGCATGGCGGCGACGTGACGCTGGAGAATCGCGAGGGGGGCGGTCTTCGCGCGGCCCTCGCCCTTCCAGCGGACGCGGCGGGTATCTGACCCACTGGACCTTCCCGCTCCGAGATGCCGATAATCCGATCCGAAAACAGATTTCAGGGGAGTGATATTCATGGCGCGCGATTCGGCCAAATCGAATGATAAAGAGTCCTGGCGCTGGCCGGAGGAGCGCTGGCGGGCCGCGGTCGACAAGGTACGGGCGGGCCGCAGCCTCAAGCCGCCGATTTGGAAGGACGGGGCCAAAGTTGCGGTGGCGCTGTCCTTCGATTCCGATCACGAGTCGAGCACGCTCCGCTTCGGCGACACTTCTCCCGGCCGGCTTTCCCAAGGGGAATACAGCAGCCGGGTCGGCGTACCGCGTATTTTACGGGTGCTCGAGCAGCACGACATTCCGGCCAGCTTCTACGTGCCCGCCGTCGTCGCCGAACTTCACCCCGAGGAAATGCGCACCGTCGTCGGTGCCGGCCACGAGATCGGTCTGCATGGCTGGATTCACGAATTCAACAGCCGCCTCGAGGAACCGGACGAGCGCGACCTGATGCTGCGGGCCTCGGATGTTTTGGAACGGATCACAGGCGTCCGTCCGGTCGGGCTGCGCACGCCGTCCTGGGATTTCAGCGCCGCCACGCTGAAGATCTGCCGCGAGATGGAGCTGTTATACGATTCTTCCTTGATGGGCGACGACGAGCCCTATGAATTGCTCGAAGACGGCGAGCCGACCGGAATCGTGGAGTTGCCGGTCGAATGGATCCGTGACGACGCCCCCTTCATGACCATGGACCGCATGGGAACCGTCCGGCCGCACACCCCACCGGCTTCCGTCTACGATATCTTCAAGCGCGAATTCGACGGTGCCTATCGGGAATCCGGCCTGTTCCTCCTGACCATGCATCCACATGTCATCGGTCACCGCTCGCGGATCATGATCCTGGAAGACCTGATCGAGCACATCAACGGGCATGAGGGCGTATGGTATACGACCCACGCCGATCTCGCGCGCTACTGCCTGGAGAATGCCTAGGGCCAGCGGAAGGGAGCCGGCCGATGTCCCATGACGTCTGCCCGAAATGCGGCGCCGACGTTTACCGCACCAAAGACACCTTCAGCGGAGAGATCTGGGTCGAATTCAGTTGCACCAAATGCAACTGGTCGGCCGAGGAAAATTGGGGTGTGGCGACCTGGAAGGCGATGTCCGACGCGCGCGAGGACGAGGTGGTCCGGGACAATCCCGCGTCCCCGCTGCCGCCCGACGATTCCGCCGACCCGCCTTCCGAGACCGGCCGGCCTTGGCAAAAGGCATTTGCCGGCGCTGTCTTTCTGCTGATCGCGCTCAGCCTCTTGATGTTTTTCCGGTCGGGGACCTAGAATATTTTCGTCTCGACATGTCGTGCGGTCGCCGCCCATTCGGCGGGTTTTAGTCGAGAAAAAGCAATTTGATATAGGATCTGAGCATAAGAACTTGATCCGGCAGTACTTTCTGATTCTGCAATATCTTGGACATCGCGATACCGCCTTCGAAAGTGCTGGAGACCATGTCCGCCAGCGCGACCATCTCCACGTCATCCTTCATCGGATACTTGGCGTTGATATCCTCGAGGATCTCCTGAAAGCGGGCCCGCCAGGCGATGGCGGATTCCTGGCTGAGCGAACGGATTTCGTTGTCGTAGAGGCGTTCGTTGTGACAGTAGACGGCGATCAGGCAGCCGGGGTGGACACTCGGCAGATCGCTCATCATTTCGGCAAACATCTTCAGGCCGATGAGGAAGGCATGGAGGGGGTCTTCATGCAGCTCCGCCGCCCGACCGAATAGCGTGTCGAACAGGGCTTCCTCGCGGTCGATGTAGCGGCGGAGAAGCGCTATGGCGAGGGTGTTTTTGTCCTTGAAATGATAGAAAAAGCCGCTCTTGGTGATATCCGCTTCCGCGATGATTTCCTCAATCGAGGTCGCGTCAAACCCCTTGGCCAGAATGGCCGATTCCGCGATATCCATGATGTTGGCGCGGGTCTGCTCGCCTTTACGCATGTCAGGCACCTTTCATTTCCGTACCGCAAGTGCGGTTTTTTCGCACCTTACAGCCGAAGCAGCTTCCTCAAGTCGATAACCCATTGAGAATATAGATTATTCTTTTTTGCCGTTTCAATACCACAAGCTGACTATCTCGGCGGCGGCGGGTCGTGGTTTGGTGTCGGTCAACGATCAAACACAGGAGAAAAGATCATGACCGATCCAATGGAAGTTATCGAAACGCTCTGCAATCGCTATCAGACGGCCGTCAGCGCCAACGACTCCGCCGCATACGGCAGCTTGTTCGCCCCGGACGCCATCCGGGTACCACCCGGCGGAAAGCCCGAACACGGCCCGGCCGCCATCGCCGCAAGCGAGCAAAGCGACTACGACATCGCCAAGTGGACCGTTCAATCCCGGCCGCTGGATGCCATGCGGATCGACGAGGGGTGGGTATACGGGGTCGCCGAGGCCGATATCACGCTGGTCGAGCACGCGGATGGCGCGACGAAAACCCTGAAAGCCAACAAGACTTGGCTGGTCCAACGTCAGCCCTCCGGCGAGTGGCTGATCAAGCGGCAAATGTGGAACTACAGGTGAGTCTCGGCGGCAACGGGTCTCGCACTGCGGACTTATCAGCGGCGATAAATTTGCTATGCTTATCTTCGTCGAACCACCAATCCGCCAGGGAGTGGACTAGATGACAGATGCGAAACCCGATGCCCCCGCGATCCCGCGGAAGGCCATGAGGCCGTCCGGCCTGAACCATCTTGTGCTCAATGTCCGCGACATCGAGGAATCTCACCGGTTCTGGACCGAGATCCTCGGCTTCAAGATGGTCGGCGAAATCCACGATTCGCCGGAGCGGCCAAATCCGCCGAAAATGCGATTCTACAGCGGGGATCACGACGGCAAGGACAATCATCATGATCTGGCCCTCGTGGAAAATAAGGACCTCCCGGAACCGCCGGCCGAATGGCGCATGTTCGGTGCGCCGGTCGCGATCAATCATGTCGCCTTCACCCTGCCGGACCGGGAGACCTGGCTGCGACAACTCGCCTTTCTGCAAAGCAAGGGGATCAAGTTCGATCGCCGGGTCGATCACGGCATGACCCACAGCCTCTATATCCACGATCCGAACGGATATGGTGTCGAGTTACTCTACGAACTGCCCCGCGAGGTCTGGGAGGGAGATATCGACGGGGCGCTCAACTGGGTGCGGCCGCTGCCGACCGAGGGACCGGAAGCATTGATTGACGAGACCGAGGACAATCCCGTCTTCGGAGACTCCGGCGACGATTGATCGAGGTAGGACCGGGGCACGCGTTAGATTTGATGAATGTCGATCGCGCCGTCGATCACGCTCTCGAGCAGCACGATCTTCTTTTGCGCGATTCGCAGCCCGTCGTCGGAGCGGCGCAGTTGGTATTCGTACCAACCGCCGCGAAACTGCTTACCCCAGCGGAGGTCCAGGGACAGCGTCATCCATTTCGCGGAAACGGCAATTTCCCCGGCGTCGTCGCTTAGCAGCCGGACGGTATCGACCAGATGGCTGGTGCGGGCGAGGGGCGCGTTGGCATAGGACTGGCCGGACTGGATGCGGTGGATGCGGGCCTCCAGGCTGGGCTTTCCCTTGAGGTAGATCATGTTCACCTCAAGCTCCGGGTCCTCGGTCAACTCGTCTTCCGTTGCCCAGGACGGCACCCAGTAGACGCAGTCCTCGACATACAGCCCCATCCACCGGTCCCATTCACGCCGGTCGAGCAGATCGGCTTCCAGGTACAGCAGGTCGCGCGCCGCCTCGTAGGTCCGGTCCGACATGCCTATGCGACCGCGTCGCCCATCAGCGACCGCCATTTCCGGAAAAAGCCGTAATAGAGTGTCTCATGATCGTAGGTCGTGCCGCTGGAAACCGGGTTTGCGCCGATCCCGCGCGCGGCGTCATCCGGGCCGTCGAGCGCGATGCCAAACCCGCGTTCCAACCCGTTCCACTTGGCGAGCGTGCCCTCGTAACCGTACTGGCAATCCTCCAAGGCCGAGAGGTCATCCGGCGTCGCCATGCCTGTTACGGTGTAGAAGTCCTCGAACTTTCGCAGGCGCGCGATCCGTGCCGCCCGGCTCTCGCCCTTGGGCGCGATGCAGTAGACCCGCACCTCCGTCCGATCGGGTGCAATCGGCCGGGTGACGCGGATCTGCGTCGAGGGCTGGTCCATCAAATGGACATTGGGGAACAGGTAGAGATTGCGCCCGCGCCGCAGCATCCAGCGGACCTTCTCCTTCGAGTAGGTCTCCAGCAGCCGACTCTCCGCCTCGTATAACGGCATTACCTCGGGGGTCTCCCGGTCGGACCAGATCATGTTGTGGCCGTTGCCGAAATCATAGCAACCGGCGGGCTGGGTGCCGCGAAGGCGCCCGGATTCGGTGCGGCGCAAATCTTCGTCGTCGCCCAACTGCTCACGCTTTGCCATGGCCCGGACGAAGACCTTGTGCACGGTGCTGACATGATAGCCGTCGACGCCGTTTTCGGCGTTCAACTTCCAATTGCCCCGCACCAGATAGGTCTGGCCGCCGCGCACCACTTCCAGGCCTTCCGGCGATTGATCCGCCAGATGATCGATGAACGGCAGCGTTTCTCCAAGATGCGCTTCCAGCGGCTCCACGTTTTCGTTGAGGCACCCGAAGATGAACCCCTTGTAATTCGCCACGCGCGGCACCGGCGTCAGGCCTTCGCGGGCGCTTTCCGAACCATTAAGCCAGCCATTTTCCTCTTCCTTTACATGGGTGCAGCGGCCGGTCGTGTCGAAGCACCAGCCGTGGAACCGGCAGGCGATGGTCTGCATGTTGCCGCGTCGGCGCGGTGTCAGGATCGCGCCGCGATGCGCGCAGGCATTGATGAAGGCGCCCAGCTCGCCGTTTTCCTGGCGGATCACGAAGACCGGTTGCCGCCCGATATCGGTCGCGTAGTAATCGCCGAAATCCCGCACCTGGCTTTCATGGCAGAGATAGACCCAGACCCGGCCGAAGACGCGATCCATTTCGGCCTCGAAAATTTCCGGTCGCGTATAAATACTTCGGTCAACGCGAAACACGCCGTCTTCGAGCCGGTCTTCAATGAGTGGTATTGAATTATCCACGGAAAATTTACCCATAATCGCCGACGCCCGATACGCCCTTCGAAGGGTGCCGGAGAACCGGCCCCGGAGTCAATTTAGGAGGTCAATCGGGATGCACCACCTCAGCGACCTTGGATTCGAACCTGTTACGGGAATTCGACGCTTTCCAATTTACGACTTTGTCGCCTCCAATAAAATTAGCAGGCCCGAGAGCGTGAAGACCGAAAGCGCCGTCGTCAGGAATATGACCGCGTTCGATCGGTCGACGAAGGTCCCGTATTTCTGCGCCAGGATGAAGACCGGCACGCCGCTCGGCAGTGCCGCCTGAAGGACGGCGACGGCGGGAAGGATCCCCTCCAATTCGAAGACGTGATAGGCGAGCCACCAAGTGATCAGGGGATGCAGCACCAACTTGGCGAAAACTAGCCATCCGATCTCTTTCGCCTCTCCCTTTACCGAGCAGCCGACCATGAACAGACCGGCGGAAAACAAGGCGCAGGGAATATAGGCGCCTCCCAGAAGCTCGCAGAAGGCGGTTACGGGCTGGGGAATGGGAATCGCCAGGGCCGACGCTGTAAGACCGGCGACCGTTGCCAAAATGATCGGATTTTTCAAAGTGCCGATCAGGGGCGATAGGATAGCGCTCCCCGTATCGTTCCCTCGGTCGATCTCAGCCAGAGCGACCGCAATCGGAAAAAACACGACACCGGTAATTACCGCGCCGATAATGCCGGGAACCAATCCGGCGTCGCCAAAGGCAATCAAGATAAGCGGCAAGCCGATATAACCGGTGCTCGAGAACATGGCGGTCAAACCATGCAAGCCGTGCGCTGTCAGGCTGTCCGGGAAGACGAATCGCGCGACCAGGAGGCTCCCGCAGTAGACCGCCATCATGCCGCCGCCCAACGCACCCAGAAATTGCCAGTCGAAGAATGCGCCGACGGGCACCCGCGAGAGCGAAATGAAGATCAACGCCGGAAATGCCGCCACGAAGACGAACTGATTGAGGATCGTGCTTGCGCTCTCGTTCATCACGTGAAGGCGGCCGACCACGTAGCCGGCCAACATGATACCGAAGAGTGGCAAGATTATATTTAAGGTAACGTTTTCCAAGCGGATTTCCCGATCGTCCGGCTCGTGGTCATCTATTGTGGCCTTCAAGGCAAACCCGAATCGGACGGCGCCTATTCCTTCGCTCCCCGCGCGGCGCGGCCCTTGGCCGAGCGGGGGCCCATCGGCTCTGGTTGGAAGGGACCGTCGCGCATCTGCAAATATGACCGAACGCCCTCGGTGCGCTGCGTCTCGAGCAATTCGCTGCGAAAGTCGTCATGCGACGAATGGGCGAGCGCGCCGAGCGCCCCCTCCAGCATCAGCGCCGACTGCACGCCGGCGGCTTGCATCCCTTGCATGGCGATCGCCTTGTTGAGCCGGACCGAGGGCTCCGGCACCAGTGCTATGCGGGCGGCCAGTTCCCGGGCCCGGTTCATCAGTTCTTCATGCGGCACGACTTCGTTCACCATGCCGATGCAATAGGCTTCCTCGGCATCGAAATGGTCGCCGGTCAGGGCCCAGCGGTTGGCCGCCTTCCACCCGCAAAGGGCGGTGAAGAGATAGGTCGTGTTCGAAACGTGCCGGACCTCGGGCTGGGCGAAGACGGCCTGGTCGGAGGCGACGGTGATGTCGGCGGCGAGCTGGTACCAGAATCCGCCGCCCATCGCCCAGCCGTTGACGGCGGCGATGATCGGCTTGCCGAGTTTCCACATATGACTCCATTGATCGGCGTATCTCTTGTCGCCGCGCTGCCAGATCTCGATGTAATCGGCGATAGAGAGTCCCGTCGGATCCATTTTCGAGTCGCCGGATTCCCGCGGCGTCTGATCGTAACCGGCACTGAAGGCGGCTCCGGCACCGGTCAGGATGATTACCCGGACCTCGCGGTCGGCGTCCGCTTCGTCGAAGGCGCGGTGCATCTCGGCCTCCAGGTTCGGCGTCAACGCATTCATGACCTTGGGCCGGTTCATGGTGACGGTCGCGATGCCGTCCTTCGTCTCGTAGAGAATGTCTTCATAACTCATGGCCGGCGCTCCTGTTTGCATTCGGTTTCGAAAATTATTCCTCCCGAACCGACCAACGTCGACAGCCAACTCACCTATTGCAACTACTTCCGGATTTCTCCGAAAGAAAAAATGGTTATCAAGGCGGAAATCAGGTTGCCGGGATTTTCGACCATACAACGGGCGGAGATCGTGCTGAGGTCCCATCTTTCGAAACCTACGGGGTCGTAGCGACGTCGCTCAGGGACGGTCATGAACAAGGGAGAAGGCAAGTGCGGAAGTTTGCCCTTTACATATCCGTGTCGTCATTGGCGATGGCGCTGGCGGAATAGGTGGCAAAGGTCCAACGGCGCGGCTAAGGCAGCGGATCAATCAGCACGCCGGGGTTTAGGATGCCCTTCGGATCGAGCACCTTCTTGGCCGCGCCCAGCGCCGCCACGAACGGCGCCGGCGCCTGCTGGTCGTACCAGGGGCGGTGGTCGCGGCCAACCGCGTGGTGATGGGTGATGGTGGCGCGGTGCTTGAGAAGCACGTCCGACGCCGCTTCCTTGATCCGCTGGAACTGATCCAGCATCCGCGGCTTGTCGCCCATGCCGTGATACGTGAAATAGGGTGCCGGCCCGTCCGGATAGGCGTGGGTGAAGCGGCAGGTGAGCGCACCCGGATGCCCGGTAACGTCCTCGATCACCTCAAGCGTGGTGCCGGTCACGTCTTCGTACAGATCCTCGAACCGGTCCCATGTGGTCGAGGTCTCGAAGGTTTCGCGTAGGATGCCGCGTGCGGTCAACTCCTCGCGTATGTAGCAGCCCTTGATGAAAGCGTCGCGCCAGCGGCCGGCTGCGCCGCCGCGGGGATCGTCGGCTGCGGACGCCGCTTCGGGCGGAATGATGCCGCCATGATCGGCGCAACATTCCAGCGCCCGCTCGAGCCAAGGAGCGAGCGTGTGATCGGCGGACTCGAAACCCAGCACCAGCAGCGAGGCGCTGCCGTCGCCTACCCCGGCGCTCTTCACCTCGCCGGCATGGAGCAGGCGGCAGTTGGCGGGATATAGCCCGGCCTGGGCGATCGCCCGCACAGCGCGAACGCCATCCATGTAATCCTTGAATTCGACGGTCCGAGAGGCCCGCTCGGTGGGCCGGTCCTGCAGACGCATCCAGGCCTCGGTAATAATGCCGAGGGTGCCTTCGGAACCGATGAACATCCGGTCCGGACTGGGTCCAGCGCCGGAGCCCGGCAGTCGAAAGGAGTCGTGGATGCCGGTCGGCGTGACGATCCGCATGGACTCGACGAAATCGTCGATATGGGTGTATAGGGTCGCAAAATGGCCGCCCGAGCGGGTGGCGATCCAGCCTCCCAGGGTCGAGAACTCGAAGGATTGCGGGAAATGCCGCAGCGTCAGTCCGTGCGGTCGCAGTTGGCTCTCCAGCGCCGGCCCGTAGACGCCGGCCTGGATGCGCGCCGCGCGCGAGTCCTTGTCCACTTCGAGCACTCGGTCGAGGTTGAGCATATCGATCGACACGGCGCCGGCATAACGCTCGCCGATTGCCGCTTCGACGCCGCCGACGGCGCTCGATCCGCCACCGAAGGGAATGGCGGCGGCGTTGGCACCACCACACCAGTCCAACAGGTCAACCACATCCCGCTCGTCGCGGGGAAAGGCGACCACGTCGGGGGCATTGGTGAAATCCCGCCGAAAGGCACGTATCTGGTCGGCCAGCGACCGGCCATAGGTGTGCACTAGGCGTTCATGGTGGTCGGTGGTGCAAATCTTCTCAAGACTGGCGGGAATCGCGAGACGCGGTTCGCGGAGGGAGATCTCCTCCGCCTCCGGCGGCGCGTCGGCGGTGAAGCCGTCGACCCCGAAATACTCGGCCCAATGGGCCTCGACCGGTTTCATGTCCGCATTGCTCAGACCAGAGCCCTCGTACCCCCAACCCCAGAACTTCCGACGTTGCTTGGTCATCGCCTTCTCCCCGCGTGTGTCGCGATCCGTCTAACCGTATCTTGCCGGAGGTTTAACCCGACACTTCCCGGATGACTCATCAAACCGGTTCCGATGATCGCCTAAATTGCTCGAAAAGGAATGTCCACCATGGCTCAAATGCAGATATGGCCGGCGACGGCACAGAATGGATCGTCGGATCATCCGGGAAGCTTTGATCCAGACATCCGAAGAAAGAATGCCGAGCACATGCTCAGGCGGCAGGCCAAATTAATGATGGCGAAGCCGACGTTGAATATAAAATATGGGATATTCAGGGCTGCTATGGCGGCGACCTTTCCTTTTCAGGATCGGGTGTCAGGCTAGGTCGAAACCGGCTGCGCGACGTTGATTTAGGTCAAGAAGGGATTTCAAGAGACCTATCCGGTTGCTGAAATGCATCTTCAGGCGAATGTCCGAGTTGGGTCATAACGGTCCTCCCTGAATGCCATGGCATAGGACCGGTTAGCACCGTGTACCGGACATCAAAACCGACCTTCCGCCGAGGTCTTCAACAGCCTTGGCTACAAGCCGATATTGGGTCGAATGCTGGCGACGTTAGTGGTTCCAGTGGAGGTGTAATTTGGCTAGGATTAGCATCAACGTACAGGATTTCTGGTAAATTGACTTGCCCCCAGGTTTCGTACCAATCGTTATGTTAGACCTTGCTCGTTG
>CAYPAV010000038.1:0-27442 GCA_964408805.1 uncultured Rhodospirillaceae bacterium | reverse complement strand
AGATGACGCTCTCTCTAACTCACACCGTGGATCCGGTTAAGGGGGCTAGGTCATGCTCAAGCACTAAACTCGACACGCCGAGAAGATGGGAAACATACGGGGTCTCAATTCCCTTTCGCGTTTGGGCAGCGTGCAGTTGTGTTGCCATGACGAGCGCGGCCTCAAATCTGGGTGACAACCTCATTCAATAGTCTCCTTCAAATTTAACAGCCTGCCTACGCCGCGCCCAAATAGTCTGTGCAAGGAGAAAAAATTGGTAACTCTCATCTCTTGATTTGATAGCCCTCTTCTCTATTTGCCGATCGAGTTCATTGAAGTGCTGGACCTAATCAAGCCACAAAATACTGTGTCGAGAGGTGCTGATCGGTGGGCTGTTGGGACTCGTTGCGATACTCTTCATCTACATTTGGCTTTGAAACGAACTGGGACACCAGCGGCCTCTGCTCTCTCGTTAGCTTCTTCTATCGGTATCCTTAACTCTGCTGCGAAGTAGGTGCTTCCAGGACGATCCCCCTCGACAATCACTATACCAAGTTTTTCTACTACCTCTTGATCCGCATAATTCTGGAAAAACTCTAGGGCATAGTCCTGACCGCTTGCAGGGATGCTGAAGTAATCTCCCTCTTCATTAACCCAATCAGGTTTCGAATCTGCCCACACACGCATTGCCGAACTGAGGTCAGAAACTTCTTTGTCTGACATTTGATCCATCCACTTTTCAATAATCTCTTCGTCGGCGTCCTCCGGCCAGATTTCCCCCTCCTCACTTGTCCCGTCATTAGCACCACTTGGATGAGCCGTTCGTTTGCCTTCTCTTAAGGTATTCCAGAAGCAATAGTATTGCCGTTGCAACTCCCACATTACTGGCGGAAATTGATTGGCGCTTTCTAACAGGGCCTCCGGGCTTCTTAGTTCGTAGTCACCAAAATCGAAAGCATCCCCTCTGGTGGAAGGCGCATTGTATTCACCATAATCAAGGGTGTAGCCATCGCGCACGAAAAACAACTTCGGGTCATCGATCTTCATTTTCCAACATTCCCCAGATAATCTTTATATCCGAGCCAATCGTATGAGAACTCTACGACTGACGGAAATAATTTTGCTCTGCAGCCATCCGGCAATCCCGATTTGTTGATATGGCCGTGTTTGGATGGACACACCTGCACAATTCCCGGCATTCAGACATACCTCTTGTGCGGGAGATTCTGACGTCGATCGACACGGGTGGGTCTCGCGTTATACGCGGCGCTGACGTCAGACAATCAGCGCTTTCGTCGATCACTATAACAACCACCGCTACCACGAGAGTCTCGGCAACGTCACGCCTGTCGACACCTACTTTGGCCGCGACACCGCCATCATCGAAAGGAGGAATAAGATCAAAAAACTGACCATCCAGAACCGCCGCTTGAACCATCAGCGCCAAGCGGCTTAACATCAATCCAAGATGAGCTAGATCCTCCGTTATGAAACAGGCTCAGTGGACCCAAATATTTTGATGACGGACAGTCTCCGCCTCATGCACTGCTTCAGACACTCTTTATCCCCGCGGGATGGTATACTCGAAGACGTTGAATAACGACGGCAAGGTCGAAAGGAAATAAACATGACCGACCCGAAACAGAAGCCGATGGATGCGGGAACATATCTCCAACAGTTTCCCAACCATGAGGCGTTCGAGTCCGACGAAGGCGAGGAAGCACCGCCTTGGTGGGAGAATGGCGGTGCTTTCCCAGAGCCGGGGGAACCTGTCATCACCTCTCCAGAATTGATTGCTGTTAGCGCAATTCAAGATATTCATACGTTATGGCAAATAGACCCTGACGGCGCCGAATGGGTAGGCGATGCCACGCCGGTGGGAATACAAAAATTTGGTTATGGGTTTGATTGGCTGCCAGGTGATTTTCGGGTTTTGGTGCGGGTCCACGGCCCCCACCCAGATTCAGACGAACCGATTTATCGGTTAACCGTCCAGACAGATTTTTTATCCGGTGTCGATATCACAGAACCCGAGTTCTTCAATAAGCTCAGCATGCTAAACCGCTTATGCCCCAGCTTTGCAATATATACCTTGCCGAGAGATGTCGCCGAAGAAAATGAAGTAGACCCCAAAAAATTGGATGCGAGACTCGAATCCTCTGGATATGTGCACGCCGGGATTATCGATTGGTTTCCAAAATTCTTTGGCGCACAAACAATTTTGCAAGCCACCGAGGCACAGTTTCGTTCTGAGGCCGCTGCTCAGCTTTTAGGCGGGCATCCAACCTCCGTGGGTGCTGTTAGACCCGTTACGGATGATTTTATAGACGATATGCTTCGTGTTGAAGAAGCGCCCTATGCATCCGAAGGAGCCAAAGTCAGTCGCTGGTCCGGCACCGATGAGTTTGAGCAAATAATTGAAAATTGGGGACGTACCGAATGGACTTTTGGGAATGCAGACGAGTCGGGCCTTACCATAGAGGCATCATTTGGTAGTGATAGCGCTTTGCTGACGTTCCATACCGACCAACCACACCCTCGACTTGGTAACGGGTTGCTTGTGGTCGTTAAGTTGCCGAATTTGTTGACACATGAAGGAGCCAGTTCTCAAGCAAACAATTTGAATTTTTGGGAATCCAGAATGTGGACCAGTGGGCGCGTTCCATTCATTGGAAACTGGTCTGCGGCCGAAATGTCAGAAGATCGATATTGTGTGGCCTATAGCTCTTTTATCCCCAACCTTCTTTATCAAACGGGCCTTGCCCAGAACGCCGTACTCTGGGGGTTAAGCCGAGCGCGGTCCGTTCGCGAAACCCGGTAGTCTTGCCGCTGTTGTTTTCCGGCTTGGCCGTCGCCCGCCACTCGCCTCGTTCTAGCATCCGGGTTTTGTGGTGCTCCTGAACGACGCCTTCGCAGGCCTCGCAGAGATAGTGCGCCGTCTCCGGTTTTCCCTTGTCCCACCTGAGCCGTTCGAACTGGAGCCACTGCATGTGCCCGCAATGGGGACAGGGCTCGAAGTAGCGGCGCTGGTCGGACGCCTCGTACTCGCGCTCGATCCTTGAGACGCCCTTGATGGTGGGCGTCGAAACAATGAACACCTTACGCCGGGCGAAGGTGCGCGTCCTGGCTTCCGCCAGCGCCACCGGATCGCCCTCGCCGTCGATATCGCCGGGATAACCGTCCACTTCGTCGAGAAACAGGTAGCGCACCGGCATGGACCTTAGCCCCACAGCCGAGTTGGCGCCGGTCATGGCCAGCAGCCCGCCGGGAAAGGACTTGGTCAGCATCGTGTTGCCGGAATCCCGTGAGCGCGCCGGCTTGACCAGCTTTGACAGAACCGCGCTTTCCTCGATTAACGGATCGACCCGCTGCCTCGAGTTTCGTTTGGCCATGTCCACCGTCGGCAGGACCGCCAGCATCGGCCCCGGCGCGTGATGGATGACATAGCCGATCCAATTGTTGCCGCACTCGGTGCCGCCGATCTGAGCCCCCTTCATGAACACCACCCGCTCGACCTTCGAAGCCGGCGACAGGCAGTCCATGATCTCCTTGAGATACGGCACCCGCGACGTGCGCCAGGGCCCCGGTTCCGACGCTCCCTTGCCCGACAGCCGCCGGTGCCGGTCGGCCCACTCGGAGACCGTCAGCGTTGGGTCCGGGCGCAGACCCTGATCGAAGGCCTCGCCGTAGATCTCAGCCGCGTCCGGGATCATCTGACAGTTCCTCGCACGCCGCGCGGATTTCGGTAATCAGCATCTCATGCACCCGTTGTTTTTCGGTCTCCGCCGCCAGCACGGCGGCGAGGCGCTCAGGAATGTTCAGCAACGCATCCCTGACCACCCGCGCCTTGTTGAACGCGGCGACTTTCACGTCGTCGGCGTCCACGTATTTGCCGGCCTCGACTTTGGCCTTGATCTCAAGAAGCTTCGCCCTCTCGACCTCGCTCTTGATGCGGGTCTTCAGCAGCAGGGTCGGCAGGTCGCCCCCCGCCCGCGGCAGCGCCGGAACCTCCGGAACCGCGGCGGGCGCCTCGGCACGCCTCTCGGACCGGACCGGCTCTCTGATCGCCGCCAGGGCGGCGTTGGCCTGATCCATATCCACCTTGCGGCCCGTGAGCTTGATGACGCCCTTGGCCACCATCTGGCCGACGTACTGGCGGGACACCCCGCGTTGCCGTGCGTATTCGGCCTGACTGATAAGCATTTCCGGATCGCGTTCCCATGATTGGACCGCCCTCAAAAAGCACTGAAATTACAATCGATTAGAGTTGATAAGCGCCGCAATTGAAGCGTGTATGCGGTCAACAAAACGCTTAGGCCCAGGAGGCGCGCAAATGACTGCCAACACACGCAAAACCGCCCTCGACGCCTTCATCGATCGGAAGGCCGAGATCGACGAGATGCTCGCCCGGATACAGGGCTTGAGCGACGACCACTTCAACGTCCACCCCGACGACGTCCATTGGGGCCACGTCGGCGACCTTGCCCACTACGCCGAACAACTGCGCCGCATCACGGACAGCGCCTTCCACGAGGGCGAACACGCCGACTAACCAACCTCACCCGCAACCAAGGAGACCCAACATGGAACTCAAGGACCTGAAAGTCAGCCAACTCGCCACGGCCTGTGGCGTCATCACCGGCAAGCCGGTCACAGTCAAAAGCTTCAATTACAAGGCCAAGGCCATCGAGCACGTCGAAGCGCTGATGAAGGAACACGACCTCACCATGACCGACGTGCTCAAGGCCGCCGGAATCACCATGGTCGACGGCTCCAAACCCGAGGCCCCGAAACAGGCAAAGGCCCAACGCCGTAAGCGGGCGACCAAGCAGTCCATGCTGATCGACATGCTCAAACGCGACGAGGGCGCGTCCATCAGCCAGATCGTCGAGGCCACCGGATGGCAGCCCCATACGGTGCGCGGCGCCATCAGCGGGGCGCTCAAAAAGAAGCTCGGCCTCGCCGTCACCTCGACCAAAAGCGAAACCGGCGAGCGCATCTACCGCTTGCCGGAATGACGGAGGGGATCATGAATCGCAAAAACAGAAGACGGGCGGCGGCCCGGAAAGGGGCCGCAGCCAAGCCGGTGGGCTACACCGTGCATCACATCGAAAGCCCCGCCGGGCAGACACAACTAAAAAAGCGCGGGCTTACCATCAGGGATTTGGCAAAAGCCATCGCCCGGTTCCAGAAGGCCGAGAAGGTCCACGTCGGCACCCTGATCGGCGTTAATGGGGACGGCTTCTTCGGCTCGACTGACGAAGGATGGACGCCAGACAGGCCAGGGGCCTTCGATGAGCCGCTGCTCAACATCCCCTGGGTGCAAATCCTCGAACTGCTAGGCCGAGTCCCGGAAAACACTACCGGCGAATTCTTCGAAAGCGGCGGAAACCTCCAATAGCACCCACCTCCCTACGCCGCCGACGCATCGCGTTCGGCGGCTTTCTTTCTGACCATTCCCACGCGGATGGCCTCGAACAGACGTCGCAAGGTGAAACTCCTAACGATCGACACCACGGTGAACACGCCACCAATGGCGAGATTGTCGCCCAGGCTGGCGTTCAAGCCGAACAGCGGGAACACCGCAAGTTGCGTGAGCACAGCAACGCCATAGCCAACCAGGACGTTGGCGACGGCCTCGATGCCGGACATGAGGCGCGACTGCTTCAAGGAGCGGCGCCAGCCCGCCCGGCTTTGATCTCGTCGAACGTCCGGCCGCCACTTTCCAGCATAGCCGCGAGGCCTGAAAATTCCTGCCAGCGTGTGACGATCACGTCCGCGTACTTGGGGTCCAGTTCCACTAGACGTGCCTGTCGTCCCGTTTTCTCGCAGGCGATCAGGGTCGTGCCGGAGCCGCCGAAGGGGTCGAGCACGATGTCCCGGCTTTTCGACGAGTTGCGGATCGCCCGCTCAACCAGCGCCACCGGTTTCATGGTCGGGTGCAGATCGTTCTTGCGGGGCTTGTCGACGAACCAGACATCACCCTGGTCCCGCGCCCCGCACCAGAAGTGGTCGGCGCTTTTCTTCCAGCCGTAGAGGATCGGTTCGTACTGGCGTTGGTAGTCGGCGCGGCCGAGCGTGAAGGTGTTCTTGGCCCAGATGACAAAGGTTGACCAATGCCCGCCCGCCTCCCTGAAGGCCTTCTGCAGGGTATGCAGTTCCGAGGACGACATGCAGATGTAGGAAGCGCCCTTTGTCACCGTGAGGATGTTGACGCAGGCGTCGTAAAGAAATGTCTCGAACCCCTCGCCGAGGTTGTCGTTCAGGATGCGGCGGTCCTTGCCGCGCATCTTGTCCTTGGCGCTGTTACCGTAATCCACATTGTAGGGCGGATCCGTGAAACTGAGGTCCGCCAGACCGCCGTCCAGAACCTTTTCCACATCAGCCAACACCGTGGCGTCGCCGCACAGCAGTCGGTGGTTGCCGAGCACCCAGAGATCGCCGGGCCTGGTTACCGGTTCCTCCGGAGCTTCCGGAACCTCGTCGTCGTCGATATTGCCGGCGGCGGAATCCGTGTCCTGGAGCAGCCGGTCGATCTCGTCGAGATCGAAGCCGGTAATATCGAGGTCGAAATCCTCCGCTCGGAGTTCCTCAAGTTCGAGGCGCAGCAAGTCCTCGTCCCAGCCGGCGTTCTCGGCGATCCGGTTGTCGGCGATGACCAGGGCCCGGCGCTGGGTCTCGGAAAGATGGCCGAGCCGGATCACCGGCACGTCGGCGAGCCCGACCTTGCGGGCCGCCAGCAGACGGCCATGGCCGGCAATGATCACATCGTCCGCGCCGACCAGAATCGGATTGACGAACCCGAACTCGGCGATGGAGCCGGCGATCTGCGCGACCTGCTCTTCCGAATGCGTCCGCGCGTTGCGCGCATAGGGGACCAGTCGATCCACGGGAATGTGTTCGATATTCAGTTTCATCTCGATGACTTGACAAAGTTCGGCTTCGGTTGACTGCCGCTTGACAGGAAGAATGGCCGAAAGTCGCGGGAAGCCGCGATTTTCACGTCAAGCTGTCAAGCGATTGTCAAGTAAGTGGGCGGCCCTGACGCTAGCGAAATGCCGAGCATCCGCCCCCCGCATACGATTGGCGCCAGGAAGGACCCGCGAAATAGGCTCAATACGAAGGATTTTAACGTACCGCCAAACAGAACGTAACGATTGACAGTACGTACCGGAATACGGTACGGTACACTATGATCAAGAGCTTCGCCGACAAACGTACAGCAGCCATCTTCTTAGGTCATGCAGTAAAAGGTTTGCCGGCTCAGATTCAGAGACGAGCCCGAGCGAAGCTACTGGCCGTCGATGCGGCGGCAAAGCTCAAAGATCTGCGCGTTCCACCGGGCAACCGTCTCGAGGCGTTGCGGGGTGACCGGCGAGGACAACATAGCATTCGGATCAACGATCAGTGGCGGATCTGCTTCGCATGGCGTGATGAAGACGCCTGGGACGTCGGGATCGTCGACTACCATTGAGGAGCAAACCATGACCATCAAACGCGAAGATATTGACAGTCATCAGATCGACCTCTTGGAAGTCACCTCTGGCAAGAGGCTCGCACCGGTCCATCCAGGCGAGATCCTCAAGGATGATTTCTTGGAGCCAATGGCACTTAGTGTCTACGAGTTCGCCAATGCCATCAAAGTCCCGCGCTCGCGCGCCAACGATATTGTCCGCGGACGACGTGCAATCACGACCGACACGGCCCTTCGGCTGGCGCGCTACTTCGGGACGACCCCAGAGTTCTGGATTAATCTTCAGGCCCGGTATGACCTGGATGTCGCCGACAGGGATTTGCGCAAGCGAATTGAGAAGGAAGTTGAGCCGAGGGCTGCATAAGGCACAGTGCATGTGCAATGCCCCAACACCGTCTATTAAACCCTTCAGCCATCTATACTGATCATTTGCGGGATCATCGCTGAGAAGACAGGAAACTTGACATGTCTTACACAAGCTTCTCCGGCGACCTAGTGCTGCGGGCACTCAGCCAAGAAGAAGTATCCCTTGAGTTGTCGGACTTGATAGGGTGCAGCATCGATGACGGGGTGAGTGAGGACGCTTGGATCATTGAAACTCTTCCGGATGAGAGCGGTACACTGACCATCAGTAATGGCAAGCGAACGCGTGCCTATCCAGTCCAATCGCTAACAAACGGGAATCTCGAGATCCCTCAGGAGAGGCAAGAACTAATCGAAATGCTTGAGGGTTTTCGAGAAAGCTCTCGGCCAAAGACAACGCGGCCTGACAAAAAGAAATCCACACATTTCCCGATTCGAGATAACAAATCTCTGATTGCCGATTTTGTCTTAAAGCGAAACATCAAATCACTGTTCCATTTCACGCGGCTAGAGAACATCAAAAGCATTCTTGAGAATGGTTTGGTACCGCGCCAGGTGGTGTCGCGGAGTTGGTGGAAATTCTCAGGAAGCATCCTCCGAGCAGGTGATTGTTGGCCGTATCATGCGGCGAGGTCAAGCATTACGGGTTCGATCGGTTGAGACAGGGTCTCCCATCCATCGACCTTCCGCATTTGGATCTGTCCGGACGCCAACAAGGCCCAGAGCAGCATAGCCACGGTATCGGGATTCGGTAGCACGGTCTGTGTTTTGATCCTGCGCCTAAATTCCTCGTTGAGGCGTTCGATGGCGTTTGTCGTTCGCGCCGACTTCCACTGCGAGGGATCCAAGCGGGTGAAACTGAACAAGCGATCCCCCGCCTCTTCGAGGCTGTCGGCGACGGATTTGCACTTCAGCCGCCATTTGCGCAGGAACGCCTTGCGCCGTATCTCGACCTCCTTTGTCGTGTTTGCATAGATCATGTCGCGGTAATCTTCGCCCAGTTCATCGTGCATGTGCTTCGGGGCATGGCCGAGGAGATTGCGGTGTTTGTGAACCGTGCAGCGCTGAATGGGAACATCGCCCCAGAGCGCGACAAGAGCCGCCTCTAGTCCAGGTGCGCCATCAACAATGACGAATTCAGGGGCTTTCAACCCACGCGCGTCCAAATCGTTCAGGAACTGGCGCCAGGCTGCTGTGCTCTCGCCTCCCATATTCATGATGGATAACAAAACCTTCTGGCCATCCCGGCGCACACCGATTGCCGCAAGCACCGAGATCACGGCCACCTTCCGGTCCAGCCGGGTCTTGATGACCGTGCCATCCAGGATCAGTCGAACGATATCCTCACCCGCAAGACTCCGCTCACACCAAGTGTTCCAGTCCGTCTTCACTTTCCGCCAAGCCCGGCTGACGACGTCCTTACCGACGGCACCTTGAAAGAGACCGAACAGCGCCCGTTTTACCCGCCGGGTGTTGACGCCAGCAAGATAGACCGCAGCTATTAGCGCCTCGGCCTTCTTCGTCATGCGCTGATATCGCGGCAGGGCCTTCGAGCGCCATTCCGAACTCTGACCATCCTCATCCAGAACGCGCGCGCGCGGCACCGCCACGGTCTCCGCACCAAAAGTACCGATGATCCGCCGTTCCCTGTGACCGTTGCGGCGCCCTTTCGCGCCGTCGCCGCCACGGCCGTAACGGCATCGACCAAGAAAAGTCTGTAACTCCTCCTCGAACACCGCCTCGATGGTGGCGCGGATGTTAAACCGTAGACGGTCCTCAATTGGGTCGTAACCAGATTCATTGGAAAGTAGCGCAAGTGCCGACGTTTCGGTTCTTATGTTCATAGCGTGTTCTCCTGGGCAGCGGGTGCCGCCGATTGGGTGGTTTGGTTCACCCGGAGATTACGCCCCCTTCATATTTCCACCACTTTCGAGACACGACCAGCAGCATCTCGCCGCTGTGCAGATGCTTCCGAAGCGCATTGCCGGGCGAGCTTATCGTGCTCGCGCAGGAACGTCGGCAGCTTGAGCTTTTTGAGATGATGTTCCAGAAGCACCTTTGGCGTATCAGTCATTGGCCACCGGTTCTCGACAGCAGGCTCATGTAACTCCCGGCCAACGTGGTCGCGACCCTGGCTCTCGGAAGATAGGGGTAGAGGTCGAGATCAAGCCGCGGCGGTCGGCGCTCGATCCGGCACAGCACCAAGTGCTTGACCGCATCGAAGCCGATCGCGCCCAACTTCAGGGCATCGCGGATCGCCGCCTCGACCTCGGTGAGACGGAAGGTCTCCATGAGACGCAGGACCTGGACGTACTCCCGTTTGCCAGCCTTGCCCATGCGTGCCTCCATCAGGCGGCGCAGGGTGACGAAAGCCTCGGGTAGATTCCAGTCCTTCAGCGGCGCGGCCTGGTCGAGCGCGCCGATCTTCTTCTCGATCAGCGGCAGGTAGTGCAGCGGATCGAAGATCAGGTCTTCGCGCTCGTAGGACCGCCGGTGGCAGGCGATCACCTCGGCACCGCAGCTGATGACCAACTGGTCGACGTAACCGCGGATCAGAACCTCGCGATGGCCGTATGCGACGGGCACCGAGTAATCATTGTTGCGGTAGCGCACCAGCGACATCGAACTCACCCGTCCGGGACGTCGGTCGCAAGCGTCGTAAGAGGATGGCGAAGCCGAAGCGATACAGTTCGGAGTTCAAACGGGAAGCTATTCTCAGGGCGGGTGAGGCAGGCAATACCGATAAGGCGGTTTGCGAGGAACTTGCATGGGCTGAATATCGTCGTTTGGTTGGGCGGGAGCGCGTTCGCTGTCGTCGACCGCATTGGTCACTCGATTGAACTCGGATACTTCTGGATTATTCGCCGAGTGGCAAAAATACGCGGCAAACCACGCTTGATGAGGTGCCCAGCCGTCTTCGAGTAGTCTGGGCCTAGATCATTGACTGGCAGCCATTTAATCCAGCCTGTCAGTATCTATTCAAGCTCTTCGTTGTTGCTCGCGGCTCAGGCGGCGTTTTTCACCCACTGCATGATATGCTCGGCGGCGCCAACTGTTTCCCCGTGCTGATTGGTGACGGTTATCTTCGATTTCCAACGGCGCCGTTCGAGATCAATCTCGGCGATCGCGTAGCTAACCGTCACGGTGTCGCCGATGAACACCGGCTTGATGAACCGGACGCGATCGTAGCCGAGCGACACCGGCGTTTCATCGGTATCCGGCGTCAGACAGTTGGCGATCATCATTGACGATGTCGTGGACATGAAGCCCACCAGAAGCGCGCCGTGGGCAATTCGCCTGCCATAGGAGGAGTCCTTCATGTACTCCTCGTTTACGTGATTCCCGGCGAAATCACCGGTAATCCCGGCGAACAGATAAACGTCGCTCTCGCCCACTGTCTTGGCAAACTCGACCCGATCGCCAACCTTGACATAAAGCTCTCCCATGATCGTCACTCCTCGCATTGTCGATTTCACGATTTTCTTGAAACGGCCCTCCGACCTTGGCCGAACAGCGCGGCGCGGAAGGCATCGGAAATTGCTTCCCCGCCCTTGCCGGCACGTGCCGCGTCGCCGATCACGACAACCTCTTGACCGGGCCGGGTAAGTTTCAGCATTCCCGCCCCGGTTCCGGTCCTCGCGCGATAATAAAACCAATTTTTCAATCCTTGCGAAGCAAACAGGCGTCTTGCCAGCGTCGTCCGGCCAAGGCCGGAAGCGAGCAGGCGCGGCGCCAGGGCGCCCAGACCGTAACCGTAGCGCGCGCCGGTGGCGAAGACGATCAGTTCGAACGGCTCGAGCATCTCGGGGTGTCCGGTTATGTCTACGCCGTAGCGAAATTCCACGCCCGCCTCACGGCAGGCCCTTTCCATTTCCGCCAAGTAGACTTGGAAGCAAGCCTCGCGTGTTTCGACCTCCTGGAATGCCGGCGCCTTTGCGGCAAGGCGGAGCGCGCCGCCCGCCACCGGCTCACGCTCAATAACCGTGACCTTGTTGCCGTCCGCGGCCAACTGCGCGTAGCACAGCCCCGCCGGGCCGGCGCCGATCACACAGATGTCGCGCCCTCTTGGCGGGGACGATTCCGTGTACTCCAGTTCATGTCCGGCGACCGGGTTTATCAGGCACCCGATTTGGGCGCCGCCGCGCATTTCATCGATGCAGGTGTTGCACGCCAGGCAGCGGCGGATCGCCAGCCCCTGCTCCGCCTTGTCGACCCAATCCGGGTCGGCGATGACACTCCGCCCGAGCGCGACGAAGTCGGTCTTGCCGGTATCGACCGCAGCCATGGCCGTGGCCGGATCGCCCAACCTGCCAACGGCGATGACCGGCACATCGACCGCTTGCTTGACCCGCGCGGCGTAGTCGAGAAACGTGGCGTCCGGGCAGATCATCGGCGGCGCCACCATCGCGGCGGACGGCAGCGAGCGGTAGTGCCCGGCCGAAACATGAATCGCATCGGCGCCTGCTTCGGCGGCCCATTTCGCGACCTCGAGGCCTTCCGAAAACGGCATGCCCGTCGGGAACAGGTCATCTACGCTCAACCGGAAAATCACGGGTAGTCCCGGCGCCTCGCGCTTGGTTCGGCGCAGGATATCCAGGCCGAACCGCGCCCGGTTCTCGAGCGAGCCGCCATATTCGTCGGTCCTTCGATTTTCCTCGGGACAAAGAAACTGCGAAATCAGATAGCCATGAGCGGCGTGCAGCTCGACGCAGTCGAATCCGGCTTGTTGCGCCCTTTGGGCGGCGGCGACGAACGCCCGGGTTGTCCGCTCGATCCGCTCTCTGGTCATCTCCAGAGGTATGATCGTCTCGTTGGTAACCTCGAATACGGAGTGTGGAATGGCGGAGGGGGCGATCGGCGGCTCGCCGCAGATATCCTCGCGCGTGTGGCCGCCGCCATGGCCGAGCTGGATCGAGACTTTGGCGCCGCAGTCGCGCAGGCTCTCGACCAGGCTTGTCAGGCCTGGAAGGAACTTGTCGTCGTAGATGCCGAGTTCGCGCATCCGGTGGCGGCCGGCCTTCTCCGGCGATGCCATTTCGATCGTCATAAGTCCGACGCCGCCGAGCGCCCGCGCCCGATAGTACGCGATGGTCGCATTCGTGACGCAACCGTCCGCGTCGGCAAGCCGGGTCGTCATTGGCGGCATCACGATCCGGTTGCGGATCTCCATCCCACCGATATAGCCAGCCGTGAATAGCGCCGTCACGCAGCCTCTTGAAGCGCACCGTCCGGCCGCACCCCGGCGTCATCCAGCGCGCGGCGGATCCGCTCGATCTCCGCGTCGCCGATCTTGACCAGCGGCGGCCGTACGGCGGCGTTGGGAATGCGGCCCAGAACGACCAGCGCCGCCTTCATCCGGTTGTGCATGTCGGCGAAGGGGTCGGCGTAAAACGCTTCCGCCGTCGGGTAGATGCGATCGTTCAGCCGACGCGCCCGCGCTAGGTCGCCGTCTTGAATAGCCCGCCAGAGAGCCACCTGGAGATCGGCGATCACGCTGCCGGAGCCCGAAAGCAGGCCGTTGCAGCCAAGCGCCAGCGAACTCATCAGCCAAGCGCTGTGGGTGGACAGCACGTTGACCGGCCGGGTCAAGTTCTGGAGAACCCGGATGTGCCGCTCATGCAGCCGCACATTGTCGCTCCAATCCTTGATCGCCCTAACCGTCGGAACCTCTTCCGCCAGCCGCACCAGGATGTCGAGCGGGTAGCCCTGGCCGCCACCCAGGGGGTACTGGAAGCAAATGATCGGCAGGTCGGTCGCGTCGGCGATGGTCTTGAAGTGGGTCAGCGCCATCTCGGGCCGGCTGTGCGCGCCCAGGGAGAACGGGTTGGGTGGAAATACCAGCAGACCGGAAGCGCCGCCCTGCTCGGCCATCCGCGCGAGCCGGGCCGCTTCCAGGCTGCCATCGGCATAGATGCCGTTAACCACCGGAATCTCGTCGCCGATCTCGTTCATCGTCAGGTCGAGGACCCGCCGCTGCTCTTCGAATGTGCAGGACGCGACCTCGGATGCGTGGGCGTTCGTGGTGATCGCCGACAGTCCTTCGACGGCGGCGACATCGCGCAAATGCTTGCGGTAGGCCGCCTCGTCGATGTTCAGATCGTCGTCGAATGGCAGCAAGCAGGCGGGGATCACCCCCTCCGGTACATACGTCTTGAACTTTGGCATCGTGATTTTCCTCCTAAGTCCCGCGGCGCTCAAGGCGCCGTTTCGGTTTGATGCGACGCCTCGCCACGAATGTCGTCCGCTATAAGGACGATTTCCCGCGCCGCCAGGCCGTCTATCTCGGCGGCCGAATAGCCGGCCCATTTTAACACTTCGCGCGTGTCGGCGCCGAGTTCCGGCGGCGGCCGGCGGACCCCCGGCACCTCGCCGTCATAGCTGATGGGATGGGCCACCACCCGCGCCGCCGTGCCGTCCGCCAGATCGATTTGAGCGAAGCTCCGATTGTGATGGATCTGCGGATTGGATTCGAGGTCCTCATAGGTAGCCACGCGCGCGAACCAAATCGCCTGTGCCTCGAGAAGGGGCGCGAGATCGGCGTAGTTCATCCCTTCGATCTTTTGTGCGACAACGCTTGCGAAGCGATCCCGGTCAGCGAAGGGATCGAGCTCGATCAATTCATCGAGCGCGGGATCGTCCAGCGCGTCGCGCAATTGCTCCGCCGAAACCAGCGACAGCGCGATGAAGCAATCGGCTATCGGGTAAATCCCATAGGGCGCCTGATGAAACCAGGTCGATAGGCGGTGGTCGCGATCGAGATCGGGCTCGAACGGACCTTTCTTGCGATTGAGATAGTAGGTCAAGGCTTCCATCTGCAGGTCGACGCCGGCGCTGAACAGATTGGATTCGACCCGTCCGCCGCGACCGGTCGTCAGGCGCCGGACATAGGCGCCGAGAACGCCCATGGCAAGCAGCGAAGCGCCATGTTGATCGACCACGGCGGCGCCGACCGCGGTCGGCGTTTCGCCGAACTTGCCTGACGCCGCCACCAATCCCGAGGCCGCCTGAATCAGCAGATCCTGTCCCGGTTTGTTGGCCATCGGGCCGGCGGCGCCGAACCCGGAGGCGGACGCATAGATAAGGTCCGGTTTGATCGCCTTCAGATCTTCGTAGCCGAGCCCGAGCCGGGCCATCACGCCGTTGCGGTAATTCTCCACCACGACGTCGTGCGTCGCGATCAGGCGGTGAATGATTTGCAGCCCCTCGGACGATTTGAGATCGACGGCGAGGCTGCGTTTGTTCCGGTTCGCCGCGATAAACAAGGGCCGCGTGTGTTCGGGAAGAGCGCTCGGCGGGGTAACCTTGCGCTCGAACGTGCCCCCGGGCGCTTCGACCCTGATCACCTCGGCGCCCATGTCGGCCAGATATTGCACCCCGGCCGGGCCCTGCAGGTAATGACAGAAGCTCAATACTTTCATGCCGTCCAGCGTGTTCGGGTTCATCGGCATTTCCTCGGTCGCCTATCGCATCGCCCGCGCGCCGAGGCGGGCCTGTTCCACATCGGCGGACGTCCGGCCGGGATGACCCGGTCGTCGCTCGGTTTAATCATATGCATCCTGTCCATGGCGGCGGCAAAGCCAGCCGTCTCCTTAGGTTTCCGAATATCCTGCGCCTCACGATCCGCCAAGTCGATGCTCATTGCATCCATAGGCCGCCGGTAACATTGATCGCCTGTCCCGTCATGTAGGCGGATTCGTCCGAAGCGAGAAACGCCGTCACGCGGGCAATGTCGTCCGGCAGGCCGGCGCGTCCCAAGGGAATTGCCAGCGCCCGTTCCTCGGCGGTCGGCATGCCGCGCGCCCGTTCCGCCTCGTCGGCATAGTCCCGCATACCGGTATTGACGATGGTTCCGGGACAAACCGCATTTACCGTGATGCCGTGCGGCGCCATTTCCATTGCCAGGGATTGGGTGATGCCGATAACTGCGAATTTCGAGGCGCAGTAAGCGGCGTAGTTCGGCTTACCGGTCTTGCCAAACCAGGAGGCCATGTTAATGACCCGCCCTCGGTGATTTTCAATCATGTGCGGCAATACCGCCCTGCAGCAGTAAAACGAACCATCGACGTTGGTTCGGAAGGTGTCGCTCCAATCTTCGACTGTCATTTCGACGAGCGGTGAAATCCGCAGGATGCCGGCGCTGTTGACAAGGATATCGATCCTTCCCAATTCGGAAAGACAGCCCTTTACGGCATTGTCCACTTGATCCGGATCGGCGACGTCGGCGCTTATCGTCACGACCCTGACACCTTTCTCTCTCACCCGCGCGGCCGTCTCTTCAGTCCCCTTGGCGTCGATATCCGGGGCGGCAATATCGCAACCCTCCTCGGCCAAGCGTAGCGCGATGCCGCGCCCGATACCGGAACCGGCGCCGGTAACCATCGCGACCTTGCCATCCAAATCATACATCTCATATCCCTCGTAGAACCCGGTTGCGGCTTCCCGGCCGCCAGCGGAATATCCGCAGCGGAGCGTTATCCGGTCATTTGCGGTTGCCTGGTGGTCTGCTCCTTTTTGCCGCCGGCCACGGCCGCGTTTCGGCCGGCAAGCCGTCCCGAGGTGAACGCCCAGCCCAGGTGATGCCCATGGCCCTCCAGCAGAACACCGCCTTGTCCGTTGGAGCCCGCGGCAAAGAGCCCGGGAATGACATTGTCCTCGGCGTCCAATACTTCGAAGCTGAGATTTACTTTCGCCCCGCCGTCGGTCATCACGATCCAGCTTTTTGCCGGGCCCAGCGCATGGAACGGCGGCCTTTTCAGGGTGGGACGCGACGGTCCGCCTTCCTGGTTTCCGGCGACGGAGTCGTTGTACCCGGCGACCGTATTCTCCAGCTCCGCCACCGGCATGCCCAGTTTTTCGGCCAACCCCGCGAGCGTCGAGGCCCGATGGTAGATGTCTTTCCGGTTACGCCGGTAATCGGGCAAATACGCATAGGCAATCCCCGGCGCGGTTGAGATAAAATGCGGCCAGGCGGTAAATTTCCGAGCGATCTCATCGTCGAGAAGAATGTAGGCCAGCCGCCCGGGTTGCTTGGGTATCTGATACTGCGGCTTATCCAGTTCGTCGGCGAAGCGCCTGCCCGACCGGTTCACCAGGATAGCCCCTTCCTGGAACAGGTTGTGCGATGGCGCCAAGTTGGTTGTCACGAACATCATCAGAAACGGCCGCAGCAGCCATGACGGCATGTGGTCGATCGAAAATTTGACGAACTTGACGACCGGCTTCGACGGCGGCAGGAATTCGATCAGCGCCTTGCGGGGTGGCGCCACGAACCGGATCTCGGGGCCGAGCATGACATCGCCATTGACGATCTCGGCGCCGGCCTCGAGCGCCAGTCTTTGGCCATCGCCGGTGCTGGTCGGGTTGATCCCTTCGATATCCGCCAGATCCGGCGTTACGTAGTTCGCCTTCATTTCCTGGCTGGCGCTGTAGTCGCCGGCGGCGAGGATGACGCCCCGGCGGGCGAGAAACCGGCGGCGCGTGCCCGCCAGCGTTGCTTCGGCGCCAATGACCCTGCCGCCTTCGGTCAGCAGCCGTTCGGCCTTGGCGTCGACCCGGATGTCGACCCCGGCCATGCGGGCGTGGCGGTTCAAGTGATGGATATACGCACGGGCGTGGGGCAGGACATTGTGCATGCGGGGCTTGCGGTGCGGCGTTTCGGGCATCGGACCGAAGAACTCGATGCCCAGGTCCATCAGAAAATCGATCGTATCCGCGGTGTTTTCGACCAAGAGCCGCCGCAGCGCCAGATTGTCCTTCGAATCCGCGTTGGGCACCGCCAAGTCGTTGAATAGCGCAAGGTCCTCGAAATGCTCGTCCGGTGTATCCTCGACGCCCGCCTTGGCCTGGAATGACGTGCGGGCGGCGGTGATCGATCCGACCGACCGCACGGTAGTGCCGCCGAGCTTTGGGTTTTTTTCCAACAGAACGACCTGTGCGCCGTAGCGGGCGGCCTCGACCGCGGCGGCCAGCCCAGCGCCGCCGCCGCCGATCACGACGATATCCGCCGTTGTTCCTTCGGCGTTGTTCATTGCACTGTCATGCCCTTCTCCTAACGAAACCATTATTCGATAATCCGTTCCGTAATTTCAACAGCTCGCCCGAAATTATCCGCCTTACGGTAATGATGTACATCGGCTATCCGCTCTCGCTGCGCCAAGTTGAGGATTTGCTGTTCGAGCGCGGCATCGATATCAGCCACGAGACGGTACGGTTCTGGTGGAACCGGTTTGGGCCGATGTTAGCCACTGAGATCCGCAAGCGACGCGTTCAAAGCAACTCATATTCGCGATGGCGTTGGCATCTGGATGAGGTTTTCGTCCGTATCAACGGCGAGACGCACTACCTCTGGCGTGCCGTCGATCATGAAGGCGAAGTACTCGAAGTTTTTGCGGCAAAACGCCGGGATCGCAGGGTGGCGCTTGAGTTTATGAAGCGTGCGATGAAACGCTATGGTCAGCCAAACGTGATTGTGACGGACCGGCTCCGGTCATACGGTGCGGCGATGCAGATGATCGGTAACGCTGCCGCTCAGGAGTGCGGTTGCTAGCTTAACAACCGGGTCGAAACCTCGCATCAGCCGTTTCGGCGACGAGAGGGTGCGATGGCGAAGTTCAGGGACGTGAAGACCCTTCAGAAGTTCGCTTCCGTCCATGCCTCGCTTCACAACCACTTCAACCAAGATCGCCACCTCAACCGCCGCGACATCTTCAAGCAGAACCGCTCGGCTGCGCTGGCGGAATGGCGTCAACTTGCCGCATGAGCCTGGCATCTCCTGGCCAATTGGAGACTACTTCGCATTAGACTGACAGCACCCGCATAGGCGATACGCCCTTTGCGGTCGAATACCCCGACTCACAGGAATTCGGTAGCGCGGCATATCCATCCCCTGCTCCTAAAATTCGTCCGAGGTATTCCCACGCCTTCGCTTCGCCCTATTCGCCGCGATGTTTTCCTTCTAATCAGGGAAAGAGAGGGCCCGGGCAAGCGCACCGATGCGCAGGTCCGTGCCGGGATACCCGCCCAGGATACAGCCGAGCGGCAGCCCGTTGGACGTACCTTTCGTGGTCAGGGTCACGACCGGGCCGCCGAGGACCGTCCAGGGAGTGATGTATTTGGGCTCACCCGTCGATGCCAGCCCCTTCGGCGCGGGCTCCGGTGTCGCCGGCCAGAAAAAGGCGTCGTCCGGTTCGAAAGCAGCGAAGAACGATTGCCGCAGGTGGTTGATTTCGGCCCGGCCGGAGATGTAGCGCTCCGCCGGCATGGCGGCGCCTTCCGCAATGGCGTCGCGCAGACGGCTGCCGACCTGGTCTTCGGGATAGTTCTTCAAATGGGCGAGGGCACGTGCCGCCTCGTAGACCATGGCATCCCAATGCAGTTTTCCAAAGCGGTCGAAGGGGACCGGCGAGGGGTGGTGTTCGACCGCGTGGCCGAGGGACCGGAAACGCTCGGCCTCCGACTCGAAGGTTCGGGCCATGTCCGAGCCGCAGTCCGCGATCAGCGGGTCGTTGATGATGACGATCCGAGTTTTGCGGTCGTCGGTCCCGGGGGCCGCGGCCCGGGCATGAAAGGCGGCCGCCGCCTCGTAGGCATAGACGGCGTCATCCACCGTCTGACCGTAGAACCCCACGGTGTCGAAGGACGGCGCCAGCGGCGCCACACCAAAGCCGCACATCGACCGGGTGCTGGGCTTGAACGCCGCGATGCCGCAATAGGCGGCGGGACGGTTGAGCGACGCCATGGTCTGGGTACCGAGTGCCATCGGCACGGTGCCTGACGCCACCGCGGCGGCCGACCCGCTGCTGGAGCCGCCGGGAGTATGTGCCGTGTCGTGGGGGTTGCTGGCGGGCGACGGGTCGAAGAAGGCGAACTCGGTCGTGTGGACCTTGCCGAGCACGATGGCGCCCGCCGCCTTGACGCCGAGCACGACCTCGGCGTCGGCCGCGGCCGGCGGCCGGTCCTGAAGGGCCTTGCAATTGCACCGGGTGGGCAACCCCTCGACATCGATGATATCCTTGATGCCGATTGGAATGCCGTGAAGGGGACCGAGTATCTCGCCGTGTTCGGCCTGATCCGTGCGCTCCGCGGCGACGGCGCGCGCGCCGTCAGCGTCCACCAAGCACCACGGCTCGGCGATCGACTGCACCTCCCCGATCCGGTCGAGATAACGTTGCACGAGGTCGCTCGGAGAGAGCTCCTTGTTCTTGATCGCCGCCGCCATATCGCGTAGACGGCCCGGGTCTTGGACACAGTTCACCATCCGGTTCTCCTTACGCGCTCACCCCCAAATAGGTGGCCGTCAATTCGGGGTCCTCGTGCAACTCGGCGGCGTTGCCGTGGAAAACTACCCGGCCCTGGTCGAGGATGTAAACGCGGTCGGCGAGGTCCAAGGCCAAGCGTAAATTTTGTTCGACCAGCATAATACCGAGCCCTTTGGATTTGAGTTTCACGAGCATCTCGACGACCAGCTGGACGATCTGCGGTGCCAGGCCCTGGGACGGCTCATCGAGAAGCATGACCGACGGATCAGTGACGAGGGCGCGGCCAATGGCAAGCATCTGCTGCTCGCCGCCGGATAGCGTGTTGCCGTGCCGTATTTTCATGCTGTTGAGGCGCGGGAAAAGGTCGATCACCCCCTGGGCGTCCCATCGCGCGCCTTTCTTCTGAAATATCTTCAGGTTTTCGTATACCGAAAGGGTTGCAAAAATTCCCCTCGTGGCGGGAACATAGGCGATACCGCGCCGGGCGACCAGATGTGGCGCCGCGCCGGCAATGTTCTCGCCTTGGAACAGAACCCGCCCCTCCTTCGGCGGGGCCAGGCCCATGATGCTTTTTATCGTCGTCGTTTTACCGGCCCCGTTGCGCCCCAGGATCGCCACCAGCTCGCCCGGTGCGACTTCCATAGACACGCCCTTCAGCATGTGCACCTCGCCGTAATAGGTATGGATATCCTCCAGGACCAGGCTCATCGCAAGCGTCCCAGATAGGCGTCCTGGACCAGCTCGTTGCGCTGGATCTCGTCGGGTTTCCCTTCGGCGATGATCTGACCCAGATGGAGGACCGAGATGACGTCGGAGATTTCCATGACGATGTGCATTTTGTGCTCGATCAGCAAGATCGTGTAGTTCTTTGCCAGCCGCTTGATCAGATCGGTCATCTCGTGCGTGGCTTCCGGCGCTAAGCCCTGTGTCGGCTCGTCCAGCAGCATCAGCGTCGGCAGCCCGGCGAGCGTGATCGCCACCTCCAGCATGCGCGACTGCCCGTGGGATAGGGTATCGGCGCGCTCGGTCGCCTTGTGCGAGAGGCCGACCTCCTCGATGATTTCCTCCGTCTTACAGTTGATGTCGGGAAACCGGGTGAACTTGCGTAGGAAGTCCAGGGGGCCGCCCTTCTCGCGGGCGAACATGGCGGCCCAGACGTTCTCGAACACGGACAGCTTGGGAAACACGTTGGTCAGCTGGAAACAGCGCGAGATACCCATATGCGGCAGGACATGCGAGGGCGTGTGGGTGATGTCATGCCCCCTGAAATAGACCGTACCGGCACTGAGCGGCAGCTCACCTGAAATCAAGTTGAAGAACGTCGATTTGCCGGCGCCGTTCGGGCCGATAATGCTGTGGATGTGCCCTTCCTGGACCTGGAAGTCGATGCCCGCCACTGCGGGGACGCCGCCGAAATTCTTGAAGACGCCCGCACACTTGAGGATCGGCGTCATGCGGCCGAGCCTCCGGGTTCCGCGCCGCGCCGCGCGCGGGTCAGAAAGCCGTATGCCTTCTCGATCAGATCAGCGACGCCACCACGGAGATAAAGCACGATGATCAGGAACATACAGCCCATCAGGAGTGGCCAGCGGGCCCAGACCAGGGCAAAGGTATCGGACAGCCAAATGTAGCCGATGGCGCCGATCAGCGGCCCAAAGAAGTTACCGGCACCGCCGAACAGCAGCATGAAGATGAAATCGCCGGACTTGAGCCAATGGATCTGGTCGATCGGAACGATGTCGTAGAGCATCGCGTAGATCGTGCCCGCCAGCGCCGTGAAGCCGCTGGCGATCATGAACGAATACCATTTGTAGAGGCTCACGTTGTAGCCAATGGCGGCGGCGCGCTCGGGGTTCTCTCGGATCAGGCGGAATACCAGCCCGAGCGGTGACGAGACGATCTTCAGCATCGCCAACAAACAAACGCCGAACATGATCGCAACGAAAACGTAGTACGCCTCCGGTGTCGTGATGATCTCGGGCCGCGGGATGTTCGCCAGACCGTCCTCGCCGCCGGTCACGTCGGTCCAGACATAGGCGATGAAGTAGAACATCTGGTTGAAGGCGAAAGTGAGGCAGATGAAATAAAGGCCGGTGCGCTTAACGCAGAAATACCCGACTCCGCCGGCGATCAGCATTGAGAAGAGGGCCCCCCCGGGGATCGCGAAAATCAGGGGATAGCCGGCCTTGAGCAGGAGCCCGCAGGCATAGGCGCCGATGCCGAAATAGGCCGCTTGGCCGAACGACAGCATGCCGGTGTATCCCAGCATGATGTTGGTCGAGACTGCGATGATGCCGAATATTAGCATTTCCGCTACCGTGTTGAGCGGTAGGATAAACGGTCCGACGACGACGAACACAAGGACGGGGATCAAAAAGTACCTGTTCCGCATTACCGGCTCCCGAACAGACCCTGTGGTCGAATGATTATTGTCAGGCCCATCATCACATAGATCACGACATTAGTTGCCTCCGGCCACCAAATGGTGGTGACGCCCTGGCTCAAGCCGACGAGAATGCCGGCAAAGATCGCGCCCGAAATGCTGCCGAGCCCGGCGACCACGACGATGACGAAGCAGATCGGCAGGATATCGAGACCCATCGACGGGGTCAGGCCCAGAATCGGCGTGACGAGGCCACCCGCTAACCCGGCGAGATAGGCGCCAAGGCCGAAGGTCAAGAAAAAGACCCGATTGATGTCGATCCCGAGGACCGTGGCCATCTCCCGGTTCTCGATCCCGGCGCGCAGGATGGCGCCGAGGTCCGTCTTGTTGATGAACATGTAGAGGGCGATGATCACGATGGCCGAGAAAATCAGCAGCGCGATCCTGTACTTGGGATAGATGAAGATGCCGAGGTCGACCGCGCCAGACAAATTGTCCGGCGGTAGCAGCGAGAACCCCACCGGCCCCCAGATGATGATGATCATCTCCTGCAGGATCAGCGCGACGGCGAACAGGAACAGTAGTTGGTAATCGTGATGCGCCGCGTAGAGCCGTCGCACACCCTGGCTCTCGATCAGGAAACCCAGCGCGACCACCAGAAACGGCGCGATCAGGATGGCGACATAGAACGAATCCGTCCAGCCAGCGATCATGAAGGTGAAGTAGGCGCCGAAGGCGTAAAGCGCGCCATGAGCGAAATTCGGGATGTTCAGAACCCCGAGAATTAGCGTCAGCCCGACCGCCAAGAGCGCGTAAAGCATGCCGGTCGCGAGACCGTTCAGGATCTGACTGATGATCAGAAAGAGCATGGAAAACCAGACCTAACACTCGCCATACCCGCCAGCCGGGGCGATGACATCCGAGCGAATGAGAGAATAGAACCGGCGCCGGCCGAATTCGCCGGCGCCGGTTCTACTGCAAGGAGACCAGGACTAGAATTTACCTATGTCTTTGCACTGGTTCATATCCGTCGGCTGCTCGGTCGAGGAGACGTCGACGATTTCGGCATAGTCGTACTTGTCGGCCATTTCGCTTTCGGGCTTGGTACGCATCACGAAGAAGGGCCGTACGGTCTGGTGGTTTCGTCCGTTGATATAGAAATCACCGACGAAATTACTTCCCTTCTCGCCCTCAAGCGCCCTGATGACGTCGACCGGATTGGTGCTGTTGGCCTTCTTCATGCCGCGCAGGACCATCTTCATCAGGCCATATCCGGCGCCCGGGCCGTATCCCGGCGGAACGCCACCGCTCTTCTTCCTGTAGGCCGCGACGAAAGCTTTGTTACCGGGCGTGTCCACCTTGTAGTAGTAGTTGGACCCGACGATCAGGTTGGCGCGATGCTTGGGGTCCAACATGATCAGCTCCTCGAAGCCCGACGACCACGACATGATCACCGGCTTCTTCGGCGTGAAACCGAAATTGTGCAGTTGCCGGATGGCAGAAATGGCGTCAAGACCGAAGTTGATCATGTAGATCCCGTCTGGGTTCTTGGCCAAAGCCTTGGTGATGAACGAAGAATAGTCGCGATGGCCCAGCGGTTGGCGGTCCACGCCGACGACCTTCAGCCCGTATTTCGGCGCTAGAGCCTCGACGTATTTCTGCAAGGTCCAACCGAAGGCGTAATCGACCACGAACAGATAGATCGTTTTGGCGTTCGGGTTGGCCTGCTTGAAGATCTTCAGGTCCGCGTCCATGGCGGTCCAGGCGTTGGCGGCCCACATGAACGCGTATTTGTGACACCGCTTGCCAGAAATGTCCTCGGTGCCGCCCGAGAAGTAGTACATGACCTTATTTTTCTTGGCGACTTGGGTCACCGCCAGGGCGACGCCCGACGACCACGGGCCGATGATGAACTTGACGCCGTCGGAATCGATCGCGCCTTGCGCGCGACGGGCGGCGACGCCGGCCTTGGTTTCGCTGTCGCGGGTGATGTATTTGATCTTCTTGCCGGCAATCTTGTAGTCGACTTCCTCAAGGGCGATCTGCGCGCCCCTGTCCAGCAAAGGACCCGTATCCGCGTATGGCCCGCTTTGCGGCCAGATGCCGAGAACCACCACTTCGTCGCTGGCCGCGCTCGCAATGGTCATCCCGGCGGCCACCACCATCGTAGCGGCCACGCCCGTCAGGACGGCCGTCCTGGCAATTCGCAATAATGCCCTCATTGTAACTCTCCCTGAATTTGTTCGGGTGGACAGTATTGCACGACTCGGCCGCCACCCTAGACTGGGTTCCAAATCCGCACTAAAGCATTAGTGGATTGAGGAATTAAACCAACAAATCGAGCACCTGTCAAACGTATCTGAGGGGTCGCCTAAACTCCTAATGCTGACCCCCTAAGCTGTCGGCTAGAAACCCGTATACGCCAATATTTATACGGGACTAAAAATATGCCTACGTACTTAAAACTGAGGTACTCCCCATTCGTTGGACAGGTTTGGCAGCGATTTAAGCTACTATCCGGGCCTGCCGATCAGTTTTCCACGTTATTACGCCGCCAAGACTGCCGGTTGGAGGTCCGGGCGTAAGCCCGGGCCGGAGACCGGCAGTCGATCTCGATATACACCGGCTGGTGTCGCACCGCCATGCGCGGTGTGCGGGCGGCGGTTGTTGTAGAATTCGATCCACTTGCCGATGCCGTTGCGCGCATCCCGGCCTCCCGAGAAGGCGTGTAGGTAGACGCACTCGTATTTCAAGGACCGCCATAGCCGCTCGATGAAGATGTTGTCGAGGAAGCGTCCCCGCCCATCCATCGAGATACGGATTCCGGCGTCGCGCAGCCGTTGCGTCCACGCCCAGGAGGTGAACTGGCTGCCCTGGTCGGTGTTGAATATCTCCGGCGCTCCGTATCGACCCAAGGCCTCATCCAGCGCATCGACGCAAAACTGAACGTCCATGGTGTTCGAGAGCCGCCACGCCAGAACCGTCCGGCTCGACCAGTCCATGATCGCCACCAGATACAGGAAACCCCTGGCCAGCGGAATATAGGTGATGTCGGCGCACCAGACCTGATTGGGTCGGTCCACCGTCACACTCCGCAGCAGGTAGGGGTAGATCTTGTGGCCCTTGGCTGGAATGCTGGTCCGGGGCCGCTGGTAGATCGGCATCAGGCCCATCAGCCGCATCAGGCGCCGCACCCGCTTGACGTTGACGCGATGCCCCCGCGCCCGCAAATGCCACGCCATCTGGCGTACACCATAGAACGGCGTCTCCAGAAACTGGCGGTCGATCTCCGCCATCAGCGCCAGGTTCCAGGCGCTCTCGCCCACACCCGTGTGGTAATAGCTCGACCGGCTGATCGACAACAGCCGACATTGCCGTGCCACCGAAAGGCTCGAATGCTCGGGCCGGATCATCGCCTTGCGCTCCCGCCGGGGAGCCGATTAAGAACGGCGGCGCAATAATCCCCCACTGAAGCGGCCGTATTGTTCGGTTTCGCCGGTCCAATATTGGACCGTCTATAGCCTTCGTCAGGATTGACCTGATGGAAGGCGGGGGATGTACGGAGTGGATTTATATCGCCGTGTGCGGCTGGCGTGTTATCGAGAGGGATTGAGCGGTCGGGAAGTTGCCCGGCGGTTCGGGATCGACCGCAAGACAGTAGCCAAGATACTGGCGCATTCGGTACCGCCAGGCTATCGGCGCCGCCGACCGCCGAAGCGCCCGAAGCTGGACCCCTTCACGGATATCATCGATCGTATTCTGGTGGAGGACCGGACGGTTCACCGCAAGCAACGGCACACGGCGAAGCGGATATTCGAGCGTCTTCGCGACGAACACGGCTTCTCTGGCGGACAGACCATCGTCAAGGATTATGTTCGCGAACGGCGCCGTCGGCACCGGGAGATGTTCGTGCCGCTGGCGCATTCTCCAGGCCATGCTCAGGCGGACTTTGGCGAGGCGGATGCGATCATCGCCGGCGTTCAGTATCGGGCGCATTTCTTTGTCATGACGCTTCCGCACAGCGACGCTTGCTTCGTGTGCGCCTACCCGGCGGCGACGGCGGAAGCATGGCTGGACGGTCATAATCGGGCTTTCGCTTTCTTCGGCGGCGTTCCGCAATCGATTCTCTACGACAACGATAAGTGCCTGGTGTCGCGCATCCTGCCGGACGGCGTGAGGCAACGAACAGCGGCGTTCAGCGGACTTCAATCGCATTACCTCTTCCAGGATCGCTATGGCCGTCCCGGCAAGGGCAATGATAAAGGCAATGTCGAGGGGGTGGTTGGCTTCGCCCGGCGGAACTTCATGACGCCGCTTCCCTGCCACCAAAGTTGGGACGCCTTCAGGTCGACCGGCGATGAGCTGGGGCTATGGCGCGATTCGCCTTGATGTCATCAGCAGACCTCAAGGAATTTTACTACAACTATTGATGAAGACGGCGCTTCGCTCGGACTTCACGCTTTTGATGATCGATGTGTTCGCGCAACTTTTGTTCGATGAAATCCAGGTGGCAGTTAGCCACGTAGCGCGCCTTGTCCGCGTCGCCGTCGACGATAGCCTCGAAAATCCTGCTGTGCTGCGCTCTCAGGGGTTCATGATCCTCTTCCCTTTGGCGAAGACGATGGATATTTAACGATATATCCGTTCGAAGCAGGTCGATCATGCTTCGCATGACATGCATGAGCGCCATATTATGCGAAGCATCGGCCGATGCTAGGTGAAAGGCGACGTCGGCTTCCACCTCGCGTATGGAATCGGCTTCTTGCGCGGCATAAGCGTCGTTGAGCTCGTCAAAACGCTTTTTGATCGAGTCGAGATCGGCATCCGTTCGCCGTTCGGCCGCATAGCCAGCGGCTGCCACTTCGAGAATGCGGCGCATCTCGAAAACGTCGAACCTGGTGTCCTCTCGCTTCTTCATCAACTCGATCAGCGGGTCTGACTTGCCCCCAGGTTTCGTACCAATCGTTATGTTAGACCTTGCTCGTT
>CAYPAV010000037.1:0-27892 GCA_964408805.1 uncultured Rhodospirillaceae bacterium | reverse complement strand
GACGCTCTCTCTAACTCACACCGTGGATCCGGTTAAGGGGGCTAGGTCACTGGTACCACTTGTCATAGAGTTTGCCACCGCGAGCGTAGGTGGACTCCATCTCACCTGCCGTGGCTGTCGCCGAAATCATCGCTATGCCTGTGGCGGCAAATATCACAGCAACAACGATGCTCAGCGCCTGATTCGTAAATTCACTATGCATGGCAACTCTCCCATTTCAGAAGTTGCACGGAGGATCGTCTCAGGCTGACTGCCGTCGACGGTATTCCCTGAATGATAGATTTCAACAGTGGACCCGCACTGATTTACATCAAAGGTGACGTGAATCTAGCTACTGCAAACTGACTCGCGGCCATCATGAGTTTGGATTCTATATGTGCTGATGCCGAATGTCCGAGATGGGTCATCTTGGGATTATATTGGAAGGTTCGGGCTAGGTCAGCTTCGCGCCTTATGCCAAATTTTGGTAAAGCTCAAGATACGCTTGGCCAGATACCTATAGCCCCGTCCCACCCAAATTCGTCGAATAGAAGGCCCTTCCAGCGCCGCTAGCATTTTCCGACTGTCAAGTACCCCAAAGCTGCCAACCGAAATTTTGGTCCTGGAAATTGGGCGAATAATTGGAAGACGACCGTATTGATGTCGGTCAATGGCATATTGAAGCAGTCCTAAAACCCAACGATGATTGGTTCAACCGCTAGTCACGCGACCGATAGCCTCGTGGCGGCCAGACGATCAATGCGATGAGCGGGTAGACCAGCAATGAAGTCCACAGGAACAAGTTGAACGAATTTAGGTAGCCGATTGCCGTCGCTTGGCGGGTCACTTCGCCGGCGAGGCGGGTAAGGCCTGCCGTGCTGTCGGTATTCCAGATTGCTCCCAAATCGGCCATACGTAAGCGCTCACTGAATGGATTGATCCACTGCACCAGGTCGCTATAGGTAGTTTTTTGAGTATGAAAGACGACGATGAAGCTCGCGGATACGTAATAACTGGAGCCGATGCTGCGCACGAAATGGAATAGCGCCATGCCTTCCGCTGACCGGCGCGGGTCGAAGTTCGAAAATGTGACCAATGTCATCGGGACCCAAAGACACCCGACTCCGAATCCCTGTAAAATCATCATCCAGGTCAGGTCCGGGATCGGCACGTTCATATCGAACTGCGTCATTGCCAAGCCCGCATAGGTGTGCGTCCCGAAGCCGATCAGAAACAGCAGCCGCGGGTCCCAGCGGTGCGCGTAGACGATCATGATTACCTGCGCCAGCACGGTCCCGAATCCGCGTGCGCCAATCAGCATGCCCGAGGTGAATTCGGGCACGTCTCGCAGTTGCTGAATCATGGCCGGTATCATCACCATAGGTGTGACGAACAGCATACCGAACACGGTCGCTATGCCGATCCCCAAAGCGAAGTTCCGTTCGAGCAACAGGCGCGGGTCGAGGAACGGGCGGTCGCTGGTCAGGCTGTGCACCAGGAAAATCCAACCGAACAGGACCGCGCCGGAAAATTCCAGGACAATCTCAATCGAGTCGAACCAATCTTCGCGTTCGCCGCGATCCAGCATGAGCTGCACGCAGGCGACTGCTATCGCGAGGCTTAGGAACCCGGTCCAATCGAGCTTCGGCCGTTCCTCGCGCGGCGGGTCCGGTTTGATGAAAGCCAGTACCCCAACGAGTGCGACGATCACAATCGGCAGCAGAATGAAAAAGACCCAGCGCCAGGAAATCTCCTCGCTGACATAGCCACCGACCAGTGGCGCGATCGTGGGCGCGACACCGACGCCCATGCTGTAGATCGCGGTGGCCGCTCCGCGCCGTTCGCCGGTGAACTCGTCGATCACGACCGATTGAGCGATCGGCGTTAGCGGCGAACCGAAACCCGACTGCACGACGCGCCAAACGACCAGTTCGGCGAGCGAGGTGGACAGCCCGCACATTAGCGTGGCGGCGCCGAAGCCCACAGTGCCCCATATCATGCAACGGCGTCGGCCAAATCGATCCGAAAACCAGCCGGCCAGGGGAATGGTCACGGCCGTTGCAATCAAATTCGCGGTGACGATCCAGGCGACCTGGTCGGGACTGGCCGATAACGCACCTTGAATTTGCGGCAGCGACACGTTGGCAATCGTAATCGTCGTCGCGTAGAGAGTCGTGACCAACGTGCAGGTGATGAGAAGCAACAATTCGTATCAGCCTCGAACGCGGACATGTATCATTCTATGTGACGCTGACGGTTAACGACCTTCAACGACTCGATTTCTTGACGAATTGGTGTGACGAGATCGTATGCTGAACGTGGAGAATGTACTGGCCAGCCATGCCATGTTCAAACGCTGAACTTCCGGATTGGGTCATCTCCGGAAGATATCTACAGGCCCCACCTTGGTCCGCTTTAGGTCCAACAGTGGACCTTACCAAGCCAAATGTCCGGTCATCCCCTGGAAGCGGAAGGAAACTGGCGATCTGATCTAAGGGCAAAATTAGCCAAGATCGGACTTTCGAAGGCTGGGCGAATTTCTTGCCGCACTAAACCGAAGGCCGGATGGCTTGCCAACCATCATCGCCGAACAATGCTAAATTTGTGGCAAGGGAAAACCTGTTCCACCACAAACGAAAAAGCGGCCTCATCTCCCAGATCGGCCGCTTTTTCTATCAACTATCCGTTGGCCAACGGCTCCAAAACCCAATCCGGCCACCATCGCGGCACTTTGGAGCTGTATAGAAAATGGTCGTTGAACAAGGTCCTTGCGCGCTCCTGAGAAATTTTCTCGATCCTGGGGTTTAGCGCTTCGCCGCAATATCTATCTTATCGCAATCTCAGGTAATTCGCTTCCGCACCGCGGCGGAAACGAATTCGCTGAAGATCACGACGACCAGGATCGAGACTAGCATGACCGCGACCTCATGCCATTTGAACTGGTTGATCGAGGAATAGAGCTGGATGCCAATGCCACCCGCACCCACGAAGCCAAGCACGGTCGACTCCCGGATGTTGATGTCCCAGCGATAGACAGTCGTGCCCCAGATCACCGGCAGAACCTGCGGCAGGACGCCGATCCAGAGCACCTGGAGCCGGGACGCTCCGGTGGCTTCGATCGCCTCGACCGTGCCTTCGTCGATCTCCTCGATCGCTTCCGCGATCAGCTTCCCCATGAAACCGATTGAACGCGCCGCGATCGCCCAGATGCCGGCTACGGGACCAGGGCCGAAGATCGCCACGAAAAGGAGACCCCAAACCACCGTGTTGACCGAGCGCGAGGTCACCAGGATGAAGCGCCCGATGAACCATGTTGCGGTATTGAAGGTGGTGTTCCGAGCCGAGAGGAAGGCGATCGGGAAGGCAACGGCGAACGTAATGACAGTGCCGAGCGTGGCGATGTGGATGGTCTCGACCAACGGGTCCCAAATCGCCTGGAAGGTCTCCCAATAGATCTCCGTGAACACCCAGGTCAGAGTGTCCCACGGATCGTCGGCGAAATCCTCGTGGCCCGGGAACATACGGATGAACAGATCCGCCGCCTGGACATGGGCATCGAGGAAGTAGAACCAGGGGATTTCGAGCTGATGGACCGACCAGACCGCGACGAAGACGATGCCCACATACCAGGCATAGCGGATCAAAGTCTCGCGCGGATTGAACCGGCGCCATACCTCGGGGTAATGCTCGGAGTGCTCTTTCAGGGTCACCTGAGTTTTCCCCGAATCCATGCGCTGAAGAATTCGCCGATGAACACGAGGGCGACGATGGTAATCAGAATCGCCAGGCTAAAATCGTAGTCATACCGGTTGAACGACGCCTGCAATACCTGGCCGATGCCGCCCGCACCGACGATGCCGACCACGGTCGAGTGACGGATATTGGCATCGAGCCGATAGATCGAGACGCCGAGATAGCGCGGCAGGATCTGCGGCGTGATCGCATAGATCAGAAATTTGGGGAAGCTGGCGCCGGTCGCCCGCACCGCCTCCATCGAGCCCAGGCTCATGTTCTCGATATCCTCGGCCAGCATCTTGGAGATGAAGCTGAGGCTCGCCACGATCAGGGTCAGGACGCCAGCGAGCGGGCCGAATCCGAAGATCTTGACGAAGATGATGGCGATGATGACCTCGTGGAAGGTCCGGGTGAGGACGATAATGCCGCGCGCAACCAGATAGATCGGCCTCGGCGCCAGGTTGCGCGCCGCGCAGAGGCCCACCGGAATCGCCAGCGCCATGCCGAAGAAACTCGCCGCGAAGGCCATTTGGACGCTCTCGCCGACACCCCTCAGCAACAGTTCCCAGCGCGAGAAGTCGGGCGGGAACATGCGGCCGAACAGGTTGCCCGCGCGGTCGAAGCCTTGGGAGACGCGGCCCCAATCAATCTCGATCGAGCCGATCGACCACAGGAAATAGAGTACGATCAGGGCCACCACGCCGCGCTGGAGGGCGGGGTTGGCGATCAGCCCCTGGCGTTTCCATGTCTTGGGATATTCAGTTGTCGCCGGGGCGCTCATCCCGCCGCCGCCTCGCTTTCCAAGTTGCCACTCCGGCCCGGGCGCGCGTCGCCATTCTCGTCCTCGTCGGCGTCTACGCCGTGGCCGACCGTGGTGCTCCAATCCTCCTCGCCGTAAATTTCTGTCAGAACGGTTTCGGTCAGGTCACCCGGCTTTCCGTCGAACACGATATTTCCGGCGGTAATACCGATGATCCGGTCGGCATGGGATTGCGCCAGCGGCACGTCATGGATGTTGAGGAGCGTCGGCGTATCGCGCTCATGCGCCAGTTCGACGATGATCCGCATGATCTGGCGTGAGGTCTTGGGATCGAGACTTGCGGTCGGTTCGTCGACCAGCAGCAGGTCGGGGCGCTGCATCAGGGCGCGGCCAATGCCGACCCGCTGGCGCTGACCGCCCGACAGCGCGTCGGCGCGCGTGTCCTCATAGCCCTGAAGTCCAACTCGGCCCAACAGTTTGTAAGCAGCCTGGACGTCTTCCGGTGGATATTTGCGGCGATAGGTGCGCCAAAATCCGACATAGCCGAGGCGGCCCGATAGCAGGTTCTCCATCACCGTCAACCGTTCGACCAGATTGTATTCCTGGAAGATCATACCCATCCGCCGGCGTGCGTTCCGCAAGTCGCGGCGGCCAAGGCGGGTGATGTCGGTGCCGTCGAGCACGATCGAGCCCGACGTCGGCTCGACGAGCCGATTGACACAGCGAATCAAGGTCGACTTTCCGGCTCCCGACGGACCGATAATCGCCACGACCTGCGGTTTGTCGACGGTCAGGCTGACGCCGTGCAGTGCGCGCAGGCCTGTCGGATACTGTTTGACGAGGTCGGTGATGGTCAGCATGGTTGATACCAAAGAGTGGGCCGCGGCGACCCGTCGATGGGGCCATTCGGTTTACGATCTTTCGTTTAGACCACTATTTCTTCTTTTTCTTTTTCTTTTTCTTCTTTTTCTTGACCTTCAGGCCCTTCAAGGCGGCGTCGGTGTATTTGACGCCATTGGTGTCCTGAATGGTCCGAATGTCCGTCCAGTGATCCTTGAAGCTGATCGAAATGAAGCGGTCGGATTTCTTGCCGAATTCCTTCTTCAGGGCGGTGCCTCTCCAATCGAACGACAGGAAGGCATGGGTGATTTTGCGCGCCAGGTCCGGATGGATGTTGTGGGCATAGCCGTAGGAGGTGGTCGGGAACAAGCGCGACTGCCAGATGATGCGAAGGTCGTTCTTGTTCACGACTCCCTTGTCGTGCATGCGCTCCATCACGACATCGGCGATCGGGGCGGCGTCGTAGTCCTTATTGGCCACACCCATGATCGAATTGTCGTGCTTTCCGGAATAGTTGACCTTGTAGTCCTTGTCCGGCACCACGCCCATCGACTTGAAGAGTGCGCGGGGCGCCTGGTTCCCGGAATTCGAGGAAGGCGTCACATGGGCGATCTTGCGGCCCTTGATGTCGGTGACCTTCTTGATGTTGCTGTCCTTGTGGGTGATCAATGCCAGGCGATAGCCGAACGAGCCGTCGGCCTTACCCATCATCGCGACCGGCACATAACCGGCAAGGTTGACGCCGAAGACCGTCGGGCCGGTCGAAATGCCGGCGACGTGCAGGCGGCCGGAGCGCATCGCCTCGACCTGTGCCGCATAGGATTCGGCACCGTACCACTTCACCTTCTTGCCAGTCTTCTTGGCGAGAAAGTCCATGAACTCCGTGAACACGTTCTCATAGACCGAAGGGTCCTCGACCGGCGTGTAAGAGAAAATGAGGGTGTCCGGATCGATCCACTTCGAGGGATCGGTCGGCGTATCGGCGACAAGATCGCCGTCGTCGTCGCAATAGCGCGCGTCGAGATTACCGCGGTTCTTGCAGGCAGCCAAAACCGGGCTGGCGGAGGTAATCACGAACGCCGTGGCCATGGTCGTGAAGATACCGGCGAACAAGAATCGCCGCGTCGTCGCAGACAAACTCATGATGCTCTCCCTGACTGTCTTGTTTTCGATTGCGTTCAACCGGCCGCTCCGGGCAGCCGCTGAAACGACTGTCGCATGGTTAGCTATGCAAATCAATTTAGCGAGCTGCGATAAGCGCCCGCCCGAGCTCGGCGAAACCCGCCCCCGATGGGGCCGAGGTGAGGTAAGCGGGTTCGGCGTCGAGCCGGTTGCGGAAGTCCAACACATTGGCGACACCGACGGCATTCTCGAAGAATCCGAACATCGGCGCGTCGTTCGGTGAATCGCCGACAAAGACGATCCTTTCGTTGTCTCTGTCAGGATCTATCAATAGTTCATCCGTCAGGAACGATCGCGCCATGCTCAGTTTGTCGTAATCGCCGAACCAACCGTTGACGTGGATCGAGCTGATCTTGGCGCGGGCGCCGGCCTGTTGGAACAACTCGACGATTCGGTCGATGTGTGTTTGGGGAAGCGCCGGCACGTCCTCGCAAAAATCGATCGCCAGATCCGCTTCGCGGTAGAATTGGTCGCTGGCGACTTTGGCCCCCGGAATTTCGGCCAGGATGAGTTGCTCGAGTTCGCGCAGGCAGCGCCGGCTCCCGGCCCGGGAGGCTTCGTCTTCGGCGTATTGCCGGATCATCCGCCGCGCGCCGGTATCATACCGGAAATAGAACGCGCCGTTCTCGCCGATGATGCCGTCGATCGGCCACATCCGCGCCATGTGATCGCACCAGCCGGCGGGCCGACCCGTAACCGGCGCCAGCCGCAGTCCCGCTTTTCGTAAATTCTCCATAGCGGCATAGGCCTCGGCGGTCAGCTTGCCCGCCGTGGTCAATGTTTCGTCGATGTCGAACAGCACGGCACGGACAGCGCGTCTTTGATCGGCCGGAAATTCCGCCAAGGGTCTCATCTTGGTTGACATCGAATTGCCGACCTGCGCTAACGTTCCAGTCGAGGTCCGGCAGTCTGCAGCAACGACAAAGGTGCGGCAAATTTCCCAGAACGACGTTCAGGACCGGACATACGATGTCGTCGTCATCGGCGGCGGTATCAATGGTGTTATGGCGGCGCGTGATGCGGCGGGCCGCGGCCTCTCGGTCCTGCTGGTCGAGCAGGGCGACATCGCCGGTGCGACCTCTTCGGCCTCGAGCAAACTGATCCATGGCGGTCTTCGATATCTCGAGCATTTTGCCTTCCGATTGGTACGCGAATCGTTGAGGGAACGCGAGATCGTGCTCCGGAGCGCGCGGCATCTGGTGCGGCCGATGCGGTTCGTCATGCCGCACGCCAAGGGTAGTCGGCCCGCCTGGATGATCCGCCTCGGTCTATGGCTTTACGACCATATCGGCGGCCCGGTGTCGCTGCCGCGCTCCGCCGAGGTCGACTTGACCGCCGGTCCTTACGCTGAGGGCCTGAAAAAGGAGATCAAGAGCGGCTTTGCCTATTCCGACTGCTGGGTCGATGACGCGCGCTATGTCGTGATGACGGCACTCAATGCAGTTCGCCGTGGCACCGAGGTCATGACGCGGACCTGTTGCGCCGAAGCCCGCCGCGACGGGCGGTATTGGCGGGTGTCGTTGCTACATCATGACGGCACGACGGTCGACATTCAAGCGCGCGCCATGATCAATGCCGCCGGTCCATGGGTACGTCAGGTGTTGACGGAGGTTGCAGGCGCCAATGCCACGGCGAACCTTCTGTTGGTCAAAGGGAGCCATATCGTGATTCCCCGGCTGCACGGCGGCGACCATGCCCTCATCCTGCAGAACGACGATGGGCGCGTCGTCTTCGTCGTTCCCTTCGAGCAGCATTACAGCCTGATCGGTACCACCGAGCTCGTACATGAAGGGGAACCGGGTAGGGTCGAAATCAAGGCCGGCGAAATCGATTACCTCTGCGCCGCGGTCAACCGGTATTTCGAACGCTCGGTCGAACCGGGTGACGAGGTCTGGAGTTTTGCCGGTCTCCGGCCGCTCTACGACGACGGTCGCACCGACCTGTCCTCGGTCACCCGCGACTATGTGCTCGAGGTCGACCGGCCGGAGGGCATGGCGCCCCTGATCTCGATCTTCGGCGGCAAACTAACCACCGCGCGGCAGTTGGCGGAGCGAGTCGTCAACCTCCTGAATCCTCCGTTCCTCGATCTTGGCAGGCCCTGGACCACGGAAGGGTGTCTACCGGGTGGCGAGATGGACGATTTCGACGCCTTCGCCGAGGAATTAGCGCGCGACTATCCGGGATTCGACCTCGAAGTCGTCAAGGCGCTGGCCCGTCGCCACGGCACCTGCGCACGCGCGATCCTCGGCAAGGCAAGTTCGGCGACCGATCTCGGCCGGCATTTCGGCGGTGGTCTTTATGCCGCCGAAGTGAATTGGCTAGTGGACAAGGAATGGGCGCGCGAACCAGACGATGTGCTGTGGCGGCGCACCAAATGCGGCCTTGAGGTCGATGCGGCCGGGGCGGCGGCGTTGGCCAACTACATGACGTCCCGGCGAAACTGTTCGCTAACAGGCGCGATTAGTCGAGATTGAAAAAAGAAGTGCGAACGAGGCTTTTGGCAGTAGCAGCTGTAAAGCTATAGCCGCCGTTAGCATATATGTCTCAGTTACTCCTCGGTTGCCTCCGGCATGCCAGCGAGGACCAACGCCTCGACATATTTCTCGATGTCTTCGTCACGGACAAACGGGAAGTATTCTCGCATCCAGGCCGCGGAAATATCAGGCTGAAGCTCTCGAACCTTGATAAATGTTTCGCTGGCGGCATCGATATTTCCCAACTTCGCATAGGCTGCGGTGAGCAAGCGGTACGGCCCGGGAATGTCAGGCCTAAACCGGAGCGTATATTGGAGTTTTCGAATGCATTCTTGATAATCGCCAGAAACAAAATGCGCAATTGCCTCCATCGAAGGATACACTTCGTTCATCGGATCCCGAGGGCTCGCGCGCGCTGCAATTTCAAAGGCTCTTAAGGCGTCCTCGGGCCTGCCACACCAACTCAGGGCTTTCGCATAGCAAGCCCATGCCAGAGCAAAATTGTGGTTTAGTTCAAGGGAGCGTTCCAGCGACGAGAGAGCATCGACATGGTGCCGGTTTACGGCATGTGCGAAACCAAGCGCCATGTGAGCCCAGGGATCCTTGGTGTCGAGATCGACGGCAATCCGGCCCAACGCGATCGCACGACGAACGTTTTCCTTTGGAGGCCGATTATCCCTCCAACCCATCCACGCCTGTATCACATGCCCGGCGGCGAGTACCGCATGGGCCCGTGCATATGTCGCATCAATTTCTATCGCCCTATTCAAATGCGCCTCGGCGGAACGGTATGCGTCCTCTTTCCAGGACCAAATCTTTGGTAGTGCCGCCGCGACGTGCTCCCAGGCATCAAGGTTGTTCGGATGTTGCCGAGAGACGCGAGCCGTCTCCGCGGCGATTATATTTGGCTCGATCGCGGAGACCACCCGCTCGGTAATTTCATCCTGTAGGTCAAAAACGTCATCGAAGACACGGTCGTAACGCTCAGCCCAAACATGATCACCAGTGAAGCCATCGACGAGTTGCGCCGTAACCCTGATACGACCGTTACCGTGGCGGATACCGCCCTTCAGTAAGTAATTGACAGATAATTCCCGCGCTATCCGAGCCATGTCGGATGACTGATTTCTATAGGCGAAGGACGAGTTGCGGGCGATTACGAATAGATTTCTTATCCTCGACAACTCGGTAATGATGTCCTCTGTCATCCCATCCGCGATCGGATCGTGTTCATCCTTCTGTGAGCTGCTGTTGAACGGGAGGACGGCTATCGACAGCTTTTGGTCGCCGGCCGGAAATCCGAAATTGTTTGAGTCGTCCGTGGTGATGGCTTGGCTCGGTGGACCTTGTTCCGGCCTCGCTTCAAATCGAAATCCGCGGCCACGGATTGTTTTTATGTAACGCTGTTTCCTTCCATTGTCGCCGAGCGCCGCACGAGCCGCATTTATGCGATTCGCAATTGCTGAATCAGAAACGATTCGACCATTCCAAACGGCCTCTATGATCTCGTCGCGGTCGAGAACATGTTTTGGATTATGTGCAAGGAGGGCTATGAGATCGAATACCTGCGGTTCTACCGCAACTGTCGAACCTCCTCGCAAGAGCTCCCTGGCCGCGACATCGATAACAATATCGTCGAAGCACAATCGTTTCTCGTCTTTTTGCAGCATCAAGCACCCGCATCTGAATAAGATCGGATTTTGGCGAAATCTTATTGGAATCGTGACATAGTCCAAAGGTCTTCCTCAAGCACATAGACTCATCGAGTGCCAGCCTCCACGCATCGACTGATTGATGAGGAAGGCACACCCATGGGAATGAATCCGGACCTTCTGATTGTTGGCGCTGGCATCGCCGGCGGGGCACTCGCCACCGTAATGGCGCGAAGAGGAGCCCAAGTCGTTCTCATCGATCGGGAGCGCGAGCCGCGGGACCGAATCCGTGGAGAATGGATGACTCCTTGGGGTGTCGCCGAGGTGCAGCGTCTCGACCTTCTTGAGCCGCTGCACGAAGCGGGCGCCAACTACAGCGACAAATTTATCGGCTACAGCGACGAAACGAGCCCAGCCGAAGCCGAAAGGAAATCCATTGATTTTTGTCGGATGGTTCCCGGCGTTCAGGGCGCTCTCAACATTGGACATCCGGCGGCATGCCGGACCCTCGCCTCCCTAGCTGAGAAGGCCGGTGCGACGGTCATCACCGGGATTAGCGGGCTAAAAATTTTACCCGGATCGTCTCCTTGCGTTCGTTTTCAGATCGACGGGAAAGAGCAGCTCTTCCAGCCGAGACTTGTGATTGGTGCAGATGGTCGTGGCTCGGCTGTCGCCAGGCAGGCGGCCATCAAGTTCATGGGCGAGAAGGCGACCCATTTGCTTGGTGGCTTATTAGTGGAAGGTGTACCGGATTGGCCTGAAAAAGTGCACAGCGTCGGTCTTCTCAAGGGGCGACGATACTATATTTTCCCGCAAGGCGCGGGACGGCTGAGGCTTTACCTAACAGCAGTACTTGGTAAGCGACGAGATATTGCGGGCGACGAAGACGTACGTACGTTCTTGGAGAATTTTCGATCTACATACTTGCCAAACGGTGCCTCGATTGCTGAAGCCCAACAGGCCGGACCACTCAGCTTCTATCCGAATGCCGATCGTTGGTCAGAACAACCGGTGGCAGACGGAGTCGTCCTCATCGGTGATGCGGCTGGTCACAATGACCCGACAATCGGTCAAGGCCTTTCCATCACGATGAGGGATGCCCGGATAGTTTCAGGAATTCTGTCGAGCACTCACGACTGGTCGGTGGCGAGTTTCGCACCTTATGTCGCCGAAAGATCCGAGCTGATGCGACGTTTGAGGGTTGTCGCAAGAATGACGAGCATCTTGCAACTTTCCCGAACCGAGGCGGACGCAGGTCGGAGGAAAAGGGTCGCCGATGCCATTCGACACGACCGAAATTTCGCGCCGATGTTCAAGGCAACCGTAGTTGGTCCTGATAAGATTTCATCCAATGCATTTGGTGAGAGCGCGATTTCTCGTCTGTTGAACGCGTGAAAAAAAGAAACCGTGATTAAGACTGCGCGAATTCTGCTTAGGGTCAAATCTCCCCGATCTGGACCGGGCATAGTTTAGTCCGAACGTGAGGGTCAAGCAGACGTTGAATTGGTGAACCATGAAAATTGACCGCGCATTCACCCACGGGCACCCGTTGCCGGGGTCTCGGTTGTGTTTTCCGGCTTCCTCTCCCAATCTCTTGAGCTAGAGCGAACAGCGCGTGGGGGTGGCTCGTGGAAAAGTACCTGGTTGCGGCTCATTTTGAAGTTGAAGAAGGTTCGTTCGACAGATTCGTCGAGGAGGCCGAGAAGGTGGCGCACGCATCAGTCCATGAAGAGCCGGGCTGCGAACGTTACGATGTACTCGTATCGCCAAAGGGTAAATCTCAAGGCACGCTTTACGAAGTCTATGCGCAGAAGTCCGACCATGAAGCTCACAAAGAGATGCCTTATTTTGTAGATTTCTGGACCGCGATTTCTGACCTAAAGGTAAGTTGGATCGTCGATCATGGGGGGCTGAATCGGCGTAGCGAGTTCACGACGCCGAGATGACGAGAATGTCCGCTCAGGGTCAGGAGCGGAAGAAATTCGGTCGTTCGACCTAGGTCCGCTTTGGGACTCACAGCGGACGCAATTGCTCGAAACGTCTGTTCAACCCCCGAAAGCGGAAGAAACTTGGTGGGATGATTGACGGCCGAAGTTAGCCAACGGCGGAAATCATCTTTGTTCTTTCGGTGCGGCCACTCTCCATGCAAAAATGACTTGCTTGCGGATAGGTTCAAGCTGCCCTTTGGCGACTGATATTATCAATGTAAGACCATACGCGATGACAGATAACACGGATCTCCAGAAAAACGATTTGGACAAAAGACAGATGTCTGACCGCCGTTTTGATCCATCGATGTTTGACGCCTATGCGCCGGCGGCTATCGCCGAGCGCATAGAAAGCATCGGCCTGAACAAAGCGCGCATGGAAATCATCCCAATGCTGACGCTGGCGGTCCTGGCGGGCGCGTTCATATCCTTCGGCGCCATGCTCTACTCACTTGTCATAACGAATAGTGATCTTGGATTCGGCATTGTAAGGCTGGTCGGTGGCCTGTCTTTCTGTCTCGGCCTCATTCTGGTCGTCGTGGGCGGCGCGGAGCTATTTACCGGCAATGTCCTAATCGTCATGGGTTGGGCGCACGGCAAGGTAAGTGCGCGCGCATTGGGGCAAAACTGGGTGCTTGTTTATATAGGAAATCTTATAGGCGCTCTGGGAATGGCGGGCATGGCCCATTGGTCTGGTTTCATGCACCTGGGCGGTGATGCCGTCGGTGCCACCGCCATCAAAATAGCCGCCGCCAAGGTCAACCTGCCATTTGATATAGCCTTTATCCGGGGCGTGCTATGCAACGCACTGGTCTGTCTGGCGATCTGGATGTGCTTTGCCGCCCGATCCGTGACCGACAAAATCCTGGCTATCATTTTTCCGATTACCGCATTTGTTGCACTTGGCTTCGGGCATTCCGTTGCCAACATGTATTTTATCCCCGCGGGCATATTGGCGACACTCGATCCAGGTTACGTAAAAGCTGCCGGATTGTCCGAGGGCGCCATGAACAATCTTGGGATGGGCGGGTTCATTGGTAACTTAATTCCCGTAACACTCGGCAACATCATGGGCGGCGGCGTGTTTGTTGCCCTCAGCTATTACTTCGTATATCGGCGGGAAAAGAAATAACCGGGACCACTTTTCTATCTTTCGCTCGATGCCGGATAAAGCGCCGACCAGCCATGACAGGTTTCTTCATGGCAATTGATGTGGATTGCCATCGCCCCTAGTCTTTTGTCGATGCAGGTCGAAACGTCGGACGCCACGAAAAGAACCATACGGCCCGTCACTGTTCTCGCCGGAACCATTCTGGGCGTGGCCGTCATCATGTCGCCCGTGCCGGAAGGCGTTTCGCCGGCGGCCTGGAAGGTGCTCGGCGTGGTTCTCTGGATGGCTTTCTGGTGGTTGACCGAGGCCTTGCCCGTATCCGTTACCGCCCTCATGCCCCTGATTGTCTTTCCGGTCTTGGGTATCTTCGATTTCAAGACATCGGCCGCGCCTTACGCTCATCCGTTAATTTTCCTGTTCATGGGCGGTTTCATCATCGCCAAGGCAATCGAGGCCTGGAACCTGCATCGGCGCATTGCCCTCCTGATCGTGCGGGCCTTCGGCACAAGGCCCGACTATCTGGTTGCCGGTTTTATGCTGGCAACTGCCACTTTGAGCATGTGGGTCAACAATACGGCAACCACGGTTATGATGTTGCCGATCGCCATTTCAATCGTCGGCGTGCTGAATGAAAATGAGAATCCCCGAATCGCCGCGAATACGGCAACGGCCCTACTGCTGGCCATTGCCTATTCGGCCAGTATCGGCGGGGTGGGAACCCTGGTGGGATCGCCGCCCAACGCCCTGCTTGCCGCATTTGTCCAGGAACGGTTCGGCATCGAGATGGGATTCGCTAGATGGATGGCGATTGGCTTGCCCGTGGTCTTGGTCATGCTTCCGCTGGCCTGGCTGTTGCTGACCCGGGTCACCTGCCCCGTGGCGCGCCGTCCCATTCCCGGCGCCGACGCGGTCATCAAGACCGAAATCGAGGCCTTGGGACCCATGTCCGTGGAGGAGACACGGGTTCTGGCTGTTTTCCTACTTACAGCCCTTAGTTGGATATTCCGGCCCCTGATCACCATGGCCTTTCCCGGCATTGGCCTGACAGATTCCGGAATTGCCCTGATCGGCGCTCTGTCGCTTTTCATTATCCCCGCCGGCAAAGGGAACGGGACCAGCCTGATGACCTGGCCCCGCGCCGTCACCCTGCCCTGGGGTGTGCTGCTGCTGTTTGGTGGGGGCTTAAGCCTGGCTGGGGCCATTTCCAACAGCGGCCTGGCCGATATCATTGGCGGCGGTCTGACTGGGTTGGAAGACTTTCCGCCAATCGCTCTGGTGGCCGCTGTAACCATCCTGATCGTCTTCCTGACCGAGATCACTTCCAACACGGCGACGACGGCGGTCTTCTTGCCCATCGTCGCCACCGTCGCGGTGAGCGCTGGAATTGCGCCTCTGGGACTTATCATCCCGGTGGCCTTGGCGGCCTCATGCGCATTTATGATGCCCGTGGCGACGCCGCCCAACGCCATCGTCTTCTCCAGTGACATGTTGACCGTGGCACAAATGGCCAAGGCCGGTTTCTTGCTGAATTTGATCGCAATTTTCGTGATTATTCTCATCAGCTGGGCCTTGGTGGATTAAAGAGAATAAGGTCAGGTAACCAAAAACAGCCAACCGAAATATTTACCTTGGTAGTTGGGCAATTAATTGGAAGGCGACCGTATTGATGTCGGTCAATGGCATTTTGCCTCTGTCAGACCTTACTTCGGTAACGTTGCGGGCTGATACCTTCCCAAATTACCCCAAGCCTTCAACGGGCGCCCGGCCGCCGCCCGTGACCGGGCGCTACTCTTTCACCAAGAATCAATGCGGGCCGCGGGGTATCAGAAAGACAGATTGACCCTCATCAACACCAATCTGCCAGATATTTGGCAATAATCTTGGCACATCCAGTGGATCAAAATGTTGCCGCCCCGGCAGGCGGCCAGGTGGCGAAATTGCGCGCCAATAACTGTAGAGGCTCTTCACAGCCGGTTGAGCTATTTCTGGTAAGTCCATCAAGCCCCATCGTCCTTTAACTACCCTAGCCCATTCTATGCCGTTCACGTCAACCAACAGATACTAATTCTGAAGATCAATGTCCGTTTAGGGTCAACATCGGAAGAAAATCGGCGGTTCAAATCTCTTCCGCTTCGCACCTAACAGCAGACGTAAATTTCCAATGTGATGAATAGCGGGACGACGGTTCCTTTTAGCTTTCGCGTTTCAGATGACGCGTCTTTGTTTCTGTTCTGGATCCCGACTTCACCGTCTCTCCGACACCGAGGTCGCTGATCTTAGACATCCGTCGTTCACTGTCTCGGCTCCCTTGTCGAGCAGCACCGTTACCATACGGCACTTCCGTCGGCGTGTTGTCGTCGGTGGGCGGGGCGCTCGCGCCACCAGGCGCGCAGCGAGCGGCGCGGCCGCCGACATTGGAATCTTTAATGGATTCATTCCTGGAATGGGTGGCAGGTACCTGCACTACTTTTTGCGGCGATCCTGCACATGAGCTTGCGGAAACCTGCACATCATTAGGCGCAGAGTCCTGCACTTTATTCCAGTTCAGATCATAGACTGCGGATTTGCCCTTCGAGTTCCCTCGAGAGATCCGAACGATGTATCCCCGTTCCAACAAGGAGGAGATCGCGTCGGTCACTGGCTGCGGTGGTTATCATCCAAACAGCCAAGGCTGGAGCCAAGGCCGTCGCCCAGTGATAAATGTGAACTGGCACGATGCAAAGTTGTATGTTTCGTGGTTGTCTCGGAAAACGAGGAAGCAATACCGTCTATTGAGTGAGGCCGAATGGGAATACATGGCGCGTGCAGGGAGCACTACGCAGTATCCCTGGGGCGACGCGGTGGGGTCGGGAAAAGCAAATTGTAAAGGCTGCGGTAGCCAATGGGGTGGGCGACAGACGGCGCCCGTGGGAAGATTTAAGGCAAATAATTTTGGAATTTATGACGCGATAGGGAACGTTTTTGAATGGGTGGAGGATTGCTATATAGACAGTTATCGCAGTGCACCGACGGATGCAGAGGCGAGAGTTACTAAAAGTAAATGTTCGCGCGTTTTTCGCGGCGGTTCATGGTTTTTTGAACCATGGTCCGTCCGTTCGGCGTATCGTGGCGCTGCTGGCATATCAGCGCGGCTTAAATACGTTGGCTTCCGCGTCGCTAGAACCCTTCCACAATAACCCACCGACCCTGACCAACACCGACCCCTAATACCGTTAAAATTATCACCCTCATCGCTGCCGAGACCACAAACGACGGCCGATCCGGAACGATGACCCGTCGTCGGGGATCGGGGTTGTCCGATCCTGGCAAATAAAACGTTCACCGGCTCTCCAACATCCCTTCACGGCGCCGCCTCCCCGAAATGCGGCATCACGTCGGTCGCGAACCATTCGATCTGCTCGTTCATTTCGGCGACCGTGTCGGCGGGGATCATCAGGGCGCAGCAGTGATCGACCCCCATCGCCTTCAGCGTCGAGACCTTCTCGATGACCGTCGCGGGCGATCCGACCAGATTGGCGGTGACCTGATGATCCAGGTTTCGGCCGGTATAGTTGAGGGAGACGCGATGGGCAACGAGGCCGCTGGCCATGTACCTGGCCTCCGCTTCCGCATCGGTCTTGGCGAGCAGCATCGAGAATTGGGGCGCGATCTCGACGGCGCCTTTGGGCCGCCCCAGCTCGGCGGCGCGATCCTTCAACGCCCCGATGCGCGCCTCCAGCTCCGCGAACGGCCGCCATCCCGGCAGCCAGCCCCGGCCGACCCGCGCGGCCCGTTCGACCGCCGCCATGTTGTGCCCCCCGACATAGAGCGGGAACGGATCCTGCTTCGGCTTCGGCATCATTTCGATATCCTTGAAGGCGTGGAAGTCACCGTCGAAGCTCGCCCTCGGTTCGCCGATCAGCCGGAGAAACGCCTCGACCCCTTCGTCCAGAATATCGCCGCGGCGGGCATCTTTCAGGCGCTGGGACATCGCCGAGAACTCCTCGCGATAGGCGCCAAGGCCGATGCCGAGGATGAAGCGGCCGCCGGACATTTGGTCGAGCGTCGCCACCTGCTTGGCGAGGATCACGGGTTCCCGCATCGGCAGGACCAGCAAGGCGGTCCCCAGTTTGATCCGCTCGGTCGCCTGCGCGCACATCGCCAGCGTGATCAGCGGTTCATAGAAATTCGGTGTCCGGCCGGGAAATTTCTCGCGCACATAGGCCTGGGTGGTGACGTGGTCGTTGCCCCATACGGAATGGTAGCCAAGGCGCTCGCAGAGCCGGGCCTGGGCCACGAAGTCCTCGGGCCCCGCGAAGGGGATCGGATACATGACGCCTTCGAAGCCGGTCGAGAGACAAATACTGAAATGCACGATCGTTCTCCGGGAATTCCTTATTGACGACTTGCCGACAGAACGCGGTCGACCTCTTCGGGTGTGCGCATCGACGCGAGGACGATGTTGTCGACGCCCGCAGCCCGGTATGCCGCCATCCGGGCCCGAAACGTCTCCGGCGATCCCGCCGCCGCATGACGGTCGACGATCCGATTGGAAATAAAACTTTCCGCAAGCGACGTGTCACCCGAATCGATCGCCCGCGAAAGTGCCGCCTGGTCGAGATCGCTGCCCGCCAGTTCTAGGTTCCGCAAATGATGTCCGCCCCGCAAGAGGTTCGCCAGCAAGGGCCGAACGCGATCCAAGGCCTCATCCGCCTCGTCGGCGACGGCGGTGTAAACGAAAGCATGGCACCGGAAGCGCTCGGCGGTGCTCGGGACGCCGACTTGTTCGAGACACCAGCCCACGAACTCGGCGGAGGCTCCCGCCGAGAGAACGACGCCGTCCGCCTCCCTGCCGGCAAGGCGGAGCATCCTCGGGCCGGAGGCCGCGAGCAGAATCGGAATCTCCAGACGGCCGGCCGCAAGCGCCCGATCCCGAACTTGAAACCGCTCATTCTCGACCCGGACTCGCTCGCCCCGGAATAGTGCCCGGCAGATTTCGACGGCGTCGCGCATCGTCCCGACCGGCGCCTCGGTTTCTATGCCCGCACTCGCGAGATCGGCCGGCGCGCCGACACCGAGACAGAGCGAGACACGGCCGGGAAAGAACTCGTTCAGAGTTGCGGCCGCCATGGCGATATATACCGGATGCACGACATAGGGGCTGAGGGCGACCAATACCACCTCCGCCTCCGGAAACCGGCTCAACAGGACGCTTGCGGTAACGATCGGCTCGCGCTGAAAGAGGTGGCAGGCGAGCCAGATCGCCCCCCTATCATGACGGACTGCGACCGCCGTCTTCGCCAGCACGACGTCGACCGGGTCGCGCCCGTCGAATGAAATGCCGATATCAGACAAGGCTCTCCACCGCTTCGATGATCTTCTTGTAGCCGGTGCAGCGGCAGATGTTGCCTTCGAGATGATGCACGATTTCCGCCCGGCTCGGTTTCGGATTGGCCCGGAGCAACGCCTTCGTCGCGAGGATGAATCCCGGCGTGCAGAAGCCGCACTGCACCGCGCCGTGTTCGACAAAGGCCGCCTGCACCGGGTCGAGGGCATCTGCATTCCCCAGCCCCTCGATCGTGAGAACGCGCGCCGCGTCGACGTCGACGGCCAGCATGGTGCAGCTGCTGACCGGCAGATCGTTTACCAGGACGGTACAGGCGCCGCACACTTCCATGTCGCAGGACCGTTTGACTCCCCGCAGTCCAAAACTGTTCCGCAAGAGGTCGATAAGGAGCAAATGGGATTCCACGCTTGCCTCGACGGGTTCGCCGTTGAGCGAGAACGCGATCGAATGGGACGACGCCGTCATGAAGGCACCTCCCCGAAGGCCGCCTCCGCGGCGCCGAGGATGGCGCGGCGCGCAACCACCGCCGCGATGTGCCGGCGGTATTCGGCGCTGGCATCGCCGTCGCCGATCACATCCAGCATCGCGACATCCGCCGCAATCGCTTCTCGAAGCGGGTCGCCGTCGAGGGGACCCGAGGACTCGGCGATAAAGGCTTCGGTTTTCGGAAGAGCCACGGGGCGCTGGGCGATGCAGGCCAGCCAGACCCGCGGACCGGCCGCCGCATCGTCGGATATGGAAGCCGCGGCGCCAACCAGCGACCGGTGCCCGTTGAGCTGGCGCACATAGCGCGTCGCCCGGCGACCACGCGGAATCTCGATCCGCAGCAGGATTTCATCGTCGGCCCGCTCGGTCTCGAGCGGTCCCTTGACGAAGCTTTCGGCCGGCACGCGCCGTTCGCCATTCGTGGAGGCGAGATGAAGCCGCGCGTCGAGTGCCGCAAACAAGGCCGGCGGATCGGCCGTGGGTTCCGCGAAACACAGATTCCCGCCGATCGTGCCCATCGCCCGTACCCGGGGATTGCCGATCGACGCGCAGAGTTCCGCCAGCGCCGGCGCCTCGCGCTGGATATCGGGATCGCCGGCGATCTCCGCATGCGTGACCATCGACCCCAACAGCAGGCCATTGGGCCCGGATTCCATCGCGCGAAGTTCGGAAACCCGTTTGAGATCGACCAGAACGTCGTACTCGGCAAGATGCATCTTGAGGAGCAGGAGCAATTCCGTCCCGCCCGCATAGGGAATCGCACCGTCGCCGCGATCGGCAAGCTCGGCAAGGGCGTCCCGCAACGTTCGGGGCCGCAGATATTCAAAAGGCCTAGGAAGCATCCCGCCGTCTCTTCCGCAACGCCTGCCAAATCGACTCTGGCGACATCGGCAACTCGCGAACCCGGACCCCATGGCGGCGGGCCAAGGCATTGGCGATCGCGGGGGCCACCGGCAACAAGCCGCCCTCGCCCATGCCCTTCGCGCCGGATGGCCCCGGTCCGTCCTCGTTTTCAATGAGCACCGTATGCGCCCGGTCGGCCACGTCGCCCGCCAGCGGGACACGATAGGCGATCGGTGTCGCGGTGACCGGTTGTCCGTCCTCGAATCTCAGCTCCTCGAAAAGCGCGTGGCCGAGGCCCTGCACCGAGGCTCCCTCCTCCTGACCTTCGGCGGCGATGGGATTGAGCGCCTTCCCGATATCGGCGACGCCGACATAGGTTCCGAGCCGGACTTCGCCGGTTTCCTCGTCCAGATCGACTTCGCAGATGCCGACCGCGGTTTCCCAGAACAGCGGAGAAAGCTTGAAATCTCCGTTGACGCGGGTCGGCAGAATTGTCGCCCGCCCGACGATTTCGCCCGAACCGATTCCAAAAGCGCGATGAAAGAGGTCGCGGAAGGCCAATATCTCGCCGCCATGCGCAACACCGCCCGGTACCAGTTCGATATCGTTGGGATTGCCGTCGAAGACGCCCGCCGCAAGATCGAGGATCTGCACGCGGGCATCGGTCGCAGCATCTTCCACCGCAAGCCCCATGATCACCGTCGACCGGCTGGCGCCGGTACCCCAATCAAAGGGCGCTCTCGCCGTATCCGGACCGGTGATGCGGATCAATTCGGGGTCCTGGTTCAAGACACTGCCGGCTACCCCGCGGAGAACGCCGCGCACCCCTTGGCCGATCTCGACGCTATTGGCGGCAACGACGATCGACCCATCGGCGAGAACCCGGATCAAGGCGCCGCCGAGGGCGAGAATACCGGGGTCCGTCGCGGCCAGGGCAAGGCCGGCCTTTTCGCCGCCGTCGAGATGGCCGAACGCCTCTTCGGCGCGGGCGATCATGTCGCCGAAATCGACATCGAGCGGCCGCAATTTCCCGAGCACGGACCCGCCGCGATCCAACAAATTGCGTTGCCGGAACTCGATCGGATCGAGTCCCAACTCATCGGCGATCTCGTCCATCTGGGACTCCGTGGCCCAGACCGCCTGTGGTCCGCCGATCGACCTGAAGGCGGCTCCCGGCACAGTGTTCGTGTAGGCGCCCATCGCCTCGATCTCGAGATTTTCGATGGCGTAGGGTCCGATGGCGCGGTGCGCCGCCTTGACCGTCACCGCCGGACCGGTATCGGCATAGGCCCCGCCATCCATCAGGATCCGGCCTTTCTTCGAGAGGATGCGGCCGGTCGCGTCGACCGAGGTTCGGAGCGTGATCGTCGCGCCGAGACGCCGGCAGGTCAGCATGGATTCGTCGAGCGAGAGCAGGACGCGAACCGGACGCCCGGCCTTCCGCGCCGCCGCGGCGACCAACGGCTCCAATTTAACCGAGGCCTTGCCCCCGAAGCCGCCCCCCACATAGGGCACGATCACGCGAATATCGCCGAGGTCGAGCCCGAAGACCCGCGACAAGACCTTTTGGACCGCCGTCGGCGATTGGGCGCCCGACCAGACCGTCAATTCGTCGTTCTCGAATCTGGCGATCACGCAGTGCGGTTCGAGGGCGAAGTGGGAAATGCCGGGGAAACGGTAAGTATGCTCGAAAACGCGCGCGGCCCTCTTTTCGGCTTCCTCCACATCGCCCTCCTCGACGACGTATTGTTGAAAGACGTTGGTGCCGGCGACCGGATTGGCCTGCCCCGTGAAATAGAAATCTGCGATACTTTCGAGGTTCTCATGGAGGATCGGCGCATCCGGGCCGATCGCCGCCGCCGCCGTGTCGACAACCGGCAGTGCCTCGTAATCGACGTCGATCAGGTCGAGGGCGTACTCCGCGATTTCGGGCGTTTCGGCGACCACGACCGCGACCGGTTCGCCGACATAGCGCACCTTGTCGCGCGCAATCACCGGTCGGTCGTTGAAATAGAGCCCCCAGGCGGATTCTGCCACGATCTCCGGCAAGTCGGCCCCGGTCAGGACGGCGACGACACCGTCGAGCGCCAAGGCGGTCGATGCGTCGATCCCGGTGATGCGGGCATGGGGCAGCGGACTGCGCAAGATTCGCCCATGGGTCATGCCGTCAACCGAGACATCGCTGATATAGACGGCCCGGCCCGTGACTTTCTCCAACAGATCGGGCCTGAGCGTCTGATTGTCGTCGCCCGGCATTGTCCTCATTCCGGTTCGCGGGGCCGAAACCCCATGTGCAAGCGCCGCGATTGTGCCGGATAACCGCGCGATGATCCATGTGGCGTTTTGCGGAAGGGCGCCGCGAAACCCGTTCCGGCAAATCTCCGGCCTTATCTTGCCGACCGCGGGGTCGAAGTGATCTCGGCCTTGTCATCGGCGGTCCTTTGCCTGCTGAATATCGAAAATCCATGAGGAGATGAACACGATGACGGGGCGCGAACTTTATTTCATTTCGGGCTCGCCGCCGTGCTGGACGGTCATGCTGGCGCTGGAGGTGAAGGGGCTCGCCTATCGCCAGCGAAGTCTCCACAACACCAAGGGCGAGCAGAAGAGCCCCGAATACCTGAAGATCAATCCGCGGGGCCAGGTCCCGACACTCATCGACGGCGACGTCACCGTCCGCGAGACCCTGGCCGTTCTCGCCTATCTCGACGCGACGACGCCCGAGCCGCCGCTCTTCGGTAAGGCGCCGCGCGAAACCGCCCGGATTTGGCAAGCGATCAGCGAATGCGACGGTAACCTTCGCCAACCCGTCGTCAATATTTCTCGGCCGCTGTTTCGGGGCAAGGGCGAAGAATTCGCCGCACAAATTACCGACGCAGCGGCAATCGTCCGGGAAGAGCTCGGATTGCTCGAGGCCCGATTGTCGTCCGATCCGTGGCTTGCGGGCGGGGATTTGAGCGCGGCCGATCTCGTCACCTTCCCCGTACTCATGCAACTCTCTCGCGCCGCCGCGCGCGAGGACGCGGCGCCGTTCGGGCTGGCGGTCCATCCGCTGGACGAATCTTTCCCGAAGCTGGACACCTGGCAAAAGCGCATCGAAGCCTTACCCGGATTCGACAACGCCTATCCGCCGCACTGGAAATAAATCGGTCGGCGCGGCCCCGGCCTGCCCCTTGAGGCATGTCATTTCCTCTCGGCGGCAAGGTCGATATGATCCCGGCCAAATTTCTCATCGGAACAACAGGACAAGACGACAATGAATGTTGAAGAGGCAATCCGCTCACGCCGGTCCGTGCGGGCATTTACCGACGAACCGGTCCCGCAGGAGACGATCCAGCGCATTCTTGAGCTGTCTCAGCGCGCGCCCAGCGGCACCAACACCCAACCCTGGCACACCTATGTCTGCACCGGCGCGGTGCGCGACGCGATCGTTCGCGACGTCTCCGAGATGTTCGACAAGGGCGAAGGCGGAAAGTACGAGGATTACGACTATTACCCGCCGACCTGGAGCGATCTCCACCGCGACCGCCGCCGAGGGGTAGGTTGGGGCCTTTATAACTTGGTGGGGATCGAGAAAGGCGACCGGGCCGGCGGCATGAAACAGGCGAAGCGCAACTATTGCTTCTTCGATGCGCCGGTCGGCCTATTCTTCACCACGGACGCCTATCTTGCCCGCGGCAGTTGGTTCGATGTCGGCCTCTATATGCAGACCGTGATGCTGGCGGCGCGGGGAGAAGGCCTCCATACCTGTCCCCAAGCGGCCTGGATCGTTTTTCAGGAACCGGTCCGCCACCACTTGAACATCCCCGACGATCAAGTCTTGGTCTCCGGCTTGTCGATGGGATACGAGGACACCTCGGCGATCGAGAACACCTTGGTCAGCGACCGCGAGGACGTTGCGAACATCGTCCAATACAGCGGCTTCGATTGACGCTGCGGACGCGGTCGGGCTCGCTGCCCCGCCTTTCTCCCGAGGCGACGCTTTCCAGCTTTTAGGCCTATCTGTTTAAGCGGGTTTCGCGATCATCCTGGAACGAGGAAGGCTGGAACATGTCCGAAAATACATTGACGTTGAAGGAACGCCTGGCGGCGCCGGAAATCACCATCATGCCGGGCGTGCATGACGGCTATAGTGCGCGCATCGTGGAGATGGCGGGTTTCGACGTGGCCTGGATATCGGGGGCCGGCATCTCGGAGAGCCACCTCGGTTGGGCCGATCGTGGGGTCATGGGCCTGCAGGAAAACGTCACCGCCTGCCGCGACATGCTGAACTGCACCAATTTGACCCTGCTGGCCGACGGCGACACCGGCTACGGTAATGCCATGAATGTCCATTTTACCGTCCGCGCCTTCGAGCAGGCGGGCATGGCGGGAGTGATGCTGGAGGACCAGACTTGGCCCAAACGCTGTGGCCACATGGCGGGAAAGGACGTCATCTCCCGCGAGGAAGCGACCGACAAGATCGCTGCCGCCGCCGACGCCCGGAAGTGCGAGGACTTCGTGATCAAGTCGCGGACCGACGCGGCCGGCGTCCTCGGCGTCGACGAGGCGATAGACCGGCTGAACCTGTTTGCCGAAGCAGGCGCGGATCTCCTGTTCGCGGACGCCCTATTGAGTGCCGAGGCTATCGAGAAGGTCGCCCGCAACGTGCCGAAACCGCTTTCCGTGAATATGGGCTTTGGCATTCGCTCGCGCGCCAGCACCCCTTTGATCGGACCGAAGGACCTGGAGGCCATGGGAGTGGCGGCGGTGATCTATCCCCGTCTGCTTACCTCCTCGGCACTCCGCGGCATGATGAACGCGATGGACGTCTTCAAGGAAGAGGTCGTCGGCAACAACGGCACCCCCGACCGAGGTGATCTGATGATCTCCTTCGAGGAGTTGAACGACATCACCGGCATGGCCGAGCTGGATGAAATCGAGGCACGCTTCAGCGGCGGCACCTGACCGATGAGCGCAAGCGACGGCAATAAGCCACCCCTCCTTGAACTGGCCGCCTTCGCCGCCGACACACATGTCGACCGTCTTCCGGAAGCGACCAAGGAAAAGGCGCGCGCCTGCCTGCTCTATGGGCTCGCCGTGGCGCTGGCCTCGACGGAGGTGGAGGAGCCCGCCCTGGCGGCCCGCTTTCTTGATCGCCGGGCGACATCGGGCGGCGGTGCGAGGCGGATCTTGGACGGCACCCCCCTGCCGGCGGGCGAGGCCGCCTTGGCGAATGCCGTCCTGTTTCATTTGCGGGTCCAGGACGACGCCCATGCCTGCGGCCATTTCGGCGCCGTCGTGCTGCCCGCCGCCCTCGCCGCCGCGGAGGAAGCCGACGCATCGGGCGCGACGCTGATTTCCGCGATCGTCGCCGGATATGAAATCGCCCTTCGAATCGGCCGCGACCACGGCGAGGCGATCAGCAAGCGCGGCTTTCGCACGACTCCCGTTTACGGCGTCTTCGGCGCGGCGGCGGCGGCCGGACGCGTCTTCGGGCTCGATGGGCAGCGGATAGCGAACGGCCTGTCCCTGGCCGCGAACTTCGCCGGCGGCCTTCGGGCCTTCGTTGCTTCCGGCACCAGCGAATATGCCTTCGAGGCGGCGTTCGCGGCACGAAACGGCATCGATTCGGCCGCGCTGGCGGCAGAGGGCATGGCCACGACAATGGACGTGCTGGACGGCGACGCCGGATTCTTCGCCGCCTTTGCCGAGGACGACCCGTCCCACGGCCAACGCCTGACGGTTGATCTCGGTGCGGTCTTCGAATTGGACATGGTCACCTACAAACCCTATCCGATCTGCCAGTTTCACCGGGGCATCGTACGCGGCCTCGGCGAGCTCCGCCGATCGGCTGGCGACGCGGCGCCGAGCGCCATTGAAATCCGCATGCATCCCTTCGAGGCGGACTTCTTCGGCGTCCGTTCCACTGGCCCCTTCACGGAGCGTGCCCAGGCCTTCATGAGCGCGCCCTTCCTGGCCGCGATCGCCTGGCATACCGGCAACGTGACCTTCAAGGCGCTGTGCGATTTCGACAACCCGCAATATTTGGCGACCATGCGCCGGGTCGAGGTGATCTCCGACCCGTCCCGGCCGCGCTACGAACCCGCCCTGAAGGTCGCCCTTGATGACGACCGAACGTTCAACTGGGCCGAAGAGGAAGGCGAAGGCGCCTATAATCTCACCTGGACGAGTGCGGTCGATGCTGCCGGACGCCTCGCTGCCGAGGCCGGGATCGCGGGCGAATCGGTGCCGGCCCTGATCGACACCGTCGCGGCGATCGACGACGCCCCCTCGGTAAAACCGCTGATCGACCTCGCCTGCGCCCTCGCCCGGCCCCGATAGCGGCTGCCGAAAGCACGCCGAACGAAGAAATTTTTCGAAATTCATAACCTCAATTGATCTATGTCAATGTGACGGCTTGCTTGGCCTGTCATCTTTTGACCGTCCCAAGACCCCTCCATGCGCCAAGCCGAGGCCGGGTTCGAAATTCGAACCCGGCCTCGGTGCTTTTGGGGTTTCGAGACCGCTCCACACCCCTTTGCAACGTCCCCCGCATTTGATATAAGCCCGCCCCTGAACGGGTGCGCCGCACCCCTCTGGTCCGCGGTAGCTCAGTTGGTAGAGCAGGTGGCTGTTAACCACCTTGTCGCAGGTTCGAGTCCTGCCCGCGGAGCCAATAAAGTCAAAAGGTTAGCTCTTATCGGGGCTAGCCTTTTTCTTCATTGGGGTCCAATTGGGGTCCAATTGTGTAACAAAATCGGCCGATTTCGGCAGGTGGCGGCGAAACGAATCACCTGGCATGACCGACTCAGACCACCTGACCCACATCGCGTCCGCCGACCTCGAGCAAGCTCGATCCGAGGACCTTGACGCAATCGGCCAGACAAGTGCTGCCGTCCAAGCTGTCGTATTTGCATCTAAGGGCATGATGGCCGGCGAGGCGCAAACGTTCCTTCACTAGTATTTCCAAGTGCGTCACCAATGGCTGTCTCCTCCAAACAGGACGTGATCGATGTTTCATGCTCGGAAATCGCGTCATGAGCGCCCTTCAATAATCCAATGAAACCCCCGAGGGCGGCACCGATCGCCGCTCCTTCCGCGCTGTCGCCGCAGCAGGCACCTGCGCTAGCACCTTCCGCAGCGCCCAGGCCAGCACCTATGATCGATATCTCCAGGGTCTTGAAAGAGGCATCGATCAAATTCCCGCCCCGACAGTCGTTCAATGCGATCTGAAAGGTTGCTTCGTCGAAGCCTTCCTGGCTTTCATCGACGGCGATCGTGCTGCATGCACTCAATAGCAACACGGTGAAGAGGAGCGCGATGAAACTCATCGCCCTGTAATCGATCTGGCTTCCCATCGCCAGTCCCCTGTGACCTAGTTCTCCTTTGGCACCTCAATCGACTTTGCGATCTCGACCAAAGACACGAACTCCGCACGATAACCATGCTCGTCTTCGCCGCGGGCACTCTGCGCAAGTCCGATGACATCCTCGTAGCCGAATGCACCGATGTACTTGCCGCCCCGCAGCAGTTG
>CAYPAV010000036.1:0-30858 GCA_964408805.1 uncultured Rhodospirillaceae bacterium | reverse complement strand
TCATCGTCAACTTCGTCCATAACGATTGGCGCGAAAAATGGCAGCTGGCGCCGTGTTGACCCCCCGATACCGCCGATAGGCGACATCCGATATTAGGGAGGACATTCGAAATGTTCCTGACCAACGATCAAATCAAGACGTTCGAAGACAAGGGCTTCATCGTGATCAAGGATTTTCACGACAAAGCCACGATGAAAAAAATCTCGGCCGGTCTCGACGCGCTGAGAGACAAGCATCCCGGCGCCGACGAGGAGGCGAAGTATTACGAGACCAGCCCCGTCACCGGTGAAAACATCCTCGTCCGCATCGAAAACGTGGTCGGCGACCACAACGCGGAATTCGCCCGGTTGCTGATGCCCCCAAAGGCAACCGAATGCCTGACCGAGCTGCTTGGCGAACCACCCGTTCTTTTCAAGGAGAAGATCAACTATAAACTCCCCGGCTGCCGCGCCGACAAACTGCATCAGGATCAAGCCGCCGGCTGGAATAGCTACGCCGACTTCTTCATCACCATGGCGATCGCGGTGGATGCGAACAGAAAGGAAAACGCGGCACTGAGCTTCATGTCGTCGGGCAACTACATCAAGGAATTGATGACCGACGAATGGAAGCCCTTGAGCGAGGACGACCCCCCTTATGCGCCCGAGGACGAATATGCGCTGATCGAAGCCGACCCGGGCGACGTCATCTTCTTCGACGCCTACGTGCCCCATGGCTCGCCGCCCAACACCAGCGACAAGAGCCGGCGCAATATTTTCCTGACCTTCAACCGCCAATCGGACGGCGATTTGAGGGCGCGCTATTACGCGGACAAATGGGCGACCTACGCGCCGAACGAGGGCAAGGAGACCCGAACGGAAGAATCGTTCCGGGTCTAACCCTCCGGCCAATTCCTTGGGCCGCTGGAACGCGCGACCCGGCTGGACTACCTTCCTTCCCATCGGGGAGGGCGGCATATGCCGATGGCGGCGGTTATTCACGAAAAGGGCGGGCCGGAGAACTTCGTCTGGGAGGAATTTACCCTCCCCGACCCCGGCCCGGGCGAGGTTCGTCTTCGTCATACCGCGATCGGCGTCAATTATGCGGATACCTACCACCGGGGCGGCGTCTCGCACCCGTGGGCCGTCGGCGAGCCGCCGGTCGTTGTCGGCTTCGAGGCGGTCGGAATCGTCGAAGCGCTCGGTCCCGGCGTCGATGAATTCCAGCTCGGCGACAAGGCGGCCTATGGGCTGCCGCCCCTCGGCGCCTATAGCGAAGCGCGGAATTATCCCGTCGAGACCTTGATCAAGGCGCCGGACGATATCGACGATATCGCGCTTGCGGGACTCTTGATGAAGGGCATGACCGCCTACTACCTGTTGCATCGCACCTACGAGGTCGGTCCTGGAACAGACGTTCTGGTGCATGCGGCGGCGGGTGGGATGGGCCATGTCCTCTCACCCTGGGCCAAGCATCTTGGCGCCCGCGTCATCGGCACCGTGAGCACGCCAGAGAAGGCCGCAATCGCGCGCGAGCTCGGCTGCGATCACACCATCAACTACACGCGCGAAGACTTCGCGGCCCGCTGCCGGGAGTTCACGGAGGGCGTGGGCGTCCACGTCGTCTATGAATCAATCGGCAAGGCGACACTCGAGAAATCGCTCGACTGCCTGCGTCCGCTCGGCATGTGTGCGGCCTATGGTCATGCCTCGGGACCGCCGGATCCGGTCGACATCATCACCGATCTCGGGGCGCGCGGCTCCCTCTTCATTACCCGCCCCGCGATCATGCATTACCTGGAGACACGCGCGGACCTATTAGAGGCGGCCGACGCGCTCTTCGCGGTGATGCGCGCCGGTGTCGTCAAGAGCCAGGTCAAGCACACCTACCCGCTCCGCGAAGCGGCGAAGGCACACCAGGCAATCCACAACCACGAGACGACAGGCTCGACGGTGCTGCTCCCTTAAGACCGAGAAAGGACGACGATGAAACTCACGGGCTGCGAGATACTGCATTGCAATGCCGGATGGCGGAACTTCTCCTTCCTGAAATTGCTGACCGACGATGGGGTCATCGGAATTTCGGAATACAACGAAAGTTACGGCAGCCGCGGCTTGACGGCCGTGATCGAAGCGCTGGTCGATGTCGTGACCGGCGACGACCCCCTGACCCATGAGAGGATTAACCAGCGCCTCTACGCCATGACCCGGCAGGCGTCGGGCGGCGTCAACCAGCAGGCGATCGCGGCGATCGAAAACGCGCTCCTCGACATCAAGGGAAAGACGCTCGGCGTTCCGGTGTCCGACCTTCTCGGCGGCGCCGTTCGCGACAAGCTCAAGCTCTATTGGTCCCATTGCGGGACCTATCTCATGAACGACGCGACGGCGCCGATCATCGGACAGCCGCGACTGCGCTCGCTGGAAGACGTCGAGAAACTGGGGGATCGGGTCCAAGGCCTCGGCTTCAAGGCCCTGAAAACCAACATCTTCCTCTTCGACCGCGACCCCGGTCTGCATTTCCCGGGTTTCGCACGCTGCGATGGATGGCCCGCGCTTACCGCCGAAACCTCGTTGATCAACGGCCTCCGCACGCAGCTCCAGGCATTTCGAAACGGTGCCGGCCCGGAGATGGGGATCCATCTCGATCTCAATTTCAACTTCAAGACGGAGGGCTACCTCCAGGTCTGCCGGGCGCTCGACGATCTTGGCCTCACCTGGTTCGAGATCGATGTCTACGACCCGCCGGCGCTGCGCCATATCCGGAACTCCCTGCAAACGCCGATCGCGTCCTGCGAGTCGCTCTTCGGGGTTCGCGATTTCCGACCCTACTTCGAACACCACTCGATGGATGTCGCGATCATCGACGTGCCGTGGAACGGTGCCTGGCAGTCGATGAAGATCGCCGCCATGGCCGAGGCCTACGAGATCAACTGCGCCCCGCATAATTTCTACGGCCATCTGTCGACCCTCATGAGTGCGCATTTCTGCGCCGCCCTGCCGAACTTCCGGATCATGGAGATCGACATCGACGACGTACCGTGGAAGGACGAGATCGTGACCTATGTTCCCGAGATCGAGGATGGCCACCTGAAGGTTCCGCCAGGACCCGGCTGGGGCACCGAGTTGAACGAAGACGTCATCCGGGCGCATCCGCCGAAATAGAATAACACGTTGGGGAGGACGGTCCGTGGGCCAGCGAAACAGAAATGGCGAGGTCGCCGTCATCACCGGTGCGGCCAGCGGGATCGGATTGGGAATCGCCAAGGCCTTCGCGAGTGCCGGCATGAAGCTGGTCCTGTCGGATATCGAAGCCTCGAAACTCGAGGCCGCGGCGGCGGGACTGATCGCCGAGGGCGCGTCCGTCAAATCCGTATTGACGAATGTGAGCGACGCCTGTGCCGTCGATGCCCTGGCAAGCGAGGCCTACGCCACCTTCGGACGGGTCGATGTCGTCTGCAACAATGCCGGCGTGATCGAGAATTTCAAACCCACATGGGACTACTCGTTGGCGGATTGGGATTGGGTGCTCGGCATCAACCTGATGGGCGTGGTCCACGGGGTCCGGTCCTTCGTGCCCCGCATGATCGAGGATGACGTCGACGGTCATATCGTCAATACGGCATCGATCGGCGGACTCGTCTCGGGGACGGCGAACGGGATTTACACCGTCAGCAAGCACGCGGTCGTGGCGCTGTCGGAGGTGCTTCAGAACGATCTCAACAAGAAGCGCGCCCGGCTCGGCGTCTCGGTGCTCTGCCCGGGGTTGATCGCGACCGAGATCGCCTTGTCGGACCGCAACCGCGACGACGCGCCAGAATTGAGCGACCGCGAAGACCGCCTTCGCCAGTCCTTCAATGCGGGGATCGCCAACGGGATGGAGCCGCGAGAGGTCGGGCGCATCGTTCTCGCGGGCATCGACAATCGCGACTTCTACATCAAGACCCATCCCGAACTCGATGATATCGTCCGCGATCGTTTCGAGGGCATCTTGGACGGCCGCCGGCCCGCCGCGACGCGTATCCCGCTCGATTAGGCGCTCATTTGCGGTCGGCGGTTCCAGGCGCTATCAAAGTGACCGCACCGTATCCGAAACAGGGAGGTTCCAGCGTGGCGGTCGACAAATCGGAATGGGTGGTGGGCAAGGTTCTGGCCGACCAGGCAAGGACCCGCGGCGACGCCCCCTTCGTCCAGTTCGAGGACGGCCCACCGCACAGCTACGCCAAGGCGCACGAGCTCTGCAACCGCGTCGGGAATGCCTTTAGCGGGATCGGCGTCGGTTTCGGCGACAATGTCGCGGTGATGCTGAACAATCGGCTGGAATATCTCTGGATATGGATTGGGCTCGGCCGGACGGGCGGCGTGCCGGTCGCCATCAATACGGCCTTGAAGGGCTCGTTCCTGACTCATGTGCTGACCAATACGAAGGCGCGGACCGGCGTCGTCGAGCCGGAGTTTCTACCCTGGCTCGCCGATATCGAGGAGACGATCCCCGACCTTGAGACCGTCTATGTCCCGGCCGACGTATACGACCCGAAAGATGTTCCCGCATTCAAGCGGATCGAGGTCAAGTCCTTCGACGAACTGATGTCCGGACCGGCCGACGAGATCGACGTCGAGGTGACCTATCGCGACATCGGCATGATCATGTTCACCTCCGGTACCACCGGGCCGTCGAAGGGCGTCTTGATGCCGCACGGCCATCTATATCTCTTCGGATTGAGCATGCAGCTCCATATGGAGATGACGCCGGACGACCGGTATTACGTCTCGATGCCGCTGTTCCACGCCCAGGGCATCCTGATGCAGACCTATGCCACCATGATCACCGGCGGCAGCATGGTGCTGGTGAAACTGTTCCGGGCCTCGACCTGGATCGACGATGTCCGGAAATACGAGGCGACGCTGACCAACCTCCTAGGCGTCATGAACGACTTCGTCTTGGCCCAGCCCGCCAAGCCGACCGATACCGACAACAAGCTTCGCCTGGTTTCGGCCGTACCGGTGACGGAAGACACGCTAAAAGCGCTCCGAACCCGCTTCGCCATTCCGAAGTTCAACGAACTGTTCGGCATGACCGAATGCAACCTTCCGGTCAATCGTCCGCTCGACGCGCCGGACGAGGCCGGCTGTTCCGGCAAGATCTGGGACGAATATTTCGAGGTCATCGTCGCCGATCCCGAAACCGACGAGGAACTTCCCATCGGCGAGGTCGGCGAAATCCTGGTCCGGCCGAAGGAACCCTATTGCTTCATGCAGGGTTATAACGGGATGGCGGAACGCACGGTCGATACGTGGCGGAACTTCTGGTTTCACACCGGCGATGCCGGCCATATCGATGAGCGCGGCTATGTTTGGTACATCGACCGTATCAAGGACACCATCCGCCGGCGCGGCGAGAACATCTCCTCCTACGAGGTCGAAGCCGTCCTGTTGGAGCACCCGGCGGTCGAGGAAGCCGCCGCCGTCGCCGTGAAGGCGGAGCAGGGCCGCGAGGACGAGGTGCTGGCCTGCCTGGTGCTGAACCCCGACGTGGACCCGCCGCGCCCCGAAGACCTGCTCGATTTCTGCGTTCCCCGCATGCCCTATTTCGCGGTCCCGCGCTACATCGAGTTCCTTTCGGAAATTCCAAAGACGCCGTCGGCGAAGATCCAGAAAAACAAGATCCGCGATCGTGGTCTGGGTCCGTCGAGTTGGGACCGGGAATCGGTCGGTTACAAGGTTCGGCGCTAAAGAACCTAATTCGGCGGATACTCCCGGGCGGAAACGCCGCCATCGATGGTAATGATGGTCCCGCTGATGTGGGGCGCGTTCGGAGGCGAGATAGGTCGTGAGGTCTGCAACCTGCCGCACCGTGCCTTGGCCCGGCAAATTTCGGGTGATCTCCTCCCAACGGCTTTCGTCGCCGAGCTCGGTACGGGCTCGCCGCTTGGCGCTGGTCACCACGCGGTCGGTGATGACGTAGCCGGGATTGATGCCGACGACGCGGATGCCGTCCGCCAGGCTGCGGGCACCCAAGGCCCGGGTAATCGACATCACCGCCGCGTTGGCCCCGCCGCTCGCGAGATGGGTCGCGCGCGGGCGCTCGCCATGCATACCGATCATGTTGATGATAACGCCGCCGCCCCGCGCCTTCATCAAGGGATAAATCGCCTTCGTGACAGCGGCGGCACCGAAGACCTTCACACCCCAACTGTCCCGCCATTCGGAATCGCTGAGATTATCGAGCGTTCCCGAAGGCACGCCGCCGGCGCTATTGACGAGGATATCGGCATCCGGGCAAAGCTCGGCGAGGGATTCGCAGGCCGCCGGTGCGCCGAGATCGAGGGAATGGATCGCCACCTCCACCGAGGCATCCGCCTTGATCTCATCGCGCGCGGCCTCCAAGTCCGCCAAGGTGCGAGCCACGAGATGAACGTTGCATTCCTCGGCCGCAAGCTCCTTGGCGCAGCCGAGGCCGAGCCCCTTCGAGGCGCCGGTAAGAAGAGCCGTCTTCCCCTTCAATCCTAATTCCATGCCGCGCCTCTCCCGATCAAAATCAAAGCGATGATTCGTTCCAATTCGCCGCCGGCTCCAAGGGATGCGGCGTCAATCCCGCCGCCTTGACCGCCTGGATGGCGCAATATTCGTCCCGATCCGAGGTATCGCCGCTGATCCCAACCGCCCCCAGCGCCGTCTCCCCGACGCAGGCCAGCACGCCGCCCGGCACCGGAATGAACCGGCCCTCGGCCGCGTTCGCAAGCGCGTTCTGGAAGGCTGGCCGGTCGCGCAGGCGCTCGCCGATCGTGCGGCTCGATATGCCCATGCCGAGCGCCCCCCAGGCCTTGCCTGTGGCGATCTCGGCGCGAAGAATGCCCGATCCGTCCTCGCGCTGGAAGGCGACCAGATGGCCGCCGGAATCCAGCACCGCGACCGTCAAGGGCAACATCTCTGCGGCCCGGCCGGCCTGCAGAGCCGCCTCGACGATCGCATTGGCCGTCGCCAACGGCAGGCTCGCCTGAACGTGTTTCACGTAATATTCGGACATGAACGGCCACCCTCTGAATGGAACGCCATTATGCGAAGCAAGGCGCCATTGGAACAGGGAGGATCGCACCCACCCTTAAGAAGACGATCGAACGAACCCGCCGGATCGCGTCGGCCAATCACACGACGTGCCGGCACCAGCAAGGAGTGAAGGAAATGGCGACCAAGAAAACCCCCTACGAACTAGTCCCCCAGTTGGGCCGTCTTCGCGACGAAGTCGTCTTCGGCGACGTCTGGGAGCAACCGGAATTGAACAAGCGCGACCGCAGCCTGATCACCGTGGCCTTGCTGACGGCCCTCTACCGGACGGAGGAACTCCGCGGCCACATCAAGCGCGCCCTCGACAACGGTGTCACCCAGGACGAAATTCGTGGCGTGATCACGCATCTCGCCTTTTATGCCGGATGGCCGACGGCCGTGAATGCCGGCCGCGTTGCCGCCGAGATCTTCGAGGACGATTGACGGCGCGGCGACTTTCAAACCGTCCGAATTGATCTAAATATTCGATTCGAAACGGACGGTTCGAGAGCAACGGGTTCCACCCTCTCGAAACGCAGCCGTCATTCCCGCGAAGGCGGGAATCCAGAAGTATCTTCATCGCCGAACTGGATTCTCGCCTTCGCGGGAATGATGGCGTTAGCGTTCTTGTTTCTTGAAAAACGATCGGAATATTAAATGTCCTTACTGATATCCGAGTAAAAAAACTTGTAATTATTATGGACATTCAAGTAAAATCCAAAAAATTCCTCAAAATTGTTCTGTTTATTACTTCAATTGGCGTGTTCTCCGCCATTTTTTATGAAGCTTTTTACTGGTTTACCCATGTATATGAATATAACGCACGCATAAGAACCGAACTCACCACCTTGGCATCCAGAGTCGACGGAAACATCGCGAAAATCCACGTCAAAGAAGGTCAAACGGTCAAGGAAGGCGATCTCCTGGTATCGCTGGACGCGGAAGCCCAACGGATGCGGATCGAGGCCTTGAAAGCGGACCGCATCCGCGAAAAGGCCCACCGCGGCCGGTTGATGGCGGAAAAGGAAACCCTGGAACGTGATCTCCAATCGCGGGCGGCAACAAAACGCGAGGTCATCCGGGCCCTCAAGATCGAACTTCGTGCCATTCGGGACCGCCTCGACCTGTCGCACAAGAATTTGAAACGATCGCGGATCCTGTTCCGAAAGGAGCTGACTTCGAAAAAGAGTCTAGAGATCGAACAGGACAAATCCCTGATCCTGGAGGGCCAGGTGAAGAGCGCCGCTGCCAAGATCAAGGTCGCGGAACGCGAACTCGGTGAAATAAAAGCCGCGCGCTCGAGAATTAATGTGATCCTCTCAGAAATAAAAATTTCACAAATTAACGTAAAAAAGATAAATTTGTTAATAAAAGAGAAACAATCAGAACTAAAATACTTATTTATCAAAAGCCCAATAGATGGATTTATTGATAAAGTATATAAATATAAAGGTGAACACATCGCCGAGGGCGAGCGAATAGTCCTTCTCCACGATCCGAATTCCTTCTGGATCGAGGCCGATATCGACGAGGATCAGATTCGTCACCTGAAACTGGGTCAAGGGGTGGTCATCGACATCGATGCCTATCCGTTCGACACCTTCTACGGCACGGTCACGCAGATCGCCCGCGTGACGACGGCGCAGATGGCGCTGGGAACGGCCGAGGGCGAGAACGGCAAGACCGGCAAATCGGCTCAGCGCATTCCCATTCGCGTGAAGCTGCACGACCCGCCGAAGATCATCGCGCCCGGCATGCTGGTCGAGGTCAACATCCAGATCTACGAGCAGATCAAGTTCTGATGCATTTGGAGCGGTACGACTGGCGGGTAATTCTGGCCATCGCGACGATCGCGATGATGCTCCAGCAAGCTTTCTCCTACGTCTGCCAGATCGCCCTTCCGATTCTCGCCGACAGAATCGCCGACGATTTCGGCATCTCGCGTGCCTGGCTCGGCCTCTACCTCTTCCTTCAGAACGTGGCGTCGATCATCGCGGCCCTGGGATGTGGCGGGTTCATTTTGCGCTATGGCCCGCTCCGCATCAGCCAGATGTGCCTGGTCCTGATGGGCGCGAGCCTGCTGGTCGTCGCCAGCGGGGTTCTCTGGCTCTATCCCCTGGGCGCCATCCTGCTCGGCATGTCGGCGGTTTCGACCCCGGCGAGCTCGCACATCCTGGCCCGCATCTGCCCGCCGCGTCTCGCCCCCGTGATCTTCTCGGTGAAACAGGTGGGGGTGCCTGTCGGCAGCCTGATCGGTGGGCTTCTGATCCCGTTTCTGCTTGGCCTTGGGATCTATAGCGCGGTCATCGGCGGATCGATTCATCTCGACGCCTACGGCGCGGCCTTCGTCACGGCCTTGGTCGTCTATGGCGTGGCACTCAGCCTGCAGCCGATCCGCGCCTATTTCGATACCGACCGCGACTCCACCGTCAAACCCTCCTTCTCGGGCATTTCCGAGACCATGAAGATCGTCCTTTCCAACCACGATCTCCGGGACCTCGCCTTCGCGGCGTTCTCCTTCGGCGGCATGCAGTCGATCTTCTCGGGCTTCTTCATTCTCTTTCTGATCGACGGGCTGGATTATACGGAAACCGAAGCCGGATCCGCCTTCGCGATCGCCAGCGTGACCGCGATCGGGGCGCGCATCATGTGGGGTTGGGTCGGCAGCGCCTTCGTCTCGCCGCGCGTGGTCATGGCGGCGATCGGTCTGTTCGGTTCGATCGCCGGCATTCTGACCGGGTTCTACGATACCGGCTGGAGCTTCGAAGCGATCGTCGCGGTCGCGATTCTATATAATATTACGGTCTTGAGCTGGCACGGGATTCTGCTCGCGGAGACGGCGCGGTTGGCGCCCGCCGGCAAGGTTGGCGGTGTGACCGGCGGCGTCCTCGCCTTTACCAGCATCGCGATGATGACCTACCCCGCGATCTATGGCGTACTTCTGGCTGCGACGGACTCCTATCGCGTTGGATTTTTTCTCGGCGCAATACCGGCGATCGTCGCGGCCGTCATCTTCGTCAACCCGCCGGTCGCGGGACCTTGGACGCGGCTCCTACTCCTTGGGCTCGCCTGGTGTCTCGTGCCCCGTCGTCTCGTCTTCGCCGCCTCCGCGATCGTGGTCGGCGCGATCGTCGGCGCGGTTGGGGTCTATGTCGGGTTTATTTGAGGCGGCGTCCATATGGCCCCCGTGGCGCGGGTCCGCTACCGTGAGCGAACGGTTAAGACGAGGAGGGTGACATGGGCTATCGGAATTTGCGGGACTATCTCGACGCCCTTGCGGGACGGGACCTGCTTCACGTGATCGAGGCACGGGTAAACAAGGACACCGAACTCGTGCCCCTCGTTCGCCTGCAGTTTCGAGGCCTGCCAGAGTCGGAACGCAAGGCCTTTTGGTTCAAGAACGTGACCGATGCCAGGGGCCGCGACTTCGACGCCTCCGTCGCGCTCGCCTCGCTTGGTGCCTCGCGTGCGATCTATGCCACGGCACTGGGCGTCGAGGATTCCGGGATCGAGGCGAAATGGGCCGAAGTTCATGGCAACCATTTACCGCCCGTCGCCGTCGATCCAAAGGCGGCACCCGTAAAGGAGGTAATCCGCCGGTCGCCCGATCTTGGCGACGGGATCGATCCCTTCCCCCATCTCATCTCGACGCCGGGCTTCGACCCCGCCCCTTTTCTGACCGCCAGCGTCTGGATCACCCGCGATCCCGAGGACGGCGGCTACAACCTCGGCATCTATCGCGGCATGATCAAGGCGCCGGATCGGATCGGCTGCGCCACCGACGTCTCGACACAGCACCTCGCGATCCATTGGGAGAAAGCGCGGCGGCGGGGCGAGCCGCTGCCGGCGGCGATCTTCCTCGGTGGCCCGCCGTCCCTCCTCCTGGCGGCGGCCAGCAAGGTGCCGTTCGGGGTAGACGAGTACGGTCTCGCCGGTGCCTTGAACGGCGCGCCAATCGACGTCGTCCCGGCCGAGACTTTCGATTGCATGGTGCCGGCGGAAGCCGAAATCGTGATCGAAGGGGTCATTCGCACCGACCTCCTGGAACCGGAAGCCCCCTTCGGCGAGGCGAGCGGCTATCTCGGCCCCCGTAAGATGGAGAAGATATTCGAGGTCACGGCGGTCACCCACCGCGCCCAACCGATCTACCAAGGCATCATCAGCGAATTTCCGCCCAGCGAAAGCACGGTGATGCGGAAGATCGCTTTCGATGCGATCTATCTCAACCATCTCAGGGGTGCGTGCAATATCCCGTCGGTCACCAAGGTGGCCTGTCATGAAATGGCCGGCTGCAACATGATGTTCGCAATCCAACTCGAACGGCCGGCGACGGGGCAGCCCTGGCAGGCGCTCCGCGCCGCCGCCGCCTTCGATGCCTCGCTCGGCAAGATCTTCGTCGCCGTCGACGCCGATATCGACCCGAATTCGATCGAGGCGGTGTTGTGGGCAATGTCCTTCAACATGCAGCCCCACCGCGACGCCGAGATCATCCGCGGCAAGGTCCCCCGCCTCGATCCCTCGGTGCCGGCGGGCCCTGATATGGATTATCCAGATGGCCAAGGCGCCTCCGCGCTCCTGATCAACGCATGCCGCGAGCACCCCTATCTACCGGTCTCGCTTCCCACCAAGGATCTGATGGAGGCGGCGCGGAAGCGCTGGGCGGAGCTTTCGCTTCCGGAACTCGATCTGCAGACACCTTGGCACGGTTACCCGCTTTCGGATTGGACAGCGGAAAATGCAGAGGAAGCGCTGAACGCGATCACCGGACGCTATTACGACACCGGCGAGAAATTGGCCGGCCGCCGGGTTCCGGTCGAGGGCGACACGCCGGACTAACGCGAAAATTCGCCGCCGCGTCCGGCCCCTTCGTTAAACCGGGCCGCGCCGGCCTCGGCTTCTATTTTTTTGGCCTCGGCGGCGCCCTCCGATTCGGCAACCAGACGAGTGGCGACATCATCGTCCCAACTGTCCCAAGCAGCGGCGCGATCGGCGCGCATGGCCAGCGGCGGGAAGGAGGCGATCTCACGCACCAAAGCGGCGGCGGCCTCGCGCGCGCCGCCTTCCGGTACCACCCGATCCGCGAGACCGATCGCGAGTGCTTCCCGGGCGTTCACGGGACGCCCCGTGAGCAGCATGTCGAGGGCGCGGGATTGACCGACAAGACGCGGCAGGCGGGTCGGCGTTCCGTCGCTCATGGGCACGCCGAAGCGCCGGCAAAAGACACCGAACACAGCCGACTCGCTCGCAACGCGGAGATCGGCCCAAAGAGCCATTCCCAATCCGCCGGCGACCGCGTGGCCTTCGACCGCAGCGACGACCGGCTTGGTGCATGGCCTTGCCAACGGCCCATCCGTGCCGGCCCAGGCACCGTAGACGGCCCCCTTCACCGCGACCTCGCGAAGATCGGCGCCAGCGCAAAAATATCCACCGGCCCCAGTCAGCACCGCGGCCTGAATCTCCTCCGATGCCTCCACCGACTTTATGTGGCCCGCCAATTCCGCCGCCGATGCGAGATCGAGCGCATTGCGCACTTTCGGCCGGTTAATGGTCAGAAAGGCGATTTCGCCCTCGACCTCGAATTCGATGCCGCCGTCCATGGTGGTATCTCCCAATGTTTGGTCTGGCCTAATGCTTGGTCTGGTCGAACACAAAACTGGTAACCGGCAGGTCACAGCCGATCCGCTCGGCCATCTTTACCGCAAGCGAGATGTCCTTCCGGCCGAAGATCGTCATGTCGATCTCGGGGCCCTTCGCGGTCAAACGCGCCAAGTCGCGGAGATTGTCGATATTGCGAAGCGTCCAACTGTCGCCGGTGCTGGTCTCGGCAAGGGCCCGAATCCGCTCCGGCTCAATCCCGGCCGCCGCGGCCAATTTCAACCCCTCCTCGACCACATGAACATTCACCAGGCACATCAAGTTGTTGCAGAGCTTCGCCGCCTGCCCCATGCCGAGATCACCCATATGAAAAATATCGCGGCCGACGATATCGAAGATCGGCTGGCAGCGCTCGACCAAACTCGTCTCGCCGCCGACCATCACCGTCAGCGTGCCCTCGCGCGAGCGCGCCAGCGCCCCGCTGACGGCCGCGTCCAGAACGCCGACACCCTTTTCGGCCGCAGCTTCGCCCACGGTCCGGCAAACCTCGGGGCTGATCGTACTGTGCAGCAGAATCGCCGAGCCTGGCGCCACCCCCGCCAGCACGCCCGAACCATCGCCCTCCAGCATGACCTCGAGGGTCTGGCGATCATTGACGACGACGGAACAGATGATATCGCTGGCCTCGGCGACCGCCCGCGGACTGTCCGCCGCCGTAGCACCCAGCGCCACGAGATCGGCGACGGGGCCGGGGTCGATATCGTGAACCGTCATCCGGTATCCGGCCTTCGTCAGATTCTCCGCCATCGGTTTTCCCATATTGCCGAGACCGATGAAGCCGATTCGTTCCTTGGTGTCGGTCATGCCGACCTCCCCTTGAAATGAAACCGTGTTGGAAATTCATCTTGCGTGAAGCCGAGGCCGGTCAACGGGGTCAAAAAAATCCCGGACTCCTCTGGGAGCCCGGGATTTCATCCTCGGCCACGCCTCTCGGGCGATATCCGCGTTAGCCCAAATCCGCGAGCGCTTCTCCCGGATGGGCCTCTGCGTCGGGCGTCTCATAGGTCCGCGCGACCTTGCCGTCGGGACCGACGAGGACGGACATCCGCGTCGCCTTTTCCTGATCGGCGCTTGTCGCGGCACCGTAGGCCATTGCGATGGCACGATCGGCGTCCCGCAACAACTCGGTCTCGAGCCCGACCTCATCCCGCCAGGTCTTCAAATCCTCGGCGGGGCTGAAGGTAATGCCCAGCAATACGGTGTTCTTGTCGGAGAAATCCTGGGTTCGAGCACGGAACCCATTGGCTTCCTTCGTTCACCCGCCGCCAAAGGCGCGCGGAAAGAACCAGATCAGAACATTTCGTCCCGCGTAATCCGCAAGGCTGACATCCTTGCCGTCTTGATTCGGCAAGGTGAAATCCGGCGGAACACTTCCCACTTCCGGTAGGGCCATGATTTTTCTTTCCCTGTTGGTCGCAATTGAATCGTGCGCCTACTTTAACCATTGCGCCTCAAATGAGAAGCCGGGCGATATCATTGACCGGTGAAATTCGGCGGACGCTTTTCAACCCACGCCGTCACGCCTTCCCGAGCATCGGCGCTGTTATAGACATCCTCGACCATTCGGCCGGTATCGCCGCGATCGAGATCCATCAGGAACGCCCCCTGCCGGACCAGAATGGCCTTCATCGCACGCATACTGAGGGGCGCGTTCGCGGCAAGTCGGCCAATCACTTCACCCGCCGCCGCCAGGAGCTCATCCGGCGTCGCGATCTGATGGATAATACCGAGCTCGAACAACCGTCGGCCGCTGATCCGGTTGCCAAGCAGCAGAATCTCGCGCGCCGCGACCGATCCCGCGGTTTCCATGATCTTCTTGGTCAGGAACCACGTCGTCGCAACGCCGAGTTGCGCCAACGGCATCGCGAAGGCCGCCTCTTCCTCGGCGACGACGAAATCGCAATGCAGCGCCAGTTCGCAGCCACCCGCGATGGCCGCACCTTGAACGACGGCGACGACGGGCAGCGGATAATGCTGGACCGCGTTGAACATATCCTCGATCACCACGGCCGCATCGGGATCGAGCCCGCCCGAGCGGAGCTGGAGGCCGGAGCAAAAAACCGGGCCCTCGCCGCGGAGTACCGTGACCCGCTCCGTATCGGGAGGCGGGGCCGCGAAGGCCTCATGCAGGGCCGCTATCATCTCCTCGTTTATCGCGTTCCGTTTCTCCGATCGCGTCAAAGTAACAGTGCGCACGGACCCATCGGTCTCGATGCGAATTTCGCTCATCGTCTCGCCTCCAACCCAACTCCTTGATCGAACTTTTAATTAGGCGGCGGCTTCGAAATGACGATGGCCAGGGCGGAATTTCATTCCTACATGAGAGGTATTTTTTTATGTGTTTGGAATTCGATCTCACGCTGAATTGATGTCAATCAATGATGCGCCAAACAGGCGAGCCTAATTTCGGCTCCGTCAATATTTGGACGTCGGTTTCAACCAATGATCCACTTGAATGAACCAATTATTGAAGCTGTGGACCGCCTTCTCGGGGCTCGTGACCAAGCATCCGCTCCTCGGATTGCCGGTGGTATTTCTGGCCGGAATGATGTTCTGGGGTGCCTTCAATTGGAGCATAGAGCTGACCAATACCGAGCGCTTCTGCATCTCGTGCCATGCGATGCGGGAATACGTCTTCAAGGAATACCGAAAGACGATTCATTACAACAACCGGACCGGCGTTCGGGCGACCTGTCCCGACTGCCATGTACCGCGGGAATGGATCCACAAGGTCATCCGCAAGGTCCGCGCGACCAACGAGTTGTTTCACTGGATGCTGGGATCGATCGATTCCCCCGAGGCGTTCGAGGCGAAGCGGCCGGTGCTGGCGCGCCAGGTCTGGGGCAGCATGAAATCGACCAATTCGCGCGAGTGCCGGAACTGTCATGGTATGGATTTTATGGCGACCAAGAAGCAGGCACCGGACGCCAAGACCATGCACGAGCTGGGAGAATCCTGGCGAATGACCTGCATCGATTGCCACAAGGGAATTTCACACACCCTGCCCCGCGGCTACGACAAGGAAGCTGCCATGGATCTGCTGCACGAGCGAATGGAACGGGAAAAGGTGAAGTGCGACCTGTGTCACAAGGACATGACGAAGCCGCCGAAGGGCCAGAACTGGTAGCGAGAATGGTCTCCGGCGGCAAACCCAAGATGAAGAACACAAAACAATGACGAGGCGAAGGACATGATGTTCGCTTACAAACGAATAATCCTCGGAATAGCCGGCATCGTCTGGCTTGCGTTCACCAGTGCCGCTGCCGCCGAACCGGCGACCAAGGCAACACTTAGACTCGGCAAATCTCAGTTCAACGAGAATTGCGCCGTTTGCCACCAAGCCGACGCCATCGGCAAGCCGGGCATGGCCCCGTCGCTGACCAACCCGGAACTGCTCAGCATCTCTTCCGACAAGTTCTTCATGAGCACCATCCGCGACGGACGTGAAGACACTTCCATGATGCCCTTCGTCCATTTGGGGCGGAAAAACGTCCGAGCGATCGTCACCTATCTTCGTTCGCAAGCGAAGATCCCCAACCGGGCCAAGGAAGTCGATGCCCAGCCCGAGGCCCGCGGCGATCCGCGCCTTGGCGAGCAATGGTACAACTACATTTGCTCGACCTGTCACGGCATGAGCGGCAACGGCTATGAATCCGGCGGCACCGGCACGGCGATCGGATTGCCCGGCTTCCTGAACAAGGTCTCGGACGGCTTCATTCGCGAGACCATCAAGGTGGGCCGCTCGAACACCCGCATGCTCCCCTTCCAGGGACCCGAAGCTCTGGCCGATCTCTCGGATCGGGAAATCGACGACATCATCGTCTATCTGCGCGGCTTGGCGAAGAATTAGGAGGCTAATCCAATGAAACGTATCAAAAACCATATGACCCGGCGCGATATGATGAAGAACAGCGCCTTCATTACCGCCTCCGCTGCCGGCACCGGCCTCATGGTCGGCGCCAATCCGGAGCTTGAAATCGCCTCGGCCGAGGCGGCCGTCAACGAGGACGATCGCACGACGGCGCTCGCACAATGCCCGTATTGCGGCGTCGGCTGCGGCACCATCATTCAAGCCGAGGGCGGCAAGATCGTCTCGATGCGGCCCGACAAGGACCATCCGACCAATTACGGCCTGCAATGCATCAAGGGCCTGACGGCGGCCGAACCGATGTATGTCGATCGCATGGAAGGTGATTCCTACGTCCGCAAGGACGTTTGGGCCGAGTGGAAGAAGCCCGGCCATGGCGACCTCGATTTTGTGTCGAAAACCAAGGGCTCGTTCGACGAGGAGCATTTCCTGCGCGTGTCCTACGAGGAAGCCTCCGAGATGGTCGACCACAAGATCGCCCATTTCGCAAAGAAGTATGGCGGCAACTCGATCGGTCTCTACGGTTCGGGCCAGCTCACCATGGAGGGGCAGTATCTCGAGAACATGTTCATGAAGGGCGTTCTCGGCTCCAACACCATCGAGGCCAATGCGCGCATGTGCATGACCTCGGCGGTGACCGGGTATTTCGCAACACTCGGTTCGGACACGCCGCCGCTGGCATATGAGGACATCGAACTTGCCGACATGATCATGCATTTCGGGCACAACCCCCGGGAAGCGCATCCGATCATCTTCTGGCGCGCAGCCGACCATAAGCGGAAGAAGGACATTCCGACCGTGATCGTCGACCCGCGTCGTACCGGGACCGTTATGGGCTACGAGGACATCAACCCGAAGAATACCGTCCACGTGCCGATCCTGAACGGCGACATCAGCTTCCTGAACGCCATCGCCCATGTCCTCCTGAAGGACCATGAAGACGTGATCGACTGGAAATTCGTCAAGAAGCACACGACCGGCTGGAAGGAATACACCAAGGGCGTGCTCAAGGATTATAGCCCGGAGCAAGTCCAAGACCGGATGGGCGGCCCCAATCACGATGTCTCCCCGGCGATGATCCGCCGGATCGCCGGCATGTTCGCCGACGCCACCCGCAAGCGCCTCGCCCGCGCCAAGGGCACGCAGAAGGGCGGTTACGGCGGTGTCATCATCATGTGGGGCATCGGCTACAACCAGCACATCCACGGCCAGCACAACGTGATCTCGATCATCAACCTGCTGACCTTGACCGGAAACCTGGCCAAACCCGGCTGCGGGCCGTTCTCGATGACCGGCCAGCCCAACGCCATGGGCGAACGCTTCACCGGCGGTCTGACGGGACGGTTGCCGTTCAACATGCCGCTGAAGGACAAGAAGCATCGGTTGAAGATGGCCAAGGCCTGGCGTGTTCCCGAGAAGAACCTGATCAACGCCATGAACTCGAAAAATCCGGGTTATGCGGTCGGCATGATGGAGCGTGCCCTCAAGGGCGACGTGAAGGCCTTCTTCTTCGTCTACGCAACGCATATCGACCTGCCGGACCAATACAATCTGGTACGGCCGGCGATCACCAAGACCTTCAACGTGGTGCAGGAAATCTACCGCCACGCGCCCAACAACCTCTATGCGGACGTGATCTTCCCGGCCGCGACCTGGGGCGAGGTCGAGGGCATCTATATCTCCTCGGAGCGGCGCCTCAATATCTGCCAAAAGGCGGCCAACCCGCCGAAGGGTTGCCGGCCCGACATGGACATGGTCATCGACAAGGCCAAGGGCATCGGCAAGCTGCTCGGGCTAGATATGGAGACGGCCCTGCCCTACAAACGGAAAGCGGACGGTTTCTACGACGCCCAGGAAATTTTTCGCGATGTCCTCCGGGCCTCGGAAGGGACCGATACGGACCTGACTGGAATTCTGGAGGTCGAGAAGATCGACAAAATCTCGCCCTACGAACAGATCGCGGAGTTGCGCGGCATCCAGTGGCCGGCGCCGAGCTACGAAGCGGCCCAGAACGGCGGCACCAAGCGGCGCTACATGCTGCAGGAAGGAACCTGGGAGAATAAGCCCTACGGATACTTCCGCACCAAGGACGGCAAGGTGCACATGAAGCTGATCAAGCAGGATTATTCCAACCGAGAGGAGTTGACCAAGAAATTGATGGCGTTCGGTGCGAAGAAGGACGACCACTATACCATCGATCACATCGCTCTCTTGAAAGAGGCGCGGGACAAGGCCCTGACTCCGGACATCCCGGACGAAGAGCACCGCGGCAAGGCCTGGCAAAAGGTGCCGAAGGACAAGTACCCCTACTGGTTCGGCCTCGGCGTCGTCTACGAGCACTTCCACACTGCCAAGTCGAACCGCAGTCCGACGACGCGCCGGCTGGTGCCTGAAATGTATGTCGAGATGCATCCCGACGATGCCAAGGATCTCGGCATCAAGGACGGCGACAAGGTGCGCGTGATCACCCGGCGCGGGTCGCTGGAGGCGCGGGCCCAGGTCGGCACCAATAGCCTGGTCAAGCCGGCCCGCAACAACGTACCGCGCGGCTACATGTTCGGGCCGTGGAACCTCTCGGTCGCCGATAGCGCGGATCCCAAGAAGAACAAATGGCTGGCCAACGGCACCACCAGCCGGGTTTGGGATTTGGTTTCGGGGCAGGTCGACTTCAAGAAGAGCGCCTGCCGGATCGAGAAGATCTAAAACGGAGCTATCCGCCGGCGGGATTGGCGTCCCGCCGGCCGGAGATTGGACGGGTCGAAGAGATGAAACGGAGAAGCTTCCTCAAGGCGATGGGCATTGGCACCGCGGCGGCTGTGTCGCCGGGCGCCGGTCATGCGGCAAGGAACCGGCCCTCGCTTCGCTATCTGCGGCCGCCGGGCGCGCTCGACGAGGACAACTTTCTCAACCGCTGCATCAATTGCGGACAATGCGGCGAGGCCTGCCCCAATCGATGTATCAAGTATTTCAGCCTCGAAAACGGTCTGGCCTCGATCGACACACCCTTTATCACGCCCCGCGAGAAGGCCTGCATCCTCTGCATGAAATGCGGCGATGTCTGCCCGACGGGTGCAATTCGGCCGATCAAGCGCGAGGCGAAGGCGATCGTCGACGGCGTCAAGATGGGTCATGCCGTGGTCGACGAGAGTCTCTGCCTCTCGTATCAAGGCAAGACTTGCGGTGTTTGTTACCGGGCCTGTCCGCTGCCGGATGTCGCGATCCGCGTCGGCCGGCTGGAGCAGCCTCATGTGTTGGACAAATGCGTCGGGTGCGGTCTTTGCGAGCGGTCGTGCATTCAGATGCCGCACGCGATCCGTATCGTACCCGCGCATGGATAGTCTTCGGATAACCGGAGATCGAACATGACGAGCAAGAAACCGTTCTTCCTTTGGCGCCACCTGAACAAGCTGCGCTGGGTCAGCTTGAGCATCGTCTTCGCGATGCTGGTGCTGCTGCCCTTCCTGCACGTCTACCAAACCTACGTATCCGCCCACGCCTATGATTTGCTAGCGCCTTCCGAACAGCGGGTCTACGACGTGATGGAGGCGCTCACGGCTCCCTTCACCAACGATCCGGCGGAAGATCTGGACGCGGTCAAGGGCAACACCTGGTCGGGCACCTTTTGGGGATTTCAGATCTCGGACCCGCTAGCGGCACTTGGCCAATCGGCGGCCGGGTTGACGCTTTACTGGCCGTTTCTGCTGACGGCCCTGATCCCGATCGTGTTTACGATCGTATTCGGGCGGTTTTTCTGCGGCTGGATCTGCCCCGCGACCTTCATTTACGAACTGAACTCGAACCTTGGGTTCTGGCTGCGCTGGGCCGGGTTGAGGGTCGGCAATCGTCACTTCGACAAGCGCATCAAATACGGCGTCCTGGCGATCGGCATCGTCCTCTCGGCGGCGACCGGCTCTGTTTTGGTGGCCGCGATCTATCCACCGGCCATCGTCGGCCGCGAAATCTACTACATGATCGGGATCGGCGGATTTGGCGCCGGCATGATCTTCTTCATCGGCACCTTGCTGTTCGACCTCTTGGTCGCGCGGCGGGGCTTCTGCCGCTATCTCTGCCCCGGCGGCGCACTCTACGCGCTGCTCGGCCGTTATCGGTTGGTACGCATCCGGCGGATCGTGGAGACCTGCAACGATTGTGCGAAATGCAACGCGGTTTGCGAGTTCGATCTGGATCCGCTTCGCGACGGGTTCGGCCAGGAATGCAACAACTGCACGGCCTGTATCGCGATCTGCCCGACCGACGCGATGACCTTCGTGATCCGGCCGACGGATTACCCGGCGCAAGGCCCCGGCCATCTTGGCCAGCGCTACCGCAGCGAGCAGGAGGATGCCACCGACGGCAGCCTCCCGCATGGAAAGACGGCCTGATGAAACGGCGGAGCGCCCTGCAACGCCTCGCGGCCGCCGCCGCTCTGCTGGCGGCGGGCGCGCTGCCCTATGGGTTGACCTCTCTGCTGGCGCCGGGCCGGGCCGCGGCGAAAAGGAATTATCTGCGACCGCCCGGTGCCCTGAAAGACGACGCCGCCTTCGTCGCCGCCTGTATCGGATGCGGCTTGTGCGGAGAGGTATGCCCGCCCAAATGTATCCGCTTCCACGCCCGCGACGGTGCGATGAAGGTCAACACCCCGTATGTCGATCCCACGGAAAAAGGCTGCATCTTGTGCGACAAATGCATGGAGGTCTGCCCGACGGAGGCGCTGACCGTCTTGCCCAAAGACGAAATCGATATGGGGATCGCGGAGATAGACCGAACCACCTGCTATCCCTGGGCGGACACCGGCGTTTGCGGCGCCTGTGTCAGTGTTTGCCCGCTCGGCAACAAGGCCATCGTGTTTGAGATGTGGAACCAGTATCGTCCGGTCATCAAAAAGGGTTGCGTCGGTTGCGGCTTGTGCGTCGAGGTCTGTCCCCACCCGAACCTGCCGATCTGGATCGTCGAACGTTCGAGGAAAACCACGCCGAAACGGAGGGCGTGACATATGAATGTAAGATTTTTCAAATTATCCTGCGCGGCATTGGTCGCCGTATTGTCCCTTCTGGCGGCTGATTTCGCCTCGGCCCATCATGTCCTTGGACGCCCATCCTATGCCTTGAACGAGGACTCCAACACACCGCCCGCGGTTCAAGGCGAAGCCGAGATCGGTGACTTCATCGTCACCTATATGGTGTTCCCCGCCTTTCCGCGGCCGGGCGAGCCGGGACGGATCAATTTCTACATCAAGAGCCACAAGGACCAGACGCCGTTCCAAGGTAAGGTCACCTTCGAGATCCGCGAAGCAACGTGGCTGCCCTGGTTGTTCGGCGATGGCCATACCACCATCCTCGGCACGCAACCGCCCGACGACAACGTCTTCCGTCAGGGCATTACTTATCCGGAGGAGGGCGAGTATGCCGTCTTCGCGATCTTCGAATCAGGCGGCGAGCCCTATATCGTCGAGTTTCCATTGCGGATCGGAACACCGATGCCGATGAGCTATCTCTTTGCCTTGGGGTTGCTGGCTCTCCTTGGCTTCGTCGTCATCCAGCGACGGCGCACCATGACCGGGAAACTCCGCACTCTGCATGCCGATGGGAGCGACGCGTGACCAATTCGATCGGACGCCGGGACTTGTTCCGGGCGGGCGGCCGGAAGGTCGCCGCGATCGCATCGGAGATCGCCGCCGCAAGAACCAAGGGCCGCGCCGAAGGATGGATTCGCCCGCCTTACGCCGTCGACGAATTGAATTTCCTGTTGAGCTGCACCCGCTGCGACAAATGCATCGAGGCTTGCCCGCACGATGTCCTGTTCAAGCTTCCGGCCGCTGCCGGCACCCGAGCGGCCGGAACGCCGGTGATGAACCTGCTGCGCCACGGCTGCCATATGTGCGACGACTGGCCCTGCGTCGTCGCCTGCGAGCCGGACGCGCTGATCCTTCCTCAGGAAGACGGGAACCGGCCGCCGCCCCCGATACTCGCCAAGGCCGAGATCGACCAGGGAACCTGTCTCCCCTATTCGGGTCCGGAATGCGGTGCCTGCGCCGATTCCTGTCCTGTCCCGGGGGCGCTACAATGGACGGATGGGATTCGCCCGACCATCGACCCCGATCGCTGCACCGGCTGCGCGCTCTGCCGTGAAGCCTGCATCCTCGATCACAAGGCCATTCGCATCTCGGCCCGCCAGTCCGATGACAGGGCAGCCGAGGCGTCATAACGCCGGCTGGCCGTCGGTCCTCTGGCTCGGAATTTGGCTTGGGATTTGGGCCGCATCTCCGGCCGCTGCCGGCCGCCTCGACGATGCAACTAGCCCCTATCTTCTGAAACACGCCAAGGACGCGATCGAGTGGCGGCCCTGGGGCGAGGCGGCCCTGGCCGAGGCGCGGCGGGAAGACAAGCCGATCTTCCTCTCGATCGGCTATGCGGCCTGCCATTGGTGCCATGTGATGGCGCGGAAGACTTTTTCCGACCCCCGCGTGATCGAAATCCTGAACGAACAATTCATCAGCATCCTGGTCGACCGCGAGGAGCGCCCCGATCTCGACCACCATTTCATGGCAGTGATGTCGGGCATGCTCGGCTTCAGCGGGTCACCGGCGAATTTCTTCCTGATGCCGGATGGAACCCCGCTGTTTGCCGCCGGCTACATGTCGCCCGAGGCGGAATACGGTAAGCGGGGATTCGTTGCGGTCCTTCGCGTCATGACCAAGGAATGGACCGGGAACCGTACCGGCCTCCTGGCGGACGCCAAGGAAATCCGCCAACAGATGCGGGCTATGTCCGCGCCGGTCCCGACGGGTCCCGCGCAGGCCGGGGCGGCTCCCCGCGAGACCGCCGCCCAAGCCTGGTCCGCCAAGTTCGACAGAACCCATGGCGGCTTTGGTCAGGGCGCCAAGTTCCTTCGCCCCAACGTATTGTCCTTGCTCCTCCATCATGGCATTCGGCGCGGCGACAAGGCGCTGTTGGAGAACGTATACCGCACCCTCGACCGGATGGCGGCCGGCGGTGTTCGCGATCAGTTGGGCGGCGCGTTCCATCGTTACGCCGTCGATCGGTTCTGGCGGATACCGCACTTCGAAATCATGCTCAACGAGAACGCCCTGCTGGCCCGCCTTTATCTTGAGGCCTATCAAGCTTCCGCCAAACCTCGCTTCAAAGCTGTCGCCCGGGCCATCCTGGACGACCTTCTTGCACGCTTCCGGCTGCCGGCCGGCGGGTTCGCTTCGGCCCTCGATTCCGAGAGCGACGGGAAGGACGGCAGCTACTACACATGGAGCATGGCTGAACTGAAATTCGTTTTGGACACGCAAGAGGTGGCGCTTTTCATCGCTGCCTATTTCGAGGGAACCCCAGGCACGTCGGCCGGCCGAAACGTCTTGCGCTTTCGCGGCAAACCGGAACATTTGCCGGCAACGGAAGAACGACTGCGCGACGCCCGCCGGAAGTTGATTGCGGCACGCGCCAAGCGGGACCCGCCCTTCCGCGACGACAAAATCCTCACCTCGTGGAATGCCCTAGCGGTCGGCGCCTTCGCCAAGGCGGCGCAGGTATTGGATGACGATCGCTACCGACGCGTGGCGGCGGAGGCGGTCCGACGGTTACTCGCCGCCAACACCGGCCGGTTGGTCCACAGCCGCCGGGCCGGCAAGACCAATGGCGACGTTTTCCTCGACGATTATGCCTTTCTGATCGAAGCGTTACTCGATCTCTATGAAACCGATTTCGATATCCGGCACCTAAATGATGCGAGACGGTTGACGAAGACCGTGATCGGGCGGTTTCAAACCAAACCCGGGTCACCGTTCAGGTTCACCCCGGTCGGAAGCGTCACCGGCATTCCCGCAAAGATCATCCTAGAGGAAGAAAATGTCCCATCGGGCAACGCCGCCGCCTTGATCGCCCTCCATCGCTTGGCCCTGTTCGGCGGCGGAGCCGAACTCGAGAGACAGGCCCGAGACATCCTGACCGGACTAGGCCGCTATCTCGACTCATCCGCACCTTTCGCCACGGGGCTGCTTCGCGCCCTTTACTATCGGCCCGACGAAGCCCGTGAAATCGTGATCGTCGGCCGACCCGAAGACTCCCGCACCCGGCGGTTATTGGCCGAGATTCGGAAACGCCCGCTGATCGGCACCGTGCTCGCCGTCATCGCACCCGACGCGCCGCGCGAAAACAAGGCTTGGCCCTTGCTCGCCGGGCGACCATTGCTCAACGACGCCCCCACCGCCTATGTCTGCAAGAATAGAATTTGCAACCTGCCGGTGGATACGCCTGAGGCCTTGGCCGCGCAGCTCGACCGGCTCCTCGCACAACGGTTTTAAGCCGACGGCGTCCTCAGATGGCACGCCACGACGTGACCTGGTGCGATCTCCAACAACGGCGGCTCCTCGACCCGGCATTGCTCTTCCGCATAGGGGCAGCGGGTATGGAAATGGCAGCCGGGCGGCGGGTTGATCGGACTGGGCACATCGCCCTGCAGGATCCGCTTCTCCCGCTTCACCCTCGGATTGGGGATCGGCACCGCCGAGAGCAGTGCTTCCGTATAGGGGTGCTGCGGATCGGTGAAGAGGGTGCGCTTATCCGCGTATTCGACGATCTTACCTAGATACATCACCGCGATGCGATGACTTATGTGTTCGACCACCGCGAGGTCGTGGGCAATGAAGAGGTAGGAAAGCTTGAACTCGTCCTGCAAATCCATCAGCAGGTTGATCACCTGTGCCTGAATCGAGACGTCGAGCGCGGAGACCGGCTCATCCCCGATGATCAGCTTCGGGTTCAGGGCGAGGGCGCGGGCGATTCCGATGCGCTGGCGCTGACCGCCCGAAAACTCGTGCGGGAAGGCCTTCATCTGCGCTTTCCGGAGACCGACGCGTTCGAACAACCCGGCGACCATCTCCTCCTTTTCCTTGCCCTCCGCGATATCATGGACCTGAAGCAGTTCGCCGACGATATCCCCGGCCGACATCCTGGGATTGAGGGACGAGAACGGGTCCTGGAAGATAATCTGCATTTGCCGGCGATAGGGACGGATGTCGTCCTTGCCAAGATCGGTGATGTCGTCGCCGGAGACCTTGATCGCGCCGTCGGTCGGTTCGATCAACCGCAGCACCGTGCGACCGACGGTCGACTTGCCGCAGCCGCTCTCGCCGACGAGGCCGAGGGTCTCTCCTTCGTAGATGCTGAAACTGACGCCGTCGACCGCATAGACTTGGCCAACCGTGCGCGACAGCAGGCCCTTCTTGATCGGAAAATGTTTCTTGAGGTTCTCGACCTCGAGGACGGGTGTCTTCGCGCCGGCGGATCCGCCTTCGTTCAAGGAGACGTCAGTCATTCGATCCTCCAAACAGCCGGTCGGAATGCCAGCAGGCGGCCCAATGGTTTGGGCGCTTCTCCTCGTAGGCCGGATATTCGGCCCGGCATTTGTCGTCGGCATGCGGGCAACGGGGCGCAAAGGCGCAGCCCGGCGGCAGGTTCGAAAGCGCCGGCACGATGCCGGGAATTTCCATCAAGCGTTCGCCGGACGTGTAGTCCTCGCCGCTCATGATCTCGAGGCGCGGGACCGAAGCCAACAGGCCATGCGTATAGGGATGCAATGGTTCACCGAAGAGCGGTTCGACATCCGCCTCCTCGACCTTCCGCCCGGCATACATCACGACGATCCGCTGCACCGTCTCGGCGACGACACCAAGATCGTGGGTGATCAGGATCACCGCGGTGTCGAGCTGTTCCTTCAGGTCTACGATGAGATCGAGGATCTGTGCCTGGATCGTCACATCGAGCGCGGTCGTCGGCTCGTCGGCGATCAACACCTTCGGATTGCACGACAGCGCCATCGCGATCATCGCCCGCTGACGCATGCCGCCCGAAAGCTGGTGGGGATATTCCCTGACCCGCTGTTGCGGTTCGGGAATGCGGACCAGGCCGAGCATCTCGATCGAGCGCTCCATCGCCTGCACCTTGTTCATGCCCTGATGCAGGATCAGCGCCTCGCTGATCTGATGGCCGATGGTCAGCACCGGATTGAGCGAAGTCATCGGCTCCTGGAAGATCATTGAGATATCGTTGCCGCGAATGTCGCGCATTTCTTCTTCGCTGCAATCAAGCAGATTGCGCCCTTCGAGACGCACCTCGCCGCCGATGATCTGGCCGGGCGGGTCGGGGACGAGGCGCAGGATCGACAGCGCAGTGATGCTCTTGCCGCAGCCGGATTCGCCGACGATGCCCAGCGTCTCGCCCTTGTTCAGATGGAAGGAGACGTCCTCGACCGCTTTTACGATCCCATCGCGGGTGTAGAAATAGGTCTGGAGGCCTTCGATCTCCAACACCTTTTCGCCGGCCGCGGAAACGGCTTCGGTCGATCCGGCATTCGATAGGGCGGCGCTCGTTGCGGTCTCCGTCATGGGTGCAATTACCAGCTGTTGTTCCGATTCCGTGAGAGGTCCGCCGACGCGTCAGCTGCGCTGCCGGGGATCGAGGATATCCCGGACCGCATCGCCCAGGAGATTGGTGCCGAACACCGCGAGACTGATCGCAATACCCGGAAAGATGACCAGCCAGGGGGCGGTGCGAACATATTCGGCCGCCGATTCCGAAAGCATGCGGCCCCAAGACGGATGGGGCTCCGGAATACCGAGACCCAGGAACGACAGAGACGCCTCCGTCAGGATCGCGGCCCCAAGCTGGGCCGTGCCGAGGACGATCAATGGCGCCAGCGTGTTCGGCAGTACGTGGCGCATGGCGACACGCAGCTCGCTCATGCCCGCCGCACGGGCGGCTTCGACGAACGGCATCTCGCGCAACGACAAGGTGTTCGAACGGACCACGCGCGCGATGTTGGGCACCAATGGGATCGAGATTGCGATGATCGTATTCTCAAGCGACGGCCCGAGCGCCGCCGCCATCACCAAGGCCAGCGCCAACAACGGCAAAGCCTGCATGATATCGATCAGGCGCTGCATCAAGAGGTCGAACCAACCCATCAGGTAACCCGACATCAACCCGATGAGGACGCCGATGATCCCGCCGAGAAGCGTCGAGGCGACGCCGACCGCGAGCGATATCCGGGCGCCGTGAATAATCCGGCTGTACACGTCTCGACCGTGCATGTCGGCGCCCATGATCATGTCCATATTCGGCGACGCGAGCGAGGCGGACGCGCGGGTCTGCAAGGGATCATGCGGGGCTATCACGTCGGCGAACAGGGCGGAAAACACGAAGACGATGAAGATCGCCCCGCCGACCGCACCCAGCGGATAGCGGCGGCAGAAATGGATGAAGTTATCCCACTTGCCCTCAACGTGGGCGCCGGCCTTCGTCAGTTCGGCTTCATGATCGATGGTCGCCACTTGATCGCTCTCCCACTTCGCTAGTCGGCGTATTTGATTCTGGGATCCAACGACGCGTACATCAGATCCACGAGGAAATTAATCACCACGACAACGACCGCCATCAACATCACCAGGCTTTGGACGATCGGATAATCCCGCATCAGGATCGCCTCGACGAGGAAATGGGCGACGCCGGGAATATTGAACACGGTTTCGGTGATGATCAGGCCGCCGATCAGGAACGCGGCCTCGATGCCGATAATCGTGACGACCGGCAGCACCGCGTTCTTGAGGGCATGGTGGTAATTGATCGAATTATCCGAGGCGCCCTTCGATCGGGCCGTTCGGATATAGTCCTGACGCATCACCTCGAGCATTGAGGAACGCGTCAGGCGCATGATGATAGCGGACGCACGGAACCCGACCGCCGCCGCCGGTATGCTGTAGAGCACCAACTCGTCCCAAAGATTCTCGGGCGGGTCGGTGTATATGGGTATCGTTCCGAAATAATGGACGAAGAACATCAGGATCAACAACCCGAGCCAGAACGACGGCAGAGACAGGCCGCTGAGGCTGATCACCCGAAGCGTGTAATCCAGCTTGGTGTCCTGCTTGACGGCGCTGATCACGCCGAGCGGCACACCGAACAAGACGGAAAAGAAAAGGGCGAGCACGGCGAGCTTGGCGGTGATTGGAATCCGGGGGCCGAGTTCGTCGACGGCAGGCATCTCGGAGACATAGGAGAAGCCCAGATCCCAACGAAGCAGGCCCCACATCCAGTCGATATACTGCACGTGAATCGGCTGATCGAGGCCCAATTCCTTCTCGATCGCCGCCTTTTCCGCCAGATCCACGAATCCGGCGGAATCGAACATAATGTCGACAATGTTGCCCGGCATCATCCGCAGCAATACGAAGATGATGATCGACATGCCGACCAAGGTCAGCAGCATCAGGCAAAAGCGTCGAAAAATATAGGTTCCCAACTCCTACTCCCTCTACCGCCCCCCTCCAAACGAATTCGAAGGGACACCGGTTCGCCGCCAACGTAAAGCGGTCGGGGGCCGACGAGCGCTCGAGCCCGCCAGCCCCATATCAACCGCGCGGCACGACTACTTGTCGAGCCAGACGTCTTCCATGCGCCAACCGTTATAGAGGCTGTTCGTCATGGTCGTGAAGTTCTTCACGTAAGGATGCCAGCACGTCGCGGCCTTGGTGTGGTAGATCATCGGACGTGCCGCGTCTTCCTGCAGCTTCTTGTCGATTTCCCAGACGAGCTTCTTGCGCGCCTCGCCTGAATCCATCATCGACTGCTTCTCGAACAGCTTCTCGAGGTCCTTGTTGCAGTAACCCGTGTAGTTGCGCTGCGATCCGCACGAGAAGTTCTCGTAGAACATCGCATCCGGGTCGTCGACGCCGATACCGGTCAGGTTCAGGCCGACCATGTAGTCCTTGCGGGCCACCTTGGCGTGCCAGTTGCTGGTCTCGACCGTATCAAGCACCGCATCCACGTAGATTTCCTTCAGATGGTCGATCAGGATCACCGCCGCGTCGCGATAGACCGCGATGTTGCGGGTCGAGACCTTGACCTTGAGCTTGTTGTCGGCCCCATAGCCGAGGCCTTTCATGATCGCGCGGGCCTTCTTGCGGTTGCCCGCGACGTCGGGATCATAGCCCGCCACCGTCTTCAGGAATTCCGGAGGCATGCCCCAGACGCCGCCCGGCGGCGGCAACAGCGCACCACCCTGAATCCACTGGTTATGTCCAAGAATCTTGATGAACGCGGACCGGTCGATGGTCAGGACCATTGCCTTCCGAATTTTCGGGTTGTCGAAGGGCGGCTTGAACTGATTGACGATCAAGTTGCCGGTAACGTTCGTCGTCCGGAGTTCGCAAATCGCTTTCGGCGCCTGTTCCTTGACGTCCTTCAGCAGTGGAATGGTGACGTCGACGTTGAAGGTCATATCGAACTTGCCGGCGACAAAGGCCAACACGCGGGTCGAGCGGCTTTTGATAATCGTGTGCTCGATCGCGTCGAGGTGCGGCTTGCCCTTCTTCCAGTAGTTCTTGTTCTTGACGAACTTCACATGTTCGTTCTGCTTCAGCGAAACGAACTTGAAGGGGCCGGTGCCGATCGGATGCGTGCGCATTTTCTTCGGCGACACATGGCACGGATAGACCGGCGAATAGCCCGATGCGAGCAGCGTCAGGAAGGCCGGCTGGCGGCGTTTCAGGTGGAATGTCACCTGGGTATCGCTGTCCACCGTGACTTTATCGAGATTTTTGTACCAGGCCTTGCGCGGGTTCTTGCGGAGTTTTGCCTTCCGCTTGCCTTGCAGGAGGTCCCAGGTGCATTTGACGTCCTTCGCGGTGAACGGTTTCCCGTCATGCCATTTCACGCCGGAGCGCAACTTGAACGTCAGCTTCGATTTATCGTTCTTCCACTCCCATGAGATCGCGAGGTCGGGAATGATCGTATCCAAGCTGTTCGTTGGCTTGTGCTGATCGTACATGATCAGATTGTTGAACACGGGCATGTAAGGAGTCAGCGTCGAGTTCGTCGCCTCCTCATGGATGGAGCCGCTCGGCGGTGTCCCCCGATGGTAGGCCTTGAGTACCCCGCCGTCCTTCACCGCGAGTGCTGCGGTGGCGCTCAACGTCATGACGGCCAACGATACGGCGCCCGTAAGCGCACGAAGATTTCGGTTCATGGTAGTCCTCCTGTAAGCGATATTATTCCTTCCGGGCTTTTATTTTATTTACGGAATTATGCGGCATCCCCGTTCTCCTGCCAACCCATGATCTCCAGCAAATCCACCGAGTCGCCCACCCGCTAAGATTAGGCGAACAACCGTCCGGTACCCTTTGCCGGCGCCCCTAGTCGCAGCGATAATAGGTCCGCCAATTGGTCACTTTCGCCGCCTTCCCGTCGAGCCATCGCCCGATGACCTAGCCCCCTTAACCGGATCCACGGTGTGAGTTAGAGAGAGCGTCATCTG
>CAYPAV010000035.1:17020-31873 GCA_964408805.1 uncultured Rhodospirillaceae bacterium | reverse complement strand
CAAACAACGAGCAAGGTCTAACATAACGACTGGTACGAAACCTGGGGGCAAGTCAAGCGCGTAGTTGAGCTGCGCCGAAGGTTCGATGGAGACAACGGTGCTGGAGCCGCGCTGAACGATGGTCGTCTGGCAATTGAAGCTATGCAAGTCGAGCGCGATGTCGTTGGCGCTGGATCCCGTCCCGATGACGATTGCCTTCTTCCCGGCGTAGGGCGCGGCACTGTCGAAGCCTTCCGAATGAATCACGTCGCCCGTGAATGTGTCGAGGCCCGGAATCTCCGGTTTTAACGGGTAACTGCTGACCCCATTGGCAAACACGATGTGACGTGGGCGTATGATGCGCTCGCTACCGTCCGCTCGTTTGAGCGTGGCAACCCAGCATTTCGCCTCTGCGTCCCAAGTGCCTTTCGTGAACTCGGTATTGGTCCAGTGGTTAATTTCCATGACTTGGGCGTAGAATTCGAACCAAAGTCCCAGCATGTCCTTCGGGATGAAATTCGGCCAGGTTGGCGGAAACGGCATGTACAGCAAGTGGTTCACGTCTATCGAGTTATGAAGCGCCAACGAGTGGTACCGCTTTCTCCAGCTGTCGCCGATGCGGGGCCACTTCTCGACCATGAGCGTGTCGACGCCAAGCTGATTGAGGCGGGCCGAGATGGAGAGGCCCGCCTGGGCGCCGCCGACAACCAAAACCGTCGGGTCGTCGTCCTCATAGGCGACGGCTTTGCGCCGCGTGTCTTCCCAGTTGTCTCCGCCGAAGTTTCGTGAGTAAGCGGCGCCGGACGGACGCTTTTCGCCGATCAGTTCCTCGAAGCCCTTAAGTTCTTCGAGTGTCGTCGAGATAACCCATGCCTTGTATTGCCCGTCTAAATCCGCCACCAGACGAAGTACACCTTCGCCACGTCCGACCTTTGTCTCGAAACAGAAAATCGCTTCGATACAGTCGCGACCGATTCGATTGACGCGTCGGGGCGGCGTGCGGAGGGCGCTGATCTTGAACGCTTGCGCCTCGACGGCCGGTTGTCGCATGACAAGGGCATCCGCGATCTCCGAGTTGCCAACCCTTGGGGTCAGATGCCAGGTGAAGGCCAACACATCTCGCCAATTGCCTTCCTTCTCGATCAGGGACTTCACGCCCCGCGTGTCGCAACCCGAGAGGGCTCGTTCAAAGTCGTTTAACCACGCAGAAACAAGTACTTCCAACTCGGCTTCGCCGGACAGTCCCACGTCTACTTGATCAATAGAATTCACTGGTATTCCCCAATTGAGTTCAACAACAACACGCTACCCCCATGGGGAAATGTTGATCCTTTGAACGTAGAGGACCATTGGTAGAAATCAAAATACTCGGGTATCGACCCTGTATTGGCCGGCGGGGCCCCGGGCCCCGCCGCCATTTTGCCCTTCGCTCAGATAACGTTCTCCGCCCGCATTTTCTTGACCTCTTCAGTCGAGAGACCAAGCCAATCGCCGTAGATTTCCTCGTTATTCGCGCCGTGAACCGGCGCGGACCGGATCGGAACCTTGGTTGCGGACATCCGGATCGGCGAGGTGGGCACGGTAACTTCGCCGCGAACCGGATGATCGATCTTGCTCATGATGCCGCGGGCATGCAGATCCTCGTCTTCAAGCTGCTCTTTCATGTTGAAGACCGCACCGCAGGGCACGCCGGCGCCGGCGATGATTTCCATGACCTCCTTCTTGGTGTGCTGCGTGGTCCACGCCTTGATTGCCTCGTTGACGATGTCCTTCTGTTTGTATCGCGCGCCGCCGTCCTGCATCTGCGGATCCTCCAATAGGTCCTCGCGACCGATGGCTCGGCACAACCGCTTCCAGTGCTCTTCATTGCCGCGCGACGCGAAAATGTAGGCCCAGTCATCGAGCCCGCCCGGTTTGCACGGGTACAGCCCGCCGGGCGCGGTCCCGTAAACCTCATTGCCGATGCGCGGCATTAGAGAGTCGTCCTCGACCGCGGCCTGGCGGCTCATCGGCGTGCGGCTGTAATTGACCATCGCATCGCGCATGGCGACCTGGACATGTTGTCCCTTGCCGGTGTTGGTCCGTTGAAACAGGGCGCCGAGGATGCCCATCGCGGCCATCATGCCGGTGCCCGTATCACCCATCGTGGCGCCTGGACGGATCGGTGGTTGGTCCGGCAAGCCATTGACGGCGAAGGTCCCGCCGGCGGCCTGCGCGATCATATCGAAGGCCAGATAGTTCGCGTGCGGACCGTCCGGCGAAAATCCCTTCACCTGCGCGAAGATGATGCGGGGGTTCAGTTCGTTCAGCCGCTCATAATCGAAACCAAGCCGAGCGAACGTGCCGGGCGCCATGTTTTCAACGACGACATCGACGGTCTTGACCATTTTCTCGATCAGCGCCTTGCCTTCCGGCGATTTCAGATTGCAGGTGATGCTCTTCTTGTTGGTGTTGTAGAAGATAAAATAATGTGCGTCGGCATCCTTGCGATTGCTGAGTCCCCAACGGCCCGGTTCGCCGCGTTTCGGTTCTTCGACCTTGACGACTTCCGCGCCCATCCAGGCCAGTGCTTGGGTACAGGATGGGCCGGCCTCGAACTGCGTGAAGTCGAGGACCTTAATGCCGTCGAGCGCGGGGGGCGCGCTTGGTGTGTTAATTCCATCCATGATCTTGTTCCTCTCTATTTCAAATTTCCGTTCACCCGCGGCGCCATCCGCGCCTACCAGGTAACGCCGGCCTTCAGGTAATGCTCGACGATTTCCGTTCCGGTCGCCTTCCACACGCCGGCATGGGCGCATATATGTTCCAAGGCCCGGTCGAGAGCGCCGATGCGGTGCGGTTGTCCGATGATATACGGATGCAGGCAAATCGCCATGACACGCCCGGATTCCGCTCCTTCGCGATACAGTACGTCGAACTGATCCTTGATCATACGCTCGAACTCGCCCGGGGTGTAGCGATTGCGGCCGATCGCCGGCGAATCATTCGTATCGAAGGAATAGGGTAGGTATACCAACGGCTTGCCGCCGATATCCATCATGTAGGGCTGGTCGTCATTGACCCAGTCGGAAACGTAGAGACATCCGGCCTCGACCAGGTAATCGAGGGTGTTCCAGGTTTCGGCCAATCCGGCGCCGAGCCACCCGGCGGGCCGTGTGCCGGTGGCCGCTTCGATACGCGACAGCACCTCGTTGATATAGGCGCGTTCGGATTCGGGGGGGATTTCACTCAGCCGGTGCATGTTGCCCTTGCAATGGCCCATGAACTCCCAGTCGAGCTTGACGCCGTCTTTGATGATTTCCGGAAAGGCATCGCAGACATCGCTATTCAGCGAAACCGTGGCGCGGATGCCGTATTTTTCCAGGACCTCCATGATCCGGAACACGCCGACCCGGTTACCGTAATCCCGCAAACCCCACTCGCGAACCATCGGCGTGTGCGCGGTTGCACCCGGTCGATCGAACGAGTCGCTGGGTAGCGGTTCGTCGAGCGCGAAATATTCGATGTTGGGAATGACCCACAGGGCCACGCGCGCATCATTCGGCCACGATATCTTCGGGCGGCGGTTGACGGGAACGTATTTAAACGGTCCATACGGGTGCGGTTCCATCGAATAATGCCTCCTAAATCCAGTCTTTTCCCCACCATAACAATCGCAAAGTTCCGCTGCGCACGCCATGGCTTTCGCGAGAATAAATCGATTCCAACGGGCGATGTCGCAATGACACCGTCGTCCCCGATTTGATCCAAGTCATATGTCGTGCGTCTGCCCGGTACTACCGTAATGCTGGCGACATCTGTCCCGGAGCCTGCGGGGGTCGAACCGAGGCCGGGGCCAACCAGGGAGTTGAGATCATGGCCGGCAGCACTGACGGTTTCGGCAACCCAATCGATTCATCGGTTTCCTACGCGCGTGGAACGATCCTTCGCGACCTCGGCGACGAGGCGCTCCGCATGCTGAATGGACGGCGGCTGATCCGCGAACGCGTTCTCGCCGGTGGTCGAGATACCGTATTCAACCTGACGGCGTTGTCGCGCAGCTTCCCGGTTGACGAGCAAGACCTCGAACGGCTCGACACCCAGCTCACCTATTACGCTCATTTCGACCGCAAGATCGAGGACAAGGTCGTCGAGTTCCTCGGCGGCGATCCGGAAGAGCACGCCGGCTTCGTCACCAACCGCATCTCGTCGGCGATGATCTCGATCATGTGCACCATGATGGAACCGGGCGAAGCCCTGCTGTCGATCATCGGCAAGGGACGCTCGCACCCTTCCATGGAACGCGGCGTGCGACTGGCGCAGGGCGACTTTCACGAGGCCTACGGCTATGCCGGAGCGGCGGATGCGCTGGCGTCCGGCATCCGGCCCAAGCTCGCCGCGGTAACGCCGATTTCGCACGCCAAACATCACATGGACTACGACGACCTGGTCAAGACCCTGCGGTTGTTCGCAGACGAAGATATCCCGGTGTTCCTCGACGACGCGCACCTGTCGGCCCGGATGGCCGTGTTCGGCGAACCGCCGAGCTTTCAGGTCGGTCCTGTCGATATCGCGATCTTCTCGACCGACAAACACATGATCGGGCCGCGCGCCGGCCCGATGGCGGGCCGCAAGGACCTGATCAACAAGATCCAGGGCTTCAGCTTCGGGCACGGCATCGACGCGCAGACCAGCCACGCCGCCGCGGTCTACCGTGCGATAGAGAAATACGATTCCGAGCCGGTCGCCGAGGCCGGACGCCTCGCCGAACTATTGCTCGGCAACATGCGTCAGAAGTTCGGTTCGGAGGCGGTATACCCGGCGGGACCCGGGATCGGCATCGCCGAGGATACGATCGTCAACCTGGCGCTCGACCGTGCCGGCGGACGCAAGCTGGCCATCAAGCCGATCGAGGCGACTTCGACGGTCTGCCTGTATCTCCTGGAGAAATACGGCGTGGTGACGATCCCCTCTGTCGGCATGCCGGGCTCTTCGCCCTCGATCCGCTTCATGCTGTATCCCGACGGCGGACGCTTCGGCGTCGATCGGATCATTGATGCGCTGGATGACGGGCTCGATTTTTTGGCAGGGTGCATCGACGACCCTGCGGCGGCGCAGCAGACGATCCTCGGCCCCTTTGCCGCACAGCGCGACATGGCGCAATCCGACGCCGCCGACTAGACACGGCTGGAGCGCCCTTCTAGGTGGTATAGAGATTGGCGCGGGTTACGACGCTTTGTGGCTTCCTTGCGACCGGTAGGGCGCCTTGATACCGTGACGGCCACGATCATTCCACCGCCGGTGGGAGCGGGACGGGCTGCAACGGCGCGGCGTCCCGAACGAAACGGGAAACATCCATGAAAGCAACGACCGTCCTTTCCGAGTTCGCCAGCAAGACACGCCTTGACGACATCAGCGCCGAGGCGATCGCCGCGACGAAACGGCATATCCTGGATTGCACCGGTGTGGCGCTCGCCGCGAGCGCGGAACCCGCGGGGCGCATCGTCGTGGACATTACCCGCGAGCAGGGAGGCGACCCGAGGGCGAGTGTTCTCGGGACCACGCTCCGCACCGGCGTCGTCTCCGCCGCATGGGCCAATGGCGCTCTCGCCCACCTGTTGGATTTCGACGATACGGGCTTTTCACATCCAACCGCCTGCATCCTGCCCGCGGCACTCGCCATGGCCGAGGAAGCCGGCTCGACCGGTGGCGAACTGGTTGCCGCCGTCTGTGTCGGCCTGGAGGTATTCGAGCGGATGTCTTCCTCCGGACGTCAGCACGAGCATGTGCTGCGGGGGACCGGATTTCATCCTACCTCCCTCTATGGGTGTTCGGCAGCGGCGGCGGGGGCTGGCAGCATTGCGGGGCTGAATCCCGAGCAAATGGGGGTGGCGATCGGGCTCGGGGCGGCGAACGCCGGCGGGCTGACGCAGCACTTCGGCACTTGGGGCAAGGGTATTCACGCCGGCAACGCGGCCCGAGCCGGGGTGACCGCGGTTCTGCTCGCGCGGAAAGACTACAGGGCCGATCCGGCCGGTCTCGAGGGTGACTACGGTTTCTATTCCGCGTTCCATGGAGACGGGAACTACACCCTCGAGAAGATGGCGGATGGGTTGGGAACGCATTGGTCGATCGTCGATCCCGGTCTGACGGTCAAGCGCTATCCGTGCTGCGGCGGCAATCTGCGGGCACTGGACGCGGCCGCGGAGCTGGTGACGGAACATGACATCCAGATCGACGACGTTGAACGGCTGGAGGTGGATGTCCATCCGGACCTTCTCGATATCGTGCGGTTCCACAAACCCGAGGATGGTTTCCGCGGAAAGTTCTCGATCGACTATGTTCTGGCGGCGATGCTGCTGGACCGCAGAGTGGATCTCGACACGTTCCAGGATGCCTATTGTAGCGCGCCGCGGATGCGCGCTGCATTGGAGAAGGTCGTGGTAAATGCGCGTTCGGAATGGGTGGATGATGGGACATCTCGACGGAAGACTCCGGTCACCATCACTATGAAGGACGGTCGGACCTTCACCCGGCAGGTGGAGAAGGTGCGTGGCAGCCCCGGAAACCCGATGACCCGCGACGAGTTGGTGGATAAGTATCGCGGCTGTGCGGCCCGCGCGCTGAAAGGCGAAGGGTTGGAACGCTCCATCGCGGCGCTGGAAGCTCTCGAGACGATCCCGGCCGTCGAGAACCTGATCGGTGAATTGACAGCTTGATGGCGTCTCCCGCAAACCAGGTGTGGAACGGGGCGGGATATTATGGCGGGTATGGACACCGGCGGCTACAATCCCGTCCCTATACGCGTATATAAGACCGTATGAGATCGGAATCGATTTCGGGGCACGACAGCCCGGCGGGATGATGGAAGCCGGACACGGACGACGACGAGAAGGAGATACGACCCAATGGACTTCGCATATACGCCAGAGCAGGAAGCCTTACGGAACGAGGTCCGCGCCTTCATCGCCGAGAACGTGACGGATGAGGTCATGGCCGAACGCGGAACGTCGGAATCGAATGCATCGAGCCCCGATAGTGGCCCGATGAAGGAACTGTACGACAAGATCCACGCGCGCGGCTGGTTGGGCATCACCTACCCGAAGGAGTACGGCGGCCAGGGCGGCGACCGCATGACCCAGTACATCGTCGAGGAGGAGTTCACCCGTTTGGACATTCCCGTCGGCATGGGCGGAAGCGGCGCGCCGGCGATCATGGCGGCGGGCACCGAGGAGCAGAAGAAGTTTTACATTCCGGGACTGATCAAGCGCGAGGTCTCCCTCGCCCTCGGCTTTACCGAACCCCATGCCGGTGCCGACCTTGCCTCCCTGCAGTGCCGAGCGGTGCGCGACGGCGATGAATACGTCATCAACGGTCAGAAGATGTACACCTCGTCGGCTCATGTCTCGACCCACATCTATCTGATGGCGCGGACCGATCCGGAAGCGCCGAAGCACCGCGGCATCTCGATTTTCCTGTTCCCGATGGATACGCCCGGCATCACGGTTCGGCCCTTATGGACGATGCAGAACAATCCGACGGCCCCGGTGGGCACCACTTACGGCCATCAGCGGACCAACGAAACCTTCTTCGATGACGTGCGTATTCCGGCGGACAGCCTTCTCGGCAAGGAGAACGAAGGCTGGCGGGTTGGGGCCATGGGCCTCAACCTCGATCGGGTGGGTGCGGCGCGCTATCTGATTTCGGTCCGCCGTGACGAGGATATCGTCAACTTCGTCAAATCGAACAGCTTCGATGGATATTCCCCCAAGGACGATCCGGCGATGCGTGACAAGATCGCCGAATTGTGGATCGAGGCGCAGGTCTGCCGGTTGATGACGATGCGCAGCATGTCCATCGTCAATCATGGCGGGGACTTTACCTATGAAGGCGCGGCCGAGAAAACCTGGGCGCCGGAGCATGGCGTGCACACCACCGAGGCGATCGCGCAGATGCTTGGTCCCTATGGGCAACTGCTGAACGGCTCGCCGCACGCGGTCGAAGGCGGGGTCTTCGCCCACAATTTGCAGGGCGCCTTCCAGTCCGGCATCAATCACGGTAGTACCCAGGTGATGCGCGACCAAGTCGCCCGGCGCGGCCTAGACCTGCCCCGCCCGCCCCGCAATTAGGCGCCAGTGCCCTCGAAGTCGTTTATTCGGCTTCCGGTACCCACAGGCTGGGAACGATGCACGCACCCGCACCGGCGGCGGTGGTATTGCCCTTCTGGTTGGTTCCGGTGACGTCCACGGCAACGCGGACGCCATTCGTCACCTTGTCGAAGCCGGTCACCTTGCCGGTAAGGGTCACCGTGTCACCCGGGCGCACCGGTCTTAGGAAGCGCAGCTCTATCATGCCGCCTCGGTTGTAAACCTCGGCCCCGAAATAGCGCCGCAAGAGCTCCGAGCCAAAGGTCAGCGACATCCGCCCCGACGCGACGGTGCCGCTGGTGCCGAGGACGCCCTGCGCGGTCGCATCGTCGGTGAACTGGCTCGGCCCCTCCGAGCCGCCGCTTTTTTCGAACAGATTGATCGCGTCCTGCGTCATGGTCTTGCTCAAGGGGGGAACCTCATCGCCGACCGAGAACGTGCGGGTCATTGCCATTTCTTTCCAACCTCCGACGGTTGCTTGAGCTCATGCGTGATGACGCGATCCAGAAGGCGGCCGTCCTCATCGACGGAAACGGCTTCGGTGACGATGTAGTTCTTGCCGCGGCGGTGGTATTTGTCGGCGATCCATGCCTGGACGGAGATGCGCTTGCCGGCGATCGGCGGATTGTAGAAATAGAACGCGCAACGCGCGTTCACCGAACCGTCGTCGTGATAGGCCATGTGATACGGCTTGACGTCCACTTTGTGCGAGATGGTGGGGAACGCCGCGTCCGGGTCGCCGACGCCCGCGCGGAAGTCGTCCATCATTTCTTGTGTCAGTACATAGGAGAAAGACGGCAGCTTCTCGCCCACCTCCAATTTTTCCCAATCGAGTAACTTAGTTTTTCCTTCTGTGTGCGCCATGCGGACTTCCTTGCAATCAGTGGCTTGCGGCCGGGGGCCGGTATCCTAATTGAAATGATGGTGGAGATTCTTCCTTTGCCAAGACTATGGAACTCCTGTTCCTCGCTCAAGTCGGTATTGCCTGACACTGCCCCGCCGATGGATCTAACAGGGTGGTGAATATGCTTCACGATTTGGGTTGTGATGTATCGCTGTCGGAGGTTTTGCTTGAAAGCCGATGCTGAGCGACTTCGTGGCACGACTTGAACAAACCTGAAAGGTCGCATGAGACCTGGGTTAAAATGAGGGTAAACCCAATGCTGCCGGCTGTGCTCGACGATTTGCTCGTGCTGGATATTAGTCAAGGAGTCTCGGGACCGATTTGTGCTCGGCTCCTCGGTGACCATGGCGCAGACGTGATCAAAATCGAGCCGCCGAACGGAGACTATGGCCGGCGCATGCCGCCTTTCTTCGAGGACGATCCCGATCCGGAAAAGAGCCTGTTTTTTTTGCTGGCCAACCTGAACAAACGGGGGCTCGCGCTTGATCTGGAAACACCGGAAGGGGTGGAACTCTTTCGCCGGCTGGCCCACACGGCCGATGTGATCGTCGAGAATTTCACGCCCGGATATCTCGCCTCGTTGGACCTCGATCACGCGACCTTGGTGCAAGACAACCCGGGCCTTGTGATGACGTCGATCACGCCGTTCGGCCAGACCGGCCCCTACAACCAATACAAGGGGGACGAAATCGTCACCTACGCCACCAGCGGCATCATGGCGATCAGCGGCACGTCCGACCGCGAGCCACTGAAGCATGGCGGATCTCCCGGCGAGTACGAGTCGGCCATGAATGGCATGCTGGCTACAAACGTCGCAATTCTAATGCGCGACATGACCGGCGCGGGGCAGCATGTCGACGTATCGTTGCAGGAAGTCGTGACGTCCTCGCTGGTGATCAACCAGCCTTGGTACAGTTTCGCTGGCGGCGTTCAGGGCCGCCGCCGCCCCGAAGGCAGCGACTTCGGCCATGTGATGCCTTGCAAGGACGGCTATTTCGTCACCCAGGAGGGCGGTGGCGCCACCTGGGATACGATCGCCGATTTCTACGATCGCCCGGAATTGAAGGAGGCACGCTTCGCCGAACCCGACCAACGTATGCGGAACGGCCATGAGTTGGACCCGATCATCCTGGATGCGACCAAGGACCGCACCATGGCCGAATTGTTCGCGACGGCCTCCGAGAAATACCGCATCCTGTTCGGAATCGTGCAAACGCCGGAAGACCTCGTGCGTTGCGAACAGCTTGAATCCAGGGGCTTCTATCAAGAGGTCGATCACCCGGTCATCGGCAAGATCCGAATTCCCTTCCGTATGTGGAACATGAGCGCCGGTGGCGCGGAATATCGCCGGCCCGCCCCTCTCCTGGGGCAGCACAATGACGAAATATTGGAACAGCTTGAATAGTGGCGCGATGCGAGGGTTACGGGGGCGTGGCATCATCAAAGGTGGCGACAAGGAATGAAGGACGAAAACCAAGAAAATAATAATGAGGATCAGGCGGCGCGGCTTCCGCTCGCGGGGTTGCGGGTGATCGACATCAGCAACGTGTTCTCGCTGCCCTATGCCGCCGGTCTGCTGGCCGACCTTGGTGCGGAGGTGATCAAGATCGAGGGCCCCGGGCGGCTCGATACCACGCGGGGCGGGAATTTCTCCGCCGTTTGTGCAAATGACGAGACAGGCGAGGACCCGTGGAACCGCACTGCGACCTACAACCTGCTGAACCGCGGCAAGAAATCGCTCACGCTCGATTTGAGCAAGCCCGCCGGACGCGAGGTCCTGCGCGACCTGATCCGGGTCAGCGATATCCTGGCGGAGAATTTCACGCCGCGGGTCATGCGCGGCTGGGAATTGGATTACCCCAATGCGACAAAACTCAATCCCGACCTGATCATGCTGTCCTGCACCGGTTACGGGCAAGAGGGGCCTTATGCCCCCTACCCTGGGCAGGCGACCACGATGGAAGCGACGCACGGATTGACGCATATCACCGGATACCGCGGCGATGTGCCGATGAAGGCTGGCCAGTCCTTCGTCGATTTTCTCGCGAGTTGGGCCCTGGTCATGGGAACGACGCTGGGGGTGCGCTATCGCAACCGTTTCGACAAGGGGATTTGGATCGACGTTTCCATGTATCAGCTCGGTTGCTACATGGTTTCCGATTCCATCCTCGATTGGGAAGCCAACGGACGCCTGGGTGAGCGGATCGGCAATCGCCATCCCTGGCTGGCGCCGCAAGGTTGCTATCGTTGCGCCGGAGAGGACGATTGGTGTGTCGTGTCGGTGCACGATGATGAGGAATGGACCGGGCTGTGCCGGACCATCGACCGGCCGGAACTGGCGGACGATCCGCGTTACGCGACCAACGACGCGCGGATGCAAAACCACGACGAGATCGATGAGATCATCACCGCCTGGACCCGGGGCGTCTCGAAATTCGATGCGATGCACGGGCTGCAGGCGGCCGGGGTTCGGGCGGGTGCTGTATTCGATGCCCGCGACATGCATTTGAATTCCCACACCAAGGCCCGTGGGATGCTGGAAAAAATAAAGTATCCGCCCGAGCGCGATATGGGTGAGCGTCTCATCATAGGCCGCCCGTGGCGGCTCAACGGCCTGCCGCTCTCGGTTCGTGGCCCGGCGCCGGCCTTCGGCCAACACAATCGGGACATCATCCAAGGAATTTTGGGATACGACGACACGCGCTATGCGGAACTGGAGCAGGCGGGCATCGTGGCGACTCAGCCGACGGCGCCGCGCCCCATCGTGGTCATGGAGATGGACGAGCGCATCCGCCGGGGGAGGCTGGCGTCCTGGGATCCGGACTACAAGGAACGGCTGGGCCTCGACGACTGACCGCCGTGCCCGGCGAACACCACCACCGCAACCTCGGGAGAAACCCATGCAAATAGGCGCATCTCTACCCATCGGCGATATCGGGACCGGCCCGTCCGTCATCCGCGACTACGGGCAGGCGGTGGAGGGCCTCGGCTTCGACTTCATCATCACCGGCGACCATGTGATGGGCGCCAACCCGGCCAAGCCGAATCCGGAAGGCGTCCGCGTCGGCACCAACGAACACCCCGTCCACGACCCATTCGTCGTGCTGAGCTTCCTTGCGGGCTGCACCTCGAATCTCGGCTTCTCCACCGGCATCGTCATCATGCCGCAGCGCCAGACTGTCCTGGTCGCCAAGCAGGCAGCCGGCCTCGACCGGCTGTGCGACGGTCGCTTCCGGCTCGGGGTTGGGGTTGGCTGGAACGAGATCGAATACGAAGGCTTGAACGAGAACTTTCACAATCGCGGCCGCCGTTCGGAAGAACAGGTGGAGGTCATGCGCGCGCTCTGGGCGCAGCCGCACGTAAAGTTCAAGGGCCGCTATCACGATATCGACGATTCCGGTATCAACCCGCGCCCGGCCTCCGGCGGCCTCCCGATCTGGTTCGGCGGTCACGCCGAGGAGATCCTGCGCCGCGTCGCCAGGATCGGCGACGGCTGGATGCCGCTGGCCTACCGGCCAGGCGAGAAGGCGTTGGCGAAAATAGAGATGTTGCGCGACTTCACCAAGGAGGCCGGGCGCGACCCGTCCGAGGTCGGGGTGGAGGCGTGGATTTCCCTTGGTGCCGGCTCGCCGGACGACTGGCGAAACGAGTTCAGCTTCTGGAAGAATGCCGGTATCACCCATGTCACCGCGCACACCACCTATAACGCCGGCCGCCATAAGCGCATCGAGGGCCGCACCGTCGCGGACCACGTGGCGGCGGTGGAGTCTTTCATCGAGGCGGTGAAGGATCTGAATTAGAGGGATCGGGGTATTCGTGACGATTGGGGCTGGAGGGACGGCCTGGTGAAGCTTGGGATCATTTCGGACATACATTGCAATCTTCATGGGCTGGAGCGGGCGCTCGCGGCGCTGGAATCAGCCGATGAAGTGCTTTGTTTGGGCGACATCATCGACGAGAACCGATTCTCCAACGAAGCCATTGCGGCGCTGAAGGCGCGCGGGGCGCAAGTGATCCTCGGCAATCATGAGGAAGTCTTCCTCTCGTCCATCGGCGAACAAGCGCGGGAGGACAGGAAGATCGATCATGCGTTGGTGAAATGGCTGGCCGACCAACCGCACCGGCGGGAGTTGCGGATCGGCGGGAAGAAAGTGCTCATGGTCCATTCCACGCCGTGGGAGCCGCGCGGGGACTACATCTTCCCCCACAGCCAACAGCTGGAGCGTTTCGCCGAGGCGGAGGCGGATTTCGTGCTGTATGGGCATACGCACGCCCATCTGGTGCGGCGGGTGGGGGGCGTGCTGGTGGTCAATCCCGGAGCGGCGGGGGAACCGCGCCATGACGGCGGCTCCTGGCTGCTCAGTTGCGCGATCCTGGATACCGCGACGGAACAGGTGGAACGGATCGACTTTCCCGATCCGCGCTTTACGGCGTCCACCTGAGGTCCGCCGGTGCGTCTTGCGGGCGCGATCGGTTGACCTGCATCAATGCGAATATTTACCTGGGATGGATTAATACTCGACTTGCCGACAAACCGGTGTGCGCCATATCCTAGGGGTAGAGTTAGAGGCTGGTCTGGGGCGTTGCCCCCAGCGAACGAAAAACGGGGAAATCTCATGGTAGGACGTTATCCGAAGATCCGTTACACCGAGGAAGGCATGCGCGAGGGGATGCAGATCGAGGATGCGAACATCCCGGTCGACTCCAAGGTCGAATTGCTGGAGGCGCTCTCTGAAACCGGATTGAAGGAAATCGTGGTCGGTTCCTTCGTCAGCCCGAAATATACGCCGCAGATGGCCCGGATAGACGAAATCGTCTCGAAGTTCCACCCGACGCCCGGCGTTATGTACTCGGCGCTGGCGCTGAACGCGAAAGGGGTCGAGCGCGCGAAGCAGTATGCGCCGCCGCTGACGATCGTTCGGGGCAGTGGACGGCCGAGCTTGCGGGTTCACCAGTGCGACGTTTTCGCCCGCCGCAACACCAACCGCTCGCAGATGCAGGAAATGGAGGCCTGGCAAAAGGTCATAGACGACGCGGTCTCGAGCGGCGCCAAGGAAGCCGGAATAGGGACCAACGCAACCTTCGGCTCCAATTTCGTCGGTGACTTCACTGTCGATATGACGATGAAGTTTCTGGAAAAACAGCACGAGCTGTGGGACGCGGTCGGCATCAAGGTTACCGCGGTCTCTATCGGCGACCCGATGGGCTGGTGCCATCCGGTGAAGGTCGAGGAAATATTCGGCCGCGTGAAGCGGAAATGGCCGGAGATCAAGAACTTCAACGCGCATCTGCACAACAGCCGGGGTATGGCGATCACCTCCGCCTACTCGGCCATCAACGCGCTGGACGGCGACGACACGCTGCGGCTGCAAGGGACTCTCGGCGGTATCGGCGGTTGCCCGTATTGCGGCAACGGCCGCGCCACGAGCATGGCGCCGACCGAGGACTTCATGCATATGCTGGAAGGCATGGGCATCGAGACCGGCGTCGATCTCGACAAGCTCATCGATTGCGTCTGGATGCTCGAAAAGATGATCGGCCGGTACGCATGGGGTCATGTGTCGCGGGCCGGCCCTCGGCCGATGAAGAAGGAACAGTTCTTCGACGCCAATGCGCCCTTCGTCGAAACGGTCGAGCAGGCCAAGCACTTCAAGCTTGGGCCGGAAGTCTATGAAGGCTGTATCTATCCCTGGAACAAGCCCATCGAGAGCCCGTATCTCGACCGGGTCCAGAATGATCAGTTGCCGTTCGAGGCGGACGGGGCCTGGCCTTGGAACGAGGCGTTCTTCCCGAAGCCGACCGTTGCCGCGAAATAGGCACTAGGGCGGAAATGGTTCGGTGGGG
>CAYPAV010000035.1:0-17010 GCA_964408805.1 uncultured Rhodospirillaceae bacterium | reverse complement strand
TTGCCGCGGCCGACCGCCGGAATGGAGTAGCGAATGAACGAAGCGATGAATCCGTTGACCGATGAGATCAAGGATTTGATCGGCACGACAGGGGAGCGGGTCGAAGCCAGTCCGCCATGGGGGATCGAGCGTGAAGGCTTGCGTATCTTCACGAACGCGATCATGGACCCCGATCCGCGTTACTGGGATGACGAATTCGCCAAGGAAACGAGATTCGGCGGTGTCGTCGCGCCACCGATCTATTGTTCGTATATCGGGCGCAAGACCCTGGCCGGTGTTGACGATCCGATCACGCGCGCGTTCCGGGAGAATCCGAATTCCGACGGCATCGGCGGGGTGCGCGAAGGCGGCGCGGAGCAAAAGGGCGCGTTGCCGCCGATTCCAACGTCGTTAAAGCGGATTCTGAACGCCGGCAACGAGATCGAGTTGCGCCAATATCCCAAGCTTGGCGATCATATCTTCAGTCAGGCGAAATACGCCGACGTCAAGGGGCGCGTCACCAAGGATGGCACCCCGATGCTCGTCGTAACGGTCGAGACGACCTATACGAACCAGGACGGTGACGTTCTTTGCATCCTAAGCGCGTCGTCCATCCGCCGTTAGGCCGGGTCACACAATAAGGAGAAAACATATCATGGTGACCGCGGACGAACTTCGTACCAAGCAGCAAACCTATTACGACGATATCGTGGACGGACAGGAGTTGCCGCCTCTGGTGATCGGGCCGATGACTCCGACGCATCTGTTCCGCTGGAGTGCCGCGATCGAGAACTGGCACCGTATCCATTATGATCAGAGCTTCGCCATCTATCACGACGGTCTGCCGAACATCCTGGGGCAGGGCTCATGGAAGCAGAGTATTCTGCCGCGCTACCTGAAGGATATTTGTCTGCCCGATGGCTGGCCGTGGAAGGTGCGGTTCCAGCATCGGGCCATGATCGTTCCCGGCGACACCATCACCGTCTGGGCAAAGGTGACGGACAGGAATGTGATGGACGGGCTCGGTTGCATCGATCTGGATGTCGGCATGCGGCTGCAAGGCGATGTCGAATCTTGCCCGGGTACGGCCACGATCGTGCTGCCGGTCCGCGGCGGCCGAGAAGTCCCCTATCCATTCGTGCCGCCTAAGGCCGCCTGAATTAAGCAAACGTCGCGCCCGGTCGCCAGCGCCGGACGCACCAACAAACGCCAGCCAACGAAGGAGACAACATGGGACATTGGATCGTGATCGGGAAAGCGCCTGGATGGGACGACCTCGACACATTTACCGATGAACTGAAGGCAACAGATAAGTGGCGTTTGAACCCGAGGACGGCCGTGACCTCGGTCATCGCCCTCGAGGACGGCCGCCTGCTGGCGGAATGCCATGCGGCCAACCAGTCGGATTTTGAACCCTGGCTTCAGGACAAGGGCTGGGAGGTCGAGAGCATCACGCCGATCCGTCATATGGCGCGAACCGGAGAAATCTGGAAGATCAGCTAAAGGGCTCGAGGCCTTTGCGCCGCGCCCGCCGCGCAGTGCTTGGTCGCATCGGATTCCTGCCCACGTCCGCCGGTATCGTCCCGAACGTCGTACGTCCCCGATAACCTTAAGCCGGGCTCAAAGGCACAAGCCCGCGCAGGTCATATCACGACCCGCTTGAATAGTCGTCCGGGCTGACCAGGAATTTACTGCGGCACTCCAAGCTATCGAAATACACCCACTGGCCGTCGTGGAACTGTCTGGTTCCTTTCGTGGGGTCACTCTCTGTTGCGCCGTGCGCGGTGAGTCCCGATGACGCTTTGGCAGCCTCCTCATCCACGGGGCTGCCGCAAACCGGACAAGTCGCCATGTCCGCTCCTCCTTCTTATTCTATGGTTTGATTTTACTAATCTTCCGCCACGACGGGAACCGGCCTGCCGAGGATAACCTGCCCGGGAGTGTCCAACAATGCGCGGGCAATTTTTGCGCGATGCTCGAACGCTGTCCCAAGGCGGGTGGTCCAGGCACAGACGCGGCGATACCAGAGCTGCAAATCGAACTCCATGATGAAGCCGATACCGCCATGGATCACTTGGCAACTGCGGACCACCGCCTGGCATTTTTCGTTGCAGAAGGCCTTGGCTTGCGACACTTCGACGCCGGCGGGGAGGCCTTGGTCCATTTTCCACAACGCCTCGTAGGTCAGGAGATCGCCGCCATCGACCCACATCAGCATGTCGGCGCACATGTGCTGCAGCGACTGGAATGCACCGATCGGCTGACCGAAGGCCTTACGGTACTTCGACCATTCGACCGCCATCTCCATGTCCTTGCGGGTCGCGCCCAACATTTGGGAGCATAGCAGCGCGGTCGCGAGTTCGATGAGGTTCTCGGCGATCGGCGCGCCCTCGTCGAGGGCACCGACCAATTGCGCACCCTCTACGCGCACATCGGCGAAAGTCACTTCGCTCTGCTTGTCCTTCGCCAGCGTCACGAGGTCGCGGTGCGAAATGCCGGTACTTTTGCAATCCACCAGAAACACGGACAGACCTTCGTTGGCCTTCGAGGCGGGCGCGGTGCGGCAGACCACCAGGCAATGGTCAGCCACGCCGAAATTGTCCACGAACAGTTTAGTACCGTTGAGCACGAAACCATTGCCGTCCGAGACGGCCTCCAATTGGACCGACTGGGGCAGCATCCGCGGATCCTGTTCGGTGAAGGCCCAGGTAAGGACCAATTCGCCCGAGGCCACCGACGGCAGGACCGACTGGCACAATTCCTCGCCGGCGTGCTTGGCCAGAATCGACGCGGTCGTCACCGTATTCATTAGCGGCAGCGGCGCCAGCGCGCGTCCGACCTCCTGCAACACGAGGCCGAGATAGGTCAGCGGCATCTCGCTGCCGCCATACTCCTCGGGCAGCGCCAGTCCTTGCCAGCCCAGCTCGGCGGCCTTCGACCACAGATCGGGCGGATAGCCCATCTCGTCCTTTTCCATATCCCGGACCAGGGTGGTCGGGCACTCCGCCTCGAGAAATCTCCGGGCGGAATCCCGGACCATGACTTCATCTTCGTCCAGTGTCGTATCCATCTTTCTTCCTCCGCGGCGGGCGGGCGGAGCACGCCGCGCCGACGAGTTGGGGTCGGTGATTAGCGCGGTGTATTTCTCGGCATGTCGAGGCCGCGCCGACTAGTCTGGTCGCGCATGACCTGGGTGCTGCCGTGGTTGATGCCCGACTGAAAGGCGCCCTGCAGGTTGTGGGCGAAAACACCGCGTTCAACCGCATGCGGCGAGCCGTTCAGCAATTGCCCGTAGGGGCCTAGCATCTGGGCGATGGCCTCGGTGGTCCGCACGCCGTGTTCCGGCGCCCAGGTCTTCTCGGCCGAGCCTTCATAGGTGAAGTTGCCGCCGTTCTCGACGATCGACATGCTGCGCATGGTCATCAACCGGCAAACCTGCGCCTCGATCCACAATTCGGCGATCTTGTCGCAGATCGCCGGATCCTCCGACGGCGCATAACCGTCGAATTTGTTCGTCTTGACCCAGTTGACGATGTCCTCGTCGCGGCGGACGGACATCAGGTAGCGCGCGGCGCCGACCCGGTCGAGATTGAGACCCATGGCACCGACCTTCCAGCCTTCATTCTCCTTGCCCAAAAGGCTGGAGGCGGGGATGCGCACGTCGTCGAAGAAGGTTTCATTGGTGCGCGAGGTGCCGTAGGTGGTGCCGCTCGGCGCCTGCGGCTCGTTCTGGATGGTCCACAGCGGTCGGACCGTGATTCCGGGCGTGTCCATCGGGAACAGGAAAATCGAGATTCCTCGATGCTTGGGCGCGTCCGGGTCGGTCCGGGCCATGAGATAAATATGCGTCGATGTGTGCGCCGTCGACGTGTACATCTTTTGGCCGTTGATCACATACTCGTCTCCGTCGCGCACCGCTCGGCACTGCAACGAGGCCAGATCGGCACCGGCGTGTGGCTCGGTGAAGCCCAAGGCGAATGAATATTCGCCGGTGATTAGTTTGGGGACGTAGTACTTCTTCTGCTCTTCCGTTCCGGCGGCCAAGATCGCCGGCGCGCCGCTGCCACCAAGACTAAGGCCGATATCGGCGCGCGCGAATTCCTCCTCGACGATGTACTGGGTCATGCGGTCGCCGCCATGGCCGCCATATTCCTTGGGATAACTGATGCCCAGCCAGCCGCGCTCTCCGATCTTCTCGAAAAGCTGGTTAATCAGCGTGGCGTTTTGTTGGCCGGGTCTGACGCCAAAGCCCTCGTTAAGGCCGTCCATTTCCGCGCGGACCTCATCGGTGATGTTCTCGGCGATGAAGGCGCGGACCTCTCTCCGCAGGGCCTCTTGTTCAGTTGTGTACCCGAAATCCATGTTCTTCGGTCTCCCATGATGCGGTGGCGGTTCCCGTGCCGAATGAGGGCTCGGGAAGCGGGGCTATCCGTTCACGATCAGTGATGTATGCCGGAATCGGCGTTCTGCCTCCCCACCTTTGCGGAAAACTTCTTCGCGACGGTCACGCCACTTGTGCGGTCCGGCGCGCCGCCGGTGTTCTGAACGATGAGCTATAGTCGGGCGTGGATCGTCGAGGGGGCAATGATCTGGATCAAGAGAAGCCGGCGCCTCGCGTGAGACAGCGCATAACCCGACGAGCCGGGGCTTGAGAATCCCCGGCGACAGCTACAAGGGCCCGACTTGCGGCACCGCGGCAAGGCCATACTTAGAAAGACATCGAATTGTCGAAACCGACGGAAGAAGGGACTTCGGCATGAGCGGTCCTCTTGACGGCATCAAGGTCGTTGAATTCAGCGTGGCCATGGCGGGGCCATATTGCGGCATGATGCTCGCGGATTACGGGGCGGAAGTTGTCAAGATCGAGCGCGTCGGCGTGGGCGACGACAGCAGGGGCTGGCCGCCCTATTTCCACGACAAGGTACCCTTCTATTTTGCCGCCGCGAATCGCAACAAGCTCAGCGTGGCGCTCGATCTGAAAAGCCCGGAAGGCCGCGAGGCCGCGCGCGCGCTGGCTATCGACGCGGACGTGCTTCTCGGCAACTACCGACTTGAAGCCTTGCCGCGCGCCGGACTCGATTACGAGTCGCTGGCGGCCGAGAATCCGCGCTTGATCTACTGTCTGATCAGCGGCTTCGGCGCCTCCGGCCCGCGCCGCGACGATCCGGCCAACGACTTGTTCATGCAAGCCTATAGCGGCGGCATGAGCATCACCGGCGAGCCCGATCGCATGCCCTCGAAGATGGGATTGTCGGTGGCCGATATCGGCGCCGGCATGACCGCGACGATCGGCATCCTGATGGCGCTGGAGGCGCGTCATCACACCGGCCGCGGGCAGCGCGTCGATACCTCGCTGCTGGAAGGCCAGATGTCGATGCTGTCCTATCATCTCACCAGATATTTCGCGACCGGTGTCGCCCCGCAACGCGCCGGTAGCGGCGGCGGGATCGGCGTGCCCTATCAGGCTTTCCGGGCCGCCGACGACTACATCGTCATCGCCGCGTTCAACCCGCGCATGTGGCGCGACTTCTGCGGCGTGCTTGGCCATCCCGAATGGGACGAGGACCCACGCTTCAACACCGCCGGCGCGCGTGGCGAAAATCGCGATATGCTGATCGGCATGATCCACGAGGTGTTGGGCAAACACCCCGTGAAATATTGGGAAGAACGGTTGCGTGCGGTCAGTGTGCCGTCCACGCCGGTCAACAATATCGATCAGATCGTGGCCGAGGAGCAGGTCGCCGCGCGTGACATGGTCGTCGAAATCAACGTTCCCGGCGCGGGCCCGATCCAGATGGCCGGATTGCCGCTGAAATTCACCGAGACCCCGGGCGAGATCCGAAGTCCGCCGCCGCGGCTGGGCGAGCATACGGACGCGGTGTTGCATCGCCTTGGCTACGGCGCCGAGAAAATTCAGGATTTCGCCGAACGCGGCGTGATCGGCCTCGACACGTCGGACGAAGCGGCCGCGGGCGATTAGGGGTGCGCGGCTTGCCGGTGGCGGGCTCGTGCCGTAGTCGCATTCAGCTCGCGATCACCTGAACCGCCCAGCCGTCGACGGCTCGCGGCATGGGACGCGTTCGTTCAGCCCCCCGCCACGTAACGGCACCGTCCATGTCGACCGCCCAAGCGTCACCGACGCCGAGCACGCGCAGCCCGTCGGGCGCCTGGGCGTGCGATGTGACGTGGTGATGACCGTGGACGATCAGCCGCGCGCCCATCTTCCGGCCGAGGTCGTCCAGAACGAGGCTGCCCTCCGGATGGCTGGACGGTGCGTCATGCGTGACGAGGACATCGGCTTTCTGCGCGGCGAGCATATCGACGTCTTCCGGCCAGATCGCGGTGGTGGTCAGAAAATGCATCATCGCATTGGTCTGACCGGGGCTGAGCTCGGGACGGTTGGCCGCGAAATCAGCGGCGAGTTCTTCCCGCCGGTGCAATCTCGGCGGTGCATCGCCGGCCCACACATGCGGGAGGAATGTTCCGCCGAGGCCCGCGACGCGAACACCATCGATCTCGATAATGCGGGTGTGCAATGCACCGGCCGCGGTCAGCGGGTTGCGCTCGGGTTCGACGAGATTGGCCCACATCTCGGGCCCGGAGTCGTGTTCGTGGTTGCCGTGGATCCAATACACCGCAACACCGCGGTCCAGCAGCGGCGCGGCCACGCGGTCCAGCGGCGCCGTGCATTCGATGTCGCCAAGCAGAATCGCGGCGCGGGGAGGTGTCGCCAGAGCCGAAAGGCCCGCCTCGATATGGTGCCAGTTTTGGTGAATATCACCGATGAAAACGAGACTCATTCGTTTTCAAGCTTTGCCGAATATTTCGAGGAAATCATGGCGTGAGGATTTGCCGCAGCTTTTCATTGAACCAATCGGCTGCCTCATAGAAGAGCCAGTGTCCGGCCCCCGGAACAACCGTGACCTCCGCATCGGGACGGGCGTCGCGGAGCAAGCCGGTCCGGACATCCAATAGCGCCTGGTCCGGCATTTCGTGCTCGCCCCAGAGCCCATGCACGTGGCCGTGCACACGGGGCAACGCATCGTGCAGCACCGGCGAGATCCACATGAACCCGCTGTTGAGGCGGGTTCGGCTCGAGTGTTGTTCCTGGATCTCCAACGCCAGGGCGTCGACGCAATCGGGACTGGCAAGCATCAGGCGCAACAGGTTTTCCCGATGTGCCGCCAGTCGCTCGTCGCCTGTCTTGTGGCGCACTCTCACCAACTCGACGGATCGATTGGGCGGGCCCAATCCGCCGGTGCCGATCAAGGTCAGGGATCGGACGCGCTCCTGGCCCATTGCCGCGACGAGGCCGGCGATGACCCCACCGAACGAGAACCCGACGATGTGAACGGTCGCATCGGCTCCCAAAACCTCTTCCAGGCCGCCGAAAACCAGATCCGCGATCGCTTCGGCGCCCACCGGATCAGGTGCGACGGCGGAATCGCCGAGACCCGGGATATCCGGGGCGAGGACGGTGTGATCGACGGAGAGCGCCGCGAGGTTGTGCACCCAATGCCGCCACGAACCAGCGCCGCCATGCAGCAATAGCACGGCGGGGCCTTGCCCCCAGCTCCGCCAGACCATCGTTCCGTCGCCGCATGGCGTTTCCGACCGCCGCGCGGTTTGTTCGAGGCGGTCCAGCCACGCCTGTGCGGCCGCGGCATTGTCGACAGGGGCGGTGGTAATCGGATCAGGCATGATAAACCGGGTTTGTTCGATGGCGGGAGAATGAATGAAAACATGGCAACGCATCTTCGGTGCGTCAACCCGGGCCAAGAGCTGGGGTGGCTGGTTCCGGTTTGATCTGAGTCAATGCCGTCTCCTCCTTTTGCTGCGAAGTGTTTATTCGGGGGAATGGCGCTAAATGGCTTTATTGGTGTGAATTTCAATCCGGCCAGGCTCGGTCCGGATACCCGAGGAGCGCCGCAACAGCCACCGGAATTTTCAGATATCGACAGGAGGAATTAGACAATGGCACTTACCAGCGCACTTGGTCGGTTCGTCGCCGATCTATCGCCGAACCGGGTACCGGACGAAGCGGTTCGCATCGCCCGCATGGGTTTTATCGACTGCATAGGCACGATGATCGTGGGCCGCACGGAACCCTGCACGCAGATCCTCAAGGACGTGCTGGCGCCGGGAGAAGGCCCGGCGACACTTTACTTCAGCGGCGAAGGGAGCCCGGCGCCTGAGGCCGGCTGGATCAACGGAACGGCGGCGCATGCGCTGGATTATGACGACGTCTCGCTCCGCGGCCATCCGTCCACCGTGCTCGTGCCCGCGATACTGGCGGAAGCCGAGGTGCTTGGCGCCACCGGAAGGGACATGCTGATCGCCTATATCGCCGGCTATGAGACCTGGGCCGAACTGGTCCGCCGCGATGTGCCGATGTACCACCAGAAGGGATTCCACCCCACCGGCATCTTCGGCGCGGTCGGCGCTGCGGCCGCGTGCGCGAAGCTGCGCAAGCTGGACGCCAACCGGACCGCGATCGCGATTGCGCTCGGCGCGTCTCAAGCCTCCGGGATCATGTCGAATTTCGGCACCATGACGAAACCTTTCCATGCCGGGAAGGCCGCGCATTCCGGCATCATGTCGGCGCGGCTGGCGGAGGCCGGCATGACCGCAAACACGGACGCGCTGGAGCACCCGCAAGGGTTCCTGAGCGCCGTCTCGCCCGAGAACAATCCCGACCTCGCCGGCGACGGCGAACTGGGTGAGGATTGGGCCATCATCCGCCACGGGTTGAGTATCAAGAAGTATCCCGCCTGCTACGGCACGCATCGGGCAATCGACGCCGTGCTGGATCTTGCGGACGCCCATCCGGTGAAACCCGAGGATGTCCGCAAGGTGTCCGTGCACTTTAGTTCGCTCACCTCCAACGTGCTGCGCAATCGGCAGCCCGACACCGGGCTCGCCGCCAAGTTCAGTATGGAGTTCGCAATGGCGAGCGGGCTGATCGCACACCGCGTGAGCCTGGGCGAGCTGACCGATTCCTTCGTGCAGCGCAAGGACGTGCAGGACATGATGCGGCTCGTGGAACGCGATCTGACCGATGAGACCGATGCGGCCAACCCTGGTTCCGCGCCGTGGGAACAGGTGAAGATCGAGCTGGCATCTGGGCAAGTGCTGGAAAGCGAGCGCGTGACGCGTGCCCGCGGACACGCGGAACGGCCGCTCACCGACTCGCAATTGCACGAGAAGTTCGCCGATTGTCTGACCAGCAGCGGGTCGGAGATTCCGGAAGATGTGCTGTTCGGTCGGTTGCAATCGATGCAGTCGCTCTCGGCCCAGGAGCTGACGGCGGTTCATTGAGTTCCGAATTCAACCCCCGGCGCCCTGCGCCGGGGGTTGAACGGTTTGAGTGTCGGGAACGGCCTGTCCGCGCCTGCCGTCGGACGATTCCGGTCTTCCCTTTCCCTTCGTTCGTCGGCCACCAAAGTTAAGGAAATTCGGATCCCAAATTATCGGCTCGATCATTTTGGCTCGGCCCCGCAATGAATATTTATATTGCCGGCGTCGGAATGACGGAATTTGGCAGAATGCCGAATATGTCGATAAAGGATCTAACGCGAAGCGCGGTTGATGGCGCGGTGCGTGACGCCGGTATCGAAAACCGGGATATCGAGGCCGCCTATTTCGCGAACACGGCCCAAGGTTTCATGGAGGGTCAGGTGTTCGTGCCCGGGCAGATTGCCTTGCGCGCCATGGGGTTTGGCGGAATTCCGATCATCAATATCGAAAACGCCTGTGCGTCCGGAACGACCGCTCTGAACTTGGCCGTCCAGCACCTGGCGTCGGGAAACGGCGATGTCGTTTTGGCCGCATCGGCGGAGAAGCTGTTCCATCCGGACAAGTCCAAGATGCTCGGAATCTTCGACGGCGGTTGGGACATCACGACCGTCGAGGAGAACAAGGATGAGCTGTTGGCGCTGGGGCATGGCGTCGAGCCGCCGCCGAACACGACCTCGGACCGGCCATACAGCGTCTTCATGGATGTCTACGCCGCGTTTTGTCGCTTTCACATGCGTGAATTCGGGACCACCCAACGGCAAATCGCCGCCGTCTCGGCGAAGAATCACGGTCATTCGGTCACCAACGAGAAAGCCCAATACCGGCATGCGCTTTCCGTCGAGGACGTGTTGTCGGCACCACCGATCAGCTACCCGCTGACATTGCCGATGTGCGCCCCGATCAGCGATGGCGGAGCGGCCGCCATCGTGTGCTCGGAGGCCGGTTTGAAGCGGCTTGGCATTTCGAGGAAACGAGCGGTCCAAGTCCTGGCGAGCGTAATCCAAACAGGGGTCGAGCGCGACCCGGAGGACTACAGGCGGCATCTAACGGTGTGCGCCGGGCGGAAGGCCTATGAGAAGGCCGGCGTCGGACCCGAGGACATTTCGCTCGCCGAGGTCCATGACGCAACCGCCATGGGCGAGATCATCCAGTGCGAGAATCTCGGTTTCTTCGATTTCGGCGACGGCGGCCCGGCGGCCGAACGCGGCGATACGACGATCGGCGGGCGAATTCCCGTCAACACCTCCGGCGGGCTCGAATCCAAGGGGCATCCCATCGCCGCGACCGGGCTCGGACAGATCTATGAATTGGTCACCCAGCTTCGCGGCGAAGCCGGTCCCCGCCAAGTCGAAAAGGCGCGCATTGCGCTGTCGGAAAACGGCGGCGGCCTGTACGGCGTCGAGGAAGCGGTTGCGGTGGTGACGATACTTGCCGCTTGATGGGTGGACCGTATCAGTCGCAGGACGATGAAAGAGAGGCCGGGCAATGGAACTGAGAGATAAGGTTGTTGTGGTCACCGGCGGCGCGTCGGGCCTTGGCGAGGCGACCGCGCGGGATTTCGGTTCGGCCGGCGCACGGGTCGCCATATTCGATCTCGATAGGGAAAGAGGCGAACGGATTGCTGCCGAAATCGGCCCGGATCACGCGATGTTCTGTCCGGTCGATGTCGCCGATGGGTCGGGCGTGTCCGCGGCACTTGATCTCGTCAGCTCACGCCATGAGGCGGTTCATGTCTGCGTTAATTGCGCCGGTTTACCCGATCCCTGCAAGATTCTCGACAGAGAGGGCAATGCGCAGCCCATCGAGCAGTTCGAGCGGGTCATTCGGGTCAATCTGATCGGCACATACAACGTCATGAGCAAGTGCGCCGCCTTGATGTCGCGGAATGTCCCGGACGACGGCGCGGAACGCGGCGTTATCATCAACACATCCTCCGGTGCCGCCTTCGAGGGCCAGATTGGGCAGTCGGCCTATGCGGCGTCGAAAAACGGGGTGATCGGATTGAACCTGCCGGGCGCGCGGGAACTGGCGCGCCATGGCATCCGCGTGAATGCGATCGCGCCCGGGCTTTTTGCCACGCCGATGGCCATCTCGCTGGGTGAGAAGGTGGTTGCCTCCCTCACCGAAAGGATCGAGGGACCCAAACGATTGGGGCGGCCAGAAGAATTCGCTCAATGCTGCCGCTTCCTGGTCGAAAATGCCTATATCAACGGCGAAACCATCCGTCTCGACGCGGCCACTCGCCTCACCGCCCGCTAGTAGACGGAAACGCCTTTCGTGTGACCAAGATCAGGGCCGAACCGATGAAAATGGACTGGAACCTAACCGACGACCAAGCCGCGATCCAAAACATGGTGCGCGATTTTGCCACCAAGGAGCTTGTCCCGATCGCCCGAGAAATCGACTTGGACGACGGCGTGATCCCGGAAGACGTCCTTCAAAAAATGGGCGAAAACGGGTTCTTCGGGATGGGCATCGACAGCGAATATGGCGGTCTCGGTCTCGATCTATTGTCGATCGGGCTGGTCACCGAGGAATTGTGCCGAGCCAATCTCGGCATGGGCAGCGTGATCCAACGCAACCTGTTATGCGGCCATGTTCTGCAATCGTCCGGCACCGAGGAACAAAAGCAGCGCTGGCTTCCGAAGATCGCGAGCGGCGAATTACAGACCTGCACTTCGGGAACCGAGCCCGAGGCCGGATCGGATGCCGCCAATATCAAGACGGCGGCCAAGCGGCAGGGGGATCGCTATATCGTCAACGGCGCCAAGCAGTTCACGACATTCGCCGACCGCGCCGATCTGATCTTCGCCTATGTGCGCACCAGCGACGCCCACAAGCATCGCGGCATCAGTCTGCTGGTGATCGAAAAAAAACCCGGCGCCGTGTTCCAGCCGCCGGCCCTCGCCGGCAGCCATATCGAGACGGTCGGCTTTCACGGCATGCATTCCTTCAGTTTGACCTTCGACCAGTTGGAGGTGCCGGCAGAGAACCTGGTGGGCGGTGAGGAAGGCCAAGGCTTCTACCAGATGATGAGCGGTTACGAGCGCACCCGGGTGCTGATCGGCTTTCGCTGTTTGGGCATTGCCCAGGCCGCCTACGACACGGCGTTCGATTACACCCAGGCGCGCGAGCAGTTCGGCAAAACGATCGCCGAGTTTCAGGCGGTCAAGTTCAAGATCGCCGACATGGCAACGGAACTGACGGCGGCGCGCGCGCTGGCCCATGCCGTCGCCCAGACCATGCAGCAAGGCGGTCGATGCGATGCGGAAGCCGGCATGGTGAAACTGTTTTGTTCGGAAATGGCCGCCAATGTAACGCGCACCGCGATGCTCCTGCATGGCGGACTCGGCTATGCCCTGGCCAGCGATGCAAACCGCTATTGGCGCGACGGCATCTTGATGTCGGTAGGCGAAGGCACCAGCGATATTCAGCGCGAGGTCATCTCGCGGAGCCTATACAAGAACGCCTAATACCACGTCGAATTCATAATAATTTGAATTGCGTTCGGCGGTACCGCGATCACGCCGGGTCCGCGGCTTCCGTCGGCGGCACCGTCACGACCCGGGCGTCGTGCAGGTTGCCGATTTCCGCCTCCGAAAAGCCGAATTCGTTCAGGATCGTTCCCGTGTGCTCGCCCAGTCGCGGCGCCATGCGCTCGATCGTCGTTTGTGTCTCGGAAAACTCGCATGGCGGCGACGTCAGCCGGATCGGGCCTTCGCTGCCATGCTCGAAGCGCTGGAAGAAACCGACATCGGCCAAATGAGGATCATCGAACAAATCATGGGGATCCCGAACCTCGGTATTCGGAATGTCGTTGGCGTTCAGCACCTCGATCCACTCGGCACTCGATCTACCGAGCAGTTCGTCCGCCAGGATCTCGTATAATTCATCGGTATGGCCCGATCGGCTCGCCATATCGGCAAAGCGCGGATCTTCTTGCAGCTCGGGCCGCTCGATCAACACGAAAAAGCGCTGCCATTGTTTGTCGTTGTAGGGGACGACGGCCAAATATCCGTCCTTGGTCCGATAGGGGCGTCGGTTCTTGGCGACGACCCGCGGATAGATCGGCGCGCTCAACGGCGGCTCGAAAGCGGCACCGTAAATATGTTCGGCTAGCACGAACGAGACCATCGTCTCGAACATGGGCACTTCGACCAACTGACCTTGTCCGCTCCGCTCGCGATGGAACAGCGCCGCCGTGATGGCGTTTGCCGTCGTCATTCCGGTGACCTTGTCGGCGACGGCGGTGCCGCAATAGCTGGGCGTGCCGGACAAGATCCCCTGATAGCCGGCGATCCCCGAAATAGCCTGAATGGAATCGTCGAATGCCGGACGCCCGGCATAGCGACCGCGCTCCCCATAGCCGAAAGCACCGCAATAGACGATGCTTTGATTGCATGACTTGGCCCAGTCATAGGTCATGCCAAGGAGCTCTGCGGCGGCCGGGCGCATGTTGTGGACCAGAACGTCGCTCCCCTGCACCATTTGCCCAAGAACACCCAGCGCCTGCGGGGATTTGAGGTCGATCACGCAGCTTCGCTTGTTGCGGTTGATGTTGAGGAACACCCCGCTCATTCCGCGCGTCCGTCCCGGTCCGAGATAGCGCGTGGTGTCGCCCGCGGGCGGCTCCACCTTGATGATGTCCGCGCCCAAATCGCCGAGGATCTGCGTGCAGTAGGGGCCAAGAAATACGGTCGTCAAATCAAGGATCTTGATGCCCTGCAACGGACCAGTCATGCGCGTTTCCTTTGTTCTAGCGTTCCTCGAAGCGCGGCGTATCGCCGTCCACTCTCGCCCGCACGGCTTCCGTTGTATCGGAGAGGCTTTGCACCACGCCCATATGCGATGAAATCAGGTCAAGGCTGGTCCGCAGATCGGAGCGCAGCGACTGATAGGTGGCGCGCTTGATCATTCTGAGCGCCACCGGCGATTTTTCGGCAAGGCCATGCGCGAATTCCATGGTTTGCTCCATCAACTCGTCGTCCGGGAAAACATGGTTCGCAAGGCCGAGCTCGCGCGCCTCATCGGCATCCACGACCCGACCGCTCAACAACAGCTCGAGCGCCTTGGCCAGTCCGACCAGGCGCGGAAGATAGAAACATCCGCCATCGCCGGGGACCACGCCGAGATTGATATAGGCCTCGCAAAGCGTCGCGGATGTCGCGAGAAAGCGCATATCGCACATCAGCGCCAGGTCCATTCCGGCACCAACGGCCGGGCCGTTGACCGCGGCAATCACCGGCTTGTCGAAATCGTCGAGCGTCAGCGCGATCGCGTGGACATGGTCCATCAGCAAGGCTTTCCAATCGTGGGGCTCGCTCGCGTTCTCGGCCTTCATCCGAGTGACAACCGAAAGATCGACGCCCGAACAGAATGCGTCCCCTTCCCCCGTTAGGACAACGACGCGGCAGGCTTTGTCCTTTTGCAGGGCTTTTAGCAATTCGACGATTTCTTCGAGGATCTGCAGTGTGAAGGCGTTCTTCTTTTCCGGGCGATTAATCGAAATGACGAACACATACCCGACCTGCTCGATTTTGATTTCAGACAATTCGCACGCCCCTTCAATTTCCGCACAGTCTCGAATGGAATTATTAGCCTACTTCAATCCTGGCAACCACGGGGGCCGGCCGCGGAACGGAATCCAAGACAATCGAATGGACAATATCGCTTTTGGGAGAGTTCGCGTGATCGGTAGAGAAACGGCCATTTTGCACTTGACGGAATCCCCTAGCCAAAGATACTAACTTTGAAGTTAATTTATTTGATTTTAAAGTCAATATTGCCGGTCGGGGCGATCGGCACCGTATGACTTAGGCGCCGGCAAGGAAGCAAGAGAGAGGCGTTTTCCCATGGTGGACAATCCGGAACCCGACTACTCGAATCATGCAACGCTGTCGATCGACGGCTTCGTCGCCACGGTTACGCTCAGCCGCCCGGAGAAAAGAAATTCCATAAGTCGGCAAATGCTGATCGATATCGGGCGGGCGCTGGATCAAATCAAGGAGTCGGATTGTCGCGTTGTTGTGGTTCAAGGATCCGGGGGGAATTTTAGCGCCGGTGCCGATCTGGATTATGTCGCGGGCCTGATCGAGGAGACGCCGTGGCGCTTCGAGGCCGAATTCATTCCCTTCGTTCAAGACATGATGAATCGGATCGAGGACTTACCGGTTCCGACGATCGCCGTGGTCGAGGGCTACTGCCTCGCCGGCGGATTTGAATTGATGATGTGTTGCGATGTCGTCCTCGCCGCGAAATCCGCCCGTCTCGGCGATGGCCATTCAGTGTATGGTTTTTTGCCGGGCAGCGGCGGGGCCTATCGCCTGACCCGGAAAGTCGGTGCCGGCCGAGCCAAATACATTGCCTTCACGGGGGACTTCTTTGCCGCGGACGAGATGCGCGAGATGGGGATCGTCACCAAGGTATGCGCGGATGACGAGATCGCGGATGAGGTGGCGGCGCTCGCGCGGACCCTGTCGGAGCGGAGCCCCATTGGTCTGAAGCGGATGAAGGAGCTGATCGAAATCGCGGCGGAAAGTGATCGTTCGGGCGGATTGGCGGCCGAACGCATCGCGTCGGCGGCCCATACCGGCACCTACGACATGCGCGAAGGTCTCACGGCCTTTGTCGAAAAGCGGAAGCCCGACTTCAAGGGGCGGTAGAATCCGAGCGCCGATGCGGTGGCCCGGGCCGACCGAGCAAATCCGCTTCAATGGGACAAAATCATGAGCAGATGGAATAACCAGGTCGCAACGACCGAGCAGCGAAAACAAGAAAAACGAAGAATCCTGATCAGGGAAGCCGGTGCGGCCTTCGGTCGAAACGGGTTTTACAGCACCACGCTCGATGAGGTCGCCAAGAAGATCGGCATCACCAAAGCGGCTATCTATTATTACTTTAAGGACAAGAACGAAATCCTGTTCGAATGTCATAAAGTGTCGATCGGAATCGCTGGCGAGGCCATCGAGAAGGCCGAACAAGAGGGCGAAAACGGTTATGAAAAATTAATTCTTACGATTCGCAATTACATTGTCGGCTTGACGTCTGAATTGAAATTTTTCTCGATACTTGTCGACGTATCGGCGCTCAGGCCGGACGAAAGAGACTACGTCGTCTCCTATAGGGACGAATTCGAGAAAAAGCTGCGCGGATTTGTCAAAGAAGGCATCGGCGATGGCAGCATCCTGCCCTGCGAGCCGAAATTCGCCATCTTTGCGATCATGGGGGCGGTAAGCTGGGTGCCGAGTTGGTATTCCCCGAGCGGCGAGCGGAGCGGCGAAGAGATCGCCGATCTTCTCATCAGCTTCTTTTCACATGGAATCCGGCCCGCCGGGGCGCCGAATACGGTCTAGCGCTGCCGCACGGCCCCCGCCGCCGCTAGTGCTGCGATCTCCTCGCCGTCGAAGCCCCAATCGGCCAGGGCTTCCTCGGTGTGTTCGCCCGCATGAGCGCAACCCCGCGAGGTTTCCGTGGGGGTGCGGACGAATTTCGGGGCGGGGCCCGGCTGGGGGACGTCGTCGAGGTTGATGAAGCTCCCGCGGTGGACATTGTGGTGGTGCTCGATGGCCTCGCTCATGCGCAGCACCGGGGCGAAGCAGATGTCCTTCTGCTCCATTATTTCGGTCCATTCGTTACGGGTCTTGGTCTTGAAGATCCCGGCCAGCTTCTCGCGCATCATCGGCCAATTGTCGCGGTCGGTCTGGGCCGGCAGATTGGCGTCGCCGAGGCCCACGG
>CAYPAV010000034.1:0-32245 GCA_964408805.1 uncultured Rhodospirillaceae bacterium | reverse complement strand
CAACGAGCAAGGTCTAACATAACGATTGGTACGAAACCTGGGGGCAAGTCACAAATAAATCAGGTGAAGGACAGCACCGATCCAAATTACTGCCACCGTGTAACGGCGAATGACGGACCAGTCGGCGAGCAGCACCTCAGGGAATTTCAGGATAACGACAAGACGGTCCCAACGATCCTGACAACGTCCCAGAAGCTCTCCACCGGGGTCGATGCGCGGAACATCCGTCACATTGTGTTGATGCGACCGATCCGGTCCATGATCGAGTTCAAGCAGATCATCGGCCGTGGGACGCGGACCTATAACGGGAAGGACTTCTTCACTATCTGGGACTTCGTGAGGGCGCACGAGAACTTCAACGATCCGGAATGGGACGGCGAGCCGGAAGAACCTACCCCCGCGCCCACGCCGCCGGGAGGGCCAGACGGACTACCTCCTGATCCCGACGGTGGCGGCGGTGGAGAGGACGATCCGCCACGCGAGAAGATTGAGGTTCAGCTCGCCGACGGGAAGGCGAGAACCATCCAATTCATCGCATCAACCACGTATTGGAGCCCGGACGGCAAGCCGATATCCGCCGCCGAATTTCTTGAGCGTCTGTTTGGCGATTTGTCCGGCATAATTGCCGACGAAGACCAACTCCGTACGGTCTGGAGCGACCCGGACAACCGAGAACACTTCCTCGGCCAATTATCAGATCGTGGGTACGACCAGGATCGCCTGGACGATATTAGAGGATTGGTCGATGCACCTGATAGCGACCTATTCGATGTCTTGGGCTACGTTCTCTTCACGCTAACGCCCAAGACCCGTCAGGACCGCGCTGACAGCGTGCGAGAGGGGGGTATGGCGGGTTTCGATGGCGAGCTGAAGGAACTCCTTCTCGGCATTCTTCGAGCCTACGAGGAGAGCGGTGTCGGCGAGCTGGGGACCAAGAAGCTGGGGCAGTACCTCACCGCACGATACGGAAGCGTCAGCGAGAGCAAGACAATACTGGGAGAGCTCGCCGGCGTCAGCGACGCATACAAGCATATGCAGTCGGAACTTTATGCTGATTAGGGCGAAGCCTTCCCACCTAAATCCCACCGGAAGGAGCAATTCCACCTGTGATTACATGGGATGTTTCGGGATCAGATTCCCAAAACACCCAACGAATCAACATGATGAGGGACTGCCTAGTATCAAAAAGGATTTGTGGTAGCGGTTTTCGAGACCGCCCCGTTCGACCACTCCGGCACCCCACCAACTTATTGATTTTATGGAGTTTACCTAAACCGATCAGAATCGATTATCGGCGGGAACCACCTATAAAACCACCTTTGTCGAACTGGTGGCGCTATTTAGCGCGTTCGCCAGGACCTTGTCCACCCGCTTCGCCGCCCCTCCTAGATGCCGGGCGCAAGGTGACTATAGAGGCCGGGCGATACGCCAATGGAGGAATGCCGAAACCGTTCCTGTGCCACTTTCGGGTGGTTACCGCTCAGCAGCAATTGGCTTGCCACAGCCGGTGCCGGCGAAGTTTATTTGCCAATACGCTGCACATGGTCCTTGCCCTGCCACCAGGCTTTGGCAATGCAGGGAAAATCGCCAACTTGTTCGGTCCGTCGGATCGCCCGCCGATCAGGTTCCGAACACCAGTTTCGGCAGCCAGGTCGTCAGCGTCGGGAAGGCGGCAACGATAAAGAGTGCCACCACCTGTATGGCCACGAAGGGGGCAACACCTTTGTATATTTGTATCGTGCTGACCGATTCCGGGGCGACGCCCCGCAGGTAGAACAGCGCGAAGCCGAAGGGTGGCGTCAGGAACGAGGTTTGCAAATTGAGGGCAATCATGATGCCGAGCCAGACCGGGTTCAAATCCATCCCCAGCAGAATGGGCGCCACGATCGGCACGACGACGAAGGTGATCTCGATGAAGTCGAGGAAAAACCCGAGGAAGAACATGATCGCCATCACCACCAGCATCGCGCCGAAGGTCCCGCCGGGCAACGAATGGAGGAATTCGTGTACCATCTCGTCGCCGCCGAGGCCGCGGAATACCGAGGAGAACAGCTGGGCCCCGATGACGATGCCGAAAACCATGGCGCTGACCCTGGTCGTCGAGCGCGTGACTTCCTGCAATCCCCCGGTTTGGTAAACGCGAAGCAGACTGACGACGATGCCCCAAACGAGGGCCATGCAACAGATCACGGCAACGACGATGCCGATCATGTCGCCGAGCGGGATTACCTCGCGCGCGACCCGAAGGTCCATCAGGCCGGTCAGGAACAGCACGACGACCAGACCGATGGTCGCAGCGTAGATCGGCCAGGGTTTGTCGGGATCGAGCCGGAGGCCGCCGAGCAGGGTGGCCCCGATGGCGCCGACCGAGGCGGCCTCGGTCGGGGTGGCGATGCCGGCCAGGATGGAGCCGAGCACCGAGATGATGAGGGCGATGGGTGCGATCAGGGCGTGCGAAACGCGGATGACGAGATCGCGCCTGGTGCCGACCATCAGTTCGTCGCGCGGGATCGGCGGCGAAGTCTCCGGCCGCAGATAGGCAATGAATATCTGGTAGACGATATACATGCCGACCAGCGCGAAGCCCGGCAGGAGCGCGCCGGCGAAGAGATCGCCGACCGAAACCGGGTCGGGTGCGAAATTGCCGAGCCGGCGCTGCGCTTCCTGATAGGCGTCGGAGATCTGATCGCCCAACACCACGAGCACGAGCGAGGGCGGAATGATCTGGCCGAGCGTGCCCGAGGCGCAGATCGTGCCGCAGGCGAGCGACGGATCGTAGCCCCGGCGCAGCATGGTCGGCAGCGACAAGAGCCCCATCGTCACCACCGTGGCGCCGACGATCCCCGTCGAGGCCGCCAGCAGCGCGCCCACGACGCAGACCGAGATCCCGAGCCCGCCGCGGAGTGCCCCGAACAACATGCCCATCGTGTCCAAGAGTTCCTCGGCCACTTTCGAGCGTTCGAGCATCACCCCCATGAACACGAACAGCGGCACCGCGATCAGGATTTCGCTGGTCATCGCGTTGCCGTAAATGCGGTTCGGCAGAATACCAAGGAAAGCGAGGTCGAAGAGGCCGAGCAGATAGCTGATTCCGGCGAACATCAGGGCCGTGCCGGCGAGCGAAAAGGCCACCGGGAATCCCGCCATCAGCAGGCCGCAGACGCCGAAAAACATTATGATGACGAGGATTTCGCCGCCGGTCATACTCCGGACCCCCCGACATCGGGCTCGGGCGTCTCCAGGCCGGCTTCGCCCCGCAGGACGAACCAGGATTTGGCAGCCAGCGAGAACCCCTGCAAGGCCAGCACGAAGGGAAAGACCAGCAGCATCGATTTCAACAGCCAGAACGGCATGAACGTGCCCTCGGGCGAGCCTTCCCAAACCCGCACCGAGGCGCCGACGAAAACCAGGCCCTTCCACGTGACCAGGGCACAGAGCGGCCACAAAAAGATCAACACGCCGAGAAAGTCGACCCGGGCCTTGCTCTTCGGCGAAGCATCCCCGTAGAAGATGTCGACGCGGACATGGCCGTCATGCAGCAGCGTGTACCCGGCCGCGACCAGGAACAGCATCGCATGCATGAATACGATCGACTCCTGCATCGGGATGAAGCCGAGGCCGAAGACGTAGCGCAGCACGACGACGGCGAACTGCATCAACACCATGATGAGCGCGAACCAGGCGACGAAGCGGCCGACCCGTTCGTTGAAGGCGTCGATGACGCGTACGGTTGCCCTGATCCCGGTCAATTGACCTCTCCCGGCAAATAATCGAAAGGAGGGCACCCGCGCCCATATGGCGGCGCGGGTGCCCGATTTCGTCCGCTCTCGCGGTGCGGTTTGGGCTTAGGCGGAATATTTGAACGGCAGGGTCCGCGCGTTCATATAGCCCTGTTCGCCGATCTTGGCCCAGGTTATGGCCTGCTTCCGATAGGCGATGAAGCTGTCATAGACCTTCTTGGTGAAGGGGTCGCTGTTGCCGACCTGATGGACTACGCGACCGGCGACCTCGCCGATCTTGACCAGCATGTCGCGCGGGTATTGATGCAACTGTACCCCGTGCTTGCCAAGGAGGACGTTCAACGAACCCAGATTGCGAGCATTGAATTCGGCGAACTGAATATGCGCCTCGGCGTCGATCACCGTGCTCACCATCAGCTGCTCGTCCTTGGTGAGGCCGTCCCAGACCTTCTTGTTCATGGCGAAGCTGCCGGTGGTTCCCGGTTCGTGGAATCCGGGATAATAGTAATGCTTGGTGATCTTGTGGAAGCCGAAGGCCAGATCGTGCCACGGTCCGACCCATTCGGCCGCGTCGATGGCGCCCGACGCCAGCGCCGGATAAATCTCGGCAACCGGCAGATTGACCACGGTGACGCCAAGCGCCCGCAAGACCTCGCCGCCGATGCCGGGCATGCGGAACTTCAGGCCCTTGAAATCGTCCAGCTGATTGATCGTCTTGCGATACCAGCCGCCCATCTGGGTGCCGGTGCTGGCCCCGAGGAAGCCCTTGATGCCGAATTGCGCAGACAACTCGTCCCATAGCTCTTGGCCGCCGCCGTACTTCATCCAGGCGGCATGCTCGGGCCCGGTCAGGCCGAACGGCACGGCGGTAAAGAAATTGAACGCCTTGTGCTTGCCCTGCCAGTAATATTCCGCCGATTGATACATCTCGGCATCGCCGGCACTGACGGCATCGAAAACGCCGAACGCCGGAACCAGCTCGCCGCCGCCATAGACCTTGACCTTGATCTTGCCGCCCGAAAGCTGGGTGATGCGCCGCGCGACCCGTTGTCCCGAGGTGCCGAGACCGGGCGCGTTCAAGGGCCAGGACATGGCTAGCTTCCATTGCTTCAGCCCCTTCGAGATCGCCGGCGCCGGAAGCGTCGATGCGGCCGCGGAGACGGCCCCCGCCGCCGCCGCGGTCTTGATGAATTTCCGTCGTTTCATTGTGAGAACCTCCCTATTTTGATTTTCGACGACGCGCGATCATCGCGCCGTCCGGGACCGCCACGGAGCTCATCGTTCTCGTGCGATGTCGCCCCAGTCGACCCGGACGGAAAAGCGCCGTCCATTTCAAGACCCGATTATCCCCAGACAAACGTCAGGCCTTGGGCAATCGTAACTAATTACCGTGCCTATTGATACGATTTCCTCGGGTTCGGCGGGCGGCACCTTTTAAGCGACGTCACCGCTTGCGCCGATATCCTCGACCGATTTGGACGATTGGGGCAGCGCCGTACTGGTTCAATCGCGCAAAGGTCAATGGACCTCTACATCATCACGCACAATGCCTAAGACGGGCAAATCGAAGCGGCGCTGCGGCAGTTCGAGGGCGACGCGGCGGGGCATTAGCCGAAGCGTTCCGCTGCTGCAAACGACGCGGACGTGGGCGCGGGCGTCTGCTATAAGGAGGCATCGCCACCGTTATCCCGCGAGGTTGCTCGACATTGGATTCAACGCATCCCGATGCCGTCACACCATTGCTCTCGATCCCGCTGATCGAGCTTGGCGACGCGAACCCGGTCGAACTCGCCCGGCGCGAGCGCGGACGCGCGGAAGCGCTGCTCGAATATGGCCGACAACGCTATCGAGGCGCCCTCCTGCCGATCCTCGATGCGGCGTCGCGGCTCTGGGCATGGCGGAGCGGCACCCCCTACCGGGAGGAAATCGCCACGATCGCGGGCGATCTGCCGACAGGGGTCTGGTTCATGAACCTGTCGCTCGAATGGGGTTGCACAGTGGGCGTGATGCGCGATCCGACGGCGCCCGGCATGCGGCTTCTCCGGACCCTCGATTGGCCTTTCGACGGGCTGGGCCGCCACCTCGTGCTCGCCCATCGGGACGGGCCGGCGGGCGACTATTTCAATGCCACCTGGCCGGGCTTCGTCGGCGTTATCCAAGCCAGCGCCCCCGGCCGCTTTGCGATCGCCCTCAATCAAGCCCCTCTCATTCGCGGCTTTCTGGTCAAGCCCTGGCCCTTGGATTGGGCCCTCAACCGGCTGAAACTCTTGCTGGGGCGCGGCTTTCCGCCGGCGCATTTGCTGCGCCGAATCTTCGAGACCTGCCGCAACTATACCGAAGCGGTGGAGATGCTGAGCGAGTCGCCGGTGGCCCTACCGGTGATCTTCTCGATCGTCGGCACGAAGTCGGGGGAAGGGGCGGTAATCGAACGGCTGGAACGGCGCGCGTATCTCCACGAGGCGCCGGCGGCGGCGGCCAATCACTGGCGCAACAAGGAATTTCGGAAAGCCGATGATCGTGGAATCGAAAGCCGGCGGCGATTCCGGCTGATGAACGGCGTCTGCCACAGTCAGGCGGCCGATTTCGACTGGCTGAGCTATCCCGTCGTCAATCCGGACACCCGGCTCGCCTTCTCCGCCAACCCGGGTGCGGGGGAAATTCGGCTCCAAGGATTCGAGGTCGACGGCCCAGTAACCGAAGTCTTCGATCTGGCGCTGCAAAGGCGTTGACTTCGAGGCGGCGAGGGGTATAGTCGCGGCGCGTTTCAAGGGCCCCCCGAGGGCCCCGCATTGTCTTGGCCGTTCGCGCGGCGCCGGAGGCCGGGTCGGAAGGCCGAAACGAGAAAGCACGGAAAATGTACGCAGTCATCAAAACCGGCGGCAAGCAATACAAGGTCGCCAAGGAACAAACCATCCGAGTCGAGCGCCTCGACGCCGAGGTCGGCGGCAATGTCAGCCTCGACGAGGTTTTGCTTGTCGGCGACGAAAAGGGCCAGACCGTCGGCACGCCGCTGGTCGAGGGCGCCACCGTTTCGGCCACCGTGCTCGAGCAGATGCGCGACGACAAAATCATCGTCTTCAAGAAGAAGCGGCGGAAGAAATATCGCCGCCGGAACGGTCATCGCCAGCAACTCACCGTTCTCAAGATCGATGACATCCTGACCGGTGCCAAGAAGAAGGCGGCGCCCAAGACGAAGGCAGCCGAGACCGACGAGTCCGGGACGGAAGAGAAGAAGAAACCGGCGGCGAAGAAGAAGCCCGCGACGAAGAAAGCCGACGCCGCCAAGGACAAGGCGAAACCGGCGGCGAAGAAGAAGCCCGCGACGAAGAAGAAACCCGCGGCAAAGAAGAAAGAGGAGTAAGGCGGCATGGCACATAAGAAGGCAGGCGGCAGCTCGCGAAACGGCCGCGATACCGCCGGCAAGCGCCTCGGCGTCAAGAAGTATGGCGGCGAGCCGGTCATCGCGGGCAATATCATCGTGCGCCAGCGCGGCACCAAGTTTCATCCCGGCGACAATGTCGGCATGGGCAAGGATCATACCCTTTTCGCCTTGAGCGAAGGCAATGTGAAATTCCACAAGACGCGTTCCCGGACAACCATCTCGGTGGTGCCGGCCGGATAAGCCGGCCCCACGGCATTGGGTTCGCTTGGGGGAATGGATCGCCATTCCCCTTTTTTGTTGCCATTCCCCGTTCCCATTGACGGTATCGTCATGAAGTTCCTGGACCAGACGAAGATATATGTGAAGAGCGGCAACGGCGGCAACGGCTGCATCTCGTTCCGGCGCGAGAAATTCGTTGAATTCGGCGGCCCGAACGGCGGCGACGGGGGACGCGGCGGCGACGTGCGGGCGGTCGCGGTCGAGGGGCTGAACACGCTGATCGATTTCCGCTTCCGCCAGCACGTCAAGGCCAAGAACGGCCAGCATGGAATGGGGAAGGACATGACCGGGGCCGCCGGCAAGCCGGCGATCCTTGAACTGCCGGTCGGAACGCAAATCCTGGCCGAGGACAACGAGACCCTGATCGCCGATCTGGATCAAATCGGCGCCGAGGCGGTACTGCTGAAGGGCGGCGAGCCGGGACGCGGCAACGCCCACTACAAATCTTCGACCAACCGGGCGCCGCGCCGTGCCGATCCCGGCGAGCCCGGCCAGGAAATGTGGATCTGGCTCCGCCTCAAGCTGCTTGCCGATGCCGGGCTGGTGGGCCTGCCCAACGCCGGAAAGTCGACCTTCTTGTCGGCGGTCAGCCGGGCCCGTCCGAAAGTCGCCGACTATCCCTTCACCACCCTGCACCCGCAACTCGGCGTCGTCGCGGTCGACGAGGATAGCTTTGTTCTGGCCGATATCCCGGGGCTGATCGAGGGCGCCCATGAAGGCCACGGTCTGGGTGACCGGTTCCTCGGGCATCTGGAGCGCTGCGGCGCGCTGCTGCATCTCGTCGATGGAACGGAGGAAGACGTGGCGGCGGCTTATCGGACCGTTCGCGGTGAGTTGCAGGCCTATGGCGCGGGTCTCGACCAAAAGACCGAATTCGTCGCTTTGAACAAGGCCGACGCGTTGACGCCGGAGGCGATCGAGACGAAACGGGCCGCGCTCGCCGAGGCCGCGGAGGGCGAGGTACTGGTTCTATCCGGTATTTCCGGGGCCGGTGTCCGGGAGGCGCTTCGGCGCCTCAAGAAAATCGTCGACGCGCGACGCCAGTCGGAGGCGCAGGACAGGCGCGACGTGGTGCCGGCGGACGAACTCCGGCCCTGGATGCGGTGAGGCGCCGGCCCATGACCGAAAACCTTTCCGATGCCAAACGGCTGGTGGTGAAGATCGGCTCGGCGCTTCTCGTCGACGAGGCGAGCGGCCGCATTCGCCAACCTTGGCTGGAGGCGCTCGCCGACGATCTGAAGGCGGCGCGGGACGACGGATGCGAGACCGTCGTCGTCTCCTCTGGCGCCATCGCGGTCGGGTGTCGGCATCTCGGCCTGGGCGATCGCGCGCTTCGGCTCGAGGAGAAACAGGCGGCGGCGGCCTGCGGGCAGATTCAACTGGCGCACGCCTATCAGGAGGCCCTCGCCCGGCACGACATTTCGGTCGCCCAGATCCTGCTGACCCTGGAAGATACCGAGGATCGGCGACGCCACTTGAACGCCCGCAGCACCCTGTCTCAACTCCTCGCTCTCGGCGGCGTTCCGGTGGTCAACGAGAATGATACCGTAGCCACCGCCGAGATCCGCTTCGGCGACAATGATCGTCTGGCGGCGCGGGTGGCGGCGATGATCAGCGCCGATGCCCTGGTCCTGCTTTCGGATATCGATGGGCTCTATACCGCCGACCCCCGCCTTCGCGCCGAGGCGGTGCATGTCGAACGCGTCGAGGAGATCAACGACGAGATCGTCGCCATGGCGGGAACGGCGCCCACCGGATATTCCTCGGGCGGCATGGAAACAAAGCTGGAAGCGGCGAAGATCACCATGTCGGCCGGTTGCCGGATGGCGATCATGGACGGCACCCAAGCGCATCCGTTGCGGCGCCTGGGCGACGGCGCCAAGTGCACTTGGTTCCTACCCTCGGCCTCGCCGCTGACGGCGCGAAAGCGCTGGATCGTGGGCGCTCTCAATCCGGTCGGCGCAGTCATCGTGGATGAAGGGGCGGCGCGCGCGCTCGCCCAGGGGAAAAGCCTGCTGCCGGCCGGCGTCATCCGGGTCGAGGGACAATTCGAACGGGGCGACGCAGTAATCGTGCGCGGCGCCGACGGCGGCGAATTGGGACGCGGCTTATCGGCTTATTCCGACACGGATTCGGCGCGGATCGCGGGCCGGAAAAGCCGCGAAATTCAAGATATTTTGGGATATCGAGGCCGCGACGAACTCATCCACCGGGACGATCTGGTCCTGACCGGCTGAGTCCTCCCCGGCGCCCGCGTCACCCGCCGAAGGGAAGGGTTGCGGCGGCGATGATCCGGCCGTGGTTCGGACGCTGCACGAGAATCGCGCAGCCGCCGTCGCCGTCGCGTCCGACGATCGAAATTTTTCGCGTCACCGGCGCGCCCCGCCATGTGCCGACGATCTCGAATTCGCGCACCACCCGGGCGTTGGCAAGGGTGAGGCCGCGGTTCTCGCCGCGCATGACCCGCGTTTCCTTCTCATTGTCGAAGGTGAGAAACACGATGTCGTAGGTGTCCTTCACATGGGCCCCGCCGACCTTGGCGATGATCTGGCCGTTCTCCTTGCGAACCACGATCTTCGGTCCGTAACCGGGTTTCGCCTTCTGCCGCGAGATTTCGGCCTCGATGCCGCCCCGGTTCGAGCCGACCAAGTGCACGGTCCCGCCGACGACCGCCTGCGGCGTGTATTTGTAGCGCGCCCGCAGGCTTCGCACATAGCCTTCCTGGCGCGCCGTGAAGGCCTTTTTCGCGAACGGATCCTTCCAGCCGATGAAATCCCAATAATCTACATGGAATTCCAATCCGATGACGTCGTCGCGCTTGGCCAACTCCCGCATATAGGCTTCGGCCGGCGGGCAAGAGGAACAGCCCTGGCTGGTAAAAAGTTCGACGACCACCAACTTTCCGTCCGCCGCGGCACTCGTCGCGAATAAGAGTGCGGCGAAAACGGCGCCGATGAAACTGCCTGGACTTTGTCGCATGCCGAGGATCATAGGATGACCGCTCCCAAGCCTACCAATCACGTTCGGGTGAAGCCGGCGGGAGCGCCCGGCGGCGGCCCCGACCGGCTTTCAGCGTGGCGGTCAGGCGGCGTCCGAGGCCCCCCTGAGATCGCGGAGGACATATTGCAGGATGCCGCCATGGCGATAGTAGTCGACCTCATCGACCGTATCGATGCGGCAGGTCAGCGTGATCTCCTCGCTGGACCCGTCGGCTCGGGTGATCCGGCAATCGACATCCATGCCGGGGGTGATACCCGCCTCGATCCCGGTAAGGTCGAAGGTCTCGTCGCCTTTCAGTTTCAAGCTCTCGCGATTGACGCCGGGCTTGAACTCCAGCGGCAGGACGCCCATCCCGACCAAATTCGAACGATGGATCCGCTCGAAGCTTTCGACGATAACTGCGTCGATGCCGAGAAGCAGGGTGCCCTTGGCCGCCCAATCGCGCGACGAGCCGGTGCCGTACTCCTTGCCGCCGACGACGACAAGGGGAACGCCGTCCGCCTGGTACTTCATCGACGCGGTATAGATCGGCATCACCTCGCCCGAGGGGTAGTGTTTGCTGAAACCGCCGAGCTTGCCTTCGGCCATCTCGTTCCGGATGCGGATGTTGGCGAAGGTACCGCGCATCATCACCTGGTGATTGCCGCGCCGGGCACCGAAGGAATTGAACTCGTTCGGACGGACCTGGTGCTCCAAAAGGTGTTCGCCCGCCGGACTTTCGCGCATGATCGTTCCGGCCGGCGAGATGTGATCGGTCGTCACCGAATCGCCGAGAACGGCAAGGGCGCGAGCACCCTTGATATCGGCGATGGCATCCGGTTTCTTCGGCATGTTCTGGAAGAAGGGCGGCTGCTGGACATAGGTGGACCCGGCACTCCAGTTATAGGTCCGCCCGCCGCTGGTTTGAATGTCCTTCCACTGCGCCGGCCCCTCCGAGACGTTGCCGTAGCGCGCCTGGAACATCTCGCGCGTCAGCGAGGCCTCAAGCGTTTTCTTGACCTCCGCATTGGTGGGCCAGATGTCCTTCAGATAGACCGGCTCGCCGTCGGAGTCCTCGCCAATGGGATCGTTCCGCAAATCAACCTTGAGCGACCCGGCGAGCGCATAGGCGACGACAAGCGGCGGCGATGCCAGATAGTTGAGCTTGGTTAAGGGATGCACCCGCCCCTCGAAGTTGCGGTTGCCGGACAGCACCGCGCCAACCGCGACGTCTCCCTCGACGACGGCTTCGTGAATGGGTTCGGGCAGCGGGCCGGAATTGCCGATGCAGGTGGTGCAGCCGAAACCCACGATATTGAAACCGAGCGCATCCAGATGCTCTTGCAGCTCGGCCTTTGCGAGATAGTCCTCGACGACCTGGCTGCCGGGGGCGAGCGAGGTCTTGACCCAGGGTTTCGCCTTCAGCCCCCGCTCGTTGGCCTTCTTGGCGACCAGACCGGCGGCGACCAGCACGCTTGGATTTGAGGTGTTGGTGCAACTGGTGATCGCCGCGATCACGATATCGCCGGGATCGATCGAATAATCGGCGTCCTCGATCGCGGTCGCGGTGCCGGCGCCGACCTCTTCCATCGCCACCACACTGGCGCCCGCCATGTCCGACAACGCCACCCTGTCCTGCGGGCGCTTCGGGCCGGCGAGGGAGGGTTCGACGGTGTCCAGTTCCAGCTCCAGCGTATCGCTGAAAACCGGATCGGCGCCCCGCCACATCCCCTGCGCCTTGGCATAGGCCTCGACCAGTTTCACCTGCGCCTCGTCGCGGCCGGTGAAGTTCAGATAATTGACGGTCTCGCCGTCGATCGGGAAAATCCCGCAGGTGGCGCCGTATTCGGGCGCCATGTTGGCGAGGGTCGCCTTGTCGGCGAGCGAAAGGTTGTCGAGGCCGGGGCCGTAGAACTCGACGAATTTTTGCACCACGCCCTTGGCCCGCAACATTTGCACCACGGTCAGTACAAGGTCTGTCGCGGTGGCGCCCTCGGGAAGGGCGCCGGTCAGGCGGAAACCGACAACGTCGGGAATGACCATGGCGATCGACTGACCCAGCATCGCAGCCTCGGCCTCGATGCCGCCCACCCCCCAGCCGAGCACGCCCATGCCGTTGACCATCGTGGTGTGGCTGTCGGTCCCGAAAAGCGTGTCGGGATAGGCGACCGTGACGCCGTCTTCGTCCGCCGCCGACCAGACGCAACGCGACAGGTATTCGAGGTTGACCTGATGGCAGATCCCGGTGCCCGGCGGCACGATCCGGAAATTGTCGAACGCCGCCTGACCCCAGCGCAGGAACTCGTAGCGCTCGCCGTTCCGCTCGAATTCCTTATCGACATTTGTCTGGAAGGAGTCGGCGGCGCCGAAGGAATCTATCTGGACCGAGTGATCGATCACCAGATCGACCGGCGACAACGGATTGATCTTGTCGGGGTCGTCGCCCATATCGGCCATCGCGTCGCGCATCGCGGCCAAGTCGGCCACGGCCGGAACGCCGGTGAAATCCTGCAGCAGGACCCTTGCCGGGCGGTAAGGAACCTCGGCACTGCTGGTGCAGTCCTCGAGCCAACCCGCCAGCGCCTTTACATGATCGGTGGTGACCGTCCGCCCATCCTCGAACCGCAGCAAATTCTCCATCAAGATCTTGAGCGAGAAGGGGAGCCGGGAAAGATCGACGCCGAGCGCCTCGCCGGCCGCCTCGATGCTGTAGTAATCATACTTCTTGCCGCCGGCCTCGAGGGTGCGGCGTGTCTTCAAACTGTCTTGACCGGTCGATGTCACGGCTGGTTCTCCTTCCCATCCAATACGCCGGGGGCCTCGGCGAACGCGGGGGTTTGGCCCGTCGTCTCGCCGCCGCCGCCCGGAGTCCGTAGATATACTTATTTCGCCCGTGAAGGAAAGCGCTCCGACGCGTCTCGCCATGGCGATCACAATGTGACGAGCAAGGGCCAACAGGTTCTTGACGCCCGCCCCTTCAACGGTTACCAGTGACGCCCCATTGGCGGGCCAATTCAGCTAAAAAATAATAACAATATAGCGGCCATGCCAATGGCACGGGTAACTGGGAGAGTTGTCTTCTGCCAATGTGGAATTCTGGCGCGTCGTCGGGGCGCGCCAAGATGTAGATCGAACGCCCTATATAGTGGCGTCCGAGGGGGATGAAGGAATGTCGAGCATGGAAAGCAAATTACCCGACCTGTCGGTCCATGACACGGGTCCGAAACTGCTGCTTTGGAACGCGGAAATTCGCGGCGACCGGCCAGCGATGCGGGAGAAGACGCTCGGAATTTGGCAAACCTTCACCTGGCGCGAGACGGCGGACGAAGTTCGCGCGATCGCCTGCGGCCTGAAGGAGCTTGGGATCGCGCGCGGCGACCGTGTGGCGATCATCGGCGACAACCGGCCTCGGCTCTACTGGTCGATCATCGCAGTGCAGGCGCTCGGCGGTGTCCCGGTGCCGGTCTATCAGGATTCGGTCGCCGAGGAATTGCAATATGTTCTGGAGAACGCCGAGACCCGCTTCATCATCGCCGAGAACCAGGAACAGGTCGACAAGGTGATCGAAGTGAAGGAGCGATGCCCGCTCGTCCAATCGGTGGTCTTCGACGACTCGCGGGGCCTTCGCCACTACGATCAGGACTATCTTCACGATTATGAGGAGGTGGTCGAAAAAGGCCGGATTTTCGAGCATGCGAATCCCGATTTCTTCGATCAGGAGATCGCCGCCGCGAAGGGCCAGGATGTCTCCATCATGCTCTATACCTCGGGCACGACGGGCCGCCCGAAGGGGGTCGTGCTGACCCATGAAAATATTCTGATCAGCTCGCTCAATGCGGTGAAATTCGAAAACCTGAACGAAAACGACGAAATTTTGTCCTATCTGCCGATGGCCTGGATCGGCGACCATATCTTCTCTTACGGCCAGGCCTTGACGTCCGGGTTCTGTTCGGCCTGCCCGGAATCGGCGGAAACGGTCCTGATCGACCTGCAGGAATTGGGGCCGACCTATTTTTTCGCGCCGCCGCGAATATTCGAAAACCTTCTGACCACCGTTTCGATCCGTATCGAGGATGCCGGGTGGCTGAAACGGAAGATGTACGATTATTTCATGGATGTCGCGCGCAATGTGGGAACGCGGATCATCGACGGCGAATCCGTTTCCATCGGCGACCGCGTGCTCTACGGACTTGGCAATGTCTTGCTGTACGGGCCGTTGAAGAACGCGCTCGGTTTCAGCCGGGTCCGCATCGGCTATACGGCCGGCGAGGCGATCGGGCCCGATATCTTCAATTTCTATCGCGGCATCGGCCTGAACCTGAAACAGCTCTACGGCATGACCGAGGCCGGCGTCTTCGTCACCATCCAGCCGGACGGCGAGATCAAGGCGGACACCGTGGGCACGCCGGCCTACGATGTCGAGCTCCGAATCGATGACAACGGCGAGGTGATGTTCAAGAGCCCGGGTATCTTCAAGGAATATTACAGGAACCCGGAAGCGACGGCGGAGACCAAGACGTCGGATGGTTGGTGCCATACCGGCGACGCCGGCTTCATCGACACCGACGGCCATCTGAAGATCATCGATCGCGCGAAGGATGTGGGCAAGCTGAACGACGGCACCATGTTCGCGCCGAAGTATTTGGAAAACAAGCTGAAATTCTTCCCCGATATCTTCGAGGCCGTGACCTTCGGAGACAACAAGGATTTCGTCTCCGCCTTCATAAACATCGATCTTGAGGCGATGGGCAACTGGGCGGAACGGAACAGCGTTTCCTATGCGAGCTATCAGGAGCTGGCGGCCCTGCCTCAGGTCTACGATATCATCGGCGGGCATATCGCGCAGGTTAATCGCGACTTGGCCACGGATCCGCAGCTCGCCGGTTCGCAGATCAAGCGCTTTATCGTTTTGCACAAACAGCTCGACGCGGATGACGGCGAATTGACGCGAACCCGCAAGGTTCGCCGCGGTTTCGTCGCCGAGCGCTACGAGCCGTTGATCGACGCCGTCTACGCGAATGCCGATCACTGCGAGATCGAGACCGAAGTGACCTATGAGGACGGCCGCAAGGGCATGATGAAGGCGGATCTCTCGATCGGAGACGTCACCACTGAATCCATTGCATTATCCGAGGTGGCGGAATGAACGACACGACGAACCCCCCGGCAACCGCGGCGAGCGTCCCGACCCGCCGCGGCGTGAGCAGCGAGGTGATGCTCGCGATCGATGACGTCTCGCTGAGTTTCGGCGGCGTCAAGGCGCTGCAGAACATCAGCTTCGATATTCTGAAAGGCGAGATTCGCGCAATCATCGGCCCGAACGGCGCCGGCAAATCCTCGATGCTCAACGTCATCAACGGCTTCTACACGCCGGACGAGGGCACGATCACCTATAAGGGTGTCACCCGAGAGCACATGGAGCCGGCGACCGTCGCCCGAGAGGGCGTGTCCCGAACCTTCCAGAACATCGCGCTGTTCCGCGGCATGACCACCCTCGACAATATCATCGCCGGCCGGAATACCAAGATGAGCCGGAATTTCCTGTGGCAGGCGATCTATTTCGGTCCGGCGCGGCGGGAAGAAATCGAGCATCGCGAGAAGGTCGAGGACATCATCGATTTCCTCGAAATCCAGGCCATCCGGAAGACACCGGTGGGGCGCCTGCCCTACGGCCTGCAAAAGCGGGTCGAGTTGGGCCGCGCCCTGGCGGCCGAGCCGGACCTGCTCCTGCTCGACGAACCGATGGCTGGCATGAACACCGAGGAGAAGGAAGACATGTGCCGCTTCATCCTCGACGTGAACGACGAGTTCGGCACCACGATCGCCGTGATCGAACACGATATGCAGGTGGTGATGGATATCTCCGACCGCGTGGTGGTCCTGGATTACGGTATCAAGATCGCCGACGGCACCCCCGACGAAGTCCGAGCGAATCAGAACGTGATCGACGCCTATCTCGGCGTGACACATCATTGATCGCGGGTTTCGGAATTAAATAGCTTGGCATTGAACGGATAGTCGAGAGCCATGGAATTCTTATATTTGGTAACGGTCGACCCGATCCTACAGATCGTCGAGGACCCGGTGTTCTTCGTCCAGGTCATCCTCGAGGGGCTGATGGCCGGCGTAATGTATTCGCTGGTGGCACTCGGATTTTGCCTGATCTACAAGGCCTCGGGCGTCTTCAACTTCGCCCAGGGCATCATGATGGTGTTCGCCGTCCTGTGCATGATTTACATCTTCGAGTTCGGCATCGGCATCATTCCGGCGGTCATCATCGCGCTCATCGTTATGGTCGGTCTCGCCTATGCGATCGAGCGTGTCGTCCTGCGCCCGATGGTCAACCAGGAAGAGATCATCATGTTCATGGCGACGATCGGGCTCAGCTTCTTCCTTGAAGGCGTCGGCGAGTTTATTTTCGGCGGCGACTCCAAGGCGGTACCGGTCGAGGCGTTGCATATCGGCCGGGGCGCCATCGATTTTCCGCTGCTCGGCGGCACGGTACGCCTGCAGGAACTCGACCTGACGGCGGCCGTCATTGCCGGCGTCATGGTCGCCACATTGGCGCTCTTTTTCCAGAAGACTCCGGTCGGCCGGGCATTGCGCGCGGTCGCCGACGATCACCAGGCGGCGATGTCGCTCGGCATTCCGCTGCAGCAGATGTGGGTCGTGGTCTGGTCCGTCGCCGGTCTCGTGGCGATGGTGACGGGCATCATGTGGGGGGCCGCCAGCAGCATCGATTTCAGCCTCGTCGTGATTGCGATGAAGGCCTTCCCGGTGCTGATCCTCGGCGGGTTTACCTCGGTTCCCGGCGTCATCGTCGGTGGCCTGATCATCGGGGTTGGCGAGAAGGTCGCCGAACTCTACTGGGGCGATGCGCTGGGCGGATCGATCGAGGAATGGTTCGCCTATGTGTTGGCGTTGGTGTTTCTGATGTTCCGTCCGCAGGGTCTGTTCGGCGACAAGATCATCGAGAGGGTGTAGGGCCATGATTTATCGCGAAGCAGGCCAGATCAAGACTTCCTACGCAGCCGACCAGCAGATCTTCCCGATCGCGCAGGACCGATGGATTATTTATACCGGGATCGTCGCCCTCTTCATCGTGCCACCGCTGCTGTCCTATATTTATGGCGACGGCATGGATTACTATTACGAGGTGGTGTTCTTTCCCGTTCTGACGCTCGGTCTGGCGGCGCTCGGGCTCAATATCCTCACCGGCTATGGCGGTCTGATCTCGCTCGGATCAGGCGGTTTCATGGCGATCGGGGCCTATTCGGCCTTCAAGATCACGACCGAATTTCCCGACCTTAACCTCTTCATCGTGTTCATGATCTCGGGCTTGATTTCGGCGGCCTTCGGTATTGTGATCGGCTTGCCAAGCCTGCGGATCAAGGGGTTTTACCTCGCGGTCACTACGCTTGCCGCCCATTTCTTCATCGAATGGGCGATCAATCGCATCGACTGGCTCTCGGACTATAGCCCGTCCCATACGATCGGCGGACCGCCCCGGGAAATGTTCGGCATCACGGTCCTTGGCCCGACCGCCGAACCGGTGGCGAAGTATCTTCTCATCTTGGTGATTGTCGTGGCCCTCGCCTTCGTGGCGAAGAACCTGGTACGCGGTCGGGTCGGGCGAAGCTGGATGGCGATCCGAGACATGGATATCGCCGCCGAACTGATCGGCATTCGTCCGCTGCAAACGAAGTTGCTCGCCTTCGCCATCAGCTCGTTCTATATCGGCGTTGCAGGGGCGCTTTACGTCCTGGTTTACCTCGAGAGCGTCGATCCGGAGGCTTTCGAGATCCTGAGCACGTCCTTCCCGGTCCTGTTCATGATCATCATCGGCGGGCTCGGCAGTATCATGGGATCGTTCATGGGGGCGACGTTCATCGTTCTTATTCCGGTCTTCCTCAGAAACCTGTTTCCGGCGCTCGGAATCCACGTCGAATCGTATATCATCCAGCACGTCGAATTCATGCTGTTCGGCGGGATGATCGTATTTTTCCTGATCGTCGAACCCGCCGGCCTGGCTCGATTGTGGCAAATCGCGAAAGAGAAGTTGCGGCTTTGGCCATTCCCCTACTAGCGATCAACGCAACATATGAAGATTGCGTGGTAATTTCGGGGTATGTTAAGGTTCGTGACCAAATAACGAATTAAATCTAATGGGACGCATCACAAATTCAGGGAGGAATTCGATGAAGTTAGGCAAATTATTCGTGGGCTTGTTAGGCGCCGCGGTCGCGGTGTCGGCGTTTGCCACGACACCCGTCGTGGCGAAAGATTCGATCTTTATTCCGGTATTCAGTTACCGGACTGGCCCGTATGCAGCGGGCGGCTCAAAAACTGCCAATGGCTATACCGCCTATTTGGAAATGGTCAACAAGCGCGACGGCGGCGTCGCGGGCGTGGCCATCCAATACGAGGAATGCGAGTTCGGGTACAAGACCGACCGCGGCGTCGAGTGCTACGAACGTCTGAAGGGCAAGGGCAGCATTATTTCGAACCCGTACAGCACGGGTCTGACATATAAGCTGATCCCGAAAGCCCCCGTGGATCAAATTCCGATCCTGTCGATGGGCTACGGCATGAGCGGTGCCGCCGACGGGCGTTGGTTCCCGTGGGTCTTCAATTTCCCGACGAGCTATTGGTCGCAAGCTTCCGCCTTCATTCAGTATGTCGGCAACGAGCAGGGCGGCATGGACAAGCTCAAGGGCAAGAAGATCGGCCTGATCTTCCTCGAATCGGGTTACGGCCGCGAGCCGATTCCCCTCTTCGAGGCGCTGGGCAAGAAATTCGGTTACAGCTTCAAGCACTGGGCGGTGCCCGGCAAGCAGATGGCCGATCAGCGTAGCCAATGGCGCAAGATCATGCGTTGGAAGCCCGACTATCTCTTCATGTGGGGCTGGGGCATCATGAACCCGACCGCGGTCTCCCGCGCGCATGAGTTCGGCTATCCGATGAACCGTTTCATCGGTGTCTGGTGGTCGGGCGACGAGCTCGACACGAAGCCGTCCGGCCCCAAGGCCAAGGGCTATCGTGCCGGCACGTTCCACGCGCCGGGTGCCTTCGCAAAGGTCCACAAGGATCTTCTCAAATATACCTACGGTGGTGACATGGCGGCAGCCAAGAAGCGTAATTATGGCGACGTCCTGTACAATCGCGGTGTATTCAATGCGATGCTGGTGGTCGAGGCCGCTCGGATCGCCATCAAGAAGTTCGGCAAGAAGATCACGGGCAAGGAGATGCGTTGGGGTCTTGAGAATCTGAACCTCAATGAGAAACGCATGGCCGAATTGGGTGCGTCGGGCTTCGGCAAGCCGATTCAGGTCAGTTGCGCGGATCACGAGGGCAGCGGTCCGGTGTTGTTCCAGGAATGGGACGGCAAGACTTGGAAAGTGATCTCGGATTGGGTCGCTCCCATGAATAAGATCGTCCGGCCGATGCTTGAAGCCGCGGCCGTCAAGGAAGCCAAAAAGTGGAACTACAAGATGCGGACCGACTGCAAGTAACGCGGTTCGGACGGTAAGTTCCGATGAATTTGGGCGCGGGGTCCCGGTCGCAAGACCGGGCCCCGCGATCCAAATCAAGACCTTCGTTAAATCATATAATTCTTAACTTTTTTAACTGAAACACGGGACGTTGGACGATGAGCGAGAACGGCGAGGCACTACTCTCCGTCAAGAATATCGAGGTCATTTACGACCACGTCATTTTGGTGTTGAAGGGTGTTTCCTTCGACGTGCCGAAGGGCGGGATCGTCACCTTGCTGGGGGCCAATGGCGCCGGCAAAACAACGACCCTGAAGGCCATATCGAACCTTCTGAAGGCCGAACGCGGCGACGTCACCAAGGGTTGGATCGAGTATAAGGGCGAGCGGGTCGATCAACTCTCCTCGCACGATCTGGTCAAGAAGGGCGTTGTCCAGGTCATGGAAGGCCGCCACTGCTTCGAGCATTTGACGGTCGACGAAAACTTGATGACCGGCGCCTATACGCGGTCCGACGGCCGCGCTAATGTCGACCGGGATCTGGAGATGGTCTACGACTATTTCCCGGTCCTGAAAGAGCGCCGGCGCGCGCTCGCGGGTTATACCTCGGGCGGCGAGCAGCAGATGACTGCGATTGGCCGGGCCCTGATGGTACGTCCCAGCATGATCTTGCTCGACGAGCCGTCGATGGGTCTTGCGCCGCAGCTGGTCGAGGAAATCTTCGATATCGTCAAGAAGTTGAACGAGAACGAAGGCGTCACCTTCCTGCTCGCCGAGCAGAACACGAACATGGCGCTCCGATACGCCGATCACGGATATATTCTCGAGAACGGCCGGATCGTCATGGATGGCGAAGCCAAAGCCTTGAGCGAGAACGAGGACGTGAAGGAATTCTATCTCGGTCTCTCCAGCGGCGAGCGCAAGAGTTACCGGGACACGAAATCGTATCGCCGCCGCAAGAGGTGGCTCGCCTGACCGGGGAGAAACCATGACCGACTTCCTCGACGATTTGGAGACCCGCGACCCCGAGGAACGCGAAGCCGCGCTGATGGCGGCCCTGCCGGTCCAGATCGCACGGGCAAAGGAAACCCCAGGCTACGCTAAGCTCTTCGCCGATGTCGATGCGGCGGCGGTCGACAGCCGCGCGGCGCTGGCCCGATTGCCGATCACCCGCAAGGCCGACCTGATCGAGTTGCAGCGGCAAACGCCCCCCTTCGGCGGACTGAACCGGACGGCACCGGGCGCTATGACGCGACTGTTCATCTCGCCGGGGCCGATCGCCGAACCGCAGGGCCCCCGCGCCGATTTCTTCCGCATGGCGCGGCCGTTGTTCGCGGCCGGGTTCCGGGCCGGTGATATCATTCTCAATTGCTTTTCCTACCATCACACGCCGGCCGGGCTGATGTTCGACAGCGGGGCTGAGCGGATCGGCTGCGCCACCATCCCCGGCGGGGTCGGCCAGACCGAGATGCAGGCCCATGCGATCGCCCATTTCGGCGCAGACGGCTATGCCGGCACCCCGGATTTTCTGAAACTGATCCTTGAGAAGGCGGACCAAACCGGCCAGGACGTCTCGAGCGTCAAGAAGGCGCTCGTCGGCGGCGGGCCGCTGCTGCCGCCGCTGAAGGCCTTCTACGCCGAGCGCGGCATCGACGTGTTGCAGGGCTACGGCACCGCCGATGTCGGCAACATCGCCTACGAATCGCCGGCGCGGGAAGGCATGATCACCGACGAGGAGATCGTTATGGAGATCGTCCGTCCCGGCACCGGAGATCCGGTGGCCGAGGGCGAGGTCGGCGAAGTCGTCGTGACCCTGCTGAATGAGGATTATCCCTTGGTTCGCTTCGGCACCGGCGATCTTTCCGCCATCCTGGCGGGGCCAAGCCCTTGCGGCCGCACGGCGCCCCGGATCAAGGGCTGGATGGGCCGCGCCGACCAGCGAACCAAGGTACGCGGCATGTTCGTCGATCCCGTTCAGGTCGACCGCATCGTCAAGGCGAATTCGGAGGTGAAGCGGGCCCGCCTGGTGATCGGCGAGGAGGGCGGTCTCGACACTGCGACCTTCCGCTGCGAGGTCGATGCCCCGGCGGACGGGCTGTCGGGGGCCTTGGCCTCGGCCTTCCAGACCGAATGCAAGGTCAAGGCGGTGGTCGAGTTCGTGACCCCGGGCGAGTTGCCGAACGACGGCAAGGTGATCGACGACACCCGCGATTTTGGGTGATTTGCCGGACTCTCGCCGCCACAATATCGCCTTATTCGTTCCAAATCCCGGCCACAGTCTCGGTCTTTACTGTCAAGGCTGAGACCTCCCCTCTCAGATGAGGCTATCCCAATAGCCTCTCGTTAAGACCTCGCAAGAGGTCACCCCGATGAGGCGGTCGCCGGCCCACCCCCGGCGACCGCCTTCTTCGTTTCCGCACGCACATGACCGATGTTGGCTCCGAACGCCGCTTTTCGCGGCCGCGCGATGCTGTATCATGCCCCGAGCAGCGCCTGCCTATGGACCCCCGATGGCCCCCGCTTTTTCCGCCGAAAACCTGACCTGCATTCGTGGCGACCGGATGGTGTTCGCCGGTCTCGGCTTCGCGGTCGAGGCCGGGGACGCCTTGACCCTGGTCGGCCCGAACGGCAGCGGCAAATCGAGTTTGCTCCGTCTCCTGGCGGGCCTCGGCCAGCCGGCGGTCGGAATCATTCGGCGCGGCGGGATCGACGTCCGCGAGGACCCGGCGGCCCATTTCGCCGACCAGCACTATATCGGTCACGGCGACGCCGCGAAGCCGGTCTTGAGCGTTGCCGAGAACCTCGCCTTCTGGGCCGACGGCGCGGAAACCCGGTCGGCGCTTGAGGAGCTCGGCCTGGGCCGGCTTGGCGATCTGCCGGCGCGCTTTCTTTCGGCCGGGCAGCGGCGGCGCCTGGCGCTCGCGCGCCTCAGGGCCCGTCCCGCTACGCTCTGGCTGCTCGACGAGCCGAGTGTTGCCCTCGACCGCGACGCCGCCGCGATCCTGGCCGACTTGATCGCCCGGCACCGCGAAGCCGGCGGCATCGTCCTCGCCGCGACCCATCTCGATCTCGGGATCGAGGGGGCGGCGACGCTCGATCTTTCGGATTTCCGGGCGGAGACCGGCCCGTGATCGCCGCCTTCAACCGGCTTCTCCTCCGCGATCTCCGGCTCTCGCTCCGCCAGGGGGTCGATGCGGTGATGGTGGTCATGTTCTTCGTCATCACGGTGACTCTCTTTCCGCTCGGCGTCGGGCCGGAGGCCAATATCCTGGCGCGGATGTCGGCGGGAGTCATTTGGGTGACGGCGCTTCTCGCGACCATGCTGTCGCTCGACCGCCTGTTCCAGCACGACTACGAGGACGGCTCGCTCGAACTGCTAATCCTTTCGGCCCTCCCGCTGGAGGCGGTGGTCCTGGCCAAGGTCGCGGCTCATTGGCTGGTTACAGGCCTGCCGCTAATCGTCGCGGCACCCGTGCTGGCCGTGCTGATGAACATGCCAGCGGAAGGATTTTGGACCCTGATCGCGGCGATGCTGCTCGGCACCCCCGTCTCTAGCCTAATAGGCGCCGTCGGCGGTGCTCTTACGCTGGGTGCCAGGCGGGGCGGCGTGCTTGTCTCGCTGCTTGTCCTGCCGCTCTATATCCCGCTGCTGATCTTCGGCGTCGGCGCGGTAGATGCCGCGATCGCGGGGCTTTCCGTCCGCCCGCATCTGCTGCTCCTCGGCGCCATGCTGGCGGCGGCCCTGCCGCTGGCGCCCTGGGCAGCGGCGGCGGCGCTCCGCCAAGCGGTGGATTGAGCCGATGCGCCGCGATCCGAATATTTCCGGAAATCCCAAATTTTGCGGGAAACCGGGGACCGAACGGCCTATATAACCGCCATGCATCGTTTCGCCAATCCGACCCGGTTTCTCCGCCTCGCCAATGCCGTGCTGCCATGGTGCATTGCGCTTACGGTGATCTGTATCGCCACCGGTCTTTATTTCGGATTGTTCGTCGCCCCCGCCGATTACCAACAGGGCGAGACGGTGCGGATCATGTATATCCATGTACCCTCCGCCTGGATGGCGGTTTTCGTTTACGCCTCGATGGCGATTGCGAGTGCTATGGCGCTTATCTGGAAGCATCCGCTGGCCGATCTGATCGCCAAGGCAAGCGCCCCCATCGGCGCCGGTTTCACGCTGATCTGTCTGGCCACGGGATCGCTCTGGGGCAAGCCGATGTGGGGAACCTGGTGGGCTTGGGATGCGCGGCTCACCTCGGTGCTGATCCTGTTCTTTCTCTATCTCGGCTACATCGCGCTCAACAACGCCTTCGACAATCCGGTTCGCGGCGCCAAGTCGGCGGCGATCCTCGCACTCGTGGGTGCGGTCAACCTGCCGGTGATCAAGTTCTCGGTCGATTGGTGGAACACGCTGCACCAGCCAGCCAGCGTAACCCGCCTTGATGCCCCGGCAATCCATTCGTCGATGTTGTGGCCGCTGCTGCTGATGGCCTTCGGGTTCACGTTCTTCTACCTGGTGCTGCTGGTCTTCCGCGTGCGCGGCGAGATCGCCGCCGCCAAGATCCGCAACCTTCAGCTCGTTCAGTTACAGGGGTGAGCAGATGGGCGGGCTGAGCGAATTCCTTGCCATGGGCGGTTACGGCGTTTTCATCTGGCCGGCCTATATCATCGCCGTCGTCATTTTGCTGGCGCTGCTGATCCAGTCGCTGGTCGTCCTTCGGCAGCGCGAGCGCCTGCTCGAATCACTTCGCTTAGAGGTTCGCGGCCACGATGGTCCGGACGAGGAGAACGAGACATGAATGCGCCGTCGCGCCGGCCCCGTCACCGCAAGCGGCAACGTCTCTACGCCGTGCTTGCGGGCATGACCATGCTCGGCATCGCGGTGGCCCTGGTGCTGACCGCCTTCGAGGATAGCCTCGTCTTCTTCTTCACGCCGACCGATCTGCAGGGCCGGGAAATCGCCCCCCAGCAGCGGGTTCGCCTCGGCGGCCTCGTCGAGGAAAAGTCGGTGCGAAAGCGCGAGAACGGCCTTGTGACCGAATTCGTCGTCACCGATCTTGAACACACCGTGAAAGTCACCTATCGCGGCATCCTTCCGGATCTCTTCAGAGAGGGCCAGGGCGTGGTGGCGGAAGGCACGCTCGGCCGCAACGGCGTCTTCACCGCAAGTGAGGTTCTTGCCAAGCATGACGAGAACTACATGCCGCGCGAGGTCGCCGACGCCTTGAAGAAATCGGGCAAGTGGAAGGAACCGAAGGAGGCGGGCGCGAAATGATCGTCGAGATCGGCCATTTCGCGCTTGTTCTGGCGCTCTTCGCCACTCTTGTGCAGGCGAGCGTGCCGCTGGTGGGCGCGGCGCGCGGCGAACGGGCCTGGATGGCGATCGCCACACCGGCCGCGATGGCCCAGCTCGTTCTCGTCCTGCTCGCCTTCCTCGCCTTGATGCACGCCTATGTCACCAGCGATTTCAGCGTCAAGAATGTCGCCCTCAATTCGAACTCGCTGAAACCGATGATCTACAAAATCAGCGGGGTCTGGGGGAACCACGAGGGCTCGATGCTGCTCTGGATCCTAATCCTGAGCCTTTTCGGCGCCGTCGTCGCCGGCTTCGGTCGCAACCTGCCGCCGGGACTGAAGGCGCGCGTGCTTGGCGTGCAGGCGCTGGTGGCGATCGGTTTTCTGCTGTTCATCCTTTTGAGCTCGAACCCGTTCGAACGCCTTGACCCGGCACCGGTTGACGGCAAGGGCCTCAATCCGCTGCTGCAGGACCCGGGCCTGGCGATCCATCCGCCGATCCTCTATTTCGGCTATGTGGGATTCTCGATCGCGTTTTCCTTCGCCGTCGCCGCGCTGATCGAAGGCAAGGTCGATGCCGCCTGGGCGCGCTGGGTGCGACCATGGACCTTGCTCGCTTGGGTCTTTCTCACCGCCGGCATCGCGCTGGGGAGCTGGTGGGCCTATTACGAGCTCGGTTGGGGCGGCTGGTGGTTCTGGGACCCGGTCGAGAATGCCTCCTTCATGCCGTGGCTGGCGGGCACGGCGCTCCTGCACTCCGCCGTCGTCGTCGAGAAGCGCGATACCCTGAAGAGCTGGACCATCCTGCTCGCCATCATCACCTTTTCGCTCAGCCTGATCGGAACCTTCCTGGTGCGCTCCGGCGTGCTGACCTCGGTCCACGCCTTCGCCACCGATCCGAAACGCGGCGTCTTCATTTTGGTGCTGCTGATCATCGCCATCGGCGGCAGTCTGGCCCTCTTCGCCTGGCGCGCGCCCAAGCTCCGCGGTGGTGGTCTCTTTCAGCCGATCAGCCGCGAGGGCGCCTTGATCCTGAACAACCTCCTGCTCGCGACCGCGACAGCGACGGTTCTTCTCGGCACCCTTTATCCGTTGTTCCTGGAGGCCTTCGGCGACGGCAAGGTCTCGGTCGGCCCGCCCTTCTTCAACGCGACCTTCGTGCCGCTGATGATCCCGATGGTGCTGGCACTCGGCGTCGGACCGATGATGGCGTGGAAGCGGGCCGATCTCGCCGGTGTTCTCGGGCGCCTGAAATTCGCTTTCGTGGCCGCCGCCGCCATCACCTTCGTCGTCGCTCTCCTGACCTGGGGCAAGGATGCGGTGGCGCTGCTCGGCATCGCCTTGGCCGCCTGGCTCGGCGCGGCGGCACTCGTCGAGTTCGGCGAACGGATCGGGGTCGGTCGGATGCCGCTCGGCGACAGCCTGCGGCGCGCCGGCGGCCTGCCGCGCGCGGCCTGGGGCATGACGCTGTCGCATATCGGGTTGGCCGTCACCGTCGCCGGGATCACCGGCGCCTCGCTCTGGCAAGTCGAGAGCATCCAGATCATGAAGCCGGGCGACCGCGTCCATGTCGCCGGCTATGAGTTCATCTTCAACGGCGTGAGAGACATACGTGGTCCGAACTATGTGGCCCAGAAAGGCACCTTCGAGGTGCGGCGGAACGGCGGCACCATTGCCGCGCTGGCGCCCGAACGCCGGCGCTATGTCGTTTCGGGCCAGGAGACCACGGAGGCGGCGATCCACACCATGGCGCTGTCGGACCTCTACGCCGTCGTCGGAGAGAGCAATGGCGCCGGCGGTTGGACGACACGGCTCTATCACAAGCCGCTGGTGCCTTGGCTGTGGTTCGGTGCCGGCATCATGGTGCTGGGGGGACTGGTGTCGCTGAGCGATCGCCGCCTTCGCGTGGGCGCACCGGCGCGCAGATCATCCGCGCCTGCCGGCCAGGCCGCGCCGGCGGAGTAGGGTCGCATGCGCCGCCTCGTCTTCCTGGTCCCGCTCGTGATCTTTCTGACGATCGCCGTTTATTTTGCCGTAGGATTGACCAACGACCCCCGGAAACTACCCTCGGCCTTGATCGACAAGCCGGTCCCGGAATTCGATCTCGCCGCCCTGAAACCCGACAAGCCGGGCCTCGCGACGGCGGATTTGAGGGGCGAGATCGCGATCGTCAATGTCTTCGCCTCTTGGTGCATCCCGTGCAAGGCAGAGCATCCCTTGTGGATGCGCCTCGCCAAGGAAGGCGGCGTACCCATTCACGCCATCAACTGGAAGGACGAGCGCGCCAACGCCATCGCCTGGCTGAAGGAGCTGGGCGACCCCTACACCCGAATCGGGTATGACCGGGAGAACAAGGCCGGCATTGAATTGGGCGTCTACGGCGTACCCGAAACCTACATCGTCGATCGCGAGGGCCGAATCCGTTACAAGCATATCGGCCCCCTTTTCGTGGAGGATCTGGAAACGAAAATCCGCCCCCTGCTCGAGTCGTTCTCGAAATGATCAGCCGTCTTGCTCTTCATACGATCTTGGTCTTCCTGGCGCTGACACTCGCGCCCAGCACCTTCGCGGTGATGCCGAGCGAGGTTCTGAAGGACCCTGTGCTTGAGGAACGCGCGCGGGAAATATCCAAGAACGTCCGCTGCCTGGTCTGCCAGAATCAGTCGATTGACGACTCGAATGCCGATCTCGCCCGCGACCTGCGGAAGCTCGTCCGCCAGCGGCTCGTTGCCGGCGACAGCGACCGCCAGGTGCTGGACTATCTGGTGAGGCGCTATGGCGACTTCGTGCTGCTGAAACCGCCGGTAAAGGCCTCGACCTATCTCCTCTGGTTCGGCCCTTTGATCATTTTCGTACTGGGCGCGCTGTCGATCGCGTTCTTCATCCGCGGCCGTCGGCGGATCGCGGCACCGACCCTGAACGAGACGGAACGCCGTCGGATCGAGGAGCTCCTCGGCCCGGGCGACGACCGGCCCGGATAGATCCGCGATGACGTTCTGGTTGATCGCCGGTTTTCTGACCCTCGCGGTTGCGGGCTTTCTCGTCTGGCCACTCTTTCGGTCCCGCCCGGAATTGCGCGAGGGCGCCGACTACGACATTGAGGTTTTCCGCGATCAGCTTGCGGAGGTCGACCGCGACTTGGCGCGGAGCGCCGTGAGCGTCGAGGAAGCCGAGGCGGCGCGGGTTGAAATCGGCCGCCGGATACTGGCGGCGGATGCGCATCGCGGCAATCTACAGACACCGGCCGAAGGCCTTGCCCACCGCCTCCGGCCGATCATGGCGGGGCTCCTCGTTGTCATCGTCGCCGGGGGTGCCGCGGCGCTGTACCGGATACTGGGCGCGCCCGGTCTTCCCGCGCTGCCCTTCGCCGAACGCGCCGCGCCGGCGAGTGCCGACAAGCGCTCCCTCGACCTTGCCCAGCTTGCCAAGCGCCTGCAGACGCGGCTGGAGCGGACACCGGACGATCATCGTGGCTGGCGGTTGCTCGGCCGGACCTATATGGCGCTATCGCGATATCCGGCGGCCGTGACGGCCTATGAACGGGCCCTCGGCCTCGAGGATGGCGATGCGGGGCTGCATGCCTCTTACGGCGAATCCCTGACGCTGCGCGCCGAGGGAACCGTGACGCCGGCCGGCCGTACCGCCTTCGAGGCGGCCCTCACGCGCGATCCGAAAGAACCGATGGCGCGCTATTACCTGGCGCTCGCGGCCTATCAGGCGGGCGAGAAGAAGAAGGCCCTGAAGGGCTGGACCGACCTGATCGCCGACCTGCCGGCCGATGTGCCGTGGCTCTCCCTCGTCCGCTCGCGGGCCGAGAAGGCGGCAACCGAGCTCGGTCTCGACGTCGCCGCCGTCATCCCGGCGCCGAGGCCGGCCGCGCGCCGGCCGGCACCTGCGTCATCCGGTGGACCGAGCGCCGAGGATTTGGCCGCGGCCGCCAAGATGTCGCCGGCCGACCGTAAAGAAATGATCGAAGGGATGGTGGCGGGTCTGGCGGCGCGGCTTGAGAAGAATCCGAAGGATTTCCAGGGCTGGATGCGGCTCATTCGGTCCTATGTCGTGATCGGCGAGAAGGAAAAGGCGGCAGCGGCGCTGGCGACCGCGCTAGAGACCTTCAAGGCGGCGCCCTTCGTCAAACAGCAATTTCTGCACCTCGCCGGCGAGCTGAAACTGCAAACGAGCCGTGGAAAAGGCGGTGGCGCGCCTGGTCCCTCCGCGGCCGATGTGAAGGCCGCCGGCCAGATGACGCCCGCGGAACGGCGCGAGATGATCGAGGGCATGGTTGCCCGCCTCGCGGCCCGGCTGGAGACGAAACCGAACGATCTCGAAGGCTGGATACGCCTCGGGCGGTCCTACAACGTGCTGGGACAAAGGGTAAAGGCGCGGGACGCGATGGCGCGGGCAAGCACCTTGGCGCCCCGCAACATCGATATCTTGATCCTCTACGGCCGCACCATCCGCGCCGCCGCGGGCGATCGCCAGACGGCCGAATCGACCAAATTGATGCGCCGCATCCTCGAGATGGATGCCGATAATGTGGAAGCCCTCTGGTTCGTCGGCCGCGCCGCCGCCGAGGCGGGCCGGCCCGCCGAAGCCCGTCGGCTTTGGGAGAAGGCGATGGCGGCCCTGCCGCCCGGCTCGCCCGACCGCGTCCGAATGCGCGAACGTCTCGAGGCGCTCGGAAAGAAATAGCCCCGGCGACTCATGGGAGGAATTCATGAAGATCGAGAGCGTTGACGTTGAAATTTTGCGGGTCCCCGTGACCGACGGGTATGTCGCGGCGGGGCACACGGTCGACGCCAATTGGCATGTTCTGGCGCGCCTGCGAACCGATGAGGGCGTAGACGGCGTGGGCTACATCGTCCAACCCCGGGGCGAGATGATGCGCACCATCGCGGCGGCCGCGACGGAACTGGCCGAGCATATGGTGGGGAGAAACGTGCTCGACGCCGAGGCTGTGTGGAGCGACCTTGCCCGGCGCGCGGATTGGATTGGGCCGGGCGGCCTGCTGCACTGGGCGTTGACCCCGCTCGACATCGCCTTGTGGGACGCCATGGGCAAGAGCCTGGGTCAGCCGATCCACAAGCTGCTCGGCGGGTATAGCGACTCGATCGCCGCCTATGCCAGCGACCGTATGTGGTACAGCCGCTCGCTCGACGAGCTGGGCGAGGCGGTCGCCGGGTATGCCGCGGACGGCTATCCCGGCGTGAAGCTGCGTCTCAGTCATACCGCCCCCGCGGCCGAGCAGGCCGAGCGCGTGCGGACGGCGTGCGCGGCGGGCGGCGACGGGGTCGCGGTCATGGTCGATGCGACCGAGGGTTGGCAATTCTCCCAGGCGATGGAGATCGGCCGAGCTCTCGAGGCCGCCGGCGCGTCGTGGCTCGAAGATCCGTTGGGGCATGAGGATCTGGTCGGGCTCGCCAAGCTATGCGACGCCTTCGATATGCCTGTCACCGGCGGCGAGCATTACTATACCCTGGCCCAGTTCCGCGACTGTTTCGAGGCCCGCGCCCTAGACGTCGTAATCCTGGATCTGGCACGGGTCGGCGGCATAACCCCCTGGCGGAAGATCGCCGGCATGGCCGAGGCCTACGGCATTCCGGTCTGCGGCCACGTCGTGCCCGAGGTCCATGTCCATTTGCTGGCGGCGACCCCGATCGGGCATATGGTCGAATTCATGCCGCGATCGGACGAGATCCTGACCAATATGCCGACACCGAAAGAGGGCGTCCTGGCCCCGGCCGCGGGACCCGGCCACGGTTTGGTCCTGAACGAAAAGGCGGTGGCGGAATTTCAGGCCGGATGAGGCGGTGATCACGCGAACGTCGTTTGCCAATTCCGGCCATTTGTATCATTAAAACCCCAATCATCAGCCGACGGTTCAAACAACCCTTTCGGCGAAAATTCCGGGTCCTCGAATGAAACTTTCCCGTCTTCGAATTCTGCTTTGGGCGCTCGTGGCCGTGGCGCTGACCGGCTTCGTCATGCTGCAGCAAGGCGCCTTCGAGAAGGAGCGCGCGGTCGGCAGTCTGGCCGATGTGATCGACGTCGCGTTCACCTTGAAGGATCACATGGGTCGGACCGTGAAGGCGGCGGATTACCGCGGCCGCTGGATGGTGGTCTTCTTCGGCTACACCCATTGCCCCGACGTTTGTCCGACGACGCTCAACACCCTGGCCGAGGTGTTGGATGCGCTCGGCGAGCGGGCGGGGGAAATAGCACCCCTCTTCATCACCGTCGATCCGGCGCGGGACACGGTCGAGGTAATGGCGGAATATGTCGCGGCCTTCGACGAGCGGATTATCGGGCTGACCGGCCCCCAAGCGGATGTCGAGCGGGCGACGCGGGGTTTCAGGGTCTTTGCCAAGCGAGTGGACGACAAAGGCGGATCCGACGACGATTATCTTGTGGACCACTCGACTTTTCTGTATCTGATCGACCCAAAGGGGCGGGCGGTGGAATACTTCTCCCACCGTGCCAGCCCCAAGAAAATCGGCGACAAAATCAAGGCAAGAATGGATGGATAAGATGAAATCATGCGTCAAGAGCGTGCTCGGTACGGCTTGCGCTCTCTTGATCCTGGCGGGTGGTGTTGAATCGATCGCCGGCGAGCCGGCACGGCGCGGCGACATCGAGGTCGCCATGCCCTGGGCGCGGGCGTCGATCGGCACCTCGCGGCCGGCCGCGGCCTATATGACGATCCGGAACACCGGCAGCCAACCCGACCGACTCGTCTCGGTCGAGAGCCCGGCGGCGAAACGGGCCGAGATACACACCATGACCATGACCAAGGGCGTCATGCGGATGTCGGCGGCGGGACCGCTGGCGCTGGCGCCAGGGGCGACCGTGGCGCTGAAACCGGGTGGCCTGCATGTGATGCTGATGGGACTTCGGGCACCCCTCAAGCGCGGTGGAACAACCTCGCTCGTCCTGACCTTCGAACGCGCGGGCCGGCTCGAGGTGATGCTGCCGATCATGGGGCCGGGCGCCCGCTCGCCGCATGCGGGCGGCCACAAAAAGCATTAGCGCGCCCCTCGCCCTTCCCTTGTCACCCGCCTAGATTGGTAAGGAGAAACAATA
>CAYPAV010000033.1:0-35341 GCA_964408805.1 uncultured Rhodospirillaceae bacterium | reverse complement strand
CTCACACCGTGGATCCGGTTAAGGGGGCTAGGTCACAAGCCCGCCCCGGCCGCCAAGTGGGGAAGGGTCTGTTCCACCGACCAGCCGAGCGAAAGGACCGTCGGCGGGAAGGCCAGGAGCACGACGAGCGGGATTGCATTCGGAATGCGGAAGCGCGTGAGATCGGTGGCGACGGCGGCGGCCATGGCGAGCCAGAACACTGTAACGCCGATGATGTGAACGATAACCGGAAATTCCAAAGCCGCGATCCCGGTGGATGCCTAACGCTGCGTGCAGCTGACTATGCAAGACCAGCCAGCAGTTTCAGTTTCGCGTGTTCCTTGATCTGGAAGCTGCGGTGGCTGCGCGCCATGATGCCGTTTCGCACCAGACCGCCGATCGCATTGGCGACCTCCATCTTGTCGGTCCCGGACCAGCCGGCGATTTCCTTGTGATGGGGCACGTTTTCGATGATCCAAGTCCCGTCGCCGCGTGGATCCGGTTCCGAGATCCGCAGCAACTCGACGAAAATCCGCTGATGCGGCGAGAGCGCGCTGAGCGAGGAGACACGTTCGGTCATGGACCTGATCATGCTCGCGAAATGATCGAGAAGCTGTAGGGCGATTTGAGGAAATTCCATCAGCATATCGATGAAGTCGTCGCGCTCCATGATCGCAAGAACGCATTCCTCGCTGCCAAGCGCTCGTGCCGACCGGCCGCGGCAATCTACCGCCGACAACTCGCCGAAATGGTCGCCCTCAGCCAAGTCCGCGAGGGCGATTTCGCGCCGCTCACCGACGAAATTCATGATCCGGACCGTTCCCTTGACGAGGAAATAGACCTCATGCGTATCGGCATGATCGGGATCGAGAATGACGTCGTCATGCCCGAACTCGATCCACTTGCATTTCTGTTCGATATTCTTTCGCGCCGATGTGGAAAGATCGTCGAGCAATCGAATACCCGACAGGTCGAATTCGCCGCTGGTCGAATCAATGGTCCGCATCGTGTCGGATCCCTCCTTGACGCGGAATTATTAGAAATCGGAAATTCATCTCGGGTCAATATCCGGACGTCTTATTGATCCAAAATAGGCTGAAGGAAATTGACCATCGCGGCGGGCGGGTTTCGGATCTCCTCCGCGAACTGAAGGCCGGTGTATCCCTCGCGTTCCCACATGACCCGCGCGCGGCGCAAATCGTTGAATTTGTCGATTTTCAAATAAACTTCCGCGCCGTTCTGAAATTCTACCTCGCATTTCACCTTGGCTCCGGTGATCGAGAGATCGGCGATGATGCATTTGCCCGAGAGGCCGTCATCATCGAAAACGCGGCCGACGAGAATTGATCGGCGGCGGCGGCTTTCCCGGAGATTTTCTTGTTCCGCCAAGATTTCAACCTCTTTCGTATTCGTTCATTCGTATTCGTTCATTCGTCCGTGTGGAGACGGATCTCAGGAAGACGGTCGACCGCGTCGAACCGCGTCGAGCAGCTGATCAAGCGTCATCGGAACGTCCGTTACCTCGGTCATGACACTGTCGATCGTGCTCGACTCGATCGACCATTCGTCTTCGCCGAGTTCCGCCAGAACCAACTCGCAGTAGCGACGATACTCGTTCAGGGCGCGTGCGTCATCGCCGAAATGATTGGCCAGGATCGCAAGAGCGAGCTGCATCGGGCCGGCACCGTTATAGCCCCACTCGAAGCCGGACCGCGAAAGCTGGCGGAGGTCGTAGCGCGGATCGAGCGATTCTCCGTCCACGGTGACCTCTACTTTCGTCGATCCTCGGCGGCCGCAATACGTCTTCACCCGCGATTCTCCCTGGAATTGTGCCGGGCCAATGTTAGCACGTCGATCCACCTACTCCAGGTCATCCAGTTTGGGACGTGGATAATTGTATTGGAATAGCCGGCCCTCTTTCAGGTAGAGTTTCCACACTTGGAATTCGCGGAGGGGCGCTCGGCGAACAATTGGACGGAGGCCCGTGCGACATGGCACGACGCAGCAAGAAGAAAAAGAGAAGAGGCAAAGGAAGTGGTCGAAACCACCGAAGAAGTGGCGGACGAGGCGATGGGCGAGCCGGCGGCGGAAGCGAGCGATGATGCTGCGGCGGCCGCTGGCCAGTGGCCTTTGTTTTACAAGCAACCGGTTCCGTTATCGGTCGAGCGTCACGGCGCCAAATCGATACGGACACAGCGTAGCTTCGAATTTGCGTCGGACACCAATATGGTGCCGATCAATCTTCAGGAATTCGCCCGTGTGGCGACCGCCTATCCGGTCGTCTTTACAGAGGGGGAGACCGCGAACGCGATTGCCGTCCTGGGGCTCCGTCAAGGCCAGAACTTGTTCGTCAACGAGGAAGGTGCCTGGGATGGGGGTGTCTATGTGCCCGCCTATGTGCGTCGGTATCCCTTCATCTTCAGCGCCGGCCAGAGCGAGGAGCAACTCGTTCTTTGTGTCGATGAGGGCAGCGACGTGATGGTCGACGGCGGTGACGAAGAGGGGCTCGAGCCCGTTTACGACGGCGAAGAGGCGACTGATGTCATCAAGCGCATGCTCGAATTTTGTGCGGCCTTCCATCGGCAGAGCCTGGCCACCCGCGAATTCATCGCCGAAATGGAGCAGCGCGAACTGTTCCGCCCCGGAACGGTGACGATCACCAATGATTCGGGCGAGCAGTTTAATCTCCGCGGATTTCGCGTGATCGACGAATCCAAGTTTAGCACGCTGCCGGACGATGTTTATCTCGAATACCGGCGCAAGGGCTGGATCGCAGCGATTATCAGCCATCTGGTTTCGGTGCAGAATCTGGCGGCGCTCGGGTTCCGTTCAAAGCAAGCCGACGATAGCTGATATCCGGCTCGCCGGGATCAGCGCCGACCGCGCTCTTGCACCCCGGGCCGGTGGATAGATCCGTCGCTTTAGTCGGGATTGCGACAATCCAACGAGGGAGTATGGGCGATGACGGCAGCTTGCGAATGGGTCGATGTATCCGATGACCTGAGGGCCTATTACGGCCGGCCCGCGGGTGACGGACCGCACCCTTGCGTGGTCGTCTATATCGAGGCCTTCGGCGTCAACGATCACTTCCAGCGCCTTACCCAGCGTCTGGCCGATGCGGGGTTGGCGGCCATTACGCCGGATATCTATGACGGCCGCACCTATGCCTACGAGGATCTCGACGGCGCCATCGGCCATCTGAAAGCGATGGACGACGATAAGGTGATGGCGCAGACGGAGGCTTGCCTCGATTGGTTCGCCGGCCGCACCGAGGTCGACGCCAACCGCGCCGGGGTGGCCGGGTTCTGCATGGGCGGCCGCTACGCCTTCCTGGCCAACGCCCAGCTAGCCTCGCGGTTCAAGGGGGCGGCCTCGTTCTATGGTGGCGGGATCGGTCCTGAAGAGGATTTCGTCGGCCGCAAGACGCTCCTGGACCGGGTCGACGAAATACAGGCGCCCACGATTTTTTGGTATGGCTCGGAAGATCAGTCGATCCGGCCCGCCGAGCTGGGGCGGATCTCGGAGGCGCTCGGCAACGCCAACAAGGAATTCACCATGACCTGTTTCCCCATTGTCGGGCATGGATTTTTCTGCGAGGATCGCGGCAGCTATAACGAGACGGCGGCGGAGAAGGCGTGGCGCCAGACCATCGACTTTTTTGACGAAAATCTCGTCTAGGGGAGCGGACGGCGATGGCGATTGAACTTCGGCCGATGAGTGATGTCGGCGGCATTGAGATCATCGGCGTTGACGTCCTCCGGCCATTAAGTACGGAGGTGGTGACGGAGATCGAGGCCGCGTTTCTCGAGCATGGCGTCCTGCTGTTTCGCGAGCAACCGATGACGGCACCCCAATTGGTCGATTTCGCGCGGCATTTCGGAACCCTGCAAGCCCATGTCCAGCGCGCCTATCAGCATCCCGACGCGCCCGAAGTGGTCAATATGACCAACCGCAAGCCGGATGGAAGCTTCGACGAGATCGGTGCGGCGCGAGGCGCTTTGGCCAATTTACGCGATGGTTGGCATCCCGATCTTTCCTATGATCCCGTTCCCGCGAAAGCCACGCTGTTGCACGCGCTCGAGGTCACCTCGTCCGGTGGGCATACCTGGTTCACCAACGTCAATCGCGCCTATGAGGCCTTGCCGGAGGAATTGAAACGGCGGTTGCATGGCCTGGAGGCGGAATTCGTCTATGGCGGCCACGACCGGAACAAGAACACGATGACCGCCGCAAAATCGCTCGATGCCGCGGCTCAAAAGGCATCGCACGCGACTCATCCCGTGGTCACTGCCCATCCGGTGACCGGCAAACCCGGGATCTACGTCAATCCGCTGGTCGCCACCCGGATCCGGGACTTCGCGGAAGCGGACAGCGAGGCGCTGCTCGAGGAACTGTTCGACTACATCGACCGGCCGGAATTTCACTGGTCCCACAGATGGAGCGTCGGCGATACGCTGATGTGGGAAAACCGCTCCGGCATCATGCATTGCGGCAAGCTCGACTATCCGCTGGACGAGGCCCGGCGCTTTATCCGCACGACCGTGACCGGGCAGCCCTCGATCGCCTACGCGGCCTGAAATTCGAAGGACATCGACGATGCACGATTTGTTGATCGATAACGCGGTAATTATCGACGGAACCGGGGCGCCGCGCTATCGGGGCGGAATCGCCGTCGCCGAGGGCCGGATCGCCGAGCTTGGCGACATTTCCGGCGAGGCGCGCCAACGCATTGATGCCGAGGGTCGCGTCGTGGCTCCCGGCATCGTCGATCTTCACACCCATTTCGATGCTCAACTAACCTGGGATAAGTTCGCAACACCTTCGGTCGCCAATGGCGTTACGACGGTCGCGATCGGCAATTGCGGCTTCACGATCGCCCCTTGCAAACCGGCGCATCGCGACATGACGCTGCGCAATCTGACCCATGTCGAGGGCATGTCCCTGGAGGCACTCCGCGCCGGCATCGATTGGAACTTCGAGACCTACCGCGAATATCTCGACGCGCTCGAGACCAAGGGCATGGTGCCGAATGTCGCCTCCTTCGTCGGCCACTCCTCGGTGCGCACCTATATCCTCGGCGAGGACGCGAACAAGCGGGCGGCGACGCCGGGCGAGGTCGCCGCCATGAAGGCGCTGGTACTCGATGCTATCGATGCGGGGGCGGTCGGCTTCGCGACCTCGACGCTGGAGCAGCATAACGGCGAGAACGGCGTACCCATGCCGTCGCGGCTCGCCGACGAGGCCGAGATGTTCGCGCTGACGGGGGCGCTCGGCGAATCGGGCAAAGGGGTCTTCATGCTCACCAAGGGCATGACCAGCACCATCCCCTGGCTCGAGGAGATTTCCCGGCGGAACGGGAGGCCGGTCATGATCGCCGCGATGTTCGTCGATCCCAACGACCCGGAACGGGTGTTCAACGAACTCGGCCAGATTTCTGAGGCCCGCGGCCGGGGCTGCGAGCTCTGGGGCCAGGTTGGCTGTTTCGCGCTCGGCATGGAATTCACCCTTCGCCATCCCTATCCCCTGGAGGCCTTCATCGCCTGGCACCCGGCGATCGAGGCCGAGGGCGATGCGGGTTACGAGAAAATCCTCGCAGATCCCGAATTCCGGGCGGCCGTGAAGGCGGAGGCCCGCACCAAGGGTGTCCCCAACCGGTTCTCCTACCATCAGCTCGACCACATGAAGATCATGTCGGTGGTCGAGGATCGTCATTCCTCGCTGGTCGGCCGAATCGTCGGCGATCTCGCGAGGGAGGCGGGCGCGGACCCGTTCGACTGGCTGCTCGATTTCGGCCTCGACGGTGAGCTCGATGCGATGTTCGACTGCAAGCTCTTCAACATGGACGAGGACCGGGTGAAGCATCTGCTGACCCACGACCATTCGGTGATCGCGCTCTCGGATGCGGGGGCGCATCTGTCGTTCCTTTGCGATGCCGGGTTCGGTCTCCATCTTTTCGGCCATTGGGCGCGTGAGCGGGGCGACATGTCGCTGGAAGATGCCGTGCGCGCGGTGACCAGCCGCCCGGCCGAGGCCTATCGGATCAAAAACCGCGGCCGATTGGCGCCCGGCGCCTGGGCCGACATGATAATGTTCGATGCCGGGACGGTGGGCCGCGGCGAAAAATACCGCGCCCATGACCTCCCGGGCGGGGCCAGCCGGGTCGACGTGCCGACCAAGGGTCTGCTCGGTGTCTGGGTGAACGGCACCCGCGTTGTCGACGAGACCGGCCCCCTTGGCGATTGCGGCACGCCGGGTCGTTTGGTCCGGGACTTCGCCGATAATTAACCCCGCGACTTCACCGTCGCCAAGGTGTAACCCGCCAAATCCGACATCGTGTCGAAATCGAGCGTTGGCCCCGAATAGGTAAACCGTTTGCAAGTTGCGATGTCGACCCGGTCGAACGCGGCGAGGGTGACAAGCATGCGGTCCAGCGCCGCATCCAGTTCGTCCGGCTCGACGAGACGGCTGACGATTCCCGCCGCCAGCGCGTGCTCGGCGTCCAGCTCCTCGACCGAATAGACCATGTCGAGAATGGCTTTCGGCGCCACCTTGGCGAGCGCCGAGATCGCGAGCGTTGGCGGGGTGCCGTGGGGCATTTCGGTCAGCGCAAAGGTCGCCGACCGGCTTGCGATCGCCACGTCGGCGCCGCCGACGAGCGCACAACCGAAGCCGAGCGCCTTCCCTTGAACGGCGGCGATGATCGGCACCGGACAGCGCCGGAAGCCGGCATAGACGCCGAGGATTCGCGACATGACGCGCTGATGCGCTTCATAGGCATTGTTGGGCGGGCCTTCCGGCGGTGGCGTGCCCTGCACCCGCCCGTGCGAGAAATCGTCGCCGGCGCCCCGCAGCACAATCCCCTTCAACCCCTCGTCGGCGGCCGCTTCGTCGACCAATTCGGCCAACGCGTCCAGCATCGTATCGGTGACCCGGTTGCCCTCGTCGGCCCGGTCGATGGTGATGTGGAGATAGGGGGGTGTGCGGTCGATCTTGAATCCGTCGGTCATCTGGCTCGCCTCCATTCGGTTCAGAGATAATCTACCCCGCCCGACCGGGTTTTCGACAGCCGCCGGCGAAGGCGCTATCGTGGTTGCGCGATAAACGGCCGGAGCGAAGGGCGATGATCCCATTCCTGATGGAAGACGACGTGGCGAAGGTCCTAGACATGGCGGAACTGATCGCCGAAATGGAAGGCGCGATGATCGCCTTTTCGGCGGGCGAGGTGACCCAGCCGCCGCGCCATTTGATCGAGGTCGAGCCCCATGGCGGCTATTTCGGCCCAATGCCGGCCATATCGGCGGCCGGTATGGGGATCAAGCTGGTGACCTTCTATCCCGGCAACGCCGATCTCGGCATTCACACCCACAATGCCCTGATCCTGCTCTTCAAGCCGGAGACGGGAGAGCCATTGGCGGTCATGGACGGCCGCCTGATCACCGAGGCGCGCACCGCTGCCGTTTCCGCTGCCGCCACCAAGGCGCTCGCCGATTCGGACGCGAACGTGCTCGCCATCCTCGGCACCGGCACCCAGGCCAAGAGCCATGTCGAGGCCCTGCCGCTCGTCCGCGACTTCCAGGAGATTCGCGTGTGGGGCCGTAGCCCCGACAAGGCCACCGCCTTCGCCGCCGCCCATGGCGCTGTCGCAAGCCCGACCGCCGAAGCCGCCGCCCGCGACGCCGACGTCATCGTGACCGCCACCAGCGCTACCGAACCCGTCCTTGAAGGGGCGTGGCTGAAACCGGGCGCTCACGTCAACGCGGTCGGCGCCCCCATCCCGACCTGGCGGGAACTGGACGACGCGGTGATGGCGGCGTGTCGCGTCGTTGCCGATTCGCGCGAGGCTTGTCTCAAGGAATCCGGCGACGTGATTCTGTCGGGCGCGGAAATCGCGGCGGAGTTGGGCGAGGTGCTGGCCGGGAAGACGGACGTCTCGCCCGCGGAGACCACCCTGTTCAAATCTGTCGGCCTCGCGGTGCAGGACGTGTTCGCGGCGGGGTTGGTTTTTAGGAAGGCGTCGGGCTAGGCGGAGACGACCCGGCGGCCGCGAATTCGCACATGCGGGCGTTCGTATTTTGCGGTTGATTTGGTGATCTTTGTGGCACACTTGATCGGCGATCGCGGTAATATCGCGTGGCACCCATCGATACAGGCAAGAACATCATGGAACGCAGTTTGACGTGGCGGGAGATCGACACCTTCAACGCGGACGGGGTGGCCTTGTTGCGGAATGCCGTGGACGATTCCTGGATTGAGCGGTTGAACGCGGTCGTCGACCGGCAATTGTCGAATCCCGGCAAATGGTCCAATGACCCCAGCCCCGGTGCCGCGAGGAACCGGAACTTCACCGACCGATATCTCTGGAAGGAGAACCCGGAGATCAATTCCTTCGTGCATGAATCCGGTTGTGCCAGGCTGGCCGCCCAGGCGATGAGGAGCAAGAGCGTTCGCTTCTATTTCGATCATCTGCTCGTCAAGGAGCCGGGAACAACCACCCCGACACCCTGGCATCAGGATATTTCCTACTGGCCGTTTCTGGGCAAGCAGATTTGTTCCATCTGGCTTGCCTTGACGCCGTGCGATGTCGAGAGCAGTTCGCTGGAATTCGTTCGGGGTTCTCATCTCGACGACAAATATTACATGGCCGAGGCATTCAACGGCGAGGACGATGAAAATGCCGTTTGGATGGCCAAAGGGCAGGGTGAGAAATGCCCGGACATCGAGGCCGATCGGCCAAGCTTCGATATCGTCGGTTTCGACGTGGCGCCCGGGGATGCCTTGATCTTTTCGGCTTGGACGATCCATGGCGCCAAAGGCAATGCCGACTCCGAGATCCGGCGGGCTGCCTTGTCGACCCGTTGGCTGGGGGACGACAGCGTGTGGCATCCCCGGCCCAGCGCCGACCCGACGGTTCAACAGGCGGATGTGTCCGTCGCCCCCGGACAGGCGCCCCACGACGACGAGACGTTCCCGGAGATATGGCGGGCTTGAGCTTGGGGCCGAGTGCGCGCGATGACGGCGTCACACGGGTCCTTCCATCTCGGGCTCCGGCGATTTCAGGAACAGGGCGCCAATGAGGATCATGTCGACCGTCTCGCCATCCGATGAGAGCGGCATATGGACGACTTCCAGCGACATGTACGCCTCATCGCCGAAACTGGCATCCCCGTCATAGCGGATGGGCTTTTTCAACCGGATGATGCGTTCGAATGTCTCGACGAGATCCGTCAGCATTCCTCCCCGGTATACGTCCTCGAAATAGAGTCCGGTGCTGTCGCGGCCGAGTGCCTGGGTGATATGGGTTCCGAGCAGCCGGTAGCGGAGCCGCGGCGGACCCGGCTCGACGACGTCGACCAGGCCGATATAGGGGAGCAGCCGGGGGACCTCCAGCGGCTCGATATCGGCCCGCGAAGGCAATGACCCGTCGTCCCGTTTCGACTCCCAATATTCGTAGATCTGCCGAACTCGATCGGAACGGAAGTTCAACTCGAAATCCGCCGCCGGTTGAAATCGCGGCACGTCCCTGCCGTCGCTCATCTCCGCCATGCTGAATTTATACGTGATTTAGCGCCGGCGGTCTTCAAGTAACATTGGAAATGGGAAGAGGGGGGATCGGCCGGATTCAAGTTCCAATGGCACCCGGATCAGATCTTGAATTTCGGGAAAAATCCTACACACCCCATCACCTGACCTTCGCCACCAGCCGCATCCGCCCATGATCCAGTGTCCGCAAGGAGTTCCCCGGCCGCCATTCGGCCGTCTCCAGCGGCTCGATCCGCTCCACGCGTTCGGCGAGAGCCGTGAGCAGCGCGTCCGCTTCCTGGCGGGCGACGGCCATGCCGACGCAGACGTGAATGCCGGTGCCGAAGGCGACATGGCCCGAGGTTCGGCGGTTGACGTCGAAGCGATAGGGGTCGGGCCATTTCTCGGGGTCGGTGTTGGCCGCACCCAGGACGCACATGATCTTGTCGCCCTCGGCGACGGCCACGCCTTCGATCTCGGTGTTGACGGCCGCCGTCCGGAAGAAGGCGTGGACCGGCGAGGACAGGCGCAGCACCTCCTCGAAAGCGCGCCGGGACTTTCCGGGGTCGGCCTTCACGATGTCCCACTGATCCGGGTTTTCGGAGAAAAATTTGAGCGCGGCCCCCAGACCCGCGACCGTGGTGTCGATGCCCGCGGAAAGGAGCGAGCGCACCAGCATCCCCGCCTCCGCTTCCTCAATCTCGCCCCTGTCCACGGCGTCATAGATCGACCGACCGAAACCGGGGCCGGTTAGGGACGCCCGGGTGCATTTCTCGGTGATCCAAGGCACGATGTCGGCCGCGTTGGCGAGCGAGCGCCGCCGGATCTCGTTGTCGGGGCCGATGCCGTCGAACACCATGGTGCCGTATATGAGAAGTTTCTCGCGCTCCCGCTCGTCGAGGCCGACCGCATCGGGAAAGACATTCAGGGGATAGGCGGCCGCGAAATCTGCCGCGGCATCGAATTCGTCGCGTGTCAGCAGCCGGTCGACCAGCGCTTCCGCCTCGGCGCGGAGTCTCGGCGCCAAGTCGGCGATGGCGCGGGGAGTCAAGGCGTCCATCATGACCTTTCGGGTGCGGTCGTGGGCGGGCGGATCGGCCTCCAGGAGCAGCGAGGGCGGCCGCCAGGGTTTCTCCTTGGCGAAATCGGCGAGCCCGACGCCGCGGCCGGAACAGAACCGCTCGTGGTCGGCGAAGACCGGCCGGACCACGTCATGATGTCCGATCGCCCAGCAGCCATGGCGCGATAGCCAGACGATCCGGCCCCGAGCGCGGAGCCCGTCATACCAATCCTCGAGATGAGTCAGCACGTGCTCGGAATAGGGATCGATATCCCAAACGGGTGCGTCCTCGACCGGACACGGAATAGTCATCGGCGTTCCTCCCCCCCCCCCCCCCCCCCGACCCGCGGCACTGGAATATCTCCCTTGTTAACGGCGCGCTCGATCTTGGTCAATTTTCGCACCCCCGGCGCCGCTTGGCCAAAATTGCGAATCCTCCGGTAGCGCCTTAATATGGCGGCCTATCTGCGATTGAATTCAGGAGGTTGCCGGCGATGGAACCAATCCGGTATGTCGACGCGCTGAACGAGAAATACGGCGCCATGGGCTTCCCGCCCTACAAATGGAGCGAAAACGAGAGCGCGCCTTGGACGCCGCTGGAGAAACCCTTGTCCGACTGCACCGTTGCCCTGCTGGTCAGCGGCGGGATTTCCCATTGCAGTGCGCAGCCCTTCGATCCGGATGCCAGGAACGATCACCGCGTGGACGCGATCGACCCGAAGGTTTCATCGGATCAATACCAAATCCACGACAGCTACTACGATCACGCCGATGCGGATCGGGATCTCAACTGCCTGTTCCCCGTCGATCGCCTCCGCGAGATGGCCGAGGCCGGCGAGATCGGCGCCGTCGCCGATCGGCTGTGGAGCGGCTTCATGGGGCGGACCTACAACCGCAGCAAGCTGACCGGGGAGACCGGTCCCGCCTTCGCCGAAGCGCTGAAGGCGGATCGGGTCGATCTTCTTATCGCCATCCCGGCTTGACCGCTCGACCACCAGACCGTGGGTCTGGTTGCGCGCGTTGTGGAAGAAGCCGGCATTCCGACCGTGAACGTTTCGACCGGGCGCGATATCACCGCCCTGGTGCGGCCGCCGCGAAGCCTGTTCGTCAACCATCCCATGGGCAACACCTTCGGCCGGCCGGGCGATACCGCAATGCAGACCGAAATCCTGCGCGCCGTGTTGGACTTCGCTGTCAGCGCCGGGGAGCCCGGCATCCTGGTCGATCTGCCGCATCAATGGGACCGGAATTTCGTTTATTTCGCCGGCGAGGCGACCCCCGAGGCGCTGGCCCGGCAATTGAAGAAGTAGGTCGAGGCGGCGCCTACTTTCCGAGCACGTCCTTGAGCCGCCGCATGGCGCGGCCGAAAGCGTCCCAGTCGCCGGCCTTGAGTGCGGCCTCGGCGGCTTCGTAGGCCTCTTTCGCCGGCGCCAGGGTCTTCTTGGCCGCCGCCGCCGACGTTGGGGCGGTGCCGGTCGCGGGAATGGGTGCCGTGGCGGGTGTGCCGCCGAAGACCGCCGTCAATGCCTCGGCCAATGTCGGGCGCATCGCCAGTTTCACCCCGTCGCTGACAATGATCCGCTTCAACTGCGGAATATTGACGCCTTCCGCGATCAGGTAGACCGGCTCGACATAGATCAGCGACCGCTCGATCGGAATCACCAGGAGATTGCCCCGAATCACCCGCGAGCCGCGCTGGTCCCAAAGCGACAATTGTTGCGAGATCAGGGTATCCTGGTCGAGCATCGCCTCGACCTGCATCGGCCCCATGATCAGCCGTTCCTTCGACATCTTGTAGGTGATCAACTCGCCGTAGCCGGGGAAGTCGCTGCGCCCCGCCATCCAAGCGATCATGTTGTCGCGGTTGCGCGGGGTAAGCGGCATCATCAACAGGAACTGAAGCCGTTCCTCGCCCGGCAATTTCATCAAGACGTAGTAGGGCCGCATGTCGATCTGCTCGCCACCGTATTTCTCGCGTGGCGTCGCCCAGACGTCCTCGCGATTATAGAACACCTGCGGTAGGGTCATGTGGTAGGTGTTGTAGACCGCGACCTGGGCCGAAAAGAGCTCCACCGGATAGCGGAGATGCCGGCGCAGCCCCTCCGGCATTTCCTTGAGGTCGCGGAACAGTTCGGGAAGGGCGGCCCGGTAGGTTTGGACGATCGGGTCGTTGGGCTCGATGACGTAGAAGGAGACGGCGCCGTCATAGGCGTCGATCACGATCTTCAGCGAATTCCGGATGTAGTTGTATTCCTCCCCATAGGGTTCCGAATAAGGATAGGTACGCGAAGTCGTATAGGCGTCCTGGATCCAATAGAAACGGCCCCGGTCGATCGCCAGGTAGGGATCCTCGTCGAATTTGAGAAAGGGTGCGAGGTGCCGTACCCGCTCGCGCACCGGGCGCCAGAACTGGATGCGGCTCTCGGGCGTGATGTAGGTCGAGAGCAGGATGCCGACATCGAACTGGTCCCATGCGAACAGCAGGCGCTTCCACCAAGAATCGAGCGGAACTCCGCCCTTGCCGGTGTAGCGCCGGTAGACGTTCTCGTCGCCGGTCGGATAGTCGAACTCCTTCGTTGTGGTGTTGACGATGCGGTAGTCCGACGGGCTCTCGCCGTATTAGATCGCCGGCTCGCCGATTTCGAGACCGCCGGCGAGCTTCGGCGGCAGGTCGCGGGCGACCAGGACCGGCGCACCCTCGAGGCTTTTCTTCGCGGTCAGGGTCATCGCCAGGCCGTAGCCGTGGGTGTATTGAAGGTGTCGGTTGAGCCAGGTGTCGGTCTGCCTCGGCAGATCCTCCGACATCTCTCGCGCCGCCAGCATGACCTGGCGAATTTCGCCGTCGATCATGTAGCGGTCGACATCGACATCGTTGAATTCGTAGTAGGTGCGGATCTGCTGCAACTGGCGGAAGGTCTCGCTCAACGGCCGCCAGTCCCAGAGCCGTATGTTGTCGATCGTTCGGCGGTTGCGCGCGAGATCGCCCGGCGCCAGAACTTGTTCGGCGCCGTGGGACCGCTCCTCGACCCGGTCGAGACCGAAGGCGGCGCGGGTGAAGGCGATGTTGTGCACGAGGAACGGTTTCTCGCGATCGAGTTCATTCGGCTCGACGACGAAGCTCTGTACCGCCCAGGGCACGACGCCAAGTGCCACGACCAATATGCCCAAGTAACCGGCGCCGACGAGAAGCACGATCCGCCCCTGCCGCTGCAGCCACGGGATCAGCAGGGCCACACCCGCCGCCATCGTGAAGCCGACGACAAGCCACAGACCCGGCCGCTGAACGTTTACTTCGGTATAGCCGGCGCCGTGGACCGCACCGTCGGTCGATTGCAATAGACCGTAGCGGTCCAGGTAATACCCCCACGCGATCGCGAAGAGAAAGAGTGCCACATTGAGTGCCAGCTGCCGCATTGCGGCGGGCGGGGTTTCGATCCCGTTCCGCAGGGTCACGCGCAACGTGGCCGCGTAACCATGCGTCACGAACAGAAAGGCGAGGCCGATGAACACGGTTGTCACGACGGCCCCCTGCAGGGCCTCCAGGAACGGCAGTTCGAACACATAGAATCCGATATCGAGTCCGAAGACCGGCTCGGTCCGGCCGAAGGGCTGCGCCCAGATGTATCGCAGCAGCATTTCCCATTTGGTGCAAAGGATAAGACCGGCGATCAAGGCGACCACGAAGGAGAGCACGATCAACGGGCCGGGTGGGCGACCCGGACCGAGTGTGTCGTCGCGGAGCGCCCCGGGATAGACGAAGCCCGGCGTCCGCCCGACCCCGCTCATCTGGCTCTTGAACGCCGCCCCCATTGCGTTCAGGTCGACGATCCGGGCGAGTGTCCTGAGATTGAACCAGAGATACCCCAGGACGACGAAGAACCCAGCGAAGAACAGGCCGAAGATCAACAGCCGCATCGTCCAGAACACGCCGGCATAGCCGAGTTCGCCGAACCACAGCAGTTCGACCGCCCAGGCGACCAGTTTTACGATGGCGATCAGGGCCGCGAGACCGATCAGGATCGCTTTCAGCGCAAATGACATTTGCACGAGGTCCTTCCGGTTTGCGTCGTGTCACAATTGCCGTTCGGGAACTCTAGCATCGGTCCGCCGGGACGTCGCTACCCTGGTGCGAATTTATTGCCGGTAACGGGTCCCGTCGTATTTGAAGCGGAGGGTCATCGGCGGGCCGGGGCGGAATTGGGCGTCGCCGGGATTGGGGAGCGATGTCAGCGACAAGGTGATGTCGAGCAGGCCGTTGGTTTTTTCAGGTCCCAGCAAGATATCGTTGATGGCTGAGAAACCCGGACCCGACAGCGCTGTCTTCCAGATGGGCCGCAGGTTTCCGTTTTCGTGAATCAGGGCTTGAACGTAGGTGGTGCGGCGATGCTTGTCGTGCCAGCGCAGGAAGAGGACCGGCCGCGGGGTCTTCGGGCGAGCCGCGCATCGAGGCGCTGCGGCGCGGAAGCGGATATCGCCGCCCCGACCTGTCAGATCCCGCCACCCCAGGCAGAAAATAGCCTTGGGCGATGCGCCGGTGTGGGGCGCGGCGCGTTCCGCCCAGTTCGTGATCGCCGGCTCGTCCGCATATGAGGGCCAGATCAAGCCGATCAATATCATGAGTAGGAGGGAGAGGCTCCCGGACCACTGATACATAACTCCAAACCCCAGAAATAATCTTTGAATCAAATCCGACACCCACCGAGCCCTCAATCCGCACCGACAATCAAATCCGCGCATTTCTCGCCGACCATGATGCTGGGGGCGTTGGTGTTGCCGGACGGCATGGTCGGAAAAATGGAGGCGTCGGCGACGCGGAGGCCGCCGAGACCGTGGACCCGGAGCTGGTCGTCGACCACCGTGTTCGGACCGGGGCCCATACGGCAGGTGCCGATGGGGTGGTAGGCGGTCTCCGAATTCTCGCGGATCCATTGTTCGATGGCCTCGTCGCCGGCAACCGCCTCGCCGGGCGAGAACTCGGCGCCCCGGAACGGATCCATCGGCGCCGCCTCGACGATGCGGCGCATCATCTTGAAGCCGGCGACCATGGTGGCGCGATCGATCGGGTCGGCGAGAAAGTTGAAGCGGATTGCGGGCGGAGCGTCGGCGTCGGCCGTGCGGATATGGATCGAGCCGAGGCTCTCCGGACGGAGCTGGTAGCAGGCGACCGTCATGCCGGGGAAATCGTGTAGTTTGCGCCGCTTCGGGTCCTTCACCGCATAGGGGACGAGATGCATCTGGATATCGGGCGTTGCGAGTTCCGCGCGCGTCTTCAGGAAGGCCAACAGCGGCGCCGAGGGCAGGCTGAGGAAGCCGCCGCCAAAGGCGAAATATTTTGCCACCTGCCCGACGAGATTGAGGCCGCGCGCCCGCTCGTTGTAGGAGACGCCGGGGGTGATGACCCGCCATTGGATGCGGGCGTTGATGTGGTCGCGAAAGTTCTCGCCGACGGCCGGCAGATCGTGGGCGACCTCGATCCCGTGGCCGCGCAGCAGCTCGGGCCGACCGATGCCGGAGAGCTCTAGAATCTGCGGTGAACCGATGGCGCCGGCCGAGAGAATCACCTCGCGCCCGGCGCGCACTTCCGTCACCCGGCCGCCCCGCCGATAGACGACGCCGACGCAGCGTTTCCCCTCCAGGATCAGCCGCTGGGTGGTGGCCTCGGTGGCGACACTCAGGTTCCGCCGCTTCATCGCCGGACGCAGATAGCAATGCGCGGTGCTCATCCGGCGACCCCGCTGGATCGTTGCCTGGGTCTTGACGATGCCCTCCTGATCGGGGCCGTTGTAGTCTGGATTGCGCCGAAAGCCCGCCGCTTCGGCGGCTGCGAAGAGGGCGTCGTAGAGCGGGTTCCTGTCGCCGACCTCCGAGACGCCGAGCGGCCCGCCCGCCCCCCGAACGCCGTCGTCTCCCTTCTCGTAATCCTCCATCCGACGGAACAGCGGTTCCACGTCCTGCCAGCTCCAGCCGCGATTGCCGAACTGGGCCCAGGTGTCGTAGTCGAGCCGCTGCCCCCTGACGTAGACCAGCCCATTGATCGAAGAGGAGCCGCCGAGGAGCTTGCCTCGCGGCACCGGTATCGCGCGGTTGGCGGTGCCGGGCTCTGGCTCCGAGGCGAACCGCCAATTGGCGCCCGGATGGTCGATCAGCAACCCGAAGCTCACCGGCAGCCGGGAATAGGGATGGCTCGCTTTTCCCGCCTCCAGCAGCAGCACCCGAACCGTCGGGTCCTCGGTCAGCCGATACGCTAGCGCCGCCCCGGCCGAGCCGGCGCCGACGATGATGTAGTCGAATTGCGGGTTGGGATTGGGGGTCATGGCGGAGTCCTGATCGTCGTGCTTTTTCGTCGTTCCAAATTATGCGGCAGCCGACCCTAGCCTGCCAGGAGCCAAGCGCTCATCGGTACGCTGACCTCGAACTTGCGATTCTCACCGGCCTATCAGCCGTCCCCGCACCGCAACAGCCCCAATTCCCGTTGTTTCTTCTTGGAGAGACCGCGCCCGACGATGCGGTGGGACTCGCGGAGGTAATCCTCGAGATCGGTGTCGGAGAGGCCGGGCCGTGCGTATTGCTGGATCCATTTCATGCCGCGCGATGCCAGATAGGGCGCGGGACGGAGGCCGGGGCGATCCTGCAGCATTTCGTAGGCGATCTCCGAGACCTTGAAGGTGATCCCCGCGTTCTTGCCCTTGTTCCAGCCGCCGATGGCGAAGACCTTGCCGCCGACCTTCCAGACGTGTGAGCCGCCCCATTGGACGACATAGGTGGTGGCGGGCAGCGCCCGGCAGAAGTCGTTGAAATTCTCGTAATTCACGCGGGCAAAACCCGCACTGCCTTCGTCACCGTGTCGCTGCCGCCGGCCCAGAGCGGCAGGTAGGTCATCTTGACGCCAACACCGCCGGTGATGATGGGCTGAATGTCCTCGGGCGCGCGGGCCAGGGGACGGTCGTCCAATTCGCCGGCCCCCTCGAACGCGTATGGATGACGGGAGGCGTGGAGATAGGCGCGCACGCGGTCGAGGTCCCAGCCGTCCCGGGTCAGGATATCGGCCATCTCGGGCGGCATTAGGAAGACCTGTTCGCCCCGATCGGGCTTCCGGGTGGCGCTGGAGACGTCGATCGCCGAATTCATCGCGGCGGCGATCGGCTGGAGCACCAGTTCCGGCGTGTCGCTGGGGGCGGCGGGCAGCACCTCGGCGGTGCCGGAGACACCGAGCACGGTCACCGCACTCTCGTCCTCGCCGAAGCCGCGGCGGGCATGGAGCGGCGGGAAGCCCGGATGGCGGCCCTCCGCGAAGCAGAAGGTGTATTTCCCGGGCTGGCCCATGGTGGCCATATCGGCGATGCCGGGGCGGGCGCCGCCGATGTTGCGAAGCACCAGGCTTACCGCGCGGCCGATCCGCGCATTGGCCCGGTTGCCGGGGCCAAGACAATTGCCGCCGGCGTTGAGACCGAGTTCGTCCGCGACCGGTCCGTGAACGAGGACCGCCACCGCCGGTGTGCCTGTCGTGCTGAGGACCCCGAGCAGGTTGAATTCCGGCTCCAGGCAAGCCTCCGCGGCCGTCAGCACCAGCGGCAGTTCCGCCGGGCGGCAGCCCGCGAGGACACAGTTGTATGCCACTGCGCCCAGCGTCACTTCGCCCATCAGCGGCATCATGTGGCCGAAGGATTGATCGGGCGCACCTCGTTCCGCCAGCATCGCGTCGTACCGATCAAGGGTCGGCGGCACCAGGGGCAGGCCGTCGCCGAGATCGAGCGCCTCCAGCGCCGCCTCCGCCTCTTCCCAAGGGAGTTCCGCCGGGAACAGGGGAAGGTCGTTGGCGTCGTCCATCGCCCGGCCGTCAGACGTGGGCGATCCGAACGGAACACGCCTCGGTGAAGCCGAAGGTCGGGATATAGGCCGAGTGCTTGCCGGGGCCGCCCGCGACGACGATCTGGATGTCCTGGGGATTGCGCGTCAGGTGGTAGTGATCGTTGATCACTTTTTGTCCGCGATCGACGTAATGGGACTGGTTCTCCTTCGAGACGCGGGAGACGTGAACGGCGGAATCCTTGTAGATCTTCTCCTGCATGTCCGGAATTTTCCAGCCGTCGCGGTGCAGGGTCTGGGCATGCTCAGGCCCGATCGCGATCATATAGGGGGCGGTGCCGTGAATGGTGTTGCCGCCGGTCTGGGAAATCGTGCCCGCGATGGTCATCAGGATGCCGTCGCCCGACGTGCTGCCGTGATCGTTGATGTTGTGCGGCGGCTCGCAGGGAAGGGCGGTGACCACGCTGTCGCCGGCATCAAAACCGCGGCGCACGTGATAGGGCTCCCACGGGCTCTCCTCCTCGTTCTCACCGAAACAGAAGGCGAATTTCGCCGGCGAGCCCTGGGTCGAGCGGTCCATCTCTCCCGGTTTGGCGCCACCGACATTCAATAGGGTTAACTGCAGCGCCCGGCCGATCGTGGCATTGGCGCGACGGCCCTGGCCGAAGCAGTTGCCGGCGCAGTTGATTTCGAGCGCCTGGCGGAGCGGCCCGTTGATCAGCAGCATCGGCGCGCAGGGATGCGTCGTTGCCAGGGTGCCGTGGAGATTGTAGTCCGGGTTGAGCACCGCCCGTACCGCCGCCAGGACGACCGGGAAATATTCCGGCTGGCAGCCGGCCATGACCGCATTCGCGGCGATGGATTGCAGGGTCGGAACGACCCGGCGCGGCGACATCGGCAAAAAGGGCTCGTTGTCGCCGCGGCAGGTCTCGATGAAGCGCTCGACCTTATCCTCGGTCGGTGCGAAAAGGGGAAACCCGTCGCTCCAGCCCTGTTCGGCGGCGTAGTCGTTCCATTGCTCGGGATCGAGATCGCCGACCTCAATCACCTCACTCTCGGTAAGGTCCGTCATTTCCCGGTCATTGCCCTTTCGTGACGCGGCCGTCAGGCGCTAACGGCGCCCTTCAACTCGCTCGACGCAACGCCGATGCGTTCCGCCAGTTCCTCCGCGTTCAGACCACCAATCGGATGCTTCACGATCAGCAGTTTCGGCGTGGCCTTGCGCGCCTTTGCCTGCGCGCGGACCAGCGGAAGGAAGGTTTCGGTTATGACGATATAGGTTTCGACGCCGCGATTTTCGAGTTCGATACTGTCATGGAAACTCCACGACGAGCACGACCCTCAATCGGCTAGGGCGAGTATGGCCCCCTTGTATTTTCCGGCAACCTCGTCGATCAACTCGGCCGGCGCGGGCATGGCAGCACTTTCCTTCGACAAGTAATCGATATTGTCTGTCGAACGGTAGACACCCATTTGCTGGCGAACTCCCTCGAGCAGTTCGCGCGCATTCGGCTTCGAGTTCGAGATGATCGCGATGGGGTCTTGAGACCAATCGGCCGAGCCCGCCTCGACCGCCTCGCTCCGCTGCGCCCCCGCCTCATCGAGGCCGAAGGATGGATTGACGATCCGCATTATGCACTCCTTTCCGGGAGATGATGGTTCCCGTAGCCTAGGCAGGGAGAGGGAATGAAGCAAGATCACTCGGCCAAGCACATACCATCCCACCTGCCAATCGGGGTATTTGCCTTGGTCGAGGTTCGGAATACATCGGCAGTGCGCACTTGATCGGCTCCTTGGTCTCTCGATATGCCGGCCGAAAGCGCGGAAAAGCGAGGCGGCGCTAGTTGATGGCGATTCAAACCGAAACGATCGACGACCTGTTCGCGCGGTTCGGGCAGCCCTACCGGGTGCTGGTTATGATCTCCAGCATGTCGGCGGCGTTCACCATGGTGCTGTCCGGCACCATCGTGAACGTCGCCGTCCCAGACGTGATGGGCGCCTACGGGGTCGGACAGGATCAGGCGCAGCTGATGGCGACCTCCTTCAACGTCGCGATGACCACCTGCCAGTTGCTGAACGCCTGGGTCGTCGCGGTTTTCGGCCAGCGCTACGGCTTCACGATCACGCTTGTCCTGTTCTCCATCGGCAGCATGATCGCAGGCCTCGGCGAGAGTTTCGACACGGTGGTCTTCGGCCGCATCCTGCAGGGGGCCGCCACCGGGATCGTCCAACCCCTGGTCATGGTGACGGTCTTCCAGGTGTTTCCGCAGTCGCGGCGCGGCTTCGCGATGGGGCTCTATTCGATGGGGCTGGTGCTGGCGGTGGCGATGGGGCCGCCGGTCGGCGGGCTGGCGCTGGAGGTGCTGAGCTGGCGCTATATTTTCTGGCTGCCGCTGCCGCTTATCCTCTTCGCCCTGCCGCTGGGGCTGATCTTCATGCCGTCGGTGCGCAAGCCCGGCGGTGAACCGTTCGACTGGATCGGCTATATCCTGATCGCGGTCACGCTGTCTTGCGTCATGACCGGCCTGACCGACGGCCCGCGGAAGGGCTGGAACTCGGATTACATCCTCATCCTCGGGTTCGTCGGGCTCGCGGCGGGTATCGGTTTCGTATTCAGTCAGCGGCGGCCGGGGCCGACACTCCTCGACGTGACGTTGTTCCAGAACAAGCAGTTCGTCATCGTTCTTTTCATTACCTTCCTGACCGGGATCGGGAATTTCACCACCACCTACGCCTTTCCCGTCTTCACGCAGCTCGTCCAGGGCCTGTCGCCGGTCGATGCGGGTTTCTCGCTGGTGCCGGGCATGATGCTCGCCGTCTGCATGGTGCCCTTCACGGGACATCTCTCGGACCGCATCGAGCCGGGAAAGGCGATCATGTTCGGTGCATCGATCCTGGCCATCGGGACGCTGCCGATGGCTTTCGCCGATGTCAACACGGGCTACCTTGCAATCGTGTTATTCGGTGCCGTCGGTCGTCTCGGTTCGACCTTCGTGCAGCCGTTCCTCATGAACACCGCCCTCGGCGCCCTGCCGTCGGAGAAGCTGAACGCGGGGGCCGGCGCGGTCAATTTCATCCGCCAGGGGGGTGGTTCGCTCGGCACCAATGCCTGGGTCGTCTACGTCGATACCCAGACCTTCCATCACAGCCACGCCCTGACGGCGACGCAGGATCCCTCGAACGCGGCGAGCCGGGAATTATTGGCGAATGTCGGCGAACTCCTGCGCGAAGCCGGGGTCCCGGCCGCGGTACAGGATCCAGGCGCATTGCACTATCTTGGCGAGGTCCTCTATGCCCAGGGCATCACGCGGGCCTTCCAGGATGGATTCTGGGTCCTGGTGTCGATTTATCTGCTGGCGCTGATCCCGGCCTGGGTCCTCGCTCGATCCCGAAGACGGTAAGCGCCGGACCCTTGGGAGGCATCGATGGATCGGTTGGATTGAAAGTGGTCTTGGACACGAATTGTTAACCATTTTCGATGTAATGGAACATGAGCGCTTGTGTGTTAGTAATTAGTCGCATTCGCAAATCCCGTGTGGAATCGATAAATGCAGGCTGTTCGAAAAAAACTCCTTCGCAAGACGAAGGCGGAATTGGTCGATCACGTTGTCGAATTGCAGCGCGAACTCGATGACGCGTGGCTGAATTCCGACGATGCGGCCCGGCAGTCGCGAACCGACTTGGCGCCGTTGCAGCAGGAGAAGCAGACAGAATCTCGGACCGCGACATATTCGCGGGAGGTCGACGAACACAGCGGCACGGAAGAACGGCTGAGAGAGAATGATAGCCGCTTTCGCGAGTTCGCGGAAACCGCTTCGGATTGGCTGTGGGAAGCCGATTCGGAAGGTCGTTTCAAATATTTGACGAACACGTTCTACGAGGTCTCGGGACTTCGCCCAGAGGACATCGTCGGCAAGACTCGTCGCGAGATTCTCGAGAAATATTACGAGAATGTGTCCGGCGTTGGGGGCGATAGCCGAAATCACCTTCTCGACGCCTTCGATCGCCGGGAAGCATATCGTGGCCTCCTCATCGGCTTTCGTCGTCCGGATGGTTCGAAACTGTATTTCACGACCAATGGTCGGCCCGTATTCGATGACGGCGGCGCGTTCCAGGGCTATCGAGGTACAGCTGTCAACGTCACGGAGCAAAAACGGATCGAGCTTGCCTTGCGGGAGAGCGAAGAACGATTCCGCGATCTTGCGGAATCCGGGGCCGATTGGTTCTGGGAGACGGATGCGGATCTTCGCTTTACATATGTGTCTCCGAATATCGAGCGAATCCTTGGCGGATCGGCCGCCTGGTACCAAGGTAAAACGCGCGATGAATTGCTGGGCGATGACGACAGGCCCGATGGCTGGGAAGAGCATCTCGCGACTATGGCGGCGCGCAAACCCTACCGGGACTTCGTCTATCGTCACGTGACCGAGAACGGCGAAATATCCTGGTCGCGCAACAGCGGCGTTCCGATGTTCGATACGGATGGCGGCTTCAAGGGCTATCGCGGCACGGGAAGCGACATCACGGCAATCGTCGAGGCCGAGGCGGCATTGCGCGCAAACGAATTCCGCTCGCGCGAGATTCTCGAAAATAGCCCGATGGGCGTGGCCGTTGTCAGCCACACGCAGGAGGGCGATCGAATCGTCGCGAAGCGGTTGTTCTCGAATGATACGCTCGCTGAAATGTTCGGGTTTCCAACCTCGGATGAGCTCGTCAATACGGATATTGCCGATAGCTGGGTCGATCAGAAGGAACTACAACTCGTCAATGCGAGCATGGAAACCGGCGATGACCTGATTGATTTCGAAGCCCGAAGGCGGCGCGTCGATGGGACCGAATGGTGGGTTTCAATGAATACGCGGCCCATTCATTTCGACGGTCGGGACTGCACCATGGTCTGGCATTTCGATATCACCGAACGGAAGCGGGCGGAGGCGGCTCTCGCGGAGAGTGAGACGCGATTCCGGGCACTGTTCGACAGTCTGCCGTTATCGGTACACATCAAGGATACCGAGAGCCGGTCCGTGCTGGCCAACGCGGCGTACAATAAGTTCTTCGGCCTCTCTAGTGGGGAAATAGCCGGCAAATCTCCGCATGAACTTTTTGGCGACGAACTTGCCGACCGGTTCATGGCCACCGATAAACAGGTCCTCGCGGATGGGCAGAGTTTCGAAAGGGAATACGAACTGACCAACGCCGATGGCGAGTTGCGCAACGTCACCACGACCAAATTTCCGATCCTTGGCGCCGACGGATCGCCCAGTCTCGTGGGAAATATCAATACGGACATTACCGAGCGCAAGCGGGCGGAAGCCGCTTTGCAAAGGAGCGAAGCCCAACTTGTTGACGCCATCGAAAGTATTCCCGAGGGCTTCATACTTTACGATGCCGACGAGCGTTTCGTGATCTGCAACAGCAAGTATCGTGATTTCTATCCGCAGGGAAACGATGTGTTCGTGCCGGGCAATAAGCTCGAGGATATAGCCCGGATCGTCTTCCAGCGTGGCGCCGTTGTGGGAGCCGTTGAAAATCTCGACGAATGGATGGACCTTCGCATGGCGCAGTACAGAGCTGCCGAAGGGACGCACGAACAGCAACTGGCGGATGGGAGATGGCTACTCTGCAGCGAACGGCGATTGAGCGGCGGTGGTACCGTTTCCATCCGGACCGACATCACGGCGATGAAGCGGGCGGAACAGTCGTTGCGGGAAAGCGAACAGCAGCTTCGTTTGGTCATCGACTCACTGCCGGCCTTCATCGCCTATATCGATGCGGACGAAAGATATCGTCTCGTGAACAGGCTCGGCGCCGAGTGGTTTGCGGCGTCCGAGGAAGAACTCATTGGCATGTCCGTAGCCGAGATACACGGCGAGAACTACACGACGTTCCGCCCTCCGATGTTGGAGGTGTTGGCCAGAAAGGAAGTGTCGTTCGAATCCGAAATCCTCTATCGCGACGGCATCCGGCGGGACATCGAGGCCGTCAATGTCCCGAATGTGGATGCCGATGGCGAGGTCCTGGGATATTTCGCGATGGGCCTGGATGTCACCGAGCGAAAGGAAGCGGAACGGCGCCTCCGTGACAGTGAGGAGAGATTTCGGGCCGTGGTCGACAATTCGCCCGCGGCGATCGTGCTCAAGGACATCGAGGGCCGTTTCCTGATTGGCAACAAGACCTTGCGTGAATGGCTGAATGTCGAGGCCGACGCTGAATTCCTTGGCAAGACCACTCATGATTTTCTGCCAAAAGACATCGCCGACCGGATCGCCGGACATGATCGTCTGATCGCGACCCGGGGCGAGCCGGTGATCCAGGAGCGCGAGGCGCTTTATCCCGACGGCGTCACCCGCAAGGTCTGGACCCACAAATTCCCGATATTCGGGTCCGACGGCGAGTGCACGGCAATCGGCACCGTCAATATCGACGTCACCGAACAACGCGACCTCGAGGCAAAACTCGTTCAGTCCCAAAAAATGGAAACGGTGGGCCAGCTAACGGGCGGTATCGCGCATGACTTCAATAATCTTCTGGCCGCGGTTTTGACGAATATCGAGCTCTTGGCCGAGCGCGTGGCGGATGACGCAAAGGTGCAAACCCTGGCATTGAACGCGAAGGAAGCGGTCTTGCGCGGGAGCGATTTGACCGATCGACTGCTCACCTTTTCGCGTCATCAATCGCTCAAGACAGTGCCGATCGATCTGAACGGAACAGTGCGCTCGATGTACGATCTCTTGGCGCGGACGCTCGGCGGTAAGATCGAGATTAGAATTGTGGAAGGTCGCGATCTGCAATCGTGCTTGACCGATCCCTCGCAGATCGAGAACGCGATCCTGAACCTTGCGATCAATGCGCGGGACGCGATGCCCGGCGGCGGAATTCTGACGCTCGAAACCGCGAACCTATCGCTCGACGCGGCGCGATCCACCGAATTCGCACCGGGAAATTATACCATGTTATCGGTGTCCGACAGCGGTGGCGGGATGGCGCCCGAAGTCATTACAAGAGTGTTCGAGCCGTTTTTCACAACCAAGGAGACCGGTCAGGGTACCGGCCTGGGGCTCAGTATGGTTTACGGTTTCGTCAGTCAATCGGGCGGCCATGTCGAGATCGAGAGCGAGGTGGGGCGGGGCACGACGGTCCGAATATTTCTGCCCATCGCCGTGGGAGGCGAGGCCGGGACGAAGGTCGATCCCGCGGCCGTCGCGGCCGGAGAAATGCGCGGCGGCGAAAGAATTCTCGTCGTCGACGATAACGAGATGGTCCGCGTCGCGGTGGCCGCGATGCTGGAGGATTTGGGCTACCGCGTGTTGGAAGCGCCCGATGGGCCAATTGCGCTCGCCGTCTTGGCGGGGGCCGAGGATATCGACCTCTTATTTACCGATGTCGAGATGCCCGCCGGCATGAGCGGCCCCGATTTGGCCGAAAAGGCCAGCGATCGGCATCCCGAATTGAAACTGCTCTTCACCTCGGGCCATACCGAGAAACAGTTGGGACAGGGTGACGATCCGGCCGAGAACGTTGCGGTCCTGACCAAGCCCTATCGGAAGACCGAGCTCGCATTGGCGGTCCGAAAGGCGCTGGATAACTAGCGCTTACCGCATTCCACTCACGGGAATCCTCACCCGAACGCCATCTTGGCGATGCCGTCGAGGCGTTGGCGAATGTCGTCCATGTTCTTCATCGGGACCAGATGGATGACCTGCTCGACGCCGGCCTCCTCGTAGCGCGGAAAGAGGTCGGGTTTCGGGGCCTGGTTGGGGAGGATGTAGACCTTCACGTCATCGCGGCTGCGGCCGCGCGCGGCGAGAAGTTCGTCGAGCCGGGCCAGTTTCGCCGCCATGTCCTCCGGCATCAGGCTCGCCCCCATCCAGCCCTGGCCGAGATCGGCAACCCGGCGAAGCGCCGGCTCGCTCTCGCCGCCGAAGAAGATCGGCGGGTGCGGCTTCTGCACCGGTTTTGGGTTCTGGGTACAGGGCGGGAGAGTGTAAAACTCGCCCTCGTAGGACGAGACCTTCTGGGTCCAGAGCGCCTTCATCACCCCGATATGGTCGCGCGCCCGGGCACCGCGGCGTTCGAAGGGCATGTTCAGGGCCTCGAACTCTTCCCGTAGCCAGCCGACGCCGACGCCGAAGATCACCCGGCCGTTCGAGAGAAAATCGAGATCGGCGATCTGTTTCGCCGTATAGACCGGGTTCCGCTGGGGCACCAGGCAGATACCGGTCCCAAGGCGGACCTTTTCGGTGTGCGCCGCGATGAAGGTGAGGGCGGTCCAGGGCTCCATCATGCCGTGGTCGAAGCCGAGAAGCTTGCCGTCCTCGGCATAGGGATACTGGGATTCGTATTCCTCGAAGAAGACCACGTGCTCCGGCGCCCAGATGCTCTGGAACCCCCGCTCCTCGACCGCCTTGGCCGCCGCCGCGATCAAATCCGGCGGCGTGATCCCCGAACAAGGTAGAAAGATACCCGCTTCCATGACGGCCTCGCTTTTCCTGCGTTCAACCCACCCCATTAGTTAGATCGGCGGTCGGTGTTTGGAATCGCCCGACCCGTGGCGCAACCTTCGCGGCCCAAGCCTTATGATTGCGACGACAAGCAACGCACCGGCCCGGTAGCGCGGGTTTAACCGCTAATCAATCCCAGACAGGCTGGCCTCGCTGCAATTTTGGCAGCCCGACTCCTCTTTTGAATCGATCTGCGCCGCGCGGATTGAAGTTTGTTCGACTATTCCGGCGCAGATGTCGGCGTGCGATTAAACCAGGAAATGCCTGGCATCCGGCATCTCGATCAAATGGCTGTTCGGAAGAAGGTTATCCAAGCGACAATTGATGGTTTTGCACAATTGACTCCAAAACCGCTTAACCGGAACGCAGCGCGCCACGGGAAGACACAACCTAACCTCCGAATGTAATCCGGAAGTTAAGGCATTATCTGGCGGCAGGTGGTGAAGGTTTATTAAAGCTTTAGGTTCACGGGGTAAGAAGCACTAATAATTTGATCCACGGATTCCCCATCAGACGAAAGCGGCAGGAGCAACTTGATGATGTTCGTGTAGTCCTTTTTGGGCAGGACATGAACGCGGGTTATAATTATCGGCTCGGCACGTTTCACCAATTCACGGTATTCCTTGGAAAGTGTGGAGCCCACTTCGCTAGGCAGGTCGGAAACCAATTTGCCCGTCAAATCGAGACCGTACAAAGTCGCGGTCCTGGTACCGTGCAATCGAACATAAAAATCCGCACCGCCATCAATGACGTCCATAATCGAGAGGTGACCCATCCATGGGGCAAGCTCGAGAACGTCAATATCGTCACGCGCGGGCATTTCCCTTCCGGCGCATTTTGTACTCCAGAAATCTTCAAGGGTAGCTAGTTTAGGGTGTTCGATATGCGCCCGCATTTCAGAGTTCTTTGTGGTTGTAATTGCTATAAAAATAGATCTTATAACATGTTCTCTGAAATCGATCTGATGACGCTAGGAACATTTGTACAGGCCCGTCAATTCCACGTCTTTGCCATGGACGCAGCCGTCAGCTCGCGCACCGTTCGCCATGATATCACGATCTAGGTAGCCGAGACCTCTCATCATATTACGGTAGTGGAAAACCGGAAGAGCTTTCACGTGGCGCTCGTGCTTCGAAGCCTGTTATTCGTGGACACGACAACGTCGTCGGCTCCTTGATTTTTCGCTTCGAAGCGACGCTTGAACATTTCGCGGGCGATGGCGTCATGGCGTTCTTCAATGATCCCATGCCATGCCCGGATCCGGCGGCGCGCGCCATTCGGATGGCGGTCGCCATGCGGGACGAGGTGGCGAACCTCTTGAAAGCGTGGGAGAAGCGCGGTTACGAACTCGGGTTTGGCGTGGGCATCGCGCTCGGCTACGCGACCTTGGGGCAGGTCGGATTCGAAGGACAATTCCACTACATGGCGATAGGGCAAGTGGCCAACCTAGCGGCGCGACTGTGTGACGCCGCGCAAGACGGCCAGATCCTGCTTACCCAACGGGTCCATGGCGATGTTGAAAACCTAGCCGAAGTCGAGCCCGTCGGCGAGCTTGAATTCAAGGGCTTCGCCAAGCCGGTGTCGACCTTTAACCTGCTGGCTTTGAATGAGGCTGCCGACTAATGCCGACCGCGCATGGCGGAGGTGCCCGAATGAGAATGCAGTCGCGCTAAAATGGCGGGAAGCGTTTCGTCCTGTTCTTTCAAATGTCCGCTTATGGCTATTTTTTCCCTAAATCAGCGAGACGAATTTCCGTCCGGAGTTGGAGGTAAAGCCGTCGTCAGTTCTTCCGCTTTCGACGACGCTGCGATTGTTGTTCGGAAACTGGGCGAATGCGGATGGAAATAATCATCGGTCGAAATGTCTGCACGTGACCCAATTCGGGCATTTAGCGGGATTCGGATCTTCAAGCAATTGAAGTATGTCGCAAACCGGGATTTGACGTACCCTGAACCGTCATTACGAACACGCGATTGTCAGCTTCGATTGCACCTAAAGGTGCCGAATGCGTTATGTCGACGATTTTCGGGATCCCGGCCCCCTCAGAAGCGGCATTGAAGACGCTCGCCGGGCCGATGAGACCGCCATCATCGAGACGCTGCTTGGGGAGGCGCCCTATCCGGCCAGCGTTCAAACCCGTATAGCCGGAACTGCACGACGACTGGTCGAGGATTTCCGGGGAAACGAATTCGGTCACGGCCCTCTGGATGCCTTCCTGCAGGAATACGGTCTGTCCAATCAGGAAGGTGTGGTTCTCATGTGCCTGGCCGAGGCTCTGCTCCGCATTCCCGATGCCCAAACCGCGGACCGTCTGATCCATGACAAGTTGACCGACGCTGATTGGGACAAGCATCTCGGCAAAAGCGATTCCCTATTCGTCAATTTCTCCACATGGGCGCTGATGTTGACGGGCCGGGTTGTCAACTTCGATGACAAAGATTTTCGGGACCCGGAATCCGCCGTTAGGCGCTTGGTGGGGAAAAGCGGCGAGCCGGTAATTCGCCGGGCGATGATTCAGGCCATGCGTATCCTCGGCAGGCAGTTCGTCATGGGCCGGAACATCGGCGAGGCCCTGGCTCGCGCGCGCGAGGAGGAAGATCAAGGTTTCAGGATTTCGTTCGACATGCTGGGCGAGGCGGCACGGACGGCCGAGGACGCAGAGCAATACTTCAAAGCCTATACCGATGCCATTGTCGCCGTTGCGGACAATGCCGGAGCTGCCGGCGTGATCGAAGGTCCGGGAATTTCCATCAAGCTGTCGGCACTGCATCCCCGTTATGAACTGGCTCAGCACCATCGGGTCATGGGTGAATTGATGCCGCGTTTGAAGCGTCTTTCGGTTCTGGCGATGGAATCCGGGATGGGGCTATGCGTGGATGCCGAGGAAGCAGCTTTTTTGGATCTATCCCTCGATGTCATTGAAGAGCTCTCCGCCGACCCGGACCTCGACGGCTGGAACGGACTCGGGCTCGCGGTCCAAGCCTACCAGAAATGCAGCTCGGCCGTTCTCGACTGGTTAGCCGACATGGCCGCACGGCACCGGCGTCGGCTGATGGTGCGCCTGGTCAAGGGCGCCTACTGGGATTCGGAAATCAAGCGCGCCCAGGAACTCGGCCTTGTCGGATATCCCGTCTTTACGCGCAAGGTATCAACCGATGTGTCCTTTCTTGCCTGCGCGAAGAAACTGTTGGCCGCGCCCGAACTGTTCTATCCCCAATTCGCGACTCACAATGCCCACACCATCGCCGCGGTAATGACCTTGGCGGGCGAGAGCAGGGATTATGAGTTTCAGCGCCTGCACGGGATGAGCAAGGAGCTCTATTCCCTCGTCAAAATGTCCGACGGAATGGATGTTCCATGCCGAATCTATGCGCCCGTGGGATCCCACGAAGACCTGTTGGCCTACTTGGTACGCCGGCTGCTGGAGAACGGCTCAAACACATCCTTCGTCAACCGTATCGTCGATGAGAAATCCCCTATCGAGGAAATCATAGCCGATCCGGTGACGGTGCTGAAAAATCTCCGCGAAAAACCCCATCCCCGCATTCCCTTGCCGACGGACCTTTTCGGTGGCGACCGCCGCAATTCACTGGGGGAGGATCTCAGTGATCCGGCGTCGGTTCGCGATCTCGCCCGGCGCCTGAAAGACGCGACGGGACCCTGGCGGGCAACACCCGTGATCGGTGGCGTTCGAAGGGACAGTTCCAGCAGGTCCGGCAAGCCGATCATTAATCCAGCGCACACCTCGCACTCTCCAGGTTTGGTGGTGGAGGCTGTAGCAAAGGACGTCGCCGAGGCGACGAAGGTCGCCGCCCAGGCCGCTCCCGGATGGGACGCTGTCTCCGCCGGGGATAGGGCGACTTGCCTGGAAAAGGCGGCCGACATGCTGGAGGAAGACAAGGCCGAGCTGATGGCGATGTGTATCTGCGAGGCCGGCAAGACCCTTCCCGATGCCATCGCCGAAGTGCGCGAAGCCGTCGATTTCTGCCGTTACTATGCGAATCTGGCGCGGAAAGACTTTTCCGAACCGCAATCGATGCCGGGACCGACGGGGGAAAGCAACCAGGTCGCCTTGCACGGTCGCGGTGTCTTCGGCTGCATCAGCCCGTGGAATTTTCCCCTCGCTATCTTTACGGGCCAGGTCGCGGCCGCCCTTGCCGCCGGCAATGCGGTTGTCGCCAAACCGGCCGAACAGACACCGCTGATCGCCGCCCGAGCCGTGGATAACCTGCACCGGGCGGGCGTACCCGGCGAGGTTCTGCATTTCCTTCCCGGCGACGGGCCCGGCGTCGGCAAGCCGTTGATCGCGGACCCCCGGATTTCCGGGATCAGCTTCACCGGATCAGTGGAGACCGCCCACGTCATCAACCGGACTTTGGCTCGCCGGTCCGGACCGATCGTGCCGTTGATTGCGGAAACCGGCGGCCAGAATGTCATGATCGTCGATTCCACCGCGCTCCCGGAACAGGTTGTCGATGACGTCGTGACGTCAGCTTTTCAAAGCGCGGGCCAGCGCTGCTCCGCATTGCGGGTTCTGTTCCTGCAAGACGACATATCAGACCGCGTGATCCGCATGCTGACGGGGGCCATGGCAGAACTAAACGTGGGCGACCCAGCACTTCTCGCAACGGATATTGGCCCGGTGATCGACCGGGAAGCCCTATCGATGTTGGAACGCCATGCCCGGCGCATGGACCGGGAAGGAACCCTGCTTGCCCGAACGCCGCTGCCCGGCGTCTGCACCGAAGGAACGTTTTTCGCGCCTGCAGCTTACTTGATTGAGCAGCTGGACCAATTGGAAGGGGAGGTATTCGGCCCCATCCTACATGTCATTCGATACGCGGCGGACCGCCTTGACGAAGTCATCGACGCGGTCAATGCCATGGGGTTTGGACTGACGCTCGGTATTCACAGCCGGGTCGGCGAAACCCAGCGGTATATTCAGGAACGGGTGAAAGCCGGAAACGCCTATGTCAACCGCTCCATGATCGGGGCTGTCGTGGGGGTGCAGCCATTCGGGGGAGAAGGTCTGTCGGGAACAGGTCCCAAAGCCGGCGGTCCCCGATATCTTCACCGCTTTGCCCTGGAGCGCACGCTCTCTCTGGATACTGCGGCTGCCGGGGGTAACGCGGCTCTGTTGTCACTGGAAGAATAGGATGGAGCTTTTCCGTGCGACGGTATTAGGAAGATCAGGACTTTCGGTACCTGCTTCCGAGTCCGCAGAAAGCTACGCTCAGAAGAAAACACCCTTGCGAATTTCCCTCCGCAGTCGGAGGTAAAGCGGTCGTCGGTTCTTCCGCTTTCGAAAATTCCGTAATCGATTCAGGTTCATATATCTTGATTGCTAGGGCTCTTAGCACGACGGTAACAATCTCGGACGGTACGTAGGTGATTTACGAAACTTATGCAGGAGAAAAATATCATGGAATGCACAGTGTTTGTCGGAGCGTTGGAGCCGTCGAGCGAAACGGATCGGCCCAATGCGTCGGGGATTTACCGGCGCACTTCGGAGCAGGAAGGCTGGAAACGCCTGCACAATGGGCTCCCCGACGGTCTGAAAGTGCTTTCCATCGTTGCGCGACCCGACGACCATCAGACACTGTACATTGGCACGCAGCTGGGCTTGTTCCATAGCAGGGACGGCGGCGACAGTTGGGCTGATCTTGGCGTGCCGGTCACGAATTCAGCCGTCTACTCGATCCTCCTGCATCCGAACGATCCGACGACGATTTATGCCGGTATGGACCATACCGTCATTTACAAGACCGTGGACGGCGGTGAAACATGGCGCCGGTTGCCGACCGTCCAGCCAGAGGCTGCCTTGCCCGGCGCTTTCCCGGTCCGCGTGCTACGGATGGCACTCGACCCCAGCGCGCCGGACGAAATTTATGGCGCCCTCGAAGTCGGTGGCTTCATTCGCAGCTTCGACGGTGGCGATAGCTGGGAAGATAGAAGCCAGGATTTGGTCGAATTTTCAAAGCAACCGCATCTCAAAAGCGCGATCCTCAGTGACAGCGATACAGAGGGTATGCTCGATTTGCATGCGTTGGCCGTCAGCCCGACACAACCGGGAACCGTCTGGATCGCCAATAGGATGGGTTTGTTCGTCAGCGAGGATCGGGGCGACAATTGGCGAGAGTTCGGCATCGGCCGTTTTTCCGACCTGACCTACGGACGTGATCTAATGGTCAGTCCACACGATCCCGCCGTATTTTTGGCGGCATTGAGCGCCTCTTCGCGTGGTGATGCGGGCTCGTTGTATCGCAGCCAGGACAAGGGCGAAACGTGGCAACGCCTGGATCATGACATTTCGATCGACAGCACGCTGATGAAGGTCGCGGTCAGTCCGCGTGATCCCGATCGGATTTATTGCGCCGCCCGCCTCGGACAAGTTTTCGGAACCGAAGACGGCGGCGCGACATGGGGCGCGCTGCCACTGCCGCCTGGCGTCGTCGATGTTCGGGCGGTTCATTGCATTTGAATTCGGCCTGTATCTTTTTCAGCGATGGCATTTTCGTTCGCCACTGACTTGAACAAGTATGCGCGCAACAACGGCCCCGCCCCATTGAGGAGGAAAATTGGCGACACCCGGAAGAATTTGACGCCGCGGAGGCTCGTCCGGAAACGAGGGCTAAGCGGACGGAAAACGGGCAGTTGGAAATCTCTGCTTTTGACCCGGAGCGGACCTCGTGCTGGATGATGTGGACGGTGAAACTTTTGGCTTTGTCGCTATCAAATTGTCAGCTAGCCACCCTATACGGGATCCGAATCAATTGGAGTCGCCTGCTCGCGACGGTGTCGAACCGATCGAAACATCCGGCGATAGACGCGATTTGTCGATTATGAATATTGGATCGGGGCGCTCAAATCCAAAGGTGATGAAATAGGGAGGCGTGCCTGTAAAACCCTCTTGCCGTAGCGTCTCATAGCAACGCATCGCATCCTGTAACTCGACCGGTCCGATCGTCTCCGGCAACTCGAAGTGCGGAGTGAGGAGGGCCGAATAGACACATCCCGTCATGCAATCGGGCCAGGGATTGGCAACCCGTTTGAAGACGTTGAGGATCTCGTCAAACTGGGGATGCGCGGCGCCGGTCTGCTCGTTGCACAATTTGAAATCGGCCGGCCCCTGAAATCCGCCCGCAACCGTAATCATGATGTCGCCTGTCGTCTCCATTCTTCTCACTGCTTTTCTGGCGTCGAAACCGAGGGGGAAGGAATCGTCGACGATAAGCGTCCCCTGAAAGAGGCGGTCGATGTCGATGACGTTCTGGCTCGAAGTTGCGCACAAGAACAGCGTCGTCGAGCGGTACACGCTTTCTGGAACGCCCTCATTCTTCTCGACCGTAACGATGTCGATGGCGATATCCGAGTAGCCCGGCTGACAAAGAAGAAACGCTTTTAGCGCTTCGAGCTGTCGACGTTTTGCGCTTACGTCCACGAGACATAATTGCCTGGGAGGGGATCGGACGGAAAGTAGCCTGGCGATGCCGTCCCCGATTGAGCCGAGTCCGACGAACGTCACCAACTCGTCTGCGTAACCACGCCCCGCGAAATCCAGCAACCGTTCTACGTTGAGGGCGAAAGCCGCCACCACCGCAGCGTGACCGGTGGTGAGACGGATGACGTTCAGATCTGGATCCGCATTTGGCGTCGTCCTACATGACGTATCGACCGCTTCAGCAATGTCCCTTGCGTGGTGTGTGGCGGCCGGTATCATCCCCGTGAACGAGACGCATTTAGCGCCGAGTTCGGCAGCGAGCCGTACTCCCTTAAGCGTGGCTTCGAGTGTCCGCTTTCGGTCCTCGAAGAGCTTCACATCAACCACCGGAATGAGAATGCCACCCACTCGGCCGTAGTCCGTTTCCCACGCGTTGGCCAGAATTGCTTCACCGCCGAGCGCTTTGTCGCATAACTGTGTCGCCGATGCGACAGCCGCCTGCAACTGGGCACGCGATGGAGAGGACGCCGGCACTGCAATTAGAGATGCGGCATCAATGCTTATGCTGGCCGGTCCATTCACTCGGTTTATCTCCTGCTACTTCGGTATTGATGTGGACATCGCCGCGTCGTTGACATCCGTGCCCTTGAACTGACATTTCCCACCCGGCCTCTCACACTGCACCTCAAGGAGACCGACATTTTTACGTTGACTTGGCCGGCGCGACATTGATCCAAATTAATTGCTGATTTGAAAATTCTTTGAGCAAATTTCGAACTATTCGCCCGCGACCTCAGGTCCGCACCTGGCTAAATCCGGAAGAAATCGAGTTCACGGATTTACGTCCGGTGTTGGGGGATAAGCCTTCATCGATTTCTCGATTTTCGAATTTTCCGAATCCGATGTCCGGAATTTCGGGGAAAGCGGATATAATTTCGGGCGGTCCAATATGGCTGCACCTGACCCATTGCGGACTTGCGCGGCATGACTTGCCCCCAGGTTTCGTACCAATCGTTATGTTAGACCTTGCTCGTT
>CAYPAV010000032.1:19020-36956 GCA_964408805.1 uncultured Rhodospirillaceae bacterium | reverse complement strand
ATGTCTATACCCGCGATATCGGCCGGGCGATGCGGATGTTCGAGGGGCTGAATTTCGGGATTATCGGGATCAACGACATCAACCCGGCCTCGGCCGCCGCCCCCTTCGGCGGCATGAAGGACAGCGGCCTCGGCCGCGAGGGCAGTCGCGAGGGGATCGCCGAATATCTCGAGACCAAGGTCGGCGGGTTTTCGATCTAATCCACGAGGGCGGAAACTTCCGTATCTTCCGGAAAGCGGCCGAGCTCGCGGCGCGAGAGGACCAAGGCACCGTCGATGATGATGTCGAACTGACCGGGCTTGCCGGGCACGAGTTCGAAATCGGTAAGGCCTTTTTCCTCAAGCAGCGCCCGCGCACGGCGGGCCCGTGTCTCATAGCCTCAAGGGCGGCAGTATTCGATACGCACATGCATGGCGGAAGGCGTCTCCGAAAATGACGGGGCCGGCGCTCATCATGCCAAGCGCCGGCCCATGGTGGAAGAATTTTCGATCTTAAGGTTTCGTCATTCAGGCGGCGGTAGGGCGCCGCGCAGCATCGCGCTAAAGACGATCATCTCGGGGCTGGTGCGGCGATAGACATCGATGGATGCGACTATCCGCCTTGCGGTGGCGCCGTCGAAGGGGGGCAGTGCCGGACGGAGCCCGGCGGCAATCGTGGAAATCTGAGTGGCCATCCGATCCTCGACCTCGCGGCAAACGGCCAGAACGGAAGTCTCTCGCCTGGCCGAACCAAGGTGATCCGCGACGTAACCAAGATAGGCGGGCCAGTGGGCGAGAAGGCGATAAAGGCCGGGAATAAAAACGCTGCCGTCGATCGTTGTCTCGAACTGAGCGAGCGTCGCCCGGGTGTCGGGTGAAAGATTCCCGTCCGCGACGAAATTGGGCAGATCCGGAAGCGGCGGCGGCGGTGACCAAGGACGCGAAACCGGGCGATCGACCGCGGACAACCTCTCGGCGTTCGAACTCGTCAGAAATCGGCGGATCAGGCCGCCAACAATCATGTTGACGGGGCTCGCCCGGTAAAACGTCTCATAGATCGCATGGATCGTTGACTCGCTCGCGGCATCGACCGCAAATGTCCTCAGCTTTGGCCGCGTTAGGGGCGGAAGTACCGGCAATGACATACTTTCGACTTGGCGCCATGCGGCCTCGGGGATTTCTCCATTTGTGACGGCGGGCCGCATCGCGGCCCATGCCCATTCGAGACAACCCGGCACGGTTGCGAGCTGACGTTGCAGGGAGGAGACGTAAGGAACGGCACAATAGGCACGAATCTCGGCGTAGATTTCGGCGATCTTGCCTGTCGCGGCATGTTCGGAAAGTTCGGGAAAGACCGTCACGGAGTACCGCCCCGTATGAAGGAAGGATATTATTGGCGTCGAATATTGCGGTCCCGGTACTTTACCGCTAGGACCATGATCACAGGTCAAATTGGCGCAACAGCCAGTCTATGAGGATAGCCTATTGAAGAATGCGAGCATACGAATTGATCATTCGACCTGGTCAAAGGGATGAAATTAAGAGCAACCGAATTGCCGGAAGTGCTTATCATTGAGCCTCAAAAATTTTCGGATGGCCGCGGATTTTTTTTCGAATCATGGGAAAGCCCTCGATATGCCGAAGCGGGTATCCCAGGCCCCTTCGTACAGGATAATTTTTCGCGGTCGGTGAAGGGCACATTGCGTGGCCTTCATTTTCAGGAACCAAAGGCGCAGGGAAAACTGGTGACGGTGTTGGCCGGACGCGTTTTCGACGTCACTGTCGACATTCGCCGCGGCAGCCCCCGCTTCGGCAGGTGGGTCGCCATCGAACTCGACGGCACTACACCCAAGCAAATATGGATTCCGCCGGGGTTCGCGCATGGATTTCTTGTGCTAAGCGACAGTGCCGATTTCTTTTATAAATGCACCGAGTTCTATAACCCGGACACCGAAAGGTCGATCCGCTGGGACGACCCAGAATTGGCGATTGATTGGCCGATTGAAGAGCCTATTTTATCGGCGAAAGACGCCGCAGCGCCGATGCTCTCGGTGGCGCCGGTACTTCCGCGTTTAAATAATCTAAGATGAAATTCTCCGCTTTAGGGGCATCGATCGACTGGGATGCGAGTTTCTAAGGGCCTCCGGTTTGTTTGGCGATAGCATGACGGTCGATCATTTCTATCCCCGATTCCAACGTTTCCACAGGCCCAACAATGCAATCGATTGAAGAATGATAAAAACCGGCTCCATGGGTAGCCTATATTTTGGCCCGCCCACAGGACCATTGATAAGGAGAAAATACGAGATAATGAGAAGGGCTAATATCGCCGACCAGAAATTACAGCGCAAGAGAATCACCCATCCGGCCATTTGAAGGATCAGCGCGATCGTTCCGATTACGAGCCCCAGCAGCAACCATCGGATGTAAACAACGTCGTTATTAGCCATGAAATTCAAAGACCTATCGATCAATGAGGTGCCTAAGGAGTTGTAATAGCTTTTCCTGTTCAGAGCGCGAATTCTTGGATCGATCGCCGTGACGGGGGCCACGAGATTCAACGCGCCACCAGATGACCAAGCCTTCAGAAGGCTGGTAAATGGTATCCGAGAGAGCTCCTCGCGAGCCAGCGACATGCGTTTACGGGATTCCTCGAAAGCATTGGGAGGCCGTTCGTTGGACCGAATCGTCTTTTCCGACATCCACTTTCTGCTAACCTGTTCTGAGGCGGTGTCGAAGCTCTCCCCGCGGTCCAAAGCTCGAGAATAGCCAACTACCCATCCAAGGAAATGAGTGCCGCTCTGACTCGTCAGTTGTACCGTCCCAAATTGACTGATGTTTCGGGCGAGAAGAGGCGAGACCGGTAACGCCACAATCAACATCGCGATCAATGCCGCGCCGCCGGATTTCCGCCAGTCGTTACCGTGTCTGTGGAGAACGATGGGTGTCACGACAAGAATTCCAAGCGGCAGAAGCATTCCTACCGGCCGTGTCATGATCGCAAGGCCGCACACAAAGCTCGCTAAATAGATCTCGCTCGGGCGACCGCAATGCAAAAATCTTGCGACAAAGAGAAGACCAAGGGCGATGAAAAAAAGGAATAGTGAATCGGTTAGGATGAGCGCGCTATGAATAATCATGTTTGGCCAAAAAGCCGCAAACAGACCGGCAAGGATCCCCGTAGTTCGATCCAGCATTCCCCCAAGCATGGCAATGACCATACACGTCCCCGCGTCCAATACTGCTTGCGCGACAACTACTGGACCCACAAGATCACCGAACACCCAGCGGAACGGCGTCAAGAACAGAAAATAAAGAGGGGTCCGTTCCGTGATCGGAACATAATTCGTCCCGTCGAAATGCGAAAAGAATCCCGATTCGATCCATGCCAGAGCGCCGCTCCAGTAAAAATGTGAATCCGGGACCATGGCATACGCGCCCAAATCGTCGATCACGAGGAGATTAAGAAGGCGCAGGCCCAGGGCGATTCCAAATAGAAACAGCAGGTTTCTTGTCGTGAGATTCATTGAGCCTTCTTCGATTTGTCGACACGTCGCCATTCGGTGTAGATCCCGATTCATCTCAGGCGCTAACGCCATAGAATTCGACCGCATTTGGTTCCGCCTCCAAACTTCTGAGCCAGAGTTCCAATTCGACGAGCCGCTGCAGAACCAAACCTGATTGCCGGTCACCGGACCGGAAAGTTTCGACAAGCGCCCCAAGCCGACCGCTCTCCGCATAGGTCGACAAACGCGTCTTCGGCTCGGTCAGGAGTTCGAGATATCGTCCCGCGCCCGCCGGGTCGGCGAACCACTCGTGATATGGGAGCCACAGTCCGATCTTTCGACGATGGACAAGCGGTTTAGGCAGGTATTTTTCGGCAAGCTCCTTGAGGATCGGCTTGGTGACGCCGCCGGGCGCGCGGAGATCCCGTGCAAGCCGGTTGACGATCTTCAGAAATGGAAGATGAACGAAGGGAACACGCGCTTCCACCGATTGCGCCATGCTCATCTTGTCTTGCCGGACAAGCAGCGATTCAAGATAGGAAATTTGATCGACGGCGAATAATCGGTCGCGAAAGTCGCTGAACCTGGCGCTCGTCGCTTCCCGGTGCCCGGGTTCCGGGATCAAGGCGGGAAAGATACGGGCGACACCGCGAAAGTCGTGGTAGACGGCCGAATAGGCGGCGGCATCGAGTCCGGCAAGCCGCCGAAGCCCGGCGAATGGCCACCTGTCGGGCCAATAGCCGGTCGGCAGCCAGCTTGAGATACGCTCCTGCCACATCGTCTTCCGCCACAGCGAATAGCGAAGATACCCGCCGAACATTTCGTCGGCACCCTCACCGGTAAGGACGACTTTCGACCGTTTGCGGATGTGCCCGCAAAGAAGCATCAGCGTGACACACCCACCATGCGGCGTAGGCCCTTCCATATGGCGAACGGCAACGGGCAGGGCTTCGGTATAGTCCTGAGCGGTCACGGTGACGGCCGTATGATCCAGACCGTAACGGCCAACCACCATGTCTTGGTATTCCCCTTCGTCGTAGGGATGATCCTTCAGATTGACCGAGAAGGACGCGAGGTCCTTTTTCGCGGCAAGCGCGGCGATAAGACTGGAATCAATTCCGCCCGACAATTGGACGGTATAACCGACATCGCTGACGAGATGATCCGCCACGGACGTTTCGACGGCGGCCCAAGCCTCCTCGATCTGGACGTCGTCACCGGGCGCAAGGGTTTCCAACGGATCGCAAAATTTGCGTTCGGTGACGCTGCCATCCGCCAAAGAAACCTTAACCACCGTGCCGCCGGGCAAGCGATCTATGCCCCGGAAGTTGCTGAGCCGGCCAGCTGCCCAACCGAATGTAATCAGCTCCGCCAGCGCCGTTTCGTCGACCGCGGCCGGGCGCAGCCGGTGCAAGGGACGGGCCTCGCTCGCGAATGCCGACAGCGCGCCGTTTCTGAGCATGTAAAGCGGCTTTATGCCGAGCGGATCGCGCGCCGCGATGGCAATACCTTTCGAGCGGTCGACAAGGCAAAAGGCATACATGCCTTCGAGATGATCCAGGACATCCTCCCCCCAGTGCAAATAACCTTTCAGGAGGACCTCGGTATCACCATCGGTGCGAAAGGCGACGCCTTGCTGTTCGAGCGCCCGGCGGAGACTTCGATAGTTGTAAATCTCGCCGTTGAAGACGAGATGACAACGGCCCGCCTCGTCTTTCATGGGTTGATCCGAAACGGGTCGCGGATCAAGGATGGCGAGCCGGCGAAAGACCAGCCCAACACCGGCTTCCGACAACCGGTCGCCCGAATCCGGACCTCGATGCAGCAAGTCGGAATCCATCGCCGAAAGCAATGCCGGATTGAACTGTCTGCCGGGCTCGAATAGAGCGGCGAATCCGCACATTCCAGTCTCTCTAGGCCGTTGCGACTTGTTGGATCAATTCGGCGTATTCGGCGGCGATTTTCTCGGGACGGAATCGCGCCGCCGCAATTTGTCCCGCCCGACCCAGCGCATGTTTTCGGTCGGGATCGTCGAGCATCGATGCAATCGCCGCAGCGAGTGCCGAGGCGTCGTCGTTGGGAACTAGCAGGCCGGTCTCGCCATCGGCAATGATATCGCGAGGTCCATGCGGGCAATCGGTCGCGATGACCGGGAGACCGGCCGCCATTGCCTCGACGATCACATGGCCGAATCCTTCCCAAAGAGAGGACAAAACGAAAATATCCGCATGCGCCAACCACGGCGTTAGATCGGATACGAATCCCGGCATTATCAACCGGTCCGACAGGCCGAGCTCATGCGCAAGGGACAAGATTGCCGTACGGTCGGGTCCCTCGCCCAACAGAGCGATCTGGATCGAACGATCCGGGAGCGCCGCGACACCGCGCAACAAGAGGTCGAAATGTTTCTGCCGTGTTAGGCGACCGACCCCAAGGACCATCGGACCCTTCCCTAGGATCGGTGAGTCGGGACCATCGGCAAGGGCACCCACGAGCGCCGTGACGTCGACGGGATTGTGAATGGTACGGCACTTCGTGGGATCGATGGCGTAATCTGCCGTCAGTTCGCCGCGAACACCTTCGGACAGTGCAACAACCGCATCGGCACGAGGGTACGCCAGGGAAATGAGTTGCCGCCGCCACCAGGAAATATCGTCGCGCGCGCGATGACTGTTGGTTTCCCGAAGGATCAGCCGAACCGGCAGATATCGCGATGCCGCCCATGCGGCGATATTCGCGTCCGCCAGGGTCGAAAGGAGGATCCCGGGCGACTCGCTCTTCAACAATTTTCGCAGGGGTCCAATTGCATGGCGCAGCCGCGGCGCCTCCAGATCGATGAGAGAAAATTGTTCGCCGAACCATTCTTTTGCCGGTCCGTCTGTTCGACCGGCGACGACGGTCGTCTCGATCCCGAGGTCCGGCAATGCATTCGCCAGATTTACGAAGGTGCGCTGTGCACCGCCGCCATCCAAGTCAGGGAGGAAAAGAAATGCCCGGAGGAGCGAATCCTTCACGGTTTTTCGAACAGCCACCAATTGACGTTATCCAGGCCGGTCGTCCGCTTCCAAAAAAAGCCGTCGGCGACCGGTTTCAATTTGGGAAAAAGGTCCAACCACAACCCGCCGAAATCACGTTTGAACAGCAGATCAGTCTCGCCCCGGTAGGAAATCCGCTCCGGTGTCGGCGAGAAGTATTCGATCGACAGGAGATAGCGCGCGGCGACACGGTAAATTTCACGATAGGCTTCCTCGATACGGTCGTCGGAAACATGAATCAAAACCCCGGCGGTGAAGACCATGTCGACGCCATCGTCGTCGAACGGTAAGGCCGTGGCAACCGCGTCGACGGCCCGTTCCGCGGGAACCACCGCGTCGCGGACCAATATCTCCCGAGCCTTTTCATTCGGTTCCACGGCATACAGTTCGGCGTCCATAATCTCGCTCAAAGCACGCAGGTTCGCCCCTATATTGGCACCAACCTCAAGGATCGTTTGCGGCGGATGGTCGTCGATATGCCCAAATATCTCCCTGAACGCGCGGATATTGTTGCGAACACGGTCGCCGTCGGCCGCGTTCCGGTCTACATAGGCATCACCGAAGTCGCCGCGCCAGGCATCGATCTGTTTTCCCTCTGAATTCATTCTTGCTCCTTGTTATGCCCTTCCGCGCCGCTCACGGGCGCTTGAGCGCGACGAGTTCCGGGTGTTCGTTCAAGAATTCTTCGACGGCATCGAATTCGAAACAGGGATCGCTCTGCCCCAATGCGTCATAGACGGCCCGAATCAGCTCATAATCCTCCACCGTGTCGATCGTGAGGCGCCAGCTCCTGCGGTCGGGCCGGCGGTCGATATAGGTTACCGGATATCGGTCCGGCCGGCGCCAGATGAATGGGGATACGTGCTCGCGCTCGTCAGGTTCGGTCGCTTCCGCGTCCGCCTCAAGCAACCATTCGGCGGGTATTGCCTCGGTATCCAGACCAAGCGGAAATCCGGTCTCGAAACTAGTTCGGGCGCAAGCGTTGGTCGCGCGGGCGGCGGCGAGAACTGTCCCCGAAATATCCGGGTCGATCAGGGGACAGTCTGAGGTAACGCGCACCACGATCTCGGCGTTCGTGGCCTTGGCGGCTATCGCATAGCGGCGCAACACATCGTCCTCTGGTCCATGGACCACGGAAATATCGTCATAGCTAGCTGCAACGTCGATGATAGGTTGATGCTCGGCTCCATCCGGCACCGCGAGACACACGAGATCGATCCCCGGGATCCGGCGAGCGCGGCGAAGCACGCAGTCGAGCACGGTTCCGGAGCCGAGCGGCAGCATGACTTTCCCCGGCAATCGGGTCGACGTCATGCGCGCCTGAATGATGACGACCGCGCGGCGGGACATTGCGATGGCCATCAAGGGGACGTCTTTGCTTCATCCCAAACGACTGCGCCCTCGTCGAGCGGTTCGCCCCGTTTCAGGTCGCGCGCCGCCGGTCGTCCGACCGCCTCGGCATAGCGGTTCGGCGGCAGGCCAAAGCCCGGCCGGATGCAGCGGATATTTTCAGCTGTGAACCCCTCGCCCGCCTTGGTGTCAGCGACCACATAGACCGACCGCCGGAACTGGACATTCGCTTCTTCGCTGGCCTTGCGCGTGTAGTCAACTCGACCTAGGGCTTCGAAAGCGAGGCGGCAGCCATCGATCATCTGCTTGAGCTCGGCCGGCTCGAGGCTGAAGGCCGCGTCGGGACCGCCATCGGATCGGCGAAGCGTAAAGTGTTTCTCGATCAGCCCGGCGCCGAGCGCGGTCGCCGCGATCGGCATTTCGATCCCCATCGTATGATCGCTCAGCCCCGTCACGATGTCGAACGTCGCCGCGAGATCGGCGATAGTTTTGAGGTTGTAATCTTCCGCGGGCGCGGGGTAACCGCTGACGCAATGCAAAAGGCAAATATCGGTGGCACCGCCCTCTCGGGCCGCGTCGACTGCCTCGCCGATCTCGTCGCGATTGGCCATGCCCGTCGAAATGATCATCGGGCGACCGGTCGACGCGACTTTAGTAATCAACGGGATATCCGTGCACTCAAAGGATGCGATCTTGTAGGCGGGTGGGTCGAAGTCTTCGAGAAAATCGACTGCGGTGGCATCGAACGGCGTGCTAAAGACCTGCATGCCCCGCTCGCGACCCCGCGCGAAAAGTGCTTCATGCCAATCCCAAGGCGTGTGCGCTTCCTCGTAGAGCTCATAAAGCGAGCGGCCATCCCACAGCCCGCCCTCGATGTCGAACCCGGGCCCATGATGATCGATGGTGATCGTATCGGCGGTATAGGTCTGCAGCTTGACGGCGTCGGCACCGGCCCCGGCCGCCGCATCGACGAGTGCCAAGGCGCCCTCGAGCGAACCGAGATGATTGGCCGACAACTCGGCAACCAAATAGGGCGCATAACCGGAACCGATTGGCCGCCCGGCAATTTCGAAAGTCGGTGATACCCGCATGGTTGACTGGCTCCTCGGTTCGTCCGGTGGTCAGGACCGGATCGAGACACGCTGGCGGATGACATCGAAGGCCTCGGCGGCGGCACACCCCATCGTTGCACCACGCCACTTCGCCAATGCGCCCACCCCTTCAATCGATCGCGCGTGGGGAAACGGCCGCAATTCGCTTTCGTAGCAGGCAAGTGCCGCCATCTTGCGCTCAAGGGTGCGGGAAATATCGACGAAACGCCGAGGGGTAAATACATGCGCCGCATCGGGCGGCGCCCATTCGCTACTCGACGGTGTCTCGAATGTATAGATCTCCCTGATAACGGTATCGGGCTGGGGGCGGCATGCGGTGATGACGGCGCGAAAGGCGATCCGATGATCGATGTTCAGGTCACCGGCGTGATGGGTGTAAACGATGCCGGGCGAAAATTCGGAGATCACCTCTTCGACCGCCTTCACCACGTCGAGAAGGTCCACGCCATCGAGGCGATTGTCCGGAAAGCCGAGAAACCGGGGCGGTGCCGCGCCAAGGATTTCGGCCGCCGCGGCCGCGGATGCTTGTAGTGCCGCCACTTCGGGCGGCTGATCGGCCGTCCGACGATTGTCGCGTGACGTCGCCCCCTCCGCGAGAATTAGGACAAAGACGTCATCTCCCTCGAAAGCGTGCCGGGCAATCGTACCCCCACAACCGAGAACTTCATCATCCGGATGTGCGGCGACGACTAGGACGGTATCGGTCATATGGGTTTTTCTCCGATCGCCGCCATGACATGTTTTTCGACGATAAATTCCCCGCTCCGTCGAAAATGTGCGTCGATATCCCGGGCCACGGCCGCTTCACAAGAAGGATCATGAAATGTGGAGGCCCGCCAGTAATCCATGACGGCGTCTGGACTGGGGTAACGGACATGATTGACGAAGGTCTCACGGCGAACGCTCAAGTTCCGCTCGAGCGCGGGTACAACTTCGTCTTCCATAAAGGTCGTCGAACTAGTTACGACAAGCGAGGGTAATTCAAGATGGCGTCCAAGCAAATCGAACAGACTTGCGTTGTTGCGGCCATAAGGGCCTACGACGGCGATAATGCCGCCAGGCGCCAAACGGCTCGCGGCCGCGGTCAGCACCCGCCCGGCCGAAGCCGCGTAATAGAGGCCATAAAAACACGAAATCAAATCGAATTCCGCATTACTGATGGGTGGCGCTTTGAAGGCGTCGTCCATTGAGAGGCAATGCAGCTGGGACGCGCCGTTTTCGTTTATATCAAGCAAGCGCCGGCGCGCGACCTCGAGCGATTCGGCCGAAATATCAACGCCGGTCAGTTCTCGACAATCCGGTCTCGATGCGTAGAGAACAAGCTGATTTCCGGTACCACAACAAAGATCGAGCACGCGACCGACCGGCAAAGCGTTTAGCCATACATTTACCCAACCATCAAAATCGGCGGCGCCAAACCGGCGATTAGCAATCGCCCGCGCTTCCACGCCACCGGTCAAAGTGGCTTTTCGAAGTACGCCTTCGTCGCTCATTTGTATGTCATCGGCTGTTCTTCTCTGTTCCGGGCGGCCGGAAATAGTTTATCTCACCCTCCCGCGGAAGATACCCGGCCGCACGGAATAATCCGTGGGAAGCCTCATTCTCCGGCTTCACGCTCGCCAGGAAATTAGCCTCCGGCCAAAGTAAGTGCGCGAGATTGAGCGCGATCTTGGCGACGCCCCGCCCGCGCCATGGCGAGGCGACCAAGATAGATACCAAGAGGGACGATGTCGATTTATCGGGACAAATGGGATCCAACTGTAAGGTGCCGCCCGCCTCGCCATCGACTTCGATGATGAGGAGACTTCCATTTTCTCTCTCGCGCTGACTTTCGAACCAGGTCCGATGTTCAGCACTCGTCGGGGGAAGAGGATTGTGGAAATGGCGCCGTGTTGACGGATCGCGTTGCCAATCCAAAATCCCGTCGCGATCGGTCCGCGCCGGTGGTCGCAATGTTACGACTAAACCGCTCCGGCTGGCCTCACCCGTCAGCTGGATTGCCAGTCGCGCCGCGCCGCGCGCATCGCAGACCCTTCTCGCCGCATACGCCATGTTTGCGCGTTGATTGGGTACCCCGTTCAGGTCATGCACCGCAGCGGCGATCGCGGCGCCATCAATAGATTCGATTTCACCGACGCAAAGGGCAGCGCCTCGTGCATTCAGCGACGATGCGACATCGCGTTGATTTTGGGCGATAACCACCAGAATCGAAGGTAGTCCGAGCGCACACCGCTCCCATGCACCCGAACCCGCGGCGCCGATCGCCAATGTCGCTCGTGCCATAAGGTTCGACATCGCCGCCGCGTCTATTCCGACATGCAGCGTTACCTGTTCTTCCATTTCCAATGCCAGAGCGCGCACGGCTTCAAGGTGCGGCGCGCCGGCACCGAGCACAACATCGATCGTGCAACCAGCACCACGAAGCGCCGCCAGCGCCTTGGCTGTCGCATTGCCCGGATCCGTCGCGCCCATCATGACTAGCATCCGATTCGACTCGGGAACCGTCTCCGTGAGATCCCGGGCGGCGGCGAATTCGGGTCGCAGCAGCGCATAATGCGGACCATGAAATATGACGCTGTGCCGCGGCGTCAAACCGTCATAGGCCGTCGGCGCACGCCCCAGGGTCGGATCGAGCAGCAGGTCGCAGTCGTGACGCCGGTCAGCCAGGTCGTCGATGATAAAAAGGCGCCGAGCCCATGATCGGTAGGGCGTTTCGTCTTCCGCGTGCAGCGTATAATCATCGACCACCAACAGATCGCAACCGTCCGGCCAATGAGCCGCGAGACTCTCCGCCGTGAGGTCTTCGGCGACGAATATCTCCATCCCTTGCTCCGCAAGGTCGTGACAGACGGTCGCCACCTCCGGTCGAACCGCGAATCCGCAATGCCAGCCGCTCGACCGTAGGGCAAGTGCCAATGCCAGGCATCGGGTCACATGCCCGGCCCCGATTTCGGGACCGCCGTTCGGTCGAAAGACGGCGAGCCGTGCATTCCGCCGCGGAGTCATGACCGCGCCTCGATCGCCGCGGCGACAACGCCCGCAGCACGGCGTCCGGCGCCGTTGGGGTAGGCCGACATGAAGCGGCGATTCAGCTCGGCCCGCGCCGGTGCCTTGGCCTTCCAATCGGCCTCGATCTCATCGAGCGGGCGAGCGACAAACGCCAAAAGCGCTTCATGAAAGTCGGCCGCGCCGGCATCGAAAAGAAACAGCCCGGCATCGAAATACTCTCTGGCTTCCTGCGTCAAGGGCGCCTGATCCGGAATATCTATATGAATCAATGGCTTGTCGGCGGCAAGGCACCAGCTCGGTGTCGAATAACTACGGGACGAAATCAAGACTCGGGCACCGCCGACAATATACCGAAGATCGATTCTATCTCGGTAAACCTCGATGTTGGGTGCCGCCGCCGCCACGCCGAGCACGGGATCGGGATCAAGATAGCGTTTCCCGGGGTAGGGCTTGTAAAGCACTTTGTGACCCGCTTGAGACAGAACGCGCTCGATTAATTCTGTCTCGAATGCCGCCTTGTCACGGTCGTTAACGCCTTCGACCATTGCTCCGTCATTGGCGAGGTACAGCGCCGTCGAAAGGTACCAAATCGGCGGTGCATCGCGCAGGCCCTTCAACCGACGCCCCCGGCGATAATCGCCGGGGAGACCCACGGCCACCGATTTCGCCCGACCAAACACATTGGCCCCGGATACTGCAACGCCTTCGTCGTTGAACATCATCTCTATGTCGGCCACGGAGCTATCCAACTGCGCGTCGTAGCACCGTATGCGGCCGTTGATTTCGACCGTGACACCGTGCTGGAAACTGACTAATGGAATCCGTTTCTCGCGCAGAATCTTGTGTAAGCCGACAAGTTCGGGATCGTTCAGGTGATTGGTGAAGACGGCCCTAGGCCGTAATCTCCCCAAGCCGTCGAGCGTATTTCGCCAGACATCGAGGCTTGCCCGATATCGTTCGAACTGTTCGGCCAGAAGCTCGCAAAAGCAGTTGATTAGAGCGGCGCGCGGGCGAGCGGCGAGCAACCCTCGATATAGCCGATGGACGGTATCGCCGACTTTCTCATCGAGCGTCCGCAATTCCGCGGCATCCGGAAGTCCGGTTTCCGATCGATGCACGCCCAGATGCCGAGGGAGATAACCATGATGCAGCATCCAAAGCGCGGTTTCCTTGCTGAGTTCGTTCTCGCGAAGCATCAAGACCGACCCGCGCAACCCGGCAATGTCGCTTCGTGTCGCAAGACGCTCGACGAACCTGTAAATCAAGGTGCCGGGATGTGCGAACGCTAGACGCTGCCGGAGGCTCGGTGACGGCGGGCGCGGATCGTCGGCACCGCCAAGCGTCTCGATGGCGACATCAATGACCGAAGCCGCGGGGTTTTCCGAAAGCAAGGATGCCAATGGCGCACTAAGCTCGTCGTCGAGCCCCGGGTCACGGCTGGTGAGTCGAACCACCGCGACCGGCCGTTCGAAATCTTCATCCTGGAGACAGGCCGCCTTCATGATGATCGGCTGCAACTGAAGCAGCGGTACGCGCGCGGCAATTAGAGCAATATCGGTGTCTTCGGGAAACAGATCGCGGCAGCTATGACTGAGTTCGATCGCCGCGTCATCGAGCGCGGCCAACCTGCCCGGTGTCAACGTCGCGTCGGTCTGAACAACCACGATTTCCGGATCGACAAGTAGTGCGGGGGCGCAGCTGCGAATTTCGGCCGTCGGGTTGAGACCTCGCGACCGGGCCACGGACAGCGCCATTTTCGACTCGACAAAGACGACTTCCGCCGCCGCCGCGGACGGAAGGGATGGCAATCTATCCGAATTTGTATCGAGCACCGTAAACGGATTCAGTTTCGCATAGGAAAATCGTGGTCACGCAGGACGGCTTTCGCTTCGGCGGGTGTCTGCTGGGTAAAATGGAAAATACTGGCGGCTGCAATCGCAGAGGCATGACCATCCCGAAGCGCCGCAACCATATCCTCCGGCGATCCCGCGCCGCCGGAGGCGATTACCGGCACGTTCACCGCGTCGCACACATTCTTGGTAAGTTCGATGTCGTACCCTTCCATCGTCCCATCGCGATCGATCGAGGTCAGCAAAATCTCACCGGCGCCCTCTTCTTCAGCACGCTTCGCGGCGCTGACGGGATCGATTTCCGTGGGGCGACTACCGGAATGACTGTAGACGCGATGTCGGCCATCCGACTCTCGTCGTGCGTCGATGGAGACGACAAGACATTGGCTGCCAAAGTGATTGGCGCATTCGGCGATCAGTTCCGGTCTCTCGAGGGCGGCGGTGTTGATCGCCACCTTGTCGGCGCCCACCAACAATAGTCGACGGACATCCTCGACATCTCGAATTCCTCCGCCGACAGTCAACGGCATGAAACATTCATCGGCCAGGTCGTCGATCAGTTCGAAGTCGGGTTGTCGTCCGTCCGGCGTGGCGGTGATATCGAGAAATACCAGCTCATCGACCTCGCGCATATTATAGACCTTGACCGCCTGCATCGCGGCGCCGACACGGCGCCATGAATCGAACGCCACGCCCTTCACCAAGCCGACGTCCTTGTATAGGAGGGTGGGCATGATGCGAATTTTCAGCACTGGACTTCGTCGCCCGATCGATTACACGGCGAGGAAATTCGCCAGCAACGTAAAGCCCGCCCGCTGGCTTTTTTCGGGATGGAACTGGGTTCCGTAAATATTTTCGCGCCTCACCACGGAAACGAAACCGCCTGCGTGAGGCGTCGTGGCGACGACCGCGTCTTCGTCCGCCGGCTCGAGATGATAGCTGTGAACGAAATAGAAATCCTTTTCCTCGGGAATCCCATCGAGCAATATCGTCGATGTTCGACGTTTCAATTCGTTCCAACCCATATGCGGTATCCGCTCTTGCGCGTTTGCGGGCCGAAGGCGACGAACGGTGCCGTCAATCAATCCCAACCCGTCGCAATCCCCGAACTCGGTTCCCTTGGACGCCAGAAGCTGCATTCCGAGACAGATGCCGAGCAGCGGCGTCCGACCATCCGCCACGCGGTCCAGCAGCGCCGCACTCAGCCCTCGTTCCCGCATGTTATTCATCGCCGCGGTGAACGCGCCCACCCCCGGAAGGACCAGCCGATCCGCCGTCTTCAGTGGCTCGGGGTCGGTCGCGACAACGACATCCGCGCCGCATTCCTCGAGCGCGCGCGAAATCGAGTCGAGGTTGCAAAGCCCATAATCGATGACGGCGACGGATGTCAGGGTGCTCTACTCATTGTCGTAATTGACTTTGGTCAGATTGCCGGCGGCGTCCTTGATCAACCCCCCCTGATTGTCGGTCAGGAACAGCTTCTTGTTGGTAAATCGATCGCAGATCCGGATGAATTCCTCGACCGACATTCCGATCTCGGAAAGTGTTTCCTCGATCGGCTTGCCGAGATAGGTCCAGGGAAACCTGCCGTCGAGTTTTCGTATCAGCGCGATCGCGTCGCTACGTGGCAGGCGACCCCGCCGAATATGCAGGCATGCCTGGTCGGTCGCGCGCGCGAAGCCGTATTTGAGGAACTTGAAATAGTCGTGGATGCCCGTTTGATGGTTGTCCAAGTTCTCGTAATTGACCAGCGAACCCTCGACCGGTTGTGGATAGGTCGTAAATCCGTGCCCTTGCACGACCAACGCATTGGTGTAGCCGTCCCAAGGAATGTAGTAGCCGAGATAGAGTCCCGTGACGCCGACCCGCGCCAGCTCCTCGTCGGTCGGGTAGGTGTATTGGATAAGGTGTTTCGGCTCGACTCCGACCTGCCCGATAAGATCGGAAACCCGCAATCCCAGCAAGCCGCCGAATTCATCGAGCCATTGCCGCGTCAAGGTGTTGTCCTTAGCCGCCGCCGCGGGCCCGCCATATTCGTTCTGTGCATTTTCGCCCCAGATGATCAACGGCACATTGAACTGCACCGCGATACGAACCGGGATCGTGAAGATCGCGACATGTTCGGGCCAGGAAATGTCGCCAACCTGTTCCAATGCCAGACGATTGATGCGGCGGCGGACCGTGGGATTGGTCGTTATCTCGATATAGTCGACGCCGAGATCCTTTAGATTTTCGATATTGAGCCGTCCATATTCGGAGAGGTCGTCCGTGGTCGCGGTCACACAGAGTGGGTTGGCGCCCAACTCCAGTAAGCGAAGCACTTGGTACGTGCTATCCTTTCCGCCGCTGACCGGGACGATGCAATCGTAATTCCCGCCGTCGGTCGGCCGATAACGATCAAGGATTTCCTCCAACTCGCGGCGCCGGACATCCCAGTCGACTTCCGTGCGGCCTTCGAAATTTCGGCAGGCCGAGCAGACCCCATCCTCATCGAATCTGAGGTCGGGTTTGGTATCCGGCATTACGCAACATTTGCAGTATCGAATCATCCTTGGCTCACTCTATAGCTCTCCCCGCAGTCCCAGCGTTTCCGCAAGCACCTCCACCACCCGGTCGACATCGGCGACCGTCATGCCGTTGAACAGCGGCAGCGACAGGGCCCGCTGGTAATAGGTCTCCGCGCCCGGCAGGGAAATTTCACCGTAGCGGCGGCGATAATATGGTTGCAGGTGAACGGGGATATAGTGGACCTGAGTGCCAACGCCGGCCATCTTCAGCCGCCGCATCACCTCGCCGCGCGCCATGCCGAGCTCGGCGAAATCGATGCGCACGACATAGAGGTGAAGCACCGGATCACAGGCGCTCGCCTTGGCGAGTGGGCGGACGAGCGGGGCGAGCGGGGCGAGACGGTTTTCATAATGCGCCGCGAGGGCGCGCCGTTCCGTCGAGAACCGCGGCAATTTAGTGAGCTGGCTCAGACCCAAGGCGCATTGAATGTCGGTGACCCGATAGTTGTAGCCGGGCGTCGACATCTCGTAATACCACGGGTTGGCGGCACCCTTGTCATCAAAGGCCAAGTCGGAAAACTCGAACTCTGTGGAATCCCGGGTCAAGCCGTGGTTGCGAAAACCCGCAAGCCGTTTCGCCAAACCCCCGTCATTGGTGGTGACGGCGCCCCCTTCGCCCATGGCAACCGTCTTGACCGGATGAAAGGAAAAGGCGGTCATGTCCGCGAATTCGCAGTCACCCACGCGGCCCGTTCCTCCGCCGGTGACGGTGCCGAGCGCATGACAGGCGTCGTAGACGATATGCCGTCCGCCGGCGACCTCGGCCAAGCGCGCGGGATCCGCCGTTTGTCCGGTGAGGCAGACGGGGAAAACGGCACGGGCATCGCCACCTTTCTTCGTCGAAAGCGCTGCCGCCAGCTGATCCGGACCCATCTGACCGGATTCAGGATCGATATCGGCGAAAACGATCTCGGCATCGACGTAGCGTGCGGCATTGGCGGTTGCGAGGAAGGTCACGGCGGGGACGACGACGTGATCTTCGGGTCCGAGATCGAGCGCGAGCGCGGCCAGATGGAGTGCCGCGGTCCCGCTCGAGCAAGCTACCGCGAATCGACTACCGACAGCCTCGCGTAGCGCCGCTTCGAACGCCTCTACCCTGGGACCGGTCGTCAGCAGGTCGGTCCGTAGCACCGCCGTAACGGCAGCGATATCGTCATCGTCGATCTGCTGACGGGCGTACGGCAAGAAAGGCAAGGAGCGTTCGTTCAAGGAGCTAGGCTTCGAGCAATTGGCGGAACGATTCGATATCCAGCCATTCCTCGTTGTCGTCGCTGGAATAGCGGAATCCTTCGGCGACCGGGATGGCGCCCTTCGAACGATCACGACCTTCTTCCCAGAAATCGAACTCGGGCTCAATGATGAATCGGTCCGCAAGTTGTACGGTATTGCGGGAATCGTCCTCGGTAATCATGACCTCGTGAAGCTTCTCGCCGGGCCTAATTCCGACAACACGGTGCGGCAGACCCGGCGCGAGCGCCGTTGCCAGGTCTGCCAGGCGCATGCTTGGAATGCGCGGCACGAAGATCTCG
>CAYPAV010000032.1:0-18920 GCA_964408805.1 uncultured Rhodospirillaceae bacterium | reverse complement strand
CGGTGATCGGCAGCTCCGCGGCACCTTCTTCGACCAACCGGCGAAACAGCGGGACGACGCTGCCGCGCGAGCCCACGACGTTTCCATATCGGACAACCGAAAACCGCGGGTTTCGGCCGCCTGAAAGATTATTCGCCGCGACGAATATTTTGTCCGATGCCAGTTTGCTCGCGCCATAGAGATTGACCGGGCTTGCAGCCTTGTCGGTGCTGAGCGCGATGACTTGTTGCACATTGCTTCGGATTGCCGCGAGGACTATGTTTTCCGCCCCGTTGACGTTGGTCCGGATGCATTCGAACGGATTGTATTCGGCTGCCGGAACGTGTTTCAATGCCGCCGCGTGAACGACGATATCGATGCCGCGCATCGCCATTTCCAACCGATTCGAATCGCGGACGTCACCGATGAAATAGCGAAGTGCCGGGTATCGATCGGTCGGCAGATCCAGTGCCATTTCGTATTGCTTCGTTTCGTCCCGCGAAAATACGACAAGGCGTGCGGGATTCCATTTATTTAGAACGGCTCGGATGAAGCGTTGTCCGAAGGAGCCGGTTCCACCGGTTACCAGGATCGATTTGCCGTCGAGGTTTATGCCCGAGACGTCGAATTTCTTATTGTTAGGAGTCATCCGTTCTTTCCAGGCTCAAATCCAAGCATCACGTTCCATTTTTTCCGTCGTCTTCAATCAATCTCAGGCAATCGGTGGACAGAAGCGCGTATCGTTCTCCCGTTTCCGGACAGATAAAACTTTCATCAAGCACCTTCCCGCTCCGGCCGACCCAGCCAGCCCACCGCGCCGGCGTGCCGAACACGAGCGCGAAATCTGCAACATCCCGCGTGACCACCGCGCCCGCGCCGACCATCGCATAGGCACCGATCGAGACACCGCAAACGATCGTCGCATTGGCGCCGATCGTGGCCCCTTCGCCGATCGACGTCCGCTCGAATTCGTGCCCGCGCGGGATAAAAGCCCGCGGATTTCGAACATTGGTAAAGACCGCATTCGGCCCGATGAACACCCGGTCCTCTATCTCGACACCGTCATAAAGAGCGACATTGTCTTTGATCGTGACGCCGTCGCCGATCCGAACACCCGCCTCGACAAAGACATTGTGGGCGAGCTTGCAATCGGCGCCGATGACCGCGTCGGCCATGACGATGCAGTATTGCCAGATCGTCGTGCCCTTGCCCACCATTGCGGCGTCGGCGATCTCCGCCGTTGCATGAATCCTGACGCCTTCGGTCACGGGCCGACCGCGTCGATCAGTGTTTCCGCCACCCGCTCTACTTGCGCGCGGGTCATCTCCGGATAGATCGGCAGCGACAGGATGCGCTTGCCGAGATTCGAGGTGACCGGAAGATCGTCGGGAGCCAATCCCAAATAGGCGGATGCGGGCTGCTCGTGGACGGGGACAGGGTAATGAACGCCGACGCCGATGCCTGTTTCGTCGAGATGTAGACGCACGGCATCACGGTCGTCCACCTGAATAACGTAAAGGTGATAGACGTGCTCGGCCCCGGCAGCCGTCGTCGGCAGCTTGATTGCGTTGTGACCCGCCAGTAGTTCATCGTACCAGCTCGCGACTTGGCGCCGCGCCGCATTCCAGTCGTCGATGTGGCGCAGCTTGACCCGCAGGATCGCCGCCTGCAGGCCGTCGAGCCGAGAATTCATACCCTCAAAATCATGCAGGTATTTGTCGCGCCGACCATGATTGGCGCGTGCGGATATTCGATCGGCGAGATCCGGATCACGCGTGAAGACCGCACCGCCGTCTCCCCAGGCCCCGAGATTTTTTCCCGGGTAAAAACTGAAGCACGCGGCATCGCTATGGGCGCCCGGGAGGTCCCCCTTCCAGGTCGCGCCATGGGCCTGGGCCGCGTCCTCGATAATTTTGAGGTCACGCGCTTTGGCGATCTCGGCCAACCGATCCATCGCCGTCATCTGGCCGTAAATATGGACCGGAATGATGCCACGCGTTTTCGGTCCAACAGCGGCTTCCAATGCCGCGAGATCCATCAAACAGGTATCGGGGTCGACATCGACCAAAACCGGTCGGTAACCCGCCCCAACGATGGCTTCCGTCGTTGCGATGAAGGTATGACTTACGGTGATGACCTCCTCGGTGCCATCGCCCGGTCCGAGCGTTTCGATCAGTGCGAGGTTCAACGCATCGGTTCCATTGCCGACAAGCGCGACATGTCCGCCGCCGCACCAAGCCGCAAACTCTTCGGCGAAAGCGGCATGATCGGGCCCGCCGATGAAACTTGTCCGCGCAAGGCAATCCTTCAGCGCAGCGTTGAATTCCGCCTCGTGCGCGGCGTATTGCGCGGAAAGATCGACAAGCGGAATTCTGTCTTGGGATGGTTTCATAATTTTCAGACTTTCAACCCTTCGGGATCGGTATCAGGCCGCGGCGGCGACCCGGGCATCGACTTCTACGGTCGCCCCGGCACGCGCCATCGAGCGACCCAGCGCTTCAAGGACAGCGATGACCTCGGTCGCGTGTCGGCCATCTGTACGAGGTGTCTTGTCCTCTAGGCAGCAATCCACGAAGTGACCGATCTCGACAGAAAGCGGTTCCATCATGCGGATATTGGGAACGACGAGGTCGCCGGCCCGAAGCCGGGTCGCGAAATCAGCGAAATCCACCATGTCACTCTGATGTTCGGCCTCCGCCCGCTTGTCATAGATCCTTATATGCGCGTCGACATTCATGTCGTCATATACCAGCATTTTGTTCGATCCGACGATGACCATTTCGCGGCGTTTCTGCGGATCGAGCCAGGACAAATGCAAATGCGCATTGCGATTTTCAGAATAGTCGAGTTGCGCGTAGCAGACTTCCGCCACATCCGACTCTTTATGGATATAGACATGGCCGCGCGCACTGACGGTTCGCGGCGGGCCATCAAACCAATAATTCAAAATGGAAACATCGTGGGGGGCCAAGGTCCACATGACGTCTGAATCGCGTCGGAAGCGTCCGAGATTGAGGCGTTGGCTATAGGCGCAATAAATTTCGCCGAGGTCCCCGGTGTCGATTCTATCCTTTACGTCATGCACGATATTATTGAAGAGGAACGTATGCCCCACCATCAGTTTGACACTTGCGCTTTCGGCCATCTGTGTCAGTTCGATCGACTGAGAGGTCGTTTCCGCCAGAGGTTTCTCGACAAAGGTATGTTTTCCCGCCGCCAGCGCCTTCGAGGCATGTTCGAAATGCATCCCCGATGGAGTCGCGATCACCACCGCGTCGATATCGTCATCGCCGAGCGCCGCGTCAATATTCGAATAACGCCGCGCGTCCGGATAACGAGTGATCGCCGCTTCGAGACCCTGAGCCCGGCTGTCGCAAATCGCCGAAAGCACGGCGTTCGGATTTGCCGCGACATTGCGCATTAAGTTCTGACCCCATTGTCCGGCGCCGATCTGACAGATTCGGAGATGCCGTTTCGTCATTTCATACATTCTTTCATGACAATCGAAACTATCCTCGAAGCAGGGTGATCTCGTGATCCACCCGTTGGTCCCAAGACGGGAATTTTTCCTCGGCAATTGCGCGGGCGCGCTCGGCCGCCGCCGAAATTTCGTCCGGGTTCCGCAAGAGCCGGCGGAGCGTGCCGGCAAGTTCGCCCGCCGTATTCTCCCTTGGAATGCGAATAACGCTGCCGAGCGGCAATATTTCTTCGGTTTCCTCGTCCGTATGCGTCGCCGGTTCCATTTCAAGGATCGCCACGCATTTACCGGCGGCGATCGCTTCCAAATTGGCGTTCGATAGGCTTCCAAGCCGATTGATCGAAACGTAGATTGAGGTCAGTTCGAGCCACGCGCGCACCAGCCGTTGCGGCACGGATCCAAGCAGCTTTACTCGGTCACCTTCGGGTGCCGCCGCGATTAATGCCTCCAACTCACCGCGCAAATCGCCTTCACCGAGCAGAATTGCAGCGGCGGAACGGTCATCTCCTCGAAAGGTTTCGAGCACGGCTTCGACAAATTCCCGGCACCCCTTGTGAGCCTCGAGCCGACCAACAAACGTGATGACCGTGCAATTCTCCAATCCATGATCCTGCTTGAGCCGTTCGACCGCATCGGGATCGACATGGCCGGAATCGACGCCGTTCAGAAGAATATCGAACGGTGTATCCGGATTCAGAAGCCGGGGAAGATAGGCGTTTCCACCCGAGCCGTCACGGGTGCAGATGACGTGGTCGAAGGGCGCCTGGTAAAACCACCGCTGCAGCCCGCCCTGGGCTTCGGCAAGCTTTTTTTGCTCCGGATGGACGCCGAGAAATCGCAACACGACACGGCCGAGACCAAGGCGCGCGAAAGTTCCCGCGATGACGAAATTCGCGTTGGTGAAATAAGTGACATCTGGACGAAACTTGAAGTAAAGCCAGAGACATCTTAAGAGATGCGATATCTCGCGGAGCATTCCGTCGAGCCCAAAGCGGGCAAACAGAGCGCGTGGTGCCCAGGGCAGAACCAGAACGTGGCCGAGCGGGTCGAGCTCCATCCGGCGGGCTCGCCGAAATCGGCCCCCATAAGCATCCTTGCAGGTGAAAATCGTCAGGAGTTCCAAGTCGGGATGCGCCGCGAGTGCCTCGAGAAGCCGGCCGATCGCCGGCACGCCCTTCGGCTGCCAGTCTTCTTCTGACAGCGCGTCCGCAAGCCCGGTAAAGAGACGGGCCACCACCATCACCCGCATCACGCAATCCTTTCGACCGTCTCCCCGGCAATGACGTAACCTTTTCGCTCCAAATAGCGCGCGGCGTGCCAGGAGATGGCGTTTCTATGCCCACGGCGATCGCGGGCGACGATTTCATAGGGTGCGATGGCGTAGTTGCAGACCAAGTCGGTTCGCCATGAGATATATTGCCGTTCGAATCGGTGCCATCGGTCCCGCCCCAGCGGCGCGTGGGCGGCCTTCGCGCCAAGGCGCAGGGGTCGCATCCAGAACGGCACGACATTCCGCTTGGGCCAAAATGCTTTTCCCCAGACCCCTCCCCAATCGGCCGCGATTAGCATGTCACGGTAGAGATTTTGGTGAATCTTGTCGGCGAGAGGGGCGGCTGCCCAGAAATCGAGATAATCGTGGTCTCCCAAAGGCAGCCGCCATTCAAAACCCAACCACTCGTAAGTGCGTTGACCGGCAATGACGTATTTCGATTGGCGGTTGCGTAGTTCTGATGCCTCGAATAGGGCGAAGTCGTTTTCGGGATTGCCCAGCTCAAGTCCCATTTCATCGAAATCCTTGCGCAGCAGAACAGCGACAAGTGCCATATTCTCCGCTGTTTTCAGGCTCGACCAGAGATCGAAATGCTTCGCCGTTACCGCATCGAGCAATCGCCGCCAGCGATCTTCCAATGAAGCGCCTTTAGTCTGTCCGAACAGCGATTCGGGTATGTGATTGCCGGACGTAAAATCACCTGCCTGTCCGTTGACGAAAATCGAATCCGATGGGGCGTAGCCGTTCGCTTTCAGCGTAGCGACCGCGTGAACATCCTGCTGGAAGGGGATTGCTTGCATCGTGTCGGCGAAAAATTCGAAGTCGCGACATTTATCGCTTTCGAAAAGAGTTCTTTGTTGCGCGGGCTGATGCTCAACAAAGGTCCATGGATAGCCTAATTTTTCGGCGATTCGCTTCGCACCCACCGCTTCATAATTTCCCGATTGTCCATAGGAAAAGCATCGGACGTTTCGATAGCCGAGTTCCGAAAGTGCGCTAACCACCAGCCGAGAATCGTATCCAGATGAGAGCGGTACCATGACGGTCCGCCCATCAAGGCCGGAGATCATCCGTTCGAAGACGCGCCGCGTAACATCGAGAATATCTTCCTGCGAATCCGTCTTTTCCACCGGTCGCGGCGCATAGAGGTAATAACGATGGTGCCGCGGTTCTTCGAGACCATCGAGAAAGACCAGCGTTTCGCCGGGCGCAAGTGCCTGAAGTTCCATGTACAGTGTAGCCTTGCCGATCGTATAGCCCGCCAAGGCGATCGTCAGGGCGGCCGAGTCGTCGATTCCCCGAAGCCCAATATGTTGCGCCAAGCGATTGGCCTGCCCATCCAAAACCCATCCGTGGCCGGACCTGGCGTAGGCGATCGGAATGCTGCCGATCCTGTCGGTTGCAGCTACGGTCCAACCCGTGCCCTGAAAGATCAACGCAAAGTGACCGTCCAGGCCCGAAACGATATCGGGAGCGCCGTCCGACCCGGCCCGTGAAAGTTGCCGGCCGAGCGATACCGGATCGTCCGTGCCGTGAAGGTAACCCTTGAACCAGATAGTCTCTTCATCGATCGCGGTGGCAGACCACCCGTGCTCGACTTGGAGGTTGACCTGAGGCGACGGGAGCGACCGGTCGGGCCGTGACAATTCCGATGCGCTCATTACCGAAGCCAGCCCATTTCGCGGATTCGTCCGACCAGCCAGCGGAAGAATCTTTCGTTCGGGTGTTTGTCGTCGCCAATGAAGTATTTCAGGCTAGTGGTGACGTAGCGCGCGTCGATAATCCGCAGCCGCGGAAGTCGCTTGAGAACGCGGTCGATCGCGTGATTCAATGCCACGTCGTGATCCAGCGCCGCGACCGGTGCGACCCAAAACACCGCGCGCCCACCCGCGTCGGCGACAATACGGTCGATGCGCCGCATATTCGCCGCTACCATATTGATTTCCCTATCGCCTAGCCGACCCGTCTGCGGGTACGGTCGTGGTGCGGCCAATTTCATACCGTCGAGACCGGCTGCGCTTCCGTCTCGAGATTGGCCAAAGCGTGATTTATGGTTGCATATCCAGGCCACGAAATCGCTTGGAGCCCGGCTACGGCCAAGCGCGATCATCTCTGCAAGAAACCGCGGCAGACCGGCGATCCAAGCAGGTTCGGCGGCCGAATTCCCGCATTCGGAAGGCTCGAACACGACGTATCCGCGGGTCGGACCGAGGATCGATTTCGGCGCCCGCAGAATGTCCAAGCGAATTTTCAGTTGATATATCAACATTCGCATCAATCGAAGCATTCGTCGCGACAAGGATTCGCCGGTCATATCGCGCGGAGGAAACATCGCGGGATGGCCGAGTTCCGGTGATTCATCCAACAGATAAGCACCACGGCTAATTCGCGGATTGGGGATTTGCACGATCGCAAGATCATGCGGCATGCGTTTCGACAACGCGACGTGCGCCATGATATTAACGAGATCGGGGAGAGTGCCGTAATGGGTGTAGTAATTGAAGAAATCACCGCCGATTTTCTCGCCGAAGGCCGCACTGTTGAAGAGGGCGCTGTGAACCATGCCGAATGAACCGATGCGGTAGGTCTTGCCGCGCGCCATATGATCCAGCTTGAGAAAGGCCAAGATCGGCGCCGCGGAGAGGGATGCAACGCGCTTGTCATCGGGCAGATTGGCGTAGTCGAACGCTTCCGGCGGCGTTCGCGACTTCCACAGTCCCGCGCCAATGACAATCGCGCAGATCGCTGAAAGACACACCACGAAGACAATGGCATGTCGGCCCTGCGCCATTCCGGGAAGCTTGGCGGCCTCGTGGGTATCGAAATCTATTTGAGACGATTCAGCCATCCGCGGCGACCAAATTCCTCTACAACAGCCGCATAATACTCGACACTGGTATGTTCGTAGTCATCGTGGAAATACTTGATGTCCTGGAACTTGAAGCGGTGATCGATCAAGCGGATGGACTTATCGAGTTTCGCCAATGCCGCCGAGAAAATCTTGTGTGGCAGCATCGACGGGGATTCGCCCAATACCGGCGGCACCATGAAAATCACGGTTCTTCCCGAGGTTCTCACGATCCGATGAATAGCCTCCATATTTTCGACGATGAAATCCGCATGTCGCGGCTCAAGCAAGTTGCCCCCCTTGTTCCGACCGCGGGTTAGGTTTCTCTCGTCGAACCGCACGGCAATGCGCTTTTTTCGTCCGCGCTCGCTACCGTCCACGCCAAATCCCGGAAGCATGTCCTCCGCACATACGATCGCGGCCAATTTCTGATCGTCCGACATGACCAGTAGCCCGAGATAGGACAATATCCGCTTCGGCATATAGTCAATCCAAGGTGAGGCTTTTCCAGCGACATCCGTTGCGACGCCGTTTGCTTGGCAATACCGATCGGCCAGGATGACGGTCTTTTGAGTGGGGGCAAAAATGCTTGTCCATAGCGATCGCCAATCCAGCGTCTGGGCCACCAAGTTTTCGGCGACCGCATAGAGCCGCTCGAAACTGGTCGGCAGGTTGGAGATGGAAGTGGCGTCGATCGAGACGAATGCTTCGTGGAACAAATTGGTACGACGTTCATAGTTCAGCAACCCGTTGCCGACCAGCGGATTGTCCAACATCACGACGATGATGTCGCTCGGCAATAAATTCCTGCGGCCCGCATATTCGATGATGTCACGAATCTCGGGGAGCGACGATGTCGGCATGTAATAATTGAAGAACGACGGGCCAAGGTTTCCTGGCCAGGCGCGCCGCGAAAACATTGAACCCGTATGATCCGCGAAATAGCCGACCCGATACGGCGTACCGCGCTCCAGATAGGACAGCTTGATACGCATATATCGGGCGGGCGCACGACCTATCGGGATGACACGTTCGTTCGACCTAACGCTCCTAAATTCGGGTGCTGCTACGGAGCCGCTCTGACCGCGCCATAGGTTTATTGCGGTAACTGCGGCGCAAAGCGCGAAGAACACCACTAAATATATAGCGACCTGTCGGTGGTCCCGACGCACAATCAAAGGCTTAGAAACGGAAATAGATGAACTCCCGTCCAAAGGAGAAAAGCAGGATGGCGACAAACATGGCTGATGCCTGCACCGGCGCCCAATCGAATACCATGCGGGGCCGGTCGTTGAAGAGCCACCAACGTTCCCGGGCGAAGAAGGTCCAGGCGGCGATGATCCCGAGGAACAGCCAATGGCGAAGGCGAAAAATTTCGTCTCCGGCGAAATCGAGGCTGAAGACCTCTGCGAGCAACTTCAGCCAGCCGTCGAAGTCCAAATAGAACAATGGCCAGCCGAAACTCACCAAGAGGAAGGTTAGGCCAATGCCGGCCGGGCGGGGCAGACGGTCCCAGAGCGGACGCGTGACGTGGTACCCAACCACGAGTGCGGCGTGATAAAGCCCCCATGCCAGGAAGTTTAGGCCGGCACCATGCCAGAGGCCAGTCACGAGGAACGCAATGATAATATTAGCCACGTAGCGACGATTGCCACCGAGCCGAATGTATACGTAGTCCCGCACCCAATAGGACAGAGTCACGTGCCAATTGCGCCAGAATTCCCTCGGTGAGAACGAGATATATGGCTCTCGAAAATTTCGCGGCAGTTCGATCCCGAACATTCGGGCCAAGCCTATGGCCATGATCGAGTAGGCCCAAAAATCGTAATAAATTACGAACGAGTATGCGAATATCGAGAATAGTGCGTCGAGAGATCCCGTAGGTTTGTCTAATTCGTAGCTCTCCTGCAGCAGCAGCAAAATGTCGGCACCAAAGGTCTTGGCAAAAAGACCAAATGCCAGAAATTTCAATCCGCCGACCAAATTCGGTCTGATGTTCTTTTCCCGCGCCACGCGGCCGAGTTGATCTCGGATATCGCTGTAGCGCAGGATCGGACCGGCGATCAACTGCGGAAAATAGGAGATAAAGGCGCCGAATTTGATCGGATCCCGCTCAGGCTCGATGGTTCCGTCCGCGACATCTATGCAATAGGCGAGAATCTGGAAAGTATAGAAACTGATACCGGCGGGTATGAGGACGACAATAAAGACGGAAAAGAGATCCCTCGCCTCCGCGTCGGCGCCCGTCAAATCAAGCGTAAATCCGAGATATTTGAAAAGCCAAAGCACCACCAACGGGAACGAGACGCAAAGCGCGATAAGCAGATTTTTCGGTAGCTTTCGAGCGTAATTGGAAAGGACATATCCCCAAGCGATGGTCGACAATAGCAACAAGAGAGGCAACAAGCCGGAAGCACCATAGAAGACTAAGGAAGCGGCGAACAAGACCGTGAGTCGCAATCGCACGGGGACGATGTAGAACAGCGCCAGTGTTGCCGGAAAAAAGAAAAACAGAAATTCTATAGTATTGAAATTCATAATGAAAAAGCGTGTTCGCTCAAATCTTCCGTGCGAAGTTGGTATAAAGCCGAAGGCCCGCCGGGCCACTCCTCTCCGGGTGAAACTGGCAGCCGAAAATGTTGCCTTGTTGTAGGGCCGAGCAGTATACCGTGCCGCCATATGTCGTGTGGGCTAAAATCACGTCCGGCGTCTCCGGTTGGACGTGATACGAATGAACGAAATACATAAAGGTTCCGTTCTCCAATCCGGAAAGCGGTGATAACGACCATGCCGATCCCGCCCCGTCGTGCCTATCGGTGCGGACTATGCGGTTCCAACCGATCTGTGGAATTTTTACCCTTGTGTTCGATCTATTGTCGAATCTCTCGACCCGGCCGGCAATGAATCCGAGGCCGGCATGATCGCCGAATTCAGCGCTTTCACCCATCAGCAGCTGCATACCGAGGCAGATGCCCATAAGTGGTTTACCGGAACCCCCAAACTCCCTGAGCGTCCCTACGAGCCCGCGCCTGTCGAGCTCCGCCATGGCATCGCCGAAAGCGCCGACGCCGGGCAGTATCACCGCATCGGCGGCCTTGATGTCATCCACGTTGGAAGTAATCGTTGCTTGCAGACTAGCGTGTCGACAGGCCTGCTCAATGCTGAATAGGTTTCCCAAGCCATAATCAACGATAGCGACGTTCTTTCGGGAGGAACTCATTCTAGATTCTGCAGTCGATCCCGCTATCCACCAGCAATGCCTTGATGGACGGAATATTCGAGCCTTCTATTCGGTCGTGGCCGATTTTTTCTTGCACGACTCTAAATTCACCGCCACTCACTTCGTTCGAAGCGTTGTCCTCCCATTCTTTTGCGATTGGGTAGTGCAGGATCGACGCAACGCTGATGGCATCCGCCCGGCCATCGCGCAAGACCGCCGGAAGATCAGTGCAAGCGCCAGCGCCACCGCAGGCCACCACCGGAATTTCGACCTCTGTCGTGATGCGCCGGACCAATTCCGAATCGAATCCCCGACCCGTACCTTCGCGATCGACCGAGGTCACGATGATCTCGCCAGCCCCCAGCGCGGCGGCCTGTTTCGCCCATTCGGTGACTTCACGGTGCGCATTGTCGCGGCCGTTGTCGACATAGGCTGAATAGGAACCGTCCGCTTGGCGCTTCGCCTCGATCGAGACCGCGATGGTCGAGGAGCCGAATTTGCGCGCGGCCTCTCGGATAAATTCCGGGCGTTCGATCGCCGCCGTATTGAGAGCGACCCTGTCGGCCCCGACCCTCAGGACATGCTGAATATCGTCGATCGATCTCAGCCCGCCGCCCACGGTAAGCGGTATGAATATCGCCCGAGCCGTCCGCTCGATAATCTCGCCGAGACTGTTCCGTCCGTACAGACTGGCAACCGCATCCATATACAAGAGCTCGTCGGCCCCAGTTTGGTAATAGTGGGCGGCGAACTTTTCGGCGGGGCCCAATATTCTGAGACCCTCAAGATGAATGCCCTTGACGAGGTTGGGACCCTTGATGTCGAGCCTTGGAATGATGCGGGTATACAATTCAGAATCCTGGGTCCGCCGCCGTTGACTACCCGCGGCGCTAGCGGGTCGGGTGTCTGAGGATCCATTCGTTACCGCTCTTGCGCCATAGATGCGGGGAGCGGTTACGATCGACAATCTCCCAATACCTATCTTCATCGATGCCGATGTAGTCGAGGAAGAATTCGAAGTGCCGTCGGGGAAATTCGCCATCGTATTTGTTCGCCAGGACCACACCTTCCTCGCGCCCGATATAACCATCTCGGATATCGCGAACCGCATCGCGCGCGGCGCGGCCTTGGCCGAACTTGATGAGCGACGTGAAATAGAACTGACCGTCTACTTTATCATCGAGGCTGGCATATTTGCTGTAGGTTCCCTCGCTGCGATCCGCATTGGTCTCGAAATCCGAGTTCTCCTTCGCATAATAGAAGTTCTGCTGCGGCGACCAATGCACGTAATGGCTCATGAAATGGATTTTGATCTCCGCCTTTTCGGCTTCCTCGCGCAACAGCGGCAGATAGGGTTGCATGTCGCCGGATTTTATCCCGTGCGATCCTAAGTCCCTCATTTCGACGCCACCGAAATAGAGCGGCTCTTCCCTTGATCCGCAGGTGTAGTGCGACGGATCCATGATCGGATTCTCGGCGTCGGCGAAGCGATTATGGACCTCGGCTTGATTTTCGCCGTACATCACGAACGGGACGCCGAACATTCGCGCCATCCTCGGGCCGAGTATTTTTTGACCGAGAATGAAGGGTTGGAACGGGTTGAGCAGATTGACAAATGCGAGACGGGTCAGTGTCCCATGCACCTTCGGGTCCGGCGTGAAAAGCGAGTGGTCAAACCCAATTTGCTGCCAAGCCTGAACGTTTCGCCAACCGATGTCGGTATAGGCATGCGGCGCCCAAGTCACGATCAGCGGGTTCATGTTGTATTTCGTCTTAAGAAGATGGGAGACGAAGATGCTGTCCTTGCCGCCGCTTCCGGGAACGATGACGTCATAGCGGCCATCGTCGCGGCGGTACCGATCGCAGACCTCCCTCAGTTGGCGCTCGCGTTCCGCCCAGTCTATGGTTTTCTTGTACTCGGCGTATTTGCAGGCATCACAGATGCCGTCGTCGCCGAACGCGGTCGTCTCCGTATCGGTAATCGATTTCTTGCGGAATTCCGGACTGGAGACAGGCCGCTGGTTGGAGATCACGCATTTCCCGCAAAAGACGACGTTCCCTGGGAGGCCATGCATGACTGCCAGGTCCTCCTTTTCCGACGCTTCGTCGATCTGACTTGACATACTTACCTCATTCGCCCGCAGCTTCGATCGCCGATGGCGTCGTCACCGAGTCGATGCTCTGGACCAATCCTTGATAAAGCGTTTCCGCGGTCTCGGGCGTAGCGCCGAAATCTCCGCCGCGGACACGGAGGTAGTCGCCCATATCGAAACAAGAGTCCTTGATGGCTTGGAGAAACCGGGAGCCGTCCTCTCTGGCCTGCACGAGATCGATCTCGCCGTTCAAGACCCGGTCGAGGCATTCCTTCAACTCCCTATCAGACGTCAGGGTCATCACGTGCGGAACAAACCGGTTATGCGTGTGGGGACTGAACTGTATCACCGGTTTGCCGAGGATTGTCGCTTCGATACCTGCCGAGCCGAGGAAGGTGATCGTGGCGGCCGCTTGCTTAATCAGCGCGATCGAGGATTCGAAAATATCCACCAGAACGACATTCTTGAGGTCGGCGATTTGACGGTAGAACTCCTGCGGTCGTGGGCCGGTGGCCGGGATGTGTTCCTTGATCGCAAGACGCACGCCGGCGGGAAGATCTCGGGAGATCGCCATGATCGCGGCCTGTTGACTGAGATAGTCCGGTGTCCGGATCAGAAAGTCGACCTCCGGTTCCTTGTGCAGCGGGAAATAGACGAAGGGCATCGACGCTAGATCGTCGACGGTCGTCTTTGCAAGACGCCTGTATTCACGCATTTGTTGCCAGGGGCGGAGGCTGGTCGCGACGAGGTCTCGCAGTCGGGGACGGTCCTGTTGAAGGCCACGGAGTCGATAAACGATACGCTTGACCGAATTCGTGGCCAAACCGTGCGCGATTCCCGAGAGTGAAGCGACCTGCAGGGCTTTCTTGTTCTTCGAAACTTGTGAGGCATAGGTCCCGCTGAGTTCGGCTTTCGGCCAGGACGTTAGCCGGCAATAGGCGGATTCGAGAAGTGGATTGCGGAAATATTCGTTGGGCGACCAGAATTGGTAGTTGCCATGTCGGCCGAGTCCCTGCTTTCGATAATGCACATCTTTTGTCCGACACATCGCGGCCACCCACTTTTCCGCATTGAGAACCAGCGTCAGACCCTTGGTGTCGATTTCTTCCTCCCAGAAGCCGAGCGTGTCGTTGAAAGCGTGGAGCATCTGTACGTAACTCGCGCGCTCGACGATGGGCGAGCGCGGATATTGGACACCGCCGGGACTGAACCCGCGGCCGAGTTGACGATGTTCCAGAGAAAGTCGGCTGAAGGTCTCGCCGAGTCGCTCTTCATAGCGACGCGCCCGCGCAATCACCGCTTGCTCGTTATCGATCGCATGGTCGAGTGCCGGAATCAGTCGATGACTGATCTCGATGCTGTCCCAAAGACCCTCCTTGTCTTCCCGCGCCAATCCCCGACCTTCGACCGCGTTTCGCACGTATAAATGCAATTTCGAACCGTGGCGTTCTTTCAAGACTCGTCCCAGATAGTGCATGAGACGGCTACTTTGCGCGTTAATTTGAATGCCGACGCTGGCAAAAGGTTGGGACATTGATTTCGTCATTGTTGGAAAAGGGCGCAATCCAATTAGGCGCGGTCTTGCGGCGGTTGCAAAAGGAGTTCGGTCAGGTTGTCGCGCTTCCGCCGCGGGATATCGAAATTCCGGAAACCGGGTGTCCCACCCTTGTGGGCCGGCATAAAACTCATGACGAACACGACACGGGCGCGCGACCGGTTCCGGCTGCCGAGATGAAGACATGCAGATGTATCGACGATTCCGCCCGCGCCGGTCGGTCCGGTGAGGGGCACGATATCGTCCGGCGCCACGAATTTAAAAAGCTTTTCGTCGGGCAGCCGTCCGTTACCAAGATAATAAAGCTTTTCGTAATGGGTCGCACGTCGCACGGCCGCCGTTCGATCGCCCGGAAGATAGGTGAAAGGTCCGTTTTCCGTTTGCACGTCGAACACGTTCAGGAAAAGCGAAACATATTGCTGCTCGGGTTTATCGAGATGAAAGAGCTGGCTTCCGAATGCCTCGCCGCCTTGATCGTCCGGCGGTGTCACCCAAAGATCGATGCAATCGAGGCGCGGCACGGTTCCGAAGTATCCGCACATGATCTCGACGATCGGTCGGCTTAGCGCGATTTCGAGAATCTCCGGATGGGCGGCGAAGTCCGACTTTTCCAATAGAGTCGCAAATGGATTGCCGTCCGGGCGCACGATATCGTCGCCGCCCCGAAGTTCATAGATTTCCCGTCCAATATCGACCAATCGCGCCAGACCGGGAATCTCGTTCGGCCCGAAACGACGCGCACCCGAACCGCGTGGAAGAAAATCCCGCCATTCGGACCGGGACAGTAGATCGGCGGCAATTCGGCGCCGCGTCAAATAATTGCGTGGCCCTCGGCTGGCGTCATAGGCATCCGCGATCCGGCGCAGGAACGCGAACGGCAAGCCGGATTTCAAACCGAAATGATACAGATAGGATTTCAGTGGATAATTCAGTGGCATATCGTCTGTCACTTCGGTTCGTTCGTTACTCGATCATCGTGAGGTCAATCGGTGTCCCCGCCGGAATTTCGGCTCGCGTGCGCCGCCCCGACACCTGATCGAGATGCGAGGGAGGGAGGCCGCCTCCTGGCCGTTGCGCGACGAGGTCGCCAGCATCCAAAATCGTCCCGGCTGGGAGGTCGCGCGCCGTCGTCAGGCTTTTGCGCGCCCATTGGATGGATTCTTGCTCGGTCGCGGCCAGACTCTTCCGATCGCCGCCCCGCGAGGCTTCGACCTCACGGATGTCGGCGATAAACTTACCAAGATTCGAAGGGTCGCAAGAAACCTTCCAGTCCTGCGCGTTCGGAACGTCGCGGTCGATCGTGATGTGTTTTTCGACGACATCGGCACCCAGTGCGACGGCCGCAAGTGGTACCGCCGTGCCCTCGGTGTGGTCCGAATAGCCGACCGGGCCCGGAAAGAAGGCGCGAATCTGCGCCATCACCGCAAGATTCACGTCGCCCGGGTCGGCCGGATAGCTGGTGAAACAGTGAAGAATCGCGAGTTCACCCTGGCCGGCTTCGCCCATCAAGCGGGCTGCTTCTTCGATTTGCTCGAGTTCGTACATGCCGGTCGACAGAATGACCGGTTTCTTAAGGGCGGCGATTTTCGCCAGATAGGGCCAGTTCTGTACTTCGCCCGATCCAATCTTGTAGCCGGGGACGCCGACCTGTTCTTCCAGGACTTGGAGCGCGGCTTCATCGTGAGGTGTGCACAGGAAGATGATCCCGCGTGTCTCGCAATAATCCCGCATCCGCAGAATGGCGTCATCGGGGAGTTCCTTGCTTCGCAGCCGGTCGCGCCAGTCGGGGGCGCTCGGGCCGACCAGGCGGTCGGTCTTGAAATGTTGCGTTTTAAAGGCGTCGGCGCCGGCCTCGACCGCGAGATCGATGAGCTGGAATGCCTTGTCGAGATCACCGAAGTGATTGACACCGCCCTCGGCGATCACAAAACACGGAGCGGCGGGTCCGATCTCGCGCCCGGCCAGACGAAACTGCGTTTTAAAGACCGTCAATTTTGTTTCCATTTGATGTCGGGTGAAATCACGTCGGGGTCGATGCGGTCGCGGTGCCCTTCCGCGAACTCGATCATTTGGCCGATGACCTCGTCGGTCAAAAGGTGCGGCTCCAACCCCAGTGCCTCCAACGCGGAATGTTTGGCGTTGTAATAATGTTCCTCCATCTCGACGCGGGGATTGTCGACATGTTCGATCCGCGTCGACGAATACCCTCGCGCTAGGGCTACATTCTTGACGGCCTTCGCCAGATCGAGGACGGAGAATTGTTCGGTGAACTGATTGAAGACGCGAAATTCACCCGGTTCGGCGGCGTTCGCCGCCGCAAGTTCAACGCATCGCAAGGTGTCGCGAATATTGAGAAATCCGCGGGTCTGTCCGCCCCTGCCGTAAACCGAAAGCGGAATCCCATCGACCGCCTGCGCCACGAAACGGTTGATCACCGTGCCAAACACCGCGTCGTAGTGAAAACTCGTCGTCAGATCCTCATGCCGTCGCGTCTCGTCCGTATCGGTACCGTAGACCACGCCCTGATTGAGATCGGTTACCCGCATGCCCCAGATTCTGCAGGCGAATTCGAGATTGTTGGAATCGTGAACTTTGGAGAGATGGTAGAACGAGCCAGGCCGCTTGGGGTAAAGGACGCGGTCCTTGCGGCCATTATGATCCAGGTCCAACCATCCTTCCTCGATATCGATATTGGGCGTACCGTATTCGCCCATCGTGCCGAGCTTGATCAAGTGGGCATCGGGACAGGAATGCTTCATCGCGAACATGACATTCAATGTGCCGACAACATTGTTGCGTTGGGTCGCGACGCAATATTCACGGTCGAGCATCGAATAGGGGGCCGAGGGCTGCTCCGCGTAATGAATAATCGCCTCGGGGCGGATTTCGTCGAAGACCTTGTAGACGAAGCGGTGATTTTCGGCGATATCGCCGATGAACACCTGGATATCGCGCCCGGAGACTTCCTTCCACCGCTTGACACGATTGGGCAGCGGGCGAATCGGCGCCAGCGGCTCGACCGCGAGTTCGGCTTCCCAGTATCGCTTGATCATGCTGTCGACGACGGCGACATCGTGGCCTTGTCCCGAAAGGTACATTGCCGTCGGCCAACCGAGGTAGCCGTCGCCGCCGAGTATGAGAATCTTCATTCCAATATTTTCCTTATTCGCGTTTCTTGTTCTTGCTCTCGTTGTCCCGGCTACGCCGTCGTCGCCCCGACGGTGATGTCGTTCGTCAGGTGAGGCAGGTCGACGGCGCGGGAGGCGATCAATGCCTCGGCCAGCAACAGGTCTTGCCCAATATCGATATCGAGATCGTACGGCCAGGAAATTTCGATCGGTATCGACGGGTCGGCGAAGAAGCCGTCTCCCGCCCGGATCGCATCCGCCCGGGTGGCGACGAGATTTCCAAATGTGAACATCGCGGTCTTGCGTTGCTTGTTGTAGGCGGCACGGCGTTCGGCCGCAAAATGAAATCGAATGTATTCGCCGTCGAGCATCCGCTGGTTCCAAGCGTGATGGTTATGGGGCACCGGGGTGATCGTCTGCCCCGATCTGGCACCGGGATCGGCCTGCATCGCCGCCAGTAGATCGTCAATATGCGAGGGCAGTAGAAAGGGACTCGTCGGCTGCACTAGGATGAGGATGTCGACTTTTCGCGCCGGATCGATGCGTTCCAGCATTTCCTTGGCGACCTCGGCGACGGGCGTGTCGTCGCCCGCCAACGCCGCCGGCCGCGGGTCCACCTCGATGCCGAGTTCCAATGCTCGGCGCGCGATTCGCTCGTCCTCGGTCGAGCAGATGATTCGCCGGATTCCGTCGCTGGCGATCGCCGCGCCGACGCCATAGTCGAGAAGGGGGCGACCAGCAAGCGGTGCCAGGTTCTTGTATGGGATACTTTTCGAGCCTCCGCGCGCCGGCACCATCGCCCAGATATTTCCGCTATTTGGCAACGCGCACCACGTCCAATGCTTTCTCGATCACTCGTCGTTGCGTTTCGCGCCAGGCGTCCACGGTCGAGCCACCGATATGTGGGGTCAGGATGAGATTTTCATTGCTGCGGGCGTAACGTGCGAGCCGGGAGGATGGAAAACTCTCCGCGAACTCGGGATCGAACTCGCCGTCGATGACATCGAGCGCTGCGCATCCGATGTGCCCTTCTTCCAAAAGATCAAGCAAGGCTTCCGTATCTAGCAACTCGCCTCTCGCCGTGTTGACCACCATCGCGCCGTGAGGCAGGGCGGAGAGAATCTCTCGGTCGACCAGTCTCCGGGTATCCTCGTTCACGACCGCATGGAGGCTCAAGACATCGGCGTTGCTGGCCAGCGTCATCAAGTCGTCAACGCCGCCCGCGGCATTCGGATCGTAATAGCGAACCGTCATCCCCAAGCTGCGCCCGACCTCGCCGACTTTCCGGCCAAGTCGGCCGTAGCCGACGATTCCCAGTCGCAGACGAGACATCATTGCGGGCGCGCCCC
>CAYPAV010000031.1:0-37593 GCA_964408805.1 uncultured Rhodospirillaceae bacterium | reverse complement strand
GACGAACATGAAGTTCCAACCGACCCCCAGCAGCACCAGCCCCGCCCAAAACTGCCAAAGCCCGATGCCGCTGAGATGGACCGCAAGGCAGGCGAACATGATCACGATGCCGGTGGTGATGATGTTGAGAGCGCCGAACCGCTTGATCAGGTGGCCGGTGAAAAAGCTCGGCGCGAACATTCCCAGGATGTGCCATTCGATGACGAAGGCGGTGTCCTCGAAGCCATGACTGCAGGCGGCCATGGCAAGCGGGGTCGCCGTCATCACCAGGTTCATCACTCCATAGCCCAGCATGGCGGCGAGGACGGCAACGACGAAGGCCGGCTGACGGGCGATCTCCGAGAGCGGCCGGCCGCCGCGGGAGTCTTCGCGGGACGGTTTCGGGATATCGATGAACTGCAGCAGGACGACCGCCAGTAGGATCAGGAACACCACCGCCGCGTAGCCGCCGGCGAAGCGCACGGGTGCAAAAAAATCGACGCTGAGTTTCGAGAGTTCGGGGCCGACCACCGCAGCGATCACGCCACCCGCTAGCACATAGGATATCGCCCGGGCGCGAAAGGCCTCGCTCGCTGTGTCGGCGGCGGCGAAGCGGTAGTACTGCCAAAAGGCGTTGTGAATCCCGAGCAGGAAGGCCCCGAAGATCAGCAGTTCGAAGTTCCCATGGAAGACCGCGAAGGACGAAACCGCCGCACCCGCCAGTCCGAAGAGTTGGCCGAATGTGAAACCGGCGCGCCGGCCGACGCGCCGCATCAGAAGGGAGGCCGGGATGGTGCTGAGCATCGTCGCCAGGAACTGGCAGGCCATCGGCAGGGTCGCCAGGCTCTTGTCTTCCGCGATCATGTACCCGGCAAGCGCCGAGACCGTCATGACCAACGATGAGCCGCTCATCGCCAGAGCCTGGCAGATGGCAAGCATCAAGACGTTCTTGCGCGTCGGATCGCGGCGGGTATCGGTCATGAGGGTTTCGCGCGGTGTCGGGGTGGCGGTCCTTGCCCCGCATTTGGCGAAGCGGGCGCACTCTAACGCCTCCGTGCCAAGGCGTCACGGGTGCTGTTCTGCCTGCCGAATCGAAACAGTTTATTCTGCGGTGCCCGGCGCTCTCGGCTCGGCCGCAATTGCGGGAAAAAGGGAAGTCTCAATGGCGAAGAATCAAGAATGGCTCGATCTGGTGACGGAAGAGACGCTGGAGCCCGACCTCCCGATCTGCGATCCGCACCATCATCTTTGGGATTTCAGGAACATACCGGGTGCCGAGCCCTATCTGCTGGACGATATCCTGGCGGACATCAGCAGCGGTCATAATGTGGTCTCGACGGTCTTCATCGAGTGCACGTCGATGTACCGGACATCGGGGCCGGTCGAGATGCGGCCGGTCGGCGAGACCGAGTTCGTGAACGGCGTCGCGGCGATGAGTGCGTCGGGCCTCTACGGCCCCGCTCGGGTCGCAGCCGGAATCGTCGGGCTCGCCGATTTGACGCTGGGAAGCCGGGTCGCGGAGGTGTTGGCCGCCCATATCCAGGCCGGCGGCGGGCGCTTTCGTGGCATTCGCCACGCTGCCAGCTGGGACGCCAGCGACGCGGTCCGGAATTCCCATACCAACCCGACGCGACACCTGTTGGCGGAGCCAAAGTTCCGCGAGGGATTTGCCGAACTCGCCAAGCAGGATCTCAGCTTCGAGGGCTGGATCTTTCACCCCCAGATTGCCGATCTGACCGATCTCGCGCGGGCCTTTCCCGACACCACCATCATCCTCAACCATTTCGGCGGACCGCTCGGGATTGGTCCCTATGCCGGCAAGCGGGACGAGGTGATGGGCGAATGGCGTCCCGCCATCGCCGAACTGGCAACTTGCGAAAACGTCGTCGCCAAGCTCGGCGGGCTGGCCATGAAGGTCAATGGCTTCGGCTGGCACAAAGGGGAACGGCCACCGACGAGCGAGGCGCTCGCGGCGGCGACCCGGCCCTATTACGAGCATTGCCTCGAGCAATTCGGCGTCGAGCGCTGCCTCTTCGAATCGAACTTCCCGGTCGACAGGGCCAGTGCCAGCTACAACGTCCTTTGGAATTCCTTCAAGCGCATGACCGCCGACTATTCGGTTGACGAAAAACGGAAGCTCTATCACGACAACGCGGTCCGGACCTACAGGCTCTAATACGGGAGACATAAACATGGTGGCGATGAATCAGGCATGGCTGGACCAGGTCGAGGAAGAGGTGCTGGAGCCGGCTTTGCCGATCTGCGACCCGCATCATCATCTCTGGGATTTCCGGAGTGAACGGGTGGAGCCGCGTTATCTCATCGACGAGATCCTGGCCGACACCAATACGGGCCACAACATCGTCTCCACCGTCTTCATCGAATGCGGCGCCATGTGGAAGGCGGACGGTCCCGAGGACATGCGCTATATCGGGGAGACCGAATTCGTGAACGGGATCGCGGCGGCGAGTGCGTCCGGCCTCTACGGGGATTGCCGGGTCGCGGCCGGCATCGTCGGCACCGTCGATTTCACGACCGGCGAGGCGGTCCGGCCGGTCCTGGAAAGGCATGTCGAGCTTGGCGGCGGACGCTTCCGCGGCATTCGCCATGGGGTTACCTGGGATGCCAGCGACGATGTGCCGAATGGGCGCGGACCCCGGCCGCCTCATCTTTATCTCGATCCGAATTATCGCGAGGGTGCCGCGCAACTCGCGCAATTCGACCTCAGCTTCGAGGCTTGGTGCTATCACCCGCAAATCCCGGAGCTGACCGAATTCGTGCAAACCATTCCGAATACCACCGTCATCCTCGATCATTTCGGCGGTCCGCTCGGCATCGGCCCCTATGCGGGCCGGGAGGACGAGGTCTTCGAGGTCTGGCGAAAGGACATCGCCGAATTGGCGAAGTCGGACAACGTGGTGGCCAAGCTCGGCGGCATCAACATGGTCTTGAACGGCTTCGGCTGGCACGAGCGCGCCCGGCCGCCCGGGTCCGAGGAACTATGCGAAGCGACCCGGCGCTATTACGATTACACGCTCGAGCAGTTCGGGGTCGATCGCTGTCTCTTCGAGTCGAACTTTCCGGTCGATAAGGAGAGCTGTGGCTACAACGTGCTTTGGAATTCCTTCAAACGGCTGACGAAAGACTATTCGGCCGACGAGAAACGGAAGCTTTATCACGACAACGCGGTCCGGACCTACCGGCTCTAGAGAGGGAGACGTTCGATGGTGGCGACGACACAAGACTGGCTCGAACTCGTGCAAGAAGAGACGCTGGAACCCGACCTGCCGATCTGCGATCCCCATCATCATCTGTGGGACCATCGCGACAGCCAGGTCGAGCCCCGCTATCTATTGGAGGAATACGTGGCCGATACCGAGACCGGCCACAACATCGTCTCGTCCGTCTTCATCAAATGCGGCTGCGCCTACCGGGCGGAAGGCCCGGAAATCATGCGCCCCGTCGGCGAGACGGAATTCGTCGTTGGGCAGGCGGCGCTAAGTGCTTCGGGAAAATACGGCAAGACCCGGGTTGCGGCCGGGATCATCGGCTCCGTGGATTTCACCCAAGGGGCCGAGGTGGCGGCCGCGCTCGAAGGACACATCCAGGCCGGCGGCGGGCGCTTTCGGGGGATTCGCCTTGGCGTCACCTGGGACGCGAGCCCGGAGGTCCCCAACAATCGGACCAGTCCGAAACCGCATCTCTTCCTCGATGCCGCCTATCGCGAGGGAGTCGCTCAGTTGTCGAAATACGATCTCAGCATGGAGGGCTGGTGCTATCACCCGCAAATCCCGGAGCTGGCCGATCTTGCGCGGGCGATGCCGAACCTGCGGATCGTGTTCAATCATCTGGGCGCGCCGCTCGGCTTGGGATCCTATGCCGGCCGGCGGGACGAGGTGCTGGAGGATTGGAAGAAATCGGTCGCGGACCTCGCGGCCTGCGACAACGTCGTCGCCAAGCTCGGCGGTCTCAACATGCTCTACCTCGGCTTCGGCTGGCACGAGCAAGACCGGCCGCCGACCTCGGAGGCGCTGGCGGAGGCAACGCGCCCCTATCTCGAATACGCCATCGAGAAATTCGGGCCTGATCGCTGTATGTTCGAATCGAACTATCCGGTCGACAAGGTGAGTTGCGGTTACAACGTGCTCTGGAACAGCTTCAAGCGGCTGACCGCCGACTACTCGGCGGACGAGAAACGAAAGCTCTACCACGATACGGCGACAGCGGTTTATCGGCTTTAGGACCTTTCTCGGTCGATTGAAACCGGCTGCGCCCGAGTGACGCACCCGCCGGGTCTTGCCCGCGCCTATTCGGTTCTACTTCAAAAGAAGCTATTGCCCTTGGAGCTGAGATCGCATGTCCGCACCTGAACCGAACTCCCCGGCTGTCGAACCCGGACCGGCCGCGCAATATGATGTCCTGATCATCGGGGCCGGCATGTCGGGCATGTATCAATTGCACCGTCTGCGGGAACTCGGCCTTTCGGTACGCGTTTTCGAGATGGGGACCGATGTCGGCGGCACCTGGTATTGGAACCGCTATCCCGGTGCGCGCTTCGATTCGGAGAGCTACAGCTACGGTTATTCTTTCTCCGAGGAGCTGCTCAAGGAATGGGAATGGAGCGAGCATTTCTCGGCTCAGCCGGAGACGCTCCGCTACCTCAATCACGTCGCCGATAAGTTCGATCTCCGGAAGGATATCGAATTCAACAGCCGGGTCATGACGGCGGCCTATGACGAGGCCGACAATCGCTGGGAGATCGAGCTTGAAGACGGTGGCCGGGCGCAAGGTCGGTTTCTGATCACTGCGGTCGGGCCGCTTTCCGCGCCGACGATGCCGCTGATCGACGGAATCGACGACTTCGAAGGGGGCTCGTTCCATACCGGGCTTTGGCCACACGAGCCGGTGGAATTCGCGGGCAGGCGCGTCGCCGTCATCGGGACGGGGGCGACCGGCGTTCAGGTCATCCAGGAAGTCGCCAAGACGGCCGGGCACCTCACCGTTTTCCAGCGCCACCCGAATTACTGCGCGCCGCTGCACAACGATCCGATCGACGAGAAGACCCAGCGTGAAATCCAGGCGAGCTATCCCGAGATCTTCAAGCAATGCCTGGCCACTCATGGCTGTTTTCTTCACCAGATGGATGACAAGAAAGCTCTCGAGGTTTCTCCCGAGGAGCGCGAGGCGTTCTACGAGAAGCTCTACGGGGAACGCGGTTTCAGCATCTGGCTGGCGAATTACCGTGATGTCTTGGTCGATCAGGCCGCGAACGACACCATCACCGACTTCGTCAACCGCAAAATCCGCGAACGGGTGAACGACCCGGAGACCGCCGAGAAACTGATCCCGCGGGACCACGGTTTCGGGACCCGCCGGGTGCCGCTCGAGACCAATTATTACGAGGTCTACAATCAGGAAAATGTGCGCCTCGTCGATCTGAACGAAACGCCGATCGAGCGGATCACGCCGAAGGGCATCCAGACGAGCGCCGATGCGCATGAATTTGACATCATCATCTACGCCACTGGATTCGATGCCGTCACCGGCGCCTTCGATCGCATCGAATTTCGGGGCTCGGGCGGGCAAAGGCTGAAGGACAAATGGGCGAACGGCCCCAGAACCTATCTTGGTCTGCAGACCGAGGGATTTCCGAACATGCTGACCCTGGTCGGTCCGCACAATGCCGCCACCTTCTGCAATATTCCGCGCTGTATCGAGCAGAATGTGGATTGGGTGACCGACCTGATCCGCTACATGCGCGAGAACGACTACGATCGCATCGTTCCCTCGGCGAAGGCCGAGGACGACTGGACCGCGCATGTCCATGAAACGGCGGAGCGCATGCTCTTCACCAAGGTCGATTCCTGGTTCATGGGCATCAACCCGAACGTCCCCGGCAAGCATAAGCGCACCTTCCTGCTCTACGCCGGCGGCGCGCCGGCCTATAACGAACGCTGCGACGAGGTGGCCGCGAACGGCTACGAAGGCTTCGTGCTGCAATAGAGCGTGGTGGCAACGGGCTAATGCGGAAACGGCCATAGCCGCAGTTTTTCCTTCGTGATCTGCCAGAGCCCGGCCAGGCCGCGTGGCTCGTAGGCCAGGAAGAAGATAATCAAGCCGCCGAACAGCATGAATTCGAGATGCCGAATGATATGCGACGCGATATCGAGGCCGATCGCGGGGAAGACATTGCGGAGTAGGACCGGCACCACGACCATGAACGCCACACCGAGATAGGTGCCGAGAATACTGCCGAGCCCGCCGATGATGATCATGAACAGGATCGGAAACGAGGCCGCGAACAACTCGAAGGCCGACGGATCGACGAACCCATGATAGATTATGGCATACACGGCCCCGCCGACGCCGATATAGAAGGAACTGATCGCGAAGGCGAGCAGTTTGGTGGCTGGCGGGCGGATGCCGATCAGCTCGGCCGCGACGTCCATGTCGCGGATCGCCATCCACGACCGGCCGATCCGGCCGCGCACCAGATTCTTCGCGGCGAGAGTCAGCACCGAGACGATGAACAGCATCAGCAGGTATCGATGATCCGCCGGCGCCGCCGGACCCATGACGAGGACGCCGAACATTTCTCCCGAATGCGCGCCGCCGGCGGATGAGGTGCCGTATTGGTGTATCCAGGGAATGCGGCCGATCGCCCATTCGACGAAAAACTGCAGGGCGAGCGTCGTCACCACGAGATAGAAGCCCTTGATGCGGAGGCTCGGCAGACCAATGACGATCCCGAAGAGCGCCGTGATCAGGCCCGCCAGCGCGAAAACGACCAGGACATTCATCCAGGGAAAGATCACCAGCAGCTTGAAGGCCGAATAGGCGCCGATCGCCATGAAACCGCCGGTCCCGAAGGACAACTGGCCGCAATATCCCGTCAGAATATTGAGGCCGAGCGCGCACAAGCTGAGGGCAAGGATCGGAAACAGGACGACTTCGTAGAGATAGCTGGACCCGATCGCCGGCGGCAACACGACCAAGAGCGCCAAGAAGGCAATGACAATGTAGCGATCCTGCGCGATGGGGAAGATCCGTTGATCCGACGCGTAGGTCGTCTTGATCTGCCCCCCTTCGCGATAAAACATGCCCTATCGAACGTTGGCATCCGCGAGGATGCGGGTCAGCGCGGTTTCCAGATTGGCGACCGTGCGGTCGATGTTCTGGAGCTTGTCCAGCCCGAAGAGGCCGAGGCGGAAGGTGCGGAAATCGTCGGCCTCGTCGCATTGCAGCGGCACGCCGGCGGCGATCTGCAAGCCTTCGGCCGCGAACTTGGCGCCGCTCTGGATATCCGCCTCGTCGGTGTAACTGACGACGACGCCCGGCGCCTCGAAGCCGGGGGCGGCGAGGCTCTTGAAACCTCGGCCGGCCAACATCGCCCGCACCTTGTCACCGAGTTCCTGCTGCTCGGCGCGGACCTTATCGAAGCCATAGGCCTCGGTTTCCTTCATCGTGGCGTGGAATTGGACCAGCGCATCGGTCGGCATGGTGGCGTGGTAGGCGTGGCCGCCCCCTTCATAGGCTTCCATGATGTCGAGCCACTTCTTCAAGTCGCAGGCGAAGCTGCTGCTGGTCGTCTCGTCGATGGCGGCGCGGGCATCGGCGTTCATCATCACCAGCGCGGCGCAGGGCGAGGCGCTCCAGCCTTTTTGCGGGGCACTGATCAAGATGTCGACACCGGCCGCCGCCATGTCGACCCAGATGGTTCCCGATGCGATGCAGTCCAAAACAAACAATCCGCCGACCTCGTGTATGGCATCGGCTGCCCGGCGCAAATATTCCTCCGGCAGGATCATGCCCGAGGCAGTTTCCACATGCGGCGCGAACAGTAGCGCCGGTTTTTCCCTGCGGATCGCCGCCACGACTTCGTCGATCGGGGCCGGTGCGTAGGCGGGGCGGGGGTCGTCCTCGACCGGGCGGGCCTTCAAGATGGTAACTTCGGAAGGGATGTTCCCGGCTTCGAAGATCTGGCTCCAGCGGAAGCTGAACCAGCCATTGCGTAGAACCATGCATTTTTGGTCTGTCGCGAATTGCCGCGCGACGGCCTCCATGCCGTAGGTGCCGCCGCCGGGCACGATGGCGACCGAGTTCGCATCGTAGACCCTTTTCAGGGTCGCCGAGATGTCCCGCATGACGCCTTGAAAGGATTGCGACATGTGATTCAGCGCGCGATCGGTGAACACCACCGAATATTCGAGCAGTCCGTCCGGATCGACGTCGGGTCGTATCCCCGCCATGTATAAATTCTCCTTCATAGGCCCGATCGGCGAATCGAGATCGCGCACATGGCTATTGAAGATTACGGATCATCGCAAGCGTTTGGTTTGTCGCACTGACGTAAATATCGCCGGCTAGACCCGTACCGTGGATTTATGCACTGTTTTCCAACAATTCCACCCAGTTCCCGTCCGGATCCTCGATCATGGAAATTCGAACGCCGGCGCGCACCTCGCGCGGCTCCACCGCCACCGTATAACCGGCGGCCCGGCACTTTTCCGTCATCGCGTCCAAATCCTTGATCGTGATCGTCCAATAGCGGATGCCGCTGGCGCCGCGCGGGCCGCCGCTGTTGTCGGCCTTTTCCGGCACGTTGTCGTGCTTCACGATCTTTACCAGCGTGGTGCCGCACATCAGCCGATGCATGGTGCCGCCGCCGGTCGCGGGCGTATCCGCCACATGCTCCAAGCCCAGCGTATCGCGATAGAATTTCAAGGCCGCCTCGCCGTCGCGAACCACGATACCGATATCGATCGACTCCTTGCCCAACTCAATACTCATCAACCCTCTCCCAAAAATTCTGTTCGTATTCGCCTAGCCGAGATCGAGAATGCTGATCCACATCGGGACGGCACCCAGCGGATACACCTCCAACGCTTCCAGACGCCCCGACCCTTGGTCTATTCGATAGGACGCGAGACGGCCGGAGTCATGGCCGGCTGAGAGCAAAAATAGACCCGCCGGGTCGATCTGAAAGGCCCGCGGGATCTTCTCCGCCGGCACGTGACCCAGCGCCGTCAGCAAGCCGGTCGCCGGGTCGATGGAGAATTCGGCGAGGCTGTTGTGCCCCCGGTTCGGCGCATAGAGAAAACGGCCGTCCGGCGTCGTCCGGATTTGCGAGCAGGTGTTTTCGCCTTCCCAACCCGCCGGCAGGTTCGAGATGGTCTGGAGCGGCGACAAGGTTCCTTTCGCCGTCTCCAGCGCATAGACGGTGATGCTGGAACCCTGCTCGTTCGACACATAGATGATGTCCTTCGACGGGTGGAAACAAAGATGGCGCGGCCCGACCCCCTTTTCCTGGGGAACCCGCGGCGGGTCGTTGGGCATCAGCTTGCCGGTCGTCTCGTCGAAGCGGAACTGATAGATCGTGTTCGGTCCCCCTCGATTGTCGATATGGGGCACGAAGGCGAATGTGTTGGTGGGGTCGGTGAGGATGCAATGAGCGCCCATCCCCGTCTCGATGAATTCCGTCGGTTCCGCTTCCACGGCGCCATTGGCGGCAATGGGAAAGATCGATGTCGTCGCACCGTAATAGGACGCCGACATGAAATATTTCCCGGTCCGGTCGATCGCGATGAAAGCCGGTTTGACACGCGACGGCGTCGTCGCGATTTCGGTCAGGTCGCCGGTGTCATGATCGATCGAGAAGGCGGCGAATGCGTGGGTTTCCCGGAGCGCCACATACATACGCGTTTGCGTCGGGTCGAGGGTGGTGTAGGCGGGCTCGCCCGGAAGCGAGACATCCGGACCCGGCGTCAACGCGCCGGTTTCCGCGTCCATCGTATATCGCGCGATCCGGCCCTCGCCCGAGACGGTGACATAGACATGATACGGCATCTCGCCCTCCCCAATTGCATGCCCTTCGGCATGGAAAGAGATTTGCGGCGCACGGCGGTTAAATCCATGGCCGTTGGCATCCGGCGCCACGACGTCCTATAAGTCGCCGCTGATTTGATGGAGGACGGAAGCAAGATGCCGGAAGAAGGATTTCGAAAATGGCTTGGCGTTGACTACGAAGTCATGGAAGACGGCCATGCGGTGGTTGGGCTGACGGTCACCGACGACATGCGCAATCCCCGCGGCGTCGTCCAAGGCGGCGTGGTCGCGGCGTTAATCGATGTCGCCATGGCGACGGCCGCCGCGGGCGGCAATTACGATACGAGGCTGCGGCCGATGGCGACGCTTGAGATGAAGATCAACTATCTCGCGGCCGCGACGGGGGAGCGATTGTCCGCCAAGGCCGACGTGGTTCGCGCCGGATCGCGCACCTCGGTGGTGCGCTGCGACATTTTTGGCGGCACCGGCGATATTTGTGCCACGGGTCTTGGAACCTTCATGCTCCGCCGGGTTCACGCGACCGATCCGAAGGATATGCCAGCGCCGGTGGATTAAGCGAATGATAGGATCAGGGATGCAGTTGACCGATAAGCTCGGTCACTGCCTGGTTCAGTTTTGATTCTTCGATTGGCTTCGCCAGGACGGCATTGCAGCCCGCCTTGTGTGCTTCGTCCCGATCGCCCGGCGTGTCATGCGCCGTCACCGCCAGCATCGGCGTCTCGTTCGTCCCCGAATTGCCGCGGATTTTCCGAGCACTTTCGAACCCGGAAACGCCGGGCATGTTCATGTCCATCAGAATAAGGCTCGGTTCCGCCTCTATCGCAACCGCAGCCCCTTGTTCGCCGTCTTCCGCGGTCAGGATCTCGAATCCCCAGCTCTCGAAATGGGTGGTAAGAAATGCCCTGATATCGGCATCGTCATCCACGATCAAAACCGTGCGTTTTTCCATTCGTTGCCTTCCTACGCGTGAGAACGACAATCATAATACGATTCCGGCATAGGGATTCATTTTTTCCGCGGCCCGTTTGGAGATTATCATGCGCATCAGCTTGTTCGCCCCCTTGATCAGCCCGAACAACGACGCGGCCTATGTGACCGCTCTGGCGGAGGGCGCGGAAGCGCGCGGGTTTCACGCCATATGGCTGGGCGAACATGTGGTTCTGTTCGACGAATATGACGCCGAATATCCCTATGAAGAGAACGGAAAGATTCCGATCGGCGGCGACCGCGGCATGATCGAGCCGATCACCGCCTTGTCGTTCATGGCGGCCAAGACGGAGCGTATTCGCCTCGGCACGGGCATCTGCCTGGTCCCGCAGCGGAACCCCGTCTACACCGCCAAGGAGATTGCGGCGGTGGATTATCTTTCCGGCGGCCGGGTGGATTTCGGTGTCGGCGTCGGCTGGATGAAGGAGGAGTTCGCCGCTCTCGGCGTCCCCTTCGAGCGGCGGGGTGCCCGTTGCCGCGAGTATCTCGACGTCATCGCCTCGCTTTGGTCCGACGACGTCTCGTCCTATTCCGGCGAGTTTTACGAGCTCGCCCCCTGCCGGCAATATCCGAAACCGATTCAGCAGCCGGGGCCGCCGCTCTATTTCGGGGGCGAGAGTGACGCCGCCCTTCGCCGGGTGGCGGATCGGGGACAGGGCTGGCACGGGTTCAACGTCGGCGTGGATGAGGCAGCGGGCCATCTCGCCCGGTTGGACGACCTTCTCGCGACGAGGGACCGCAAGCGGGCGGATATCGACATCGCCATCTGTCCCTACGGCCACAAGCTGAACAAGGATCGCGCCAGGCAGTACCAGGACGCCGGCGTCGACCAATTGGTGGTGATGATCGTCGGGCGTGACATCGACGAACTCGAGCGCTGGCTCGATCGCTTCGCCGCGGATTATCTTTGATTGATCAGGGGAGCATACATCATGACGAGATTGTTGGACAAGGTCGCCCTCATTAGTGGCGGTTCACAGGGGCAGGGGGCGGTGGAAGCCCGGACCTTCGCGGCCGAGGGGGCGAAGGTCGTCTTCGGCGATATCTTGGACGCCGAGGGCGAGGCCGTCGCGGCGGAAATTCAGGCGAGCGGGGGCGAGGCCCATTATCGCCATCTCGACGTGACCAGCGAGGCCGATTGGCGGGCGGCCGTGAACTTCGCCACAGAGCGCTTCGGCCGGCTTGATATCCTGATTAACAACGCCGCGGTCCTGGTTCCCCGTGTCCCCATCGAAGAGCGGACGGCCGAGGAATGGGATCGGGTGATGTCGGTCAACGCCAAGGGGGTCTTCCTCGGCACCAAATACGCCATCCCGGCGATGCGGGACTCCGGCGGCGGTTCGATCGTCAACATCTCCTCGGTTGCCGGCATTGGCCAATCGACCCATCAGGAGCCGGCCTATGCGGCGAGCAAGGGGGCGATCAGGGTGTTTTCGAAGGTGACCGCGACCCAGCACGCAGGGGACAATATTCGTTGCAACTCGGTTCATCCGGGGCCGATCGATACCGAAATGTTCCGGAGCGCCTTCGCCGACCCCGACGCCCTGGCCGAACGCCTGTCCCGAGTCCCCTTAGGTCGTACGGGAACGATCGACGAGGTCGTTGCCGGGGTTCTCTATCTGGCGTCGGACGAGTCGTCCTACGTGACCGGCACCGAACTCGTCATCGACGGCGGCGCCTTGAGCATGTAGCCCCTTAACCGGGTGCCTCGCATACTTTCGTGCCCATATCGGCCGGGATGGAGATTTCCAGCAGCTCGAAGGCATCCGAGGTGGCGATTTCGTTGTGCGGCGTATCGCCCGGAATATAGACCGAATCGCCCGTCGAGACGCGCTCCACCCGGCCGCCGGCGAATTCCAGATCGATCCAGCCGCTGAGCATATAGACGAACTGCCCCTCGCAGAGATGCACATGCCACCCGGTCGGCTCGGACAATCCTTCCGAGGCCGAGGTGACCTGGGCGCGAATCTTCCCCTGGCTGGCTGAGGTGACGCCCAACTCGCGATATTTCATGAAGTCCCGCCGTCCCGGCACCATTACCGGATTGTCGGCCCGCGCGATCGTGATCTCGTTCCCGGCCGCCGCGGCCTCGTTCGCTTCCATGCTCATGTCGCCATTCCTTTTTTCGAGAGTTGTCCCAACGCGTCCTCGGTCTTTGCCAATCCTTCCAATCCCATGCCGCGCAGCACCTCGGGCGCCTTGGTGAATTGGATGTCGGCGTATTCGACCAACTGTATCCTGTTACCCCACGGGTCGAGGAAATCACAACCCCGCCCCGGCAACAACGGAATTTTCTTCGCCTCGACCACCGCACGCGCCGTCGCCACGTTATCGACGACGAGCCCGAGATGGCGCTTCGTGTCGGGAATCTGATCGCGGCCCACCGCGAAATTGATGAACTGGTCGCCGAGATCGACGAAAGCCGCGGTATCCGAGCGACCGCGCAGCGAGAACTCGAAAATCGAGCCGTAGAATTCCAACGCCGCATCGATGTCGTCGACTTCCAGCGCCACATGGTTCATGCCGATGGCGCGCGCCTTCTTTTGTTCCGTCATGATCCGCCCCGCTTTGCCTGTTCCTCGGCGACGAGCTCCTTCTTGGAGAGTTTGCCGACCGGCGTTTTCGGCAGTTCGTCCCTGATTTCCAACCCCGCCGGCATCTCGTGCTTGGAAAGCTTGTCGCCGAGAAATTCGATCAAATCCTCGTATTCCAGCGCCGCCGCCGGCATCAGTTTGACGAAGGCTTTCGGCACTTCGCCGCGATAATCGTGCGGGATACCGATCACGGTCACCTCGTTGACCGAGGGATGTTCGTGGATCGCCTCCTCGATGTGGCGGGGGTAGACGTTGAATCCGCTGGAGATGATCAGATCCTTCTTGCGGTCGACCAGGAAGAGATACCCGTCCCCGTCGAGATATCCCGTATCGCCGGTATAGAGCCAGCCGTCCCGCAAGGCCTCGGCAGTCTCCTCGGGGCGCTTCCAATAGCCTTTCATCAGTTGCGGGCCCTTGAAGCAGACCTCGCCGATCTCACCCGCGGACATGACGGTGGTGCCGTCGTCGAGGCTCCGGATCTCGAGATCGACCCCCGGTAGCGGCAATCCGCAGGAGCCCACGCGATACTCGCCTTCCAGCTTCTGCACCGTCCCGGCCGGGGAGGTTTCCGTCAGGCCGTAACCTTCCAGCAGAGGCACCCCGGTCAGGTCCTGAAACGCCTTCTGCACCTCGGCCGGCAACGGCGCCCCTCCCGATCCGCAATAGTTGAGCGAGGAAAAATCCGTCTCCTTGGCCAGCGGATGACTGACCAGTCCCATGAAGAGGGTGGGTACGCCCGGCATATGGGTCGGTTTCTTCTCGGCGATGTCGGTCAGGATTTTCTCCATGTCGGGTTTCGGGTGCAGGATGATCTGGCTGCGGTCGCGAATGCTCCCCAAAAGCGCATAGGTCAGGCCGTAGATATGGAACAGCGGCAGCACCAGGACGATCTTCCGGGTCTTGGGATCGTCCTCGCCGAAGACGTCCCAGGACTGATACATCCGGCAGGCGGACGACATCGAGCGATGGGTCATCATGGCGGCCTTGGGCGTGCCCGTGGTGCCGCCGGTATATTGGAAGACGATGACCGTATCGATGCCGTCGGGCGGCTCGTGGGCGACATAGTCGCCGGTATTGTCCACCAGCGCCGTGAAAGTCATGTATCGATCATCGTCGGGGAGGGTCTGCGGATCGCCCAATTCTAGGCCGGGCGCCGTCGCTTCCGCCATCGCCGCCACGACGATCCGTTTCAGCCGCGATCCCGCCGCCGCCTTCTCGAGGGTCTGGAACATGCCCTCGGCGTCGATCGTGATCATGATGTCGGTTTCGGAATCGTCGATCATGAAGGCGAGGCCGCGCTCCGGCAGCAGCGGGCTGTAGTTGACCACGACCCCGCCCGCCTTCAGGACTCCGAAGAAGGCGGCGATATAGTGCGGCACGTTCGGCAGGAACAGCCCCACCTTCACCCCCGGCCCGACGCCGAGATCCTCGAGACCCCGCGCGACCCTATCCGCCAGGTTGCGGATCGTCGCGAAGCTGAGTTCGTTGCCGAGAAAATCGCAGAACACCCGTCCGCCGGCGTCGCCCGCCGCCTTGTCGATGAAGGCATGCAGCAGTTTAGGCTCGATCGCGATGTTCCAATCGACCCCCTCGGGATAGGTCGCCTCCCAGGCCCTTTGTTCCATGATCCGCACTCCCTCCAAGGGAGCTTAACGAGTCGACCGCACCGGCATCAATGCCGGAAGCTTGAAGCGGAACGCCGCGAAGTTACGTGAATCCTGGAAGCGGACCTTGGCGGGCTTCGGCGGCGGGAGCGAAATGTGAGAACCGAAAACATCCATCGCGCGGCGGGGTCGTCCGTCTGGCTCGGCAAGGATTTGGCCGGGGCGCGGGACTGGATTCATGATCTTTCCCCCAAGGCCCTGAAGGAAATCGACGATTGCGTCGAGAAGCTGCGGGAAAGCCCGAAACCGCTGGCGGAGATCGACGGGGCCGATTTCCCCTTCCAGGCCTTACGGGAGGAGATCGAGGCTTTCCGGCGGGAGCTGGCGACGGGGCGGGGGTTCGTCAATATCCGGGGAATTCCGGCGGCGGATTACAGCGACGACGAACTGGGCATGATCTTCTGGGGCTTCGGCGGGCATTTCGGGCGGCGGATGCCGCAGAGCTTCATGGGCGATCTCCTGGGGACGGTCATGGACGTGACCGACGAGGAACCGGACCGGCGCCTCCGCCGCGGCTACCACTCGGGGGGCAAGCAGGATGTCCACACGGACGCCTGCGACATCGTCGGCATGATAGGCATTCGAACCGCCAAGGAAGGCGGCGCCAGCCGCCTCGCGAGCGCGGGCGCGGTGCACAACGCCATGCTCGATATGTGCCCCGAGCTCCTGAAGGTTCTCTATCAAGGGCTGCCCTGCCGCATGCCGGACTCCGATGCGGAGGCCATGGACGTGCCGGCGCTGATCCCGGGCGGCGTGCCCACCTATACCCGGGCCGACGGCTGGCTGAACGCGAATTACGTGCGGGGCTATGTCGAGCGCGCGGTCAATGCCGGGGATTGCCGGCTGAGCCCGCGCGAGCAGGCGGCGATCGACGTCTTCCGGACGATCGGCAACCATCCCGACTACGTGCTCGAATACATGCTGGAGCCGGGCGACATTCAGATCTTCAACAACCGCAAGATCATGCACGGCCGGGCCCATTTCGACGATCATCCCGAAAAGGAACGGCGCCGCCAGTTGAGACGCCTCTGGCTCTCGGTCGACGACTGGCCCCGGCTGCCCGATGCTCAGCGGCGGCTCTACGGCGACGATCTGAAAAAACTGCAAGCGAGCGCACCGGCATGACCGGGAAGGAATTCCACCGCCCGTCGGGCCCGTCCGTCTGGATGGGCAAGGATCTGGCGGAGGCGCGGGACTGGATTTACGACCTCTCCCCGGAAACCCTGGCGGAAATCGACGACTGCGTCGAGAAGCTGCGTGCGAACCCGAAGCCGCTGGAGCAAATCGGCGAGACCGATTTTCCGTTCGATACCCTGAAGGCGGAGATCGCCGATTTCAGGCGGGAACTGGCATCGGGCCGCGGCTTCGTTAACCTTCGGGGAATCGACGCGGCGAATTACACCGACGACGAGCTCGGCATGATCTTCTGGGGCTTCGGTGGGTATTTCGGACGGCGGATGCCGCAGAGCTTCCTCGGCGACCGGCTGGGGACGGTCATGGACGTGACCGACGAGGAACCGGACCGCACCCGCCGGCGCGGCTATCATTCGGCGGGCGGGCAGCCGGTCCATTCCGACGCCTGCGATATGATCGGCATGATCGGCATCCGGACCGCCAAATCGGGCGGGGCCAGCCGCCTCGTGAGCGGGGGTGCCGTGCACAACGCCATGCTCGATATGTGCCCCGATCTCCTGGCGGTGCTCTACGAGGGCCTGGTCTGCCGCATGACCGACACGGACGCGGCGGATATGGGTCTTCCGCCATTGATCCCGGAGCGCGTGCCGGCCTTCACCCATGCCAACGGCTGGCTGAATGTCCACTTCCTGTATTCCTATATCGATCGCGCGGTCGAGGCCGGCGACCACCGGCCGAGTGCCCGCGAGCAGGCCGCGATCGATGTCTTCTTCTCGCTCTGCGACCATCCCGATTTCAAGCTCGAATACGTGCTGCGGCCGGGCGACATCCAGGTCCTCAACAACCGGACGGTCCTCCACGGCCGCGCCGATTTCGAGGACCATCCCGAAAAGGAGCGGCGCCGCCAATTGAAACGCCTCTGGCTCATGGTCGACGACTGGCCCGCCCTCCCCGACGTCCAGCGCCGGCTCTACGGGGAACACCGCTGGACCTGGCGGGAGCCGGCGGCGGGGTGAACTGGTTCGTAGGGGCGAACGGGAAATTCGGTCAATCACGCATGGGGAAGGATACGGGATGGATTACGGTTTGACGGGGAAGACCGCGATTATCGGCGGAGCGTCGCGCGGGATCGGGAAGGCGATTGCGCTTGGCCTGGCGCGGGAAGGCGTCGATATGGCGATCATGTCGCGGAATATGGATTCGTTGTCGGAAGCCGCCGCCGAGATCGCGGCGGAAACCGGCCGGAAGGTGGCGCCGCTCGCCTGCGACGTGACCGATCGGGCCGCGGTCGATCATATGGTCGAGGAAGCGGCGGCGGCGCTTGGCGGGTTGAATATACTGGTGAATAGCGCCTCGCTTCCCGGCGGCTCGGCGACCGCGGTCGGTCGCATAGACACCATCGTCGATGAAGATTTCCTGAACGATTTTGATACTAAATACATGGGCGCGCTCCGCTGCGCCCGTGCCGCAATACCGCATTTGAAGGCGGCCGGCTGGGGCCGCATCATCAATATCAGCGGCACCAATGCGCGGACGCCGGGGAATTTGAGCGGCGGGGCCCGCAATACCTCGCTGGTGCATTTCACGCGAACGCTCGCCTTGCAGCTCGGCCGCGACGGCATCACGGTCAATTGCATTCATCCCGGCGTCACCCGGACCGAGCGGACGCCGAGCCTATTGGCGGCGCGGGCCGAAAAGGCGGGCATTTCGCCGGAGGAGGCCGAACGCCGGATGTTCGCCGAGGACGCCCGGAGAACCAATGCGCTCGGGCGCATGGTCGAGGCCGAGGAAGTGGCGAATGTCGCGGTGTTCCTAGCCTCGGAGCAAGCTTGCGCCATGACGGGCGAGCTATTGAACCCGAACGGAGGCGCGGGCGACGCGGTCTTTTATTAGGCCGGAACAGCGCCTTCTCGTCTATTCCGGCAAGCCGGCCTTGCGGAGGCCGTCGGCGAAGGCGCGGGTGAAACCGCCGTCCCGCATCATCAGCCATTGGGTTATGGACGCGATCCTGAAATCGGGGACCATTCGCAAAACGTCACGTGCCACGTCGCTGGCCTCCTCCATCCGGCCGCTTCGGGCCAGCAGGCTCGTGCTATGGAGCAGGGCGGGGAAATTATCGGGTTCGCGCGCGCGGACCGCGGTGGAGATCGCCAAGGCGCCTTCCGGGTCGCCGGCAGCGTCGCGCGCGCGCGCAAGGACCGATCGATACCATACCGGGGGATGCGGGTTGAGGCGCATGGCGATTTCGAACTCCTCTATCGCCTCGTCGGCCTTGTCCGCGCAAAGAAGACAGAAGGCCCGATAGCCGCGTATATCGGCGCTCCCGGGGTTGAGTGCCACGCCGCGCGAACAAATCTCGATGCCTTCCTCGGGCACACCCTTGGAGATGCGGGATAGAGCCTGAATGCCGAGTGCGTTTGGGTTGGCCGAATCTAATTCAAGTGCCTTTTCGATACATTTGGCCGCCTTTTCCAACAGATCGTCGGTATTATCCGTGATCGTGGTTCGGGTCTCATACCAATAGGTCATGCCGAGCAACGCCCAGGCCGTCGCGTAGCCGGGGTCGATTTTCGCGGCCTTGCCCGCAAGCTCGCGGGTGCGGCGAATATCTTCCGAACCAAAGCGATTGATAACCTCGCTTGCCTCCACGACATAACCCCAAGCCGTGATGTCGTGGGTTCCCTCGTTCCAGATTCGGGCGATGTCGCCATCGGTCAATTCGATGCGAAGGGCGGTCACAATTTCCTTGGTGATCTCGTCCTGGATATCGAACAAATCGTCGACCACACGGTCGAAGCGATCGGCCCAGATATGGCGGCCGGTCTCCGCGTCGATCAGCTGCGCGGTGATGCGCAATCGATTGCCGCCGCTCCGGACGCTGCCTTCCAGCACCTGCTTGACCCCCAGCTCACGCGCCACCGTGCGGATATCCACCGCGGCTCCCTTGTAGGCAAAGCTCGAATTTCGCGCGATGACGAACAAATTCGGCACCTTGGAGAGGGTCGTGATGATGTCCTCGACGAGCCCGTCGGCGAAGAATTCCTGGTCCGGATCGCTCGACATGTTGTCGAAGGGCAGCACGGCGACGGACGGCATATCCGGTGCGGCCAACGGCGCCTCGGCGGGTTGATCGGCCGCCGGTTTCGAAAATTCCACCATATAGGCCGCGACCGGCTGGGCGATATTCTTGACCGCCTGCGGGCCCATGTCCTTGAAGCCGATATCGAGCTTGCCGTTTACCTGCTCGTACACGGCACCCGAGAGGCAAACGCCGCCGGTTTCCGCGAGGCTCTCCAACCGCGCCGCCACATTGACGCCGTCACCGTATATGTCGTCCCGGTCGACGATGACCTCGCCGAGATTGACGCCGATGCGGAACGCCAGGCGTTGGTCGTTCGGTACATCGGCGCCCATCTCGCCAAGGGACCGTTGGATATCGACCGCGGTTTCCACCGCCGCGACCACGCTCGCAAATTCCGCCAGCACCGCATCGCCCGCGTAATGCACCACGCGCCCTCCCGCCGCGTCGATGCGGCCGGATATCAAGTCGAGCCCGGCCGAAAGCTGTTTGTGGGTGCCGACTTCATCCGCGCCCGTAAGCCGGCTATAGCCCGCCACGTCGGCATAGAGGATCGCGGTCAGTTTTCGCGTGACGGAGTCGTCGGTCATTCGGAATGGCAGCCGCGTTTAATAGCGAGCCGTCGTGGCCCCTCCGAAGATAGATAAATGCGTCGCGCGGCGAACACAATCGGATAGATGCGGGACTTGCCGGCTGGCCCGGCGGCCCGCGTTGATCATCCTTCTCAAGCCGCCAATCCCACTTCTCGCTTGCAGGCGTCTTCCACCACCGTGCCCTTGAAGAAGTCGGGATTGAGGTCGGCATATAGATGGGCCGAGTTGGCGAAGACGAAATCGCGGAAATCGGCCGCGTCGAGGAGTTCGTGCTCAAGCAGTTCGTGGGCTTCCTCCAGGACCTCCGCCATGTCCGGCACGTCCCAATGGCCGACATCGGAGGAGAAGATCGCCCGCAGCTTGACGTCGAAGCCGTTCAGGCGGGAATCGAAGGCCATCGCGTTCATCGGATCGTCGGCCTCGCAGCCGAAATAGAAGCTGGGCACGAAGCGGTCGCGGATGTCCTCGGCCCGGTCGATGCCGATGGCCGCCCACTCGTCGATCATCGCGTCGTCCTCCTCGTTTTCGGCGAAGGGGGCGAGTTGGTCGCGAAGGGAATCGGTGTCGAGACGGTCCAGCACCTTGTCGCCGTGCTCTCGGAACAGCGATTCCATCCGGTCGATATCGAGCCGGCGCGGATCGTAGAGATGCACGGAGTCGCGGTTCCGCTTCGACCAATGGCCGATCAAATCGTTATAGAGATTGACCGCCCAGGCCGTGCCGCCCTCCAGGAAGGCGAAGCGGAGGTCCGGGAACCGGTTGGTAACGCCGGCCATGAACAGCGACTTGCAGGTCGCTTCGCCGGCGGCCGCGAAATGGCCGATATGGTTGAACATGTAGTTGTTGACCGAATTGCGGCTGCCCCAGCCCATGCCGCCCGAATGAAAGGCGGGGGCGACCTTGAGGTCGAGACAGCGCTGCCAGACCGGGTCGTAGTCGTATTGGGAGTCGATGCCGAGATGGTCGATCCAGGTGGCGAGCCGGTTGGCCGGGCCCGCCGCCTCGACCGGACGTTCGACATGCCCGGCCATCAGGATCGCCTTGTAGCCGAGCGTACCCACTGCATGATCGAGCTCGGCGATCGCCTCTTCGGGCGTGTGCATCGGAATGACGGCGACCGGGCAGAGCCGGTCCTGGAAGGGGCCAAAGACGTCGGCGTGATAATTGTTGATCGCCCGGCAAAGCGACAGCCGGGCTTCCTCGATCGGCGTACCCAAGGCAAAGAGCCCGATTGTCGGATAGACGATGGAATAATCGACCCCGCATTCGTCGAGCCGGTCATACATCAGTTTGGGGAGCATCGCCGTCGTCCGGTCCAGGGTGTTCTCCGCCGGGACCCCCCACCAGGCGGGGCGCATCCGGCGGGCGGCTAGGCGTTCCTCGGGCGAGTTGCGATACCAGCTGAACGGAATCGGGATGCCGCGGGGGCTCCGATAGAGCTTCGCCGCCACCTCGCCTCCGGCCACGTCCTTCAAGTATTCCCGGACGGCGGGCATGAATTCGAGCGTATGGCCATCCGCATCGATCACCGGATGGTCGAGCGTGGCGCGGATCTCGGACGAGGTCGACATGACATTCCTCCAGGCTGTCCGCGCCGGGCGCGGCACCGTCATTTAAGGATAGCATCGGGGCGAAGCGCGGCAATTCCTCAGAGTCGGGCGATCACCTGCTCGGCGAAATCCTTGAAGTTGTCGCGGGCCACGGCGTGGGGCGGCAGAAGCACCACTTCCTTCAAGCCCGTTGTTTCCAATTCCTTGATCCGCTCGACGATCTCGTCCGCCTCGCCGACGAGCCCGCCGGAGGCCCGGATCAGCTCGGGCGTCACGAAGCGGCACTCGCGGTCCGGCAGGAAGGCGCAATGTCCCCAATGCAGCATCTGGTGGCGGCGCTCGATCGGCATCTCCTCCGAGACATAGCGCTTGTAGTCCTCCCAGACGCCGCGCGCTTCCGGCAGAATGAAGGCGTCGGTGCCGCGCTGGAGGAAAAGCTCGTACCAAAAATGAAGGGTCGAGACGACCTCGGCGCCCGTCTCCTCGATCACCCGCTCGCTCGACAGGTCCTCGCCCGGCCGCAGCACGCAGGCATAGGTCATCACCGAGGTGTGGAAATCTTCCGGCAGGGTGCGGCCGGCCGCCGCGGCCCCTTCGCGAATGCGTCGAAGGTTCCGGGCGAGGACATCGGGCGGTTCGTTTCCGGCCCCGATGCGCCCGTCGCCATGGGCACCCGTCGCCGCAAGCGCCCGCGGCCCGTTCGACGCCACGTAGATGGGCACCGGGTCTTCGACATTGATGCATTCGAGCTCGCGGTCGAGGAAGCGGATCGGCTGGCGGGTGCCGTCGAGTTCGAATTCAACCTCGTCCCCCGCCAGCAATCCCCGGACGACCCGGAGATATTCGCCGAACGCCGCCGGTTTCACCGGTTGCTGGCCCATTACCCGCATCGCCGTGTGACCGGTGCCGATGCCGAGGAACACCCGGCCGGGGGCGATCTTGTTGATCGAGGCGATCGAATGCGCGGTCACGGGCGCCAACCGGGTGCCGGCGATGGCGACTCCGGTGCCGAGTCGGATCCGCGAGGTGTGCCAGGCGGCCAATGCCAGGACGGCGTAGCAATCGGACCAGATCATCTGTGAATCCGGGGCCCAGGCGCTGTCGTAGCCGAGATCCTCGAGATGCCGGAAGATCTCCCAATCGTCGATCTTGGAGACCACCATGCCGCCGAATTTCATGATCGAGGCTCCCGAATATCAGAGAAGTTTCGGCAAGACCTTATCGGTAAATTCCATGAAGGAGGAATGGCTGAGCGGTGCCAGCATCAGGTGCTGAAGGTGCATTTCCTCTTCCAACTCCTGCACCATGTCATAGACCTTTTCCGGCGTGCCCCAGATCGCGACATTGTCGAGATAGCGTTGTATCGGATCATCCGATTGAACGACGGTGCCGTCGCGGGTGATGGTCTCGGTCGGGTTGGGCACACCCTTCGATTCGTTTTTATAGGTCGCGACAAGCCAGGCGGCGCCGCGGCGGGCGATCTCGGCCGCCTCGTCATCCGAACCGGCGACCGCGATGAACCGTGTCATCGGAATGACCCGATCGCCCATTTCATGGCCGTTGGCTTCCAGGGTCTCGCAATAGAGGTCGCGCCGGTTGGCTATTTCGCGGAACGAGTTATGCGGGCCCAGCATCACCGTATGCCCTTCCTCGGCCGCCCATTTCACGGAATCATCCGACCCGGCCGCCATCCAAACAGGCGGGTGCGGCTGCTGGGCCGGTTTTGGCAATACCTCGACGTCGTTGAACTCCCAGTTCTTGCTCTTCCAGGTCAGTTTCTCGTTGTGCCAGGCGGCGAGCACAATCTCCACCGCCTCGTGGAAGCGTTCCTTGCTCTCCTGCAACGGCACGCCGAAGGTCGCGAATTCGGTTGGGTCGAACCCGCGCCCCGCCCCCCAATTGACTCGGCCGCCCGAAAGCACGTCCAGCATCGCCACCTCTTCCGCCAAGCGGAGCGGATGATAGAACGAGGCCAGCGAGACCGCGGTGCCGATGCGGATGTTCTCGGTCCGATGCGCCACATGCATCCCCATCATGTGCACCGACGGGCAGACGCTGTAGCCGGTGAAATGGTGCTCGGCTAGCCAGATTGCCTCGTAGCCGGTCTTGTCCATGATTTCGATGCGCTCGAGCGCGCGTTCGTAGACCGTCTCCAGCGGCACGTTCCGCCGGGGCCAGGAGAAAAATTGTAGAAGGCCGAACTCCATGATGTTTTCTCTCGTTCTTGATTTGGTTGCCGTAAACCCGCGACCCCCACGCCGATATCCGACAATTCGTAACTATTTAATCTGTTTTGGGATCGATGCGGATCAATGCGCGGTGTCGCGGTAAGGCGGGGGCGAATAGGGCTTTTCCTTCGGCGCGGGCCGGTTAGTCTTTGTTGTGAACCACCGACGCGCCTTTTCCCTTGAGGAGCCCGCCCGTGAGCCGCTTTCCCGAAAGATCCGATCTCGTCGTCCAGTTCGCGCATATCGCCTACCAATTCGAACCCCGCTTCGCCGTTCGCGAGACAGGGATCCGACATTTTCAGACCTGGTCGCCCGAGGATACCTTGGCCCGAATCGGCGAGGCCGATATCGTTATCGCCACCGGTTTCTGGCGGAACGAGTTGCTCGACGCCGGGGAGCGGCTGAAACTCATCCAGGTCTGCGGCGCCGGCTACGACCAATTCGATATCGATGCCATCGGGGCGAAGGGCGTCAAGCTCGCCAATGCCAGCGGCTGCAACTCCAACGCGGTGGCGGAACACGCGCTGGCCATGGTTCTCGGTCTCACCCGCCAACTCCCGCTGGCTCGCGATAATCAGCGAAAACGCCACTGGCGTGGTATGATCGGCGAGATCGCCGAACGCGAGGAAGAAGTCATCGGCAAGACCCTGTTGATCTTCGGTGCCGGTGCAATCGGCGCCAAGGTGGCCCGTCTCGCCAAGGCCTTCGGCATGCGGGTCGAGGGCTGCCGGCGGGATGTCGCATCCGGAGATGCGGTCTTCGACGCTCTCTACCCAAGTGCTGATTTCCTGGCCCATGTGCCGGATGCCGACATCGTCATGCTGTGTTGCCCCCTGACGCCGGAGACCGCCAATATCGTCGATGCGGAGGCCTTGGCGCTGATGAAGCCTGATGCCTATCTCATCAATGTGGCGCGCGGCGGCTGCGTCGAGGAAGCGGCGCTGGTGGATGTGCTTCGCCGGGGCGCCATCGCGGGGGCCGGGATCGATACCACCGACCCGGAACCGCTCGGCCCGGACTCGGCGCTTTGGGAGCTCGACAACGTGCTTCTCACCCCCCACACCGCGGGCGAGACACGGGGCTACGAGGACAATGTCATCGACATCCTGATCGAGAATATCGAGCATCTGGAACGGGGTGAAAGCCCACTCCTGAACGAGGTGGTGTAAGCGACATGGCCGGCTTTTCGATCGAGTTCAATACCTTCACCATCGCCGGGCGCTGTCCGCGCACGGGCGCCTTGGGCATCTGCACGGCAACGGGCGAGATGGCGGTCGGATCGCGCGTCCCCTACGTCCGGGACGGCGTTGGCGCCGTCGCGACCCAGGCTCTGACCGATCCCCGCCTTGGGCCCATGGGGCTCGACTTGCTGGCGGCGGGGCAGGAGGCCGCCGACGTGCTCGACGCCCTTGTTGCCGCCGACCCGCATATCGAGGCCCGCCAGCTCGCCGTGATCGACGCCGAAGGCCGCACAGCCGCCCGCACGGGCACGGGCAACAGCGATTGGAAGGGCCACCATTTGGGCGACGGCTTCGTCGCCATGGGCAACCGCCTCACTTCGGGGGATGTGGTTGACGCCATGGCGGCCGCCTTCGAGTCCGCACCCGACGCCGCGCTCGAGGAACGCCTGATGCGGGCCATCGAGGCGGGCCGCGACGCGGGCGGCCAGGAGGGCGGGCAGAATTCGGCCGGCATTCTCGTCTGCCAGGATCTCGGTTATCCGATCGTTGACCTCCGGGCCGACGAGTCGCCGGAACCGATCGCCGAGCTCCGCCGGCTCCTGGACCTCTACGTTCCCCGTATTCCCTATTATCGCCGCCGCGCCGCCGACCCCACCATCGGACCGTTCAGCGCTTGGCACGAAAGCCAACAGGAGGCGTAATCGCGATGAATGCGCAAGAGATCGAGCATTTGTTCCGGGGCAGTGGTACGCCGCCGAGCCAGAAACTGCCGGGCCAGCCGCCCTTCACCACGCGTCCGGAGCTTTGCGGGACCTTCGGCATGGTCGCCGCCACACATTGGTTGGGCACCGCGGCCGGCATGGCGATTCTGGAGAAGGGTGGAAACGCCTTCGACGCGGCCGTCGCCACCGCGTTGACGCTGCAGGTCGTCGAGCCCAGCATGGCCGGGCCGGCGGGCGATGCGCCGATCATTCTTCACGATGCCAAGACGGACGATGTCTCGGTGATCTGCGGGCAGGGGGTGGCACCCGCCGCAGCGACTCCCCAAGCTTACCGCGACCTTGGCCTCGATATCGTGCCGGGCGCGGGATTGCTGCCGCTGGTCGTGCCGGGCGCCTTCGACGCCCTGATGATCTTGCTCCGCGATTGGGGAACGATGCGGCCGCGCGAGGTCCTCGAATCCGCCATCGGCCATGCCCGGAACGGCTATCCGATCGCGGCGAGAGTGGTGGCGACGATCGACAGCCTGAAGGACTTGTTCGTCGAGCATTGGCCGAGCTCGGCGGCGGTCTATTGCCCGGGCGGCAATGTTCCCAAGGCGAACCAGCTGTTCTCCAACCCGGTGCTGGCGGACACCTTCGAGCGTGTTTTGCGGGAAGCGGAAGCGGCGGCCGGCGGACGCGACCAACAGATCGAGGCCGCGCGCGACACCTTCTACCGGGGCTTCGTCGCCGAGGCGGTCGACCGCTTCTGCGGCGACAACGAATTTCTCGACACCTCGGGGCGGCGCCACCGGGGATTTCTTCGCGGCGATGATTTGGCGCACTGGTCGGCAACGATCGAGGCGCCGCTCTCGCTCGATTACGGCGACTATACGGTTTTCAAATGCGGCTCCTGGAGCCAAGGGCCGGTGTTCCTGCAGCAACTGGCCCTATTGCGCGGGTTCGATCTCGACGCCATGGACCCGAACGGGCCCGACTTCGTCCATCACGTGACCGAAGGGACCAAGCTCGCCTTCGCGGACCGGGAGAAATTCTACGGCGATCCGGATTTCGTCGACGTGCCGATGGATGTGCTTCTGGGCGAAGACTATAACGAGACCCGCCGCGCCTTGATCGGCAAGGACGCGTCCGACGCCATTCGGCCCGGCTCAATTCCGGGATTTGGCGGACCGGTCGTCTATGGTCTCGAAGACGGGCAGCGGTTTGCGCTGGGGGATGACGGAACACCGGTGCCGCTGGAGACGCCGACCGACCCCAAGGCCTCGATCGCAAGCGGCGATACGGTGCATCTCGACGTCGCCGATCGCTTCGGCAACATGGTGTCGATCACGCCGAGCGGCGGCTGGCTGCGGAGCTCGCCGACGATTCCGGAACTCGGTTTCGCGCTCTCCAACCGGGGACAGATTTTCACCCTGGAGGCGGACACGCCCGGCGGCATCGCCCCCGGCAAGCGCCCGCGCACGACACTGAGCCCCGGCTTCGCGACCCGTGGCGGCAAACCCTATATGGCCTTCGGCACGCCGGGTGCGGACCGGCAGGACCAATGGGCCCTGCAGTTCTTTCTGCGCCACGTCCATCACGGTCAAAACCTGCAGGAGGCCGCGGACGCGCCGACCTTCAACACCTCGCATTTTCCGGGTTCGTTCTATCCGAAGCGGGCGGAACTCCGGTCGCTCACCGTCGAGGGCCGGTTCTCCATCGGCGCGGTCGCCGAGTTGACCAAGCGCGGCCACGACGTCTCGATCGGCGAGGATTGGTCGCAGGGCCGGATGTGCGTAGTCGCCCGCGACGGCGATCTCCTCAAATCCGCGGCCACCGCGCGCAATACCCAAGGCTACGCGTTCGGACGTTAGAGCAAGTTCTGGTCATTCCTGTCCGTAGCCCGGCACCGGCGTGGTCCCGGGGGCGCCGGCGTTCCTTGCCTTGTCCCGGCCGCCATGGCGCTCGATCAGCACCGCTTGGGCCGCCTTCGCTTCTTCGTCGATGGCCTCCGGATCGAGGATCGCGCGGAGCAGCGCCTCCATCTCGGTGAGTTTTTCCAGGTGTGCCGGGTCCTTCGCCAGGTCGTCGAGTTCCTCCGGATCGCACGCGAGATCGAAGAGCTCCGGCGGGTATCCGACATAGTAGTGATACTTGAAGCGGCCCTTCCGCAGCATGTAACCGCCGCTCGGCGACCCGAAGGCGTGATACTGGCTTAGCGTGATCCGGTCGGGATCGTCGGGCGCCGCCGCAATATCGAAGAGGGACCGGCTCTCGGTCGCGGGATCGTCCGGCGACCGTTTGACGCCGAGGCCCTCCAGGATCGTCGCGTGGCAGTCGATCAGGCTGACCGGAGTTTCGCAAACCTCGCCCGTCGGCACGCCGGGGCCCGAGAGGATCATCGGCACACGCGTTGCTTCTTCGTAGAAATTGAACTTTCCCCAGAGCCCGCGGGCGCCCGGCGAGTCGCCGTGATCGCTCGTATAGAGGACCCGGGTCTCGCGATCGAGACCGAGTTGTTCCAGCGTATCCAGGACGAAACCGATCTGGGCGTCGACGAAGCTGACCAGCCCGAGATAGGCGGCAAAGCCGGCCCGGCGCTCGTCATCGTTGCGGAAGAATTTGTCCTGGCCGATGAAATCGTCCTGCGCCTGCACCCACGGATGATGGCCGCCGCCTGGCTGGGTATAGGTCTTGAGGGGCGGCAGGGATTCCGGCGGATAGAGATCGAAATAGGCGCGGGGCACGATGAAAGGCGGATGCGGGGCGACGAATCCGATATAGAGGGCCCAGGGCCCCTCATCGCTGTTGGCGCGGTCCTTCAGCCATTCCGACGCCAAATTTGCAACCCGGCGGTCGTAGAGATTGTAGTTGGAAACGCCGACACCGACCTCATTGATCAGGCGAAACGGCTCGTCCAGCGGGGGGAAGGGGTCGCGGATGGCCCCCCAGACCATGCCGATTCCGTCGACGATGTGCATCGGCTCGTGCTGCCGGTCGAAACCGAGTGGATCCTCCGCCCGGCGATAGTGCATCTTGCCGATCGCCTCGACCGGCCGTCCGGCCTGCTGCAGGTATTGGGCCCAGCCGGGAATGCTGCCGTCATAGGCTTGGGCATTGTCCCAGCATTTGGTCTCGTGGACGTGCCGGCCGGTCGCGAAGCCGGCACGCGCCGGTATGCAAATGGGGCACGGCGTATAGGCGTTGGCGAAACGGGTCCCGGCGGCAGCTAGGCGGTCGAGCGCCGGGGTCTGGATCAGGGTATTTCCCGCGGCGCCGAGATAGCGCGGATCGTGCCCGTCGGTCATCATGACGATAAGGTTCTTCGCGTCCATTTCGTTCTCCGTATATACCTGCCGCGAGGCGATTGTCGGCCGCCGCCATGGCGAGCCTAGTCCGTCTGGCCGCATTCCTCCAATTCCCGAATTGATATCCATCAATGCGAATCCGCCGACGGCGCGCGACCCTACCAATACGTTGTGGATCGATGCCTCCCGCGCGACGGAGCGGCTGCATTCCTTCTCAACGGCACGCTTCAAGGACATCGGGAGGCATGAACGCCGGCCACAAAAATCGAGAAGGGTCAGGAGCGGGCAATGCCGACCAAAGACGCTTATCAGGAGCAGGTGAACGCGCATATCGCAACGCTGTACGATTCGCTGGAACACCACGAACGTCATCTGCAATCCACGGAATCGGTTTCGTTGGAGTCGCACGAGGCCGCGCTCCGCGACCTGAAAGATAAACACCGCCTTATCGACGGACTCTTGAAGGAGCTGGAGGACGCAACCGAGCACGGATGGCGGCACTTATGCGACGGGATCGATACCGGCTTGGACGAACTGAAGCAGGCGATTAAACAGGCGCGCGAGCGGTTTCGCCGCGACCAATAGCTCGTCGTCTTTGCGGCGTGGGAACGCCCGCCGCGCCTAGGACACAAGCTTAGGTGTTCGGTTGTCGATGGTCTCTTGATGGGCGCTGAGAAATGTGGAGGATTCATCCGTAGGAATCATTTCACATCACGGAGGAATCCATGACCTTACCGCCATCGGGTGCCGGAAAATTCGCCGAGAAATTTCCGGATGTTTGGGAGGCCTATCAGGGTCTCGGCAAGGCAGTTTCGGAATCGGGACCGCTCGATGCGCACCAGCGGCGCCTGATCAAACTGGCGATGGCCATCGGCGCCAATTCCGAAGGCGCGGTTCATTCGCATACCCGTCAGGCTCTGGAGGGGGACATACCGGCGGAGGAGCTGCTCCAAGTGGCGCTCTTGTCGATCACCACGCTCGGTTTTCCCGCCGCCATGGCCGCGTTCTCTTGGATCAACGACATCGCCAAGGATTAGGCAGTCGGCATGATCCGCGCCTGCACCGACGACGAGTTCGAGACCATCGCCGCCATCATCAACGATGCCGCCGAAGCCTATCGCGGTGTCATTCCGGCGGATTGCTGGAAGGAACCCTACATGCCGGACGACGAACTGGCGGCCGAGATCGCCCGCGGCGTCCGCATTTGGGGTTTCGAAGCGGATGGCGAGCTTCAGGGCGTCATGGGAACCGAAGACGTCAAGGACGTGACCCTGATCCGTCACGCCTATGTCCGGACCGCCCGGCGGAACCGGGGGGTCGGCGCGGCCCTCCTCGCCCACCTTCGCGGGCTGACCGAAAGGCCCCTGCTGATCGGCACCTGGGCCGCCGCCGACTGGGCGGTCGGCTTCTACCGGAAACACGACTTCCGTGTCCTGACGGGGGCCGAAAAGGATCGCTTGCTGCGGATCTATTGGACCGTACCCAAACGCCAGATGGAGACCTCGGTCGTGCTCGCCTGTCCGCGCTGGCCGGGCGACTGACGGGCCGCCGTGACAAGGCCGCCGCGGCGGCGTCATAATCGGTCACCCGAGGGAAGAAAGGGAAAGCCGTGGCTAACATTGGGACGGATGACGGTGACAAGCCGGCCGAAGGCGCCGGTGGCAATCTGAAACATCGGATACCCTACGACGATCTTCGCGACTGGATCGCCGAGGCCGAGCGGCTGGGCGAGCTTCGACGGGTCGACGGGGCCTCGTGGCAGGAAGAGATCGGCATGGCGGCAGAGCTGGTCAGCCACGACGATACGGCGCCCGCGGTGCTGTTCGGCGAGGTGCCGGAATCCCTCGCGGGGTCGCGCGTGCTGGTCAATCTATTCGGCGGCCGGCGCAAGAACATGACGCTCGGCTTCCCGACCGATCTCGGCAAGGTGGCGCTCAGCGACGCCTTCGCGCGGGTCTACGGCGACAACGACCCGCTGATCCCGCCGAATGAGGTGGCGGACGGCCCGATCTTAGAGAATGTCATGGAGGGGCCGGCGGTCGATCTCGACATCTTTCCAACCCCGCACTGGCATGAAAAAGACGGCGGCCGCTATATCGGCACCGGCTGCTATCACGTCACCCGCGATCCCGAGACCGGCGCCATAAATCTCGGTTCCTACCGGGTGATGCTGCATGGCAAGCGCTCGGTCTGCCACAACGTGCTGCCGGGCCGCCACGCCGATATGCATCTCAAGAAATACCGCGAGCGCGGCGAGCGCATGCCGGTGGCGATCGTGGTCGGCGGCGATCCGCTGACCTTCATCATGGGCGGATGCGACATTCCGGAAGGGGTTTCGGAATACGATGTCGCCGGCGCGCTCAGGGGCCAAGCGGTGGATGTCGTCCGCGGCCGGGTCACCGGTCTGCCGATTCCCGCCAATGCCGAGATCGTGCTCGAGGGATATGTCGACGCCGACCGGCTGGAGCCCGAGGGTCCGTTCGGCGACTGGACCGGAACCTATACGGAAAAAGGCCGGATAAACCCGGTGGTCGATATCGAGGCCGTCTATTACCGTGACGATCCGATCCTGCTCGGCTTCGCACCGCAGAGTCTGCCGGACGAGTATTCGCGCTTCCGCGCGATCGTCCGCTCGCCCTTTCTGAAGCAGGACCTGGAAGCCGCGGGCGTGCCCGACGTCACCGCCGCCTGGTGCCACGAGGTCGGCGGCTCGCGTATGCTGCTGGCGGTGGCGATCAAGCAGCGCTATGCCGGCCACGCCCGCCAGGCCGGGCATGTCGCCTCGATGAGCCGGACCGGCGTCGACGGCAACCGCTGGGTCATCGTCACCGACGACGATGTCGACGTGACCAATCTGGACGAGCTGATCTTCGCCGCCCTGACCCGCGCCGACCCGGCGACCTCTTTCGATTTGATCAAGGGGGCCAAGGGGGCCGTGTCGGACCCGCGTCTGGCGCCCTGGGACCGCGCGGCGAAGAACTTCACCAATTCGCGGATGATCATCGACGCCTGCATCCCGTTCCATTGGCGCGACGACTTTCCGGAAATCCTCCGGCCCAGCTCCGAATCGGCGCGCCGCGCCCGCGAGAAATTCGGTTATCTTTTGGACTGACCGGGCTTTCCCACCCCGTTACATCGCCAGGAAGCCGCCATCCACCGGCACTTCGATTCCGGTAATGTAGGAGGCCTCGTCGCTGGCCAGGAACAGGTTGGCGTGGGCGACCTCCTCGACCCGGCCCACGCGCCCGGCCGGAATCGCCGCCACCATCTTATCCCGCACCTCGGGATCGGCGCTCATCATCGAGGTCCGCATCGCCGGCATCAGCCCTGGATGCACCGAATTGACCCGGATGCCCTTCCGGGCGAATTGCACGGCCGCCGCCTTCGTGGCCAGGCGCACCGCGCCCTTGGCGGCGTTATAGCCCATATGCACGAAGCGCTGACCGACGATGCCGGAGATCGACGAGATGTTCACGATCGAGCCGCCGCCCGCCTCCTGCATCGACGGGATCACCGCCCGCATGCCGAGGAACACCCCCTTCGCGTTAATGCTCATCTGCTCGTCCCAGGTGTCGATATTCAGGATATCGGGATGGCTGCCGCTGACACCGGCGTTGTTGATGAGGACGTCGACCCGGTCGTATTCCGACAGCGTTGCCGCGACGGCGTTCTTCCAATCCGCCTCACTGGCCACGTCGAGACGTTGAAACAGGGCCGCGCCGCCGGCCCCCGTGATCTCTCCCACGACTGCCGCCCCCTCGGCCTCCAGGAGATCCGCCACCACGACCTTGGCACCCTCCCGCGCGAACAGCGTCGCCGTGGCCGCACCCATGCCCGACGCGGCCCCCGTGACGATCGCAACCTTATCCTTCAAACGCATGACTGATCTCCTGGAAGTTCAATTGATGCGAAGCCATCCGCCGGCTTCGAAGATTCTCGCGGGAAGAGCGATCCGGATTTTCCGGGGTACTCCACTCGGAACGAATAATCCTGTATTCTGTCACGAAGCCATAAAACCGTCACCGAAACACAAGAGCATGGAGGGGGAGAATTATGTCGGGAAAACTGAAATGGGTTATCGGAATTGTCGTCCTGATCGCCATCGTCGTATTCCTAAAATCCGGAGGCGATGACCCGAAGGATGTGGCGACCTCTCCCGCCACGAAATCCGCCCCCGCCAAATCTCCCGCAGCGAAATCATCCTCGATCAAGTCGGTGAAATTCGAAAAGGGGAAGAATAAATCCATAACCTCCGCTAAATTCGAAATCTCGTTCCACAAATATGAAGTTGGACGGAAGTTCACCGATAGTGCCGGTTAATTCGAAGCGACCGCCATACCGGGATCCACGCTGGTTGTCGGCGTTATGAGCTACAAGAATATCACCACTCATCGGATCAGCCCTTACTCGGTGCCGAATCTCAGAATGGTCTCGCCGGGCGGCGAAAACATTGAAATGGAGACGGATAAGGCCATTGAATATCGATCGATCGAAAAAATTAAGGATAGCCCGGTAAACGACATCGAGCCTGGGAATGGTTTCCAGATTCCCTTTGTCTTCCAGATTGCCGAATCCGATTGGAACGGGGGAAAGGATTGGAAACTAAGGTTCTCCGGCAATCTCCGGAACGTGCAATTTACGTTTTAGCACGAATCTGAATTCGATCCGGACGAAGCGCACCGGTGACGGGCTACGTAACTCGGGCAGCCCAATATCTGTATTTTTACGGCGGTGGAATTCACATCCAAAATCGCCAGCTATATGGGTTTCAATCGATCGGAATATATAAATACTCGTGGCGGATGAGTTGAAACCGACGGGGGTCTTGCGGCGTTCTCGCGCATGGCCTTGGGGAATCAGAATATGTCGAATCAGAAAGATGCCGCGGCGTCCGTTGACGCGGTGATTGTCGGCGCCGGATTTGCCGGGCTCTATCTCTTGCATCGCCTTCGCGGGCTGGGCTTTTCGACCCGGGTCTTCGAGCGCGGCGGGGATGTCGGCGGCACTTGGTACTGGAACCGCTATCCGGGTGCCCGCTGCGACGTCGAGAGCATGCAATACTCCTATTCCTTCGACGAGGACCTGCAACAGGAATGGCGATGGAGCGAGAAATTTTCGACGCAGACGGAAATCCTCGCTTATGCCAACCATGTCGCCGACCGGTTCGACCTGCGGAAGGATATCGACTTCGAGACCGAGGTGACGTCGGCGCATTTCGATGAGGAGGCCGGCCGCTGGCGTATCGAAACCGACGCCGGCGAGCGGGTCTCGGCCCGGTTCTACGTTATGGCGACCGGCTGCATTTCGACCGCGCAGATACCGGAGATCGACGGCCTTTCCGATTACCGGGGCCGGACGTTTCACACCGGCAATTGGCCGCATGAAAAAATCGATTTCGCGGGCCGGCGCATCGCGGTGATCGGCACCGGGTCGTCGGGCATCCAAGCCATTCCGGTCCTGGCCGGGGAAGCGGCGCATGTGACCGTCTTCCAGCGGACGCCGAACTACTCGATTCCGTCGCGGAACGGCCCGATGACAGCGGAATACGAGCGGTCCTGGAAGCAGGATTACCCGGCCCGGCGCGCGGAAATGCGCTATACCGGGCATGGCAGCCTGAAGGACGTCAACGACAAGCCCGCCCTTTCCGTGGACGAGGACGAGCGTCAAGCGGTCTATCGGAAGCGCTGGGAAATCGGCGGGGCCGCGTATCTCGGATCCTTCAACGACCTCCTCACCGACCAGGCGGCGAACGATACCGCGGCCGGGTTCGTGCGCGACCAAATCCGAGACATCGTGAAGGACCCGGCGACGGCGGAACGGCTGGCGCCCAAATCCTATCCCATCGGGACCAAACGGATCTGCGTCGACAGCGGCTATTTCGAGACCTACAACCGCGAGAACGTCGAGCTGGTGGACATCAGCGGCGGCCCGATCGAACGGATCACGCCGACCGGATTGACCGCCGACGGCCGGGAATTCGCGTTCGACGATATCGTGTTCGCGACCGGTTTCGACGCGATGACCGGCACCCTTTTCAATGTCGATATTCGCGGCCGAGGCGGCCAGCCGCTGAGGGAAAAATGGGAAGCCGGCCCCCGCACCTATCTCGGATTCATGACGGAAGCCTTTCCGAACCTCTTCATGATCACCGGGCCGGGCAGTCCCTCCGTTAAAAGCAATATGATGGTCTCGATCGAGCAGCATGTCGATCTGGTGACGGACAGCCTCCTTCATATGCGCGAGCAGGGCCTGGACCTGATGGAACCGGAACCGGCGGCCGAGGACGAGTGGGTCGCGCATGTCCAGGACGTCGCCAACGAGACATTGTTCCCGCGCGCCAACTCTTGGTACATGGGCGCCAATATTCCCGGCAAGCCGCGCCTCTTCATGCCCTATATCGGCGGCGTCGGGAATTATCGGAAAATCTGCGAGCAAATGGTCGCCGACGATTTCAAGGGCTTCCGCTTCGAGGGCGATGCGGCGATGGCGGCGGCGGAGTGAGATCCGCCGGGAAGGACGCGGTACCCTTGTGCTGATGGGTGGATTGGCGGGAACGGGGTGATTAATGGGTATGGCGTCCCCGATTTTTTTTTTCGGAACGATAAGCGGTGATTGCCGATCTCCAAATATTTGACCCTGCCCCTGCTCCCCCGGCACCATCTCGCCGATAAACGCCCTCGACTTTACATTGTCAGGCATGGGGGAGACCTGATGATTCTCGGACGACACCTCGCAGTCATTTTCGTGATCGCCGCGGCACTCGGCTGGACCGCGACGGCGGATGCCGCGTCCGGTCGCGGTCTATCGCTCAAACTCCGGTCGTCCGAGGCGCGTGACGCGCCGATCGCCGAAGAGGTGGAACTCTATTCCAAGTCCCATGCGCTGGTGATCGGGATCGATAACTACGCGGCGGGCTGGCCGCGCCTCGGACAAGCGGTGAAGGATGCCCGCAAGATCGCCAGGGCCCTTGAGGCCCAAGGTTTCGAAGTCATCCTGAAGACCGACCTCGATTCTCGTTCCTTGCGCCAGACGTTCGAGGATTTCTTCATCGACAAGGGAAAGGATAAAGATGCCCGGCTGTTCGTGTGGTTCGCGGGTCACGGCCACACGGATGAACGGGGCGAAGGCTACCTGATACCGACCGACGGCGTGCTGGAGCGCGACCGAAGCCGCTTCCGGCGCACGGCATTGTCGCTCCGCCGGTTCGGCGAGTTCGTGCGGCTCGCGGACTCGAAGCACGTCTTCACGATCTTCGACAGTTGCTTCGCGGGGACGATCTTCAACGTCGCCCGCGCGGCGCCCCCGCCGCAGATCACCCGCATCACGACGCGTCCCGTCCGTCAATTCCTGACCTCGGGCGACGCCGGTCAGACGGTCTCGGACGACGGGACCTTCGCCAAGCTGTTCGTCGAAGCGCTACAAGGCGAACGCCGGGCCGACGGCAATCGAGACGGATACATCACCGCCAGCGAGATGGGGGCGTTCCTGGACGCGAAGATGTCGAACTACTCGCGCAATCGACAGACCCCACGATACGGGAAACTCCGTTCACCCGAATACGACAAGGGAGATTTCGTATTCGCGCTCGGCACGCCTGGACCGAAGCAGTCGAAGAGGGCCGCGAGCGACGATCGGGCGGACTATCAAGCTTACCTCGAACAGTTTCCGCGCGGCACGTTCGCGAAGCTGGCGCGAAACAAGTTGCGGGCCTTGAAACGAAAGCAAGTGGCGGTGGCGCGCCCGCCGAAGGCGAAGCCGAAGCCGGCGGCGAAGAAGGCGGTTGGCGTTTATCCGAAATTCCGGCCCGGCGCCACGTTCCGTGACTGCCCGGATTGCCCGGAGATGGTTGTGATCCCGGCGGGGTCGTTCCGGATGGGGGATCTGAGCGGCGGCGGCGATAGCGATGAGAAGCCGGTCCACGAGGTGCGGATTGGCGAGAGCTTCGCGGTCGGCAAATACGAAGTGACGCGGGGAGAGTTTACGCGATTCGTCAACGCGACGGGTCACGTCGTTGGCGATGCTTGCTGGACCTATGAGGCAGGCAAATGGAAAGAACGCGGGGGTCGAAACTGGCGGGACCCGGCATTTAGCCAAACGGATCGCGACCCGGTGGTGTGCGTGAACTGGCACGACGCGAAGGCGTATGTCTCGTGGCTATCCCGGAAGACGGGGAAGCCGTATCGTCTTCTGAGCGAGGCGGAGTGGGAATACATGGCGCGCGCGGGGAGTACATCGAGATATCCGTTCGGCAATAGCGAGAGCGAACTTTGTCGGTACGGCAATGCGGCGGACAGCAGTACGAGCTTTAAGCGGCGAAACACAACTTGCAGTGACGGATACGGGGAGAAGACGGCGCCGGTGGGGCGATATAAGCCGAACCGTTTTGGCGTTTTCGATGTGGTCGGCAATGTCTGGGAGTGGGTGGAGGATTGCTGGAACGGCACTTACGGCGGCGCGCCGACGGACGGCCGTGCGTGGGAAAGCGGCAACTGCTCCAGGCGCGTTCTTCGGGGCGGCTCGTGGTTCGACAATCCGGGGTACGTTCGATCCGCGAATCGCAACTGGTACGACACCACGAAGCGGAGCAACTACAGCGGGTTCCGTGTTTTGAGGACGCTTTCGCGTTAGCGAAAGCTTACCCTTTGCCCTTTAGCCCTTTTACCTTTTGGGGGTCCAGGGGGCGTCGCCCCCTGGTCGGATCGACTTGCCAGGGGAGGCTTTGATGACCAAAATACGGGGACAGCATACC
>CAYPAV010000030.1:0-41023 GCA_964408805.1 uncultured Rhodospirillaceae bacterium | reverse complement strand
GCGACGGCGGTGTGTAGATCGCCGGTTGGCTCGCTTCGGTACCGCTGAAATCGGCGGGACAGTTCAGCATGGCGGGGCCGGCGGGATAAGTCGTGGCGATGTCGAGCGCGCGCGCGGTCTGCTGCGCCGCCCGGTGGGGGTTCAATTGATCCACATGCTTGACCAGCGGCCGCGCCAACTCGGCGTGATCGAAGACCTGGTGATTGTAGATGCCGGCCTCGTCGCCGCCGACATCGCCGGTCAGCACAAGCATCGCCGAACGCTCCATCAAGGCGCCGCCGATCGCGGCCATGGCGTTGGCCATGCCGGGGCCCATCGCGGGGATCAGGACGGTTGGGTTTCCGGTCAATTGGTAAACCGCGTCGGCCATGAAACCGGCGGCGGGTTCGCTCTTGGCGAGGACGAACTCGATCCCGTTGGCCTCGCAGGCGCGGACGATTTCCAGCACGTCGTTGCCGGGGATGCCGAAGGCGAATTCAGCCCCATAGGCGGCCAGTGTTTCGGCGATGGTATCCGCGACCAGGGCACGACTGGCTTCGGGTTTCGGGTCTGCGCTCAAGAGGATGCCTCAGCTATAGGAAATGGACCGCAGAGATTATCAGGCGGCGGCGAAGATTCCAGCACCGAACGTTGCCCTAACCGAGGATCTTGCCGGGGTTCATGAGATCCGCCGGGTCCAAGGCATCCTTCACGCGGCGCATCAGATCCAGCTCCACATCCGACTTATAGCGCGCGAGTTCGGTGGTCTTTAGTTTGCCGATCCCGTGTTCGGCGCTGAAACTACCGCCGAGATCGACTGCGATGTCATGAACCTTGGTCTCGAGATCATGCGCGCGTGCCAGCATTTCCGCGCCGTCGGTGCTGGACGGGCGGCTCAGATTGAAGTGGATATTGCCGTCGCCCATATGTCCGAACGGAATAACCCTGACACCCGGGATCATCGAATGCGCTAGCGCCGTCGCCGTCTCGAGGAAGGCCGGCACGTTGGTCAGGGGAACCGAGATATCGTGCTTCAGTCCGGCACCGGCACGCTTTTGCGCCTCGGGGATGGTTTCACGAAGGCGCCACAGGGCCTCCGCCTGCCGGCCACTCGCCGCGATCGTCGCGTTCAGGATCTCCTCTGCTTCGAACCCCTCGCCGAGGGTTTCCTCGACCGTCTCCGCGAGACCGGATTCGGCGCGTCCGGCACTGCATTCGATCAGCGCGTAGTGATCGTATGGTTCCTCGAACGGATCGGACGTTTCCTCGATATGCGCCAGGACGAGGTCGATGCAGGTTCGATCGATATATTCGAACGACGTGACGCCGTCGCTCGTCGCCGAGCGCATGCGCGAGAGGAGTTCGACGGCGGCATCCGGGCTGGGCAGGGCGACCAGGGCGGTGACGACCTCGCGCGCTTGGGGGAAGAGTTTGAGAACCGCCGCGGTGACGATTCCGAGCGTCCCCTCGGCTCCCAGGAAAAGTTGTTTAAGGTCATAGCCGGTGTTGTCCTTGCGAAGCCGCCGCAACCCGTCCCAGATCGTTCCGTCGGGAAGCACGACCTCGATCCCGAGCACGAGATCGCGGGTGTTGCCGTAGCGGAGCACCGCCACGCCGCCGGCGTTGGTCGAGAGATTGCCGCCGATCTGGCAACTTCCCTCGGCGCCGAGACTGAGCGGGAACAGACGGTCCAGCGCAGCCGCCGCTTGCTGGATGTCGGCCAGGATACAGCCGGCCTCGACGGTGATCGTATAGTTCAGGGGATCGATCCCGCGGATCGTGTTCATCCGTCCCAGCGACAGGATGACTTGCTCACCGCTCTCATCCGGCGTGGCGCCGCCGCAATAGCCGGTATTGCCGCCCTGGGGAACGACCGCTACACCCGCCTCGTGGCAGAGGCGCATGACCGCGGCGACGTCCTCGGTCGAGCCTGGGCGGAGCACCAGCGGTGTCCGGCCGTGGTAGAGCTCGCGGGCGTCGATAGCGAAGGCCTCGGTGTCGGCCGCCGCGTCGAGATAGCCGTTGGGGCCGACCGCGGCCGTCAGTCGTTCGTGAAAGGTTCGAGAAAGAGCCATGATTAATCCGTCGTCTGACCTTAAAACGGTGTTCGTTGAATGTTGCCGGAAGCGAGGCCGGACTTTACAGAAAGCGGAGCGATCCGTCAGCCCGCGCTGTAAAGCGCGTCGCCGAGCGCTATCATGGCTGAAGGACGGCGGCGATGGAGAGAGGCTCATGAAAATTGCGGTGGTGGGCGTTGGGGCCATGGGGTCGGTCTATGCGGCACTGCTGGCCGATGCGGGAAACGAGGTCTGGGCCGTCGATATTTGGCGGGATCATATCGACGCGATCAATGCGAAGGGTTTGCGGGTCGAGGGAGCGAGCGGCGACCGAACGGTCCGGCTGAACGCGACGACCGACGCTTCGACGGTCGGAACCTGCGACATGGTGGTGATCGCGACCAAGGCGGCGGGTGTCGCGGGTGCGGCCGAGGCGGCGGCGTCGATGATGAGGGCCGACAGTGTCATCGTCACCATCCAGAATGGCCTCGGTGCGGCCGAGCGGATCAAGCAGACTATCGACTCCGATGCCATCCTGATCGGCGTTGCCGGCGGTTTTGGCGCGTCGATGAAGGGGCCCGGACACGCGCATCACAACGGGATGGAGCTCATCCGGTTGGGCGAGATGGTGGGCGGCATGACGCCGCGCCTGGAAAAGACGGCCAAGGTTTGGAACGAAGGCGGCTTCGAGGTGAAGGCCTTCGAGGATATCGACCAGCTGATCTGGGAGAAATTTATTTGCAATGTGGCCCTCAGCGGCACCTGCGCGGTCACCGGGCTCACGACCGGCGGCATCATCGGCGATCCCGACGCCTGGAAGCTGGCCTCGACCCTGACGGAAGAGGCCTATGCGGTCGGTCGTGCGAAAGGGATTCATTTCGGTTTCGATGATCCGGTGGAATACGTCCGGAAATTCGGGTTGAAGATTCCCCATGCCCGTGCCTCGATGTGGCAGGATTTGGACGCGGGGCGCCGCACCGAGGTCGATGCGATCAACGGCGCCGTTCCCGTGGCGGCGGCCGAGGTCGGCCTGACCGCGCCCTTCAACGAAGCCGTGGCCGCCATCATCAAGGCCCGTGAGAGCGTGTTTTAGAGCCGATGCGAAATGTCGACGAGCTAAAGACCCGCGATCTCCTTCCGTGGAAGGAGTTGATCGATGCCATCGCCGAGGCCTTCGCCGGCGATGTCGAGTCGCCGCCGAAGCATCAGCATTATGTCGAGGTGCCGGGTGAGCCCGAGGCAAAAATTATGATGATGCCGGCCTGGCGGGCAGGCGAGTATGTCTGCGTCAAGTTGGTGAATGTGTTCCCCGGGAACGCCGTTCGCGAGGAACCATCAGTGAACGGTGTCGTCATCCTGTTTGACGGGCAGACGGGCATGCCGCTTGCTCGGATCGACGGCGGCGAGGTGACGTCCCGCCGGACGGCGGCCGCTTCCGCGCTTGCCGCGCGCTATCTCGCCCGTGCCGATGCGAGGTGGCATCTGGTTGTTGGAACCGGCCGGGTGGCCTGGAACCTGCTCCTGGCCCACCGCGCCGTCCGCCCCATCCAGAAGACGTATATTTGGGGACGGGATTTCATCAAGGCGCGGCGTCTGGCGGGGGCCGCGGGCGATATCGGTCTTGCCGCCGAGGCCGTCGATGACCTTGCAGCGGCGGTCGGATTGGCGGATATCGTCTCCTCGGCTACCCTGTCGCCGGACCCGCTGATCCGGGGCGAGTGGCTGAAGCCGGGCGTCCACGTCGATTTGGTCGGCGGCTATCGGCCCGAGGTGCGCGAGGCGGATGATACGGTCGTCCGGCGGGCGAGCGTTTTTTGTGACACATTATCGGGCGCGCCGCACGCGGCGGGCGATCTGACCCAACCGATCGAGGCGGGCCTCCTTCGTATCGAGGATATCGTCGATCTTATCGCGCTGACGCGCGACGCGCATCCCGGGCGGAGTTCCGAGGAGGAGATCACCATGTTTAAATCGGTCGGTGCCTCGCTGGAAGATTTTGCGGCGGCGGTTCTGGTCTACGAAAAAATCGTCAGGTGATCTCCGCTATTCGTCGTAGGCAAGGAGGCTGCTTATCGGGAGATCCAGCTTGTCGCGTCCGTTGAGGAAGGTGAGTTCGATGATGAAACTCGCCGCCCTGACTTCCGCGCCGACCTTGCGCAGAAGTGCGACCGCCGCCGCCGCCGTACCGCCGGTCGCCAGCAAATCATCCATCAAGACGACGCGCTGGCCCGGTACGATCGCGTCCGCCTGAATCTCAATCGTGTCCGTTCCGTATTCCAGATCGTAGGTTTGCTCGATCGTATCTCCGGGCAGTTTACCCTTCTTGCGGATCATGGTGAATCCGCAACCGAGTTCGAGCGCCAGGGGGGCAGCTGTCAGGAACCCGCGCGATTCGATGCCGGCAAGCAGGTCGGGCTTTTCGGGCGCGACGCTCTCGGCCAGCTTATCGACACAATGCCGCCACGCATCCCGGTGCGCCAACATGGTCGAGATGTCGTAAAACAGAATTCCGGGTTCCGGGAAGTCGGGGACCTCGCGGATGTGGTCCTTCAGGTTCATTGATATTGCCTCAGAGCCAGCTCAGGCCGGCGTTATAGAGTTTGTCGCGATCCATAGCGGCATCGTTCTGGAGTTTGGAAAGCACGTCCCGGATACTGACGATGCCCAGCAATTTGTCGTTCAGGACGACCGGCATGTGCCGGAACTTTCCCTTGTTCATGCGCTCCAGGATTTCGGCCGCGAATTCGCTTGGCGCGCAAACCTCGACTTTTGCCGTCATGACGTCGGCGACCGACAAGCCGGCTGCTTTATTGCCGTGTTCGGAAAGTGCGGCGACGATGTCGCGCTCCGACAAGACACCGCCCAAAACGCCGTCCGATTTGCACACCGGAAGAATTCCAATCCGATGTTCGGCGAGCAACCGAGCGGCATCGCGCAGCGTCTCTTCGGGGCCGATCGTCACCGGTGTCGCGGTCCGGTCCGACAAGATTTCGGATATCCTCATGCGCTCGTCGCCTCCCCAACCTCCTGCCTCGATAGCCGAGACAGATGGTAACCGGAGCGGCTGGTCACCGCAACGCGTGAGCCGCTTTGCTCCGGCCCCAAGTCCATGCTATGCGAAGTGCCGCGATAGCGGTCGTGGGATGCCCTCTTCGGCGTCCCGGAACGAATGTCGGAGGACCTCTTGGCGGATCCCGCTGGTTGGATCGAGACGGCGACGGAAGGCAACGTGTTGGTTGTCTCGGCGGGCGGTGCCTGGACGGTTGATTGCGCCGCGACCCTCAGTGAAACCGTTCGGGGACTTCATCTCGGTCAGGCGCAGCGGACGCGGTTTGAACTCTCCAGGGTGACCGAACTCGACACGGCGGGGGCTTGGGTCCTCAGGCGGACCTTGAAGGAACTGCATGGACGCGGTGTCGCAACGGAGCTTGTCGGCGTCGATGATGCCTATCTGCCGCTGTTCGAGATCGTCGAGGAAGCCGACGCGGCGCCGCATGAACCGCTGCGCGAGGCGGCCCACCCGATTCTGGCGATGTTCGAGCGTGTCGGCCGGGTTCTCCTGGAGATGTTCTCCGAGGCCAAGATGCTGTTGAATTTCTTCGGCCTCACGGTGACGACGTTCTTTGCCGCCTTCACGAATATCCGTCGGTTCCGCCTGACCGCCCTTGTCAATCAGATCGAACAGACCGGGCTGAACGCGGTCCCGATTGTCTTCCTGCTGAACTTCCTGATCGGCATCGTCATCGCCTATCAAGGGGCCGTGCAGTTGCGAAAGTTCGGCGCGGAGATTTTCACCATCGACGGCCTGGCCTTCGGGATTCCGCGGGAGATCGCGGTCCTGATCACCGCGATCGTGGTGGCCGGGCGATCGGGGTCGGCCTTTACCGCGCAGATCGGCACGATGCAGGTCAACCAGGAGGTCGACGCCTTGCGAACGGTCGGCCTCGACCCGGTCGAAGTCCTGGTCCTGCCGCGCATCAACGCGCTTTTGATCACGCTTCCGATACTCGTCTTTCTGGCCGACGTGGCGGGGCTGATGGGCGGCGCTCTGATGTCGGTCCTGGCCCTCGACCTTACGGTCAGCCAGTTCATGCGCCGGCTCGAGGAGGTGGTCAGTCTGACCCATTTCGTCGTCGGCTTGGTCAAGGCGCCGGTCTTCGCCTACATCATTGCCATCGTCGGCAGCTTCGAGGGGTTGCGCGTGACCGGTAGCGCCGAGAGTGTCGGTAAGATGACCACTAAATCGGTGGTCGAATCGATCGTCTTGGTGATTCTCGCCGACGCGCTATTCTCCATTTTGTTTTCGGCCTTGGGAATCTGAAGCATGAGCGATGATTTTGTCATCCGGGTGAAGGGGCTGCGCAACCAGTTCGGGGCGCAGATCGTTCATGACGAACTCGATCTCGATGTCCGAAAGGGCGAGGTGTTGGGGGTCGTCGGCGGCTCCGGCACCGGAAAGTCGGTTTTGCTGCGGACGATCATCGGTCTGAACCGTCCGCGCCTCGGCTCGATCGATGTGCTGGGAACCGAGGTGCACGGCGCCGATTCCGAGGCCTCGCGATTGCTAAAGACACGCTTTGGAGTTCTCTTCCAGGATGGGGCGTTGTTTTCCTCGCTGACGGTCTGCGAGAACATACAGGTACCGATGCGCGAGCATCTGAGAATGCCGCTGGACCTGATGGACGAGCTGGCGGCCCTCAAGATCGCGATGGTTGGGCTCCCGCCCGATGCGGGTCCAAAATATCCCTCCGAGCTGTCGGGGGGCATGCGAAAGCGGGCCGGATTGGCGCGCTCGCTCTCGGTCGATCCAGAGATCCTCTTCCTCGACGAGCCGACCGCCGGTCTCGATCCGATCGGCGCCGCCGCTTTCGACAGGTTGATCCGCGAATTGCAATCCAGCCTCGGTCTCACGGTCTTCATGGTCACCCATGACCTGGACAGTCTGACCGCGATCTGCGACCGCATCGCCGTCCTGATCGACAAAAAGATCCGGGTGGCGACGCTGGCCGAGCACATGGACGACCCGCATCCTTGGATACAGGAATACTTCAAGGGCCATCGCGCGCGCGCCGCGCTCGTGAACAAGCCGCAACTGGCCGCAACGGTATAGCTTCATGGAAACACGTGCGAGTTACATTATTGTCGGTATTTTCACGCTTCTGGTTCTGCTGGGCGGCGTGGTCGCGGTGATCTGGATTGCCGGCGTCGAACTCGACGAGGACGTCGCTCAGTACGATATCTACTTCAAGGGGTCGGTGACCGGTTTGAAGCCCGGCAATCAGGTGCGTTATCGCGGTGTCCCCTTTGGCGTCGTGACGACGATGCGGATCGACCCCGAGAACGTCGAGCGGATCAAGGTTACCGTGGAGGTGCCGAGGAAACCCCGGATCAAGTCGGATGCGGTGGCGGCGCTTGAGTATCAGGGCATCACGGGCATTGCCTATGTGCAGATTTCGGGCGGCACGCAAAAGGCGCCGGCGCTTGCTCGCAAGAAGGGGCAGAAGCGGCCGGTCATCCCCTCCAAGGCGTCGCAGCTGGAGCAGCTTTTCGAGACCGCCCCCGAACTTATCAATCGCTTCATCGCCCTGGTTGACCGCGCTAATCGATTGCTCAATCCGAAGAACCAGGCGAGTTTGGCCAAGACCTTGGTGAATATCGAGAGTTTCACGGGGGCGCTCTCGGACAGTTCGGGCGATATCCGGACCATGTTGCGGAACGGCGCCGCATCGCTCGACGAGGTGCGGTCCGCCGCCGCCGAGGCCCGCCAGGCCTTGCAAAAGCTCCGCGGCAGTTCCGACCGGATGACCAACGATGCCGAGGCCGCCGTGAAGCAGGCTCGCGCCCTGGTTTTCGATCTCCGCAAGAAGGTCAATATTTTGACGGGGCAGGCCTCCCAGACGATGACGAATGTCGGCGATAGCGTGAATCGCGTCAGCCGAAGCGTCGAGACCAGCGTCGATAAGGTGTCCAAGGGGCTGAACAAGACGCTGGGCGGGATCGGTCGTGATTTCACCGGACTCTCGGGGGACGCACGCCGAACCTTGAGCGAGGTCCATGGCTTGACTTCCGAACTTCGCCAGAATGCGCTGTTGTTCACCGAAGGGGTGGGCAAGGCGATGAAGTCCGTGCAGAAGGAAATGGACGGGGTCGGCCGGGATGCGCGCGCCGCGATCACGACGGCCAATAAGGCGGCCGGCCATGTCGGCGATGCGGCAGAACAGCTGGCCGGGTTTCTTGCCGAGAATCGCCAGCCCGTTGAGGACTTCACTGCATCCGGACTTTACGAATTGACGCAACTGCTTTCGGAAACTCGGGTGTTGGTCAATGCGCTTACTCGGATTTCGACACAATTGGAGCAAGACCCGGCGCGCTTCCTGTTTGGCCAATCGCAACCCGGCGTCGAGGTGAAATGACGATGAAAATTCGGAAATCCATGGCGCGAACCCTGGTGACGATCGCCGCAATGTCGATTTTGGTGACCGCCTGTTCGGTCGCTTTGCCGGGCGGCGGGGCGCCTCCCAGGCTTTACGTCCTGACGCCCAAGAGCACATTCCCCAAGAATCTGCCCTCGGTGAAATGGCAGTTGTTGATCGAACCGCCGGTGTCGCCGGCGGGGCTCAGCACGGCAAGGATCGCGCTCCAGGACAGTCCCATCGAGTTGCGCTATTTCACGCGCGCCAATTGGACGGATTTCGCGCCGAAGATGGTTCAGACCCTGATGGTCGAATCGTTCGAGAATTCGGGCCGCATCGTCGGCGTCGGCCGCGAGCAGATCGGTCTTCGCTCGGATTTCGTCCTGAAGTCGGAACTCCGCGAATTTCAAGCGGAGTACAAAGAGCGATTGGGCGAAGATGTTTCGACGTTGTCGACAGGTAGTGCGTCACCCATCGTTCGGGTCCGCATCAATCTCAAGCTGGTGCAAATGCCGCGCCGTGTGATCATCGCTTCTGAGACATTCGAGGCACGCTATCCGGCGAAGGAAAACTCGATGAAGTCGATCATCGGGGCATTTGACGATGCCCTGGGCAAGGTCCTGAAATCGGTCGTTACTTGGACGTTGAAGCAGGGCGAGGCCAATCGGCCGAAGCGTCTGCAATCCTCCAAGACCGGATCTTGAATAAGCGAAAGGTAGGAGACACCGATGTCGCACGTCCTGCATCGTCAAGCGACCCATGTCCCCGCGACCGCAGTCTCGGGCGAGGGCATTTTTATCACCGATGCCGACGGCAAGCGCTATCTCGATGCGTCGGGCGGCGCGGCGGTGTCCTGTCTCGGACACAGCCATCCCAAGGTTCTGGAAGCCATCCGCTCTCAGATCGATGAAATTCCATTCGCCCATACCGGTTTTTTCACTTCCCGCCCCGCCGAGACGTTGGCGGCACGGATGGCCGAGACGGCGCCCGGCGATCTGGACCGGGTCTATTTCGTCTCGGGCGGGTCGGAAGGCGTCGAGGCGGCTCTCAAACTGGCGCGGCAATACCATTTGGAAATGGGTGAGCCGCAGCGCCGCTACATCGTCAGTCGGCGTCAGAGCTACCATGGCAACACGCTGGGGGCGCTGGCGGCCGGCGGCAACATGTGGCGGCGCGAGCCGTTCGACCCGCTGCTGATCGAAACCCACATGATCTCCGCGTGCTTTGCCTATCGCGACAAACGGGATGACGAGACCGAGGAGGCCTATGGGTTGCGTGTCGCCGATGAGTTGGAGGCCAAGGTACAAGCGCTCGGCGAGGATACCGTTATCGCCTTTATCGCGGAGCCGGTGGTCGGTGCCACCCTGGGTGCTGTGCCGGCGATGCCCGGCTATTTCAAACGCATCCGGGAGATCTGCGATCGCTACGGGATCTTGCTGATCCTGGACGAGGTGATGTGCGGCATGGGACGAACGGGGACGCTATACGCCTGCGAACAGGATGGCATCGCCCCCGATCTGTTGGTCTGCGCGAAGGGGTTGGGTGCGGGCTATCAGCCGATCGGCGCGACACTGCTGTCGGACAGGATATTCACAGCCATTCGCGATGGGACCGGGTACTTCCAGCACGGACATACCTATATGGGCCATCCGACCGCCTGTGCCGCGGCACTAGCGGTCCAGGATGCGATCGAATCCGAGGGCTTGCTTGCCCGGGTCAATGAAATGGGTGAACTGCTGCAAGACGCGCTGCAGGCCCGGTTCGGCAATCACCATCATGTCGGCGACATTCGTGGGCGAGGCCTCTTTCGCGCGCTCGAATTCGTCCGCGACCGCGCGAGCAAGGAGACCTTCGATCCTGCACTGAAACTGAACGCCAAGGTCAAGGCGGCGGCGCTGGAGCGGGGCCTGATTTGCTATCCGATGGGAGGGACGATCGACGGCGTGCGGGGCGATCACGTCCTGCTGGCCCCGCCCTATATCGTCGAACCGTCGGAGATCGACGATTTGGTCGACCGGTTAGGCGAAGCGGTCGATGCCGCCATCGATGCGGCGGACGCCTGAGATCGTTATTTCACGAACTGAATAATGTCCTGCCGACTGATCGGCAGGTCGGGATTGAGTAAGGCATCCGCGTCTTTCAGCGGTATTTTCGGTCCGGCCGGTTTCCGCCGTTTCTTGGCCGGCTTGGCCCGCAGTTGGATCGGCGCATCCGGATTCAGAAGCTGCCCCGCTATCTTTTTTGGTTTCTTGCGTTTGGCCGGTTTTGTCGGCATCGGCGCCAATCCGCCGACGCCGATCGGTGCATCCGGGTTCAAAAGCGGTCCCGATAGGGGATTTGGTTTGGCGGGCTTTGCCGCACCGGTGGGGGCCGGTGGCAATTTCGGGGCCCCGCCGCCAATCGGCGCGTTGGGGTCAAGTACCGGCGCGTTGGGGTCAAGTACCGGCGCATTTGGATCAAGCACCGGTGCGTTCGGATTCAGGACGGGCGCATTGGGGTTAAGGACGGGTGCGTTCGGATTGAGCACCGGAGCGTTGGGATCGAGAACGGCGCCATTCGGGGGGATCGGGGCGTTGGGGTCCAGGACGGGGGCATTCGGATCGAGCAAGGGTGCCTTTGGATCAAGGACCGCTGCCTTTGGCGCCGCCGGTGCCTTCGGATCGCGCGCGGGTCCCCCCGGTGTCCCGGGAAGGAGGACCGGGCCGCCGACCGGTGCCGTGGGGGCGGCGAGCGGCGCTTGCGGCAGGCTCGGCACGACCGCGGGCGCGCCGCCGCCGACCACCGGCGCGTTCGGGTCGAGGATCGGCATCGTCGGGTCGATCTTTTCCTTGCTTGGATCGAAGCTTTTTGGCTTGGGGCCGGTTCGGCCGATCGGCGGTTGTCCCCGCAGTAGCGCCAAATAAACCGAATCAGAAGATTTTCGCGTACATTTCTTGCAAAACTCGATCTCGGCGGCGTTCTGTCCCTTCGAGACGCCAATGATATCACCTTCCGGTCCGATCACCGTGTAGCGCCAGTTTCCCTTTGCCGTACTGAAACCCTTCGGCATCTTTTCGAGGATGAAGAGGGGCCCGACGTCGAGCGTGCCGTCGTCGTTGAGACTGAAGCTCGGCGTCGCCATGATGGCGCCGACCTGAACGGGGGCGTCCGGCGCGGTCGAGATCGTCGTCAAGGCCAGGTCGTTGGCATAGACGGCGACATACCGGCTGCCGTGGAGCTTCGAGAGAAAAGGCCCCTTGTCCCGCCGCGACCAGCCTGGATAGACGGCGGAAAACCGATGCCCCGACTTGGTGTAGCGCATGCGCGGGGCAAGACAGCGGAATGCGTCCTCCGCGATATTCGGCGGCAATACGCGGCCGTCGCGGACCTTGCAGATGGTTTCGGTATAGACGCTGGCCGTCGGTACCGCCGCTTTCGCGTTGGTCGGCTTTCCGGGCACTGGTGGAAGTGGTGGTGCTTTGGTGGGGATCGCCGGTTTGGGTTTTGGCTCGTCGGCGAACGGGTTCAGTTTGTCGACAAGTCCGTCGGCGCATCCCGTCACCATCGCGACAATCGCCAGCACGACAAATGTGTCGCGAAATTTCGTAATCTTGGCGGACCGGGACGTCATTCCCGACGTTCACCTCATATTCGCGGGGGCCATCCTAGTCCTACTACGATTTGGCGCTCGGGACAATTTCGATCACGTCCCAGCGATGAGATGCCGCATGCTCTAGATCGGTTCGGTCCTGCATGACAGGATAATTCGCATGCCAAGGGAGTGATATGCCCCGTTCTTGTCGAATAATTCTTTTTGCCGCCATTCTCTGCGCCGCTGGCTTTCCGTCGGTCGCGGCGGGACCGTCGATGAACGACATCCCCGAGGTTATCGAAATTCCAGCGGGTTCCTTCATACGAGGGTCGGACCGGCAAGAGCGGGAAACCGCCTATCGGCTCGACGAGGCGGCCTATGGTCATCGCCGGACGCAGGAGTGGAAGTGGTACGAGAGCGAATTCAAGCGCGGCACCGCCGAGACGCCGGCCTTTTCCGTCTCACGCGACCTGATAACCAACGCCCAATACGCGGCATTCGTGAAGGCCAGTGGCCATCCCGCGCCCGATGTCGACGACGCGACTTGGCGCGGCTACCGGCTAATTCATCCCTATCACCGAACCCGCCGGCATGCTTGGCACGATGGCCGACCGCCCAAGGGACGGGACCGGCATCCAGTGGTGCTCGTCAGTTGGACCGATGCTGTTGCATATGCCACCTGGCTGTCGAGGGCGACCGGCGATATCTGGCGATTGCCAAGCGAGGCTGAGTGGGAAAAGGCGGCACGCGGAACCGATGGCCGCCGCTTTCCATGGGGCGAGAAATTCGATCCCGCGCGGTTGAACAGTCACGATGCGGGTCCCTTCGATACCCTCCCGGTCGGCCGATTCGCGGATGGTACGAGCCCTTATGGGATGCGAGATGCGGCGGGTCAGGTCTTCGAGTGGACCAACACGCCGTCCGGCCCCAATCGATACATCGTGAAGGGTGGGTCTTGGGACGACAGCGGTTGCGGTATCTGTCGGCCGGCGGCCCGTCACGGCCGACCCCGGCATCTCAAACATATACTCGTCGGGTTCCGTCTCGTACGCGAAAAGCCCTGAACATCAATCTTCCCATTCCGAAGGTGCGTGCTAATGTCTCTAACCATCATGGAAGCTCAAGCCGAAGCCGGAAAACCGGAAACCGTTCGCGAAGTCGATTTCGACAAGCTATCGCGGACCGAACTGGAGGAGATGCGTTCGGCGGGCGACGTCATCGTGAATTGCCATCGCGTGCTCTCCAAGAGCGGCGACAATATCGTCGGCGAATTGCTCAAGGATTACGAGACGTTCTTCGAGTGGGATCACTATCCTGAAGGCGATGTCTACGATTTTGAATCTCACGGACAGTTCTATTATCACGCCCATCCCAAGGAAGAGCGTGCAGGCGAACACGGCCATTTTCATACTTTCCTACGTCCCGACGGCATGCCGCCCGGCGTGAAGCCGGCACCCGTGCCGGATTTCAAGGCGCCGGAAAATCCGGATGACGCGCTCAGTCATCTTGCCGCCATTTCGATGGATCCGAAGGGATTTCCAATCAAGCTCTTCACGACCAACCGCTGGGTGACCGGCGAGATCTGGTACGAAGCGAAGGATGTCTGCCGGTTCCTGCACAAATTCGAGATCGATCTGGCACACCCGTCTTGGGTGGTGAACGTCTGGCTGACGAACATGATTCGCCTCTACCGGCCGCAAATTCGCGAAATTCTCTATGCGCGTGACAAGGTTGTTGACGCCTGGACAAAGGCGCATCCGGGTGCGAGCGCCTACGAAGACCGCGATCTGGAACTGACGACGGAATTTCCGATTGATCTCGATGAACAGATAAATGCGATCGCGGCGGCGCTTGCGAAACGGGACGAGGCGGCCGCCTAGCAGGTGGGGCAGGGAACCACGGGAAGACCCCGACGAAGCCAGCCAGGCAGGTCCGTCCGGCCGAGCATGCCTTCGCCGACATCGTGGATCGCGGTGAAGTTCTGAGTGGAGAGAAACGCCTGCATAAGTTTCGAGCGGTTGCCGTGTGCGCAAATAAGTGCGATCGGCCGCGACGGATCGTTGCCTGCCGTGGCCAGTACACGGTCTCGGAACGCCGTCAGACCGCGTGGGTCGTGCATGGTGATGGCTTTCGCGCCGGCTGGAATTCCCGTTTGTTTCCATTCTCCGGGGCTGCGAACGTCGATCAAGATAAGTTGGCCGGCTTGCATCATCCGATACGCCTCCGGTGCGCTCAGTAGATTATCCCCGGCATGGGCGAAATTCGCGGAATAGACCGCGATCAGAACGAGTAAACTGGTCGTCAACGCTTTACTCATCGAGATAGCCCAGCTCGCGCCAAACGCGGTGTTCTTCGCGGAAACGAGTCAACACGCTCCATATCCGCTCGAAATTTCTGCTCTTGGCCGACAGTTTTGCCGCCACTTCATGCCAGGCCTTGCGCAAGCGCGCTAGAACCTTGGGAGGAAAGCGGTGGAACTCGACACCCTTCGCTTTCAACTTCAGGATTGCTTTCGTCTGCAGGCTCTCGCCTTCAGCTAGGCCCTCGCGGATGGTGTCGCCGCAGGCAATGCGGATCTGTGACTTATGGGCCATGGGAAGGGCCTCCCAGCGGTCCCGACTGACCAGGAGTTCGAACAAGGTGGATTGTTGGTGCCAGCCGGGAAAATAGTAGTATCGGGCCCCGGCTTCGTGAAGGCCGACCTTGAGGTCGATCGCCGGCATGGAGAACTCCGCTGCGTCGATTTCGCCTCGGCGCAGCGCCCCGACAAGTCTGTCGGGTGCAACCAATTGCGGCTCGACGCCGAATTTCTTCAGCGTCTCGGCCCCAAGACCGAAAACCCGCATTTTCAAGCCGTCGAAATCCGCGACCGAGCCAATACGACGACGAAACCAACCGCCGGATTCAGGTGCCATGACGCCGCAAGTGATTGAAACAAGCCCATGCGGTTCGTAGAGTTCATCGCGCAGTTCACGACCCCCCCCATGAGAGATCCAGGTCGCGAGCGTTGGCGCGTCGGGTCCGAACGGTACGCTTGCGAACAAGGCGAAGGCGGGGTCCTTCTCGAACCAATAGGCGGACGTCGTCCAAGCGGCGGCGATCCGATCTCTGGCGACCGCTTCGAACAGTTTGGAAGGGCGGGCAAGTACGTTTGGTTCGACGAAGGCGATCCGGAAGGTGCCGCCCGAAAGCCGCCCCACCTTTGCCGCGAATGAGCGGGCCTGGGTCCCGAATTGCGGGGCGGAACCGGGAAAGGCGCTCGCCATATTCCAGATCGTCGGTTTTCTCTCATTCGGCAGGGCGTCGAATAATGGCGCCGAGAGCAATAGGGTTGCGAGCAACAGCACAGATGCCGAACGTTTGATGCGATGGTCCGTCATCGGGGCAAGCTAGCGAACGGCCGCTTTTTGAACAAGGAGACGAATTGATACGATTGTTTTAGAATGCTCGGCCGAGAGGGCGCATGAACGCTAACGCCGACGATAAAGACAGAGATGAAGAATCCAACGATGGCGGGCGCACACACCGGCGCTGGTTTCGCTACCACGTGATCGTCTTCGTTCTGACCGTGATTTTTCTCGCTTGGATCAAGGGCATGTCCGGCAGCGGCGGCTGGTTCTTTTGGACGGTCGCGATTTGGATTTGCGTTCTTATCATCCATTATTTCGTCGGGAAAAGTGTCCAGGCCGATGAGAACTGGGGCGATCGCCGGGCCTGGTCGCTTCGGCGCAAGAGCTACGATTTTGACCATATCTCGCAAATCACCCAATCGGCGGTCCGTCCGGATCCCGAGAACGATCCGGCCTCGCCGCGCCGCGAATAAATGCGGCGGCGGACCCGTGTCGATCGCAAGTGAGCTAGGTCAATTCCAAGGTATTCGTATAGGAGTACGCTTTTCACATGGAGGAGGTCATCAGACCGATGTGAAGAGGAGGTCGTGCGATGAAAGCCAAAGACGTGATGACGACGAACGTTATCTCCGTGGCGCCAGATGCGACGATCGCGGAGGTCGCCGCGGTGATGCTGGAACGAAACATCAGCGCGGTACCCGTTGTCGGGGCCGATGGCGTTATGGAAGGTTTGGTGAGTGAAGGCGATCTTATCCGCCGCACCGAACTCGGCAGCGAGATAAAGCGCTCCTGGTGGCTGCAATTTCTGACCGGCGAAGCGGAGCGCGCGAGCGACTACGTCAAGACGCACGGTCGACATGCCCGCGATGTCATGAGCACACAGGTGGTCACGGTCGATGAGGAGACCAGCCTCGCGGATATCGCAACGATATTGGAGGAGCGCCGCATAAAGCGGGTGCCTGTGGTGAGCGGCGGCCGGATCGTCGGCATCGTCAGCCGTTCCAATCTGTTGCAGGGCCTGGTGGCGCGCAGAGGGGCGATCGAAGCGGTGGTGCCCGCCAACGACAATGAGCTCCGCAATCAGATCATGGAAGTCCTCGCCGAGCTCAGCTGGCTGCGGCCGACGCAGATGAATGTGATCGTGGACAAAGGCGTGGTCGAGATTTGGGGTTACGTTGAGGTCAAGGCGCAGAGAAAGGCGCTCTTAGTCGCAGTGGAGAACGTCCCCGGCGTCAACGAGATCCGCGACCACACCGGTGTGCTGCCGCATTTCCTTGCGGGCGCCTAGTCGGCCCGGTTTCGCGTGATGGTTCTTAATCCGGCTCGTTGAAGGTCGGGAGTTCCGGCGGTGCCGGCGGCGGCGGTTCGGGTAAGTTGGCGTATGCTTTCGCCATTTGAACGACCCGCACCGTGTAGCGCATCCAGCTGACGAGCAGGATCAAAATGATCGTGTGATCCACGAGGCCTTGATTGGGGCTGAAACCGTTCGCGACGAAAAACAACAAGATAACGAGCGGCGCGGTGATGCAGTAGAGTGCCGCCAGCCAATTCTTGTTGGCGTTCAAAACGACGACAGCCGCTAGGATGGTCGCGGCGTAGATGACGAGGCCAAGATAGAGCCAGATGCCCGCCTTGACGATCTGGGCCGTCGCGGCCAACGCGATCAACGCGAAGGGGATGCCCAAAAACACGACAAAAATGAAGATTTCCTTGTCGGCCTGCCCGCGGTTCAGTCTATCGATGGAAATCAGGAACGGCGTGCGATCCTCGTCCCAAACGTATTTCTTGACGTATTTCTCCCAGCTCGACAACCACCGCATCGGAGTCTCCGTCTAGGTTCGAGCATCGGCGCCGTTGGTCGGCGCGAGGTCAGATGAGCCAACTCCAGAAATTAAAGGTATGGAACATCAGGATCAGCACGATGATCATGATTCCGAAACCGAAGAAATAGAAAAATCTCTGGCTCCCCGCCGTCACCGTGGTTTCGAAAACTTCCTCGTCGATATTCCGGCTCATCAATTTCGTACTGTTGCCGCGCTTGGCTTCGTTCGACCCGTCACCGAAGGAGTCGTCGATACTCTCCATCATTATGCGCTTCTCGACCTTCTCTTCCGGTCGTTCGATGGTGAAGAGAATGAAATCGCTATCCTTCGACCCAAACAGCAGGACGACGACTTGCAGCCAGATGGCGAAACCGGCGAATCCGGCGATCACGAGTCCGACCACCAGGATCGATTTGATCGCCCAGCGGTTTTCCAAACCGACCAGAGATGCCGACACTTCGCCGATGGAAAAAGAGTCGGACGCATATTCGAAGGCGAAATAACCGACGATGACGCAATAGGGGATCATCAGAAAGGTGGTTCCGAACAACTCGATCCAGGCCTGCTTGCGAAACTCAAGTTTTTCGCGGACCAGATCGACCCGGACATGGCGGTTGTAAATATAGCCATACCCCAACACCAAGACGAAACACGCGGTGTGGAAATGCCACTCGAGTTCCTGAAGCAAGGTCGACTGAAACGGCAGAAACTTGAAGAGCGTGCCGTACATGGCGTCGCGGGCATCGGTCCAACCCTGCGCCAACAAGATGTCGCCGATGCCCTTGATGATCTTGCGTTGAAGGACGTCCCATACCGTGATGAAGACCAAGGGCAACATGAACAGCGTGCCCCAGCGGCCGATTGTCTCGACGAACTTGCCGATCACGATGCTGAAACGCACAGCCGTCGGGACCGCCGCACTCGATTCTCTCTCGAAGGTGATTTCATCGGTCGACATGCGACGAACTCCTTACACGCCTATCCGCCCCCAAAGGGGAGCCATAGGGCGATCTGCGGAAACATGACCACCAGCACCAAGGCGAGAAGCTGGCAGAGAACGAAGGGAATGATGCCGCGATAGATGCTCATCAGATTGACTTCCCGAGGGGCGATGCCCTTCAAATAGAATAGCGCATATCCGAAAGGTGGGGTCAGGAAAGATGTCTGCAGATTGATCGCGACCAGGACCGTGAACCAGATCGTCATGATCGTCTGCGTGCCGATCGCGGAGGCGTAGGGCGGCATATGCGCCGTGAAATCGAGATTGACGACGATCGGAGCGAAGACGGGAAGAATGATCAACGTGATCTCGACCCAATCGAGGAAAAAGCCGAGGACGAAGACGATTCCCATGATCAGGAACAAGAGACCCCAGGCGTCCAGCCCCGCTTCGAAAATGAGCTCCTCAATGATGTCGTCGCCACCGAGCGATCGGAAGACATAAGCGAAACACGTGGCGCATATAATGATGAAGAAAATAAACGAAACCGTCAGACCGGAGGAATGACAGACACCGGTCAACATCTCGCGCTTGAGCCGGCCCGCCATAAAGGCGAGCAGCGTGGCTCCGCCGGCCCCAACAGCGCCGGCTTCGCTTGGCGTGGCGAAGCCGAGCAGGATCGAGCCCTTGATCACCGCGATCAGGAAGACCGGTGGAAAGAAGCTCTTGAGCAGAAGCTTGGGCATCTCCTCTCGTGGCACCTGCAGCAGATGTGCCGGAAGCGGCGGGGCGATGTTCGGCTTGATGGCGGCCGCGCTTACGATGTAGATGACGTAGATCGATGCTAGCGCCAAGCCGGGTATTAGGGCAGCCAGAAACACATCGCCGACCGAGACCGACAGCAGGTCGGCCATGATGATCAGCATGATGCTAGGCGGAATAAGAATACCGAGCGTGCCCGAGGCCGCGATCACGCCAGTCGCCAGTTCGTGGCTGTAACCCTGACGCATCATCGTCGGCAGGGCGAGCGCCGTCATCATGGTTACCGAAGCGCCGATAATTCCGGTCATCGCGGCGAGGATCGTGCCCATCAGCGCCACGGCGACCGCGAGGCAGCCGGGAACCCGTTTCAGCAATACCTGACAGCAATAGAGCATGTCGTTGGCGACGCCGCTTCGTTCCATCATCACGCCCATGAAAACGAATGTCGGCACGGCCACGAGTACCAGGTTTTCCGCCGCGATTCCCCAAATGCGGGGTAGAAAATTAAAAAATTCGATAATCGAGAAGACGCCAAATAAGTAGCCGAGAAATCCATACAAGAGCGCCAAGCCGCCCAAAATGAAGGCAACCGGATAGCCCGTGAAAAGCAGAACACCCAGCGACGCGAACATCATGATGGGGAGAAAATCGATTATAAAATCGATAAGTTCGACAAACATTTTCGAATATACTCCAGAACGGAAATATTATTCCCAGGCCCCAACGAGATTGCTGGAGCCCCACGTCGCGGGGCCCCAGCATCCTCAAACTCTTCGATAACGCAAGGAAATATCGCGTGATCGAATGAAATCGACCCCTTACTTGAGGTACGTGCCTTTCAGGGACTGGGCATTACCCCAGACCGCGTATTTCGAACGGAAGTTGTAGAAATGATCCGCGACCTTCTTGAACAGAGGATCTTTCGCGGACTCTTCCTTGACCACCGAGCGCCAGGCAGCTTCGAACTTGGCGAGCGTGGAGTCGGGCCAACGCTTGACCGTGACGCCATGCTTCGACTGCATTAGCGCCATGGCGTCGAAGTTCTTGGCTTCGGTTTCCGCGTAGGTATGCATCACGCTCTCGCCGAGGCCAACCCGGATGATCGTTTGTTGCTGCTTGTCGAGCTTGTTCCAAGCGCCCTTATTCATCAGCAGTTCCGAGACCGAAACCTGCTGATGCCAGCCCGGGAAGTAGTTGAACTTGGCGATCTGATAGAAGCCGAGCTTGGTGTCGATGGTCGGCATCGAGAACTCGGTGGCGTCGATGACGCCGCGCTCGAGGGCCGGATAAATATCGGCACCCGGGAGCAACTGAGTGGCAACGCCAAGCTTCTGCATGACCTTGGCGCCGAGACCGAAGAAGCGCATCTTCAGACCCTTGATCTCGTCGAGAGATTTGATCTCGGTCTTGAACCAACCCGACGTCTCCGGGCCGATGGCGAAGCTATCGAAGGCGATCAGATTGTGCTTGTCGTAGATCTCCTGTTTGAGATCGTTGCCGCCGCCAAACCATTTCCAGGCCATGAATTCACCGATCTGCGGTCCGAACGGGACCGTGGTGAAAAACGACAGCGCCGGATATTTCGCCGTGTGATAGCCAGGCGTCGTCCAGCAGGATTCCAAAGCACCCTTGGAGACCGCGTCGAAGCATTCGAGCGAAGGCACCAGCGCGCCGGGCTCGAAGAACTTGATGTTGATATCGCCGCCGGACATGTCCTTGACATTTTTCACAAAGCGAACGCCGGAGGTGCCGAGATGCGGCAAAGAGCTACCGAACGTGCTCTGCATTTTCCAGCGGACCTTCTTGGCGTCGGCTTCACCGGTCGCGCCCAACATCAGGCCGCCGGTCATACCGATCGCAAGGCCGATCGAAAGTACTGATTTAAACTTCATATTGCCTTCTCCCTGTTTTCGGCGGCCGCCAATGGATCTCAGTCCCCAACGCGACGCCATCCCAATTCGCGCCACGCCAGCTTTGCCGACGAGGCGTGTCGATAGTCGAGAGGCTACATTCTAAGTAATTCATCGACAAGGTAAGAATTGTCCACTGCGGGGAAACCATTACAAAATTTTGAAAAATAGTGGTTTTTGGGAATTTTCGATCCGTCCATCCGTGGTAAATGCAGTTCGCATTCGCGACAAAATGCAATGGAGCAAGTTGACGATGACTGAAAAGCCCACCGTTCTGGTGACGCGTAAACTGCCCGCCGCCGTTGAAGCGCGCCTCGCCCGGAATTATTCGGCGCGGCTCAATCCGACAGACCGGCTTTATTCGGCCGATGAACTGGTGGCGGTTTCGCCCGAGGTCGATGCGTTTCTACCGTGCCACACGGAACATTTCACCGCGGAGGTGATTGAAAGCCTATCGCCCCGCGTCAAGGTGATCGCGAATTTTTCCGTCGGCGTCGATCATTGTGACCTTGCAGCGGCAAGGGCGAAAGGGATCGTCGTGACCAACACGCCGGACGTTCTTTCCGATGCGACCGCGGAGACGGCGATGCTTTGCCTGCTCGGTGCCGCCCGCCGGGCGGGCGAGGGCGAAAGGCTGGTACGAGGCGGCGAATGGAAGGATTGGGGTCCGGCTTTCATGGTCGGCACCCAAATCACCGGCGGGCGGATCGGCATCGTCGGCATGGGTCGGGTGGGACAGGTTGTCGCCAAGCGCGCAAGAGGTTTCGACATGGAGGTGCACTACCACAACCGTCAGCGGTTATCCGAAGCGGGTGAGGGTGGAGCGCGGTTCCACGCGGTGCTTGAGGATATGCTGCCGATCTGCGACGTGCTTTCGCTGCACTGTCCCGCGACGGCGGAGACGCGGGGTCTCTTGAATACAGCACGGCTTGCCCTGTTGCCGGGCCATGCGATCGTCGTCAATACGGCACGCGGTGCCGTCGTCGAAGAGGCGGCCCTGATCGAAGCCCTGGCAGCGGGAACGATCCGCGCGGCCGGCCTGGACGTGTACGAGAACGAACCGAAAATCGATCCCCGGTTTCGCGACTTAAGAAACACCTTCCTTCTACCTCATATCGGAAGCGCCACCGAAGCGACGCGCGACGCAATGGGATTTCGAGCACTCGATAATCTCGATGCCGTCTTCCGCGGCGCGGAACCATGCGATCGAGTGGCCTAGATTATTCCCAGATATCCGATAACCCGCCGAAAATCTTGGTTGAAATACTCTTCCAACTGTGAACAAACTTTATCGCTCGCAAGCGGGTTGTCGCTATTTGGGAGTGATCGTTTTCAGTATACAAGGGTGGACCCGATGCCTTCGCGTGTTTCGACACTCCGTAATGGCATCGGGAACAAGGAGGGGAACGGAAAAACAAAGTTCCTACAAAATGGCGCGACGCGGCAACGCCGCCGGATCGGGCCGCATCCTGCATAGGGAGGAAAAATAGATGGATCGCAGAAGTTTTGCTATTGGAGCAGGCGCTGGCCTCGTTGTTGGTGCGGGCGCCACCTTGCTAGCAACGAAGTCGGGGAAACCGCCAAAAGTTGCCGATAAACCCAAGGCGCCGATGGTCAAGAAAGCGGCGGATACGGTGACCTTGAAAATGCAGTCCTCCTGGGGCGCAACGAGCCCGTTCCAGGACATGGCCAAGCAATATGTCGAACGTGTTGAGAAGATGTCTGGTGGACGTCTGAAGATCGACCTGTTGCCGTCGGGCTCGGTCGTCAAGGCATTCCAAGTTCAGGACGCCTGCCACAAGGGTGTGCTGGATGCGGCTCATACCGTGACGGCGTACTGGTATTCGAAGAACAAGGCCGCGTCCCTGTTTGGCACTGGCCCCGTGTTCGGTGCCAACGCGTCGCAGATCCTGGCATGGATTCACTACGGTGGTGGCAAGGAACTGCTGGATGAGCTGCAGACGAATATCTTGAAGCTCAACGTTCGCAGCTTCTTTGCGATGCCGATGCCCACGCAGCCGTTGGGCTGGTTCAAGTTCCACGTCAAGACCGCCGATCAGATGAAGGGTCTCAAGTATCGGACGGTGGGACTTGCGACGGACATTATGCAGGGCATGGGCCTCAAAGTGACCCAACTTCCGGGCGGCGAGATCGTGCCGGCCCTGGAGAAAGGGGTCATCGAGGCGTTCGAGTTCAACAACCCGACCGCCGACTCGCGTTTCGGCGCTCAGGACGTCTCCAAGCACTATCATATGGGCTCCTACCACCAGGCGGCCGAGTTCTTCGAAATCATCTTCAACAGGACGAAGTTCGCCAGCTTGCCGCAGGAGTTCCAGGCGATCCTCGAATACGCCGCGGAAGCCGCCAACACCGCCAACTACGGTTGGGCGATGGACGTCTACTCGAAGGACCTGCAGAAGCTGATCAACGAGCACGGCGTCAACGTCTACCGCACCGCGCAGTCGATCATGTCCGCCCAGCTCGAATCCTGGGACAAGGTCCTGGATAAGCTCAACAAGGCCGATCCGTTCTTCGCCAAGATCGTCAAGAGTCAGAAGGATTGGTCCGAACGCGTCGCGTTTTACGATCTCGTCAACGCGGCCGACTACAAGCTCGCCTACGAGCATTACTTCCCGGGCAAGCTGCCGAAGTTCACTTAGGTGGTCCCGGGGAGACGACCTATTCGGATGGATACCCGGGGCGGCGCCGCAAGCGCCGCCCCACATCCGTCTATTCTATGAACGGATCGTTGTAAGGAATTTCATGCCCCGGTTTATCTCATTGGTCGATAGCTTCACCGCGTGGGTCGGCAAGGCGTTCGCCTGGTGCATATTGCTGCTGGCGCTGGGTGTCGCCTATGAGGTTTTCGTGCGCTACGCGTTGCGCGATCCGACGTCGTGGGCATTCGACCTCAGCTATTTGATGTACGGCGCGCTGTTCATGATGGCCGGTGCCTATACCTTGGCGCGCGACGGCCACGTCCGCGGCGACGTCATCTACCGGCTGTGGAAGCCGAAAACCCAAGCGACCGTTGAACTCACTCTTTATGTCCTGTTCTTTTTTCCGGGTATTCTCGCCTTCATCTTCGCCGGCGCCGACTACGCGGGCGAGTCTTGGTCGTACAATTACGGCACCGGCGAGGTCAGCATCAACAGTCCGGCCGGCGTGCCGATATCCCAGTTCAAGACGATCATTCCGGTTGCCGGCGCGCTGTTGTTCCTGCAGGGCATCGCCCAGGTCTGCCGCTGCATCATCTGCATGAAGACCGGCGAGTGGCCCGCGCATCCCGAGGATGTCGAAGAGCTGGAGATCGCCTTATTGCAAGAACAAGAAACGACGACAGCGGACCAGGCGACCCATGCGACGGCGGGTGAGGTGCAAGACAAATGATGGACCTGACCGATCCCGAAGTCGCCGTGGTGATGTTGGGGCTGTTCATTCTCACCATCCTGCTCGGTTTCCCGATCTGCTTCACCTTGGTGGCGATGGGCGTGTTCTTCGGCTACTACGCCTATTACGAGCCGGATCGGATGCAGTCGATTTTCGACAATCGGATCTTCGATCTGTTGGTCAATCAGACCTATTCGGTGATGGCCAACGACGTGCTGGTCGCGGTGCCGCTGTTCCTGTTCATGGGCTATATTGTCGAACGCGCCAACCTGGTCGACCGCCTGTTTTTCACGCTGCAGATCGGGGCGCGGCACTTGCCCGGCTCGATGGCGATTGCCGCGCTGGCGACTTGCGCGCTTTTCGCGACCGCCTCCGGCATCATCGGCGCGGTGGTGACGCTGATGGGGCTATTGGCCTATCCGCAGATGCTCAAGGCGCGTTACGACCAGAGCTTTGCGGCCGGCGTGATCTGCGCCGGTGGCTGCCTTGGAATTCTGATCCCGCCGTCGATCATGCTGATCGTCTACGCAGCGGCGGCGAGCATGTCGGTGGTGCGGCTTTACGCCGGCGCCATTCTCCCCGGGTTCTTGCTGGCCGGTCTTTACGTGATCTACGTGATCGGCCGAGCGGCGCTGAATCCCAAGCTCGCACCGAAACCGCGGCAAGAGGACATCGACGCGGTCAGGCGCGGCAGCATCATTGTCATGATGGTGACTTCGTTCTTCCCGCTGGCGTTCTTGATCTTGTCGGTTCTCGGCGCCATTCTGTTCGGTCTCGCGACCCCGACCGAGGCGGCTTCGATGGGCGCCGTCGGTGGTATCGTCCTGGCCGCGAGTTACCGGATCGCCGGTATTCGGTCCGGCGCGGTGCGGCCGAACTGGGTCGACGGCAACGGCGAGCCCGAGGCGTACAATCCGTGGCACTACGCCATCGGCGCCGGCGGCATCACGACACTGATCCTCTACGTCGCTTATTTCGCCTTCCGGTTCCTCGGCCACGGCTTTTTCGACCTGCCGCTGCCGACCAATCGCACGTTGCCGTTCGGGCCCGGCGTCGCCGTCGCCGTCGCGCTGGCGATCGCCGTGGTGGTTCGCTATGACATCGGACATGTGCGCATCCTCGGCCTCCTGCAGCCGAAGGTCCCCGCCTTGAAACCGCTATATGCCTTCGGCGGCAAGGCTGGCCTGATCGGCTTGGCGGGCGGCGCCGTCTATCTTGTCATGTTCGCGGTCCTCGATCTCAACCAGCGCTTCGCCGAGCACGAGGTCAGTTGGTGGGCATTCGATGTCGGCTTCTTCGTGACCTTGCTCGGCTACATGGCGTGGCGGGGGATCGATCAGAATGCGCTTCGGGAGTCGGTCTATCTCTCCGTCCGGACCTCGGCCATGGTGTGTTGGCTGTTCGTCGGTTCGTGGACCTTCTCGTCGGTGTTCTCCTATCTTGGCGGCCAAACGCTGATCGAGGAATTCATCATCGGGATGAACCTGTCGCCGATCATGTTCCTGATCATGGCGCAGATCATCATCTTCCTTTTGGGATGGCCGTTGGAATGGTCGGAGATCATCATCATCTTCGTGCCGATTTTCCTGCCGCTGCTGCCGCATTTCGGGATTGATCCGCTGTTCTTCGGCATCCTGGTGGCGCTCAACCTGCAGACCTCGTTCCTGACGCCGCCGATGGCGATGGCAGCATATTATCTCAAGGGCGTTGCGCCGCCGCACGTGCAACTTATAGAGATCTTCAAGGGGTGTCTGCCGTTCCTTTCGATGGTGTTCGTGGCGATGTTCATCCTCTATACCTTCCCGGAGCTGGCGCTCTGGCTGCCGAAGATCGTCTACGGCCGCTGACGGCGACGCCATGTCCTTGTCCGAGCTTTCCGCCAGCGAAGCGGCCCGCCAGCTCGATGTTGGCGAGATCACCTCCGAAGACCTGGTCACGGCCTGCCTGGCGCGCATCGAGGCGGTCGAGGGCGAGGTCCGGGCCTGGGCCCATCTGGACCCCGAATATGCCCTCGAGCAGGCCCGCATCCGCGACGCCGCGCGCCAGATGGGCCAACCAACCGGACCGCTGCATGGCATTCCGGTTGGCGTAAAGGACATTTTCGACACAGCCGACCTGCCGACCGAGAACGGCACCCCGCTCGACGCCGGTCGGCGCCCGGAGGAAGACAGCACCGTCGTTGCCCTGCTGCGCGAGGCGGGCGCGGTAATCATGGGCAAGACGGTGACCACCGAACTCGCCGCCTATCACCCCGGCAAGACGCGCAATCCGCATAACGTCGAGCACACGCCGGGCGGCTCGTCGAGCGGTTCGGCCGCCGCCGTCGCCGCTGGCATGGTGCCGCTCGCGGTCGGCACCCAGACCAACGGATCGATGATCCGCCCGGGGGCCTATTGCGGCGTCGTCGGCTTCAAGCCGACGCTCGGACTGATCTCGCGCCACGGCGTGCTGGCCCAGTCGCACCATCTCGACACCGTCGGGGTCTACGCGCGCTCGGTCGAGGACGCGGCGATGATCGCCGATGTGCTCTCGACCCACGACGGCCGCGATCCGGACATGCGCCCGCGCGCCCGGCCGCGACTTCTGGAGACCGCGCGCTCGGCGCCGCCGCTCGATCCGGTCTTCGCCTTCGTCAAGACGCCGGTTTGGGACCAGGCGGAGGACGAAACCAAGGAGGCGTTCGAAAAGTTCGCCGGGTTCCTCAGCACGGCGGGGCCGGAAGAAGTGACCGAAGAGGAAGACGCCTTTGATACGCCGGAGCTTGGTCCCGACGAGATCAAGGGGTGTGCCGAAATCGCCTTGCCGTCGCCGTTCGATCCGGCGATTGCCTTGCACCGGACGATTATGCTCGGCGACTTCGCCAAAAGCTTCGCCGGCTATTACCAGCGCGGCAAGTCCGAACTCAGCGACACTCTCCGCGAGATGATCGAGGAGGGGCAGACCGTTCTCGCGATGGACTACAACGCCGCGGTCGATTGGATCGGCGTGTTGAACGCCGGGCTCGAGGAAATCTTCGAGCACTGCGACGCGATCCTGACTCCGGCGACCACGGGGACCGCGCCCAAGGGGCTTGATTCGACCGGGAGCCCTGTATTCTGTACGTTATGGACCTTGTGCGGCACCCCGGCGATCACCTTGCCATTGTTGCGGAGTGCGGACGGGCTGCCGCTCGGCGTGCAATTGGTCGGGCGACGCGGCGAGGATGCGCGGTTGTTGAGGACCGCGCGCTGGTTGGTCGAGCGCGTCGAGCGTGCGGACGGGGACTGACGAACGGTTTGAAGTCGGGGCGCCCGAGGTGTAGATACGCGGCTGGAACGGGAAGGGCTGGAAGCCGATGTCCGATAAGATATTCGCCACCGTCTCGATGCTGATGGTGATCGCGTTTTTCGGCGTGGCGACCGTGGGCGTGATGGAGCCGGACCTGTGGATCGTCACGCTCCTGGTAGTCACGATCGGCGTTTACGACTTTCTGCGCATCTTTCGCGAGAAGAAATCGGAAGAGTCCGACTAACGACCCTCGGGCGAAGCGAGCGCCTCAACCGAACAGATCGAGCCCCAATTTCCGCGCGGCCCAGCGGGCAGCGGCGAAGAGGTGAGGTTCGCTCCCCGTCAGGGAAACCAACTGCACGCCGAGCGGCAGGCCGCGGGGACCCTTGTCGACGGGGATCTGCAGGCAGGGCACGTGGAGGAAGGTCCAGAGGCGGTTGAACTCGGCCGTGCCTGTTTTCGCAATTCCTTCCGGCGCCTCGCCCGCCGCCGAAAGCGTGAGAATGATCTCATCCGCCGCGAACAGGCAAGGCAGTTTGGCCCGGCCGGCGGCCCCCACCGCCAGCGCTTCTTCCATGGCGCCGGGTCCGGCTCTCTGGCCCGCCCGGATCATCTTCTGGGTGACGGTCGGAATGCCGTCCCAATGGTTCTCGATCTCCCAGGCCAGGCATTCGACGGCGCCGGTGTTCCCCACTATCGAATGAGCGTCGAACATTTCCGGGTAGGGGGAGGGGAGGTCGACCTCGCGCACCGTGGCCCCGGCGGCGGCCAGTTTCCCGAACACCGTCTCGACAATCCCGTGGCCCTCGGGCTCAGCCTTGTCCCAGCTCGACGTCCGCACCAGGGCGATCTTCGGCGCCGCCGTGTCGTCACCGACGGCAAGCGGGCCGGGTTTGCCCTCCAGGACTCCGCCGACCAACGGCAAATCATCCAGGCTCCGCGTGTAAAATCCGAGCGTATCCAGCGCCAGGGCGATCTGTTTCGTGCCGGTGAAATCGATTGCGCCGAAGGCGGGCTTGTAGGCGACCGTGCCGCAATAGGCGCCGGGCCGAAGCACCGAGCCCCCGGTCTGGGTACCGAGCGCCAACGGCACCATGCGGTCGCCGACCGCCGCCCCCGATCCGCTGGACGAGCCTCCCGGCGTATGCGCCGGATTATGCGGGTTCCGGGCCGGGCTGACGTTGCGGTGGGCAAACGTCGTGGTATTGGTCTTGCCGGCAACCACTGCGCCCGCGGCCTTCAGCGCCGTCGCGCAGGCGGCGTCCTTTTCGGGCCGGTGGCCCTTGTAGATGACGGAGTTGTACTCGGTCGGCATGTCGGCCGTGTCGATGATGTCCTTCAAGCCGACCGGAATGCCGCCGAGTGGGCCCGGCCGACCCGCCGCATCCGCCGCCCGCGCGCCGGCAAGGGCGGCGTCCTCGTCCATATGTGCAAAAGCGTGGACCGTCTCCTCGCGCGCGCCGACCCGCGCCAGGCAGGCCTCCATCAACCCCTCCGCCGTCAACTCGCCCGCCGCCATGGCGCGCAGGGTGCCCGTCACCGATAATTCGTTCGCATCCATCGTGCCGCCTCCCATGCTCTCTCATGATTTAAGCCGCCCCCCGGCGGCGGCGAGCGGCGGCGGGGCCATTGCCTTGCCGCCCCCGCTTCGCTATAAGCCCTCCACACCGCCGGGGAGTAGCTCAGCCTGGTAGAGCACTGTCTTCGGGAGGCAGGGGCCGGAGGTTCGAATCCTCTCTCCCCGACCAGTGGATAAAGCCTGCTAAGTCAACAACTTAGTGGGCTTTATCTATTTTAATTCTGGCGTATCTGATTGATTGATGTTTCCAAATCCTCCTATTCTCCTCCAGTGAGGTTGAGGTATGGCGACATTTACGAAACGACAAAGCAAGATTGGTGTTCGTTGGGAGGCTCGAATTCGAAAAATGGGCTATCCGACACAAACACGAACGTTCTCCTATAAAACCGACGCCGTTGAGTGGGCTGGAAAGATTGAAAGACAGATAGAAAGGGGTGTCTTTACCAACAGCAAACATGCGCCTGTGAAGACGTTTGGTGAGATTCTAGAAAGGTATTCAGAAGAAGTTACGCCACAGAAAAGAGGGGCGAGTTCCGAGAAGACGCGGATACAAAAAATGCTGCGCCATTCAATTTCTAAAATTGGGATAGGGCTCCTTCAATCCTCTCATATTGCTGAGTATCGGGATCAGCGCCTAGTTGAGGTGTCACCGGGTTCTGTCTGCAGAGAGTTATCCATCATGAGCGCCGCGTTGACGGTCGCCATACGTGAGTGGGGGTACGCAATTCCCAACAACCCCGTAAAACAGATTAAGCGTCCTACAGAGAAGAATAGCCGAAGCCGCCGTCTTACGGACGACGAAGAAAAACGACTGCTATCGACATGTGGCCAGTCGTCTAATCGTTGGTTATTACCTCTAGTGAAGCTTGCCATTGAGACCGGTATGCGACGGAGTGAGATGCTATCTCTCATGTGGGACGGCGTGCATTTGGAGAGCCGATACGTGCATATAACTAATACAAAGAATAGAGAGAATAGAGACGTGCCCCTATCAAGCACGGCTGTCGCTCTGTTAGAGGATCTGTCACGTACCGACGACGACATTCATGAACCGGTATTCCCGATACATTTCGAAGCACTGAAGAGCGCTTGGAAACGGGTCTGCGATAAAGCGGAAATATCCGATTTGAGGTTCCACGACCTCAGACATGAGGCTACTAGCCGTTTCTTCGAGAAGGGGCTGAACGTGATGGAGGTGGCAGCTATCACTGGTCATAAGGATCTGCGGATGTTGCAGAGATACACGCATTTGAAGGCCGCAGATTTAGCAATGAAACTCGGATGATGAAGTAAAAATTAGTGTCTATTATAAATATATATGTAAAAAAATAATGAATGATGAATATAATGTCTATTTTATTCATCATCATTAGACTTATAATTTGTTAAATAGTTATTTTCGGCAATATTTTTATCAAATAATAATCCTAAGTTCTTTAATCGACGTAACCTAATCGTCTGCAATCCAACTCTATTAACCACCGTCGTAGTGAGTTCTTACGAACTACGACGGTGGTTAATAGGTAGTTCATCCCCACAAATCAGATTTGGAGATGATTATGGATCGGACACCGAACCCAATCGATACAGTCATGAGCACGGAAGAGTTTCTGACGCTCGAACGTGTGGACGCTGTAACTGCGTTTGTCAGCAAGCTGATGGATGACGGTAAGGCCAGCCGACGACGCGGTTGGGCGATGTCAGAGATACTAGCGGAAGTGCATACGCAACTCGGCAAGGAAGCAGTGCCGATTGCTAAGGCGCACTTCCTCAAGTTTGTCTCAGAGATGTAAAGCGAACCCGGATAATACCAGAACTTCGCCCCGCCGTAAAGTTTACGAAATCCGCAACGCAATCCCGAACATACGTCATGAAAGGAAAAGTCATGCGTAAACAGAAACTCTATCTGGCTTGTCCCTACGAAGAGAAAGACGACGCTAAGGAGCTTGGTGCTTGGTGGGATCCAGACGCGAAGAAATGGTACGTACCCGATGGCATTGATCGGAATCTCTTTAAACGATGGTGGATCACCGACGTAGTTGAGGCTGTTGAGGAGGTAGCCTCAGATATACCCTTTTGACGAAGACCAAATAGACGCGCTCCACGACCGCGTAGAGACGCTTGAGGAGAGGTTTGAGGAGGCGACTCGCTCGGACCTATATGAGCCTCCAGACCCTGCTCTCGTGGCTTACAGGGAGGAACTAGAGGCATGTAGGGAGTGGCATAAGGAGAGTCCTCAATTTTGGGAATTCTTTGCTAGAAAGGATGTGGATATAGAGACCTTAGCTTTTTATCTGCTGCCGGAAGAGGTACAGTTACGCTTGTTAAACTAGTCTATAGACACATACCCCCCTCCCTCTGCTTGCAATGGAATCTGTCCATAACTTCGGAAGGAGAGGTGGGGGGGCTGTCTAAATATGAATTTAGAAAGAATTCAATATGCTAAACATGATAGATAGAAAGGAGTGGCCAGAACCGGAAAGTTTATCCTTAGATGATTTAAAAGATTGGGATAAAAGTTTCAAGAGGTGTGTTATATTAGCACAATTTGATATTGATAATTATGATGAAATATATAAAAGATACATTGACATTAAATCCAAAGAAAGAGAAAGAGATGAAGGTTTATCGAAGATTGATAGAGAAATAGAATCAATAAATTCTAGCCTTTTTAAAAAACTATCAAGCGGAAAACGACTTCGAGAACTGTCGTCTCAGCGTAGTGAGTGGTGGAAATTTAGAGATGATATGGTAGATTATTATCATAAGAAGAACCCTATCTTAGACCCCTTTGGGGACGTCATTGGGTTGGGAAAGTATGAGGATAGATTGTGTTGGACTACAAACGAAAGAGTGGTCTCACCTTCTACGGACGAGTTTAGAATATATAATGATATAAGTTATTCTGAATATGATCGACTTATGGAACCGGAAGAAGGGAAGGAATGGATAAGAACTAATGAACTTATTCCATCTGTAGAACAGTCAAGTATTTTGAACGACGAACTTGTAAGAAGACTGCACAGTATCTCTACTAGAAAACTGCGGCGCGGTGGGGGGGGGGGTAATGAGATCGAACAAAGATTGCTGGTTCATATGTACCTTTATAGGCGCATGCGGGCTCTATACATTATCTACCGGCCTTATCACGTTCAGCACGGGACCGACAGTGCATGATCGGTTCACAGCATTTTATGAACTAAACTTCGCTTTGATTGTGTTGGCGGTTTGCATCGGCGGACTTTTAATGATCGTTCATATTTCGGCGTGGCTCGTAGATTTCGTTGATGGTGTCCGTCGTCCGTTTTGGCCTTGCAAATTACGTACGATGGCGCGGTACTTCTATGAATTTCGAAGAAAGCGCTGTCTAGTTTAATCGAGAATCTCAAACTGATCTGGCGGGCCATTCAGCCAACAGCGTCTTAAGTATCAGATTTTTACCAATTTACGGCGTTTTATTTCCATCGTGTCTATGGAAAAATTAATTTCATACTGAAAGTTTCTCGGGCGATCGCAATTTTGTGGCAACCCAAAGCAAATTTAATAAGTAACCTTAGAGAGTATTAATATTTATGAAGGAGAATTATAATGAGCATTCCAATTATCGGCATTGATGCCGAATGGCAATCAGGCAAAGACCAAAACTCCGTCTTGTCCTATCAATGGTACGGAATTGATGGTTCGCGGAGTTGGTCGGGAATTCACTATCCCAATCTAAATCTAGCGGAGAAGAAGAAGCGATTGAATATGGCCCAATGGGTCAGTGAGATTTTGCAAGATGAATATCGGGGCAAATCGTGGCCAGAACGGGTTGTGTTGGCGGCCCACTTTTCTCCAGCTGAAACTTCTGTCATATCGGATTTCGGAACATTGAAGAGACGCGTCGAGATTGTTCAAGGTTCCAGCTACGTCACCATTATCAACCCGATTGAGCTCCGTTGTTATGACAGATCCCGCAATCTGCATTTAGTTCGCATGCACTTGGCCGACACCATGTTGTTGGCGCCCGACGATGGTAAAAATCTACAGAATTTGGGTGAAATTATTGGTGTAAGAAAACTCGACTTGCCGGATGGTTACGGAAAGGACGAGATGCTTCGACTGCTTAGGGAGAAGCCAGAAGACTTTGAGAAATACGCTCTTCGTGACGCAGAGATTGCAGCGAAATATTTGGAGCGGATACAGAAGGAATGCAGAGATTTGGATTTAGTGGATAGCTACCGACCGATCACAATAGGTGGGTTAGCTAAACAGTTATTCACGACTCGTTTGGAGCGGGCGGGTCGCGCCTACGATGAAATCATGGGCGTTGAACGAGCATCGCGCAGAACGGGTCCGACCCGCTCTACATCAACGAGAAGCTATCGTAACGAGCTCGTAACGCGGCATGAAGATTTTGCAATCAAATGCTATCACGGTGGAAGAAACGAGTGCTTTCTCTTCGGACCGTTCAACGAGACGTTCACCGATTACGATCTTGAAGGCGCCTATATAACGGCTCTTGCCGCAGTCATTGAACCAGACTTCGACAAACTCGAAGAGACGACAGAGTTGAGCGAATTTCGTTTGGATCAAATGGGCTATGCGTTGGTCCGTTGGAAGTTTCCCAATGATACACGGTACCCGTGCCTCTTTATCAGAGACGAGAATGGTCATGGATTGATCTATGTGCTGGAAGGCGAAGGCTATGTCACCAGTCCCGAGATTGATTTGGCGAGACGCATGGGTGCCGAGATTGAAATTCTTTCCGGTGTCGTTGTCCCTGCCAAAGAAGGCGGAGTGCGACCATTCTTAGACATTGGTCAATGGGTCAACGAACAACGGGGGACATACAATAAGACCGAACATCCGTTCAAAAATGCTTTCTATAAACTCATCGGAAACAACATCTATGGGAAGGTCGCGCAAGGTCTGAGAGATCAGTCTCGGGTCTTTGATACGCTTACCGGAAGCACTCGCCAACTCGAAAGGTCGGCTATCTCGGACGCATATGTAGCCGCTTATGTAACGGGCTTGGTCAGAGCTACGACATCAGAAATATTATCTCTGTTGCCGCAAGATGTTTTGGTAGGAAACACCATCACAGACGGTGTGTGTACATCTGCTACTGATGAACAAATGATGATAGCTACGTCTGGACCGCAATGTCAGTTCATCAGCGAGCTACGCGAACTCATCACCGGTAGTAAAAAGATCATCGATAAGAAAGGTACTTCTAAAGGGATGGTATTCATGCGGACACGGATGCATGGCTCTCTTCATCCAGAAAACGACAAGCCAATTTTGGCAAAAGTGAATATACCTATGGGTCATCTTCAATCGGATAACGGTGTGGCCCTATCTGATATGGAAAAGAACCATGTTCTGATCCGAGAATTTGCAGAACGAGAATGGGATAAGGAATGGAGAAGCCGAACTTTAACGACAGCGAAATCAATGTGAACTAGTGAAGGAGATTTACTCAGCGAAGAGAAACATCAGTATCTTGGGATGGACTACGATATGAAGCGCAGACCAATAGAACCAACCGAAAGAATCATTGACGGTTATAGCGCTCACCCTCATCTAGCTTTTCAAACAAGACCCCATCAGAATATTGTTGAATATTCTAAAGCACGGAAGATTTTCGATAAATTCAAGGAGCCGATCAAACGAAGGACTGATTTGGAGAGGTTTCTTCAAGACTTTGATACATATGGTAATAGGACGTATCGACCTAGAGCGAAGCGTCGGCTCACACTTTTTGCCGAAGATATTAGAGACAGAGCTGCGGTAGGTGATGATGGTCTGGTAAACGAAAAGGGGGATCGTCTGAAGCCGAGAGAAGTTGATGGTCTGATCAGTCGGATCACGAATGGTGAGATGAATGTTAGCGCCGATCAACAAAGGCAGGTTAGGCAGAGGGTAAAGAATGGAAGTAAGATTTTATCCGATGCATATATCGAAGTGACGACAAGCGTGTCAGCAGCGGACGCGATGTTACGCGGTCTGTACGCCAACTACAATGGGAAGGGACTGAAGAGCCGGATCAAGTTGATTCCGACTGATGATGGTCAATAATTAAAACCGTGACAAAGGTAGATATGGGATCTCCCATTACGTAAATATGTCACGGATTAATTATATTTATTTTTCAATGTATTAAGTCGAGAAATCTAGGAGTGTTATACGAATAACGGTTAAATTTCGTAACAACCATTTAACCGTAAAATTTAAAGCTTTGTTTTCTATCTGAACGGAAAAAATGCGACAATGGTTTTGTAATTTTATTTCGAAATTGGGAGCGATCTATGAGACCTCTAATGATCTCCGCAGCTGTGTTGATGATATTTATGGGCGGTTCGTGGGCTACGGCGGGTGCTGTGGATGGGAATACCATATACAAACTTTGCAAAGCAGAGGAATCATTTGGTTGTCTCATGTATGTGCAAGGATGGCTCGAGGGATATTCCATGCGAACGGCTGAGGTCGAAAAATTCAAAAAGGGTATTCCGGTAGTGGTTTGTGCTCGTAATTTCAACATTGAGCAAGTAATAGATGTTTTTGTGAAGCACCTCAAAACCCATCCAGAAACACGACATCAAATTGCCAGCGTACTTTTGTGGTTAGCCCTTGCAAAGGCCTTTCGTTGTAAACCGTAGAGCCTGCTCATTCGGCTCGAATTCTACTTGTCAGTAGTTCTTAACGCCCTCGAAGCCGCATTGGTCGATCAGGCTGTGGGAGTTGGAGGTAGAGTTTGACTTAGACGAACCATCTTAAAGACAGAGGAGACCAATAGTATGTTTAATCGATGTTTCTTCGGGGTGATTATTACTGCGGCTTTGGCGCTCTCTGCTTGCGCTGTGCCGTCCGTAGACCAGCGCGCTGCCAGCTTCGACCAGCAGACTTTCGAAACCGACCTTGATGCATGCAGAGGAGGCGGCGCAGCGGAAGCTACAGTGTCGGGATTAAAGGGGGCTGTGATCGGTTCCGCTATCGGGGCGGCTGAAGGGGCATCGAGTGGGGCTATAAGCGGTGACTCCGCAGAGGGTGCCATTTTTGGTACGATCTTGGGAGCAATCGTAGGTCTCGGAGTGGGGGCATACGAGGCAGTTACTGAGCGGGAGACGAACCTATCGAACTGCCTACGAGACAAGGGCTATGACATCATTGAACCGAAAGAGACAACTGCGACTTAGATAAAAGTTTTAGCGGAAGAAAGGTAGATTCCGTCATCTCCGATCAGTGAAGAATGTTTCCACAGAATCTGGATCATATTGTAAACGGTACTGAAAGCGTAAGAGGCTAGAATGCCGTTAGAGTATAATGGTATCTTTCCATCAGGTTGTTCATTAAGCCGACACCATAAACATTCACCGCATATCACCTCTCGTCTATGATACCATATGCACGATTATTTGAGATCGGTCTAATGGCTATATACTATGCCCAATACTCATCATCCCTATAGGAACCAGCCTTAGGATCGGTATCAAGCCCGGCGGTGCCCGAAGTATCCCCCTCTAATACCCAACGCGGTATCTTGTCGCCACTATAAACGCGGTATCGACGCTTCAATGGATCATGGTAGGTTCTACGACCATCACCATCCTTCATACCTTCTTCTCTAAAAGTCCGCATAAGTGAGGCATATTTCTCACTAAAATTGGTATCCCAATCACTTCCTCTTTTGGAACCCAATTCGCATCATGTTGCTTTGTTATTCTTGCTTCTTCCGCAGCTAGTTCCTTGTCAATTGACCGTACCCACTCAATAAGTTCAGTAATATCTTTGCGGATCTCAATTTGGAAATGCTCCAAAGATTCTCGTTTAAACTCTCGTGTCTGTGCATTCCATTTGAGACCTTGATACACATTAAAGATCGTATAGCCGACACCCCACAAACCGAAGATGACGCCGATGGCAATAAAAATATCCCCTAAGTCCATAGCTCTACCTCATATATCAAGCGCGTCATACGGTACGCACGAATTCGCCCGTACAAACCTGCTACAACCGTTATCATACAGAAATGCTTCCGAAAACTCACGAAATAGTCTAATCTCTAGCAGAACATGATTGGGGGAGGGGTGGAAATGAAGCAGCTATTATCGTTGGTAATAGTTCTTCTTGTCGCATCCTGTAATACGACGAGGGAGGAATTCCTTGTTGACTGGTTTCTAACTCCGCCGCCTGAATCGCAGTGCCAAGTCCATATTGGAATGACAGAAGACAAGTTTAAGACCTGTGCTTGCGAGACAGGATTGTTCGGGCGAGCCTATAGGTTGGAAGGTACAGAAACTAACAATTTTGGAATAGTTACTTCGTATGAATGCCGTTTGACGCCGAAGAAATATGCTCGAATTGTATTTGTTGACGGCCGCGTGCGCCACATATTGTATGATTGAGTAAAAGGATATCAGCAATGCGTATATTCACATTAATTCTCGTAGCCGTGTTGAATTTGCTAGCCTTTTTTCAAGTCCCGTATTAAATTTGCCTATATCAGTAAGCTATTTTTGGAGATCAAATTGCCCCGCATTCACACCAGTAAATTAAACAAAGGCCATCAACGTAAGCTTCAAGCATTGCGTAAAAGTCTTGGTAAGGACATTGCGGATGAAGCATTTTTGAAATGGCAGAAGTTGCAAGCTAGCTCTGAAGCTGCCAAGCCCGATCCGCATTTGGCTAAATTGGAAAAGGCAGTCGAACGCTTGATAAAAGATGGTCTTAAAATTCCGCCAAGCGGGATTAAGATCACGCGTGGTCGTGGTGGACTTTCGGTTCGTAAGGTAGAGATGGCGAAACGGAAGAAAAGAGTTATGAAAGCATCGTCACAAACCAAAGCGTGATATTAAACCGTTTACAGTGAATGTTGCTCAGATCGCACTCTCAAAGTCCTTAGAGGACTTATGAGACACGTTCTATGTGTGTTTGGTTGTTTTGTATGCGCCTGCTCAACGCGGCCTCAACATGCCCATGAGAGTCCCAGTCGAATTGCCCGCTGGTATTGATGGCGTTTGCATATTGGATGAAGTCACCCTTGAATTTTTGTCCACCATTTAGAGGGTCATATTTATATATACATATCGAGATGCGTTTTTTGCGGTGGGGGTGTGGCTCGATAGACGTCGATAGATAAGTCTATGGTTTCTGATTTAGTATAAATCACAGCTCAATATTTTTCAGACTGTAAGTAAGTTCCGCCACTTTTCCTCCAACGATTTCCTCATTTCTCAAACCCAATGGGCAGTTTTGTTGGATGTTTAGATCTTGAAATGGTATGGTTCTTATGGAGAATCAATTGATTAGATTAGATGGAATTAGTGTCGCAAGATAGCCGGAAAATCCCTGCACTGTCTTCGGGAGGCAGGGGCCGGAGGTTCGAATCCTCTCTCCCCGACCAGGTATTACAAAGACATAGTTGTCTTCGGGACAGTTCCCCTCGGTACATCGTACCGGGGGGGGGTGTTCTGGATTTGGGGGATGCGCGCACTGTCTCAATTGGTGAACGAGATTCGCAGAATTTTTCGTTTACGCGATGCCCATAGGAAATTGGCGCGGGGCTATGTCTCAATTGGTGAACGAGATTCGCAGAATTTTTCGTTTACGCGATGCCCATAGGAAATTGGCGCGGGGCTATTTTTTTCTTGGTGCAGGGCTCACCGCGCCACTTCAAGCCGTTTGGCACATTCCTTGGTGGGCGGAAGGGATCAGCGCAAGCCTTATCAAGTTGGTCTTGCGTCAGGTTTCTAACGAGTTTCAGGTCTGTGGATGTGAGATTTGTTCCACTTAGATTTGCTTGCAACATGTTGGCTTCGTTCAGACTAGCTTCAGCCAAAGTGGCTCCTAAAAAATTGGCTTTACTAAGTTCGGCCCCGGTGAAGTTTGCATGATTGAGAATAGCGCCAGGAAATTGAGCGGCGTACAAATAGACATTGTTGAATATTGAAGCCGAGAGATTGACTGGTCCTTCATTGCCTACAGGCGTCAACTTTATGTCGGCGAGAAACATACAGAATTTTTCTGTTTTACATTCCTGGCCATTCTTCAACGAGCACCGGGTGATTGCGTACCCGCGCAGACGCCTACTGTGATTCGGGGTTCCCCCATTCAAGGTTTGCTTTGGGCATCCAACAGACAAACCGGTGATATTTTCGCCGCCATGATAGAGCGTCTCCAACCTTGTAACTTGGCCAGCATTACCATAGGTATCTCGCGCTGATATCAACACTTGCCACGCTCGGATCATGCGAGCGTCATGGCGATCAGCAGTCTCATCGTAGAAGAAGATGATTGCGAGACAGACACCAACTACCGTGAACACGGCTGCAAGAAATGAAGCCGTTTCACGTGCTATCGGCCACTTTTTACGGCACCGCTTCATTCGTGGAGCCTACTTAGGCTTCAAGCGACATTACAAGTAAAAAGAGGTAATTTTCTGTAAATTTCTACTGTTATTGAGGTCAGTCCTTAAATTATTAATTTGCACATCTTGGTTGATATAGCATGTTAGGTTATTAATAATTCACGGCCTGACTTCATACTCTTCTCGCGTTCAGAGCACAAACATGTGCTGCGATTAGACGTGGATACAAAGAGGTAAGAACCCATGCTTGAGTCGCGTACGCTATTCATTATTGGCGCCGGAGGAAGCGCAGAATTCGGCTTACTAATTGGAGATCAGCTTAAATCCGAAATCTCAACGCGAATGGACATTCGCTTCTCTGACGGATTCAACATGGACGGTGACGGAGATTTCGCTATTTACGCGGCTCTTAAAGATGAAGCAGGGAGTGACATCAACGACTATCTTCACGCTTGTTGGAAAATAAAGGGCGGGATCGTCCTCGCAAACTCCATCGATAATTTTATTGATAGCCATCGCGGCGACGAAAAAATTCAGCTTTGCGGCAAACTCGCGATCATCCAAGCAATTATTGCGGCGGAAAAGAACAGCTCGCTGTTCTTCGATCCAAACGAGGGACAGCAAGGCGACAGCATTAATTTCGACGATGTTCAGGCTAGCTATTTGGTCCAGCTCTGGCGTCTTCTTCAGGCAGGCGTCGAGTTGGGTGATGTAACATCGATCTTCGATAACGTCGCGGTTGTTACCTTTAATTACGATCGATGTATCGAGCACTTTCTATACCACGCCCTTCAGCAACATTACTCTGTGCAACAGGATGTTGCCGCAGACGTCATCTCAAATTTACCGATCATTCACGTATACGGTAAGGTCGGGATGCTGCCATGGCAGGGCTTGCCAGAGGTTGTTCCTTTCGGCGGCTATGATCGTGGTTCTAGTGCAATAAGTATTCGAAGACTCTCCGAGGGCATCAGCACCTATACCGAGCAAATAGAAGATACTGATTTGTTGAATGCTATCAATGCGGAGATGGATCGAGCGGAAACCGTAGTCTTTCTCGGGTTTTCTTTTTTTCCAGAAAACATTCAGTTGTTGATGCCTCCTGTGCGGCGCAAGCGACTCGCTAAGCGTATTGTCGGCACCACTTACGGTCTTTCAGAATCTGCAGTAGGCGTCGTTGGTCAAAGTATCCCTAAGCTTTTTCCGGGGCTTCAGCATGAGAATATCCAAGTTAACAGCAATTTAAAGTGCGGCAATTTCCTGCAAGAATTCGGAAGAGAATTGACTCTGTAACTCCTGTTCGACCTTTACTAACGGTGAAGTCAAGCAGGCGGCCCCCCTCCCTCGTTCCGCATCCTCTCCCCTAAATCAAATTCTTCACGTCATACGAAAACGTCGGAAAGGCGAACATGTCGTCTTTCAGCGTACTCGCCGCGATGCCGTGGCGCATGGCCAGGGCGAAGACGTGGATGAGGTCTTCGCCTTGGTGGCCGACCATGTGGGCGCCGACGATGCGGTCGGCGTCCTCGTCCACGATGACCTTGGCCCAGGCGACGGTTTCGGCCGCACTCTTGCCGGAAAACTGACCTAGCCCCCTTAACCGGATCCACGGTGTGAGTTAGAGAGAGCGTCAT
>CAYPAV010000029.1:0-41682 GCA_964408805.1 uncultured Rhodospirillaceae bacterium | reverse complement strand
CCGTGGGCCTCGGCGACGCCAATCTGCCGGCCCAGACCGACCGCGACAATTGGCCAATGATGCGCGAGAAGCTGGCCGGGATCTTCAAGACCAAGACCCGTAACGAGTGGACCGAGATCATGGAGCAGAAGGACATCTGCTTCGCCCCGGTGCTGCGCCCGAGCGAGGCGATCAAACACCACCAAAACGTCCACCGCGGAAGCTTCATCAACCTTGACGACGTCCCCCAGCCGGGCCCCGCCCCGAAATTCGTCCGCACGCCCACGGAAACCTCGCGGGGTTGCGCCCATGCGGGCGAACACACCGAGGAAGCCCTGGCCGATTGGGGCTTCGGCGGCGAGGAGATCGCGGCGCTGGCGGAGACGGGGGCCGTGCGGCAGCGGTAGGGGGAGACCAAGACGCCAACACGTCGGCGGAGCCGCAGATTTAACTTGGCATTATATCAGTTTCCCGGCCTTTCGTCGTATTTGGGCCGAAATTGATATAACGCCCCTGTATTTCCGCGGGGCTCCCCTAAATTCCAGATAGAAGCGCACCATTGGATTGATTGCGGACTTCGTCAGGCGTCCATAAAGTCAATGTGTCATGCAGGGTATCTTGATAAATCCCGAAACCATTTCCTAAATCCAACGGCTGAAGCGGTTCGCCGACAGTCGACCTAAAAGTCATCTATGCAGCATTTCCCGGTTGGTCCGGTGTTTCTGAATAACGACAGTAAAAGCGCTAATCGGAATATGGCTTCGGGTGGCTGGTCTCGGCAAACTTTTCAAGATCCATTTTTGCATTCACTCCGTAGCGAATTGTGTAGTAGAGCGCGATCACGCCAGGAACGAGCCACATCGCCGGGTCGTTGGTTTAGAATTTCAGACCAAGGATAGTAATCTCTTTTTCCACAGCCTTACTCCAGAACGGTAGGAGGACTAAGAATATACTGCCAACACTCACCGCCCTAACATTTCGGCCGTAGAGCAAAGTCCGGTCGGTCAAGGGCGGTTGAATTTCTTCTATGGTTCCGGCCATTTTCTCACATGCCGTCATCGTTGATCGCAGAAGTATAAGACCTTTCCTGCTATAAAACTGAGACAGATTTCCGCCCATGAAGAAAAGCCCCACCGAAGCAGGGCCAGCTCGTGAATCCACTCAGATGCGGGCGATGGGTTCGTATTCAAGGAACCGCCTTTCCCAAACTTCGGCTGCACACCGAACTTTGAGCTTGCCGTCGATATCAACAGGCAAAAGCGACGACCGCATCGGTCCCGATTGCTTATTTCCGGATGACGTTATTCGCCGTCGAACTGTCCCGGTTGTCCCGCACGTGCTCCCGTCCATTGATCTGTGCACCCGGATGTTCGCGACGTTTTATCTCCTCGACGAGTTTTCGCAGCGGCACGATCTTACGGCTGCCAATATCGTAGTGCTCGTTCCGGCCCCCGGGGCCGTCTCTCCGCCCTTTGAATCGTGTCATCTTGCGCCTCCTTCGTTATCCGTAATGGCGCCCCTCGCTGTCGCTCGCCGCCTTAGCCGGCGAAATTGTCGCCTTCAAATCGTCCACACTGTGCTGAACGTCTACCAGCGCTCCGATGATCGCCGCCGCCGAAACCGGGACAGCCGCAATGAGACACAGGATCAGCGCCTCGATCTCGTGGACCGCCCCCACTGCCAAATTTCAATTTTCGTATTTACCTAACCCTCGCCCTCAAGCGCCGCGGCGATCACCTGGCGTTGAGTGTCGATCGAGATGTCGGTGATCGAGACGATCTCGTGTTCGCGGTCCTCGTAGACGTTGACGCCGGTCTCCGTCTCCGCCCGCGCGGCCATCGTGGCGTCGCGCTCGTGGAGTAGGGCGACGATCTGCGGGCGGAACAGCCGCAGCATGGCGCCGATCCAGCGATTGACCGGCCAGGACGGGTGGGCGAGATCGATGTCGAAATTGTCGAGCATGGCGCAGACATCGTCGGCGGGATACCAAATCTCGCCGGTTAGCCAGCGGTTGGTGGCGAACAGCTTGATCGGCAGGCCTTTCGAATCCATCGAAATCCCGATCAGATGGCTTAGCGCGTCGTCCTCGTCCTCCGGCGCCTCGTAGTCGGGCAGGGCTGCCGGTTTCGCTTCGGCCGGCATCCCCTTCGGCCGCATGAAGGTGTGGAAATGGCCGTGCTCCTCGGCCCGGTGGGCGTGGTAATAGTATTGCGATTGGCTCGCGGGGTCGAAAATGTCGCCCTTCGGATAGTGATCCCATTCGTAAAAGGTTTCCTCGGTCGCGAGCAATTCGCCGACGATGTTGTCGCCGGTCTTCGCGAGGACCCGCATGCATTCGACGACCTCCTCGCCGGCCGCCGCCATGGCCTCGAGTTCGTCGCGCGACGATGTCGAAAGATCTGTCATAATCCGGAAAGCTGGCGCGGCTCGCTCGGCCCCACGTTGATCCAGATCAATGCCGGGCCCGCCGGTGAATGCCGGACTGCGGTTGATAGTCTTACAATCGGCGGAAACCTTGGGCTCGAGGCGCCGTAATCTCGACATCGCACCGGACTTCAAATTTCCGCGAGCGGGCGAGCCGTGTCGGATTTGATCAGGATCAAGGCCGGCGCGTCGCCCGATCCTATACTCATCCGACCCTTTCGGGACCCAATAACTCGGCTGCCGGGATATGAACCAAGAGATCATCCGATTGACCAGTCTCTCCCATGGCGGGGGCTGCGGCTGCAAGATCGCGCCCGCGATCTTGGACGAATTGCTGTCCAAGTTGCCGCCGCCATTCGCCTGCCCCGGATTGCTGGTCGGCACCGAAACCGGCGACGATGCGGCGGTCTACAAAATAAACGACCGTCAGGCGGTGGTCGCCACCACGGATTTCTTCATGCCGATTGTGGACGATGCGCATGATTTCGGCCGCATCGCCGCGACCAACGCGCTCTCCGATGTCTACGCAGTCGGCGGCCGGCCGATTTTCGCGCTGGCGATCGTCGGCATGCCGGTCGACAAGCTGCCGGTCGAAACCGTCCAAGCCATCCTCGCCGGCGGGGCCGAGGCCTGCGCGGCGGCGGGCGTACCCATCGCCGGCGGTCACTCCATCGACGCGCCGGAGCCGATCTACGGCTTGGTTGCCGTCGGGCTGGTCGACCCCGAAAATTTGAAACGGAACTGCGAGGCCCGCGCCGGCGACGTCCTGATCCTCGGCAAGCCGCTCGGCGTCGGAATCCTGAGCGCCGCGATGCAGAACGACGCGCTCGATGGCGACGGCTACGCCGAGATGGTGGCGACGACGACCCAGCTCAACTCGATCGGCGGCGATCTCGGCCGAATCGCGGGTGTGCACGCCATGACCGATGTTACCGGGTTCGGCCTGCTAGGCCATCTCCTGGAGATCTGCCGGGGATCGGGCCTGGCGGCGAAGCTCGATATGGCGTGCGTGCCCATCCTACCTTGCGCCCGCGCGCTCGCGATGACGGGTACCAATACGGGTGCTGCCGGGCGGAACTGGGCGAGCTTTGGCCATGAAGTTGCCCTGCCGGACCAACTGCCGGCCTGGCAAAAGAACCTTCTCCTCGACCCGCAGACCAGCGGGGGATTGCTGGTGTCCTGCGATCTCGCCGAAGCGGATCGGGTGGGGGAGATGTTCCGGGACCGGGGTTTCGCCCAGGCCGCCGCGATCGGTGCCATGGCGGAGGGCGCCCCGGGTGTTGTCGTAAATCAGGCCGGATAGGTCTTGATCTGTCTCAATGCGGCTCGCCGCGGCGCCGCTATCATCACAAGCTGCGGGAGAATGTCTCATATGAATGGGTAAGGGCGAGGAGGTGCGAAACTATGCGCATTGAACCGATGGCGGGTTCGCTGGGGGCCGAGGTCGAGGGGATCGACCTGTCGGCGCCGCTCGACGACCGCACGATCAACGACATCGAAACGGCGCTCCACGAGCATCTGATCCTGGCCTTTCGCGAACAGGACATCACGCCCGAACAGCATTTGAGCTTTGCCCGGCGCTTCGGCGACATTCTCACCTACCCCCTGGTCAAGGGCCTCGAGGATTATCCCGAAATCGTGCCGGTCCTGAAACTGGAACACGAGACGGTCAATTTCGGCGGCATCTGGCATTCCGATACGGCCTATCTCGAAAAACCACCGAAGGCCGCCATCCTGGTCGCGCGCGAGTTGCCGCCCGAGGGCGGCGATACGCTGTGGTCGAACATGTACGCGGCCTACGATGCGCTCTCCGACGGCATGAAGGCGATGCTGGAGGGGCTGGTCGGCGTCAACAGCGCCGAGAACCGGGAATCCACCACCACGCGCGCGGACCGGCGGCGCGAAAACCCGAAGGACGACAGCGGGCTGGCGACCACCGCCGAGCATCCCGTCGTGCGGACCCATCCCGCGACCGGTGACAAGATCCTATTTGTCAATTTCGGGCACACGACGCGGTTCAAGGATATGACAGAGGCGGAAAGCAGGCCGATCCTGGACTTTCTGTTCCGGCATCAGATCCGGCCCGAATTCACCTGTCGTCTCCGCTGGGCGCCCGGCACCATCGCGTTCTGGGACAACCGCGCGTCGCAACACCTCCCGGTCAATGATTACAACGGCTATCGCCGCCTGATGCACCGCGTGACGATCGCCGGCGAACGGCCGAATTGAGCGCAATCGCCAGCGGGCGCGCCAGGGCGACCCCGACCTCCAGATAGCGACCGCCCGATCCAGCCGACGCGTGTCAGTCGCTCGCCAGTGCCGCTTCGAGCCGGGCATTCTCTGAACGAAGGGTCTCGAGTTCCGACCGGATGGGGGCGATTGTGGCCTCCAATTCGTCGAGGGTGAAGCGCCTTGGGATGTGCTGGGGGCAGTTCCAGTCGAAGGCCTCGATGGTGATCACCACCGCGCGCTCCGGCGTTGCCCGGTAGGCATCGTCGTGGAGATTTGCCACGAGTGCCGGGTCGTCGCCGATTTCGACCAGCTTCGCGCGGCCCCAGATCTTGAGACGCTGCCGGTTCGGATAGTCCATCAGGATCAGCGAAATCCGATCGTCGGCCGAGAGGTTTCCGGCGCTGAGATACTGGCGATTGCCGCGGAAATCGGCATAGGCAACGGTCTTATCGTCGAGCACCTTGAGGAATCCCGTGGGGCCACCGCGATACTGGACGTAGGGCCACCCCGTCTCGGAAACCGTTGCCTGGTAAAACCCGTCACGCGCCGCCACGAAGGCGATCTCGCGCTCGGTCAGGTGGTCGCCGCGCTCGGCCTCGGGCGCCAGGAATTTGGCATAGGACCGGGCCGATCCCTGTTTCTCCTGAATCTCTCGAACGGTCGGGGTGAAGGCGATTTCAGCGAACCCGCGCGCCATGTGATCCTCCTCATGCAGTTGGCCGGTCCGGCCGGCTCGAGGAGAGAATGACACTTTCTGTATTTTTTAGAATAGATTAATATATCAAAATACTATTACGAAATATGAAATAATGGATCGCTTCCGGGAACTCTCCACCTTCGTTGCCGTGGCCGAGGAAGGCGCCTTCAACAAGGCGGCGCGGCGTCTCAACCTGTCGCCGCCGGTCGTCACGCGTTTGGTGACGGCGCTCGAATCGCGGATCGGCGCCCGTCTTTTCACGCGCACGACGCGAAAGGTCGCCCTGACCGACGCCGGAACGCGTCTTCTCGCCGATGCCGCCCGCGTGCTGCAGGATCTGGAGGCGATCGAGGCCTCGGCCGCCGGCGCCCACCAATCGCCGCAAGGCGTGCTCCGCATCACCGCGCCGGTTATGTTCGGCCATCGTTATGTGTTGCCGATCCTGCGTGACTTCCTCGACAGCCACGCCGCGGTCTCCGCCACCACGCTATTCGTCGATCGCGTGGTCGAGATCATCGATGAAGGGCTCGACGTGGCGCTCCGGATCGGGGATCTGCCCGACTCCTCGCTCACGGCGCGGCGGGTCGGCTTCGTGCGGCATGTGACGGTCGCGGCCCCGAGCTATCTCGCGGCCAAGGGACGGCCGGAGACGCCCCGAGACCTCGCCCGATACCGGATCGTCCAGGCGCATCCCCTGCAGGACTCCCCCCGCTGGTCCTTCGTCGCCGGCGGGAAGACCCGGGTCGTTCGCCTTGTCCCTCGATTGACCACCAACAACGTGGCGTCTTCGGTCGAATCCGCCATCGCCGGTTGGGGCCTCGCCCGCGCGCTTTCCTACCAGGTGGCGGACGAGTTGGCGGACGGCCGGCTGGTCGAGATCCTCCGCACCTTCGAGGACCGCGAGATCCCGATCCATCTCGTGCATGCGGAAGGCCGCCTCGGTGCCGCCAAGACCCGCGCCTTCATCGACTTCGCGGCCCAGCGCCTTCGCACCGACGCGAACCGGCTGGCCGCTCTTTGAGGCCGCGTTCTCGGGCTTCGAATTCGGACCTCGCGCCTTAACTCCCTTAGCGGTTCAAAATGTTCCGGGGAGAAACTCGAATGGCGGAAGCTGATTTGTCGCGCGATGTGTTCGCCGCGATTTCGGAGGAACGGCTGGTGGCTCTGGCCCGCGACATCATCCGAATCCCGAGCTTTCATTTCGAGGAGCACGACGTCGCCGATTTCCTGGCGGCTCATCTGGGCGGTCTCGGCCTCGAGGTCGAGATGATGGACGTCGTCCATCCGACCGAGGACGGTGTCGTCACGCGCCAACCCGTCGCTCGGCTCAAGGGCACGGGCGGCGGTGCCAGCCTGATGCTGAACGGCCATATGGACACCACCGTCATCATGTCCGGCTGGAGTGTCGATCCCTATCGGGGCCGGCTCGCCGACGGCTGGCTCTGGGGATTGGGGGCCCAGGACGACAAGGGCGGACTCGCCGCCGCGATCGCCGGCATCACCGGGCTGATCGAGGCCGGTGTCTCCCTGAAGGGCGATGTCGTTATCTGTCCCGTGGCCGCGCACAAGCTGGGCGGGATCGGCACGCGGACGCTGCTGAAAAACGGCGTCGGGGCGGATTACTGCATCAACATCGAGCATGCCGCGAATACGATCGGGACGGTCATCACCGGCTCGGTTCGGGTCAAGATCACCACGCAAGCGCCCGGCCTCTTCTTCCGCTTCTCCGAGGAGGCTTATGCCGGCTACTTCAACCCGATCGAGCAGCAGGCCGAATTGATCCGCCGCTTTGGACCGAGCCTGACCAACAAGCTCCCCAATAACTGGCTGACCCACGAGCCGCATCCCGAACTGGCCGATTTCCCGATGATCCGCTACGACGCCATGACCAAGGACCATTACGGGCGAGGCTGCGATCTGATGTTTCAGGTCCGCACCGTTCCCGGCATGACGCTGCAGTCGGTCCGCGCCGACGTGCAACGCGTCATCGACGGTATCAACGACCTGCCGAACCTCGATTGCGAAATCGTCATCCCCGCGGGCGGACCCGAAGATCCGTTCCTGATGGATCCGACGGAGATCGCCGACGATCACCCATTGGTCGAGGCCGTCGCGGCCGGACAGGCGCTGGCGTCGGGCAAGCCGGCGGTCTTGGGCAGCGGCGAGAGGATCGGCAATTTCGGCGACGGCAACATCCTCGCCGAGGCCGGCATCCCGACGGTGCAGTACGGGCCCGGCGACATCCGCCTCTACCCGGAATGGCCGGCGCCCGACGAGCGCGTCGAGGTCAAGGAACTGATGATAACCGCCAAGGTGATCGCCCATACGGCGCTGGCGCTCTGCGGATAGGTCACGCCGGGTTTCCGGGATCGTCAACGATGGGCGAACCTCCTATCGCGCCCTCGCGGAAGCGAAGGGTCAATCCTCTCTCACCGACGCCAAGGTCGGCGTCCGGTAGCGGTCTTCCGGGTCGTTCCAGCCCTTGAAGTTGGGGGCGCGCTTTTCGGCGAAGGCGCGGCGGGATTCCATGCGGTCCTCCAGGCAGCCGTGCTGATGGAGGGCCTCGGCGAGGCGTTCGACGTCCGGGGCCGGTTCCGGGCGAATCTCCCGCATCATTTGCACCGTATTGACGCGCGAGGCCGGCAGCAGCGAGAGCATATGCTCCGCCATCTCGATCGCCGTCGGCAGCAACGCGTCGGGTTCGACGAGACGATTGATAAATCCCAATTGGTGGAAGCGCTCGGCGGTGAACCGGAAACCGAGCGCCATCTCGGTCGCGATCGGATGGGGCAGCGCCGCCAGGAGCCCGTGATTGTAGCCGCCGAGCAGCCAGCGCTTCGCCTCCGAGACCTCGAAGACGGCGTCCGGAACCGCGACCCGCAAATCCGTCCGCTCGACCAGCATGAAGCCGCCGCCCATGGCGAAGCCGTTGATGGCACCGATCACCGGCTTCTCCAGCGTGCCCGCCATGAACGGGTCTTCCAAATCGGGTTTGCGCCCACCGGGCGCGCCGTCCTCGAGCGATTCCTTCATATCCTCGCCGGCGCAGAACGCCCGCCCGGTGCCGGTGAAGATACCGACCTCGAGATCGTCGTCGGTCCGGAACTCGGTCCAGGCTTCAGCCATCAGGGTGCGCATCTCGTGCCCCATTGCGTTCATGCGGTCGGGCCGGTTGAGCCGCACGATAAAGATCTGTCCCTGCCGTTCGGTCTCGACGAATGCCATGATTGGGTTTCCTTTCGTTCAGGCCCGCGCGTAGGCGCCGAGTTCGGCGCGTCGCACTACGGCCCAGCGATATTGGTCGGGCCAAAGATCGAAGGCTGTTTCGGCCTCCAGCGCCTCGGCCGCGTGCAGGGCCCAGAAGGGGTTGTACATCAATTCCCGGCCGATCCCGATCAGGTCGGCCTGGTCGGCCTGGAGAATATCCTCCGATTGCCGCGCATCGACGATGCGGCCGACCGCCATCGTCTTGACTCCGGCCTCGCGGCGGACGGCCTCCGCATAAGGGACCTGGAAGCCGAGCGGGCGGTCGCCGGAGGATTTCAGCGGCTTGCCGTCGTCGCCGGCGCGAAAGGCGGGTGCGCCCGCGATGCCGCCCGCCGAGCAATCGATCACATCGACCCCGAGTGCCGCCAGTTCGCGGGAAAGCACGACCGAATCTTCGATCTCCCAGCCCTGGCCGTCGATCGCGGAGATGCGGAAGAACAGCGGCAGATCATCGGGCCAGGCCGCGCGCACCGCCTCGGTGACCTCCAGCGCAAAGCGCATCCGCCCCGCCCGGTCGCCGCCATGGGCGTCGTTCCGCCGGTTGGTCAGTGGCGAAAGGAAGCTGTGGATCAGGTAGCCGTGGGCGCCGTGAATTTCGAGCACCTTGAAGCCGGCCCGCGCCGCCCGCTTGGCACTTGCGGCGAACTCATCGACCAGGGTCGCGATCTCGCCGGCATCGAGCGCATGCGGCGTCTGCCAGCCCTCGGTGACCGGAATGGCCGAAGGGCCGACCGACTGCCAGCCGGGATCGCCCCAGGCGGTGTCGCCCGGCGCCAGCGGCTTGCCGCCGGCCCAGGGCGGGCTGGTCGAAGCCTTCCGCCCGGCATGGGCGATCTGCAACCCCGGCACCGAGCCCATCTTCTCGATGAAACCGGTCACCGGCAGCAAGGCATCGGCCTGTTCGTCGGTCCAGATGCCCAGGCACCGGGGCGTGATCCGCCCGCGGGGTTCGACCCCGGTCGCCTCCGCGAACACCAACCCGACCCCGCCGCGCGCAAAGGTGCTGAGATGCGCGAACTGCCACTCCGTTGCGACCCCGCTTTCGGCGGAATACATACAAAGGGGTGACAGGACGACACGGTTGGGAAGCGTTACGCCGCGCAGGGTCAGCGGCGAAAAGAGACGGGGGGTATTGGGCATTGATATTGGCTTTCTGTTCTTGTGTGGTGGGGCACCGCGCCTCAAACATAAGTGCGCTTATCTATTTCCTTCGGCCCGCGCTCGGCAGTTTCCGCAAGATAAGTCGCCGCCTTGGCGAGGCCGCTCTCGAAGGGGACTTCGAGATAGCCGAGGGCGGCTTCGATGCCGCCGAGGGCCCCTAGAATCATGGGGTCGTTGAGGTCGCCCATATGGCCGATGCGGAAGACCTTTTTGGCGAGGAGCGCCAAGCCGCCGCCGCAGGCGACGTCGAAGATCTCGCGCGCGGTGCGGCGGATGTCCTCGGCGTCCATGTGTTCGGCGACGCGGATCACGGTCAGGGAGTTGGCGCGCTCGGCCTCGATGGTGGTGTTGAATTCAAGCACATTTCCCTTGACCCATTCGCCGACGCAAAGCCGGGTTGCCTCCGCCAGGCGGGCGTGGCGGGCGAAGACCTGGTCGAGGCCTTCCTCCCCCAAGATATCGATCGCTTCCCGGAGGCCGTAGACCATGTGTTCGGGTGCGGTGCCACAGAACCGGCGGTACTGCTCGACCCCAAGCCGGGCCGACCAGGACCAGTATTCGCGGAAGGTCTTGCAGGCCTCTGTCGCGGCCAGCGCCTTCGGCCCGACGGCGCAAAACGAGATCCCGGGCGGCAGCATCAAGGCCTTCTGCGAGGCCGCGACCACCACGTCGACGCCCCATTCGCTCATCGGCAGGGGCACGGTCAGCCAGGAGGCGATGGCGTCGATCACCAGCAGGGCCGGATGGCCGGCCGCGTCGATGGCGGCGCGGATCGCCTGGATGTCGGAGGTGGCGCCCGTCGCGGTCTCGGTGTGGACCATCAGCACGGCCTTGATTTTGCGGCCGGTATCGGCGCGGAGCGCTTCCTCGACGCGGGCCGGGTCGATGGCGCTTCGCCAGTCGTTTTCCACGCTCGCGATCACGAGGCCGAGCGCCTCGCCCATCTCGCCCCAGACGCGGGAGAAGCGGCCGGTCTCCGGCATCAGAACGGTGTCGCCGGGCTCGAAGAGGTTGACGAAGGCGGCCTCCCAGGCGCCGTGGCCGGACGCGGTATAGAGAAATATCTCGCCCGCGTCCTCCAGTCCGAAAAGGGGCTTCATGTCGTCGAAGCAGGAGACCGCGAGGTTCATGAATTCGGGACTCGCGAAATCGATCGCCTTGTTGTGCATGGCGTTCTGGACGCGGTCGGGGATATGGGTCGGGCCGGGCGTGTGCAGGAACTCGCGGCCGGGACGTCGGCGCATCATGGTATCGGGTCCATTCTGGTCGTTCGGATCAAGGTCGCCGGGGCAACGGCCAGACAATAGCCGCTTCCGCCTAGGTTACAAATGCAATCCACGGGCGACCCAATCGGCCGCGTTGCGGCTCGGATGAACGATCCAGTATAGCGGAAGCGGCAATCGAACATGTCCCGCGGCGAAAGCGGGCGGCCGCTCAGCCGAGAGCAGCCAGGTCCGCCAGCGTCTTCTCCGGTTCCGGGCGGCGGGTATAGTCGGGATCGACATCGGCCGCGCGGACGATGCCGCCGCCATCGACCACGAAGCGACCCGGCATCGGCAGGGCCCAGCTGTCGTCGCCGTTGAAGGCCGGCAGGTCGAGGCCGATGCTGCTATACACCTCTTTCAACGCCGGCGGCACGGTGAAGCGAAGGCCGAGCTGCATCGCGTATTCGTTGCCCGCGTCGTGCAAGAGATCGAATTGAAGGGAATGGCGGGCCACCATCTCGGCGTTCTTCTCCGGCTTCTGCGGGGTGAGGGCGACGAGGCTGGCGCCGGCGGCTTCGATCTTGTCCTGGATGTCCTGCAGAGCATACAGCTCCGCATTACAGTAGGGTCACCAGACGCCCCTAAAAACGGTCAGGACCACGGCGCCCTTGGCCAGGAGATCGGATGATTCGACCATCACCCCCTCGCTGTTCCGGAGCGAGAAGGCGGGCATCCGGTCGCCAACCTTGACGACACCGTCCATGATGCCGGAATTCCGAAGGTCCTCGGTGGCGCCGCCCATGATGGCGCGCTTCTCCTCGGGGATTCGTTTGGCGCCGCCGGCGCGAATGTCGTCGAGTTTCTGTGCGAGTGTCATCTTTCCTCCCAAGCTTTTTGCGAAGCCGGACGCGATATTAGCAGCCGGCGGCGAGGTCTCAAATAACCTTCCCGTGAGAAGGGCGGCCGAACCCCGGTTGCGCCGGACGGCATTCGGAATAAATCGGTGGGGGGCTGAAATCACGCCTTTCCTTAACGACTTGACGGGAGCAGGAGACATGTCGGAGGCAGCGGAAAAGTCACCGCTCGCGATATTTCGCGAGCATTGCGAGAAGGGCGAACTCGTCTATCAGGTCTCGGGCGACGGAACACCGGTCTGGTATCCGCGGCTGGTGTCGCCGGGCACGGGGGCCGACGATCTCGAATGGAAGGTCTCGGCAGGCCTCGGTACGGTCCATGCCACGACGACAATGCATCCCCGGGGCGGCGAGCCCTTCGATGTTTCCCTGATCGATCTCGACGAGGGCTATCGCATGATGAGCCGGGTCGAGAACATCGACCCCGCCTCGGTCGAGATCGGCATGCGGGTCAAGGTCCGGATGATCCCGGCAACTGAAGACGAGGCCGCCTATCCCGTCTTCGATCCGGCGGAGGGCGCGTGATGAGCGATCTTCGCGGCAATATCGCCATCGTCGGCACGGCGGAATCCGATCTCGGAATCGTCGCCGACGTCATGTCCCCGGTCGATCTGATGGCCCAGGGGGTGACCCGCGCGCTCGACGATTGCGGTCTCGCGTTATCCGACGTCGACGGGTTGTTCGTCGCTGCCAGCCAGACCCGGATGGCGGCGATGAGCCTGGTGGAATATCTCGGCATTCAGCCGAAATATTTCGATTCGACCCAGATCGGCGGTTCCTCCTTCATGGCCCATATCACCCATGCCCAGGCCGCCGTCGCGGCCGGGCTCTGCGAGACCGTGGTGGTGGCCTATGGCAGCACCCAGCGGACAATCGGCCGCGCCACCGCCTCGGCGCGGGAACCCAACGCCTATGAGGACCCCTATAAACCGATGATGCCGCCGAGCGCCTATGCGCTGGCCGCGTCGCGCCACATGCACGAATTCGGCACGACGCGGGAGCAATTGGCCGAGGTCGCGGTGGCGGCGCGGAATTGGGCCAAGCTCAACCCCAAAGCCTTCCAGCAGAAGGATCTCGACATCGAGGGCGTGATGAGCGCGCCCATGATCAGCTACCCCTTCACGGTGCGCGATTGCTGTCTGGTGACGGATGGCGGCGGCGCCATCGTGATCACCACGCCGGAACGCGCCAAGGATTTGAAACAGAAACCGGTCTACGTGCTCGGCACCGGCGAGTGCATAACTCACAACATGATCTCGATGATGCCGAACCTCACGGTCTCCGGCGCCGCCACCTCGGGGCCCATCGCCTACGAGCGCGCCGGGGTGAAAGCGTCCGACATCGACGTATTGGCGCTCTACGACGCCTTCACGATCAACGTGATCCTGTTCCTGGAAGACCTCGGCTTTTGCAAGAAGGGCGAAGGCGGGGCCCTGGTCGAGGGCGGCGGCATCGCTCCCGGGGGCAAGCTCGCGGTCAACACGTCCGGCGGCGGCCTCTCCTACTGCCACCCCGGCATGTACGGCCTCCTGGTCCTGATCGAGGCCGCCCGGCAGATTCAAGGCGTCTGCGGGGCGCGCCAGCAGGACGACGTGAACCTGACGCTCGCCCACGGCAATGGGGGCGTGCTGTCCAGCCAGTGCACGGTGATCCTGGGGAGCGAGGCGACGCTGTAAAGGTGGCCCTCACCCTCCCACGGCTTCGCCACGGGCACCTCCCTCTTCCGCAAGCGGGAGAGGCGAAATAGGGCGCGGACCGACCGGCTCCCTCTCCCGCTTGCGGGAGAGGGCTGGGGTGAGGGCCGCTTTCTTCCCTACCCCTTCGCCCCCGCCAGCACATCCTTCGGCAGCATCGCATGGACGCCCTTGTGGCGGTTCACGAGCTGGGTGCAGTTCATGTCGCAGGTGATCGAGCAGAGGGAATAGGCCTCTTCGCGGGAGAGGGGCGTGTGTTCGCGGATGAAGACGATCATCTCGCGAAGCGCCTGTTTCGCGGCCTCGTCGAGATCGGGGTGGATGCCGGTGGTGATGTAGTGGGTCTCGGTCTCGGCCCGCGGCATGGTCAGGCGGAGGTCCTTCCGCACAATGAACTCGAAGGTGCCGTTGAGACCGGTCTCGATCGCGGTCACGCAAACCTCGCCATTGCCCTGGGCCGCATGCCCGTCGCCGCAGGAGAAAAGGCCGCCCTCGTTGAAGACCGGGAGATAGAGCGTCGTGCCCGCAACCAGTTCCTTGAGGTCGAGATTGCCGCCGAAATCGCCGGGGACGATCGAGGTTATGGTGCCGCGCGCCGGTGGCGGGGCCACCCCCATCACGCCGAAAAAGGGCGCCAATGACACTTCCTGACCCCACGGCATGACGCCGACATTTCGGTTTCTCTCGAGGCCGATATGGATCAGGTGCTGTTCGGGGAAATCCTCCGGGAGCGTGCCGCTCTCGGGGCGAATGGCGTTCCAGCCCCAATTGGTGGCGAGCTCGATATCGAGGATGCGTATCTCCAGGGTATCGCCGGGCTCGGCCCCTCGAACCGCGACCGGCCCCGTTAGGAGGTGGCCCGGGATCATCCGGCGTTCGATCTTCTCGTGGACCGCGCGCTGGGCCTCCGGCACGACGAATGTCTCGTCCTCGGGCATTACGGCGGGGACGCCGGAAATCGTGTTGATCGTCACCCGGGTGCCGGAGTCGACTTCCAGCACCGGCGGCCGCGCCGCCTCGAAATAGCCCCAGTGGACGGTTTCCGGCGTGACCGGGACGATATTTTCGGTCGTCATGAGCGATTCCTCCCTTTCGGGCGACCATTCCCCATAATTCGGCCCCGTGCAACGCGGAATTCCGCGATTCCGGGGAAAAGAAAAAAACTCATGCCGAGTGACCCCAATCACATCGCGCATCGTCCCCGACCCCTATTCTAGGTCTCGACAACACGGAATTAGCAACACAGACCCGAACCGAGGATCCGGAACATGACCACGAAGATGCAGAAACTCAGCGAATGGACCACCAAGCAATTGGCGACTGCCGCCTCCGTCGGCTTCGCAACCCTGGTCGGCTGGGTTCTCTTCGAACTCCTGAAGGGCACCGAGCTTCGGGCCATCGCGGCGAGCGCCGCCGGTGCCGTCGACTTCGTGGCTTATCAGGTCGCGTCCGCCGGTCCGATCACCTCGATGATCATCCTGCCGCTCTTCGGTCTCGCGATCCTCTCGCTCGGCGGCCTCGCCGTCAGCCGTATGGGGAGCTAAGGCTTACTCTCCCACCGCATCCGGATAATAGTGAAGTTCGAATAGCATGCAGCCGCCTTCCGATTTGAAGGGGCCGTGGGGTGCGCCCGGCGGGCGGCAGGCGTAGGTGGGGGCGGTGAAGCGTTCGCCGCCATTGCCGTCGGCGTCGTTGCCGACCGTGAGGTCGCCCTCGACCAGGTAGACCTCTTCCCAGTGATCGTGAACGAACGGCACCGTCGAGAAGACGCCCGGCTGGAAGCGGAGCAGGCGCGACCGGCTGCCGGTCTTGGCGTCCTCGTCGAGATCGGCGGCGAGGATCTTCTGCTCGATCCCGTCCGGATAGCCCGGCGGCACCGCCCAGCCCTCCGACATGTCGAGGCCCATGAATTCAAGATGCGGTTTGGCCATATCGAAATCTCCTATGCGCTTTGCCAGAGGTCGCGAACACTCTCGGCAACCACCTGGTTGTAGGCGACCGGGCCGTCGAGCCAGCCGAGGTCGGTCATGAACTCGTTCATGCCGAGCACGAACTCTTCCGACACGTCGGCCGTGTAATAGGGAAGATCCCGCGCCACCACGTCGGCGATCATCACCGCATCCGACGCGGGAAACAGCTTCTCGCCGACCTTGGTCGCCAAGGATACATCCGCCTTGATCGCCTGCTGCGTCTTGACGATGGCGCGGGTCGCGGCGGCGGCCGTCTCGGGCTCGCGTTCGATCAGCGCGTCGGTCGTGATCAGGGCCGGCATGGTGTAGTTGAAGGCCTTCTTCGGCTCGTCGCCCCGGCGGATATCCACCAGAACCTTGCCGACTCCCTGGCGGACCGCCGTCTCGGCGCCCATGCCATTGGCCCAGAAGGCGTCGATCTTGCCGTCGGCCAAGGCCTGCGCCGCCATGATGCCGAACGAGACCCCCGGCTGGATGGCGCCGGGCACCGGGGCGATATTGACCTTGTCGCGCTCGATATCGATTCCGGCCTCGGTGAGCATGCGCCGAAGGCCGAGCTCGACGAAGGGGGCGGCGCCGATATTCAGGCCCTTTACCGCGTCTATGTCGCCTTGCGCGGCGGGTGAATCGGCGCGGACGACGAGCAGCCAATACATGCCTTGCGCCAGCGAGGCGAGCAGCTTGGCCCCCTGCCAACCGGGAAAGGCCGCCAGCGCGCTATGGGCCGAGCCGGCCACGAAATCGAGCCCGCCATCCCGCATCACCTCGCAGCACTTGTCGACGGGGAAGATGTGCTCAAGCGTCATATCGAGGCCTTCCTGCTCGAAAAAACCGAGCTCGACGGCGGCGACGGCGGCGAAATAGGAATTCGAAATAAGGTCGGGGACGGCGATTTTCATGTTTCTTTTGTCCTTGGCCGGGATGGGTGTCTTGGGCGGCGTGCGGGAGTCAAGCACGCGCCTCCTTCACTTTCAAATCCGCCCGGTCGTATTGATCGACCAGGCGCCTCAGGAAATCGCCGACGGTGCGAAGCTCCGTCCGCGACATGCCGGCGAACCAACTGTCGTTGACGGTTTGCAGGAGCGGCATGAAACCGGCCAAGCGGTCATTCGCCATCGGCGTCAATCGAAGCCGGAGAGCACGCCTGTCCGAGGGATCGACGGATTTTTCCACCCAGCCGGCGCGCGCCAGACGGTTCACGATGGCGGTGACCTGCGCGGCCGCGATATGAAGATGTTCCGCGATCGTGCCGATGCGCGTATTCCCCTTCGGTGCCAGATACATCAAGGCGGAGAGGACGGCGAACTCCGCAATACTGAGCGACAGCGCGGTGGCGAGCTCGCGGCGCATCGATTGCAGCCGCCCCGAGGTCGCGTAGAGCAAGGCAATCAACTCTCGAAAATCGTCATCGCGGCCATCGACCAGCAAGGCCTCGATCGAGGTGGTGGCGATGCGGTCGCCATCGCGACGTTTATCGGGATCAATTCGAGAAGCCATTTCGCGGACCCGCTGTGGAATGGAGGCGCAGAATAACATTCCGGTCCCGGCAATCCTCAAGGATTAATTAATTGAAATAGCTATGTCCCATAGGTAACGTCGCGAAACTTCGAAGAACCATGGTATGGGGGCGATGATGGTACGACACGCATTGCGGGACGACCGCTTTCCGGGCGGTCTCCGGACCGGCGCACAATTTCTCGATGCCTTGAAGAACGATGGCCGGCGGGTCTTCGTCGATGGCGAGGAGGTGGCCGACGTCACCAGCCACCCGGCCTTCGCCGGGGCCGCTAAGACGATCGCGGGACTCTACGATATCGCCAGCGATCCCGAGAACCGGGAGCTGATGACCTTCATCTCGCCGAAGACGGGGGAGCCGGTCAATCGCATCTGGCAGATGCCGGACTCCATCGAGGGTCTCCGCGAGCGCCGGGGTGCCATCGAACGCTGGGCCGAGGCGAGTCTCGGCTTCATGGGCCGAACACCGGATCACGTCGCCGGGTTCTTCACCGGCTACGCGGCGGAACCCCAGGTTTTGGCGAAAGACGGCAACGAGGAATTCGCCGCCAACGCGGTCGCGATCCACGAATTCCTGCGCGATAACGACATCTATATCAGCTACACCATCGTGCCGCCGCAGATCGACCGGTCGAAGCCGGCGCATCAGCAGAACCCGCCCGACCTCTATGCCGGCGTGGTGACGGAGCGTGACGACGGCATCGTCATCAAGGGCGCCCAGATGCTGGGCACCGGCAGCGTCTATTCGGACTACGTCCAGCTTAGCACCATTCACCCGCTGCGGGAGGGGGACGAAAACCACGCGGTTTCACTGATCGTCCCCTGCAACGCGCCGGGGGTGCGCATCCACTCCCGCCGCGCTTATGCCAAGGCGGCCACCAGCGTCTTCGACTATCCCTTGGCGAGCCGCTTCGACGAGAACGACGCGCTGATCGTCTACGACAACGTCTTCGTGCCTTGGGAACAGGTTCTCGTCTACAAGAACACCGAGATTTGCCGCGATCAATGGTTCGAGACGCCGGCCCATATCCTCGGCAACAACCAGGCGCAGATCCGCTTTACCACCAAGCTTCGGTTCCTGACCGGCCTGGCCCAGCGGATCACTCAGATGAACGGCGTCTGGAACCTGCCGCCGGTCCAGGGCCAGATCGCCGATATCGCGGTCAGGGCGGCGATGTATGAAGGCCTCCTGGAGGCCCAGATCGCCATGGCCAAGCCGAACCGGAACGGCGTCTACGTGCCGCACGCCCAGACCCATTACGCGGCCATGGTCATGCAGTCGCGGATCTATCCGGAAATCCTGGAATTGCTGCGCGAGCTCTCCGGCGGCGGCATGATCCAACTGCCCTCCAATGTCGCTGATTTCGAAACCCCGGAGGCGGGCGACGATATCCGGCGCTACGTGCAATCGCCGGATTTTCCGGCCGAGGAACGGGTCAAGCTCCTCAAGCTCGCCTGGGACGCCATCGGCTCCGAGTTTGCGGGCCGCCACGCCCAATACGAAAAATTCTACGCCGGCGCGCCCTTCATCGTGAAGACCCGGTTCCTATGGAACTACGATTTCGAAACCTCGGGCCGCCTCGACGAGGCGCTGGCGGGGTACGACATGGAGAGTTGAGGGCCCGCGATCACACCAACGCCACCGGTCGCACCGGACAGCCCGTGGCCCCCTTGAACTTCACCGGCAGTAGGATGAAGCAGAAGGTCGCGTGGCCGGAAGCGACCAGTTCCGCCGAGGCCAAGTTCTCGATCAGGTAGACGCCGGCCTCGACAAGGGCGTGTTGGTGGACCGGCATCATGGTTTGGGGATGGTTGGTCCCGGGCAGGACCTCGACCGCCATGTTGTCGGCGGCGATCGCCACCACGTCCTGGCCGGTCAGCCACTCGGCGGCCCCGATATCGAGGCCAGGCTCGCCCGAGACATAGAGTTCGTTGTCGGTCATGAAATGGCGGCCCCAGCCGGTGTGAAAACAGAAGACGTCGCCGGGGCGGAGTTCGACCCCCACCGCCTCCAAGCCTCGCTCCACATCGTCGCGCGTGACCGCCCGGCCTGCCTCCAGATGCGTGCCCCCGTCGAGCCCCGAGACATCGATCGCCACACCGCGCGTGATCATCGAGGGCGCATGCTCGATCCCCAGGTTCTCCAATCCCCAATCGCCGACGGAATCCGCGGACGAATGCCCGTTATACATCCGCTCGCCGATCGTGAAGTGGCCGAGCGCGTCGATGTGGGTTCCCACATGTGTGGTCATCTCGATCCGCTCCAGATTGGAGCCGGCGTCGTTCTTGGCCCCCTGTTCCCGGCGTCGCTTAATGCCGTTGGCGGCGGTCGCCGAGGCGGTGATAACGTAGGGCAGCTGCACCGGCGCGATGCGGGGTGCTTCCATCTCGATGACGTGGCTGAGATCGAGCGTCTCGCCGCGTTCGACCTCGGCGAGGGCGGCGAGCGTCGTCTCCGGCGTCAGCAAATTGCCGGCGCCCATCTGGTCGGCGGCGCCCCAGCGGCCATGGTCGTGGATGCAGTTGGTCATGCGGTCTTGTCCTTTCTTCTGTCTTGGGATCGGCATCGGCGTCAGAAGACGCCCGCCTCGAGGCCGGCCGCCATCGCCATGCCGAGTTCCTCGCATTGCTCGATGAAAATGGGCTGGAAATCGCCCTTGCAAAGAAGCGGGTCCTGGACCGCCCGCCAGCGGAGCCCCGTGGTAATGGTCTCGATGGCGCGCCTGGTGCCGGTGCCGTCATGGCCCGCGCGGATATAGACCGCGAAGGGCAGGCCCTGGGTCTCCTCCAGGCAGGGGTAATAGATCCGGTCGAAGAAATCCTTCAGGGCGCCGCTCATATAACCGAGATTTTCGGTCGTGCCCAAGATGATCGCCTGGGTGGCGAGGACATCGTCCGGTCCCGCGTCGAACGGCCGTCGCACGCTTACATCGATGCCGTCGATATCTGGATGACTCGCTCCCTCGAGCACGGCGTCACGAAGCGCCTCGGTGTTGGCCGAGGGCGCATGGGCAACGATGAGAAGGCGTTTTTGGATCATGAGCCGCCTGGGCTTGTGCCGCCGATGGTCAATCGGGTCAAGATTTAGACCCTAAAGTCACAAGAACACGATATATTGGGGCAAGGAACAAGAGACCCGGACCAGGAACTTCATGCCCGACCTCCAAATCGACGGCCGGACGATTGGCGACGACGCCCCGTGCTACGTCATCGCCGAGATCGGCAACAACCACCAAGGCGACCTCGACAAGTGCAAGGCGCTGTTCAAGGCGGCGGCCGAGTGCGGCGCCGACGCGGTGAAACTGCAGAAACGGGACAACCCGAACCTCTTCACGAAAGAGATGTTCGACACCCCCTACAACAGCACTCATGCCTTCGCGCGCACTTACGGCGCGCACCGCAAAGCGCTTGAATTCGACTGCGATCAATACGTGGCTCTTCAGGCCTATGCGGCGGAGCTCGGTATTACCTTCTTCGCGACGGCCTTTGATTTCGTGAGCCTGGATTTTCTCGCGGACCTCGACATGCCGGCCTATAAGATGGCCTCGTCCGACATCATCAACACGCCGCTTCTTACCGCCGTCGCGAAACTCGGCAAACCGATGTTCGTCTCGACCGGTGGGGCCGAGATGGCCGATGTGATCCGCGCTTTCGAGGTGATCACGGCAATCAATTCGGACCTTTGTTTGTTGCAGTGCACGAGTTGCTATCCGCCGGAATACGACGAATTGAACCTCCGCGTGATCGAGAGCTATCGCGCGCGCTTTCCCGACACCGTCATCGGGTTTTCCTCGCATGACAACGGAATCGCGATGGCGCTCGTCGCCTATATGCTGGGCGCGCGCGTGGTCGAGAAGCATTTTACCCTGAACCGGGCCTGGAAGGGGACGGACCAGGCGTTTTCGCTGGAGACGAACGGCCTCCGGCGGATGGTGCGCGATCTCAGGCGGGTGCCGGTGGCGCTCGGCAGCGAGGATAAGCACCGGCTTCTCGCCGAGGAACCGCCGCTTTACAAGATGGGAAAGAAGCTGGTCGCCGCGCGGGACCTCGATGCGGGCCACGTGCTGACGGCCGAGGACATCGCTCTCAAGGTGCCGAATGACGGGTTGCCGCCGCACCGCTTGGACGATTTCGTCGGCCGAACGCTCACCCGGCCCTTGAAGCGGGACGAGAATTTCGAGGAAGATTCGGTTTGACCACAGACTCTTTCAGCCTCGACGGCCGCGTCATCGTGGTGACCGGCGGGCACGGCAAGCTCGGCCGGTACATGGTGGCGGCGATGATCGAACGGGGGGCGCGGGCTGCCGTTATAGATCTCGCGTCGCCGGACGAAGCGTCGGAGGAACTCGCCGATTACATCGGCCGGGACGAATATCTCCATGTCCCGGCCGACATCACCGATCGCGCGACATTGGTCGATGCTCTCGGCCAAATCGAGGATCGCTTCGGGGCGCCCGACGGTCTCGTCAATGCCGCGGCCATCGACACGCCGCCCGATGCGGATGCGGCCATCAACGGTCCCTTCGAGGATTTTCCGGAAGAAGTTTTCGACCGGGTGATGGCGGTCAACGTCAAGGGCACCTTCTTCGCCTGCCAGGTCTTTGGCGGCCGGATGGCCACTGAGGGCCGCGGTTCGATCGTCAATATAGGGTCGACCTACGGCAAGGTGTCGCCGGATCAGCGCCTCTACGATTACCGCCGCGAAGCGGGTGACACCTTCTTCAAGCCGGTCGCCTACAGCGTCTCCAAGTCCGCGCTCTACAATTTGACCCGCTATCTTGCGACCTACTGGGCGGAACAGGGCGTTCGGGTCAATACGGTTACCTTCGGTGGCGTATTCGACGACCAGGACGCGCGTTTCGTCGAGGCTTACGAAGCACGCACGCCGATGGGCCGGATGGCGCGGCCCGGCGATTATCCGGGCGGCGTGATCTTTCTTCTCTCGGACGCCTCGAGCTATATGACCGGTGCCGACTTGGTCATGGATGGCGGCTGGACGGCATGGTGAGGGGGCGAACGTGACGGCGAGGAAACCAAGTTCCGTCGGCCTCATCCCGGCGCGGTCGGGGTCGAAGCGCATCGTCCACAAAAACATCCGGCCGCTCGCGGGCCATCCCTTGATCACCTATACGATCCGGGCGGCGCTGGACTCGGGTGTCTTCGATGCGGTCGTCGTCTCCACCGACTCCGACTCCTATGCCGCGATCGCCCGCCACTATCGCGCCGAGGTGCCCTTCCCGCACCCGGCGGAAATGGCTGCCGACCAATCGCCCGATATCGAATGGGTGCGCCACGCGTTGGAGACCCTGGCCGAAGCGAGCCGCGATTTCGAGGTCTTTTCGATCCTGCGGCCGACCAGCCCATTCCGACTCCCGGCGACGATCCAGCGCGCCTGGGGCGAATTCATCGACCGCGACGGCATCGATTCCATTCGCGCGGTCGAGCCCTGCGGCCAGCATCCCGGCAAGATGTGGGAGGCGCGGGACGGGCTGATCACGCCGATCATGCCCCATACCCTGAACGGCCAGCCCTGGCATTCGAACCAATACGCGGCCCTGCCGGAAATCCTGGTACAGAACGCCAGCCTGGAGATCGCCTGGTCGCGCGTGGTCCTCGAGGGCGGCACGATCTCGGGCGCCGTTATCGCCCCCTTCAGAACCGAAGGCGTGGAAGGCCTCGACGTCAATACCGAGCCCGACTGGTGGTACGCGCAATACCTCCTGGAGCGCGGCGAGGCGAAACTGCCCAAGATCGGCATGCCGGCACCTCATGGATGAGCGGAAGGGTTACGACTACATAATCGTCGGTGCGGGCTCGGCCGGCTGCGTTCTCGCCAACCGTTTGAGCGTCGATCCCGAGATTCGCGTGCTGTTGTTGGAAGCTGGCGGGCCCGACCGGGACCCGCTGATCCATGTGCCGCTCGCCTGGGGCAAGATTTTCGCCGAACGGCGCCATGATTGGGGCTATGACACGGAGCCCGAACCGCATCTCGACGGCCGCAGCTTGGAATGCGTTCGCGGCAAGGTGCTCGGCGGCTCCTCCTCGATCAACGCGATGGCCTATGTCCGGGGTCACAAGGCGGATTTCGACCGCTGGTCGCGGCAGGGCTGTGCCGGCTGGTCCCATGACGAGGTCCTACCCTATTTCAAGCGATCCGAGACTTGGGCCGGCGGCGCCGACGACCACCGCGGCGGCGACGGACCGCTGACGACCGTCCCCACCGAATACCAGGACCCGTTGTTCGAGGCTTGGCTCCAGGTTGCGCGGGAGACCCAGCACGGTGTCGCCGACGACTATAACGGCGCCCGGAACGAGGGCTTCAACGCCACCCAATGGACCATCCGCGACGGCCGCCGTTGCAGCACCGCCGTCGCCTACCTTCGCCCGGCCTTGCACCGAGACAACCTTCAGGTCGAGACCCATGCCCTGGCCCACCGCATCCTGGTCGAGAACAATCGTGCGGTCGGCGTCGAATATGCGCGTCGCGGCCGGCTCGAGACCGCTTTGGCCGACCGCGAGGTGATCCTGGCGGGCGGGGTCATCAACTCGCCACAGCTTTTGATGCTCTCCGGCATCGGTCCGGCGGCGCATCTCGAGGCGACCGGGGTGGAGTGCCGCCACGATCTTCCGGGTGTCGGGCAAAACCTGTCCGATCACCTGTCGGTCGCGGTCGAGTATGCGCGCCTCGACGAAGGCCCCTTCGTCGCCAATCTGAGATACGACCGGGCCGCCCTGGCGGCGCTTCGGGCCTATCTTTTCGGGACCGGGATCGCCTCGCGAATGCCGATGCCGATCGGCGCCTTCCTGAAGACGGACCCGGCGCTGGCGCAGCCCGACATTCAACTCATCCTGCGGTTCTTCCCGAGTGCCAATCAGCCCTGGTTCCCGGGGATAAGACCGCGGCCCCGGGACAGCTTCATGGTGCGTCCGATCATTCTTCATCCCGAAAGCCGGGGCGAGGTTCGGCTCCGCTCGGCCAACCCCGAGGATCGGCCGATGATCCAACAGAATTTTCTCTCCGCCGCGGGAGACCTGCAAACGCTGCGCGCGGGCGTGCGCCTGGCGCGCGATCTGGCGTCCCACGCCGCCCTTAACCTCTATCGCGGCGAGGAGTTGCTGCCAGGCCCAGACGCCGGAACCGACGAGGCAATCGACGCCTATATCCGCCAGACCGCCTGGACCGTCCATCACCCGCTCGGCACCTGCAAAATGGGCGCCGCGAGCGACCCGATGGCGGTTGTCGACCCCGCGCTTCAGGTGCGCGGACTTTCCGCGCTTCGCGTCGTCGATGCCTCGGTGATGCCGGATATGCTGGGCGGCAACATCAACGCCGGCGTTATCATGATCGCCGAACGCGCCGCCGATCTGATCCGTGATTGTCTATAGATTAGCCCTGCTTTCGTGCCGGAAGACATAGATGCCGGCGGCGATGATGATTGCGCTGCCGACGAGCGTGTTCAGGCTGGGGACGTCGCCGAAGGCGAGATAGCCGAGAACAGCGGCCCAGACGAGCTTGGTGTAGTTGAAGGGGGCGAGGAGCGAGGCCTCGGCGCGCTGAAAGGCGCCGATCAGGCAGAGATGCGCCAAGGCGCCCATAACACCCGTGCCTGCGAAGACGGCCCAATGCAACGGCGTGAGCGGCATCCAGAAGAAGGGGACGATCAGGCTGGTCCACAGGAGCCCGCCGAGGCCGGTATAGAACAGCGTCGTCTCCGGACGTTCCGTCGCCGCCATGAACCGGGTCACCAATTGATAGCCCGCGAAACAGGCGGCGCCGATCAAGGGCATCGACGCGGCCCAATGCCAGATGCCGCCGCCCGGCCGCACGATGACGATGACACCGACCAGCCCCGCGATCACCGCAAGCCAGCGATGCAGCCCCACCCGCTCCCCCAGCAGCGGGGCCGCTAGGAGCACGATGAAGAAGGGCGCCATAAAGCCGATCGCCGTCGCCTCGGCGAAGGGCAGATAGGTGAGGCCGATATAGAGCGTGATGATGGAGGTCGCCAGAAAAGCCGGCCGGCCGATCTGCAAGGCGGGCCGATTGGTGCGGAGGAGCCGAGTCGGCGGCACCCTACGCACCGCGAAATAGAGGACCAGGAACCCGACGATGCCGACGAAATATCCCCAGACCAATTGGACCGGGTGCAGCTCCGCCGTCAGATACTTGTAGATTGTATCGAGGACGGAGATTAGGCCAATGCTCGTCAGGATCAGGACGATTGCGAGGCGCGGTTGAGATTCTGGCGCGAGCCGGGGGCGGGACTCTGGTAGGGGCATTCGGTCCTAGCGTTCCGCCGCGTCGGTCTTCTCGAAGCCGTGGATGCGGCGCTCGGCAATGAATTTCAGAAGCGGATCGGGCGGCAGCAGGGCCGCCTTCGGGACCGAGAGCAGGACATCCAGCATCTCGCTGTCGATGCCGCAGATCTGTTCGGCCAGGAGCTTGCCCGCGATGGTGCCCCGCGTCATCGGGGCGGCATCCGTCGTCAGCACGACGTAAAGCCCGTCCTCGATCTCGCCGAAGACGCCGCCTTCGTTCCGGGTGAAGCCCATGATGCCGCCCCAGGTGGCAATGAACTCGACCTCGCCGAGGGCGGGCCAGCGGCGGCGAATGCTTTCGCGGTGATGCCCTTCGACACGCGCGATCAGTTTCGGGTCGTAGTACTTGTCCCGCGCGTACCAGAGCGTGTTCCGCATCAGGATGCGCCCGTCGAGGGTGAGCCGAACCGTGCTGCCGTTGGGACTGGCCGGCAGCAGGCCGAACTGGCCTTCGGTTCCGACATGGGCTTTCTCGGCCTCGCTCAAGGGCCGGGTCAGGCTGGCGAATGTCGCGATCGGCACCACCCGGTTTCGGGCGATTCCCATCTCCTCGGCGAAGACGTTGTTGGCCAGGATCAGCTTCGCGGCCTCGACCTCGCCTCCGGGACAGATCAGTCGGAAGCCGTCCTCGCGGCGAATCTCCAAAACCGGGCTGTCTTCGCGAAGATCGACATTGGCCGGCAGTGTCTCGCCAAGCCCCCGCATCATCGCCGCCGGCTGAACCAGGGCCGATCCCGCGAGCCGCACACCGCGGCTATAAAAGCGGGTCCCGGTGATCCGTTCGATATCGTCGCGGTCGATCCAGTCGTGGGCCACGTCGAGGACATTGAACCCGTCGGCGACGGCATCGAGATGGGCCTCCCCCTCCTCGGCGGCCGAGACGTATATCTGTCCCCACTCGCTCCAGTCGCAGCGGATCTGGTGCTGTTCGACGATCTCGCGGAGGTAGCTCTGGCCGGCGCTAAAGAGCTTGTCGTTGCGTCGGCCGGCGTCCAAATGCTTCAACCCGCCATGGCTGTGATGGGAGAGCATGAAGCCGGCATTCCGCCCCGAGGTACCGTAGCCGACGCGCATGGCCTCGATGACGACGATGGCGTCGTCGGGCCGAAGCTCGCCGAGCCGCCGGGCGGCGGCAAGACCACAGGCGCCGGCACCGATAATCGCCCAATCCGCCTTGACCCGGCCTTCGACGAGACGCGGCGGCGGGGGCGGCGGTAGGGTTTCGTACCAGCCGTTCAGAACCCCGTCGTCGGGCAGTTTTCCGGCCTTGCGGATTTTCGGTGCGGCCGCCATCGCGCTCTCCCCGGTGATCGATGAGGGTCAGATGATGTCAGACGGGTCGACCTCGTTCAACAACGGCTCTCCGCGCGAATAGCGGGCGATATTATCCAGGAAGAGCTCGTCGCCGCGGGCCGCTGTTCCCTCGCCCGCGAAGGATGTGTGGGCGGTAACGCGAATCTTCGGATGGGTCCAGAAGGGGTCGTCGGCGGGCAGCGGCTCGGGGTCGAAGACGTCGAGCACGGCGGCATCGAGGCGGCCGCCGTCCAAGGCGGCGATCAGTGCCGCGTCGTCGATCAGGGCGCCCCGCGCGACGTTGACCAGGATCGCCCCTTCCTTGCATTGCCTGAAAAATTCGGCGTTGGCGAAACGCCGCGTCTCATCGTTGAGCGCACAGGCCAGCACCACGACGTCGGCCTCGGGCAGGAAGCGCGGAAGGTCCGCCATCGTTCCCATCTCATCCGTGTCCGGCGCGGGTTGCGGCGTGCGGCGAATGCCGTAAACCGTCGCATCGAAAGCCTTGGCGCGCTTGGTGATTTCGGGGCCGATATTCTTGTAGCCGATGGTTAGCCAGGTCGTCCGCGAGAGTTCGCGAAACGGGGTGCGCTTCCATTCATTCGCGGCCTGGGCGGCGCGCTGGTCGTCGAGCGGATGCACCAGACTCAGCACATGCGCCATTACGTATTCCGCAATCGCCACCGCCTGGGCGCTGCTATTGGTGATCCGGATTCCCTTGTCCGAAATCTTCTTGTAGGTCGGATCGTCGAGCCCGGCGTTGAAGGTCTGCATCCATTTCGCGGATGCACTGTCGAGCACCGTTCCAAAGGCCGCCCCGCGCCGCGCACCGAAGGAGACATCGGGGCTGAGCCAGATCGCCTCCGACTCGAATCCCTCGACAGCGTAGCTGCCGGCGTCATCGAAGGTCACCACCTCGATCGGAAGGTCGAGCGCTTCCAATCGGTCGCGAACCCGCGCATGGGCGCCCGCGAACATCGTCACCTTGACCACCATTGAAAATCCCTTCCGCTGTAGGTTGCGAAGCTCTACACCGACGCCGCCTTCACCTCGAGGCGGCGGCCCTGCAGGACCAGTTCGGTATATCCGTTTGGCTGTGCGCGACCTTTGAAGACCAGATCGCAGGCGGCCTGGAAGGCGGTGTTGCCGTCGAAGTCGGGTGCCATCGGCCGATATTCCGGATCGCCCGCGTTTTGTTCGTCGACGATGCCGGCCATCCGGCGCATCGTCGCCATGACCTGGTCCGCCGTACAGACCCCGTGGTGCAGCCAGTTCGCGATGTGCTGGCTCGAGATCCGCAGCGTCGCGCGATCCTCCATCAGGCCGACATCGTCGATGTCCGGCACCTTCGAGCAGCCGACACCGTGATCGACCCAGCGGACGACGTAACCAAGAATGCCCTGGGCGTTATTGTCGAGTTCCGCCTGGATCATCTCCGGCGTCCAGTTCGGCTTCTCCGCCACCGGGATCGAGAGAATATTGTCGAGGCTGGCGCGGGCGCGCGATTTGAGCGCTTCCTGGCGGGCGAAGACATCGACCATGTGATAATGCAACGCATGCAGCGTCGCCGCCGTCGGCGAGGGTACCCAGGCGGTGTTGGCGCCGGCTTCGGGGTGCGCGATTTTGGCTTCGATCATGTCGGCCATGCGGTCCGGCATCGCCCACATGCCCTTGCCGATCTGAGCCTTGCCCTGGAGCCCGCATTCGAGCCCGATATCGACATTCCAATCCTCGTAGGACTGGATCCAGGCCGCGGCCTTCATGTCGGACTTCCGGATCATCGGACCCGCTTCCATCGAGGTATGGATCTCGTCGCCGGTGCGATCGAGGAACCCGGTATTGATGAAGACAACGCGATCCCGCGCCGCGCGAATGCATTCCTTGAGGTTGACCGTGGTGCGGCGCTCCTCGTCCATGATCCCCATCTTGAGGGCGAGGGGGTTGAGCCCCAGCGCCGCCTCGACCCGGCCGAAGAGTTCGCAGGCGGTCGCGACCTCCTCCGGCCCGTGCATCTTGGGTTTTACGATGTAAACGGAACCCGCCCGGCTGTTCCGCACCGGACCCTTGCCGCCCAGATCATGCATTGCGATCAGCGACGTGATCACGGCGTCGAGCAGACCTTCCGGCGCTGGCTCGCCGTTCCGGTCCAAGACGGCGTTGCAGGCAAGAATATCGCTGACGTTGCGGACCAGCATGAGGCTGCGGCCTGCGACGTTGACCTCGCATCCCTCGGCGCATAGGTAGACCCGGTCGGGGTCGAGCCGCCGGTCGACGGTCCGTCCGTCCTTGTCGAATCGCGCCGCCAGGTCGCCCTTCATCAGGCCGAGCCAGTTGCGATAGACCAGCACCTTGTCCTCGGCATCGACGGCGGCGACCGAATCCTCGCAATCCATGATCGTGGTGATCGCGGATTCCAGATGGATGTCGGCGATCCCCGCCGGATCGTCGCGGCCGATTTGGGTCTCGCGGTCGATTGAAATCTCTAAATGAAGGCCGTGATGGCGGATCAACACCGCCGATGGCGCCGCCGCATCACCTTGATAGCCCACGAATTGCGAGCAATCCGCGAGTCCGGTCGTACGTCCGCCCCCGAAGGTCACGCGAAGGCCGTCATCGCCAAGCGCATAGCTTTCGACCTCGTGGTGCGAGCCTTCCGCGAGCGGGGCCGTCCGGTCGAGGAAGTCCCGCCCCCGGGAGATGACTTCGGCCCCTCGCGCCGAATTGTATCCGGATCCGCGTTCCAGCCCCGGCGTTTCCTCGATCGCGTCCGTTCCGTACAGGGCATCATAGAGGCTGCCCCAGCGGGCGTTGGCGGCATTCAGCGCATAGCGCGCATTGGTCAATGGCACGACCAGTTGCGGCCCGGCGATGGTGGCGATTTCGGGATCGGCCCCCGCCGTCGTCACCTCGAAGGGCGCTCCCTCCGGCTGCAGATAGCCGATGTCGCGAAGAAACGCCTTGTAGGCATCGAGATCGACCGGATCGTCTTTCCGGGCGAGATGCCAGCGGTCGATTTCCGCCTGCAATTGGGCGCGCCGTTGAAGCAGGGCGCGCGTTCGCGGGCCGAATTCGTGGACGATGTCGTCAAGCGCCGCCCAAAAAGAGTCCGGCGCGATCCCGGTGCCCGGCAGGGCTTCCGAGTCGATAAAGTCGTGCAGTTCGGCGGCGACCCGAAGGCCGCCCCGCTCGATGTAATCCGTCATGTGAGTCTCTCTCGGGTTCCGCGTGCCGGCGTTGATCGCCATTCCTGCTCGTCGCAGCCGTCCGACGGCGGACCAGTGCGGGGAGGGTGATTACCCTTTTCGAGACGGATTCGAAAGACATTTTTGCAATGCAACATGCCTCAGTGTCTTAATGCTGGTGGCGTGAACGCTAGTTAAATCCAAGATAAAGTCATACGCGATCATCGAACCGCATATGAGAACGTCCGGGCGAAAGGAAAAATTCATGTCCAAAATGATCGACGCCGCCACGCTTAAGGAGATGATCCGCGACGGAGGAGAACTGGCCCTGCTGGATGTCCGCGAGGACGGTCAGTTCGGAATGGGTCATCTGTTGCGCGCGGTTCCGCTTCCCTACAGCCAATTGGAACTGCACTTGGCCGCGCGCGTGCCGCGGCAATCGACCCGAACGGTCCTCGTTGATGACGGCGATGGGATTGCCGAACGGGCGGCCGGCCGGATGGCGGCGGTAGGTTACGATGACGCATCGATTCTGGCGGGCGGCGTCCCGGCTTGGGCGACGGCCGGCCATGAGATTTTCCAAGGCGTAAACGTGCCCTCGAAGGCGTTCGGCGAGGTCGTCGAACATGCCGCTCATACGCCGGCGATCGACCCCGATGAGCTGGCGGCGATGCAGAGGGACGGCATCAATCTCGTCATCCTCGATGGCCGCACGCCGGCCGAGTTCAACCGCATGAGCATCCCCGGCGGGATCAGTGTACCGAATGCGGAGTTGGTCTACCGCATCCACGACATCGCCCCCGATCCCGAGACCACGATCGTGGTCAATTGCGCGGGACGCACGCGCTCGATCATCGGTGCCCAGGCGTTGATCAATGCCGGTGTGCCGAACCGCGTCGTGGCTCTTCGTGGCGGCACCATGGGCTGGCGCCTCTCGGGGCATGAGCTGAAGCACGGCGAAAACGAAAGCTATCCCGCCGCATCACCCGAAGGCGCGGCGAAGGCCGAGGCCTATGCCGACGGGGTGCGGGCGCATTTCGGGGTTGGTACAGTCGACCGTTCGACACTGGCGGCCTGGCGGGCGGAAGAGGACCGCACGACCTACCTCCTCGACGTGAGAAGCGAGGGCGAGTACCGGGCGGGACATATGCCGGGGTCCGCCTTCGCGCCCGGCGGCCAGCTCGTCCAAAGTACCGATCAATGGTGTGCCACCTGGGGCGCTCGGATCGTTCTGCTCGACGATGCACCCGGCGCTCGCGCGGTAATGACCGCGCATTGGCTCGTCCAGATGGGCTGGGACGCTTGTGTCCTGGACGGCGGTATCGGCGCGGACGGTACCGAGACCGGCATGCCGGCCCGGGTCAATCTCGGCTTCGAGGCGTTGGACTTCCCGACTCTGAGCCCGGCCGCGGCCGAAGCGGCAATCGCCGCGGGCGAGATCGCCGTCGTCGATACCGATATGAGCGAGGGCTACGTCAAGGATCGGATGCCGGGCGCTTTGTGGGGCAATCGGGCCCGGGCCCGGGAGCTGCTGGATGCGCTCGGGTCGCCGGCGCGGATCCTCCTCTATTCGATGCATGAAAGCCGTGCGCGACTGATGGCGCGGGAACTCTCGGACCTAACGGATATACCAATTGCTATCCTTGAAGGCGGCCGGGAGGCTTGGTTGGCCGAGGGCCGCGCCCTCGAAGCCACGCCGCCGGGCGCGCTGGCCGATGAGGCCCGGATCGATTTTCTGTTCTGGGTTCACGACCGTCATCTCGGCAACGATCAGGCGGCGCGCGACTACCTCGCCTGGGAGGAAAGCCTGCCGGCGCAGATCGAAGCGGACGGCGATGCCGGCTACAATGTTATCGGGCGCGCCGCGCCAGTATAATCGCAACACCGCCCAACGTGGCCGCGGAAGCCAATATCAGGCGTGGTGTTATCGCCTCGGACAGCAGGATCACGCCGCCGAAGGCCGCGATTACCGGCACGGAGAGTTGTACCGTCGCCGCGCGGGCGGCCGTCAGGCCGGGAAGGGCCGCATACCAAACGACATAGCCGCAACCGGAGGCGACGGCGCCGGACGCGACTGCCAGGGCCAGGCCGTTCGCCGAAATACTGATTTCACTCATGAAAATCAGACTGACGATCAGCACAAGGGGCACGGAATAGACGAAGTTTCGAGCCGTGGCTTCGAGGGGATCGGCCGCGCCCCGACCCAACAACGAATAAATTCCCCAAGCGACGCCGGCGATCGCCATGAGGAAGGCCCCCCACGGATCGGGAGCGGTGACACCAGGAGAAACCAGGTAAATCAAACCAAGAATCGCCATCGTAAGCCCGGCCCATGACAAGAGCGGGAAATGCTCACCCTCCCGCAACGCAACCACGAACATCGTCAACTGAACCGCACCGAAGAGGATCAATGCGCCCGTGCCGGCACTCAGGGAAAGATAGGCAAAGGAAAAGAACGCCATATAGACGAACAACATGGCGGCGGCCCGAAAATCGGTTTTCTCAGCGGTACGGGCTTGCCGGCGAAATCGCAAGATAAGACCGAGCGTCACCGCACCGGAGATCATCCGAACGGAGGTGAAAGTCGCCGCATCGACGAACCCCGGTTCCAAGGCCAGCCGGGTCAGCAGCGAGTTGGCGGCGAAGGCCAGCATGGCGACGAGCGTCAGAATTGCGGTGCGCGCGGCAAGGTCTCCCGGGCTGGTGGGCATGAGATGGTCACCTTGATGGGGATAATGTGTCGGTGTCTTGAACGCGTATCGGGTCAATCAAGGGCGGCGCTCAAGATCAGTCCGGCATCGCGGCCAGTACAGTGATCTCGAGGAGTGCGCCAACCTGCAGCTCCGCCCCAATGCAGGTCCGCACGGGAAGTCGCCCCGGCGCGAGCCAGGCGTTCCAGGCGCTATTGAACCCCGCGACATCACGGTTGACGTCAGCCATATGAATGGTGGCCGAAAGTAGCCTCGACTTGTCGGTCCCCGCCGCGGCGAGATGGCCGTCTATCACGGCAAGCGCCTGTGCCGTCTGCTCGGCGACGGGAAGCGCATTGTCCGGAGGCACGATCCCCGCCACATATGCGACGCCGTTCCACACGGCCACGTCGGAGCGGTGCTGCAAGTTCTTCGGGTTGATGTATTTGGGGTCCATGGGTCGTACTCCTTCTCTAATCAAAGCGTTGGTTTGGTGTCGACAGGATCAACGGGACAGCGACCGCTCTATGGGCGTTCCCCGCTGAAGGGTAATCTTCCGAACTGGCGAAGGGTGGTGGGACCTTTCGCATGGCTCGAAGCGGCGCCGAGCTCGACGAAGCCCGAAAGACGGTCCGAGGGACAGTCGTCGGCGACGAACCGGAAACCGACGAAACAGCCCTCGACCATGTGGAACACCTGAATATCGAAACCATCGATCGTCACGCTGCCCGTCGCCTCGCCCTCGCCGTAAGGTGTCACGTGTACACCCGATAACGCGTCGCCGAGCCTTTGTAATTTCAGGCGATGCCGGGTCGGGCCGGTCGCGAAATTTATTGTGATTACCCACTCTCCCGCTAAGTCGCCTTCATTCGACCGAATTTCGGTCTTGTCCGGCCGCGACGCGGTCAAAGCCTCGAACAGTGCTTCGGCGACCAGCGCCGCCTCGTCGTCGTCGAGCGCGAAGGGGTTGATCATGGTGGATGTATCGCTGCCGCCGAAGTCGTCGATCAGGATGCGGGGTTGTCTCGATAGGAGTTCCTCCCTGAGCTCGGAGAAAGTCATGCCGGGCTGGCAATCGGACCAATCGACCTCCAGCCGTGGAATGCCGCCGGCCAACTCGTGCATCCCGAGCTTGAGCGCGTTGATCGGCTGCAGGCGGTCTCTTACCTTGTCCAGCCGTTGCCGCCAGAGTCGTTGCTCGGCCGCTTGATCATGCGCGAGCCAGCGTTCGACGGCCGCAATCGCGCCGACGATTTGCTCCTTGCCGATCTTCATGACGCGACCGAAGCCGTGATGCGGCGGGCCATTGTACCAAGCCGCCCGGACCAACGATTCCCGGCCAAGCAACAATCCCGACGCCGCCGGCCCGCGCATCAGCTTACTGACGCTGTAGACGACCAAATCGGCGCCGCGCGATGTCCAATACTCCGGAGTGGTCAGCGCCTCGGAAGCCGCGTCGACGAGGATCGGAACGTTGGCGGCGCGGGCGTGCGGTAGAATTTGGTCGAATTTCAGCGCCGCCGCCGCGTCACACTCCGCAAACAATAGAATCGCCACGACATTGTGCGTCTCAAGCGCGGATGTCAGCCCTTGCAAGTCGTCGACTTCGAGGACCCGCGCGCCGACCAACCGCACGCCCTGGTCATAGGCGAAGCGTTGGCCTTTCGGCGCCAGGACGACCCGCTCTTCGCCGTTGAACGGGTCCGGCATCCGTAGCATACGTAGAGGATCGGTCGCCGCGACACAGGCCGCCGCCCCCAAGGCCAGCCCGGCGGCCGATCCAGCGGTCACGATGCCCCATTCCGCGCCGGTCAACTCGGCAAGACGTCGGCCGATGGCTTCCCCAAGCTCCTCCATGATCACGTAGTTATGCGACGCGCTCTCCATCGCATCGCGCACCGGGTTGCTCATTGTGCTGTTGCCGTAGACGGAGCGGGACGAACCGCAATTGACGATTGGTTCGACGCCTAGCTTCCGATAGACGGACGCATGTTCCTGTTTCAATATTCGTTCCTTGCTCGTCATGGTTCTTGGTCGTCGCTGTCCGGTATTTAGCGCTGAAACCGCGCCGGATTAAAGGGCGACAGGTCAACCGGGGGATGTCGACCGGCCACGATATCCGCTATGAGTTTTCCCGTCATGCCGCCGAGCGTCAGGCCGGAGTGGTTGTGGCCGAAGGCGAAGAACACGTTCTGATATCTTTCCGAACGGCCGATTACGGGAAGACTGTCGGGTGTCGAAGGCCGGTGCCCCATCCACTTCGTCCGCCCGGATTCGGCGAGGCCGGGCAGCAGGCGTCTGGCCAACGGCATCAGCCGCTCGGCCCTTGGATAGTTCGGCGGCGCGCCGACCTTGGCGAGCTCCGCCGTGCCGACCACCCGGATGTCGCCGTCGATCGGCGCCAAGGCGAATCTGTGGTCGCCCGACACGACCGTGCGATTGAGTGCCACGCCGGGATTGGGCAGGTTTATGTGATATCCGCGTTCCGAATCCAATTGGACGTGAAGGCCGAGTCTTTTCGCAAATGGTTTCGAAAACGCGCCGAATGCCAGCACGACCTTCTCGGTTGAGAGGCGCCCGCCATCCGTCACGATTTCCACGGACCCGTCCGACGCGATTGTAAGGTCTTCGACCGCCGCCTTCAGGAAAGTTCCGCCGTCTGCAACGAAGTGTCTGGCCAAGGCATCGACAAAGCGGAAGGGGTCGGCGATCTGATAGCAGCCGGGCAGGAAGACACCGCGCTTGATCGATCGAACCAGGGCGGGTTCGAGTTGACGGACACCGTCCGCGTCGAGCAACTCGACCTCTACGCCGTGCGCGCGGCGCATGTCGAAATTCGCTTGCGCTTCCATGAAGGCCGAATCGCTTTCGAAGACGTGCAGTTCGCCGCTCGGTTTGACCATCGATTGGATGCCCGCCGCCGCGATCAGCGGCCCGTAGGCGTCGTAGGATGTGGGCACGATGCTTGCCAAGGCGCGGGCGTTTGCCGCCGCCCGGTCAGGTTTTGCCTCGGCCAGAAATCTCAGCAGATATGGCGCCAAGGAGGCGAGATAGCGCCACTGGATAACCAACGGCTGGTTCTTGTCGATCAACATGCGGGGCACTTTCCTCGCCAGCCCGGGCACGGCGACGGGGACGACGCTCGCACATTGGATCAAGCCCGCATTGCCGAACGAACATCCGCCGCCGGGCTCGTCGCGGTCGATGAGCCGCACGTCATGACCATCTTGCTGAAGATAGAGCGCCACGCTGACACCGATCGCCCCGGCACCGAGAACGGTTATTTCATTGCCACTCATCCTCGTGCTGGTCCCTCGACCAAGGTTGAGACTTGGACCTTAGCCCGAAATCGATACCGCCCCCTGAGCGGCCCCGCGACGTGGCCCGGTTAATGAGTTAGTGCGATGTGGGATTCCGGTCTATTGGCGCGAGGTTCTCGGGTGATTTTATCCATTTGCCTCATGTCGCCGCCCAAATTCCCGATGCTCTAATTCGACGACGACGGTTTCACCGACTCTCTCGGCTGGGAACAACTCCAACGCATCCGCGGCCGGGCCGAAGCGAAGGCGGCGGTCGAATAACGGCGTTTTCGAAAGCGGAAGCCGTGACGCCCGCTTTACCTCCAACTTCGGGCGTAAATTCGCAATGTCGATTTCTTCCGGGCGTAGCCAATTCCGGACGTTCATGAAAGTTTTCAAACCAATTCCGAATAGCCGGCGGTGGAGAACGATTCAGCAATTATAGAATCTTTGGCAAGCGCCTCGACTACAGTTACTCGCACTCAAGAGAGTCCAGATGTGCACGCCAAACTTCGTCGAATCGTCCATCATCTTTCATTTTACGCAATATCGCTGCGATTAACGGAACGAGGCCTTTGTTGCTGACATGGAGGTAGTGGAACAGTGGAACTTATTGGAGGGGTGTAGGGAGCATCGTTACACCATCGATGTTGCCTCTTTCGATCGCACACTTTCCACTCGATTCAGACACAACGGCAACGTCGAAACGTCCTTTCTTCAACATTCTGAACAGAGAATCGATATCGTCCGTCGAGATCGCGTTAAATCCTAGTGTGCCTTTTTCGACAAACGCAACTCCGCGCACAATGCCAATTTTGTAGCTCTTTAGGCTGTGCCAACCATCGATCTTGAAGCGCAGACCGGTCGTAAACGCCATGCCGCCGAATGCGCCGACCTTTATGGGCACCTTGATTAGGTTGGTGTACTTCTTTTCGAGGCCGTCAATCCGCTGCAGCTCACCGTCAAATTTCCCTTTGTCAGCCAAACGTAGGGAGCGCCTTGCAGGGAAATATGAAACCTCCAGATCGAGACCCAATTTTCTATAAGCTTCGCGCAGAATTTTTTCGATAGGTTTCGAGTTCGCCGATCCCTCTATTGCGCCGATCCTGATGGACTTTGCATGAGAACCGGCACCGCGAAAAATGCGCTCGACACCAGGAAGGGGACGAGAACAAATTTCCACGCAATAGCAGCGCGCGAACCTATTCGCATCTAAATCTCATCATCAGGACTGAACCAAATAAGTTTATATCGTGTGCAAGGCCTGTGCATGCCAACTTCAAAACGTCTGCCTTTGGTCTTCGAACCGTACTTTCAATGTCCGGGCGCGGGAGAAAAACGGTAGTCCGGTTTCCGTCCAACTTTGGTCATCGGCAGAAAGAATGTCGATGACATGACCACAGTTGATGGAGTCCTCTCACGCAATCAATGTCATTTGTCCAAATGCCGAGAGACGATGCCGTCGATCGTTCCGTCGGCCTTCAGGTCGACGATGGCCCGGTTGATCTCGCCAAGCCGACTGAGCAGGGCGGACCGGCGCGATATACCGATATGGTAGTTCTTCGAGTAATACGGCATTTCCGCCGCCGCGATCGTATCGCCGTAACCACGTTGGGCAATCAACCGCCGGCCCACCATTTTGACCGACAGCACAATATCGAGGCGCCCGGCGTTCAACAGCTCGAAGGTTCTGTGTTCCCGTCTGTATGCTTTCGTCAGAAGGCCGAGCTCCTTGACCGCCGACTGGAATTCATTGCCATAGTTGTGGCCGAGCACGGTTCCGATCACCAAGCCTTTCAGGTCGGCATAGCTCCTCCAAGAGAAATCAGGCCGCTTTTTTCTGTTGAAGTAGATCAGGCCGCGTTTCTGGAAGATCGGCGCGCTGAAGCCGATGAATTTTTCGCGTTCCGCGTTGCGGCTAATGACGGTTGCGCCATCCCGGGCACCTTGTCGTAGCATTCGCAGCATCCGCTTTTGCGGGAAGAGTTCCAACGTGACGGGCATTTTTATCCGCCCGAAGACCGCGGAAATCAGGTCATACGATAATCCTTCCTTGGTCATTCCAGCATAAGCAGGAGTAGACGGCGGCCAATCGACTTCTTCCACAAACCGCGCCGGTTCTCCAGCTTGAGCACAGGCGAGATTGTGATTGCCTGAGGCGAGAACGAAGGAAACTAGAATAATACCGACAATGCGATGCAGTCGTGTCATCGACGTAATGCCCATCGATCTCTAACTCACGAACGGCTTAGCGACTGCTGAAAGCAGCGTTCTTCGTGACGAAGATGTGTCGTTTCTCCTCGATTGTCGAGTATTACTGGACGGTACTATGATGTGGTAGCCGTTAAGGCAGCCGGAAGTGGAGGCCAATATTCTTCTGCTTCGGGTCAAAAGCGACCGATTAGGCGCGGACGAGCTAAGGTCCGATTCGAGGGGAAAAGCGGACTCTAATTCCCCGGAACGACCGGTTTGCCTTTCCATCTAGACCAACGGGGAATCCTTGTCGCCAATGTGGTGGAAGAGGGCGCCATCCCGCCTAGACCTGCGCGGGCCGGCGAACAGCGATTTTATCCATTTGCCTTGTGTCGCCGCCCAAATTCCCGGTGTCTATTTTGAGGATCGATATTCGGGCTTGGGGAAAAGGGGACGCCGATGCCATTGCTGAACTCTTGGATACGCTCGCGCGCACGACGGAGATGGAATTGATCGAGACCGTGCCCGGCAAGGCCAACATGAAGGTCCTCTGGGCCAGCCCCGAGACCGGCCGCTGGGCGGTCCTGCTGCGCTGGAAAAAGGGTTATGTCGCCGCTCCGCACGGGCATCTATCCGGCGCGCGTGCCTAGATGCCGTCCGGCCGGCTGCGGATGCGTGGCGGCCCGGTGCTCTAATTCGACGACGACGGTTTCACCGACTCTCTCGGCTGGGAACAACTCCAACGCATCCGCGACCGGGCCGAAGCGAAGGCGGCAGCCGAATAGCGGCGTTTTTGAAAGCCGAAGCAGTGACGGCCGCTTTACCTCCAACTGCAGACGTAAATTTGCAATGACTAATTCTTCCGGGCTTAGCCAACAGCAGTCATTCAGTGACTTCTAAGCAAACCTGAGAAACGTGTAAGGGCGAGACAATTACCTTTCGTCTCGAATTGCTATCCCTCAATCAATCATTCGGGTAATCCCGATTTCCTGAGACCATCTAAGGCTTCGTTCTGGTCGGGCTCAATTACGCTGTGGCGATGATCTTCTTCCCTATCGTCGCGACCTGGCTAAATTGTCGCGACCTGGCTGCCGGCCCACCTCTAAGCGGCGCGGTCGCGTCGATGAGGCCCTATTCGGCGATGCGGATTCTGGGATCGAGCAGTGAATAGATCATGTCGATGATGAAATTGATCCCGACCGTGATAACGGCCATCAGCATCACCAGGCTCCGCACGATTGGGTAGTCGCGCACCTCGATCGCCTCGACCAGAAAGTAGGCCATGCCCGGGATGTTGAAGACGGTTTCGATGACGACCAGGCCGCCCATCATAAAGACCGCCTCCAAGCCAATGATCGTCGTCAACGGCAGCATCGCGTTCTTCAGGGCGTGGCGGTAGTTGACGGCGTTGTTGGAGGCGCCCATGGCGCGGGCGGTGCGAATATAGTCCTGGCGCATCACCTCCAGCATCGAGGAGCGGGTCAGGCGCATTATCAGCGAGGAGGAGCGAAAACCGACAGCGGCGGCAGGAACGGAATAGAGCAGCAGTTCGTCCCACAGGTTTTCCGGCGGCTCTAAATAGATCGGGATCGTGCCGAAAGTATAGACGAAAAACATCAAGATCAGCAGTGCCAGCCAGAACGAGGGCAGCGACAGGCCGCTCAGGGAAATCACCCGCACGGTATAGTCAAGCAAGGTATCCTGTTTGACGGCGCTGATCACGCCCAGCGGCAGGCCGAACAGGATCGAAAAGCCGAGCGCCAAGGCGGCCAGTTTGGCGGTGATCGGGATGCGCGGGGCCAATTCGTCGACGACCGGCATTTCCGTGACATAGGAAATCCCCAGATCCCATGTCAGTAGGCCGCGAATCCAATGAAAATACTGCAGCAGTATCGCCAGATCGAGGCCCAACTCCTTCTCGATTCCCGCCATTTCCGCAGGATCAACGAAGCCGGCGGAATCGAACATGACGACGGCGATGTTGCCCGGCATCAGCCACAGCAGCACGAAGATGATGACCGACATTCCGACCAAGGTCAGAAGCATCAGGAACAAGCGTTTTACCAGATAGGCACCCAAGCTCCGTCCTCGGCGGCGCCGGCCGGCGCGGGGATTAAGGCTTTGCGCTGCCCTCGCCGCCGATCTTATACCAAATTGCGATGATAATGTACTGACGCTTGGCGGTCTGGCCGATGCAAGTAATTTTCATCCCGCCTAACATCCCGATTGGTCATGTCGACTTTGGGATATCTGTCTGAGCCACACGGCAAGCAGGCTTCATCAAAGCAAGCGACAGAAGTCCGTAGTTCGTCAGCCGAAGCCAAACCTCCCAAGGCACCATACCGGAAATGTGGATGTAATTCAGCTTGTGCTCGAACTTCTCGAATTGGGTCTTCTCCGGTCATTTTCGGCTGCCGGAATTTTCGTCTGCTTTGCCCCAACCTTCGGACATCGAAATCGCGAATTCCAAAAATCATGGAACGGACGGCGGCTCAACCCTCAGGAGCGGACGTAAATTCGCGACGCCGATTTCTTCCGGGTGTCGCCAAGAACGGACATTACGATAATACGTCTGGCCCCGGAACTGCTTCCTCTAGAAACTGCAATACGGTCCGGAATAGCAACATGCGATTACTTTCCATCATGATCGCATGGGTACCGCCGCTAAGAATACTCAGGCGTTTCCAGGGCGCGTTCGTGAAAAGCGGAAATACGGTTTGCGCCATATAACATGGCGTGTCGTTATCGAATTCCCCAACCGCGACAAGGACGGGCACCCGAATTTTCGCGGGGTCATATAGGGCTTTTCCGGCATTCCAATATTCCGTGCCGTCCTGGACGACGCCATTCGGCGCCCGGACCGTTTCGCCGCCGCCATCGGGATCGGATGAGGCGGTGGCTTCCCACCACTGATCAAACCACTCCGATGGCATCACCGTCCTTTTCTGTTCGTCCGTCAATCCGCCCTGACGGCGCGCCAGGGTCGCTGCCCGCGTCACCATTCTGTAGGCCCCGATCCCACCATCAACGTGGATCGGTGAGGGACCGGACTGGGTGCGGTCCCATACCGGAGCATAGAGCGTCAGTCGTTCGACAAGGTCGTTATGTCCGGCGGTGTAATAGCTCGCAATTGCCGTGCCCCAGGACCAGCCAATTAGGCACAACCGGTCAATACCGCGCCGCTCGCGCACCTGATCACAAATGAAACCGAGGCAGTCCGCCGCATCGGGAGTCCGCATGAACGGCGGGTTTTGTTCGGCCGGTTCGGACATTTGTGACGGGCGGTCGGAATTTCCGTATCCGGGCAAATCCAGGCAATAGGTATCGAAACCACGGCCTGCCAGATAATCCATAAAAGAAAGTCCACCAAACGGAAGGTCGAATGCGGCCGAGCCATAGGTGGCGCCATGTTGTAAAACGACCACCCTTTCAGCCGTGAAACGATCGAGGCTGGCGGGCCGCTTGTTGCGGACATGAATGCCGCCCCAATCAGAATGGTCGAAACGAAGGTCTTCGGCGACCAAATCAGTGTATGACGCCCGGTTCAATACCAATTCCAATTTTTGTTCCTCAATATCCTACACCATATAGACTGGCGGCCGGGGCGGGCTTGTGACCTAGCCCCCTTAACCGGATCCACGGTGTGAG
>CAYPAV010000028.1:0-47385 GCA_964408805.1 uncultured Rhodospirillaceae bacterium | reverse complement strand
CAAACAACGAGCAAGGTCTAACATAACGATTGGTACGAAACCTGGGGGCAGGTCAGTAATAGACTGGAACGTCTCGGAGGAAGAGCCGGTCATAGCGGCTGTGGTCACCCGTACTCGACGCGTAATCCGCCTGATAGATATCGTTGCCGCCGGTACCATTCGGCGCGGACGAGGAGAGCTCATGATCCGCATTTGGATAAAGGCTTACTTCCGTCACCTCGGGTGGCGGCCAGGCATCGGCTGATTTCCAGCATTCCTCGCCCATAGTGAAGTAATGGACCGGTTTCTCATCCTCGATCCGGGTGTCGTCCCCTCGGAGGTGCTTGTCGAAGAAGCGAAGTGCCGCGGCGCCCACGATCGGCTGTTGCGGTTCGGTCGCACTTTCCCGCCATGGGCTGACATGGCCGCGGGCCCCGTGATCCCAGGGACCGAGCATCAATCGCTTCTCCGGATTGTCGAGCCAGAGAAAGCGCTGGATGGTGCCGATCGAATAGCCGCCGCCATCCATCCAGCCCGAAATCGAATAATAGGCCGTGCTCTGGTCGGCATCGCGGTTGGCGTAGTTGTAAGGGCTGATGTCGGCACCGGTATAGTCCGGGTTGTCGGTCAGGGCGGCATCGCGAAAGCGCAGCTGCTGGGCGAAATCCTGCATGTCGAAATTGGCGCGGTGCTGGTGGATCGCCTGGGCGAGCAATTCGCCGTCCGCGTCTTCGTCGACCGGTGCCGGTCCCGCCAGATCGTCGTCCAGGAAATAGGCGAAGGGCGGGATCTTGTCGCGGAGGTCCTGGTCGAGCGCTTCGGCCAACGCGCCATACCCCTTGGTGACGCAGGTCAGCAGCACGCCACCCGGATAGATGTGGTTCATCCAGGTATCCCAGACGGCAAAAAGGGGTGCTACCGCCTTGACCGCCGGATGGTTGGTCGAGGCCAGGAAATCGGACGCGGCACCAGGATAGGAAATGCCGGTGGCACCAATATTCCCGTTGCACCAGGAGGCCTTCGAGACCCAATCCGCGACGTCGTGATGATCGAGCCGCTCGGCCGGCGAGCGGAAGCCGTCGCGGCAGCCGAAGCTCGCACCCGATCCCCGGACGTCGACGCAGACCAGCGCATAGCCCCGCGGCACAAACATGTCGCGATAGAAGGCGATGGTCGGGCAGGAATCGATATCGTTGCGATGCCCGTGAGAAAGCGCAAAGCGGCGGTAATAGGGTGTCAGGATCATAATGGCCGGGTAGGGGCCGCTGGATTCGTCACCGCCCGGAAGATGCACATCGACCGCAAGGCGCGTGCCGTCGCGGACTGTCACGTATTGAGAAAGGATGCGCTCGCCCTCGAAAGTGGCGGGGCGTCGCTCCAGATAGGCAAGCGGCGGGACCTGCCAGCCCGTGTTCGTCGTGTCTCCGTTCTTGGGCATATTTGTTTCCTCAAATTTCGTCGAGCGGCCAGATCGGGCGGCGGATGTTCCGGAACGGAAATTTTCGGGGGTCGGGCGAGGTGATCCCCGCCGCGTCCACCAGCATCACTTGCCGCGCCATCGGTCCATAGGCAGCGCGGAAATGGTGCGCGGATTTCACCGCGACGACCGATTTTTCCTCCGGGACGACGCCGAAATGCAGGAAGAACATCCGGTCGTAGGCCTGAAAACGGTTGGTGGTCACCACTGTCTCGATGCCGCCGATCTTGAGCAGCGCCGATGGTCCCATCGTTGCCGACATGCCGCGCATCATCGGCCCCTCGAAGACGAAATTCCCCTCGGGCGAAACCTTCTCGACCCGGCCCGTCATCTCGAAGGGTGGCGTGACGCTGGGATCGAACTTGCCGCCGAGCGGCATCGAAATCTCCACACCTTCTCCCGCCCGCAAGGCGGCCGCGGCGACCTCCGGATCGCTGATCAGCGCGAAGGCGACGTTTTCGATGCCGGCTTCGACCATGGCCTGGAGGAGGGCGGGGCTATCGCCGTAGCTGCCGCCACCGGGATTGTCGCTGAAATCGGCGAGCACGACGGGCTTGTCGCCGGGTCCCGCTTTGTTGATTTCCGCGAGGGCATCGCCGATCGTGAAATGGGTGATCGTCTTCTCGGCCCGCGTGTCCCAGCCATAGCCGACGATATCGTCCAGGATTTCAACCGCCCGCTCGGCCCGGTTTTCATGGGTGACGGTGACCGACGGTCCCGCTTCCTCGATATCGGCCCAAGGGAAGCCGGCATTGATCGAGACGACATGGATGCCTTCCTCGGCCTCATAGGCGCGCGCGCGCCGGAGCGCCTCGTTCATCGGGCCTTCATGGGTGGTACGTCCGTGATCATAGCCGTCGAGTTGTGCTCGCCGGCCGATCACGGTCTCCAGCCGACCGGTCTCGCCCCGGAGCATTCTCGCCGCGAGTTCCGCCATGTCGGTACCGCGCTCGGCCATATCGATGTGGGGATAGGTGTGATAGGTGACGAGCGCGTCGGCACTCTCGGCCATCCTGGCGGTGACGTTGGCGTGAAGGTCGAGCGTCGCCAGCACCGGCGTCTCGGGGCCGACGGCCGCGCGGACCTGTGCCAGCAATTCACCCTCGGCGTCCTCCGCCGTCTCGGTCACCATGGCGCCATGGAGCGAGAGCAGAACCGCGTCCACCGGGCCGTCGGCGGCAAGCGTGTCGGTGACCCGGTCGCGCAAATAGGCCCACGTCTCCGCCGTCAGCTTGCCGGAAGGCGTTGCGTCCGCGGCGATCACGGGGATCAGGGTCCAGCCCTCGGCCCGGGCGATATCGATCACGCCGGCGATTTCGTTGTTGGTGTTTTCTAGGTTGGAAAGAACGTCGGCGCCTTCGTAGAGGACCCGCGCCCGATAGGAATCGAGCGTCGTCGGCAGGATACTGAAGGTGTTGGTCTCGTGCTTGATCTGGGCGGTGAGAATGCGCTTGGTCATGATTGCAGGGCCTCCAAATCCGGAGTCGGTCGCGTCAGGTCGGGCATCGTCTGGAAGAGCGTCTCCAGCGCCTTGGCCACGCCGATAACGTACCGGTCGTTATGGTATTTGCCCACGATTTGCAATCCGAACGGCGTTCCCGACGGCTCGTAACCATAGGGAATGGCCGTGACCGGATTTCCGGGAATCGTCAGCCCCCAGGTCAAGGCGACCCATTGGATGTAATTATCCATCTTCTCGCCGTTGATCTCGTCGAGATACCACTCGTCCTTCGAGAAGGGCGAGACGCCGACGCAGGGGCAGATCATGATATCCGCATCATCGAAATAGCGCTGCATGCGCTTGAAGAGGGCGGTTTGTTCCTGATGCGCCCACGAGATCTTCTCGGCCGGCATGTCGAGGGCCGCCTCGTAATTGGAGATCACGTTGGGCCCCAGTTTCTCCTTTTGCGTCTTGTAGCGCTCTCGATGGCGCGCGATAAAGAGCTGGCAGCGCAGCACCCAGTTGACGTCTTCGACGCTGGAGAGGTCCGGGTCCTTCCAAAGGGCCTCCTTAAAGACGTTTTCGATCATTCCCATTCGCTCGCAGAACATGGCGCGGAACCCGTTGTCGACCGGACAGAATCCCAAATCTTCCGAGTACCCGACGCGCAAGGTACTGAGATCGACCGGCTCGATTTGTCGATAATCGGCGGGGTCGCGGGGGAAGGCGAGCTGGTCGCTGTCGTCGTAATCGATCATCGCCCCCAGCATCAGCACCATGTCGTCGACGCTCCGCGCCATCGGTCCCTCGACCGAGAAGTTGGAGTAAGCGACCTGGCGGCGCGACGACGGCACCAGCCCGGGCGTCCCGCGATGGGCGACGATCCCGTTGATCGCCGCCGGCACGCGAAGACTGCCGCCCGAATCGTTGCCGGTCGCAAGCGGCATCATGTTGGTGGCGAGTGCTACCCCCGAACCGCCGGATGACCCGCCGCAGATCCGCGCCGGATCGAAGGGGTTTCCCGTCGCGCCGAAGACCGCGTTCCTCGTATTCGCGCCGGCGCCGAATTCAGGCGTGTTGGTCTTGCAAAAGATGTTGGCGCCGGCTTGACGCAGGCGTGCCACGATCATGTCGTCCCGGTTGGGGACGTGGTCCTCGTATAACAGCGAGCCGTAGGTCGTCCGCATACCGGCGGTATCCTGCAAATCCTTCACGCCGAGCGGTAATCCGTGTAAAGCGCCGAGGTCGTCACCGCGCAGGACCGCGGCTTCCTGTTCCTTGGCGGTCGCGCGCGCCGACTTGTAATCCTTGGTGACGATGGCGTTGAGGGTCGGATTGATCGCCTCGATGCGCGCGATGCAGGATTCCAGAAGGTCCACCGGCGAGAGCTTCTTAGTGCCTATGAGCCGTCGCGCCTCGACGGCGCTGAGATCGCAAGGTTCGGTCATACGTTCAAGTTCCTCTGCCAGGGGGCGGGGTCTCGGGGTCACCGAGATCCCAATAGACGCCGGCCATGATCGCGATCCCTTCACGGGTGACGCTTTTCAGAATGTGTTCGTTGGGCGCGTGCTGCGAGCACCCGACATAGGAATGCGGGATCCAGCAAAGCGGCAGCCCAAGAGTGTCCTGAAAGATGTAGTTGCAGATCGAACCGCCGGAGTTCGGCAGTTTGATCGTTTTCTCGCCGGTGGTCCGGCTGACCGCCTTGGCGATGTAGCTCGGCCAGGGATGATCGGGATCGGTGCGCGAGGCCTTGAAGAAACCGACATTCCCCTCGGGCGGCGGCATGACCTTCACTATTTCGAAACCGTTTGCGTCGAGATGCGCCTGGATGATTGACATGAACTCATCCGGCCGTGAACCGACGACATAGCGGATCTGGCAATGTGCCCAGGCGTTTGGCGGGACCGCGTTGACGGGTTTCTCCGGATTGCCGACCTTGAAGGCGAGAACCTCGAAGGTATTCCAGCCATAGACCTTCTCGGCCTCGGTGAAGCCAGGCTCGCCCCAATCGGGATCGACTTCCGGGGCGTTGTCGCCGCCGTCCCGATGGACATCGCGCAGCGCCACCCGAACCGAATTCGGCATTGGTTCGGGAAGCAGGTCCTTCACCAGGACCTGCCCCTTCTCGGAGACGATGGAGGCGATGGCGTGGGACAGGATGATTCCGGGATTGGCCAGGAGACCGCCCCAATTGCCCGAATGATGGCCGCCCTCGCGGAGATCGCAGACCAGATCGAAATTAAGCGCACCCCGATTGCCGCAATTGACGTTCGCCCGGGTGACGTCGACCCGGGGACCGTCCGAGGCGAGGTAGAGATCGGCCGCGAAGTCGTCGAGGTTCGCCGCAACGATATCGTTGACCCCTGCCGAACCGTTCTCCTCGCCGGTCTCCACCATGAATTTGTGGTTGAAGCCGAGATGGTCGCGGTTCGCCAGGACCGAGGCTAGGGCCGCCATGTGGAGGGCGTGCTGACCCTTGTTGTCGGCGGTACCCCGGCCATAGACCTTGTCGCCGCGGAACTCGAGCCGCCACGGCGAAAGTCCCTCGTCCCATTGCTCGTCGAGGCCGCGAATGACGTCGCCATGGCCGTAACCGAGCACGGTCGGGTAGGCGTCATCCTCATGCCGGGATGCAAGGAGGACCGGTCCCTGGCCCGCCAGCGGATTGTCGTAAACATGGCAGTCATATCCCATCGCCTCGAAGGCGGGTCGCATCTCCTCCTCGAGATAGCGATAGAGATCGGGCAGCCGCTCCGGATTTTGGCTTTCGGTCGGAATGGCGACGCGGCGGCCGAGGTCCTCGAAATAACTGCCGTCGTCGAAATGGGCCAATGCGTGCTCAATCGCCGCCAATCTGGTCATGGGCGAATACCTTTCGGTCGGATGTCCATCATTCGATCCGCTCCGGGACTCCATCCTCGCCGAGGTCCCAATAGAGGCCGGCCATCAGCTCGATCGCATCGCGCGCCTCGCTGAGGAGGATGTGTTCGTTCGGCGCGTGCTGTGAGCAGGCGGCATAGGAATGTGGGATCCAAATCGCCGGGAGTCCCAGGATGTCGGTGAAGACGTCATTGCAGATCGAGCCGCCGAGCTGGGGGACGATGGCCGGTGCTGCCCCTTTCGTGCGCTCGATCGAGGCCGCCGTCCATTCGGCCCACGGATTGTCGGGATCGGTCCGGGTCGATTTGAAATCGCCCGCATTGGCGGGGGGAGGCGGCCGAACGTCGACCATGGCGAATCCCGCGCGATCGAGATGGGCGCGCAACGCGGGAAGGATATTGTCGCGATCGGTATCGGCGATGAAGCGGAGCTGGCAATGCGCCCAGGCCTTCGGCGGCACTGCGTTGACTGGTTTATCCGGATTACCGACCTTAAAGGCCAGCACCTCGAAACTGTTCCAGCCGTAAACCTGTTCGGCGGGGCCGAGGTCCGGCTCGCCCCAATCCTCGTCGATCTCGGGTGCGTTCTCGCCGCCGTCGATCACCAGTCCGCGCAGCGACGCCTTGACGGAATTCGGCAACGGGCCCGGTAGCCATTCCTTGATCTTGATTCGTCCCTTCTCGGAGACGATCGAAGCCAGCGCATGCGACAGGATGATGCCGGGATTGGCCAGCAAGCCGCCCCAATTGCCGGAATGATGCCCACCCTCCCTAAGGTCGCAAACGAGATCGAAATTCATGGCGCCCCACGCGCCGAGGAAGATGGTTGGTTTGTCGGGCGCCACCCGGGGGCCGTCGGAGGCGATGAAGACATCGGCCGAGAAGTCGTCCCGGTTCGCCGCCACCAGCTCATGCAGGCCGGGAGAGCCGTTCTCCTCGCCAGTCTCTACCATGAATTTGGCGTTGAAACCGAGCCGGCCGCGGGTCTCCAGCGCCGCCCAAAGAGCGCGCATGTTGATAGTGTGCTGACCCTTGTTGTCGGCGGTACCGCGCCCGTAGAGACGGTCGCCGCGCTGTGTCGTGACCCAGGGATCGAGGCCTTCATGCCATTGATCCTCAAGGCCGCGAATGACGTCGCCATGGCCGTAGCCGAGGACGGTCGGCAGGGCGTCGTCCTCTATCCGCTCGGCAAGCAAGATCGGGCCGCGGCCCTCGACCGGGTTCTCGTAAATTCGGTTCGTGAACTCCATGGCCTCGAAAGTAGGGCCGATCTCTTCCTTTAGATAGCGATAGAGTTGGCCTTGCTGTTCGGGGACCTGGCTTTCGGTCGGGATGGCGACGCGGCGGGTGAGTTCCTCCACATAGCCGCCGTTGTCAAAGAATTCCAAGGCCTTGGCGATCGCGGTCTCGCGGGTCATGTCATCATGTCTCGTATCGCTTGCTGAAAATTCAAATGCGGTGGACGCCACGGTTCATGTTACACGCCAGGCCTCTGGGCGAAAGAGCCGACGATGGTCGAGACGGTAACAATCGCTGAAACGATGGATAGTTGGCGCTTCAATCTCGGGCGCATGACGACACTCTTGCGGGACGGAACCCGGCAGGTTCTATGGAGAAACGTCTCCAAGATTTGACCTGAGGCAAGCCCGAGAGTTGGAGAATCCTGGGTCGCCTATTCGGGGAACTACCCAATATGAGAAATAATTTGTGGTGTATTGGTTCAATTGCAGGTTAGAATGTCTTCCAAGCGCGAAAAATAATTTTGCCGAGACCCGCGATATGACCTCCGCACCCATGTATTCGGTTCTAGGAACCTCGCTTACCAATATGCGGGGCGTTTCGCTAGCGACGATAAGTTTCGACGTCGAGTCCATACCGGAGCGCGAAATTGGGACGGCGCTTTCCCGGGTCTTTCAGCGCTGGTCGGACGATTTGGACAGAGGTCAAGCGGTCGAGGGTTTGTCGCTGGTCGACGACGGCGGGAATGGGCCATTTGGAATTGTCGAGACGACGGAAGCGAATTTCATCTCCTGCCGGTTTGGTCTCTCGGCGCGGCGGCTGCTGGCTGGGTTCGGGATCGAGATCGCCGAGACCGGCATGGCCGAAATCGCGGATCCCGAGCAATACGCGCTGTTGCTGGCGATCCTGCATGCGAAGGCGACCAAGGCGCCTTATTACCAAGAGATTACGGTGATGCGAGGAGAGGCGGCGGGCAGCAGCTATACGCGGCTTATCCTGCCGATTTTCGATATGGCCGGCGAGGTCGTCCGCGTCCTGATCTCGATGCGCCCGGTGACCCAGGGACAGCAAGCCTTCGAGCGCATGCTCTAACCGTCTTCCGGCGCGGGTTCGCGCATCGACAATCCTCGATAAATCGCTACCTCTTTCATTAGCGGGCATCCGACGCGCCCGATCATGTCAGAAGGAGGCGGCAACATGTCGGCGGACGGACGATCACTGAAGCAGGTATTGAATTCGGGCGAGTTCATCGTGGCGCCCGGGGTCTTCGAAATGATTTCGGCCCGAGTCGCGGATGCGATGGGCTTTCACGCACTTTATATGACCGGTTATGGCGCCACCGCCTCCTATCTCGGCTTGCCGGACGCCGGAATCGCGACCTATAGCGAGATGGTCAGCCGGGCCGGTCAAATCGCCGAGGGGACGCGGACACCGTTGATCGCCGACGCGGACACCGGCTATGGCGGGCTCTTAAACGTCCAGCGAACGGTGCGTGGCTATGAGGCGGCGGGGGTTCAGGGCATCCAGATCGAAGACCAGGAATCGCCGAAGAAGTGCGGCCATACGCTGGGCCGGGCGGTCATTCCGCTCGAGGATATGGAGATGAAGATCAAGGTCGCGGTCGAGTCCAGGCGCTCGCCGGAGACGCTGATCGTCGCGCGAACGGATTCGCGGACCTCGCTTGGCCTCGATGAAGCCCTTCGGCGGGGCGAGGGATTCGCTAAGGCGGGCGCGGATGTGGTTTTCATCGAATCGCCCGAGAGCGAGGCGGAAATAGAGAAAATCGGCCAGACGATCGACGCCCCGCTTCTCGCCAATATGGTGCCGAACGGCCGGACCCCGGTGGTGCCGTCGGAGACATTGAAGGCGTGGGGATACAACATTGCGATCTATCCCGGCGTCGGATTCAGCGCAGCCGCCGAGGCGCTGAACAATATCTACGCCTACCTGCGCGACAACGGCACGACGATCGGTACCGATGTCGCCTTCTACGAAGACAACAACCGCTCGATGCACGAGCTCATGGGGTTCCCCGATGTCTGGGATTTCGAAAAGAAATACGGCCTGCGCGATCCCGACGCGCCGGGCGTTTGACGGGAGCGCCGCATGACCCACCAAATCATCGTCATTCCGGGCGAATATATCGGCCCCGAAGTGACGGCGGAGGCGGTCAAGGTGCTTGGCTGGTTCATGGAGAATCGCGGTCTCGAATGCGAGATGCGGGAAGAGATCTTCGGGATGGCCTCGCTCGAGAAGCACGGCGTGCTGCTTCGCGATTCGCTGCTCGATGATTGCATGAATGCCGACGCGGTCCTGTTCGGGGCCATGGGCGGCCCCGAATACGACGCCCTGGATCCGGACGTGCGCCGCGCCGGGAGTCTCCTTCGAATTCGGCGCGAATTGGAGGTTTTTGCCAATCTGCGCCCCATTCGGGGTCATCCGGCACTCGCCGATTTCACGCCCCTGAAGCCGGAGGTCGCGAACGAAGTCGACATGATCGTGCTGCGGGAACTGAACGGCGGTATCTATTTCGGCGAGCGTGGAACCGAGACGATCGACGGCAATGTCGAGCGGGCCTTCGATACCGAGGTTTACACGACGCCCGAGATCGAGCGGATCGCCCGCACCGCCTTCGAATTGGCGCGGGTTCGCCGCAACAAGGTCTGTTCGGTCGACAAATCCAACGTCCTGGCGAGCGGGCAGCTTTGGCGGAAAGTCGTCACCCGGGTGCATGCGGAGGAATATTCGGATGTCGAGTTGATCCATCTCATTGTGGACAATTGCTCGATGCAGATGATCAAGAACCCGAAGCAGTTCGATATACTGGTGATGCCAAACATGTTCGGCGACATTCTTTCCGATTGCGCGGGCGCGATCTCGGGCACCCTCGGCATGCTGCCTTCGGCGTCGCTCAGCGCGCCCGACGAGAACGGTCGGCGGCGGGCACTCTATGAGCCGATCCATGGCTGTGCGCCGGATATCGCGGGGCAGGGCAAGGCCAATCCCTGTGGGGCTATTCTCAGCGTCGCGATGATGTTCAAATACAGTTTCGATCGCGAGGATTATGCCGATTTGATCCACGCCGCCGTTGCGGATGTTTTGGCCGCCGGCCTAAGGACACCGGATATCGCACCAGCGGGCATGACACCCATCGGCACGGTCGAACTCGGCGACGCGGTCGTGTCGGCGCTGGACCGATTGTCGTGATTGGTGCTCGTTTAGAGACATGATAGGGAGAGCCGATTCGTGAAAACCGAAGCCGCCATACTGGTCGAGACCGGCCAACCGCTGGAAATCGGCCGGCTGGATATCCCCAAGCTGAGATCGGGCCAATGCTTGGTCGAGATCGCCTTTTCCGGGGTTTGTCATACACAAATCTTGGAGGCGCGCGGTCGCCGGGGAGACGACCCCTGGGTCCCACACTGTCTCGGCCACGAGGCGAGCGGGGTCGTATTGGAAACGGGACCCGACGTTACCCGGGTCGAAACCGATGACAGGGTGGCGCTTTCCTGGATCAAGGGTACGGGAATAGACAGCGGCGGCTCGACCTACGATTGGGACGGACGAGAGGTCAACGCTGGGCCCGTTACCACGTTTCAGCGCCATGCGGTCGTCAGCGAGAACCGTTTGACGCGGCTTCCCGATGATCTCGAATTCGAGCGCGCGATTTTGCTTGGTTGCGCGCTGCCGACGGGTCTTGGCGCGGTGCTCAACGTGGCGAAACCGGCGCCGGGAGATACCGCTGTCGTTTTCGGAGCGGGCGGCGTCGGCATCTGCGTCGTCATGGGCGCGGTCGTTGCGGGGTGTGATCCGGTGATTGCCGTCGACATGTTGCCGGAAAAGCTCGAACTCGCGAAGAAATTCGGTGCGACCCACGGCATCCTTGCCGGCGAAGGCGATCCGGTCGCGGCGATCCATGAGATCTGCCCTGATGGTGCCGATGTGGCGCTGGAAGCGATCGGACGGCCAGACGTCATGGCGCGCGCGCTGGACTGTGTAAGGCATCAAGGCGGCCGCGCCGTTATTATCGGCAATGCGCCGACGGGTTCGACCCTTATGGTCGATCCCTGGCAATTCAATCAAGGCAAGAGCCTTCTTGGCACTTGGGGCGGCGATTCCGATCCCGACCGCGATTATGCCCGCTATGCCGCCCTGATGACCGAGGGGAAAATCGATGTGGCGCCGTTGCTGTCCGACCCCTACGCGCTGGAAGACATCAATACGGTCCTTGACGATTTGGAGGCGGGACGCCTCGGCCGGCCTCTAATCGACATGAAGACGTCGAGCTAGTCCTCGGGGCTTTTCGCTTTAAGGCGGCAAGCGGAGGGATTACGGTCGGTTTCGAGGATTGCGAACAAGACGGGCCATCGAACGGATCATGCCTTCAAGGGGAATGAAAGACCGACCGCGACAGGCCGTCATCCTCGCGGGCGGGCGCGGCACGCGGTTGCGCCCGCTGACCGACGATCTGCCGAAGCCGATGGCGCCGGTGAACGACCGACCCTTCATCGCCTATCTGGTGGATCAACTTCGCGAACAGGGCTTTGAGCGAATCTTGATGCTTCTCGGCTACCGGGCTGATGCCGTCATCGCCCATTTCGGTGACGGCCGGGACTATGGCGTCGAGATTGACTATTCTGTTTTGCCGGCCGAGGCGGAAACAGGAACAAGGATTAAAAATGGCTATGAATCAATAGATTCATTATTTTTTCTAATGTATTGCGATAATTACGGGCCGGTCGATTTTACGGAGATGTGGCGGTTCTATTCGGCGAATGACTGGTCGGCCCAAGTCGTCGTCTATCGCAATCGCGATGGTCTGACCCGCAGCAATTTGAAGGTGGGTCCGGACGGACGGGTGGTTGTCTACGACAAGACTCGCCGGTCCGAAGGCTTGGCTGGTGTCGATATCGGCTTTCTCATCCTTGACCGGTCGGTCCTCGATCTTCTGCCGGACGGCAATCCCTCGTTCGAGGCAACGGTCTATCCGGCCTTGATTTTGCAAGGAAATCTCGGGGCTTACGAGACCGATCAACGTTATTACAGCATCGGTTCGTTGGAACGCCTGCGGGAAACGGAGAGGCATCTCGCCTTGACCGTCTAATCTACGACACGGAGCTGAGCGCGCATGCGACGAATTTTGATCACCGGGATCACGGGTTTCGTCGGCTCGCATCTGGCGGATTTCGCCCTGGAGGCGGACCCGGTTCTTCGCACAAACAGATCCTTCGCGCCGAGTGACCTTGCCGGCGGGAATACGGCGTAGAATTTGTTTCTGGCGCGCCATAACTCAGAACGGTCCTCGAAAGAGCGTGTCCGGCACGTCCAGGGGCGTTTCCTGGCGCATCGAGTCCGTGAGGTCCGGCAGGAGGCGGCCTAGTACGCCGCCGATTGCTTGGGCGATATCGATTGCGCGGGGATAGTACCCATCGGTCAGTTTTTGGCTGGTCGGTGTCGGTGCATCCGGGCTGGCGACCCGGCGCGGTGCAGATTTCAGGGCATCAAAGGCTTTCTCGGAGACCCGGGCGACGATCTCGCCCGCGAAGCCGCAGCTGGTCCATCCAGTGTCGGCGACGACGAGACGGCCGGTCTTACGGACCGACTCCAATATAAGCGAATCATCCAAGGGATTGAGTGTCCGAACGTCGATTACCTCGGTGGAAATACCTTCCAATTGAAGCAACTCCGCCGCCCGTAGGGCTTCCACCGTCATATAACTGGTGGCGGTGATCGTCGCGTCCGTGCCTTCGACGATGATTCGCGGCTCACCGAGCGGCGATCGGTAATCGCCCTCCGGAACCGGTCCTTCGATGTTATGGAGCCAGCGGTGCTCGATCACGATGACCGGGTTGGGATCCGCGACCGCGGACAGCAATAGGCCCTTGGCATCCGCCGGGAGGGCCGGCATGACGACCTTCAGGCCCGGCACGTGCGCGAACCAACTCTGCAGGCTTTGGCTGTGCTGCGGGCCTTGGCCCCAGCCGCGTCCAACCACCATCCTGATCACCAATGGCGCCGTCATGCGCCCGCCAAACATATAGTGCCATTTCGCCGCCTGATTGACGATCTGCTCGATCGAGTCGAGGGCGAAATCGAGGCGTTGATGCGTCAGGATCGGCCGCATGCCGTCGATCGCGGAGCCGAGCACGACACCCGTGACCGCGTTCTCCGAGATCGGCATGTCGAGGACGCGTTCCTTCCCGAAGGTTTCGGTCAGTCCAAGTGTCGTACCGAATATTCCCGCGGGATCGGGTGCCCCGAGGCCGATGACGTAAGCGGTCGGGAAGACCTCCAGCGCTATCGCCATCGCCTCGTTGATCGCCTCGCCATAGGAGAGGCGGCGATCCTCCGCGTCGGGCGCTTCAAGATGCGTAGATAGCGGTATAGGCATCATCCGGCTCCGGATAGGGAGAGTTCTTGGCGAAGGCAAAGGCGGCGTCGACGGCGGTATTGATCTCGGCGCGCATGGCGGCGATTTCGATTTCGCTTATCGCATTTTTCGCTTCGAGTGACTTCCGTGTTCGCTCCACCGGGCAGTGGGCGCGCCACTCCTCAAATTCCGCCGTCGATCGGTAGCCCAGATCATTGTCGTAATTCGGGCCGCAATGCTCGCGCCAGCGATATGTCGAAAATTCGAGAAGGGCGGGGCCGTCGCCGCGGCGAATGGCGTCAACCGCCGTACGGGTCAGCTGGTAGACTTCGTCGACATCGTTCCCATCGCCTTTTTGACTGGAAATTCCGATACCGCTCGCGAGGTCGCAAATTTCACGGCCCTCGGGCTGCCGTACGGAGAGTGGGGAATAAACCGAATAAAGATTGTTCTCGCAGACGAAGAGCACCGGCAGTTGGTGAAGGACCGCGAAGTTCACACTCTCGTAAAACCCACCTGTCTCGACGGCACCTTCGCCGAAGAAGACCACCGAGACCCGGGACTCGCCCCGCTGTTTCGCCGCGAATGCCGTGCCGACGCCGATTGAAATGGTGCTGGCAACAATTGGGGCGGCGCCAAGAAACCCGCAATCGAGATCGACGAGATGCATCGATCCGCCCTTGCCGGAGGCGCAGCCGGTCGCCTTGCCGTAAAATTCGGCGATCATCGCATTCAAATTCCCGCCCTTGGCGAGGTAGTGCCCGTGGCAGCGATGGTTGCTCATGACCTTGTCGTTCGGCGTCAAGGCTGCGCAGACCCCGGCCGAGACCGCCTCCTGCCCAATGCTGAAATGGACCGGGCAACGCATCTCCTGATGGGCGTATTCATCGGCGATGCGCTCTTCCACCAGACGGATATAGAGCATCGACCGAAAGAGGTCTTTTCTGGTCGCGGTCATGTCAGGTTCAGATTCTGCATCGTTCGGATATTGTAATAGCGCGGATCGTCCATGGCGTCTTTAATCTGGCCGTCCGCGAAGGCGCTCACCAAATCGTCGACGGCGCCTGGAATGGTATGGCGCGGCGTGAACCCTAGGTCGTCGGCGATCCGCTTCGAAGAGATGTGGTAGGAACGGAGATCGTCGGTGTCCTCGACCGCGATTTCGGTGGCGCTGCCGACGACGCCGCGAACCATTTCGGCGATTTCCATCACCGAATGGTTTTCGTAACTGGCATTGAAGATCTTGCCGTCGATGGCGCTTGTCGGCAGGTCGAGGCATTTGATGTAAAGGTCGGTGATGTCGTCGATATGAATATTTGGGCGTTTCTGAATCCCACCGAAGACCCGGATCTTGCCATTGTTCACGGCGTGGTTGGTCAGGATATTGACCGTAAGATCGAGACGGAGGCGGCGCGCATAGCCGCAAACCGTGGCCGGGCGCAGGATCAGCGTGGCGAAGCCGGGTTCGCGTTCCGCCGTCAGAACGTCCTCGCAAAGTGCTTTGTATTTCGAATAGTCGGTCAGTGGCTCAAGGGGGAGATCCTCGGTGACGTTCGGCTCGTCCTTGATGCCGTATACGGAGGAGGAAGAGGCATAAATGAAACGTTCGACGCCGGAACGTTTCGCCGCTCGGACGAGCGGCCGGAAGGCATCGAAATTGATCGACTTGCCGAGCGCGGGGTCGAGTTCAAAGCTCGGGTCATTGGAAATGCAGGCAAGGTGTATCACCGCCCCGCAATCCGCGAGTGCGCGGTCGATGGCCTCGGCGTCCCGTAGATCGCCCGTGAACTCGCGAAGGGCGGGATCGTCCCGCACGTCGGCTAGCACGTCGTGTCCGAATAGATAGAGGTCCAATACGTTCACCGGGAATCCGGCCGCCAACAATTTCGGGACCAGCCGGCTTCCGACATAGCCGGCGCCGCCGGTCACTAGAACGCGCGGTTTCCGGTTCATTGCGATGCCTCCGGCTGCCAGTCCATCGCAAGGTCGAGGACCGCGTGGCACAAGCTTAAATGGGTAATTTCGACAAAGCCGTATTCGCCGCTTGGGACGTATAGGTTCATGTCCCCAAGTTCACGAAGCGGGTTCGTTCCGTCGAAACCGCTGAGCGTCAAAATGGCGAGACCGGCCGTCTTGGCCGCTTCAACCGCCTGGATAATGTTTTGGGATCGGCCCGAGCTGCTGATCGCGATCAACAAATCCTCTGCCTTGCCAAGTGATTTCACCTGGTGCGCGAAGACGTTCTCGTACCCAAGATCGTTCGCGAGACAGGTCAGGCTCGCCCCGTCGTTGAAGGCAAGGGCGGGATAGCCGCCGTTCTTGCTGAAATCGATCGCCATATGGCTCGCAATTCCCGCACTGCCGCCATTGCCGATGAACATGGTTTTGCCGCCGTCCGCCGCCGCCCGTTTCGTCGCCTCGACCGCCCAGGCGATGGCGTCGGCCGGTGATACCGGTTCGCCGGCACTATTCGTTGCCTCGATCCGGTTCGGCAAATCGGCGAGCGCGGCGAAGTATCCCGCGAGGTGTGACGCTGTCTCGGTCATTTAAGAAGGCCCGTGATCGACTTGACGAGTGTCGCTTTCTCGACGCTCGCGCGGTGGCCGACGATGCCGACCTTCAGGGCCCCCGCGACATTGGGGCGAATTGGAAAACGTTCGACAACCATGCGCGATCCCATGATCAGTGGCGAAAATCGCTGGGTCATATGCAATTTCAGTGCCTGAAACTACCCAAATTCAAAGGCGGGACGCAACCGAACGGCATGCATGGCGGTCGGTTGGTTCTCGAATAAAAAAGACCGGCGCTTTGGGAAACCGCCGGCCCGAAGTCTTCAGGGAGGTTGATGAAGTCCGCAATCATCGATCATCATGGATGTTAGCGCATTGATATAGCTCAATTATCGAGCGCAAGGATGGACTATTCATCCGGTCTTTCCGCCGGTCGGCGCACCCGCCTAACGCCGCCCAAACTGTATCGGTCGATGGCGATTGCCTTGATCATGACGTGGACCGTCTTGCCCGTCTCAAGACCGAGACGGTCGAAGGAAAAGCGACTGATTCGGGCCCAGACCGGCACCCCGACATCGATCAAAACATCCACCTGAGGGGTCGTATCTTCACCCACTTCGATAATTTCCCCCGGGAAAATGTTGAGAATACTGACATCCTCCGGCGGCGAGAGCGCGATAGAGACGTCCCGAGCCCGAATTCTAACCCGTATTTCTCGTCCAACGGGCGCATCAATGCGAGGAACGCGAAAGATACCGCCCTCGAAATCCAGGTGGGTCAAACCATCTGTTGGCTGCTCGCTTGCGACCGTGGCATTCAGGACGGCGCCCGCTTCGTAGCGTCCGGTCATCGGGCGAAGGTCGAGGCGGCTGGTCAGCGATTCAACCGGCCCCACCGCCGCCACGCCGCCTTCGGACATCAAGACCAGTGTTTGCGCGAGCCGAGCGATCTCGCCCATCGCGTGACTGACATAGATGACCGGAAGATCGAATTCCCGGGTCAATTCCTCGATGAAGGGCAGTATTTCATCCTTATGGCCCGCATCGAGCGATGCCAGCGGTTCGTCCATCAATATCAGGCGGGGATTGGCGAGCAGGGCCCGGCCGAGCGCTACCCGCTGCTTCTCGCCGCCCGAGAGTGTCGCCGGCCGCCGGTCCAAAAGGGCGTCAAGTTCCAGCAACCCGACGATCGCCGCGAAGGTAATCCGCCCGCCGGCCCGCGGCATGCCATAGCGGAGATTTCCCTCGACCGTCATGTGGGGGAAAAGGCGGCCTTCTTGAAAAACGTAGCCGAGGCGCCGGTTCTCGGGTGCCAGGTCGATCCCGCGCGCCGAGTCGAACAGAGTCACGCCACCGATCCGAATATGCCCTTCATCGGGCCGGGTCAGGCCGGCGATCGAATTGATCAGGGTCGTCTTGCCGCAACCCGAGCGCCCGAAAAGTGCCGTAATGCCGGACGCTTCAACCGAAATGGACGCATCCAGTCGAAAGTCTCCCAAGCGCTTCTTGATGTCGATGTCGATCATCGCGTGGATACATTGCCGGTGCCGAGGCGCCGGGCGAGCCATGCCGAGGCGATAAGGGCCGCAAGGGCGACGACAATCGCGATGACGGCGAGACGCATCGCGCCTGCGTCGCCGTCGGGTGTCTGTGCAAGACTATACAGCGCCAAGGGCAAGGTCTGGGTCTCGCCCGGAATGTTGGAAACGAAAGTGATCGTGGCGCCGAACTCGCCGAGTGCCCGCGCGAAAGTCAGGACGATGCCAGCCAGAATGCCCGGCGCCATGAGAGGAAGCGTGATCGTCGCAAAGACCTTGGCGGGCCCGGATCCGAGGGTTCGCGCCGCCGCCTCGAGGCCGCGGTCGACCCCTTCCAGCGAGAGCCGCATCGCGCGTACCATCAAGGGAAACGCCATCACCGCCGCCGCCACCGCGGCCCCCTTCCAGGTGAAGGCGATGGAAAGACCGAACGTGTCATAGAGCCACCCGCCGATCACACCCCGACGTCCCAGCAGGACCAGAAGCGCATACCCAACGACGACGGGCGGAACCACAAGCGGCAAATGGATAACGCCGTCCACAAGGGATTTTCCCCTAAATTCGCACCGTGCGAGGATCCAGGCGGCGACCAATCCAAAAGGCAGGCAAACGAGGACGCTGATCGCCGCGACCCGAAGGCTCAGCATCAGTGCCACCATTTCTAATTCGGTCAATCCGAACATCGCCCGTCCGGGGGTTGAAAGCCGTGCCGTGCGAAAAGCGCGCGGGCCGTCCGAGATAGCAGGAAATCATACAGTTTTCGCGCCGCCGCGCTATCACCTTCACGCAGGATCGCCACGGGATATCGGATCGGCGGAACATGGGTGCGTGGAACAAGCTGGCTGACTCGGACATGCCGGCTGCCGCGGGCATCCGAAAGATAGACGAGGCCCGCCGCCGCTTCGCCGCGTTCGACCAAGGCGAGGACGTGACGCACGCTTGGTGCGCGGGCCACCCGGCGTTTCAGGTCTTGCCAAAGACCCAACGATTTCAGCGCCGCTTTGGCATAGGTGCCCGCTGGCACATAGGCGGGGTCGCCGATCGCGAGTCGGTCATCCCCGAACATCCCCGGAAAATTCACGCCGAGCGAGAGTTTGCGCTTCGCGCGTGTGGGTTGGATCAGGGCGAGACAATTTCCGAGCAAGGTTTTTACCGTATTCTGAGCCAGCATTTGCTTCGTGCCGAGCCATTCCATCCAAGCGGGATTGGCGGAGATGAATATGTGTGCCGGCGCGCCTCGTTCGATCTGGCGCGCGAGGGTACCGCTCGCGGCGATAACGGGTACCGCCGGGATGGCGTATCGTTTGGAAAATTCAGCGGTAATTTCCGTCAGCGCGGCATTCGTGCTGGCGGCCGCGAAGACGTAAATCTCGGCCGCATTGACCGCGGTCGACAGGACGCAACCGGCAACGACGAGCCAAGGGAAGAGACGCCGCGCTCTATTCACTGTAGAGATCGGCGGGATCGACCTGCTGCTCGGCGATCGTAACGAGCATTCCGTCGCGCACCGCGCGATAGAAACAGTTGCGGCGGCCGGTATGGCAGGCGACGCCCAACTGATCGACCCGCAGCAGGAGCGTGTCACCGTCGCAGTCGACCCGCATTTCGACGAGCCCCTGGGTCTGGCCCGAGGACTCCCCTTTCCGCCAAAGCGATTGGCGCGAGCGCGACCAGTAACAGACCCGACTCGTCTCCAACGTCTCGCGGATCGAGTCCGAATTCATCCATGCCATCATCAAGATTTCGCCCGTATCGTGCTGTTGGGCGATGGCGGGGACCAAGCCGTCGTCGTTGAACTTTATGGCTTCGATAACTTCTGTTAAATCCATGGTTTAAGACGCATTGTTAAAGCGATGAAACCCTTCTTCCAAGTCACTGATCAAGTCGTCCGCATCTTCGAGGCCGACATGAATTCGGACCGTGAAGCCACCCGGCGCCCAATCGGTCGCCGTTCGGCTTTTTTCGGGCGAGGCCGGGACGAGCAGGCTCTCATATCCACCCCAACTCGACCCTAGACCATAATGCCTTAATCCGTCGATCATCGCCGCCGCCTTATTCGGATCGTCGCTTGCGAGAACGAACCCGAAGAGGCCGGAGGCCCCGCTGAAATCGCGTTTCCAGATTTCATGGCCCGGATCCTGGGGCAGCGCAGGATGCATGACGCGGATGACTTCCGGGCGATCCTGAAGCCACTTCGCGATCTTGACGCCGTTTTCGTAATGACGCGGCATGCGAACACCCATGGTCCGCAAACCGCGGAGCGCCAGATAAACGTCGTCCGGACCCGAACAGGCGCCGAAGGTTTGGGCCGACGCCTTGATTTGCTCCAAGGTGGCCTCGTTGCAGGTGATCGTTCCGATCATCACGTCTGAATGCGCGCTGATGTATTTCGTGCCGGCCTGCAGGCTGATATCGACGCCATGGGCAAGCGGTTTGTAATAGTAGCCGCCGCTCCAGGTGTTATCGATCGCGGTCAACACGCCCTTTTCCCGGGCAACCTCGACGATCGCCGGGACGTCCTGCACGTGGAAGGTCGCTGTACCGGGCGATTCCAGATAGATCAGGCGCGTGTTCGAACGAACCAACCGCTCGATTTCGCCGCCGATCAGCGGATCGTAAAATTCCGTCTCGACGCCCATTCGCGCCAGTACGTCATTGGCGAATTTTCGCGTCGGCGAGTAGGTATGATCGGTGACCAGGATATGATCACCCGCCTGGACAAGGGCGGAGAGAGTCATGCTGATCGCCGCCAGGCCCGACGGCACCACCACCGTGCCCGTGGCCGTGCCGCCCTCGAGCTCCGTCACCGCGTCCTCGAGGGCGAACACCGTGGGCGTGCCGCGGCGTCCGTAGCGCACGCGGGCGGAATCGCCGCGTTCCAGATATTCCCGCATGGTCGGAAACAAAATGGTGGATGCGTGATAAACCGGCACGTTGACCGCGCCGTCATGTTCAAACGGCTCTCGGCCGGAGTGGGTAATGATCGTGTCGTCTTTCATCCATCGCTCAATTGGTTTATGAAAACGGCGTCGATTCGCGGTCGCCATTCAAGCATCGCGGTCCCCTGGAAACCAGCGGGTTTTATAACGAGCGAACGAGCCGGGAGACGAGCTTGTCGATGATGGAAAGTGCCGATTGCGTGGTGATTGGGGCTGGTGTGGTCGGTCTCGCGGTGGCCCGCGCGTTGGCGCTGGCGGGGCGGGAGGTGATCGTTCTCGAGGCGGCCGACATGATCGGCACCGAAACGAGTTCGCGCAACAGCGAGGTGATTCACGCCGGTATCTACTATCCCAAGGATAGCCTGAAGGCCGAATTCTGCGTCCGGGGAAAGGAGATGCTCTACCGTTACTGTGCCGCTCACGGCGTGGCACACCGGCGCTGCGGCAAGCTGATCGTGGCAACCTTGGCCGACCAAGTTGAAACCTTGAAGGAAATCAAGGCGAAGGCGGCAGCCAATGGGGTCGGCGACCTCGAATGGTTGAGCGGAAACGAGGCGACCGCCCTGGAGCCGAACCTCAGCTGCGTTTCAGCCTTGATATCCCCGTCGACCGGCGTCATCGACAGCCATGCGCTGATGCTCGCCTATGAAGGCGACGCCGAGGAGAAAGGCGCCATGATCGCCTTTCTAAGTCCGGTCGTCGGCGGAGAAGTGTCGCGGGATGGCATTGTCCTCGATGTCGGCGGCGAGATGCCGATGCAACTGAAATGCCGAAGCGTCGTGAACAGCGCCGGTCTTCACGCCCCCGATCTTGTCCGGTCCTTCGCGGGATTCCCCGGCGACAAGGTGCCGCCTGCCTATTTTGCCAAGGGGAACTACTATGCTCTCACCGGGCCGACCCCGTTCAGCCGCCTGATTTATCCGGTACCCGAACCGGGCGGTCTAGGCGTGCACATTACGATCGATCTCGGCGGACAGTCGCGCTTCGGCCCCGACGTCGAATGGATCGACGAGATCGACTATACGGTCGACCCGCGGCGTGCCGACAAGTTCTACGATGCGGTGCGGACCTATTGGCCCGGCATGGCGGATGGGTCGCTGCGACCGGATTACGCCGGGATTCGGCCGAAAATCTCGGCCCCGGGAGAACCGGCGGCGGATTTCGTCGTGCAGGGGCCGAAGGACCACGGAGTCCTGGGAATGGTCAATCTCTTCGGGATCGAGTCACCCGGACTGACCGCATCGCTCGCGATCGCCGAGCGCGTGGCTCAATTGTTGGTGTAGTTGAGGCGATTGTTCAGTTCGTCTTGATGAAATCGGAAATTCTCCGGACGACCGAATCCTCGATCCCGATGAATCCGTGTTCGGACAGGGCACCGCAAGGACCGTTGATCGGAATATCGCTGCCTTCGAAGTAGACCGGCTTGGCCCCGAACCTCTCGGCGATCGACGGCGCGTAATGGGGCGGTGTCCCGTGGCACTCGTCGTCGCGATGATGAACGACGAGCCCCTTGCCGACGTTTTCGAAGGGCACGTCGGTGACTTCCATCATGCTCGCGGTCAGGACGATGCCGGCCAGCGGGACCCGCGAATAGGCGCCGCCGTAGGCGGCCGATAGCGTGCCCCGGCTGGTTCCGATCAGCCAAATCGGCAGGCCGACCCGTTTGCTGAAATCAGCGGCGATGCTTTCGATATCCTTGAGATGCTGGGCCGTAAAGCGGGCGACCCCATGGAGCGAGGCAGTATCGGACGGCACATCGGGAATGGCGACCGCGATCCCGTTGGCGATGAACCGATCCCGCGATCGAACGAGGAAATTCCGCCCGAATTCCATTTTGCCGTCGGGCGCGATGACCAGTCGGCCGGCCCCGCCGGCGAAGAGTATCGCCGCGGCCTTCGGGTTCCTCGGCGCCAGGAGAAGGTAGCGTTGCCAGGCACCTTTCCGCGTATTCAGATCGACCACTTGGCGTAGATCGCCCGCGTCCGACGTGGCGACCGCATGAAGGCGGGGCGAGCCGGGCGCATGCCTGTCGTATTCGACAAGCGCGTCTTTCGGAGACAGACAGCTCGAAAGCAAGATGGGAAGAAGCATAAATAGATGGCGGATCGGGGCGGGCATTGGTGGCGGGTTCTCCGTTCTTGGACCGGGTCGGCAAAGCGATACAATGATCGAGCTTGCAAATCCGGCACCAGAACGAGTGACCGACTGCCAATCAATTCGTCTTGATGAAATCCGAGATACGGCGCACGACCGCAGGTTCGATTCCAAGAAAACCGTGTGCGGCCCTGGCCTGGCAGGCACTACTGATCGGGGGAAGGCCGCCCTCGAAGTAGACCGGCTTCGCGCCGAGCCGGGCCGCGATCGTCTTTGCATAGTGGGGGGGTGTTACATGGCATTCATCGTTGCGGTGATGAACGACGAGGCCCTTGCCGATCTTTTCGAAAGGCACATCGGTGACCTCGGTCATGCTCGCGGTCAAGACGATGCCGGCGAGCAGGACCCGCGAATAGGCGCCGCCATAGGCCGCCGAAAGCGCACCCCGGCTGGTCCCGATCAACCAGACGGGAAGGCCGACTCGCTTGCCGAAATCCGCGACCACCCCTTCGATATCCTTCAGATGCCAGGCGGAATAGCGATTGAGGCCGTGGAGCGAGTTCTTGTCGCTCGGGACGTCCGTTATGGCGATCGCGATACCGTTGGCAACGAATTCGTGCCGGGAACGAATAAGAAAGTTGCCGTACCGCCTGATCCCCCCGGCCGAAGAAATTTCAATCTCGCCGCCGCCGCCGGCAAAGAGGATCGCTGCCGCTTTTGGCGCCTTCGGCGAGAGGAGAAGGTAGCGCTGCCAGGCCCCTTTCCTTGTATTCAGATCGACCACCTGGCGAAGCTCCCCCGGATCATCCGATAGGACCTCGTGGAGGCGGGGGGCGCGGGGAACGTGTCGATCAAGGTCGACGAGCACCTCTTTCGGCGTTTGACAGCCTGCGAGCGCGATGAGGAGAAGTAAGAATAAATAGCGCGCCGGTTCTCGCACGAGAACTAGACTTCCATTCTCGGGCCGACATTGACCGGTAGATAGCCCGCGCGCCGGGGGTCCAGAATTTTCCGTGTCTTTTGGTCGTAGGGTTCGAAACCGCGTTTCTGATAATTCGGTAATGCGGACTGATGGTCGAGCGTGCAGGTGTGCAGCCAGAGACGTCGGGGTTCGTTATTCCACGCGATGTCGATCACCGCCTCGAGAAAATACCGCCCCATCCCCTGACCGATGAAATCCGGCACCAGGCCGAAATAGGCGAGTTCGATATCGGATCGGTCGCGCCGGTTGAGCTCGGCATACCCCGCCGGTGTTCCGCCGAAATAAAGGACGTAAATCTCGATTCGCTCGTCATCGAGGATCTTCCGCAGCTTGTCGTCTTCCATGACCCGCCGTTCGTACCAGAGCCACGGCTCCCCGACGGTGTTGTACAGGTATCGATAGAATCCGATGGTCGGAGCTTCGGCGCGGAGCAGCATTAAGGGCTGGCTCAACATCGGCGGCCGGGCAGGGGCGCGGCGCGGTCGCTCGCGCATCTCCAAATAAGTGAAGGTCACCTCGAGTCGGTCGTCGCGAATCGTCATGACGCCGCCTCTCTGCCGTCGATCCAGCGCGACATGACGATTCTTTCATCGACGCCGTAGCCGATCGCCTCGTAGAAGCCGCGGACCGTCTCGTTTTCCGGCCGGATCATCAGTTCGACCTTGGGAATTCCCAATTTGCGTAGCCAGGCCTCTCCGTGGGCCATCATGCGTCGTCCAATGCCGTCTTGCCGTCGTTTCGGATCGACCGCGAGATAGTAGACCCAACCTCGATGACCGTCGCTGCCGCAGAGAACGGAGGCGACGATATTCGCGTCGGTCAGGCAGATGAAGATCTCCGATTGGGGGGCGCGGCGGGCCAGCGCGATATCGTCATAGGGCGCGTTCCATGGGCGTGTCAGGCTGCAGGCGGTCCAGAGTGCGACCACCCCATCCTCATCCCCATCCTCGATCGGCCTGATTTCCATTTCCACTCACGTCTCCAGCGGCAGATCCTCGCGGCCGCCCCATTCGGTCCAGGAGCCATCATAAATCGCTACATCGTCACGGCCGCCGAGATATAGACCGAGTGCCAGAATGCAGGCGGTAATGCCGCTGCCGCAGCTGGTCACGATCGGCAGGTCGAGGTCCACTCCGCCCGACCGGAACGCGTCTTTCAGTGTCTCCGCGCCGGCCATTTGGCCGTCCTCCACGATCCCGGCATAGGGCACGTTTCTGGAGTGCGGAATATGACCCGATCGCAGTCCCGCCCTTGCCTCGGGTTCGGTCCCCGCGAACCGGCCGGCACCGCGAGCGTCGATGACCTGCTCCGCCCCGCTGTCGAGATTGGCGAGGACCTGATCCGCGAGACGCAGCAACTCGGGGCGAAAATCGGCCGAGAAATTTGCCCGTGCCGGTGCCGGAATTTCCGTCGTGACGGGCCGGCCCTCGGCCTTCCATTTCGCCAATCCGCCATCCAGCACGCCGACATTGTCGTGTCCGAAGGCGCGGAACATCCACCAGGCCCTGGGCGCCGAGTAAATACCGTGCTTGTCGTAGGCGACGATCTTGCAGTCATTGCCGATGCCGAGCGCGCCGACCTTGGCGGCGAAGATATTCGCCGACGGCATCATATGCGGCAGCTCCGATTCGGGGGCCGCGATATCGTCGATGTCAAAAAATTGAGCACCCGGAATGTGTCCCTCCCGATAGGCGGCGTGGGTGTCCTCCTTGGTGCCGACCAGCGGCAGGGAGGCATCGATCACGCATATCCCGGGATCGTCGAGACGGTCGGCGAGCCAGTCGGTCGCGACCAGGGCGTCGGGTTTTTCATAGGACATGGTCGGCTCTCTCCGGAGTGTGTCGGTCACGCGTCGAAGACGATATTCACGCGGCGGTTTCGCTTGCCCTTACTTTCGATCTTGGTTACGCGGATAGGGCCGATCTCGCTCGTCCGCGCGACATGGGTTCCGCCGCAGGGTTGCAGATCGACATCACCGATCCGAACCAACCGCACGGTCCCGGTGCCCCGCGGCGGCGCCACCGACATGGTCGGGATCAGCTCCGGTTGGGCGTCGAGTTCCTCATCGGTGATCGACTCCAATTTCGTCGGATGATCGGCCGTGATGATCTCGTTGATCGCGACCGCGATCTCGGCCTTGTCGAGCCGCTCGTCGCCCATGTCGAAGTCCATGCGGCTCTTGTCGGCACGGATTTGGTTGCCGGTGACGCCGAAGGGAACGATGCAGCACATGATATGTAGGGCCGTATGCATGCGCATATGGATGTGTCGGCGTTCCCAATCGATCGCCGCCGTGACTTTGGTGCCGGCGGCGGGCGGCGTCTGCCCTTCGGCGGGCACGTGGACGACGTTCTCCTCGCCCTTGCCCTTGACGGTGGTCGCGATGCTGATTTCGCCACCATCCTCGAGCCGCAGGACGCCGGCGTCGCCGGGCTGTCCGCCGCCGGTGGGGTAGAAGACCGTGCGGTCGAGCACAATACCGCCCAACTCATTCACCGACAGAACCGTCGCCTCGCAATCCTTGGCGTAGGCGTCGTTGCGAAAGATTTCCTCGGTCAACATATCGCTACTCCATCCAGCTCGGTGTCGGCAGATCCTTCGAGCGCAGAAATTCGGGATTGAACAGTTTCGACCGATAGCGATCGCCTGAATCGGCGAGGATGGTGACGATGGTATGGCCCGATCCCATCTCCTTCGCCATCCGGATGGCGCCTGCGACGTTGATGCCGCTCGATCCGCCAAGGCAAAGACCTTCCTCGATCAGGAGGTCGAAGACGATCCGGACCGCATCGCTATCGGGAATCTGATAGGCGTCGTCGAAAGGGGCGCCATCGATATTCCCGGTAACCCGTCCCTGGCCGATGCCTTCGGTGATGGAATCTCCCTCCGACTTCAACTCTCCCGTTTTGATCCAGTTGAACATCGCCGCGCCCATCGGGTCGGCGGCCGCGGTTTTGACGTCCGCGTTCTGCTCCTTCAAATACATAGCGATACCCGCGAGCGTACCACCGGTGCCAATGGCGCAGGTGAAACCGTCGATCTTGCCTTCCGTCTGCGACCAGATCTCGGGCCCCGTCGAGCGATAATGTCCCAACCGGTTCGACGTGTTGTCCCATTGGTTGGCGTAGAGGACTCCGCCGGCTTCCGTCTCCGCCATTTCCGCGGCGCGTCGTTCGGCCTGGTGCACGTAATTGTTGGGGTCCTTGAAAGGGACCGCCGGCACTTCGATCAGTTGCGCCCCGCAAAGGCGCAGCATGTCTTTCTTCTCCTGGCTCTGCGTCTCGGGGATGATGATGACGGTACGATATCCCCGCGCGTTGCCGACAAGGGCCAGACCGATGCCGGTATTCCCCGCCGTCCCCTCGACGATGACGCCGCCCGGCCTCAGGTCGCCCCGCTCCTCAGCGTCGAGGATGATGTATTTCGCCGCGCGGTCCTTGACCGAACCGCCGGGGTTGAGGAATTCGGCCTTGCCGAGGATGGTGCAGCCGGTCTCTTCCGAAGCCTTCCGCAACTTGATCAGGGGCGTGTTGCCGATTGAATCGACGAACCCGTCGCGAATGTCCATTTAATGTTCGTCCTTGCCGTTCCGCGCCTTGCTGGAGTCTTTTCGGCACCGTCGAAAACCGACCGCAATCAAGCATCTCGCCGTAAGCAGGGTCAAGCCCAGCGGGCGCGCAATTCTTCGCGATTGAGCATCAACCATTGCAGCGCGATGATCGAGAAAGCGCTGTCGATCTCACCCGCCGCGATGCGGGCATAGGCCGTCTCGACCGGTTCCACGAAGGCACGAATATCCTCGCCTTCCTCGGCGTGGCCGTGAATGCCGCCGACCTCGGCGCTCGAGGTTCGGCCGCAGAAGAGCCGGCAATGCTCCGTCGAGCCGCCGGGCGAGGGAGAGAAGGCGGCGATTGGTACCAGTTCGCCGATCACGCAATCAGCCTCCTCGATCGCTTCGCGTCGAACCAGATCCTCCGCCGACTCGCCCGTTTCGATGATGCCGGCCACGATCTCCACGACCCAGGGCAGGCCGGTCCCACTTGCCGCCGGGCCGGGGCGAAATTGTTCGATCAAGACAACCTCGTCGCGCTGGGGATCATAGGGAAGGACGGCCGCCACGGGATCGCGCTCGAAAATTTCGCGTGTTAATTCTTGGCTCCATCCGCCCGTGAAGAGCCTGTGGCGCAAGCGATAACGATTCATTCGGAAAAACCCGTCGTAAATTGGTTCCACTCCGTGAATTTCGACGTCATCGTTATTCATGCCTTTTCCAATCCGTGCGAATTTTGGGAATGGCTATCATTAACCCTAATCTCCGGGATGAACCCGATAATTCATGCAATCGCAACTTGGCCAAATGGGCTTCAAATTACAGCCGCATCAACAAGACCGCGTTATCGAACGACGGCAGGGAAGTTAACATTCCATCAACCGGGCTATTTTATTATGTTCGCAAAAGCAGATCCGAATCGAAAACCGTTTGAGTGCATTCATCATTGGTTGAAAATGTAATTATGTCCGAGCAAGACAATAAATCTCCGAAACAATCTGCCGAAGCGGTTCGGCGGGATACCCATATCGAAACCCGAGAAATAAAGGCTAATCACTACATCTTCCGAGAGCGGGAAGTGGGAGACCTGGCCTTTATCATCGATTCGGGAACCGTCGAAATTGTCAAGAACGCCGATGGCAATGAGGTTGTCATTGGAACGCTCGGCAAGGGCGCGATGTTCGGTGAGATGGCGCTGATCGACAAAGTGCCGCGCATGGCCTCGGCGCGAGCGGTTGAAAGGGTAACGCTGACTGTTGTTCCACGAGGACTGATGAACAGGAAAATCGAGGAAATAGACCCTTTCGTCAAAGGGCTGCTTAGAGTGCTCTCGGATCACGTCCGCAGGATGGCCAAGTCAATGGGTGGGCGGGCAACCTGACTCCCGAGCCCGGCGTAGACGATGTCGCGGCGACTTAGTTATAAAGCTAGCTGAAACCTGTTCGGATAAATAACTCAATAAAATTCCGGGCTTACCTGCCTATTATGGTGAGCGCGGCTTGCTCGTGAATCCTAATTTAAGTACTGTCACGGTGTACTGATACGCTGTTCGCTAGAATTCGATTGATTGGGAGCGAGAATTAGTGTCCGAAGCGTCACCGCAATCGTCGGATGAGACGGCTGCCGGAACGACCAGCCGGTCGTTCCTGTTTTACGAATCGATCGACGACGTATCCGCGGAGAATCATGGCGCCCTCGGCCTGGCCGAGGAGATTGACTATCGGTTCGCCGGCGCGACCAATTCGATTCCCGTGAACGGTGTCGAATTTAACGCCGCCGCGCGTCATTATCCGATCATTTTCAATCCGGAGCCGGGTGGCTTGCCGCTGACGATCGTCGGCGTCCGGTTGAACGAAAATTTGTTTATCGAGGACAACGGTCGCTGGGCCGAAGGTTGTTATGTACCGGCCTTCGTGCGGCGTTATCCCTTCATTTTCGTCTCTCGCGCGGGGGAGGGCGAACTTGCGTTCTGCGTAGACGGCAAATCGCCGCTCCTGGTCGAGGGTGGTAGCGGACCGCTGTTCCAGAACGGCCAATCCTCCGACCTGCTGCAGAACGTGGCGCGGTTCTGTGCCGCCTATGCGAGACAGCAGAATTCGACGCGTGATTTTCTCGAGGCGCTCGAGGCCCGGGATTTGCTGATCCAACGGTCCGCCGACATCACTCTTCCCGACGGCCAAAAAGTCGCGATGCGGGGGTTCCGCGTGATCGACACGGCAAAATTGCGTGAACTGCCCGGTGATATCGTCGACGCGTGGTGGCGGAACGGTTGGCTCGATTGGATTAATTGCCACGTGGTTTCGCTCGGCAATTTCGGGCGGCTATACCATCGTGCGAAATCCCGGATGGGTGGCTGAACCGTCACCGGTGCCAAATCCGGCCCAAAGGGCGTAAGATTCAAGTTTCGTCGTGAAGTATGACTTGGCGAAAAATGCGCACGCCGACGACAATTCAATTTTCTTCTCTCATGCGCCGAGTTTTCTCGGCGGCGTTCATCGTCGCGGTCTCGGCCGGCCAGGCGGTCGGCGCGGAATTTGAAACCCAACTCGCCAATCGCGTCATCGGCGTGCCGGAACGTCATGCGCTGGCCAGTGAACTGCCCTGGACGAAGTCGATCTCGGAAATCCAACAGTCGCTTTTCGATCTCGGCCTGTTCGACGGACAGATCGACGGACGCCTGACCTCGAAGACATTGGATGCCATTCGCCGCTATCAGCGTCGCCACGGCGTAATCGATACCGTTACGGCCTGGCCCTCCTTGCTCGTCCATATGCGTGCGATCGGCGAGGCGGCGCGTATGCAAGGTGCCCTTAAGGAAGCCCGTTCGCGCCAGATCGATATTGCGCGGGCAAGGCTGTTGGAGCATGGGGCCGCCCGTAAATTGGTTGGTGAGGGCATGCGCCGCGATGTGGCCGATCCGACCCGTGATTCCGAGGCCTGCTTCGAGGTGCCCGATATGCGCTGCATTCTCGACGAAGCGCTGGAAAGTATCCGCGCTGTCGGGAGGGCGAAATATCGCGACTGGGCGCTTCAGGATCTGATCGCCGTCTTCGCCCGCGCCGGAATGATCGAACCGTTGAAGGACGCGGTTCGCCGCCTGTCGGATCCTCGCTTGGTACTCGTGGTGTTGCGGGAAAGCGTTCTCTCGATGGCGGCGGACGGCCGTGTTCTTGGGGCCGAGGAAGTTCTGCTTTTCCTGCCTGCGGGCGAGGACCGCGCCCGTGCGCTGGCCGGCTTGGCGCGAGGGTGGCTTGCGCGGGGTGCGGGGCCGCGGGCCCGCCGGGCCGCCGAACGCGTGCTCGAGGAGATCGCCGGTCTCGATAGATCCGAGCCTAGCGTCCGTATCGCGGCTTCGCTCGCAATTGCGTTTGGACGAGCCGGTGACGATGCGATGGCGGGGCGCGCCCTGGCGGCAAGCGAATCCCACCTCTTGGGCCAAGACGCCGGCGGTGTTCCGGGGGCCGCTTTTGCGAAAGCGCTTGCGGAGCTAGGTCAGATCGATCGCGCCCTCCGCAAACTCGACCATGTCGAGGACGAAAGTATGCGGCGACCGGCGTTGATATCGCTGGTCTCCGCTCACGCGGGACGGCGCGCGGTCGATCAAGCTATCGCGGCGGCCGGGGAAATCGACATCCCGCGCTATCGGGTGATCGCCCTTTGCGACGGGGCGCGGCGGCTTGCCGCCGAAGACGAACCCGCGGCGGCGACCCGTATGCTCGATGCGGCCGTGACACAATTGGCCGGCGTCGAAGGCGAATACGCTTCCGACTTCGCCTGGGCTTGTGTCGCGAAGGCCTATGCCGAGATGGACGACGGCGGTCGGGCAGAGGGGGCGGCGCGGCATATCGAGTCTGTGGCGTTGCGCGCTCGAACACTTTGGCGGATCGCGGGGCTGCGGCGGGCCGCCGGTGCGCTCGCGGAGGCGATGGGTTTGGAAGAGACGGCACAAACGGTCACCGGAACGGTCGACAGCTTCAAGCGGGTATCGATATTGAGCGAGATCTCGATCGCGTTGGCGCGCGAGGGCCGGGGGGGCGAGGCGCGCGTCTTGATGCGACGGGCGCTCGATTCAATTCGGGGAATCAAGACGCGCTGGTGGCGCGCCCGCGCACTCTGCCGGGTTGCCGCCGCCTTGTTCGAATTGGAACTCCACGGGGTGCCGCGTTAGGATTTTTTTTCGCCGAGTGTGACGACCGTCACATCGGCGCTTGTCCGGGCGGTGTAAAACATAATCGTACCTCTTGCGTACAACCTCCCTGTTTCGACTGCGGGCCGCGAATTTAGCGGCCCTTTTTCTTTTGTCGATATTCCCAGATTGCACGGTTTCCGTTACGGGCTATTCTTGTTCGCGCCCCAGCGTGTCGAAGGAGAAGAAAATGGACCTGTCTTTCAGCCCCGACGAAGAGCGCTTTCGCCAAGAGGTGAAGGACTTCATCGCCGAGAACTACACGGCCGACATGCGGGATATTTTGGCGAAGTCGCCGAACAGTTATCTCGACCCGGACCGTCAGCGGATCTGGCAGAAGGCGCTTCACGAGAAGGGCTGGGCGGCGCCGAAATGGCCCGTCGAGTACGGCGGCACCGGCTGGACGGCGGCGGAGAGCTACATCTACGACAGCGAACTGGCGGCCACCGGCGCGCCGCGGCCGATCGGTTTCGGGGCGCGCATGGTCGGACCGGTCATCATCGAATTCGGCTCCAAGGCCCAGAAGGAGCGCTTCCTGCCGCGTATTCTTGCCTTCGACGACTGGTGGTGTCAGGGATATTCGGAACCGGGTTCGGGCTCGGACCTTGCTTCGCTCTCGACGAGGGCAGTGCGCGACGGCGATCATTACGTGATCAACGGGTCGAAGATCTGGACCACGCTGGCCCAGCACGCGGATTGGATTTTCTGCCTCGTTCGGACCTCGACCGAGGGCAAGCGCCAGGAAGGGATCTCCTTCCTGCTGATAGACATGACGACGCCCGGCATCCGGGTCGAGCCCATCATCCTGATCGATGACGCGCCCGCACCCTATCACGAGGTCAATCAGGTCTTCTTCGATGACGTGCGGGTCCCGGTCGAGAACCGGGTCGGCGAGGAGAACAAGGGTTGGACCTACGCCAAGTATCTTCTCGAGTTCGAGCGTGGCGGCTCTCACGGCGCCAGTATTCGCGGCGCCCTTGCCAAGGTCCGGAATATCGCGGGCGCCGAAATGGATGGCGGCCGCCCCTTGATGGAAGACAGCACCTTTCGCACCAAGCTGGCGCGCCTTGAGATGGAGGTCCGCGCGGTCGAGATCAGTGAGTTGCGCGTCTTGGGGGCGCTCGGTGCCGGCGAGCGGCCGGGCGCGGAATCCTCCATTCTGAAACTGCGCGGGACCGAACTTGGCCAGGCGGTGACGGAACTCGCGATGCAGGCGATCGGCTACTATGCCCAGCCGAGCGAGCGGGAATATCTCAACATCGGCAGCAATGCCGAGCCGATTGGGCCCGACTACGCCGCGACCGTGACGCCGCGATATTTCAATTATCGGAAGGCGTCGATCTATGGCGGCTCGAACGAGATCCAGCACAGCATCATCGCCAAGCTGATCCTCGGGCTCTAGCGGATCATGTCGATCCCGGCACCTTCGCGGACGACGATCCCGGAAGTCGAGTTTTCCGGGCGCTTCGTCCGGGCAGGAGATCGCCGGCGCGAAATCTTGCTCACGCTATCGATGCTCGTGGTCTGGTTGGCCGGGTTCGCGCTTTGGGTCGGGGTTTGGCGCTTCGGGCGCTGGCTCGGCGGCGCGGAGGGTCATCTCATCCGGCTCTTCGCCTTCCTGACGATCGCGTTCCACGTGGTTTCGCTCGGCATCATCCGGGGCTGGATCGACCGTCTTCTCTCGCGGCTTGGCCGGTAGGCGAAAAGCGCCCAACGTCAGCCGAGCTTATAGTCCTTGAACCGTTCCCGAAGGGCCGTCTTTAGGAATTTCCCCGTTGTTGTGCGGGGGACTTCATCGATGAATTCGACCGCGTCCGGGAGCCACCACTTGGCGAAACTCTTTGAGAGATGGACGTGAATATCGTCGATGGTGAGGTTGGCGCCTTCCGCTTGAACGACGCAGGCGAGCGGTCGTTCGGTCCAGCGCTCGTGATAGGCCGCGATGACCGCTGCCTCCTTGATTTCGGGATGACCCACCAGAGCATTTTCAAGATCGACCGAGCTGATCCATTCACCGCCGGATTTGATCAAATCCTTGGTGCGGTCGGTGATCTTCACATAGCCTTCCGAATCAATGGTGACGACATCGCCCGTCCGGAACCACCCATCCTCGGTCCAACTGTCGACGGGAGCTTCCGGCTCGTAATAGGAATCGGCGATCCAGGGGCCGCGGACTTGTAGCTCACCCATGGTCTCGCCGTCCCATGGCGCTTCGCCTTCGTCACTCATAACTCGAATATCCACGAACGGGATCGGAATGCCCTGTTTTGCCAGGGTCGCGTATTGCTCGTCTTCACTCAAATCGTCGAAGCCGGGCTTTGGGGTGCCGGTGGTGCCGACCGGCGTCATTTCGGTCATACCCCAGGCGTGGATGACCTTGAATCCGCGCTCATTGAAATCACGGATCATCGAGACGGGGGCGGCCGCACCGCCGATGACGAATCGGAGATCGGGATCGAGGGACCAACGCTCGGGCGTGTTCTTCATGGCCTCAAGGACGCCGAGCCAGACCGTCGGCACGCCGGCGGTAAAGGTAACCCTTTCGTCCACCAAGAGTTCGAGCACGCTTTCGGGATCCATATGCGGTCCCGGGAAGACGATCTTCGAGCCGGTCATCACCGCGGTCACCGGCATGCCCCAGGCATTGGCGTGGAACATCGGCACGATGGGCAGGATGCAATCGCGCATCGAAAGATCGAAAATGTCGGGTGCCGCAACCGTCAGCGTATGCAGGACCACGCCCCGGTGGCTGTAGGCAACGCCTTTCGGCCGGCCCGTCGTACCTGAGGTGTAACACATGCCGCAGGCGGCCTGCTCGTCGATTTCGGGATAGTCGAAGTCGCCTTCGGCCGTAGCCAGCAAATCCTCGTAGTCGATCATCCCATCCGGCACCTCGCCGCCGCCGAAGCGGAAGACGAAGATCTTTTCGAAGGTCACCTTGTCGATAAAGGTGTCGAGGATCGGCAGCAGGTCGTCGTCCACGATGAGGAAGCGATCGCCGGCATGGTTGGCGATATAGGCCAAGTCGTCCGCGTGAAGGCGAAGATTCAACGTGTGCAGCACGCCGCCCGCGCAAGGCACGCCGAAATAGGCCTCCAAATGGGCGTAATGGTTCCAGCAGAGTGTGGCGACCCGGTCGCCCGGCTGCATGCCCGCTTTTACCAGCGCCTCGGACAATTGTCTGGAACGGCGATAGAAATCCGCGAAGCCGTGTCGATGCAGCGATTTGTCAGGCCGGCGGGAGACGATCTCGGTTGCGCCGTGGAGGCGTCCCGCATGCTCCATGATACTTGGAAGTGTGAGCGGGTAATTCATGATCGTGCCACGCATCGGGTCGGTCCTTTCGTCGCTGTCTCTTCGTTTCGTTATATCCCGACGATCGGCCAAGTAAACGCTCAATCACCCGTGGCTTCGTCCCCGCTGGCTTAAATGCTAGTGTGTTCGCCCGTGCTTCCCCATGAACCTCGGACCGAAAGACGATGACATGAGCGACATTCTGGAACGGACCGAAACCGTCAACGGGCAGCTCTGGCATTGGGCCGAGGCGGGGGCGGGCGACCCGGTGGTCCTGCTGCACGGTATCCCGGAGAGCTGGGAATGCTGGAAACACCAGATCCCGACCCTCGCCACGCAGTTCAAGGTTTATGCCTTCGACCTCAAAGGGTATGGCGGTTCGGAGAAGCGCGACGGCGACTACACCATGCATGGGGTGGCGGCGGAACTCATCCGCGCGCTGGATCATATCGGGATCGAGCGGTTTCGTCTGGCCGGCCATGATTGGGGGGTGGCGATCGGCGATCAGATCGTCAACCAGATAGCGGACCGGGTGGAGCGCTATGTGCGCTGCTGCCTTTCGCTCCACGAATACGACCCAAGAAATTCACTTCATCACCAGTGGAACGCCCTCAATCCCGATTCTGCCACCCGGCTCATGGCGAAGGCCGACGCCTATGTCCGGGTCTGGTTCGACAGTTCCTGCAAACCGGGCTTGCGGCCGGAGGAGGCAGAAATCGCCGAGATCGCGGCGGCCTTTTCGGAGCCTGGGATCGCCGAGGCGGTGCCCCGATATTTTCGCGACATCCCGCAAAGCCGCGCCGTCGATCTCGCTAAGTTCACCATGCCGATCCTCTACGTGCACGGCGAGCACGATCCCCGCCAGCCGATCGAGTATTGCCGCGGGATGGAGGATCACCTGCCCGGATTGGAAGCGATCCTGCTGCTCGATTGCGGGCATTTCGTCACCCGCGAGCGGCCGCGCGAGATGACCCAGGCGATGATGTGGTTCTTCAATTCGATGCTGGGAAGCGGCGTTTCGCTATTCGACCGTTCGCGCCATCACGGCCTGCCCACCAAGCCGGTGCGGCCGCTCGAAATGGCGTGGGGCGTCAACGCCGCGAGGGGCACCAGCGGATCGGAAAGCTCTTAGCGCTTTCGCCGCGCGGCGGCTCGGATAAAGTCCAGATAGGGTTCCAGGTCGACTTCATCGGTCGACGTCCCCTCCTGATCGGGTTTTGAGTTGAGGATACCGCGAGCCAAGTCCCATTTTCTCGCGCGAGAAAGCGTCAATTTCCCGTCGGTCAGGAATCGATCGATCTGGTCGGTGACGAGGCTCTTTTGCTGGGCGCGATCCCCCGCCTCATTGTCTAGAAACTGTCGGCCCGCGCCGCTGGCGAGCCAGTCGAGCGAGATACCGACGGGACCGGCGAGCCGCGCCGCCACGTTCAGGGAAATCTTGCTGGCGCCCCGCATATAGCGGTCGAGTTGCGGCCGGCTGACATCCGCCGCCGCCATCGCTTCCTTACGCGTTTCATATAAATCGACCATGGCGCGGATGCGCTCGGCGAAGTCCGATTTCAAAGGTCGAGGCATTCAATTCAGTCCCGGCAATTTCGCGTACCGCGAACAATATAACAAATCTGCACATAAATGAGCGAGAACTGTTTTTTTTCGATCATATTTGATCTATACTACGTCAGGCTTGATCAAAAGTGAGACATTCAACGTGACCGAGACACGACAGAGAAGAAAGCGCCGTCCGCCCACCCCGGAGCAACTCGTTCTTCGCGAGGCGGCGCGCCGCATCGACAATCACGTTGGCCAAAGGTTGCGCACGAAACGGCAGGAGATCGGCTTTAGCCAGACCGCGGTCGCAGATCGGCTGGGCGTCACCTTCCAGCAGGTCCAGAAATACGAGCGCGGCATGAACCGCATTTCGGCCAGCCGTCTGCACGATCTTTGCGCCATCCTCGAGGTCGAAATCGAGTTTTTCTTCGCCGGCCTCGAAGGCGAGAACGATGACAGCGACGGACCCGATCTGAACGATCCCGAACTGATCGAACTGGTCGAGGCCTATCGCGGCATTAATCCCCAGGCGACGCGGTCTCGGCTGAGCGGCATGCTTCGGGCCGTCGCCCGCTGGTCCAACGGCGAGGCGACCGGGCCCGCTTCCGACTAGCGGTTAGTCGGCCAAGCCGGTTCGGTAAGTGGATGGGGTGAGATCCTCGACCGAGGCCGCCCGCTTCGCCAGCCAAAAGGATTGCACCGGGGGCACGGAAGCGAAATCCTTGTCGACGCCAAGCTTCTGCGCCGCATCCATCGGCCAGTTCGGGTTGTAGAGCAGCTCGCGCCCAAGCGCGATCAAGTCCGCTTGACCCTTCTGCAGTATCTCTTCGGCCTGATCCGCATGGACGATCAGGCCGACCGCCATGCTCATGATATCGGCGTCCCGGCGGAGCCGCTCGGCGAACGGGACCTGATAGCCGTAGCCGACGGGACCGCTGCCGTCGACGGGCCGTCCCATCATGCCGCCCGAACTGCAATCGATGACGTCGACCCCCATAGGCTTGATCAGACGCGCGAGGGCGACGCTCTCGTCAGGCCCCCAGCCCGCGTCATCCTCGACCGACAGGCGGATGAACAGGGGTTTCTCCGCCGGCCAATTGGCGCGAACCGCCTCGGTCACCTCGAGAACGATGCGCATCCGGTTTTCCGTCGAGCCGCCATAGACATCGTCGCGGCGATTGGCGAGCGGCGAGAGGAACTGATGCAGCATGTAGCCGTGGGCGGCGTGTATTTCCAGGACATCGAAACCCGCCTTGTCGGCCCGTCCCGCCGCATCGCCCCACCGCCCAACCAGTTCCCGAACCTCATCCGTCGAGAGCGCGCGCGGCGTCGGGTCGTCGTTGGTGGCCGCAAGGGCGCTCGGCGCGACTAACTCCCAATCGTCCCAATCCTCGATTTCGGGCGAGGGCTCGAGCGGGGCGCCGCCCTCCCAAGGGCGGAAGCGCCGCGCCTTCCGGCCGGAATGACCGAGCTGCAATCCCGGCACCGCGCCGTGCCGGCGGATGAAGTTGGTCAGGCGCTCGAATTGTGGAATGAAGGCATCGTCCCAGAGGCCGAGATCGCCGGTAGTGCCGCAACCCCGGCGCTCCACCTTGGTCGACTCGACGATCACCAATCCCGCACCCCCCGCCGCGAAGCGACCGGCGTTCATCAAATTCCAGTCGGTCGGAGACCCGCGGTCGCCCGCATATTGATGCATCGGCGCCACCACGACCCGGTTCTTGAGCGTGACGTCGCGCAGCTGGATCGGCTCGAAGAGGAGGGGGGTCAGCATGTCGGGACTCCTGTTGTTTCGCCGGCGCGAGAGTGCCCGGCGGCGCGGTCTGCCGCAAGCCAACTACCCTGGTGTGCGATGCGCAGGCAATTGAGCTCGCCATTTCGCCGCGACCTACAATAAGATCGGGCGTGAAGGAAAACCTGATGCGAAACCTGCGTTTCATTGTCGGCGGTATATTTCTATCCATCACTCTCGGATGGATGGGCGATATTACGGCGAATAGAGCCCAAGCGGCCGACATTCTGGCAAGCGTTCGAGAGACCTTCCGCACGCATGCGTCGTTCAAGAATTGGCCTGAGGTGGCGGTCACATTCTTTGAAACATATGACCCCAACGACAAGGTCAGATCGACGAATCGAAATTTTCGACGCGACGGTATTTTCACGATCTACGACAACGAATTTACCTCTCGAGGGAAATACGATTGGTCGCAGAGCTCCACAAACACGTTGTTCGGAAGCTGGTTCAACCTGCTTCGTATCGGGCAGCACGACGGCGATGGATTTGAATTCTGGGCGACTCGCATCAACCATGTCGAGGGCGCGCTGTTTCCACTCAAGGTCGGGAACCGGATGACCATCGGTTATGAGCAAGAATACAAGACCTCCAGTAATCGCAGGTCATTCCGATACGAAGTAACCCTCCAAGTCTTGCGTCGTCAGAAGGCGGCGGAATATTGGCGACTGAAGAATCTTTGGCCCGAGGCGCCGGGGTACATCTATGAAATCCGAAAGACCCGCAGGAAAGAATCAAGCAACGATGCACCGACGGTAACCATCGAACACTATTCCGATTTATTGGGATGGGGCGTCCATACCGTATGTGAATCATGCGAACCGAAATATCGGGATTCGAACCCCATCAGCGAACTTCGATGGGACGACTCCATCGTCAAACGGAATATTGCGCGTTATCCGGAAAGTCCGCCAAAGCTGGTCGTAAAGCCGCCACCCGCCAAACCTGTCCGACCGAAAACGCCCGCGGCCAAGGCAATCCAACTCGAACCGATCGATGCGGCGTTCGTTGCTGTCAAGAACGCGAATGTGCGGGCGAAACCGGCCGTGCGCGCGACGCGCGTCGCAACGTTGCGGAAGGGCGAGACCGTAACCGCGCTCGGTCGCGTCAAAGGGAAGAACTGGTTCCTGGTCGAGCGGGGCGGGAAAGAACTCGGCTACGTATACGGATCTCTATTGCTTTCGGCCGACGAGGTGCAAGTGACGAGTTCTGCGGTAGCACCCAAGGCAGCCTTCGTGCCGCCGCCGGCGTCGGTGAAAACTGCGAACGGCCGCCGTGTTGCCCTGGTGATCGGGAATGACGATTACCAGACGCTGCCGGACCTCAACAATGCGCGCAAGGACGCGCGCGGCATGGCCGGCAAACTGCGGACGCTCGGCTTCGACGTCATCCTGAAAATAAACGCGGGCCGCCGCGAAATCGGCCGGACGATTTCCGACTTCCAGAACCGTTTGGCCAAGGCGGAGGTCGGCTTGGTTTTCTATGCCGGGCACGGCATCCAGGCCGATGGGAAGAATTATCTTGTCCCGTCCAATGCCAGGATCGAAGTCGAGGAGAATTTGCGATATGAGGGCGTCGATGCGGGCGATCTCTTGGAGGCCATGGAACGCGCGGGCTCGCCCTTGAATATCGTCATCCTGGACGCCTGCCGCGACAACCCGCTGCCGCGCCGGTCGAGGTCGGCCGCGCGCGGCCTAGCGGTTCCCGTCGTCCCGAGCGGGATCAAGGGCACCGCGATCATTTATTCCGCGGCACCGGGACAAACCGCGCAGGACGGCCCCAAGGGCGGGCACGGCGTCTTTACGGGTGAACTTCTCAAGGTCCTCGACCAGCCCGGTTTGAAACTCGAGGACGTGTTCAAGAATACCGCCGTGCGGGTCTCGGCGGCGACCGGCGGTAAGCAGGACCCTTGGATCAATTCGTCGGTGAAGGGGGATTTCTATTTTAGGCGTGACGGCGGCGGCAAGCCGGCGACGGGGCGGCCGGCCGCATCCGCATCGGTTCCGCCGCCGGTCTCCGTCGATAAGGAGGCGCTGTTCTGGCAGTCGATCAAGGAGAGCGACGATGCGGAGAATTTTCAAGCGTATCTGGATCAGTATCCGACCGGTAGTTTTGCCGCCCTGGCGCGGATAAAACTCAAGAAACTGAGAAAGCCCAAGCAAGTCACCGCTGTCCCGTCGACGCCCCCGATGAAAACTCGGCGGAACGCGGAATCGACGGACTCGGAAATCGTGAGAATTAGCGCTGCGTTTACATTGCGTCATATTCATGAGGTCGCGCCGGATCGATTTGTCCTCGCCTCCTGCGGAAATTGTCTGCCGATTGTGTTGATGTGTAAGGGGACGATTAGGTCACCTACGGATCTCAAGGGGCGGAAAATAATCGTCGGTTCGTCATCTGGCGCCGCCCGGACGGCCCTGATGAATGTTGGAGCGGTGGTTGTACAGGTGATGTCCGCGGAGTGGTATGCCGCGCTCCAAAGGGGGATTGTCGATTGTGCCGCTTTGGGTGGCGGACCACGTTAAAAATCCCGCCGGCGGAACGGTGTTAGTACACGGCGGTCGGGTTTAATGCGAATTTGGGGCCAGTCGCTATTGGCGACCATTTTCCCTGTCACCGCCGTCGAGCAAACCTAACCGGATGACATCGAGAGCCGACCCACTGCGGCATGATAGGGAAGCATGAACCAGACCGAACGGATAGATCCGTACCTCGAAACCATATGGGCCTTCGTTCGCGGCGACATGGAGCCGGCGGCGTTCGAAAAGTGGGTCTATGCGGTGTCTGGCCTTGAAGCCCAACTCGGCGATCAACTTTATCTTGACGTGATTTCAGCCGACTATTCGAACCTACGGGCGGTCGGGGATATCAAGGCATCTCTCGAGGTTCACGCCGAGGAAAACACGACCCGGCGCTGCGCGTGTATTACCCTTCGCGATGGTTATCGAATTTCGACGGTAGTCGAGGCGGAGGCCGTTTTCGAATCATTTGAAAATCGAATTCAACGGGGAGGGTCCTTTTGGTGGATCTCGGCCCGGCAATGCGTGGCCTGTCGGCAGGATTGGCTCGTGGCCGGCGATCCTCAGGAATATGAATTCCTGATGCGACGCCTCTCGCCCAAGGAAAGAGAGACGATCACAACGGACCACTGTTGGCCCGACGAATTCAATGATTTCAAAATCTTGCGACCGCCGAACGGCTAACCCGAGCAGGTAACGTGGCGAAACAACGAAACCTCATCCTTCTCGCGGAGGAATGATCTTGTTTTTGGCCGCTTCACCGTCACCCGAATTTTCCCCTAACTTTTCCGCCTCTTCCGCCGTGCTGATGGCGGGGAAATGGGTCGGGTGCTGGACCGCGGCGGATTGAAGCGCGGATGTGATGCGCGAGAAAAATTTGGAGAGTTTACCGGTCATGGCGGGTCCTCGATCTGGGCCATCAGCAGAGCGTCTCGCCGACGACGTGGTCGCCCTCGGTTTCGGTGCTCGTGTCCAGGTCCCGGATATCCTGGAGGAGTTTCTCAATGTTGAGCGGTTTCGGCGGCGTGTCGCCGGCGAGGGCGGGGGGTGCCGATAAGAGGGCCGCCAAAACAATTAAGTATTTGAATAGATTCGCGACGCGACTCATGTCCACCTCTGATCCGTCACAAACAACCAGGCAAGTCCGAGCCGAAGTTCTCATTGCTTGCTTTGTTTTACGAATTTGACCGTCCATAAAATGATACCTGATCGTTACGTGGTCTCAAATGTTGTTTTGGAGGTCCAACCGGGCGGTGGGTCCGTTTGGCGGTTGAGGGGCTAGGTCCACCGAAGACGGCCGGCGTCGCCATTTCACTCGCCAGACCGCCTCCACCTACAATAAGAGCAGGTGCGGGGAGCGGCCCGATGCGAGTCTTGCGTTTCATTTTCGGCAGTTTGCTTCTGTCCATCTTTTTGGTTTGGGCGGCTGATTCCATTGCAGCCAAGCGTGTGGCGCTGGTCATTGGCAACAATGACTATGCGACCTTGCCCGATCTGCGGAACGCACGGACCGACGCGGAGGGTATGGCGGCGACGCTCCGCACTCTCGGCTTCGAGGTCTTCCTCAAGGTCAATACGGGCCGGCGAACGCTCTATCGCACCTTGGCGAAGTTCGAGGCCGCTCTTGCCACCGCGGAAATCGGTCTGGTGTTTTATGCTGGTCACGGCATTCAGGCGGACGGGAGAAATTACCTTGTCCCATCCGATGCGAGGATCGAATTGGAGGAAGACCTTCGATCCGAGGCCATTGCGGCTAGTGACTTCCTCCGGGCGATGGAGCGAGCGGGAACCTCGCTCAATATTGTCATCCTGGATGCCTGTCGCGATAACCCGCTGCCGCGGCAGAACCGTTCGTCGGCGCGTGGTCTCGCCGTGCCGATTGTTCCCGAGGGCATAAAGGGGACGGCGATCGTTTATTCGGCCGCCCCGGGCCAAGTGGCCCAAGATGGTCCCGGGGACGGGTACGGGGTCTTTACCGGCGAACTCCTGAAGGTGTTGGGCCGACCGGGCTTGACCCTTGAAAGGGTCTTCAAGGAGACGGCGGCACGCGTCGCGGTGGCGACCAACGGTCGCCAGGACCCGTGGATCAATTCCTCGGTAAAAGGGGATTTTTATTTCAACCCCGCCGGCAAACCGGCGCAAGGGAAGGTGACGTCATCCACGCCGGCGGGGCGAAGCGGGCAGGCGATGGAGTTGGTCTTCTGGCAATCGATCCAGGCCTCGGACGATCCGGCAATGTTCGACGAATATTTGCGTCAGTTTCCAGACGGTCGATTTGCTGGTCTTGCCAAACTCAAGATCAAAAAACTTAGTTCATCCGACGCATCTACGACCTCTAGCATTGTTAGTCGTTCGACGGTCGAAACCGTCGCGCGTTTCGCCGGCTCGTGGGAGACCAATTGGGGAACCATGGAACTCAAGCAAGAGGGCGATCGGATTCAGGGAACCTATACCTGGAGCAACGGGAGAATTGTCGGGCGTGTTTTCGGGAGAAAACTCAAGGGAACCTGGCGGCAAGACCCGTCCATGTTCGCCAAGAATTTTGGCGATGTCGAATTCACGCTCTCGGACGATGGTCGGCATTTCGAAGGCCGCTGGCGATACGGGCGTGATGGAGAATGGAGTCCCGACTGGGCCGGCGAACGCGGTCTAGCGGATTGAGGCTGAAATCCCGCGAAAGGCGCCGCGCATCGTCACCCAGGAATTCGGCGCTTCGGGTTAGTCTCGCAAGACGCGCGCGATCCGGCCCTTCGCATCCAAATGGATCGTCGCCCGGTCGGCCCGGTACTCCATGGTGACCATCTGACCCGGCTCGACCACGCGAAGCTGGAGGCCGATCAATTCCTCGACCTTGAGCAGGGTGACGCCGTCCGGTTTCCGGACCGGTGGTTTCCCTTCGGCGAGGATCCCGCACCCCGCCAAGGCGCTGCCCGATCCCAGGGCGAGAAGCCTTAGGAAACCACGCCGGGCGTTTTGATATCGGGCTGTCATAGGCGTTCTCCTCCACCACCCGCGTCAGCCGCCGCTGAAGTTCGGTTTCTGCTTGTTGGAGAAGGCGGTCACCGCCTCTTGATGATCGGCCGAGAGGTTGGATTGGGTTTCGACGCTGAGGCTCAGATCCATCATGGAATGGGCCAGTTGGCGGAGCGGGATATTGACCACCTGCTTGGTCCAGCGGATCGACTTCGACGCCCCCGCCGCGAGCCGCTTCGCCAGGCCGTAGACCTTGTCGTCGAGTTCCTCGGCGGTGACGACATGGTTGATCAGGCCGATGCGTTCGGCCTCGGTCGCACTCATCAGATCGCCGGTCATGAGGTATTCCTTGGCCCGGGCAAAGCCGACCAGCTGCGGCCAGATGACGGCGCCGCCGTCGCCCGCGACCAGGCCGGCATTGACGTGCGGGTCGCCGATCTTGGCATGCTCGGCCGCGATGATGACATCGCAGAAGAGTGCCACCGTGGCGCCGAGACCGACTGCATGGCCGTTGACCCGCGCGATGATCGGCTTGTCGCATTCGAGCATGCGAAAGATGATGCGCTTGGCCTCCGGCATGCCCTTGTCCCAGAGCTCGGGATCGTCGATCTTCGTCTGCATGGCGACCACATTGCCGCCCGCCGAAAAGGCCCGCCCGGCCCCCGTCAGGACAACGACGTCGACCTCCGGATCGTCATGAATATCCGGCCAGATCCGCGACAGGCTCCGATGCATGCCCGCCGTGAAGGAATTCAAGGTCTCGGGCGCGTTCAGGGTGATCGTCAAGACGCCGTCGTCCTTCTCGATCAATAGATCCTCGTAGACGCTATAGTCGATCATGGGTTCTTCCTCTTCTCGGTATTTTGGGGTCGGGTGTCGGTTAGATAAGTTAAGCCGAAATACGGGCGCGGCGCGCCGAGGTGGGCTTTCGCTCCCATATCTGGATCGGACACATGTCTGGAGGAAGTCAAAATGGCTGATATTTTCGCGGAATTGGGCTCCACATAAGATCCGCCGGCGGCTGATGCGGCCGGCTCGACAAGCGTCCGATTTGGCTGGTTTACCGCGGGGTGACGGGCAATTTTGAGCGCAGTGCCGCTGCCAGTGCCTTGGCTGCAGCCGTAATCCCATGTCCGTTCCAATGCGTGTCGTCACGCCAGAAGGTGTATTTACCTTCTTCCAGGAGCCGTCTCGACGCTTCGATAAGATGCGGCGTTAGATCCAGGTACGGCACCGACAGGTCGCGCGCCATCCGCTCCACGAACGCCAACCGGACATCGGACAGAGCCGTTTCGTTCTCCTGATCCGCCATCAGCGGACGATAGACGCGGTACTTCGTCGGCACGAAGGCGAGCAGCGCGACATCCTTGGCGACGCGCCCGAGAACTGCCGGATGCGCACTCCATTCGCAGCCGCGCTTCCGTTTCGCGCCCTCCACGTATTTCTTGTAGAATCCGACGACATTGCCGCCGACGCGGCGCACGGATACCAGCGGGTCGCCGGCCAGGACATGGACCGCGCGGCGCGTTAGTCCATAGAAAAGCCGATAGCTCTCAAGCTCGCGGACCAATGGCGGCACGTATCCGAGCAGCGCGCGACGCCTTTCCGCGGACCGGCTCCGCGCATCCTCTTCCTCGCAAGGAAGATCGTTACCTTCGAAAATCAGGATAACCGCTCGGAACCCGTCGCCGAAACGTCGCCTGAGGAACTCGAGCCGCGCGACATAGCCCTCGATGCCGGTGCTGAACGCCGCATTATAGGTCCGAATCCCGAGCTCTCGCGATAAGGTCTTCGAGAGAATGGCATCTTGGCCGGTGCCGTTTCCGACGACGAAGGAATCCCCTAGGACGACGAGCTTTTCCCCCGCGTAATCCCCGTCGTTCCGAAACCCGAGACTGTCCGTATGGAAGTCCACGTTGCGCGGCTCCCGGATCGGCGCGAAGTTCGACATGGCGCCGAGGTCGCCGAACGGCATGCGGAAGTTCTTGATCCGCCGATTCGGCTGGTAATTCGTGATGGCGTCGACCTCGCGGGCCAAGAGCATTTCATGCGGACGATAGTACGTGGGACGCTCTTCGGGATCGCGCATGCGAAGAAAGGCTTCGAAACCGGCCAGACCCACAAGCAGAGCAAGTGCCGTGAGAGCCGTCGCGTGGGGCTCCTTGGAGCGAGCCGAAAATCCGGCTGTCACGGCGCCGATCGCGACGGCGAGCCAGAGGGGAACGGACATGAGCAGGAAGCAGCCGGAAAACACGCACAGGCCGAACAGGAAGGGGGTCGATTTAAATTTGCGCATTCGGTCTTCCCGAGGCTTCGACGCCATCTCCTGCCCTCGACGCACGTATCGTCTCAAGCCTTGCCCGGTTGACGCCGCGCCACGCCGCCCGCGCCGAAGCCGGAGGGCACCCGGATCGTCGGGTGCGCGAGACGATCGGCCGGCCGCCATCGTCAATCAGCAGCGGTGAAAAGACCTGCGCGCAGGAACCTTACAGTTCGGCCCGCAATCTCCTAATCACTTAAATCCACATGCTTTCGCGGATGTAAAAAATGTCGCCCAGCGTTCCCCCTGCTTAAAGCATCCATTTGTCCAATGGCCGCTAAAGTCCTGTCCCTGCGCTGACGTATAAGTGCCATTTCCATTCGGCTTGTTGTTCCGCCAGTCCCCCTCGTATCTTGCCCCGTTCGCCGAAACCCAAACACCGCGCCCGTGTTTATTATATCCCTTATATTCGCCTTCATATGTAGAGCCACTATTCCAAGCCAAGAGACCGCGTAGCTGCTTGCCGTCCTTCCATTCGCCTATGTATTTGCCAGCATACCAATCTGCAACACCGTATCCGTTATACTTACCGTCCCGCATCATTCCTGTGTATATGCTTTCTGTCCAATTGCCTTTCTTTAAATACCGCCACACCCGCTTTCCAAATCCATCGGCTCTGCCGTTCACGCAGTCACCCGTCCAAGTCACCGTCTCGCTCGGTTTTGGATATTCGGCCAGGTGACGACCGCCTTGCCGACGGCAAGCGATTCGACCGTCGTCATGCCGCCGCTGAAGTGGATGGTGTCGAGGAGCACCGTCGAAGCGGCGAGGGCCGCCAGGACAGTAACCTTAATGTCTGAAATCGAGGCCGGCGAGTTGGGCGTCGAAATCCAGGACCGCCGCCGTTATGTTCGGCTCGATGAGGCAAAGAACAACATGTCACCACCGGCAACCGTGGCGACATGGTTGGAGCGCGATTCTGTATTTCTGCAGAACGGCACCGGCCTAAACGTAATGGGAGATAGTGTCGGCGTGTTCGGGCGATGGACGCCTCCCGATGCGTTCGATGGGCTCGGCAATGAAGTAATCCGCGCGATCCTGTACGCGATCGAGGAAGGGTTTGACGCGGAACGAAGATACATCGCCGGGAAGAATTCGCCACGATGGGTTGGTCACGTGATCAGGAAGACCGGAGACAAATTTGAGGGCCAAGCGAAGCAGATCGTAAACAGGTGGCTCGAGACTGGTCTCCTCGAGAAGCGTTCCCACGCGAACGCCAAAACACGTAAACGCGACGACAACGCGATCTTCGTTAATTGGTCTCTCCGATCGAGGCTCTAATTGAACCGAAGGAACCGGCTCTTCAACAGGCTGCTCTACGTCTCGTCGAGAACGTGGAAAATACCCTCGACAATAAGTTACGGCACAAGCCGGTGGATATTCTTCGCGCAAAATTTGAGATGCGTGAGGCTATCGATACTTTAGCAGAAGCCAAGTTATGGCCGTACTTTGGGACCTTCTATCGATTGATAGGCTTTAAGTTGGATGGCGATGAGCCTCGGTGGGATCATGGTTACGACGGAGTGAGTGAGCCCAGCAGCGTTGACGGGGTGGGGTTTTGCAAAATGCTCATGATCGCGCTGACTGACCAAGAGCCGCTTGATGAGCGTGCTGCTACCATCAAAACTCACGAAACCATCGAACCGAAAGGGCGCATCTGATAACATCCGGTTTGCAGGCGCGGTGGCCGCCTTCGGTCAACTGCTGCGGGGCGGCAAGTACATCGGTGCATTCGGCTACGAGGATGTCATCG
>CAYPAV010000027.1:0-50646 GCA_964408805.1 uncultured Rhodospirillaceae bacterium | reverse complement strand
CAACGAGCAAGGTCTAACATAACGATTGGTACGAAACCTGGGGGCAAGTCAATTGTTCAAGGAGGCATTTACATATTACTAATAAGACAAAAGGAAAGCGTTATTCTTTCCGTATTTATTTCTGGCATTACATTTTTTACATTTTATATCTTAATTAGCGCTTTTGGTTCTTCGGATGGTGATGATTTTAATTTTTCAGAAATTTTGTACGTAGGGGTGCCAGCGACATTAATCGCATCGTTCCTAATTCTTATTATACAATTGAGAATTTCAGATCCATCAAATCCATTAGATGAAACAGATGAAACAGATGAACCAGAGAAGAATGATATAAACTTTGAATTAGATGAAGAACCAAAACAAGAGTCCAAAACATCGAATTTAAGGTTAGTGCTTGGATGGTTTATTTTTGTTTGTGTTCTTTTGGTTGTTTTTTCCATGTTTGGTCAGGTTGGAAAATTTGCTGGAAAATATTTGGGAAGTTTTGTTGGACAAATAATTACACAGGTTAAATATGGAGGTATCTTAGAAAAATCACTAAAGCAAGCTTCTATAAAACTACGAAAAGATTTACCGATTAGGATCGATGAAAATACTGTATTGAATAATATCACAACCACAAAAAATACTATGATATATCACTATACAATCAATATGAAAAGGGAAAGTATAGACTTAGAAATTTTTAAAGCTAATATGGTAAGACATCTTATAAAATATGTTTGTAACAACAAAGATATGGAATTTGTTTTCAAGTTGGGGGGAAAATATAGTTATGAATATTGGGATCCAGAAGGATTGTTTATCGCTAAGATGAAAATATCGAGTAGAGAATGTGAGTAAAATTTAAATCCTTATTATCATAAAAAATGTTTTACAAAATTTAATAGGAGGGAAGGTCATATTATAAAATAACTAACGCGGAGACGGGTCCCGGCGAAGTTAAGGACTTGGAAATGAGTAATTATTTTTCATGCGAATGATTGGTTGATCATCGGATAAATTTATCATCGGCTATAATATGGGTCCGTGATTAGCAGGTTATGCGTTAAGTTGATGCTGACAAGAAAGCGATGAAAAATTTAATGGAGCTAGTGTGATGATCCGCCTTCTCAAAATAATAGCGATTTGGTCAAATCTTGGGTTGTTACTATTTGTCATTTTCATGTTCGGTTCAGACCCTATTATAGATTTGAAGGGGTTATTGGTTCTTTTGCTCGTTGTAACAGCTGCAGGATCAGCTTTAATTTACATTTATTTTTCTGTAATTGAACACGACGATAAAAGCTGGTTTGGTTTGCTAATCGCGGCTCACAAAGCAAAACTTAGAAAACAGATTAGAGAGAATGATAGGGAATGAGGGTAATGTGGTGTTGATATTCATAGGATGACATTATTCGTCACTAATTTTCGTAATATCAGTTTGTTAAGAATTATAGCGTTCCGGTTTTGATGCGAGCGTGTTTCATAATTGTTTCATAGTGTTATATTATTTTTATTTATCAATAGCTTACGGTTTTAGAACTATTGAGTGGGAATAATGTTTGTCTAAAATTATTCAATAAAATAAATAACTTATTCAATTTCGTTTGCTTCCAAAACACTTCTAAAGATTTTTCCTTTGAGCGGCTCGAAGCTGCGGACACCTTTATACGCTTCGATGCCCAGGGATCGGAATTGCTGGTATTGCGGGGCGGCCTGCCGATTTTGCAGAATTTTAAGTTCATCAAAACCGAAGTGGCTGATTTCGAAATCTATGAGGGATGCTGTCAACTTGTTGATATTGAATCCTTTATGGAGGCGCATGGTTACCGGGAGCGGTCGCGCAACCTGTTTGCGCGGCGGCGGGCAGGTGGGAGCTGTTTCGATATCGTATATGAACGAAGCGGCTAGGCTTGGCGTTGGCTCCCGACATCCTCGGGCCGGACACTTCGACATCATCGCCACATTCCTCTCTTGACGTGTCCAAGTCAGTCGTTGCAATTGGGAACACTGTTTCCGAAAATTTTTCCGCAAGGTTAGGTGATGGCCATGTCCGAATATATTCCAGCGGCGCTGGATTGGGTCCGAGAGCAAGTCGAATTGTATGAGAGCAGCGGCGGTACCGAAGGGACGACGCTGCGGGAGACCGGCCTGCCCTGCATCATCGTCACCCATATCGGCAACAAGACCGGTGCCATTCGCAAGATTGCCCTGATGCGGGTCAAGGTGGACGACGGCTACGTGCTGGTCGGTTCCTATGGCGGGCGTCCGGCGAATCCCGTTTGGGTCTATAACCTGCGGGCAAATCCCGACGTCGAAATTCGCGACAAGACGGAGGTCTTCAAAATGCGCGTTCGCGAGGTCGAGGACGATCCGGAACGCGCTCGGCTGTGGGACGCCAGCGCGTCGGCGTTTCCGCCCTACAACGATTACCAGGCGAAGACGGAGCGCAAGATACCGGTGTTTATCGCCGAGCCGGTTTAATCACCGGGGATCAATGTCGGGTCCGTTTGATTGGGGCTTGTGAAATGAAAATACCAGCTTTCTTCGTTTGCCTTCCGATGGCCTTTATGTGGGCCGGTTCGAACGCCGTCGCAGGTTCGATGGATGGCACGGGAATTCTTTGCGAAATTATTCGCCATAAGACCTTATCCGGAGGTATGACGGGCTATTACTTAAATAATGATAAAGTAGATATGATACACATAAGAAAAAAAGATAATAAATCAGAAAAAAAGATAATAAATCTAAATTAGCTAAAGATATATTTCAGAGCTATTCAGTACACGCTGATAGTATTATTTGGGGCGATGGTCCTATTACTTATACACTGGACAAGCAGTCGCTTGAGCTGATCTGGGTCTACGATGGCATGTTCAGGGGCAAGAAAGTGAAATCCAAGCTCGATTACAAGTGTCGAATTACGAAATCTTTCAGTGAGATAGAAGAATTCTTCCGAAATAAGCTGGCACAATAGGGAAAGACCTCGGGGTCGCGCGGTCCGGGAAAGCGTCGGATTGATCCCAGGAGACCAGCCCCCTATGCTTTTCAAGGGTTGAACCGCCGCGCGGCTTGCCGGTGGAGAAAGAACACGGGGAGAGTCTCTTGGCTTATTCCGAATACAAGATCATTCACGTCGTCGAGGGCGGCTTGCGGGACGCTGCTGCTCGGTGCCTCGGGGCTGCCGATAAAGAAGCTCGAGGACACCTTGAACGAAGAGGCGGCCGACGGCTGGCAGGTCGTCTTCATGGTGATCGAGCAGAAACGCTTCATGCTGTTCTGGGCGCGCGAAGCGGTCCTCGTGACACTGGGCAAGGAATAGATGGCACGAATTCTCGTCCGGTTGATCGAGCGCTACCGACGCTGGGGCGGCGGACGGCGGCTTCTGGTCGACTGCAATTTCGAGCCGTCCTGCTCGCACTACGCGGCCGAGGCGCTGCGCCGGCACGGGACCTGGCGGGGAATCCAACTCTCCCTCGGCCGGCTTCGGCGCTGCAATCGGCGCGACCTCGTCGGCAAGATCGCCGATCCCGTGCCGTCCGCCCAGCCCCATTGAGCCGGACCGGTTCTTTGCCAGGGCCGGGCCGAGGGCTTAAAAGAGGGGCCCCCATTCCCGCGTGGGCAATCCGTCAACCAAGCAAGAGTGATATTGATGCGTGATTTCGAAGGGCCGGGCCGGTCGGCGGCCATGGCGGCAAACGGCATGGCGGCGACCTCGCACCCGGAGGCGACCCGGGTCGCGCTCGATGTGCTGCGGGACGGCGGCAACGCGATGGACGCCGCGCTCGCGGCCGTGGCCGTGCAATGCGTGGTCGAGCCGGCGATGACCGGCGTCGGCGGCGATTGCTTCTGCCTCTATTCCGAAAAGGGCGCGGCGCCGGTGGCCCTGAACGGGTCGGGGCGAGCCCCCGCCGCGGCTACCGTCGAGAGCTACCGGGCCAAGGGAAACGCGGAAATCCCGTGGGAATCGCCGGAGGCGGTGACCGTCCCGGGGGCGGTCGATGCCTGGTGCCGCTTGCACGAGGACCACGGCTCCAAGGATTTCGCCGAACTTCTGGCGCCCGCGATCGCCCGAGCCGAGGACGGCTACGTGGTCACGCCCCGAGTCGCCAGGGATTTCGCCGTCGAGGCGGCGCGGGTTCGCTCGGATCCCGATTGTGCCGCGGTCTTCCATCCCGGAGGGCAGCCGCCGAAGGCCGGCGACACCCACGCCCAGCCCAAGCTGGCTGCGACCCTGAAGCGTATCGCCGCCGAGGGCCGCGCCGGGTTCTACGAAGGGCCGGTGATGGCGGACATCGTCGCCAAGCTCTCCCGCCTCGGTGGCGTTCACGCGGCGGATGATTTCGCGGCCCAGCATGCCGAATATGTCCAGCCGATCCACGCGCTCTACCGTGACCATGACATCCATGAATGCCCGCCCAACGGCCAGGGTCTGGCGGCGCTGATGATTCTCCGCGCGCTCGACGGCTACGATCTCAGTCGCGAGGCCATGTCCGAGGCCGACCGCCATCACCTCCTTGCCGAGGTCTCGAAGATGGCCTATTCGGTTCGCGACCATGTCTTCGGCGATCCGAAGTTCACCGATGTGCCGGTCGAGGCGTTGTTGTCGGACGACCGCGCCGAATGGGTGCGGGGGCGAATTTCGATGGAGACGGCGCTGCATGCCAATCGCTGGAACGGGGCCGAGCACAAGGACACGGTTTATCTCTGCGTCGTCGACAAGGACCGGAATGCGGTCTCCTTCATCAACTCGCTCTTCAAGACGTTCGGAAGCTGCATCATGGCGCCGGAAAGCGGCGTGTTGTTGCACAATCGCGGCATCTCCTTCCGGCTCGACCCCGATCATCCCAACCGGATCGAGCCCGGCAAGCGGCCGATGCACACGATCATCCCCGCGATGGCCATGAAGGACGGCAAGGCGGTCATGCCGTTTGGCGTGATGGGCGGGCACTACCAATCGACCGGCCATGCGCATTTCCTGATGCGGATGCTCGATCTCGGCCTCGATCCCCAGCAGGCGGCCGAGGCGCCGCGCAGCTTCTGCTTCGACGGCGAGATGGCGCTCGAGCGCCGGGTCGGCGAGGACGTGGCCGAGGACTTGCGCGGCCGCGGCCACAACGTCACCTGGGCCGGCGCCCCCCATGGCGGCTGTCAGGCGATTTATATCGACGACGCTCGGGGCGTGCTCGTCGGCGGTTCCGATCCCAGGAAGGATGGGCTGGCGCTCGGGTACTAAGTCTCGAAGTCGTACGCCGACGAGTTTGGAGGGGAACTCGACCGGGTCTACGATATGATAATAAAAGCGCGGTCTCTTGCGACGATTGTTCGACTAGGAGCTGATATGATTCGGTCTCTGGTACGGCGCCTGGCGCTTTTGAAATCCGGAACGCCAAAGGTCGATCCCGGCGCGCCAGACCTTCTTTGCCGCGAGGTCGCTGACGCCGAGGTGCCGCAACCCGAGCCCGATGGCAAGAATCACTTCTGCCTTTGGGGCGGATTGGAGCCGGCACCAACTTGGAAGAAATACGTGAAGATGCACGGCTCGGCGGTGAAACCGCTGCTGGAGGCCGGGCGTCTCTGGCTGCTCGCGCGCGAGGGCGAAATTCCGAATGCGATCGATTGGGCCGCGACCCATTACCTGGCGTTCTCGGACGGGCGCACGCTGTCCTTCACGGATCGGGCTTGGGGCGATTTCGCGCAAGCGGTGGTGGACATGCGCGAGGGTTACCTGTCCTACTTCGATGGCCGCTACGACTGGCCCGACGACGAGGATTGACGCTGGCGTTCTTCCCGGGCGCGATCCTCGAACTCGTTCAACTTGTCCTTCCACCAGCGCGCCTCACCGAAGTTGGGAAAGCCGCCGATGCCATCTCGCAAGATTGATACGTAGCGGCGAATGGCGTCGAGCTGCGCCGCGTTCGGTTCGGCGGGCTTGAGCGCCAGATCGGCGGCGACCCGGAAGAGTTCGCGGGCGATAACTCCATCATAAGGTCCGCGCGTGCGCTCGACGAGAAACTCGGCATAGGCGCCGATACTGGCCGCGTCCCAGGCGTCGGATGTCGGGATCACCATCCACCAGGCATACCGGCGGCGTCGGTCGTGCCAGGCCCAGGCCAGTATCGTCGCAACGAAGGTTGCTACGAGATGCCGGTGGAATGCCCCCGACGCCTCGAAGTCGACACCGAGCCAGAGAACCCAGACCGCCAGCAGTAGGGCGGTAACGGCGGAGGCCGTGGAAAATGTACGATCGCCGTTCAGGCCCGTCGGCAGAGTCGCGATGACGGTGGCAACCAGGCCGGCAGCCAATGGAGCGGCATAACCCATCCCCGACGACACAATGGACGCCCAACCATTGAACCCAGCGAGGCCCACGCCCCAGACCGTCAGAAAGCCGACTCGGGAAAGCCGCGGGTAATGCTCCCGCTCCAGCCAATCGCGTCCATAATCCGGATCGCCTCGGTAACCGGTTGGAACCTCGCCTTCGAGCCTCAATGCCACCCCCCATCATTTTTTCCGAACGGGCCGCGCGGGTCGCCGCGAATGGTGGTCGACCGTCGGAAGCGCGCCGGATCGGCAATTCGGCTCCCCCTGACCGGAACAATTCTCATCACGTTTCGTTGTTTCAGAGTACCCCACCAAATTCGGCCATATTTTGCCCAAAATTTCATGGTCTGTTCAAATCATGTTAATCTTTACCCGCTAACATGGGTGGCGACGGAATTCCGTTTGTAAAAGAATCGGGTGGGTAAATAGGCAAGGAGAATACCAAGGGGGAGACGAGTTCACGCTAACCGGAGGAGTTGTCGGTATGGATGTGTTCGATCTCTATTCAGAAATCCACAGTAGTGGAAAGCGGGAAGAGCTTTCATTGCAGGATTTCCTTCTCGGATGCCGGGATGATCCCTTGATGCACGCCAGCGCCGCCGAGCGAATGGTCTCTGCGATTGGCGAGCCGGAGATGGTCGACACCAGCCGCGACCCTCGTCTCGGCCGAATTTTTCTGAACAGAACGATCAAACGCTATCCGGCCTTCGAGGGATTCTTCGGCATGGAGGAGACGATCGAGCGCATCGTCGGGTTCTTCCAGCATGCGAGCCAGGGCTTGGAGGAACGGAAACAGGTTCTTTACCTGTTGGGTCCGGTGGGCGGCGGCAAATCCTCACTCGCCGAGCGACTGAAATCCGCGATGGAAGTGGAGCCGATTTACGTCCTCAAGGCGGGCGACGAGATCAGCCCGGTGTTCGAATCCCCGATCAACCTATTCGACCCGGAGCGGATGGGCGACCTGTTGGAGGAGAAATACGGCATCCCCCGGCGCCGGCTCACCGGCTTGATATCGCCCTGGGCGGTCAAGCGCCTGGACGAGTTCGACGGCGACATCTCGAATTTCAGTATCGTCAAACTGCACCTCTCGAAACTCCGCCATATAGGTGTCGCCAAGACCGAACCCGGTGACGAGAACAATCAGGACATCTTGTCCCTCGTCGGCAAGCTGGATATCCGCAAGCTCGAGCATTTCAGCCAGAACGATCCGGACGCCTATAGCTATTCGGGCGGTCTGAACCGAACGACCCAGGGCATGTTGGAGTTCGTCGAGATGTTCAAGGCGCCGATCAAGGTGCTGCACCCCTTGCTGACCGCAACGCAAGAGCAGAGTTATATCGGGACCGAGAATTTCGGCGCCTTTCCCTATCACGGCACCATCCTGGCGCACTCCAACGAAGCGGAATGGCGGCAGTTCAAGTCCAACAAAAACAACGAGGCGTTTCTCGACCGCATCAGCGTCATCAAGGTGCCTTACTGCTTGCGCGTCATGGAAGAGACCGAAATCTATCGGAAGCTACTGAAGGAAAGTGCCTTGGGTGAGGCGCGATGCGCCCGAGAGACCCTGGACATCATGAGCCGGTTCAGCGTTCTGACGCGCCTCCACGAGCACGAGAACTCAACCCTGATCTCCAAGCTCCGCGTCTATGATGGCGAAAATCTAAAGGACACGGACCCGAAGGCGAAATCGGTGCAGGAATACCGCGACACAGCCGGTGTCGACGAGGGCATGACCGGAGTCAGCACCCGGTTCGCCTTCAAGGTCATGTCGGAAACCTTCAATTATGACACGGAGGAAATCGCCGCCGATCCGGTGCATCTCATGTATGTGTTGGAACGATCGGTAAAGCGGGAGCAGTTCCCGGAGGACCTGGAGAACGCCTACCTGGATTTCATCAAGTCCGAACTCGCCCCCCGCTATGCGGAATTTATCGGCAAGGAGATCCAGAAAGCCTATCTCGAATCCTACAAAGATTATGGCCAGAACCTGTTCGACCGTTACATCGCCTATGCCGACGCCTGGATAGAGGATCAGGATTTCAAGGATCCGGACACGGGCCAGCTCTTCGACCGGGAAGTGTTGGAGTCAGAACTCTCGAAGACGGAGAAGCCGGCGGGCATCGCCAATCCGAAGGATTTCCGCAACGAGGTCGTTAAATTCGTGCTTCGGGCACGGGCGGAGAACAAGGGCCAGAACCCGTCCTGGACGAGTTACGAGAAGCTTCGCGCCGTCATCGAAAAACGCATGTTCGGGCAAGTCGAGGATTTGCTGCCGGTCATCAGTTTCGGGTCCAAGAAGGACAAGGAGACGGACGAGAAGCACACCGAATTCGTCGAACGCATGACCGATCGGGGCTACACGAAACGGCAGGTGCGCCGACTTGTGGAATGGTACATGCGGGTGAACAAGGCGGGATGAGGCGGGGACATGCCGCATTTCATCGACCGCCGGCTGAACCCAAAGGACAAGAGCCTTGGCAACCGTCAACGGTTCCTGAAGCGGTGTCGCGAACAGGTAATACAGGCGGTTGATCAGGCGGTGCGCGATCGTGATCTGGCTGACATCGCCAAGGGCGATCATGTCTCGATTCCGACCAAGGGTATCCTCGAACCGAAGTTCCGGCACGACGCCAAGGGCGGTGTGCGCGACCGGGTGTTCACCGGCAACAAGCAGTTTCGCCCCGGCGACGAGATCGACAAGCCGCTTGAGGGCGAAGGGAGCGGCGGCAAGGAAGGTGCTGCCGACGGCGAGGCGGAGGACAGTTTCCAGTTCTACATTTCGCGGGAAGAATTTCTCGATCTCTTCTTCGAGGATCTGGAACTGCCAGATTTGGACAAGAAAAGTCTGAAGGAGATTTTTTCCGAGAAAATGTCTCGCGCCGGTTATTCGGTCGCCGGCAATCCGACCAACGTCAATCTCCTGCGGACCATGCGGAACAGCATCGGCCGCCGGCTAGCCCTGAAACGGCCGAGCGAGAAGGACATGCTCGATCTCCACGCGGAAATTTTCGATTTGGAGAAAATTTCGGAGCCGAGCGTCGACCAGCGTCGGCGCCTCCATGAACTGCACGATCGGGCCGACGAGTTGAACCGCAAACGGAAGGTGGTGGCTTACATCGACCCCTTGGACGTCCGCTACAATTACTTCGTTCCGAAGCCGGAGCCGACGACGAACGCGGTGATGTTCTGCCTAATGGACACATCGGCTTCCATGGGTGAGCGCGAGAAGGACCTCGCGAAACGGTTCTTCGTGCTTTTGCATTTGTTTCTCAAACGCCAATACGAACGGATCGATGTCGTCTTCATCCGCCACACCCACGAAAGCCGCGTGGTCGACGAGGACACGTTCTTCCATTCGACGGAGAGCGGCGGCACGGTGGTCAGTACGGCACTCGTAGAAATGGAAAAAGTGATCCGCGAACGTTACCCGGCCTCGGAGTGGAATATTTACGCGGCGCAGGCCTCGGATGGGGAGAACTATCCGAGCGATTCCAATAAGTGCCATCAACTCCTGACCGCCGCATTGATGCCCGCTTGCCAGTATTTCGCCTATATCGAAATCCTGGACGAGCGCGAAGAGAAAATTATCAACGATCATGAAAACGGCGCCGAACTCTGGCGCTCCTATTTGCGGGTCGGCGGTGCCTGGCCGAATTTCGCCATGAAACGGATCTGTCGGCCGAGCGATATCTATCCGGTGTTCCGCGAGCTTTTCACCAGGAAGCGGGAGGCGGCATGACGGCGCTGGCGAGAAGCCAATCCAGCAGACTTCTGTTCGAGGAATCGCTCTGGGATTTCGATACCTTGAAGCGGACATACGACGCCATCGAGGAGATCGCCCTCGAGGACCTCGGCCTCGACGTCTACACGAACCAGATCGAGATCATCTCGTCCGAACAGATGTTGGACGCATATTCCTCGATCGGCATGCCGCTGATGTATTGCCACTGGTCGTTCGGTAAGCATTACGTCCAGCAGGAGAAACTCTACCGCAAGGGTTACACAGCCTTGGCCTATGAGATCGTCATCAACTCCAACCCCTGCATCAGCTACAACATGGAGGAAAGCAGCATGGCGATGCAGGCGCTGGTCATGGCGCATGCGGCCTTCGGGCATAATCATTTCTTCAAGAACAACTACCTCTTCCGCCAATGGACGGATGCGGAGGGCATTCTGGACTATCTGGAGTTCGCCAAGGGATATATCGCCAAATGCGAGGAGAAGCACGGTCCGGACGCCGTCGAGGAAGTCCTGGACGCGGCCCATGCGTTGATGGATCAGGGTGTCTTCCGCTACCGTCGGCCGGCCAAACTGTCGCTAAAGGAAGAGAAGGCGCGGGAGAAAGAGCGGCTGGAATACGAGGAGCGGACCTTCAACGATCTTTGGCGGACGGTGCCGGTTGCCGAGGGCGAGGAGCGCGACGAAGCCGAAAAGGAACTGTTGGAGCGCAAGAAGACGCTACGCCTGCCCGAGGAAAACTTGCTCTATTTCATCGAGAAATACAGCCCGACACTGGAAACTTGGCAGCGCGAAATCCTGCGCATCGTCGAAAACGTCGCGCAGTATTTCTATCCACAGAAACAGACGAAGGTGATGAATGAAGGCTGTGCCTCTTTCGTTCATTTTTACATCATGAACGCATTGTACGATCGGGGATTGATCGGCGAAGGCGCGATGCTGGAAATCCTGCACAGCCACTCGAACGTGATCTATCAGCCGGATTTCGACGATCCGCAATATAACGGGATTAATCCCTATGCGCTCGGCTTTGCGATGATGGTGGACATCAAGCGGATCTCGGAAGCACCGACGGATGAGGACAAGCGCTGGTTTCCGGATCTTGCCGGTGGCGGCGATTGGCGCGGCGCCTTGAAGTACGCCTGGGCCAACTTCCGGGACGAATCCTTCATCCAGCAATACCTAAGCCCAAGCGTCATGCGGCGCTTCAAGATGTTCCGGTTGAAGGACGACGCGCGCGAGGACCATTACACCGTGACCGCCATCCATAACGACCAAGGCTATCGCGACGTCCGCCATGCCCTCGCCCATGCTCACGACATCGCGATGCTGGAGCCCGATATACAAGTCGCCGACGTGGACCTTCTCGGCGACCGGCATCTCCGGCTCCAACACAACATGCGCGACGATATCCCCCTCGCCGAAAAGGAGCGCGACGCGGTGTTGGAGCATGCGCGGAAATTGTGGGGCTATGACGTAACGTTGGAAGCTTGACCCTGGTCCGGCTCGCCGCTACCACAGGCGGCCATGCCGAATATAGATCCCGTCACCCTTGCGGTCCTGAAGGGCCGGCTGGAACAGATCGCCGACGAGATGGACGCGACGCTGTTCCGGAGCGCCTTCAATCCGATCATCGCCGAGGCGCATGACGCCTCGCACGGCCTCTATCATGCGGAATCCGGCGAGACCCTGGTCCAGGGCAAGGCGGGCCTGCCGATTTTCGTAGGCGTGATGTCGTTCGCGGTGAAGGCGGTGATCGACAAGGTGGCGGCGGATGGCGGGCTGGAGGATGGCGACGTCTATATTTTCAACGATCCCTATGAGGGCGGCACTCATCTTTCGGACTTCAAACTGGTGCGGCCGATGTTTCGCGACGGCGCGTTGTTCTGCTATCTCGCCTCGGTCGGGCATTGGCACGATGTCGGCGGCAACGTGCCCGGAAACTACAATCCGGCCGCCACCGAGAGCTTCCAGGAAGGCATGCTGATCCCGCCGGTCAAACTGTTCGAGCAAGGCCGGCTCCGCCAGGACATCGTCGATATCGTCTCCGCCAACTCTCGGCTGCCGGGCAGCCTCTACGGCGACCTCAACGGACAGATCAACGCGCTTGATCTTGGCGTCAAGAGGCTCGACGAGCTGCTCGATGAATACGGCCCGGCGTTGATCGACGAGGCCTTGGGCGAGATGAAGGATCGCGCGGCCAGGCTGATGGCGGCCAATATCGGCGACTTGCCGGACGGCACTTATTCCTGCGACGACTGGCTTGACAATGACGGGATCGTCGACGAACCGCTGGCGATCGCGCTCGATATGACGATCAAGGGCGGGCACATGACGCTCGATTTCTCGCGAAGTGCCGATTCCTGCGCCGGTCCGGTCAACATTTCGCGCTCGACGGCGATCGCCTCCATCTATGTGGCTCTCAAGCATATTTTTGCCGACGTGCCGGCCAATGCCGGAGTGCTGGGGCCGATCGAGATTATCATTCCGGAGACCTCGATCCTCGGCGTTTCGGCACCGAAACCCGTGGGCGGCTATACCGAGACCATCCTTCGCATCATCGACATCATGTTCGGCGCCATGGCGAAGGCCGCACCCGAACGCTCGAACGGCTGCGCTTATGGGACGATCAATGCGCTCTCGCTCTCCGGCCACCGGGCGAACGGGCAGCGCTGGGTGATGTTCAGTTTCTTCGGCGGCGGCCATGGCGGCCACCCGGAGGGCGACGGCCTCAATCACGGAAACGCCCCCATCTCCACGGCGACGATCCCGCCGGCCGAGATCCTGGAGGCGGCATATCCGATGATGTTCACGCAATGGGCGTTGCGGCCCGATAGCGGCGGGCCGGGGCGGCATCGGGGCGGCCTTGGCGCCCTTTACGAGATCGAATTGCTGGAACAATCGGCGGATGTCTTTCTCTTCGGCGAACGCGGGAAATTCGCGCCGCCGGGTGTCGTCGGCGGGAGTGCCGCCGCGGCGAACCATTTTTACTTTCCAGCCGAGGGCGGAGTCGCCGAACCACCCATGATCTCGAAGATGGTCGGTCTCAAGATCGCCCGCGGCGAGCGCATCCGCCTGGAGACGCCGGGCGGCGGCGGCTATGGCCCCGTCGGCGAACGTGACGCGGATGCGGTGGCGCGCGATGTGCGCCTTGGTTACGTCAGCCCGGAGGCGGCGGTGCTGGATTATGGCGTCGACGCCGATGGCCTGGCGCCGAAGGGCGAGACATGACCGAACGGCGCGTGGTCGGGGTCGATATCGGCGGGACCTTCACCGACGTTTTTTCGCTGGATGAGGGCCAGGGCATTTTCACCGTCGCCAAGGTGCCCTCCACCCCGCACGATCAATCGGAGGGATTCTCGAACGGTGTCCGCGCCGGCGCGCCCCGGCTGGATGTCGTCTCCACGGTAATACACGGCACCACGGTTGGGACCAATGCATTACTGGAGCGCCGAGGCGCCCCGACCGGCATCATCACCACGCAAGGCTTCCGCGACGCCCTGGAAATGCGTCGCCGCGACCGGCCGACGACCTGGGGTCTGTGGGGACAATTTGAGCCTGTCGTTCCCCGCGACATGCGCCTCGAGGTGGCCGAGCGGACCTTGGCCGACGGCACCATCCATCTGCCGGTCGATCCCGACGAGGTTGCCCGTGCGGCGGAACAACTCCGGGACGCGGGCGCGGTGGCGCTCGCCATCGTGTTCATCAACAGCTACGCCAATCCCGAGAACGAACTTAGGGCACTGGCGGCGGCGCGAAGCGTCTGGCCAAACGAATATGTCGAGGCCTCGTCTGAAATCCTGCCGGAGATCCGGGAATTCGAGCGCACCTCTACGACGGTTCTGAATGCCTATCTGCAGCCGGTTCTGGGGGATTATACGGGGCGCCTCGACGGGGCGCTCTCGGCCGACGGGTTCAAGGGCGAGCTGTTGATCGTGCAGTCGAACGGGGGCGTCATGTCGGTCGAGCAGGCGCGCCGACGGCCCATTCGGACGGCCCTGTCGGGACCGGCGGCGGGCGTCATCGCGAGTGCACATATAGCGGCCGAAGCCGGTTTCGAAAACGTCATCACCTGCGACATGGGCGGCACCAGTTTCGATGTCTCGCTGATCGCCGAGGGCGAGAGCGCGCTGGCGCCGCAAACGGAGATCGATTTCGGTTTGGTGTTGCGTACGCCGATGATCGAAATCACGACGATCGGTGCCGGCGGCGGGTCGATCGCTTCCGTCGATCGGGGCGGAATGCTGCAGATCGGGCCGGAATCGGCGGGCTCCGATCCGGGACCTGTCTGCTACGGCCAGGGCAATGACCGGCCGACGGTGACGGACGCCAACCTGGTACTCGGCCGGATCAACGCCGAACGGCCGATCGGCGGCAAGCTCGATCGCCTCGATGGCGCGGCGGCTGAACGGGCGATCGCGAAACATATCGGCGAGCCGCTCGGCCTCGATGCGATGGCGGCCGCGGAGGCGGTCATCCGCGTCGCCAATTCCCGGATGGCCGGCGCCATTCGTCTGGTCTCGATCGAGCGCGGGCACGATCCGGCTAAGTTCGCGGTGATGCCCTTCGGCGGCGGCGGCGCCTTGCATGTGGGGGCGCTCATTCAGGATGTCGGCCTGGCGCGGGCAATCGTGCCGCGCTTTCCCGGAATCAACAGCGCGCTCGGCTGCGTCATCGCCGATATCAGGCACGACAAGGTGCAGACATTGAACACCTTGCTCGACGATCTCGACGTCGACGACACCGAACGACGGATGATCGATGCGGCGGAGGCGGGACGGGCGCTGATCGAGGCCTCGGGCGTCGCCTTATCCGATATCGATTGCGTCTTCGACCTCGACATGTGCTACCAGGGCCAGACCCATACCGTCGATGTAACCCTGCCGGTTAGCTTGGCCGACACGGCACTTGGGCTGACGCGGCAGCTGATCGCGGATGCCTTCGTTGCCCGCTATCGCCGCGTCTTTGGCCGCCCGCTCGAGGGCCTTCCGATGCGGGTTCTGAACTTCCGCGTCGCCGTCATCGGGCGGCGGCCGAAATTTGATCTCGAACTTCTGGCGCCGGACGCCGAAGGATCGGCGGCCCCGGTCGCGACGCGGTCGGTGTGGTGCGAGGGCGGTTGGCGCGAGACGCCGATATATGATCGCCTAGCTTTGCCCGTGGATACGAGCGTTTCGGGACCGGCGATCCTGGAGCAACCCGATACAACGATCTTTCTCGAGCCCGGCTTGACCGCGCGGGTCGACCGCTTCGGCAATCTAATCATCGAGCCCGTCTAGCCTTTCAGGACCTCGCCGATAGGTGCCTCGAGCGGCCCATCGATCAACGCGGCGGCGAACTCTTCCGCATCCTCGCCGATGATGGGCGTGGCGTAGCGCAGGAACTTCGCTCGTGTTGCCTCGGCGTCGAGCGGACAGGCCGGGTCCCCGATAACTTGATCGACCGTTATTTCATCGGAGCCGTCGGCGATCTCGACGACAAGAGTGGCGCCACGCCGACCGGCCGCGGTTAGGGCGTCGTCGGTTTCAATGACGAGAAGACGCTCGAGACGGCGGGTCTCGATATCCGCCAGGGCTTCCGGTGCATAGGCATCGGGTGCCAGGTCGCCCGCGACAAGCGCGCGCGCCAATCCATAGGAAAGGCTGAACTGCGCTTGGATCGCGGATTGGGGATCGCGATTGCCGCAATAGGTGATGGCCTCCGCGTAGACTCGAAGAGTTAGGGTCCGAATCTCGGTTGTCTCTGCGCCGTTTTGCCGCCGCCAATCGATCGCTCCTTGGGCGCCGTAGTGGACATGTCGAACGGCGGCGAAGGGTTTAAGGTAACCCTCCAGGAGGTAGTATGTGCCGGGATTAGCAAGGTCGGCGGTATTGCTTTCGCCATCGAGCGCGATTCGAAAATAATCATCGATCGCATCGGCTGGAGAGTCGATTCCCGCGAGGGCCGACCGCGCCGCCATCAGACCGAGCTGGGCGCCGTGACCGCAATAGGTATTGCGTGCCGTCGCGCCGGCCGAGACCGGCGCGTAGAGACTGAAGGGGATTTGGCAGGCAACGGTTTCGACCGCGGTCCGGCAGGCGGTGACGTCGCCGCCCTCGGCTCGCGCCGCCGCCGCCGCGGCACCGAGCGCGCCCCAGGCGCCGTCGACATGCATGCCCCCCTTGATCCGTAGCGCCTCGCCCATGCGCCCGCCGACTTCGTAGCCCGTGACGATTGCACGAAGGGCTTCGCCGAGCGTTCCGTCCCGCCCCAGAACGACGGCGAGTGCCGGCGGGATCGCGTGCAGGCCCGGTCGGCCATGGGCCCGCGCCAAGCCCTCGCAAGCCTCATCCCAGCAGGCGCCGAGCGCCAGAAGAAACGTCGCCCCCGAGACGGAAGCCGCCTGTGGCAATCCCGGAAGGGTGACGGAGCCGGGTTCCCGTTCCGCCAGGCAGCGGGCCAGTGCGGCGGGCTCGGGTTTTGATTGCGCCGCGATGAAACACCCGAGCGTATCGAGCAAGAGCAGCCGCGCCCGCTCTTCCACGCCAGGCGCGGACAGGGGATCGGTCTCGTGAAGCCATCTGAGAATTTCCGTCAAGCGTCGCCGCGTCGTCATAACTGCTCCAGGGTCGTGAAATCGGGGGTCGGCGGAATTGTTAACCGAAGACGAGGCAAGCGGAAAGCATGTCGACTCGAAGTCCGCGATTTGCCTTGTATCGTCCCTTCCTAGCGATAATTTCTATTTTGTCGTCGCCACCAGAAATCCGCGCCGGCGCGCGGATCAGCCCGAGGGAGTCCTGGTCTTGAACGAAATCATATCCGCATCCGACGGTGCCGACATTCGGCGCGGCGATCTCGAAATGTTGTTTCGGCCGCGTTCGGTCGCCGTCCTGGGTGCCTCCTCGGATGAAAGTAAGATTTCCGGGCGCCCGATTTTCTTCTTGAAGCGCTACGGGTATGAGGGGCCGATCTATCCGGTCAATCCGAGGCACGACGAAATTCAAGGACTCAGAGCCTATAAGACCCTCGCCGACATCGAGGGCGAGGTCGACCTGGTCCTGATCGCGTTGCCGGCTGCGCTGGTCGAAGCGGCGATCGAGGACTGCATCGCGAAGGGCGTTAAGGTGGTGGTCCTGTTCAGCGCCGGCTTCGCGGAGACGGGCGAGGAGGGTGAAGCGGCGCAGGAACGTCTCGTGGCTAAGGCCCGGGCCGCGGGGATGCGGCTGATGGGGCCCAATTGCATGGGGCTCGCCGGGTTCGACGCCAACATGGTGGTCACCTTCGGATACACGATGGAAGCGCAAACCCCGAAGCTCGGCCCGATTGCGATCGTCAGCCAGAGTGGCGCCTACGGGATCGTCGCTTACTACGAGGCGCGCGAACGCGGGCTCGGGGTTAGGCATTGGGCGACCACGGGCAACGAAAGCGATATCGACCTTTCCGAATGTCTCGCCTTTTGCATTGCCGACGACGCGATCGATGTCGTCATGCTCTACATGGAGGGTTGCAAGGACGGCGACCGCTTCACGGCGGCGTTGGAACATGCCCAGCGTGCCGGTAAGCCCGTCGTCGTCACCAAGGTCGGCGCATCGGATGTCGGCGCGGAGGCGGCCGTGTCCCACACCGCCTCGATCACCGGGTCCGACATCGTTTTCGATACGGTGACCGAGAAATACGGCGCCCATCGGGCTCGCTCGATGGACGAGTTCTACGACGTCGGCTATGCCTGTGCAACGACCGCCGGGTTCCCGAAGGGGAAGCGGGTCGGGTTGGTGACGCTCTCGGGTGGCGTCGGCGTGTTGATGTCGGACGCGGCGGTGCAGTGCGGGCTCCAGGTCCCGAAGCTTCCCGAGGAGGCGCAGGCGCGAATCCGCGAGGTCCTTCCTTTCGCCGGCACCCGCAACCCCGTCGATGTCACCGGTCAGGCGTTGAACGATCCGAGTCTTCTCGGGACCTGCCTCGATATTCTAATAGAGGCGGATATCTGTGACATATTGGTGGTCTATCTGGCGATGTCCTCTCAGTCGCCCGCCTTGCGTGACGTTTTTCTCGACACGTTCCGGGACGTCCGGGAGAAACACCCCGACATTCCCATCATCGCTGGCGTCTATTACGAGGGCGAGCGGCGCGAGGCCATGGAAGCTCTAAAATGCACGGTGATCCGCGAACCGACCCGCGCCGTTGCCGCTGCGGCGGCGCTCTATCGTTTCGGCCGCAGTTTCGCGGCCGGTGCCGCGACGACACCGCCCGCCTTGCCGAAGCCGGTCGAGATTCCGCGCCGTGTATTGAACGAGGTGGAGGCAAAAAATCTGCTGGCGGCGGCGGGCCTTCCGATGATCGAGGAGGTTCTCGCGACCTCGCCCGAGGAAGCCACGTCGGCTGTAGGCGGACTCGACATGCCGGCGGCTTTGAAACTGGTCTCGCCCGACGTCCAGCACAAATCCGAGATCGGCGGCGTCATGCTTGATGTGACGTCCGACGGGGCGGCGGAGGCATATGAGACTCTCGTCGGGCGTCTACAACGATATAAACCGGCGGCCCGGCTGGACGGGGTCGTCGTGGCCCCGATGATCACCGACGGTGTCGAGACTCTTCTCGGCGTGCAGCGCGACCCCGTGTTCGGACCCGTCGTCGTCTTCGGTCTCGGCGGCGTCTTCGTCGAGGTCCTGGAAGATGTTGCCCGTCGCCTGGCACCCTTCGACGAAGACGAGGCCATGGAAATGATCCGCGAAATAAAGGGCTATCCGATCCTGGAAGGTGTCCGGGGCGGAACCGCGGCCGACATTCCCGCCTTGGCGGCGGCGCTCTCCAGGCTCTCTTGCCTGGCGCATGAGAACCGCGACCGGATCGATAGTATCGATATCAATCCGTTTTTGGTTCGGCCCGAGGGGAAGGGTGCGGTCGCGGTGGATGCCTTGATCGTTCCCCGCGACGGGTAAGGTCTAGAGATCGGAGATTTTAGGTGCTCTCGCTTCGATTTCGACGATTTTCTCGATGCCGTGGCGCATTTCCGAGAGGACGAAATCGGCCCGCGTCTGCGGCCCGCCGCGGCCGCTGCCGAAGCGCTCGTTCCACATCGTCATCTTGACCGAGAGACCGCAAAGGACGCCGCCGACCGTCATGTGATGCGAGGATATGAGGTTCTTCACCTTGCTGAAGGATTCGGCGTTGATATCATCCCACATATCGCTCGAATGACGGTGGAAACTCTCGAAACGTCCCGTGATCGAGGCGGTGACGTTGTTCAAGGCGTTCTCGATGAAAATCGAATTGTCGACCAGGTTCCGATCGTGCTTGAGTTGAAAATTCTGGCGCAATTCTTCCATTGCCTGAATAAAGTCCATAATACTCGGAACAATATCGTCCAAACAGTTCTTAAAATAAGCAAGTGAAAGAAATATATCTCCGTAATCTTCAAGAAATTTCGGAATTTCCATTAAATTAACATTAAGTATTCCCGCTAGTTTCTTTAAATTCTCCATCGCCTGACCGCGATCGGGATTCTTGAACATCTCGATGATCTGGCTGACATCGCTGATATCCTGGTCGGTGTCGGCGTAGACCTGCGAGATCAAGGGACGGGTGAAATCCCGCATATATTCAGTGAGTTCCTCGTTCTTGTTCGGCGAAAGCCGGAGGGCGTCGAAATCGTTGACCGCGATGCCGACGTTGCGAAGCTCGACGCGGAGCGAATAGACGTCGTAACTCGGCAAGCCGGCAAGCCGGCAAGCCGGGCCAGTTTCTGCTGGTCGGGATGGACCTCGCCCTCGGGCCAGCCGAACATCTTTCCGACATCCTCGATCTTGATCTGTCCGCTGCCCGTGCTTTCGTCCTTGAACATTTCGATAACGGTTTCGAAACGGACGTTCTTGATCAGCTTGGCGCGTTTCAGGCCGTCGGTCTCGAACGGCACAATCGAGAGCGGCAGGATATGGAGGGAATCCATATCCGATAGAAATTCGGGATCCTGAAGCTCCGCGGGTTCTTGTGCCGCGGGAACGGTCGGCGTCGCCGCATCCGCCGGCGCACCTTCCGCCGGTGCATCCGTCGCGGGTGTTTCCTCTTCGCTCGCGGTGGCTTGCTCGTCCGCTGCTTCGCTCATATATCGTGCTCCGCCGGGACGGTCATAAGGTATTAACCGAGCCCTATCCGGTTATACGGCCGGTCAAATGAGGAATCCAGCTAAACATATCGGTGGTTAATACGTGGTTAACGGTCAAAACCTATCGACCCGCCGCCTTTTTGACCCCATTCGCTTTCGGCATAAATTTGAGGTTGGAACCAGAGGATGCCGGACGGCGTAAATTATTGCGACTAGGGGATGGGAAGCGACGACAGATGGCTTTCGACGAACTCTACGACGAATACCATGCACGACGCGAAAAGGCGCTCGCCATGGGAGGCGAGGCGCGGCTGGAACGACGTCGGAATGCCGGCCTTCTGAATGCCCGTGAACGGATCGATTATCTGGTCGATGGCGGAAGCTGGGTCGAATCGGGCCTCTTCGCGACCTCCCACATGCCGGGTGACCGCGAAACCACCCCCGGCGACGGCAAGCTGACGGGCTATGGCCAGATCGACGGCCGCGAGGCGGTGGTTGTCGCGAACGATTTCACGGTGAAGGGCGCTTCCTCCAGCGTGATCAACATGAAGAAGATCGGGCAGATGCGGCGCACCGCTTTGGATCGCGGCATTCCGATGGTATTTCTCGGCGAATCCTCGGGCGCGCGAATCCCGGACAATATGGGCGCCTATAATATGGGCGCCATTCTGGCTGGCGACGGGACGCAGTATCGCCGCCTGCGCGAGCAGCCTTGGGTCTCGGCCGTCCTTGGCATGGCCTATGGCTCGGCGACTTGGTACGCCTGCCTCTCGGATTTCAACGTCATGCGGAAAGGTGCGGTGATGGCCGTCTCCTCGGAGCGGCTGGTCTCGATGGCAATCGGCGAGCAGGTCGATGGACAGGACCTTGGCGGCTGGCGTATGCATACCGACACGACCGGCCTCGTCGATCTTGCGGTCGACAGCGACGAGGAAGCGATCGACGCGATCAAGACCTTCCTCTCCTACCTGCCGTCGAATCAGAGCGAGCTGCCGCCCGAGGTTTCGGTCCCGGCGGGTTCGGACGAGGCGGCGCGGAAGGTTCTGGACGCCCTCCCGGAAAAGCGGACCCAGGTCTACGACGTCCGCAAGATCATCCATGCCTTGGCCGACAAGGGGAGCGTGTTCGAATTGAAGGCGCGCTTCGGGCGGACCGCGACGACCGCGTTAGCCCGGCTCGACGGCAAGACGGTCGGCTTCATCGCCAACAACCCGATGCACAAGGCGGGAGCCCTCGACGCCGATGGCTGCGACAAGACCTGTGCCTTCATGGTCCTTTGCGACAGTTTCAACATTCCGGTTGTCTTCCTGGTCGACAATCCGGGCTTCGTGATCGGCATCGACGCCGAGCGTCAGCGCGCCCCCGGCAAGATCATGAATTTCATGAATGCGCTGCAATTGATGACGGTGCCGAAGCTGACCGTCATGATCCGCAAAAACTACGGCCAGGCCTATATCAACATGGGCGGCGGCAAGAACGCGGCCGAGGTCGCCGCCTGGCCGACCGCCGAGGTCAGTTTCATGGACCCCGCCTTCGCCGTGAACGTGGTGCACGGCAAGCCGGGGGAGCGGCTGGAACAATCCGATCCCGATTTCTTTAAGCAAAAGGAGGCGGAGTTCCGTCTCGACAGCAACGTCTACGACATCGCGGCCTCCTATGGCGTCCAGCACGTGATCCTGCCGGAAGACACCCGCGATTGGTTGATTCGTATGATGAAGGTGCACCAGAATCGACTTTCCGGCGGGATCGGCAATCATCACCTTTCCAATTGGCCGACAACCTTCTAAGTCATTCACCAACATTCAAAGAAACAGGAACGAGGACCAGAGATGGCGCGTATCGAAATTGAATCCGACGTGACGGGCACGGTCTGGAAGATCGAAGTCGAGGAAGGCGCTCAAGTCGCCGAGGGCCAAACCTTGATCATTCTCGAATCCATGAAGATGGAAATCCCCGTTGTCGCGACCGACGCGGGCAAGGTTGCCGAAATCATGGTCGATGAGGAGGAGCCTGTCTCGGAGGGACAAGTCGTCGTCGTCATCGAGGACTAGGAATCCCGCATGGCTTGGGAAAAGGAGCTCGACGAACTGGCGCGCCGCCGCGCGTGGTCGCTTGAGCATGGCGGCGAGGCCAATGTCGCGCGTCAGCACCAGGCAGGACGTCTTACGGTTCGCGAGCGGATCGAGAGCCTTGTCGACGGCGGGTCCTTTCAGGAAATCGGTCGCCTGACCGGTGGCGGCGAGTACGATGCGTCGGGCCGGGTCACCGGTGTCACACCCGCTCCCTATGTCGGCGGGCTGGCCAAGGTCGACGGCCGTCCGATCGTCGTCGGCGGCGAGGATTTCACCGTGCGCGGCGGCACCTCGGCGGGGCTCGACCGGCGGAAGGGCGGCCAGGGCGGCGTTGTCGAGGATATTGCGCATGAATACCGTATCCCGCTGGTCAATTTGATCGACGGGGCGGGTGGTTCCGTCACCTCCGCCAAGCGGCGCGGCCACGCGGTTTTTCCCGGTGTCGACAGTTTCGACCGGTCGGTCGATCTGATGGGCGAGGTGCCGGTGGTGAGTGCCGTGCTCGGCTCCGCGGCCGGTGGCCCGGCGGGGCGCGCGATCCTGTCTCATTGGTCGGTGATGGTGAAGGACACCAGCCAGGTCTTCGCGGCGGGCCCCGCGGTCGTCAAGCGCTCGCTCGGTCAGGACCTCGACAAGGAGGAACTGGGCGGTCCCGGCGTGGCCGTCGACCAGGGCGGCACGATCGATGATGTCGCGGCCTCCGAGGCGGAATGCTTCGAGATGATCCGCCGCTACCTTGCCTTCATGCCGCAAAACGTCTGGGAGCTGCCGCCGAGAGTAGTGTCGGACGATCCCGTGGACCGGTGCGAGGCGGCCCTTCGCGAGATCGTGCCCGAGGAACGCCGCCGCCCCTATGACATGCGAAAATTGATCGAACTGATCTCCGACATCGGCTCCGTCTTCGAAATCCAGCCTCGTTTCGGCAAGGGATTGATTACGGCGCTGGCCCGGATCGACGGCTATGTCGTCGGTATCGTCGCCAACGACCCGAAGGTCTATGGCGGAGCGATGGATGTGGGCGAGGCCTTGAAGCAGTGCCACTTCGTCGAGCTCTGCGATTCCTTTCACATTCCGCTCGTCTTCCTGGTCGACGTGCCGGGCTTCATGGTCGGGTTGCGGGCGGAGTCGCGGGGCGTGCTACGCGCCGGGATGCGGGCGGTCTATGTCGCCTCGCAGGCCACGGTGCCGGTGATCACCCTGGTCGTGCGGAAATGCTACGGCATGGCCGGCATGGCGACCTGCCAGCAGCGCGGGCCCAATCTGAAGCTCGCCTGGCCGTCGGCCGAATGGGGTTCGCTTCCGGTCGAGGGTGGGGTCGCGGTCGCCTACCGCCGCGAGTTGGAGAACCATCCCGACCCAAAGGCGCGCGAGGCCGAAATCGAGGCCGAGCTTCGCATGTACACTTCGCCCTTCCGGGGGGCCGAGGCCTTCGGCGTCGAGGATATTCTCGATCCGGCCGAAACGCGGCCCTATCTGGCGCGCTATATCGAGGCGATGCAGCCGAAGCTCACGACCACGGTGGGTCCGAAACCGCGCCTCGGCGTACGGCCATAATACTGGGATCCGGGATTTCATGACCGATACGGATCAATCGACCTGGCAACGCCTCGCGCGGACAGGGGTCACCCACCATGACGCGGCCCGGGCCTGCCAAGGCTATGTCCTTTTCAGTCCCTTGAACGAGACCAAGGCGACATTGGTCATCGACATGGCCGGCGAGATCGTCCACCGCTGGGACCACGACTGCCTGCCGGGTCATTTCGGGTATCTCATGGAGAACGGCAACCTTCACTTCAACGGCAAGGCGGACGATGGGAATGCCGATCTATGGCCGCGTTGGGCGCAGCTGAACGGCGGGCTGATGCGAGAGGTCGACTGGGACGGCAACGTGCTCTGGGAGCATCGCGATCCCTTCCACCACCACGATGCCCGGCGCACCGCGGCGGGCGGGGCAATCTATCTTTCGTTGGAACGGGTACCGGAAGAGATGCGAACGCGAATCCGGGGCGGCTACGAGCCCGATGACGGGCTCGGCATGTGGGCCGACAAGATCGTCGAGATCGACCAAGGCGGCGAGGTCGTCTGGGAATGGCGCGCGATCGAGCATTTCGATCCCGAGAGCGAGGTCATCGCGCCGATGGTGCCGCGCTGGGAATGGACCCATTGCAATACGGTATTCCCCATCGGCGACGACCGGGTGCTGGTCAGCATGCGCCATACCTCCACAGTCGTCATCATCGAGAAGGCGACGGGAAAGATCGTCTGGCGCCTGGGCGACGACGTGCTTTCGGGTCAGCACGACTCGCAGATTCTGGCAAACGGCAATATCCTGATCTTCGACAATGGCGCCCACCGCAAGACCGGCGGCATCGTTCCCTACTCTAGGGTGATCGAGGTCGATCCCGCGACCGACGAGATCGTCTGGAGTTACCAGGACAACCCGCCGCAATACTTTTACAGCTTCAACATCTCAGGCGTGGGCCGCCTGCCGAACGGAAATACGATGATCTGCGAGGGGGCGCGCGGCCGTCTCTTCCAGGTGACGCCGGACGGCGAGGTCGTTTGGGAATACGTCTCCCCCTATTTTGCACCGGACGCGACGGGCACGCTAACCAACAATGTATTCCGGGCTTTCTTTTACGAGACCTTGCCCCAAAAATAGTCGAAGGGCGGCGCCGACAAGCAAGACAGGTCCCTTTTCCCTTGTCGATCCGAAGGCGCTAATTTAGCACGTTACCAAATGCCGTTAATCGTGTTTTGCGGCGGTATCGGGGGGAGAACGGAATGTATCTGACGCAAGCATTGAAACGCTCGGTCCAACTTCACCGCGATGAGACGGCGACCTGGTTTCAGGGCCGACGACGGAGTTGGAGCACACTGGCCGGGCGTGTCGCTAAATTCGCAGGCGCGCTTCGCGGGCTCGGTGTCTCGGACGGCGAGCGGGTCGCGATCCTCGCCCTCAATAGCGACCGCTATTACGAGTATTTCTATGCCGTTCCCTGGGCGGGCGGCGTCTTCGTACCGGTCAATATTCGCCTGGCCCCGCCCGAGGTCGCGTTCTGGCTCAACGATTCGGGCAGCGAGATCCTGCTGATCGATGATCAGTTCCTGCCCATGTTGGATAAGCTGGAAGGCAAGCTCGAGACGGTGCGTGAAATCATCTATGTCGGCGACGGCGAGACGCCGGAGGGCCTGTCCAATTACGAGACACTGCTGGAGGCCGCCGAACCGATCGAGGATGCGCTCAAATGCGACGACGACGTCGCCGGGATTTTCTATACCGGCGGGACCACCGGGCGCTCGAAGGGCGTCATGCTGAGTCACCGCAACCTTGTCTTCAACAACCTCAACGTCATGCACACCTTCGACTTTCGGGCCGGGATGCGGTGGATGCATGCCTGTCCGATGTTCCACATCGCCGGCGGGCTGGCGATCTTCGGTGTGACCCAGGCGGGGGGCGGCCACTACATCGTGCCGGCCTATACGCCCGAAGGCTGTCTCGAGATGATCCAGGACCAGGAAATCACCGACACACTCCTGGTGCCGACCATGGTCAACATGCTGGTCAACCATCCGGACGCCCGTGGGTACGATCTCTCCAGCTTGATCAATCTAACCTACGGCGCCTCGCCGATGCCGGAGGCGGTGATCATAAAGGCCATGGATATCATTCCCGACAGCCGCTTCTTCCATGCCTACGGCCAGACCGAGACGGCTCCACTGGTGAGCGCCAATCAGCCGGAGTACCACGTCCTGGAGGGACCGAATGCCGGCATGTTCAAATCCGCGGGTCGGCCGACCGTTGGTGTCGAGGTCAAGATCGTCAACGAGAATGACGAAACGCTGCCGGCGGGCGAGGTAGGCGAGATCTGTGTCCGAGGCTCGAACATCATGCTCGGCTATTGGCAGCAGCCGGAGCTGACCGCCGAGACGCTCCGTGGCGGTTGGATGCATTCGGGAGACGGCGGTTATATGGATGAGAACGGCTTCATCTTCATCGTCGACCGGGTCAAGGACATGATCATCAGCGGCGGCGAAAACGTTTATTCGGCCGAGGTCGAGGATGCGATCTACCAGCATTCTGCCGTCGTGGAATGCGCGGTGATCGGCATTCCGAGCGACCGCTGGGGCGAGTCGGTCCACGCCATCGTGCGCTGCCGCGAGGACGAAAGCGTCGAAGAAGCGGCCTTGATCGCCCATTGCCGCGAACTGATCGCCGGCTACAAATGCCCGCGCGGCATCGATTTCCGCGACGACCCGATGCCGCTCTCGGGCGCCGGCAAGATCCTGAAGACTGAACTGCGGAAACCCTACTGGGCGGGCAAGGAAAAGCAGGTTAATTAGTGGGTTGCCAATGAGCAGGAGATCGACCCATGGAAATATCCGTATTCGAAGCGGTTGGTCATCTTTCATTCTTTCTGACGGCGGTCTCTTTCTATCTTCGCGACATGCTGTTGCTGCGGGTCTTAGCGATCGCCAGCGGCGTGATGGGGATTTTCTATAACTACTTCCTTGACGTGGGTCCGCTCTGGCTGCCGATCTTCTGGCTTGCGGTGTTCATGGCCATCAACATCTACCGCATCGCCGGAATACTGCGGGAAAAACACGCCATCAGCTTCTCGGACGAGGAGCGCGAACTCTTCGAGACAATCTTCAAGGGCTTCTCGCCGGTCGAGTTCATGAAGATCATGCGTCTGGCGGAATGGCGAGACGTCGAGGACGGTCATCAATTCGTGACCGAGGGGACGGATCTCGATGGGCTCCGGCTTTTGTTCAACGGCGAGGTGGTGATCACGCGAGCCAGCGAGGAAATCGGTCGTGTCCGCGACGGCGCTATGATTGGTGAAATGTCCTTCATCAAGGGCGGCGATGCCACCGCGACGGTGACCGCGACCCGGCCGTGCAGATGTATCTTCTGGCCGAAGGCGGCACTGCACGATCTGCTACATCGAAATCCCAGTCTGGATATCGCAATAAAGCACGTCTTCAGTCTCGATCTCGTCCGCAAGCTCGGCGGCGAGGCGGAGAGCCCGGTCCATGGGGCCGATCTCGGTCTGCCGGGGGCGAATGGGCTGGATGAGGCTCAATCCGAGCCGCCGCCGATCACGCCCTCCTCGGCGAGTTGAGCGATCTTGTCGTCGTCGTAGCCGAGCAGGTCGCGCAGCACCTCTTCGGAATGTTGGCCGAGCACCGGCGCTGGAACCTCCAGGACACCCGGCGAGCGTGACGATTTAAAGGGCGATCCAAGAAGTTTCAGTTTCCCGCTGACCGGGTGCTCCAGCTCGGCCAGCATGCCGCGCTCCCAAGTGAAGGGATTTTCGGCGACATCCGCCATGCTCTGCACCTTGCCGGCGGGAACGCCGTGCCGGCGGCAGAGATCGAGGGCGTCCATCGTCGCGCGGCCGCGGGTCCAGCCGGAAAGCCGCCGGTCGAGTTCGGTCTCTTGCGCCTTCGCATCCCCGATCGCGAGACGATCGATCGAGAGCATCTCAGCGAGGGCGTCCAGCTGGCGCTGGGTTTCGACCTCGATCACGACCATCCCATCCGTCGTCTCGTAGAGGTTCTGAGGCGCCAGCGCGAAGTGATGGTTGCCGTCGCGGCCGGGCGGGGTCTCGGTATCCAGGAGCCCCCAGCTCTCCGACGTCAGCCAGCCCTGAATATCGTGCATCGAGAGATTGATATGCTGGCCCCGTCCGGTGCGGCGCTTGTGGTTGAGGGCGGCGGCAACCGCCATGACGCCCGCGGCCGAGCCCATATTATCGGCCGAGGAGACACCGATCTTGGTCGGCGGCCCGTCGCTGGTTCCGGTCTGGCTCATCACCCCCGCCATGCCCTGGATCACCGTGTCGAAGGCGCGGAGATCGCGGTCGGGCCCGGTATGGCCGAAGCCCGAAAGCGAGCAATAGATCAGACCCGGATTGATTTCCCGCACGGCCTCGTAGCCGAAGCCCCATTTCGCCATCGAACCGAAGGCGAAGTTCTCGATCAGGACGTCGGCCGTGGCGACGATATCCAAGAGCACCGCCTTGCCCTGCTCGTCCATCGTATCGAGCGCCACCCCTTTCTTGTTCACGTTGTGGACATGGAAGATGTAGCTGATGCCGGAGACCTTGTAGGCGAAGCCCCGGACCGCCTCGCCCTTCAAGGGTTCGACCTTGATGACCTCGGCCCCGAGGTTCGAAAGATAGCGCGCGGTCAGCGGGCCGGTCGTATAGGCGCCGAGTTCGACCACCCGGACCCCGTTCAGTGGGCCGCTCATGTCGCGAGCTTTCCGGCGGCAAGGTCCTGGAGCACCGCGTCGCTATGCTCGCCGAGCGCAGGTGCCGGCCGGCGAATGCGGCCCGGTGTCTCGCTCATCTTGAAAATGGAACCCGCCGTCCGGTAGGGGCCGGCCGACGCGTCCTCGAAACGATGTACCATCTCGCGGGATTGGAATTGCGGATCGTCGATCAATTCGGCGACGTCGTTGATGGCGCCCGCCGGCACGTTGTGTTCGTTGAGCAGGGCCAGCGCCTCCGCCGTCGTCCGCTCGGCGAGGAACCCGATGACAAGTTCGTCGACGAGCGGACGAACCGCCGCCGTCACCCGTTCGTCATTGGTGGCGAAACGGGGATCCTCAATCAGCTCGGCGCGGTCGATCAGGCGGAGGAAATCGTGCCATTGCCGGTCGTTCGGCGTACACAGCACGATCCAGCCGTCCTTGGTCGGGTAGTTGTCCCAGGGCGCCGCCATCGGGTGCTTGTTGCCCTGCGGCCCCGGCGCCTCGCCGGAGATGAAATAGCCGGGAATGAAGGTGTAGAGCAGCGAGACCGCGCCGTCATAGAGCGACATATCGATGTCGGCTCCTTGGCCGGTCTCCATCCGCTCGTAAAGGGCGGCCAGGATCGAGGCGCCGCCCATCAACGCCGCATTGTGGCCGGCGAGCGGCGGCCCGCCGCGGTGGGGCAGGTCGTCCGGCTGGCCGGTGGTGGCGATGATGCCGCCCATCGCTTGAGCCACGAGTTCGCCGCCCGCCTCGCCCGCGAGCGACCCGGTCCGGCCGAAGGGCGAGAAATGGCACGCAATCAGCCCCGAATTGCGGGCGGAAAGATCGTCGTAGTCGAATTCCAATCCGCGATCGTCCAGCGTCGTCTGGTCGGTAATCAGCACGTCCGCGCCGGCGATTACGTCGCGGAGGATCGGCATCGTTCCCTCGGCTGCGAAATCGAGTGCGAGGCTTTCCTTGTTGGTCGAGAGGTTGAGAAACGTCGATGCCGGGGCCTGATGGCGCAGCCGGTCGCCGCTGATCGGCTCGATCTTGACGACCCGGGCGCCAAGATCGGCCAGCTGGCGGCCGGCGACGGCGCCCGCACACCAGCCCTCAGCGATCTCGATCACGATGGTGCCTTCGATGGCGCCCGCCGGTTCGGTCACGCGCTTTTTCCCTTGGGTGTCGCGGGTTTTCGCTTCAGCAGGCGCTTGAAGTGGGGCGTGCCGTCAAAATCACCCTCGCGCTGCCCGTGCCCCATATGGACTGCGATCGCGGGAACGTCCACGACATCCAGGGGCGCTTCCAGCGAGAAGGTTTCGACGCGCGGCAGCAGACAGGTCTCGTCGTCGCAGGCCTGATAACGAACCTGGACCTCGATCGTCGCGGATTTCCGGTCCAACGGGCGCACTTCGCTCGCCAGCTCGCCCGTCGGATAGATCGGTACCACGATATCAACCGTTCCGCTCCAAACGTTGAGGTCGACGCCCAGGTTCTCGAGGCGAAACGGCGCGGTCGGTGGCTGAATAGGCGCTTCGGCGACGAGGCCGGGCGGGCCGGACACCTTGACCGAGGTCGCAACCATGCCGTCGGGGACCGGATCGCCATATATGTGGAGGCCGTTCCCCAGCTCGAAGCGGACGACGACATGGCGCCGGATGCCTTGGCGTAGCGTTCCCCTGCCGCCATGGAGGAAGGCGGTGACCTTGATCTCCGCATCGCCGCCGCTTGCACTCGGCGCCTCCGCGTCCGGATCGATCCAGCCGAGCGCGGCGTCAATCAGGATCTCGGCGCTGTCGCGCTTCTTGTAGGTGTCGTGAAAGAATTTCGCGACCACCACGCCGGCCTCGTCCGTCACATAGGCGCCGGGGAAGGGAATGCCGTAATAAAAGCCGTCGCCGGGGTCAACATTGGTGTTGAGAATGCCGTAGCGCCGGATCACCTCGGATTCGAGATCCGAGAGCAGCGGGTAGGGGAGGCGCTGTTTCTCGGCGAATTCCGCCAGCACCTCCTCATCGTCATAGGAGATCGCATAGAGCTTGATTCCAGCCGCCTCGAACTTCGCATATGCATCGCGCAGCTCCCCGAGCTGCGTCCAGCAGGGCGGTCACCAGACGGCGGATCGGTAAAACAACACCACCGATTTCGCGGTTCCTCTGTCCGCGTGGTAGCGGAGCCGCCGGCCATGGGCGTCGGGCAGCGCGAAGTCGGGCAGGCGTTCGCCCACCTCGGGGCCGGTCGGATGCCCGGCGGGCAGACTGCTCCGGATCGGATGGCCCAGCGGGACGGGAGCATCGAATCCATGCTCGTCGCGCTCGACGACATTGAAGTTCAGGTTTTCTCGGTCGTCTTTGCTTGCCATGACTCTGATATAAACCGTTCGGGCGGGGACTGAAACCAGATGACGATCAGGCGTTGGGGCCTGTGTCGACGATTGGGCGGTTATCCGCTAGGCGCTTGTAATCGAAGATCGAAAGGTCGATCGATCGATAGCCGCCCTCCAGGATCAACTCGGCGATCCCGCGCCCGAGGGCCGGGCCGTGCTGCAGGCCATGGCCGGAAAACCCGGCGACCAGGATGAAATTGTCCAATTGGCCGGTCCAAGGCCCGATGATCGCGTTGCCATCGAATTGGTTCTGGTCGTAATGCCCGACCCAGCCGCTCTGCACCTTCAGCGCCTCGAAAGCCGGGAAGCGATGGGCCAGGCGCGGCCATACGTGATCCTCGAATTCCTCGTGCCGCAGCGTCCAGTCGAAGCCGGTCGAGGCCCCAAGAAGGGTCATGCCGGTAATGTAGCCTGCCCCTTCGGAACGGGTGCTGACGCGGTTGTGGTCGCGGACACCGGGCAGGGTTCCGATCTCGGCCTGGGTATCGAAATAGAAAACCTGCCGCTTGAGCGGTTCGATCGGCACTTTCATGCCGACCATTGCGCAAATTTCGGGCGCGTGGCAATTCGCCGCGTTGATGAAAATATCGCCGGGACGCCGCTCGCCGGACTCCAGCAAGGCGGCGCTAACGCGTCCGTTCCCGAGTTCGAGCCCGACCACGCGATCCGTGATGTATTTGATGCCGAGATGAACGGCGCCACGCCGGAAGCTCCAAAGGGTGGCATGGGGATCGATCTGGCTGTCCAACGGGGAATAGAGCGAGGCGTCGACATCGTCGACCTGCATGGCGGGAAGCATGTCCTTCAGGGCCGCGCGGTCGAGCATCTCGGTGCCGGCACCAAGGTCCGTCTGCATCTTCCAATTGGCGTCGAGATTGGCGAGTGCCTCGCTGCCTTGCCCCAGGAACATGTTCCCGGTTTGTTGGAACCCGGCATCGGCCGGGTCGTCGCCGGTTTCCACGTAATTGGCGAAATCGGCATAGACCTCGCGGCCGAAGATCGACATCTCCAGGTTTTCGCGAAGGCCCTGGATGAAACGGACGGCGCCGATGGCGCGCGGGGTGGCGGCGAATTCGTAGGTCGGGTCGGGCTCGATCACCACTGTGTCGGCCGCGGCTCCGGCCTTGGCGAGATGATAGGCGATGCTGGAGCCCATCAAACCGCCGCCGATGATGACGATGGCGCTCATCGCGGATCAGCGCCGACTACCCGTGGTCCGACTGCGTTTTCGGCACGCCGGGATCGGCCGCGTCCGTACCATCTCTTTCGCGAACGTGGTCGTAGTTCCGGCGGGTGAACCATTTCATGTAGTCGGTATAGGTAATGGGCTCGTAGCGGGGCGGGTTGTCGGGGGCCTGGCAGGTCGGGAGGCAGGCCATCGGATAATCGGCGGACGCATCGAAGAAGAATGGGATGGCGTAGCGGTCCCGGCCGGCGTTGCGGTTGATCGCGCGGTGGCGCGTCGACAGGAATCGGTGATTGGTCCAGCGGCGCAGCAAGTCGCCGGAATTGACCACGATGCAGCCGAGCGGCGGTTCGACCCCCTGCCAGTCCCGCCCGGGAAGTTTCACCTCCAGTCCCGGAAGATCGGCCTGGGAGAGCATGGTGAGAAAACTTGAATCGGTATGCGCCGACACGCCGAACTGGTCGTCCTCTCCCGTCTCGCTCGGCGGGTAGTGCGACATGCGGAAGGAGAACTGCGGCGCCTCGAATGCCGCGTCGAAAAAATCGGCCGGCAGATCGAGGGCCAGCGCATAAACCGGCAGCAGTCTTCTGCAAAGCGCTTCCATGGCAGTGCAATAGCCGACGACGGTCTCGCGGAATTGCGGCAAATCGGCCGGGTCGGGCCACTGATTGGCCGAGCGGTAGAGCTTGTTCGCCAGGACATCCGGATGATCGTCGGCAAGGTCCCGTTTCACGAAGAAGGCTTCGACCAGGTTCGGCTTCCGGGCGGCATCTGCCTCGACCTGGGAGGCGCGGGAGACGCTGGTGTTGACCGCCATATAGCCGACATTGTGCTCGTTCGCGCGGAGCGCCGACTTGGTCTCGAGCGGCAGGTCGTGGAAGCGCTTCACCGCCTCGAAGGTTCGCTCGATTTGATCGAACGGGATGCCGTGGTTCACCAGGATATAGAAGCCGACATTCTCCAACGCAGCCTGCAGTTGGGTGCCGAGCGCTTCCAAGGCACCCGCCTCGCCGGCGAGATAGGCGCCGATATCGAGGGTCGGAATCACGTCTTCGAGGGATGCCTGCGGTGCGTTATCGTTCATGGTGCGGTCTTCCACTATGCGGATTCTTCGTTGGGCCGGATCTTGGGCAGGGCGAGCACGTCCCATGGGTTCGGGACCTCGCCGATCGGCACCTCGATCAGGACGGGGGCGTCGAGCTTTAGCGCTTCCTCGATTCGCTCGCGAAGCGCATCCGGCGAGGTGGCGCGAAGGCCGGCCACGCCATAGGATTCCGCCAGCTTCATGAAATCCGGGTTCCGCAGCGAGCTGGCGATCGTGCGGTTGCCGTACAATTCCTTCTGGATGCGGAGCACGTTGCCGTAGGCGCCGTCGTTGAAGACCACCGCGACCAGGTTGATGCCGTGCTGGGCCGCCGTGGCCAGTTCCTGGACGTTGAACATGAACCCGCCATCACCCGAGATCGAGACCACCGCCTTCTCGGGACACGCGACCTTGACCCCGAGGGCCGTGGCGAAACCCCAACCCAGCGTCCCTTGATAGCCCGTGGCGATGAAGGTGCGCGGGTTATAGACGGGATAGCTGATCCGGGCGACGTAGGAGACCTGGGTCAGTTCGTCGACCAGGATGCCGTCTTCCGGGATCGCGTCGCGAAGGGCGGCCACATACTCGACCTGCGGACTGTATTGGGCCATCCGCTCGACCGCCGCCTGTTTCATGGCGCGGACATCGTCCTCCCGCGACTCCCGCTTTGCGTTGTGCTTGGGGAGGGCTTCGGCGAGGGCGGCCAGAACCGGCCCCGAATCCCCGACGATGCCGACGGCCGGTGTTTGAATGCGGTTGATCTCGACCGGGTCGACATCGACATGGATCACCTTCAGATCGTCATCCATGCCCCAGACCTGGCGCTGGGTTTGCAAGCGGGTGCCGACCGCGAGCACGCAATCGGTCGTCTCCCACCATTTGTGCCCGACCAGCGAATTGACCGAAAGCGGGTGGCGGGCATCGAGAACGCCGTGTCCCATGCGGAGCGCCAATACCGGTGCCTGCAGCATCTCCGCCACGGCACGGACTTCCGCACCCGCCGCCTGCGCCCCGCCGCCGACCGCGATCAGGGGATTCTTGGCGGCGCCAAGTATTTTCGCCGCCGCCTCGACCGCATCGAGATCTACCGGAGCGGGATCGATCTCCACCGGGGCGCCCGGCAGGCTGACTTGAGCCTTCTGCCCCCAAACATCCATCGGGCATTCGAGGCCGACCGGGCGCGGTCGGCCTGAGAGGAGTTGTCGGAAGGCCTCGTTCGCAAGGCCGGAGGCCTCCGCCGGAGCGGAGATGAGCCCAGACCATTTCGTCAGCGTGTCCAGTATCCCCGATTGATCCGGGATTTCGTGCAGCATCCCATAGCCCCGGCCGATCGCCGCGAGCGGGATCTGGCCCATGATCGCCAGGACCTTCGCGTTGGTGCTGTAGGCGGTCGCAAGCGCCGTCGAGGTGTTCAGGAAACCGGGTCCCGGCACCACGCAATAGGCGGCCGGCTTGCCGGTCGCAAGGGCGGCACCCAGCGCCATATAGGCGACACCTTGCTCGTGGCGCGTGTGAATGGGGCGAAGTACGTCCATCCGGCCATGGACCGCATCCATGAAATGATCGTTCTGAATGCCGGGAAGACAGAACAGGGTATCGATCCCATTTTGGATCAGCGTCTCCACGACGACTTCCCCGGAGGTCATCCGCCGCGCGTCTTGTTGGGTCATTCGTTCCGGTCCTTCCCTCTACGATCCCGCGCCGTACTTGTCGCGGGCCGCCTTTTCCGTCACGTAGCCGTTGGCAATGTCGCTCGCGAGCAATTCGGGATCGCGCGCGCGGGGATCGCCGAAACCGCCGGAGCCCGGCGAGCGGATCCGAATGCGCGAGCCCGCCGGCGCATCGAAGGCGCCCTTGCTGTTGAGGGCCGTCGTCGTGCCGTCCGGAAATTCCACCTCGATGGCGCCGGCACCGCCCGCTTCTCCGCCCTGGATGCCGAAGGGCGGCGATTTGGTGCGTTCCATGCAAACCGTGGCGCGAGCGTCATGGTCGAGTACGGTCCAACCGCGTCGCGCGCCGCAACCGCCGCGATGGCGCCCAGCCCCGCCGCTGTCCTCGATGATCTCGTAATAATCGACGCGGAGCGGGAAGCTCATCTCCAATGATTCGATCGGCGTGTTCATCATATTGGCGACACCGGCCGACATGGTGTTGATGCCGTCCTTGGTGGGGCGGGCGCCATAGCCGCCCTTGATCGATTCATAACTTACATAGCGCTCGCCGTTTCGCGGATCGACGCCGCCGAAGGTCATGATCGACGAGGTGCCTTGCGAACAGGCCATCACATTCTCCGGCATCACCTCGGCCAGGGCACCGAACAGCATGTCGACGACCCGGTGCGACATTTCGTGATTGGCGTAGACGACGGGGGAGGGGAACTGGGCGTTAACAACGGAGCCCGGCGGCGCCTTCACGGTGATCGGTCGCCAGGTTCCGGAATTAGGCGGGATCATGCCGGTCGGATCGACGATCATCTTCAAGGCGCAATAGACGCCGGACGCGGTCACCGAAAGGGGCGCGTTCATCGGCCCCGGAACGGCCGGGTCGCTGCCTTCGAAATCGACCTCCATGGTCTCACCGCGCTTGGTCACGCGAAGGCGGATGGTGAAAGTCGCGTCCTCTGTCTCGCCTTGTTGGATGATGCCGTCGCCGTCGCAGAAATCCTCGAACGCGGCCTCGCCGTCCGGCAATTCCAGGAGCATCGTCCGCATCATGCGTTCGGCATAGTCCAGGACCTCCTGCATGATATCGAGCAGGGCGTCGGCACCATATTTCTCGGCCAGTGCCGAAAGGCGTATGCCGGCGCGCCGGTTGGCGGCGACCTGGGCGTGGAGATCGCCGCGGCGCTCTTCCGGGGCCCGTACATTCGCCATAATGATTGTCTCGACATTGCGGTCGAGCGTGCCGCGGTCGTAGAGCCTTACCGGCGGCAGGCGGAGACCCTCGCCGTAGACTTCCGTTACCGCGCCGTAGCTGCCGGGTGTGGCACTACCGACGTCCGGCCAGTGGGCGCGCACGCAACTGAAACCGAGATTCCGGCCCTCGTGAAAGGCCGGACTGATGACGTTCACGTCGGGCAGGTGCGAGCCGCCGAAGTAGGGATCGTTGTGGATGAAGACGTCGCCGTCGTGGATATCGTCGCCAAAGGCCTGGACCACGGCGCGGACCGCATCCGGCATCGAGCCCAGATGGATTGGCAGGTCGGGGCCTTGGGCCACCATGTTCCCGGTGGTGTCGAAGATCCCGCAGGAATAGTCGCCGGCAACCTTGAGGAGCGGCGAATAGGCGGTCTTGGCGAGGACGATCTTCATCTCCTCCGCCGCCTTCATCAGGCTGTTCTTGACGACCTCGAAGGTCGCCGGATCGATGCGCGTCTCGCGCGGAGTGGGATCAGGCATTGGACCGCTCCATTCGAATGAACCCTTTGTCGTCAACACCGGCGTGCCAGTTGGGCGGCACGACGATGGTACTATCGAGCGATTCGATCACCACCGGCCCCGAAAGACTTCCCCCCGCCCCCAGCAACGCCCGGTCGTGAATCGGGCAATCGACCTCGCCGGCCTCGCGGAACCAGGCAGTTCGCGTCGTCTTCAGGCTGTCGCCCGCAGCTTCGCCGCCCGCCGACAGCGATAGCGGCGGCAGTTTGCCCGACGCGGTCAGGCGCAGCGTCACCAGCTGGACCGCATCTGTTTCGCTCTTATGGCCGTAGGTCAGCTCGTGCTTTTCATGGAAGGCCTCGGCGAGGGCCGCCTTGTCGATCGCTCCCGGGGGAAGGGTCGCCGTCAATTCGTAGGCTTGTCGGGTATAGCGAAGATCGGTGCTGCGCTCGAACTGCCACTGGTCCTCGGGAACGCCCGTTTTCGAGAGCATTGTCTTCGCCGTCTCGATCATCTCGTTCCAGATCCCGTCCAGCGTCTCCACCGGCGTCTCCTCGAGGGGCGCATAATAGGTCCTCGCGTAATCGCGGCGGATGTCGGTGCCGACGAGGCCAAGGGCCGAGAACCCGCCTGGAATCGGCGGTACGATGACCTCCGGAATATCCAGCGCCTCGGCGAGCGCCGTTGCATGAAGGGGGCCGGCGCCACCGAAGGCGACGAGGCCGAACTCGCGGGGATCATGCCCGCGCTCGACCGAGACGATGCGAAGCGCCTCCGCCATGTTGTGGTTGACGATCTCGATGACGCTCGCCGCCGCCTCGATCACGGAAAGGCCGAGCGGTTCGGCGATATGAGTCTCCAGCGCCGACTTGGCGCCTTCGAAGTCGATCGACATGCGGCCGCCGAGGAGGGAGTGCTGATCGAGGTATCCCAGGACCACGTTGGCGTCGGTCACGGTCGGCTGGGTGCCGCCCTTGGCATAGCAGACGGGCCCGGGATCCGCACCCGCACTTAGGGGGCCGACGCGGAGCGAGCCCGCCGGATCGACCCAAGCGATGCTGCCGCCGCCGGCACTCACCTCCGCGAGGTCGATCACGGGGACACGGATCGGGTGGCCGGTGCCGTGTAGCCAGCGGCTCTGACTGCCGTCGCCGCCGACCTCGTACTCGGCCGTGGTTTCGATTTCGCCATCCTTGATCAGGCTGGCCTTGGCGGTGGTGCCGCCCATGTCGAAGGAGAGGAGGTCGGGCCGCTGGATCTGGCGGCCGATGAGGGCGGTCGCAATAACGCCCGCGGCCGGCCCTGATTCGACCACGGCGGCCGGCATGCGAAGGGCCTCCTCGACGTCGACCACGCCACCAGCCGAGCCCATGACGTGAAGGTCGGGGAGCCCCAGCCCCGCGATCGCCGCCGCCAGTTCCTTCAGATATGAGTCCAGGATCGGTCCGACATAGGCGCAGACCGCCGTCGTGCTGGTGCGCTCGAATTCACGCATCTCCGGCAGGACCTCGGAGGAGAGGAAGATCGGCGTCTCCGGCAGGGCCGCCCGAAGCCGGGCGCCGAGTTGGCGCTCATGGGCGTCGTTCAGGAACGAGAACAGCAGCGAGACCGCGACTGCGTCGACATCGAGGCTTTCGATCACCTCGACCAGCCCGTCGATCTCATCCTCGGCCAGCGGAATCACGACCTCGCCCGCCGCGCCGATCCGCTCGGTGATCTCAAGCCTGGCGTGGCGGGCTACCAGCACCGAGGGCGGATCCTGGAAGATATCGTAGAGATTGGCCCGCGAGGACCGGCGAAGTTCCAGCAAGTCCCGGAAACCGCGGGTCGAGATCAGGGCCGTCCGGGCGCCTTTTTCCTCCAGGATGGCATTGGTGACGACCGTGGTCGCGTGCGAGAGCAGGGTCACATCCCCCGGCGGCACGTCATGGGCGTCGATCGCTTCCTCAAGGGCGCTGACCACGCCGTGGGAGAAATTGTCGGGTGTTGTCAGTGTCTTGGCAATCCCAATGGCACCCGTTCCGTCGTCGACCAAAGCGACGTCGGTGAAGGTGCCGCCGATATCCACGCCCATGCGCCACGCCATAGAAGCCGACCTTTCCCGATTATCCTTACCATAGGGATTTATCGGACCCGCGGCGTTTACCCAGTCCTTCGGCCTGACTTTTCCAAGTTGCCCGCCGGTGGCGAAAACCTAAGTCGAATGACATGGTTCGCCTCAACGATCTCGATCCTGGAAGCGCGCAACATTTGCTCGACAAGGAATGTCCGCCCTTCGAGACGGCCCCTTGGAACGGGGGCCCGCCCTTGGCCGATCGCCGTATCGCCATCGTGACGACGGCGGGGCTGCATCGGCGCGGCGATCGCAATTTCGCCCTTCGCGATCTTGGCTACCGGGTCATTCCGGGCAATATCGATACGAGCGACCTGGTGATGAGCCAAAGTTCGGTCAACTACGACCGCAGCGGCTTTCAGCAGGACGTCAACGTCGTCTTCCCGATCGACCGTCTGCGCGAGCTGGAGGCAGCGGGGGAGATCGGTGAGATCGCGGCGTATCATTACGCCTTGAACGGCGCCGGATGGCTGCCGCACGAGATTGAACCCACGGCGCGCGAATTGGCGGGGTTGCTCAAGGAAGACCAGGTGAACGGGGTTCTCCTGGTCCCGGTCTGACCGAATTGCACGCGCGCCGTCGGCGCGACCGCGCATTACCTGGAAGAGGAAGGCCTGCCGACGACGGGGATCAGCCTCGTTCGCGACAATACCGAACGCCTCCGCCCGCCGCGCTTCCTATGGGTGCCGTTCGAATTGGGTCGGCCCTTCGGGGCACCCGACGAACCCGAGTTCCAAACCCGCGTGCTGCGGGACGCTCTGGCGCTCCTGGTGCGGGACGGTCCGCCGCCCTTGCTGGAGGACTTCCCCGACCCGGCCCCCGGGAGCGAGGCCGTCGACATGACCGGCTGGACTTGCCCCATCGCGCTCGCCAAACCCAAGGATACCGGTGCATCGGAACTTCTGAACGCGCTCACCGGCGAGATCGAAAGCCTCGCACCATGGCAGCAGCTGGCCAAGGAGACGCGCGGACGGACGTCGACGGGCGTGCTCGGCCTCTCGATCGAGGAAATCGCGGATTTCTTGCATGACCTTCTGGCGGGGACACCGGAAAACCCGAAGCCGGACATCCCGCTCGGCGAGACCTTCCGCCAGGCGTCGGAGGAACTGAAGGTCTTCTATTTCGAGGCCGCCACCGCGAAGCCGGGAGCCGTTTCCAGTCGTGCCCTTGCCGATTGGTTCTGGGGCGAGACAACCGCCGGCAAGCTCCTGCTGGCACTCCATCCCGTCGCCCTTGCCAGTGACGATCCGGGCCTCCAATGGGTCGCGAAGTCCCAACTCGTCCCGCGCGCGCAGCAGCATTTGTTGGGGTAGGCGGGTTTCGCCGGGACTACCGGAAACGGGCAATTTGACCTATCTATGTCAGGGACTCATGGAGATGCGGAGACTTGCGGCATGGCGGAGATGCTGGAACACCCCCTGGCCGGCCCAATGGCCTGGACCTCGGAGACGCACTTTCCGAATGACGGCGTTGTGACGTTGGACGCGGATTGCCTTGCCGAGATAGATCGCGCCGCCGAGGCGCTTGTCCAAAACCCGTTGCCGATCGAGGCCTTGCGGCCCGACGATTTCGAAATGCCGAGCTGTCGCCGTCTGATGGCGGAGGTGCGCGCCGAGGTCGATGACGGTATCGGTTTCGCGATTATCGACCGCCTGCCGCTGGAGCGCCTGGAGCGCGCGATCGCCACCAAACTCTATTGGCTGTTGATGTCGATGGTCGGCCGGCCGGTGGCCCAGAAATGGGACGGGCTGATGGTCTACGACATCACCGATACGGGCAAGAAATCGACGCCCGGCAGCGGTGTCAGATCCTCCAAGACCAATGGCGGGCAGGATTATCACAATGACAACGCCTTTAACCTGCCGCCGGATTTCGTCGCACTTTTCTGTCTTCAGCCGGCGGAAAAGGGCGGCATCAGCGGGGTCGTCAGTTTCGAGAGCGTCTACAACATCCTCCTCGAGAAGAATCGCGAGGTGCTGCCGCGGCTCTACGAGACCTTCCCGTTCGACCGCCAGATGGAGCATGCCCCGGAGGACGAGCGGATATCGGAGAAACCGATTTTCATGACCGATGGCAAGCGCCTCAACGTGAATTTCTCGCCCCGTCTGGTCGGCCACGCTTTTGAGATGACCGGGCGCGAGATGGACGTCGAGACCCGTGCTGCGATCGACGTGATCTCGCGGGCGACCGAGCAGGGCGGGCTTCGCAAGGAGTTCATGTTCGAGCGCGGCCAGATCCAGGTCGTCAACAATCGCCGTCTCGGGCATCGCCGGACCGCCTTTCGCGACGGGTCCGATCCGGAACGAAAACGCCATCTGGTTCGAATTTGGCTGAGAAAGGCCGGACGGGCCTTCTATCAAGGCTAGGATACCATCCCCAAAGGAGCTGACATGTCCTACGAGACCATCGAGGTCGAACCCCACAATCCGGTCATCGGCGCCGATATCAGCGGCGTCGATCTGACGAAACCGCTCGGCAATCAGACCTTTCAGGAAATCCACGATGCCTTGATGACGCATCAGGCCGTGTTCTTCCGGGATCAGGACATCGACCTCGATCAGCATAAGGAATTCGGCCGGAAGTTCGGCGAGCTGCACATCCATCCGACGTCGAGGGCCTCGGAGGAGCATCCGGAGATCCTCACCATTCACGCCGACGAGACCTCCAAGGTCGTGGCCGGCATGAAGTGGCACTCGGACGTCAGCTGCGACATCGAGCCGCCGATGGGCAGCATCCTGCACCTGCACCAGGTGCCGCCGTCGGGCGGCGACACCATGTTCGCCAGCATGTATGCCGCCTACGAGGCGCTGTCGGATCCCATTAAGGAAATGATCGACGGCATGGAGGCGTGGCACGAATCCGCGCCCGTTCACCGCGACCGCTTCGGTGCGAAGGGCAATCTTCGCGACGGCGAGGATACCTTTCCGGAAGCCTTGCATCCGATCGTCCGCACCCATCCCGTTACCGGTCGGAAATGCCTTTTCGTCAACGAGAACTTCACGACCCGGATCGAGGGGCTGAAGAAGAACGAGAGCGATGCCATCCTGAAAATGCTGAACGAGCATATCGCGACGCCGGAATTCCACTGCCGGTTCCGCTGGCGGGAGAAATCGATCGCCGTTTGGGACAATCGCTGTACCTCGCATCGGACGGTCTGGGATTATTATCCCGAGATTCGCCACGGCTATCGCGTCACCATCGCGGGCGACAAACCGTTCTGATTTCATGACCGATACGTCACCGCCCCCGCGCAACGTCGAGACCTTCGACGCCGAGGTCGACGTACTCGTCGCCGGCTACGGTTTCGGCGGCGCCGTCGCCGCCCTCAACGCCCATGACCACGGGGCCGAGGTCCTGTTGATCGAGAAGATGAAGGACCCGGGCGGCATCTCGATCTGCTCGGGCGGCGGCTTGCGTCTGCCGCACGACCGCGATGCCACCTTCGAATACCTGAAGGCGACCAATGACGGGACGACGCCGGACGAGGTGCTGTCGGTCTTCGCCGACGAGATGACGAAGGTCGACGACTACGTCATGGAACTCGCCAAGGTGAATGGGGCGGAACCTCGGCGGACCGAACGGCCGGGCAACTATCCCTTTCCCGGCTACGATAAGATGTATTTCCTGCAGATCGCCGCCATTCCGGGCTTCGATGCCGAGAACGCCTATCCCCATGCCCGCGCGTTGAGCGGCGGCCCCTTCATGTTCAAGCTCCTGGAAGACAACATCAAGGCGCGCGAGATCGCGGTTGAGTTGGAGACCTCGGCGCTTCGCCTGATCGCGGGGGACGACGGCGGGGTACGCGGCGCCTGGATCGAGGGACCGTCGGGCCGGCGCGCGGTAAAGGCGCGAAAGGCGGTCATCCTCGCCTGCGGCGGCTTCGAGCACGCGCCCGAGATGCAGCGCCAATATTGGCAGATCAACCCGGTGTACAGCGCCGCCTTCATCGGCAATACGGGCGATGGTATTCGCATGGCAACCGATGTCGGCGCCGACCTATGGCATATGTGGCACTTCCACGGGACCTACGGGTTCCTGCATCCGGACCTGCCGTTCTCGATCCGGACAAAGCGCCTGCCCGACTGGCTGCCCGGCATCCGCCAGGCCGAGGTCCCGATGGCCTGGATCATGGTCGGCGGCGACGGCCGCCGCTTCATGAACGAATACGATCCCTATATGCAGGATACCGGGCATCGCGGCATGGACCGGGCGAACCCGGCGACCATGGACTTGCCCTATATTCCAGCGCACCTGGTCTTCGACGAGGAAGGCCGGAAACTCTTCGCGATCGGCCAGACGATGTTCAACGACCGGGACTATGACGACTACGAGTGGAGCGCCGACAATTTGAAGGAGGTTCAGAACGGCCTTCTGGAGAAGGCGGACACGGTCGAGGAACTGGCCGGCAAGATCGGCTGCCCGGCGGATGAACTGCAGGCAACCTTCGAGGCGTGGAACGCCGCCTGCGATGCGGGCGAAGACGGCGTCCATGGGCGGCCGCCGAAGTCGATGGTGCCCTTGCGGACTCCGCCCTATTACGTGGGCCGGGTCTGGCCGTCGGTGTCGAACACCCAGGGCGGTCCCGTTCATGATACCAAGCGCCGGGTGTTGAACGCTTTCGGCGAACCGATTTCCCGACTGTTCACGGCCGGTGAGTTGGGTGGAATTTGGGGGAATCTTTATCTCTCGGGTGGTAATCTGACGGAATGTTTCGTTAGCGGCCGAATTGCCGGGCGAACGGCCGCGGCACTCGATAAATGGGAGAGTTGAGGACATGGCGAAAGAAGTGAATCACAAGGGGAAGGCGCTTCGCGCGCGCACCCTGTCGAATTCCCGGGCCGAGACCGTCTATGACACGATCGAGGTGAAGCCAGTCACGCCGATCATGGGCGTCAACGTATCGGGCGTCGATATGACGACCGCCATTCCGGAAGCCCAGGTCGTTGATTTGAAAAACGCGCTCGCCAATCACAATGTGCTTTTCTTCCGCGACCAGCCCGAGTTGACGGCCGAGCAGCAGATCACGTTCGGGCGGAATTTCGGCGACCTTCATATCCATCCCGCGGCGCCGTCCCACGCGGATCATCCGGAGATATTCGTCGTCCATACCCATGAAAAATCCCAGGTGAACAACGGCAGTGCCTGGCACTCCGATGTCTCCTGCGACCCGACGCCGCCGAGTGCCACCATGTTGCAGATGCATGTCCTGCCGAGTGCCGGGGGCGACACGCTGTTCGCCAACATGTATGCGGCCTTCGATGCGCTTTCGGACAGGATGAAGGATTTCCTCCGCGGCCTGACCGCACAGCATGAATCGGAAAGCAACTACCGCGGCCGCTATTCCGATCGCGGCGTCGACGATACCGGAAAGGTGTTTCCCGAGGCGGAGCATCCGATCGTCCGCATCCACCCCGTTTCGGGCCGCGAATGTTTGTTCGTCAACCGGGGGTTCACGAGCCGCATTCGCGGCTTGGCGAAGGAGGAAAGCGCAGCGCTCCTGGGATTCCTTTTAACCCATGCGGAGCAGCCCCAATACCAGGTCCGGTTCGAATGGGAAAAGAACGCGATCGCCTTTTGGGACAATCGCTGCACCCAGCATTACGCGATGTGGGACTATTGGCCGGAGGAACGGAAGGGGCATCGGGTGACGATCGGCGGCGAGCGGCCGTTCGGCGGACCGATCACGGCGGCGGCGGAATAGGGGTCATGGATCAGGCGCCGCTGCATGAAGGAAAGCTCGAGCGGGCGAAGGCATTATCGAGCGACCGCGCCGAGGTTTCCTATGACACGCTTGGCGTCACACCCGTTAACCCGGTCATCGGCGCCGAGATCGAAGGCGTCGATATGACCAAGCCCGTTTCGGCACCCCAGATCGAGGAATTGAACTTGGCGCTGGCCAGCAACAATGTCCTGTTCTTTCACGACCAGCCCGAATTGACCCCGGAACAGCAGATCGCCTTCGCGCGGAATTTCGGCGATCTCCATTTTCATCCGGCCGCCCCCAAGCACGAGACCGTGCCGGAGCTCTTCGTCATCCACACCCACGGCGAATCCGTGGTCAACAACGGCGCCGATTGGCACTCCGACGTCTCCTGCGATGAGACGCCGCCCATGGGGACCCTGCTGCAAATTCATAAAACACCGGCGCGGGGCGGCGATACGCTCTTTGCCAATATGTATGCGGCGTATGATGCGCTCTCGGAGCCGATGAAGGGGTTTCTCTCGGATTTGACCGCGATCCACGATCCCGAACGCGCATTTCGCGGCCGCTATGCCGATAAGGGTGTCGACGACACGGGCAAGGTCTTCGCGGCGGCCGAGCACCCCATCGTTCGGACACATCCGCTGACCCGCCGCCAGGCCCTCTTCGTGAACCGGACCTTCACGACCCGGATTCGGGGTCTCGCGAAGGAGGAGAGCGATACGGTCCTTGAATTCCTGTTCGACCTGATGGAGCAGCCGCGCTTCCAGGTGCGCTTCCAATGGACGCCCAACGCCATCGCGTTTTGGGACAATCGCTGTACCCAGCACCTGGCGATGTGGGATTACTGGCCGCAGGAACGGAAGGGCCACCGGGTCACGATCAAGGGCGACAAGCCGTACTACAGCGCTGTCTAAAAATGCCGGCGCGCGTCCGCCATTCCGAATGAGGCAGCGTAATGCACGACGATACCAAGCTCAGCAAGGCCGGTACCGATTCCGAGAATAATTTCGGCATTATGAATCCGGCCGTCTACCGGGCCTCCACGATCCATTTTCCCACCGTCGAAGCCTTCAATAAGAGGTTCGACGGGCGCTATGACGGGATCGTCTACGGGTCCTACGGAACGCCGACAACGAAGGCGCTCGAGGAGGCCTTGGCCGAGATCGAAAACGCCCGGCATTGTATCGTCTTCGCCTCCGGCACCGCGGCCATCACGCTCACCTTCATGGCCACCCTCAAGCCCGGCGATCATGTGTTGATCACCGACAGCGCCTACAAATCGACGCGGAGCTTGTGCGAAACACTCATGGCGCGGCTTGGAGTCGAGACGAGCTATTTTGCACCCGATGCGGGAGCGGCGATCGAAGCCGAGATCCGGCCCGAGACGGCGCTTGTCTTCCTCGAATCGCCCGGTTCCTACACTTTCGAAATACAGGACATACCCGCGATCACGGAAGTTTGCCGCCGCCGGGGTGTATTGACGGCAATCGACAACACATGGGCCTCGCCGCTCTATTTCAAGCCGCTCGATCATGGCGTCGATCTATCGATCCAGGCGGCGACGAAATATGTCTGCGGACATTCGGATGTGATGCTGGGGTCGATCGCATTCGCGGACGAAGCACTTTTCCAAACCCTGAAGGATACCGCCGTACAGTTCGGCAACAATGTCAGCCCCGAGGATTGTTTTTTGGCCCTACGTGGCTTGCGGACGATGGGGGTCCGCCTGCGCCAGCATCAGGAAACGGCGCTGAAACTCGTCGAATGGTTCTCGGGACGCGAAGAGGTCGCGGAGGTTCTTTGTCCGGCTTGGCCGGAGGACGGGGGGCACGAAATATGGAAGCGGGATTTTTACGGGGCGTCCGGTTTGTTCGGCGTCGTCCTCCATCCGGCCTCCGAACAGGCGGTCGCGGCCTTGGCGGAGGATCGCGAGATCTTCCGGATAGGTGCAAGCTGGGGCGGTTACGAGAGTCTGATGATCCCGGCCTATCCGATCCGTTCCTTCGCCTCGCCGCCCTGGGACGAGCGCGGCCCCTTGCTGCGCGTCCATGCGGGCCTGGAAGACCCGCGCGACCTGATCGACGATCTGGAGGAAGGCTTCCGCCGGTTCAACGCCGCCAGCTAGGGGTTCGCTAAATCACCAGTTCGATGAGATAGGGCCCCTCGCTCGCAAGTCCTGCGTCCATCGCCTTTGCCAGGCCCTCGCATTCATCGACGCGGGTTGCCTCGACGCCCATGCCACGCGCCATTTGGACCCAATCGAGGTCCGGACGGCCGATCGTCAGCATGTCGATCGCGCGCGGGCCCGGGTTCTGGACGCCGACATTGGTCAATTCGCCGCGGAGAATGTTGTAAGTCCGATTGGCGAAGATGAGCACCGTGACGTCGAGCCCTTCCCGCGCCATGGTCCAGAGCGATTGCAGCGTGTACATGGCACTGCCGTCGCCTTCCAAGGCGATGACCTTGCGGTCGGGGCAGGCAATGGCGGCTCCCACTGCGACCGGCATGCCGTAGCCGATCGAGCCGCCCCGATTGTTGAGCCAGTCATGCGGCGGCGCGCCGGCGGTCTCGGGAAAGAATTCGCGGCCCGTCGATACCGATTCGTCGACCACGATGGCGCCCTCCGAAATCTTGGCGCCGATGACCTTGGCGATGGTGTCGGGCGTGGCCGGGCCCGTCGGGATTTCCGGGCGGCGGCTTTCGGCTACGCCAGCGGGCGGCGTTTGCAGGGCATCCAGGGCCTCCGCGAGGGCTTCCAGTGCCCCTTCGATATCCTCTTCCAGCCCGGCGAGCTTGGCCGTGGGCGTGCCTTCCGGGGCCAGCAGGCTCGGCTTGTTGGGATAGGCGAAGAAGGCGACCGGCGAGCGCGCGCCGACCAGCACCAACTGACCCGCGTCTTCCATCACCGCGAGGGCCTTCTCGACGACATAGGGAATGCGCAGCACCTGCACCCGGCCCGCCCCCCGAGCCAAACGGTTGTTGGCGCCCTCGGTCAGGATGCCGCAGCCGGTCTTGGCGGCGATCCGGCCGGCGAGTTCGAGACTGCGCTCGCGAAGCGCCGTCCCACCCATTAGCAGGGTCGCGGGCTTGCCGTTGGTTAGCAATTCGACCGCGCCTTTGATCGCGTCTTCCGAAACCGCCGCGCGTGGTGCCGGCGCTTTCGCCTCGACGACCTCGTCGGCCGGGTTCCAGGCGGTGTCGGCCGGCAGGATCAGGGTTGCGATCTGACCCGGTGCCTTGCGTGCCGCTTCAATCGCCAGCGCGCCGTCGGCGGCGACGGATTTGGCGTCGGGCGAGGTCTTGACCCAATCCGACATCGGCCGGGCTACCCCTTCGATATCCGAGGTCAGCGGCGCGTCGTAGGTTATGTGATAGGTCGCGTGCTCGCCGACGATGTTAACGATTCCGGAATTCGCCTTCTTGGCGTTGTGCAGATTGGCGAGACCGTTGCCGAGCCCCGGCCCCAGATGCAGCAGCGTCGAGGCCGGCCGGCCAACCATGCGGTAATAGCCGTCCGCCGCTCCCGTCACCACGCCTTCGAAAAGCCCCAAGATACAGCGCATGCCGGGGATCTTGTCGAGGGCGGCCACGAAATGCATTTCCGAGGTGCCGGGATTGGTGAAACATACATCGACATTGCCCGCGAGAAGGGTGCGGACGAGGCTTTCGGCTCCGTTCATGTCGCGGCGATCCTCCGGTTTCAGGAATTTCGGCTGGGCGAGGCGCCCGAAGCTCCGCATCATATCGATCCCGCGCCGCCGGGCAAGCCGCGGCCCTGCCGGTGATATTCGGACTATCCTTTTTCGCGAATCCCCGGCAGAATGCGCCCGGGTTTCAACAACGGAAAGGAGGTGATCCTATGTCGAGTGGATTGTGTGCCGTGACGGTCAGGCTTGGAGCGCAACGCGGGCAAGGGAACAACCTTCTTCGCGCGCGTTGATCTTCGGATCGACCAACAGATCAGGGCCTATCGCACGGCCCATTCTACGGAAAGGCGGCCAACCGGCCGCCTTTCTTTTTGTGCTATCGCTCAAAGGCCCAGAAGCCGCGCCGCGTTGCCGCCGAGGATCAAATCCCGCTGGGCCGCGTCCAACCCCGGATGCGACTTGATGAATTCCACCGGTTCTTCATAGGACATATCGAAGCAGAAATCGCTTCCGAGCATGACCCGGTCGGCACCGACCAGGCCCAGGAGATAGTCGAGGGCCGGATGCGCATGGGTGATGGTGTCGTAATAGAAGCGGCGGAGATATTCCTCCGGCGGCGTTTTCAGGTGCCGGCATTCCTCGCGAACCCCCCAGCCATGGGTGATCCGCCCGATCAGGTAGGGAAACGAGCCGCCGGCATGGGGCAGGCACACGGTCAATTTTGGAAATCGGTCCAAGACCTCGCCGAAAATTAGGTGCGAGGCGGCGATCGCCGATTCGGTCGGATTGCCGATGAAATTCGTCAGATAGTATTTTTTGAGCCGCTTGGCGTCGCCGACCTTGGTGGGATGCAGGAAGATCGTCCATCCGAGATCCTCGATTCTTTCATAGACAGGAAACAGGGCGGGGTCGGAGAGCTCGCGTTCCTCGATATGGGTCGCCATGTAGACGCCCCGAATACCCGGAAGGTCCGCCGCCCGCGCCAATTCCTCGACCGCGAGTTCCGGCGCCTGCATCGGTAGCATCGCGAGGCCGAGAAACCGGTCCGGATGGGCCTCGTGATAGGCGGCACAGCCCTCGTTGAAGGCCGCCGAAAGCTTCTGCCCTAGGGCCGGCGAGGCCCAATAGACCATCGGCGTCGTCAGCGAGAGGGCGTGGATATCGACGCCCTGCGCGTCCATCGAGGCGAGGCGATGTTCCATATCGATAAAGCGTGCCTCGAGGGGCGCGGACGCCCGGCCCCCGACCTCGATGGCCGGGCCCTTGGGGTCGTCGCGTCGGATGCCGGCGCCGAATGTGCCGCCCTCCGCCTCGATCAGGTCGAGATAGGCCTCGGGAAAGAAGTGGGCATGGATGTCGATACTCGGGCTGGACGGCATGGTCATCTCCTCTCGCGTTTACGAATTCGTTAGACAAAAAGCGGAAAATGCACAGGCTGTGAGCGCCATCACTGAGCGCCGTGATCGAAGGGGCTAGCATGTTGTCGAAATAGCCTGGTATCGGCGGATCAAGTGATGATGCCGAAACGGACGGGGGCCGGAGGGTGTCCGTGGGCAAGAAAAATCGGCAGTGACGGGGGAAATGAGCGTGGACCTATTGGGATCTAGCTAGAGAGTTACGCATTATGAAACTGGATACATCGAACACGATTTTTCCGTTTGGCGACACCGCCGGAAGCGCCGATCACCTCGGCGGCTGGATTTTGCGGGCCGATTTCGCCCGCGAGGGAGAAAAACTCCTCGTCAGCGACGCGGACGGGAGATCGATCGAACTCGATGGCTATTTCGCTGCCCCTCGGGATCTCGTGACCGATAGCGGTGCCGTGATGCGCGCCGATCTGGTGGAGCGCCTCGCCGGTTTCCCGGCGGCCGGGCAATACGCCCAAGCGACGATACCGGCGGCCGAGGATGCGGCCGGCCGGATCGAGACGGCGCTAGGCACGGTGACGGCGACGCGAGCTGACGGGACCCAGGTCACGCTCGAGGCGGGCGATCCGATATTCGAAGGCGACGTTCTGCAAACCGCCGCCGAGTCCTCTGTGGGTGTTGCGTTCGCGGACGGTACCATCCTCTCGCTCGATGCCGATGCACGGGTGACGATCGACGAATTTGTCTACGATCCCTCGGTCGGTGCCGGGGCGTTGAGCGTCAACCTCGTCCAGGGCGTTTTTTCCTTCGTTAGCGGCGAGATTGCCAAGGTGGCACCGGACGCGATGACTGTCTACACGCCGGTCGCCACGGTCGGCATTCGCGGCACCACGGTCGCCGGTCGCGCGGCGGCGGAAGGCCAGCAGAACTCCATTTCGCTGCTGCCCGATGCCGACGGCAATGTCGGCCAGATCGCCGTCGGAAACCAATCCGGCGGGCCGCCCATCATCCTCTCCCAGCCGGGGGCGACGCTGAACGTCTCCAGCGCATTCACGGCCCTGCCGCCGCCGGTGCAACTCAACCTGGCGCAGATTCAGCAGCAATACGGCGGCACACTGCAAACCCTGACCACGACCTCAACCGCCCACCAGGCCCGCCAAGCGGAGCAGGGTAGCCAGGAAGGCGAGGGCGAAGCCCAGGGCGAAGGCGAAGGAGAAGCCCAGGGCGAAGGTGAAGGCGAAGGCGAAGGCGAAGGCGAAGGCCAGGAAGGTGAGGGCGAAGCCGCCCAGGGCGAAGGCGAAGGGGAAGGTCAGGAAGGCGAGGGCGAGGGCGAAGCCC
>CAYPAV010000026.1:0-53308 GCA_964408805.1 uncultured Rhodospirillaceae bacterium | reverse complement strand
GTCGGATCGGATGTGATTTGGTGCGCCGTATCGGGTCATGAGATCGGTCAGCACACCCGAACGGGGGCGAAATGCGATACCGGCCCGTCATAGCCGAGCCCGAAGATGCGGGCGAAGAACCGCGCCGCGGCTTCCTTGTCCCGGGACGGGACGATCGTGTGGTCGAGTTCGATGGTCATGTCGCCCCTCCCCCGACGGGTCTCATTGGCGAATTGAGAGTCGCATAGTGTACCACGCTGGAGCGCGTTCGTCGCATTGCTGGTCGGCGATTGCCTCCAATTTGCCGTCCCCGCGGCACCGATGCTACCGTACCGGCCGCCCTTCCCATTAGACCGGAGCCCCCATGCTGAAACTCTTCTACTCCCCCGGATCGTGCGCCCTGGCCTCGCATCTGGCGCTTGAGGAGGCGGGTGCCGACTATGAGACCGTGCGGGTCAATTTTAAGGAAGCGGCGCAGACGAAGCCCGAGTATCTGGCGATCAATCCGAAGGGGCGGGTGCCGGCATTGGCGACCGACCAGGGCATTTTGACGGAGACGCCGGCGATCCTGGTTTATATCGCGCAGCTTTATCCGGCGGCCGGGCTCGCACCCCTGGACGATCCCTTCCAGTTCGCGCGAATGCAGTCCTTCAATGCCTATCTTTGCGCCACCGTCCATGTCGCCCATGCCCACAGGCAGCGGGGGGCGCGTTGGGCCGACGATCCGGCGGCGATCGAGAATATGAGAAACAAGGTCCCGGAAACCGTTAGCACCTGCTTCCAGTTGATCGAGAGCGATATGATCGACGGACCCTGGGTGATGGGCGAGCATTTCGGGATTTCCGACATGTATCTGTTTACGCTCGCCAGTTGGCTGAAGGCCGACAGCGTCGATCTGTCGCGCCTGCCGCGGGTCATGGATCACAGCAAGCGGGTCGCGGCGCGCCCGGCCGTCGAGGCGGCACTTGCCGAACATTTCGCCGGGACCTAATTATCGTTACGGAAACGCAATTACAAAAATGAGGAAAGCGGGGAGCCCATGAAAGCCGCGTATTTCGATGAACATGGCGGGCCGGAGGTGCTGAAATACGGCGATCTGCCGGACCCGATACCGGAAGCGGCCGAGGTCGTGGTCGATATCCATGCCGCCAGCGTCAATGCGGCCGACTGGAAGCAGCGCCTCGGCGATTACTGTCAGGTCACGAAATTCCCCTATATCCTGGGGCGGGATTTCTCCGGCGTCGTGGCGGCGCTCGGGCCGGGCGTCGACGATCTTGCCGTCGGCGATCCGGTCTTCGGCGTCTGCGAGACGGCGCTCGAGAGCGCTTATGCGGAGAAGACGGCGATCAAGGCCGCCATCGTGGCCAAGAAGCCGGAAGACGGTCGGGCATATCGAGCTGGCCGCCCTGGCGCTGGCCGGGTTGACGGCGGTGATTAGCCTCGAGGAGACGCTGGAGCTCCAGGCCGGCGAACGGATTCTGATCCAGGGCGGGGCCGGCGGCGTGGCGGGCTTCGCCATCCAGCTCGCCAAGCATATCGGCGCCCATGTGGTCACCACGACCAGTGCCGCGAATATCGAGTATGTGCGGAGCCTCGGCGCCGACGAGATCATCGACTACAACGCCGAGGACTTCGTGACGGCGGCGGGGCCATGCGATGCGGTTTTCGAGACCGTGGGCGGCGAGGTCGCGACGCGCTCCTTCGAAGTGCTGAAGCCCGGCGGCCGGGCGGCCTTCATTGCCTCCGGCGGCAGTGCGCCAGAGGCACCCCGCGACGACGTCCGGTCGCTCCGCCCTGCCGTGGGACGGGATCGTCCGCACCTCGAACGTATTTTGGAGTTGATCGGGGCGGGGGTCGTCCAGGTGCCCGAAATCAAGACCTATCCCCTCTCCGAGGCCGCCGCCGCCCATCGCCTCAGCGAGGGACGCCATTTCAGGGGCAAGCTCGTTTTCGACATTCGCTAGCAACCCAAACGACCGAAAAGGAATACCATCATGTCAGCAGTTCACGTGCTCGCGGTCATCACCGCCAAATCCGGCCAGCGCGAAGAGATTCTGGGTCATTTCCGCGCCAATGTGCCCGCCGTTCACGCCGAAGACGGCTGCATCGAATACGGCGCCACGGTCGATGCCGAAGGGGTGGGGAGCTTTCAAACCCCGTTCGGCGCCGACACCTTCGTCGTCATCGAGAAGTGGGAAAGCCTCGACCATCTGAAAGCCCATGCCGCCTCGCCGCACATGGCCGCCTATGCGGCGAAGACCAAGGATCTGATCGCCGAGCGCATCATCCACGTCATGTCGCCGACCTAGGCCAGAGAAGGGCAACTGCCATGAAGATCGCCGGCTACGAGGTCACGACCCTGAACGTTCCGGAAGACGAACCGCTGGCCAACATGCCGGAGGAGGACGGCCGCACCCGCCCCGTCGTCATCCTGCGTCTGCGGACCGACAACGGGATCGAGGGCATCGGCGTCACCTTCTACGGCGGCAAGATGACCGGCAGCCTTCGGGTCGCGGTCGAGGAATTGTGCGAGCTCATCGTCGGCGAGGACCCGCTACGGATCGAACATATCGTGGCGACGCTCCGCGAGCCGACCGGGAATTCCGTGGGACCGGGCGGGGTCTTCACCCTGGCGCTCTCCGCCATCGACATCGCGCTCTGGGACATCATGGGGAAGGCGCTGGACCAGCCCCTGGGAAACTGCTGGGCGGCCACCGGGACCGGGTGCCGACCTATGCCTCGGGGGCGCTCCGCCGCGGCCTGACCGACGACCAGGCGCAAAGGGCGGCGGAAACCCTGGTCGAGAAGGGCTTCCGGGAGATGAAGACCCAGATGGCGCTGCCCGGCAATCCGACCCCCGCCGACGAGATCCGCCGGGTGCGGACGGTGCGGGACGCTATCGGCCCCGATATCAAGCTGATGTGCGACATCAACCAGCGCTGGCGGCCGGAACAGGCCATCGATATCGGATCCCGGGCCGAGGATGTCGGCCTGTTCTGGCTGGAGGATGTGACCACGGCCGATGATTATCCGGGGCTGGCGCGTGTCACCGCCGCCTTGAAGACGCCGATTGCCGGCGGCGAGTACCTTTGGGGCATCGTGCCGTTCCGTCACATGATCGAGGCGCGCTCGGTCGATATCGTCATGGTCGATATTGCGCGCGCGGGCGGGGTGACCCAATGGATGAAGATCGCCGCCATGGCCGAGGCCTTCAACCTGCCGGTCGTCAGCCATGTGATGCCGGAAATCCTGGTCCATGTCGTCGCCGCCTGCCCGAATGGCCTGACGGTCGAATACATGCCCTGGATGCTGGCCCTCTACGAGGAGACGCCGGCGATCGAGAACGGCGAGCTCGTCTTGCCGGAGAAGCCGGGGCTCGGCCTGAAATTCGACGAAAAGGCGATCACCGCGTTCAAGGCGTGAGGGGCCCTCTCCCCTAAATCCAGGTCGCTTAGATCGAGCCCTGCGCGCGTTTTTGCGATTCGATGAACTGGTCCTTGCCGACATTCGCCGCCGATTGAACGGCCGGGCGCCCGCCGACGCGTTTGAACCAGGCGCGGACATGGGGGAAATCGGTCATCTCGATGCCATAGGCCCGGTAGCCCCGCATCCAAGGCCAGCACGCCATGTCGGCGATCGAATAGTCGCCGGCCAGGAAGTCGCGATCGGCAAGGCGGCCCTCCATGACGCCGTAAAGCCGGACCACCTCGTCGGTGTAGCGCTTGACGGCGTATTCGATCTTGTCGGCCTTGTAGTTCCGGAAATGCGCCGCTTGGCCCGCCATCGGCCCGAGGTTCGCCATCTGCCAGTAGAGCCACTGCTCGACCTCTGTGCGTTCGCGGCGGTCGGCTGGATAGAATTTGCCGGTCTTGTCGCCGAGATATTGCAAGATGGCCCCCGATTCGAAGATCGAGATCGGCTCGCCGCCGGGACCGTCGGGATCGACGATCGCCGGCATCCGCCCGTTCGGCGATAGTTTCAGGAAGGCGGGCTCGAATTGGGCGCGCTCCCGCAGATTGACGGGGTGCACCTCATAGGGAAGCCCGCATTCCTCAAGCATGATGGTGATCTTCCAGCCGTTGGGCGTCGGCCAGAAATAAAGATCGATGGGAGCCATGGGCGATCATTCCGGTTAGTGAAGGGTATCCATTCTAAATAGGGGAAAATCTATACGGCACCGCCGAATTCTTGCCCAGTGCCCTTCGCGCCCAGGCTTGATCCAGCGCAATGCCGCAAAAGCGGATATTTCATAATCTGCACCGTGAAGCGCAGTATTTCCCGTCGATTGGAGGGGACTGCGCCGTGGCGAATAAGAATAAGGAGCAACCGTCATGCAAGAAAACGCCGAACCCGAGAAGCCTGCGTCTGAAGACGCCGGCCCTCGCGAGATCGTCGAGATGATCTTCTGCGTCCGGCACGGCCGACGCGTTCCCGTGACCTTCGAGGTGACCAGTGGTTCGATCGTCCGGCGGACGGATGTCGCCGCCTGCCCGCTCAGGGATGACGAGACCTGCGATCTCGCCTGTCTCACCTCCGCCGGCGGCAAGGCGTTCGCCTAGCCGCCCGCGTGTCTCGACTTTTGGTCGGTCCAAAGGGACGGGAGGGCGCACGCCGCGGGTGACGCCGTCGCCCGAAATTCCCTAATGCAACTCTATTTTCTCTTTCTCGGTTTTGCAGGGCGGAATTTTGATGCCGCCGGGTAGATTGATCGGTGGGCCGCGACTTTCGTCTTGCAGCTTGTCGCCGGTCCGCGGCTGAAAACAGGCGGTGGCGACCACCGCCGAATTCAATCCCGTGACCCCTTTGAAATTGGCGCACGACAGATCTGTTTTGCTGAGATCGGCGCGGCTGAGATTGGCCCCCTGCAGTTGCGCTTCGCTGAGGTCCGCGCCCTGAAGCCGGGCGTCCGACAGATTGGCCCCTTGGAGTTGAGTGCGGAAAAGGCTGGCCCCTTGAAGTCGTGCCCCGCGCAGGTTGGCGCCTTGAAGATGGGCTCGGTCGAGTATGGCGTCCTCGAATTGGGCTCCGCCGAGATCGGCGCCATCGAGTCGCGCCTTGCTTAGGTTGGCTCGGTTCAACTGTGCCTCAAAGAGGATCGCCTTCTTGAGTTGTGCCTCATCAAGCCGGGCCTCGTTGAGGTTGGTTCGTTCAAGCCGGGCCGCGTTGAGATTGGCCTTCTGTAGCTGAGCCCCTTCGAGCTGGGCTCCGCGGAGGATGGCCTTCCGAAGCGAAGCCCCGACAAGATAGGCCCCCTTGAGCTGAGCGCGGAAGAGTGTGGCCTCATCGAGATCGGCAACGGTGAGGTTGGCCCCATTGAGTTTGGCCTTTATGAGATTGGCGCCCGTAAGCTTGGCCTCGCTGAGATCGGCACCGTTTAGCTCGGCCTCTCTGAGGGTGGTATGTTTGAGTTCGGCTCGATGAAGGTTGGCGTTCCCGAGCCGAGCTCCGCTGAGGTCGGCCCCATTGAGTTCCGCCTGACGCAGATCGGCGTTTCTGAGGTCTTGGTCGGCGAGGTCCGTCAGCCCCAATTTTTCGAACCTGAGATCGAAGTTCCGACGAAAGGCTTCCGTCCTTTCGCAAAAATAGGCAACGGTCGCGATAAGCACGGCTGTCAGGCCCATTGCCTTGACCCAACCCAGTCGCCCCATCGGTTTGTTTTGCAGTAGATGCACCGCCAGCACGAAGGGGCTGACGATCAAGAGCCCGTATCCCCACCACTTCGGAATGAGCATGGCCTTCCAGGTGAATATGAAGAGGGTAACCGGCACTAACAAATAGAGCACCAAACCCGCCATGATCTTCAGGAGCGGATGTCGCATCGGAGAGACAACGGCGGCGCGGCGTGCGGTCTGATCGTTGGCAATCGCGTCAAGATAGGTCCAGTGCCGAATATAGATTTGCAAATATATGCGAACGCCGATGAGGAGGAGAGGACCGACGACGAGTAGGGCCTTTGCCGAGGCGGCACCGACGGAGGGGACGCTTATCGTCGCCGCCGGGTTCAGCAGATAGGCATCCGGCTGACCCACTGCTAGAAGCGAGAAGAGTGCCAAAGCGAGCAACGTCAGCATCAGACGATTGACGGTGTTCGCCGTCTCCTTCAGCCCTTCCGTGAGTTGGCTTTCGGAGTATTTGTTTTCTCTCGACGCGGCGGCGTCTCTTTCATACCGCAATCGGTTCGCCGTCGCTTCTACGGACATTGGAAGACTTGGCCCTCGCGGCATCGCCGAATTGCGGCGGGTCGATCATGGGGCCGGCGCGAACGGCCACGACCGCCCGACCTTCGCGGGAACGCAGGTCCTAATTTGAATTCTACCTCCATACCATATCCATGCCATTTGGGTTTCGGCCGAACAGGGTCTGACGTTGAAAATTGATTATACGATTAGAAGTATATTCTTCTTCGGTTTTTCGAGCAATATGAGAAAATTTAATAAAATTTAAATGAAATACAGAAATGAGATAAATTTTTAGATGTCTATCGACGGCGGTGGCGCCGTCCCGCTTTCTCGGACTTCGGTTTCCGGTGTAGGGTGCCGCCATGAAGGACGTGCTGCATGTGGGGTGCGGGAAATACAATCCCCTCAAACTGAACGCCACCTTTCAGGGCGGCGGCTGGCGCGAGATCAGGCTGGATATCGACCCCGAGGTCGAGCCCGACATCGTCGCCTCGATCACCGACATGCCGATGGTCGCGGACGCGTCGATCGACGCGGTCTGGTCCTCGCACAATCTCGAGCATTTGTTGCCCCACGATGTGCCCTTGGCACTGTCCGAGTTCTTCCGCGTGCTGAAGCCGGACGGATTCGCGCTGATGACGATGCCCGATCTTCAGCGCATCGCGGAACTGGTCGCGGCGGATAAACTGGACGAAGCCGCCTATATCTCGCCGGCGGGACCGATCGCGCCCTTGGACATGATCTATGGTCTTCGGAAGTCGCTGAAGCGGGGCAACGAATTCATGGGGCATAAGACGGGGTTTACCGCGACGACGCTGGAGAAGGCACTGCAGGAGGCGGGGTTCGCCAAGGCAGCCCTGCGGCGTGGCGAGAATTTCGACCTCTGGGCCGCCGCCTACAAGGATCCGGATGCCGAAATACCCGAATTGACGCCGACCAAGGCCTAAGGCCGAGCCAAAGGAACTCGCGTTAACAGTATTTTCATGAACCGTTGGTAAGAATGGGACCAACTTCCATTCGTCGAGACTTCCCCCCAATTCGGAGCCCGGTTATCCATTTTTCACGCGGCATAATATATGGGACCGCTATCATTATGGGCGCGCCGAACGCATGAACATACCCGATTCAGCGGAACCGGTTATCAAGAGCCTGTATGATTATTGGTGCGAGATTTCGCCGCCCGGCGGATTGCCTGGACGGCAGCATTTCGATCCCCTGGATGTACCGAAATTATTGCCGAATATCTGGCTGATCGACGTCTCCCGGGAGCCGCTGCGTTTTAGCCTGAGACTTCTCGGGACAAGAATCGAGGAATTTTCCGGCGGTCGTTGGAAAAGATTCCATAACCAGAACCTGCACAACGAAGGCGTACTGGCGCGCGTACAATCGAATTTAGCCGAAGTGGTTGAAACGCACGAACCGAGCTGGCGCCGCGGCCGGCCGCTGATTAGCTGGGAGCAGGAATTTGCCACCCTGGAACGGATTTACCTACCTTTGGCTCGGGATGGGGAAACCGTCGATATGATCTTGGCGATCACGATATTCAGCGGCGTCGAAACGGGATATTAATCGCCGACCCGCCGTCGCAGAATCCAAGTAACTCTTCGAGTAGGGAATATCGCAATGGTGGGCGCGGCAAGATTCGAACTTGCGACCTCCGCCGTGTGAAGACGGCGCTCTAACCAACTGAGCTACGCGCCCCCAAGGGGGTGGTCTGATCTACGGGGCCGGTCCGGCCAAGTCAAGAGCGAGGCGACGGCCATGTTGCAAGGCCGCAAGTGAACATCATTAATACAGAAGTAAATAATTAATAATGTCTTTTTTATTAATAAAACGACGTTTTTATCTTTACCTTGAAATAAAGCGATCTTATAGTTTTCGCGGATAAACAATAAATACTGCGCAAAATCGATGAATATATCGAGCCGGACGGTTCGGACAAGCGCAAGGACATGGAAGGGTGGACGGCGGATCACGCGTGATGGGCCGGCACTCCCGCTCCCGGAAAAATACGGCTTTGACCCCTGCATAACCCTCCTTGGGATATCGAGGTGCAATATCGCGGCGACTGGCACGGTTGATGCAAGTTTCGTTGCGAGGGGCACTACGGGTCGAACAACTCGATGAGGTGATCCGATGTTGGAACAAAAAGTCGTTCCCCTGTCTTCACACAAGATGGCGTCTTGGCGCGGCCGCTCGGGTCGAGCTTATGCGTTCTGGGCCTATCACTTCGAGGAAGCGGTGCCGAATTTTCCGGGAATCTATGCCTACGCGGCCAGGTCGCGCGCGACCGGCGAGTGGCGCGTGTTCTATCTCGGCGAGACCGAGAATTTCTCCCGAGCCATCAACGACAGTCATTACCGCGAGGCCGCCCAGGCGATGGGCGCCACCCATGTCCTGCTGCATTGCCAGGGCGGCGGCGATGACGACCGGATGTCGGCGGAGATGGATCTTCTGGATGAATTGGCGCCCGCGCTCAATTGCGAGCACGAGATCGCCGATGATGCGATTCCGGCAGTTGCCGCCGCGGTTTGAGAGCCACCGCTATTAAGGTGACGGAGCCGAACGACTCTCGGCGGTCTCTTAACCATGTTGGACTCCGCGATTCCGGAGAATAATTCCCTCCTGGCCATGCCGTGCCGATAGAGAGGGACCCCATCATGACCGTTGCCCGAGATCTAGCCGCGTTTCTAGTTCAAACCCCTTATGACGATCTGCCCGACCAAGCGGTCGATCATGCGGCCATGATCGTCTCCAGCACCATCGCCAGTGCCGCTTGCGGGAAAAAAATCGCCTCCGCCGGAATCGTTGGAGCGCTGGCCCAAGAGCGCGGCGGACGGCCCGACGCCTCGATCTGGTTCGATACCGGTCCCAAGCTGCCGGTCGTCGCCGCGGCGCGGGTCAACGCCATGATGAGCGATGCCGCGGCTTCGGATGACAGCGATCTCCGCAATATCGTCCATGCCGGAACGCCCCTGACCGCCGCCGCCTTGGCCATGGCGGAACGGACCGGCGCCGACGGCAAAGCGATATTGGCGGCGATCGTTCTCGGCTACGAGGCGGCGGGGCGGATTGGGGCCTCGGTCATCCCCCGCTTCAATCACCGGGGCCATCACGGCTGCATCGGCGCCATCTTCGGCGCCGGGGCGGCGGCGGCGCGGCTCATGGGATTGGATGCGGAAAGGACGGCCCATACGATCGCTTTGTCCGCGACCTCGATCGGCGGGCTGACCGTGGCGGCCAATACCAGCATCTCCCGCGAGTACCATGCCGGCCTGGCGACCCTGCTGGCCATCGAGGCGGCGGAGGCGGCGGCGCGGGGATTTACCGGCGAGTTGACGATCCTGGAGGCGGAGCGGGGGTTCTGCGATCTCTTCGGTGGCAGTGACGGAACCGACATCACCCGGGATCTGGGGCAAGACTGGGATATCGTCACCGATATGGCGATCAAGCTGGTCCCCGGCGGTCATCCCTACCACGCGCTCGGCGAAGCGGCGGCGAATGCGGCGCGCGACGGCGATATCGCGGCGGATGAGGTAGCGTCGATCATCGTCTCGAAGCCCGGCATGCAAAAGCTTTCAGGCCCGCTTCACCCCGCCGATCTCATCGATATGGCCCACAGTCCCGCCTATTTTCTGGCCGCCGGCGTCGCCGATCGCGCCTTCACCTGGGATCACGCTAGCCCTGAGAAGATCGCCGACCCGGTGATCCATCGGCTGATCGACAAGGTCCGGGTCGGGCCGCCGCCGACTGAAAACATCGACGCGTATCGGCAAGGGGCCACCGTCACGATCGAGACCACGGCCGGTCGCTCGGTTACCAATACCGTCCTCGTGCCGAAGGGAGCCGGCTGCTTGGGTATCGACTGGACAGATATCGACGCCAAGTACCGAACCCTGGCGCCGAACGCCCCCCTTGGCGGCCAAGCGGTCGAGGCGAGTTTAGCGGTCATCCACGACTTCCGAGAGGTGTCACATATTTCTCAACTGATCGACCGCCTCCGAGATTAACCCGGTTGAGGCGAGCGGATGGTTGCGGGAATTTGGGCGGGGCTCAGGCCGTTATCAAACCTTCAAGGGCGGCCGGTATTTCACCGAATCCGTCGATCAGTACGTCGCCGCCAAGGTCGCCCGGCGGGATCATCGTATAGCCGTAGCTGACCACGATCACCGGCAGGCCGGCGGCACGGGCGGAAGCGACGTCGTTCTGGCTGTCGCCGATCATGATCGCGGCTTTGTCCCTAGCACCCATCAGCTCGAGGGTGCCGAGAAGATGTTCCGCATTCGGTTTCCGAACCGGGAAGCGGTCGCCGCCGGCGACGGCCTCGAAGAACGGCATGAGTTCCAGGTCTTCGAGGATGGTCTCGCTCGGCGCTTGCGGCTTGTTGGTGCAGACACCCATCCGATAGCCCGCGTCCCGCAGCCGGGCGAGGGTCTCGGGAGCTCCCGGATAGGGCCGCGAATGTTCGGTGCAGTTCGCGGTGTAGATTTCGAGAAAGGTCCCGAAGAGCGCATCCATGTCCGGGGCGGGACCGCCGGTCGCGGTGAAACCGCGTTCGAGCAGGGCGCGGGCGCCATCGCCCACCATCTTCTTCACCGACTCGAGCGATAAAGTGTCGTGCCCGTGGTCGGCGAGGAGGCGATTTAAGGTCTCGACCAAGTCGGGCGCGGTGTCCACCAGTGTTCCGTCGAGATCGAAGAGCAGCAGGGGTTTTTCGTCATTCATGACGCTTTCCCTAGAAGGCGGCGCGCGGGTTGGCAAGTCTTCCGGTATTTGAAATCGGCTGCGACGGAGATTGTAAAACCTCGAAACAAAACGTGACTTGGCGGGTGACTCGCCCTGTGGCAACTTCCCGCGCCAATCGTCCCCTACGGGTCGCGTATCATCGAATAGGCCATGACGACGGAAAAAATCGCCGCTCTCATTCTCGCCGCGGGCAAGGGCACGCGCATGAAGTCGGATCTCGCGAAAGTCCTACATCCAATCGCGGGCCTGCCGATGGTCAGCCACGTGGTGAGCACCGTGGGGGGACTCCAACCCACCGCAACCGTCGTCGTCATTGGCCCCGAAATGGAGGCGGTCGAAGCAGCGGTGGCGCCGTTGCCGACGGTGGTTCAGGAAACCCAGGCAGGCACGGCCGATGCGGTCAACGCAGCCGAGGAGGTCCTTCAGGGTGTTGCGGCGGATACGATTCTGGTGCTCTTCGGCGGCGATCCCCTGATCCGGACAGAAACCCTGGCGCGCATGGTGGCGGCGCGGGCAGAGGGCGCGGCTGTCGTCGTCCTCGGATTTCGGGCGGCCGACCCCTCGGGGTATGGCCGCTTGGTGCTGGACGGGGAAGGCAATCTGCAAGCCATCGTCGAGGATAAGGATGCGGACGCGGCCGAACGCTCGATCGATCTCTGCAATGCAGGCGCCATGGCAATCGAGGCCCGGCGCTTGTTCGAACTGACCAGGCGGATCGGCAACGACAATGCGAAGGGCGAGTATTACTTGACGGATATCGTCGGACTGGCGCGCGCCGAGGGTCTCGATTGCACCCACGTCGAGGCGCCGGAGGAAGACGCCCTCGGGGTCGACAGCCGCGCGGATCTGGCGCGCGCCGAGAAGCTTTGGCAGGAAAGGCGGCGCGACCGCGCGATGGCGGAAGGGGCGAGCCTGCTCGATCCCGGGACCGTCTGGTTCAGTCACGACACCCGCCTTGGCCGGGATGTGACGATCGGTCCGAACGTGGTCTTCGGTCCCGGTGTCGTGGTCGCCGATGGGGCGGAGATTCGCGCGTTCAGTCATCTAGAAGGCGCGGCGGTCGATACCGGCGCCGTCGTCGGGCCCTTCGCCCGGCTGCGACCCGGCACCGAGATCGCGGCCGGCGCCCATATCGGTAATTTCGTCGAGGTCAAGAACGCGGTCATCGGCGAGGGGGCGAAGGCCAACCATCTGGCCTATGTGGGCGATGCGGAGGTCGGTGCCAGGGCGAATATCGGAGCCGGCACCATCACCTGTAATTACGACGGCTTCCAGAAACACCGCACCTTGATCGGCAAGGGGGCGTTCATCGGCTCCAACACCGCCTTGGTGGCGCCGGTGCGGGTCGGCGACGGGGCCATGGTCGGGGCCGGCAGCACGGTGGCGCGCGACGTACCGGCAGACGCGCTTTCGATCGAGCGGGCGCCCCAAGTTGATCTGCCGAATCGCGCCAAGACCTTCCGCGAGAAAAACCGGAAGAAGGACTGACCAGCATGTGCGGCATCGTCGGTATCATCGGCACTTCGCCCGCGGCCCCGCTGCTGTTGGAAGGGCTGAAGCGGCTTGAATACCGAGGTTACGATTCGGCGGGGGTCGCGACCCTCGTCAACGGCTCGATCGACCGCCGCCGCGCCGAGGGCAAACTCGACAATCTGGACGCATTGCTCTCCGCCGAGCCCGTCGCGGGAACCGTCGGCATCGGTCACACCCGCTGGGCCACCCACGGCGTGCCGAGCGAGGCCAACGCCCATCCCCATGCCACGGGGCGGGTCGCCGTCGTTCATAACGGTATCATCGAGAATTTCCAGACCTTGCGGGACGAGCTGGCGGCGACGGGCCATAATTTCGAGACCGACACCGATACCGAGGTCGTGGTCCATCTGATCGACGGTTATCTCGCCGACGGGAAAGCGCCGGCGGAGGCGGTCGCCGCCGCCTTGCCGAGGCTCGAGGGCGCCTTCGCGCTGGTCATGATCTTCGCCGGACAGCACGAACTGATGATCGGTGCCCGGCGCGGCAGCCCGCTCGCCATCGGCTACGGCGACGGCGAGATGTATTTCGGCTCGGATGCGCTCGCCCTGGCGCCGCTCACACAGCGAATCTGCTATTTGGAGGAAGGCGACTGGTCAGTCGTGACCGCCGGCGGTGCGGAGATCAGAGACGCGGCGGGAGAGACGGTCGAACGGCCGGTGGTGCGGACAGCCCTTTCCGGGGCGATGATCGGCAAGGGCAACTACCGGCATTTCATGCTGAAGGAGATCTTCGAGCAGCCGGCGGTGATCGGCGACACGCTGCATTCGATGCTCAATCCGGCATCGCGAACGATTACCTTGCCGCCGATGGAGATCGACCTCGCCGGCATCTCGTCGATTTCGGTCAGTGCCTGCGGCACGGCCTATTACGCGGGGCTGGTCGGGCAGTATTGGATCGAGCGGTTGGCCCGAGTGCCGGTGATGATCGATATCGCCTCCGAGTTCCGCTACCGGGCCCCGCCGATGGCCGAGGGCGGGGTGTCGATCTTCATCAGCCAGTCGGGCGAGACCATGGATACGTTGGAGGCCCTTCGCTATGCGGCGGGCCAGGGGCAGCGCATTCTCTCCATCGTGAATTCGCCGGAATCGAGTATCGCGCGGGAATCGGACGCAGTCCTGCCGACCCTTGCCGGTCCCGAGATCGGCGTGGCCTCGACGAAGGCGCTGACGACGCAATTGACCGTCTTGGCCGGTTTCGCAATCGCCCTGGCGCGCGCCAAGGGCACGATCGACGCCGCCCGGGAGGCCGAACTGTCGGGCGCCCTGGCCGAGGTACCGGGACGGGTGGCAGAAGTGCTGAACGACGATGCCCACATCGCCGCCCTGGCGCGCGAGGTGGCGGAGGCGCGGGACGTGCTCTACCTCGGGCGCGGCACCAGCTACCCGATCGCTCTCGAGGGGGCCCTGAAACTGAAGGAAATTTCTTATATTCACGCCGAGGCGCATGCCGCAGGCGAAATGAAGCACGGGCCGATCGCGCTGATCGACGAAGACGTTCCGGTGATCGTCATCGCCCCCGGCACCGACCCCTTGTTCGAGAAGACGGCGGCCAACGTCCAGGAAGTCGTGGCGCGCGGCGGGCGGGTGCTGTTCCTCTCCGATGGCGACGGAATTAGACGTCTGACGGCCGCGACCCGTCCCTGGGCCACGATCGAATTGCCGCGGGTGGATGCCTTCGTGGCGCCGCTGCTCTACACCATTCCGGTGCAGCTGCTTGCCTACCATGCCGCCGTCGCCAAGGGGACCGACGTCGATCAGCCCCGCAACCTGGCGAAAAGCGTTACCGTGGAGTAGTCGGGCGAGGCTGCTAGCCGCCTTCGGTCGAGAGCAGTTCGCGGCAGATGTCGCGAAACGCCTCTATTTCGAACGGCTTGGCGAGGGTTCGCTCGGCTCCGAAATCCTTGGCCTCCGCGAGATAATCCATCGGATTCCGTGGATTGCCACCGGAAATCGCGAGGATCTTAATATCCGGCCAGCGCTTCCGGGCCGCGAGGATGAGTTCCAACCCGTCCATCTCGGGCATGATGATATCCGTCACGATCAGATCGATAGGTTGCTCTTCCAGGATCGCCATCGCTACGATGCCGTTCCTTGCGAACCACGATTCGACCGGCTCCTCGGCAAGCACCGCCTTCAATGCCGAGAGAACGAGTTCGTCGTCCTCCACCAACAATATTTGTTTCAGCGGTTGATCAGACATGTCTGCCAGTCACTTGGTTCGCCCGTCTACGCCCATCCGTTCCGAACCAGATTGCCGAGAACGTCGTCCCTGCCCGTTCGGTTCCCGAAATGGCCCGAACATCTTTTAAACGATAATGTCGTTCTGTCAAAATCTCTAACGGTCCACTACTTGAATAGTGAAAAGTGATTTGCATTCGCGAAGGAAATATCGCGAAATTCGGGTGCGAAAATTATGGCCTGAAACGAATGCGCGCCGACCCAATTCGGGCCGGCGCGCGATATTCGTCTTTATGGTGTCAGGACAGACCCGCCAGTGTCGCCAGCACCTCGGCCGGATGTTCGGGCGGTTTCACGGTCTCGTAGTTTTCCGCCACTTTGCCGTCCGGGCCGATCAGCACGGAAACGCGGCTCGGCCTCGCGGAATCGGACTCCGCGGCGCCATAGGCGATCGACATCGACTTGTCCGCATCGCTAAGAAGGTCATACGGGAAATCGAACTTGTCCTTGAACGCCTTGTTGTCTGCCGGGCTGTCGAAACTGCAGCCCAGGATCACGGTGTTCTGGTCGTTGTATTCCTGGATTCTATCACGGAACCCATTGCCTTCGACCGTTCAACCGGGTGTATCGGCTTTCGGGTACCACCAGATCAGCACGTATTTACCCGCGAACTGATCCAGCGACACCGTCGCGCCGTCCTGGTTGACGACGCTGAAGGCCGGGGCTTGGTCGCCTATCTTTATCATTCGAGAATCCCCCTGTTGGTATCGAGAGCTATCTAAATGAGGGAAGCGCAAAGAACCAGCCCAATTCGCCGTGGCACTTCCCGGGCGAGAAAAAGGAGACCGAAATGACTGTTGAGGATCGATTGGCGGAACTGGAAGCGGCACAGGCCGAGCTGGCGGCGAAGGACGCCGTTTGGCGCCTGGCCACCCGCTATGCGCGGGCCATCGATGAGAACGACGAAACGGATTTGAACGCGATCTTCACGGAGGACGCGACCCTCGAGACCCATCCCTGGGTCGGCAAGGTCCAGGAAGGCAGGGATCGCGTCGTCCGGGCGTTCAAGAACTACATCGAAAATTTTGACTATCCCCGGCGCTTCATCACCAACGAGCAGTTCGATGTCATCAATGACGACAAGGCGACAGGCTGGGCCAATTGGTTCGTCGTGCAGGCGAAGGGAGGCGAGTCCTATTACGGCTGGGGCTTTTACGAATGGGATTTCCGGCGCGAAGACGGCGAGTGGAGGATCTCGCGCATGCTGATCAACATCGAATGCATGACCACCCTGGAAGAGGGTTGGGGAAATTTGGAGGGCCGCGTCGCCGCCTACCCGCGAGACTAATCCCTCTTATCAGGCGTCCCTGTCGTCCGGCGGCAGCGGGAAGGCTTTCGCCAGCCCCTCGATGTCGCCGGCCTCGAGATAATCGAGCACGCGCGGCACGTCGGCCTCGACGACACCCATGATGAAGGGGCCGTTGGGGAGGACCCGCATTGTCGGGCCGACATGGCATTTCCCCATGCAGTGCATCGTCTCGAAGCGCCAATCGAGGCCGCGCGCCTCTAACCCTTCACGGAGGGCGGCCGTCATCTCCAGCGATCCCCGGGCACCGCAGGACGGAATTCTGTTGCCGGCCCGAAAATTGATACAGGCCCGGATCCAGGGTTCCCTTTCGGCGGGTATGTCGCCGCTCATATGACCCGGCCCTTGCCGCGACTTTCCCGGCGCTCGCGCCAATTAGCGATTGGCATTTTCATGGTATCTTCTACTCTACGAGATCAACGCGTTCGGTTGTGATCGGGACATCACGCATTTAGTCCGATAACGCATCATGGAATATGGGTCTTACGATGGATGATTTACAAGTAACAGCGCCATTCGATGACGCCGTCATCGGATCGGTCCCTCAAGCCAGCCAGCAGGATATCGATGATGCCTTGGCGCAAGCCCAGGCACTTTACAAGGATCGGTCGGGCTGGCTCTCGAAGCCTCGGCGGATCGAAATCCTCCGCCGCGCCGCCGAGATCATCAAGGAACGGCGCGAGGAGCTGGCGCTTCAAGCCGCGCGTGAGGGCGGCAAGCCATTATTGGATTCGCTGGTCGAGATCGATCGGGCGGCCGACGGCGTCGAGAATTGCGTCGAGGTGCTGCGCGGCGAGGGCGGCCGAGTCATCCCGATGAACGTCAACCCGGCCTCGACGGGCCGCGTCGCCTTCACTCAGTTCGAGCCGATCGGCGTCGTGGTCGCGGTCAGCGCCTTCAACCATCCGTTCAATCTGATCGTCCACCAGGTAACGCCCGCCATCGCGGTCGGCTGCCCGGTGATCGTGAAGCCGGCCGAACCGACCCCGCTCTCCTGCTTCGCCTTCGTGGAAATCCTCTGCGAGGCGGGCTTGCCGAGGGAATGGTGTCAGGTGGTGGTGCCGGAAAATCTCGAGATCGCGTCCTCGCTCGTCGCCGACGAACGAGTCGCGTTCTTCAGCTTCATCGGCTCGGCTCGGGTCGGCTGGATGCTGCGCTCCAAACTAGCCCCGGGGGCGCGTTGTGCCCTGGAGCATGGTGGTGCGGCACCCGTGATCGTCGCCGCCGATGCGGATCTCGACGATGCCCTGCCGCGGCTCGCCAAGGGCGGGCTCTATCATGCGGGCCAAGTCTGCGTTTCGGTTCAGCGTGTCTTCGCGCATGCCTCGATCGCCGAGAAGGTAGCGCAAGGTCTTGCCGGTCTCGCCGCCGAGATGACCGTGGGCGATCCCACATCGGCCGAGACCGAGGTCGGCCCCCTGATCCGCACCGGCGAGGTCGACCGGGTCGACGAATGGGTTCAAGCGGCGATCGGCGCGGGCGCAAAATGCCTGACCGGCGGCGAACGTCTCAGCCCGAGTTGCTACAAACCAACGGTGTTGCTCGACCCGCCGGCCGACGCCAATGTCTCCACGATGGAGATCTTCGGGCCGGTTGTCTGCGTCTATAGCTACGACGATATCGATGCCGCGATCGACCAGGCGAACTCGTTGCCGGTGTCCTTCCAGGCCGCCGTCGTGACTCGCGACATCGACACCGCGATGCGGGTCTACAACCGGATCGACGCGACCGCCGTGATGGTCAACGAGCACACCGCCTTCCGGGTCGATTGGATGCCCTTCGCGGGGGCTCGCCAGTCGGGTCACGGCGTCGGCGGCATCCCGGCGACCATGCACGAGATGCAGATCGAGAAGATGATGGTGCTGCGCTCGGACGAGCTATAGGGCCGCAAGGAGGGCCCTAATACCCCCGCGCCCAGTCGATGACGTTCAAGAGCGGTTTCCCGTCGATATAGAGACGCAGATTCTCGCAGAACAGATCGATCGCCCGGTGCTGGCTCACATCGGAGCCGCCGGACGTATGCGGCGTGATCAAGACGCGGGGGTCGACCCAGAGTTTTGGATCCGGCGCGTGCTCGAACTCGCCGACATAGACGTCGAGGACGGCGCCTCGGATTTTGTCGGCCTCAAGGGCGTCCAACAGGGCTGCCTCGTCGATGATCTCGCCCCGCGCCACGTTGAGGACCACGGCCCCGTCCTTCATCGCGGCGAAGGCATCCGTTCCGATCAGCTTTTCTGTCTCCGGCGTCCAATGGGCGCAAACGGCGACGAAGTCGCTTTCCGCCAACAGGTCGTGCAGGCCGTCCGTGCCGCGCATTTCCGAAAACCCCTCCGGCAATTCGCCCGGCGTCCGCCTGGTACCGACGACGCGCATGCCAAGGGCGGCGGCAAGGCGGCCGACCTCCTGGCCGATCCCGCCGGCACCGACGACGCAGACCGTCTTGCCGGCGAGCTGGACCGCGCGATAAGCGCGAAAATCGAAGGCCTGCCGGGCGCTATCGACGGCGACCCGGTGAAGCCCCTTGGCAAAATGAAACATGCCGGCGATCGTATATTCCGCGATCGCCAGCGTGTTGCCGAGACCGCGCGAGGTCGTCACCATCACATCGCTTTCCCAAAGATCACCGCGCAGCAGGTTACTGGCGCCGGCCGGGCGCTGATGGAACCATTTCAAGCTCTGAGCCCGGGCGCGAAGATCGAGCGGGAAAGGCCAGCCGCCGATGATGATCTCGGCGCCCGCCAGCAGGGCATCGCGCTCGGCCCTACTCCCTTGGCCTTCCGCATCCACCGCCACATATCGGTTGGCCGTGTATGCGGGCCAGGTCTCGCGAATCTCGCCGTCGAACCAGCCGCCGGCATCGGTCAGGCGGACATTCCCGTCGACCGCCTCGATCCGCGCCCGGTCACGCTCGGAGACCGGGATGATGTTCAGGATTTCGATACTCGTCATGTCAATTCCCCTCGCGGCGCCCTGTACAGTCAAACGTCCGGATAGCAGAGCGCATGGGCGGCCAGATAGGCGGGCCGCGCAGTGGCCCGGGTCCGGTAGGCCTGGGCCGGTTCCGAAAGTGAGATGCCGCAACGGAGCGCCCAGGTGAGGCAAGTCGTGAGCAGGATATCAGCCCCGCTGAACCCCGCCTCCAGAAGATAAGGACGGCCGTCGGCCAAGGTTCGATCGACGGCCGCCGCCATCCGGTCGAAATACGCCGCCGCACCGGTGACGGCGACCGGCGCCTCGCCGTAAATTTCGGGCAATTCGCCATGGCGGCGGATGATATAGAGGCTCGTGGCGTCAAGCTCCGTCATGATGTAGTAGCACCACTCGTCGTAACGGGCGCGGCGTTGAGGGTCGCTCGGCACCAACTCGACGCCCGCCGCCAATCCGTAACTCGTGCCGAGATAGGTGACGATGGCGGCACTTTCGTAGAGTGTGAAATCACCGTCCACCAAGGTTGGAATCTTACCGCGCGGATTGACCGCAAGGTAGCGATCGCTCTCCATCTCCGGCGTTCGCGTCCGGATCGGTTCGATCTCGTAGTCGAGGCCGAGTTCGGCCAAGGCCCAATGGGCCCGGAGCGCCCGACTGGAACCAATGCCCCAAAGCGTCCGCGCCATAACAGCTAGGCCCGCCGCCGCAGCACGCCTCCCGGAAGTGCGCCTTCGGGATCGACCGCATCGGCGCCGTTCTCGCGAAGCGGCACTCCGTTCACCACGACCGCGCGAATGCCGCTCTCGCGCGAGATCAGCCGGTCGGCGCCGCCCGGAAAATCGTAGACCCGTTGCAACGGCCCCGCATCGATCGTATCGGGATCGAAGACGACGAGGTCCGCGGGCCGGCCTTCCGCCAACATACCGCGATCGTGAATTCCCGCGACCTCGGCCGGCCGCGTGGTCAGCATCCTGATTGCTTCCTCGAGGCTGAAGACTTCCTTCTCGCGAACCCAGCGCGCGAGGAGGTAGGACGGCTGGCAGGCATCGCAGAGTTGGCTCGCATGGGCGCCCGCATCGGAGAGGCCGAGTACCGTCGAGTTGCCCTTCAACAGAGGCTCGACCTCGGCCTCGTTGTGGTTCGCAACCGGCATGCGAAAGCGCGTCTCGAGATCGTCCTCAAGCGAGATATCGAGCGCGAAATCGGTTGCCGCGACGCCGCGTTCCTTCGCCACCTCGTAGAGCGGGCGCTCGTCGAGCGAGGGGTCCGCGAGGCATTGCGAGATGACTGTCTTCTCGAAGGAGGAACGGAACTGTTCGCGCACCGTCGCCATCTTTTCCCGAAACTCGCCGCGGAACTTGGGATCCCGGTAGAGCTTCTTCTTACCCTCGAAATCGGCCGCCGAAACCGGCTTGAACATCGACAGAGCCTCGAGGACGAAGGGCTCCTTGAATTGGAACTCGAAATTGAGCGGACGCGGCGTCACCTGCGGATAGACGTTGTAGCCGGCGGCCATCATCTCTTCCGACTTCGCCAACTGCTCCTCATGGTCGCCCTTGCCGAGCGCCAGGCCGGCGAGCAAGGCCGTCCAGGAGACGTTGCAGCCGCTCTCCTTGGCGATTTCGGCATATTCGTCGATGAAGAGCCCGCGGCCCGCAGTCGCCTCGATCAGGCCGCCGCCCGCTTCGCCGACCGCCTTCGCCAACGCGTAGATTTCCTCGATGTCGCAGACCCGGCTCGGCACCGGCCGGCCCTGATAGCCGACATGGGTCGAGGCCCGCGAGGTCGCGAACCCCATCGCCCCGGCCTTCATCGCGTCCTTGACGATGGCGCACATCTCGGCGATTTCATCGTCGCTCGCGGAACGCTCGGTCGCGGCCTCGCCCATGACATAGAAGCGAAGCGGGGTGTGCCCGAGCAGCACGCCGACATTGATCGCGATCCCGGCATTGTCGATGGCGTCCAAATATTCGGGGAAGGTCTCGAACGGCCAATCCTTGCCGAGGCCGGCATAGAGCGCCTCGGTGCTCATGCCTTCTACCTTCTCCAAGGTGCGGACGATGATGTCGCGATGGGCCTCGCGGGTCGGCGCCACGCCGAAGCCGCAATTCCCCATCACCGCCGTGGTCACCCCATGCCAGGGCGAGATCGACAGCATCCGGTCCCAGATGACCTGGGCGTCGTAATGGGTGTGGATATCGACGAAGCCGGGCGAGACGATTGCGTCCTCGGCATCGATGGTCCGGGCGGCGCTATCCGGCGCCTCGCCGAGTGCCACGATCCTGCCCTTGGAGACGCCGACATCGCCCCGGTACCGGGCCGCGCCGGTGCCGTCGATGATGGTCCCGTTCTCGATCTTCAAGTCGTAGGTCATCTTATTCGATCCCTCGATGCGTCCAGCGTCTAGTGGAGTTCCAGCCCGTAAAGTTCCGCCACATTGTCATGGACGACCTTGTTCCGTTCGGCCTCGCTCAAATCGGCCATTTGCTTTGCCAGGAGTTCCTGGCTGTGCGGCCAGGTGGCGTCGCTATGCGGGAAATCGTTCGCCCACATGAGGCGATCGATGTTGAGATCCTCGCGATACCGGAAAGCCGTCCAATCGTCCTGGAAGGTCATATAGACATTCTCCAGGAAGTACTCGCTCGGTTGGCCGCCGATATCCTCGCACCTCATCCAGTGGCGATGGCGATTATAGGCATGATCCATGCGGTACATGAAATGCGGCGCCCAACCGGCATCGGCCTCGACGCAGACCAGTTTTAGCTTCGGATGACGGTGAAAAACGCCGCCAAAGATGAACGTCCCGATGATGTCTTGGTTGCCGCGGATGATCGCCTGAAACCCATTGATCTTCGGGCCGCGCTGGTTGAGCAGACTGTCCTGCTTCGAGGTTAGGATATGAAAGGAGATCGGCATCTCCATCTCGATGACCGCGTCGTAGAACTTGCCGTAATCGGGATGGTCGTAATCCGCATGCGCCGGATGGCCCGGCAGCATCACGCCTTTGTAGCCATTTTCTTTGGCCTGACGGACCTCCTCTATGCCCTCCTCGGGAGACCGCATGGTGACTTGCGGCAAGCCGAAGAGCCGGTCCGGCAAGCCGCCGCAGAATTCCCCGAGCCAGCGGTTGTAGGCGTCGAAACAGGCCTTCTTGTAGTCGAAATCCGGGTGATTACACAGCACCATGCCGACCGAGGGATAAATCAGTTCGGCGATCACGCCGTCGCGATCCTGATCGGCCGCGCGGGCCTTGGGATCCCAGGCGCCGCGATGCAGTTCCTCGAATCGGATGTCCTTGTATCTGATTTCCTCCGGTTCCTTGCCGGCGGCCGCGATCAATCCCATCGGGATCGACGTATCCATCCCGTCGATGAAGAAAATATCGCCAAGTTTATCGTGATGCTTCAATTGCGGGGCCGAATCGCGGTACTTTTTCTCAATATAGTCAGAGTAGCAATTCGGCGGTTCCATCACATGGGAATCGGCGGAAATAAATCCTTTGGTCATCTAGGGCCTCGTTGGTTCGAATCTGATATCCGGGACTAAGATAGACCGGCCGCGGCTTTCGTCCGCCCCCATTGGCAGGCCGGACGAACGCGATACCCTATAGCTGACAACAGTGGAGATTGGACAATGCGGTTGAAGGATCGGGTGGCCATCGTCACGGGTGGGGGCAGCGGGCTTGGCGGCGGCATCGCGCGCCGGTTCGCGAAAGAGGGCGCGGCCGTCGTCTGCGCCGACATCAACGGCGAGAACGCGGCGGCCGTGGCCGAGGACATTCGCCAAACCCAAAGCCGCGCCGTTTCGGTCGAAATGGACGTGACCAAGCCGGAGGACGCGACCCGGTTGACCGAGGCGGCGATGGCCGAATTCGGTCAGGTCGACATCATCGTCAACAGTGCCGGGATCAGCGTCCGGATGGCGTTCCTGGAAGCGGAAGCGGCGGACTTCCAGCGCGTCATGCGGGTCAACGTCGAGGGCACGCTGCTCTGTGCCCAGGCGGCGGCGCGCGAGATGGTGAAACGGGGCTATGGGCGGGTCATCAACATCGCCTCGATCGCGGGTGCCCGCGCCGGCATCGGGCGCACCGGCTACGGCACCTCGAAGGCGGCGGTGATCGGACTTACGCGGCAAATGGCGCTGGAACTCGCTCCCCTGGGGGTGACCGCGAATGCCATCGGCCCGGGGCCGGTCGACACCCCCCTCACCCGCGCCGCCCACACCGAAAAAACCCGCGAGAACTATCTGCGACTGATCCCGGCCGACCGCTATGGCCGGATCGAGGACATGGCCGATGCCGCGACCTATCTCGCGGGCGAGGAAGCCGGCTATGTGAACGGGCATATCCTATACGTGGACGGCGGATACACGATGGCCGGTATCGCGAATGAATGAAAATTGAAAGGCCCCGCCCTTTCGACGGAGCCTTTCCCTTATGGGCCACATTGGCCACCCGATCCAAGACCGGGTCTAGTTACATTCTTTCCCTATGTGGCTCGGACTGTCCGGTGGAGTCATTTTTGTAGCCTCCTTTCGACAGTGTCCCGGCCGCCGGAATTTCCGCAACCGGCATCCCGGCATCACGGCCGGTAGTGAATCGATGCTACGCCCGAAATAAGCCACGAACAATCTATCGCCGACGCGCGTTTCGTGGTCTAATGGTTGTTTGATGCAGGGTGCCGATCGACGCCCTTGTCACCCTTCCAATTACCCTTCCGAATTCAGCGCCGCCCACACCTTCTCGGGCGTTACCGGCATGTCGATATGGGTAAGGCCCTTGGCCTCCGCCAGGGCGTCGACGACCGCGTTCATCACCGCCGGCAGCGCCCCGCTCGTGCCGGCCTCGCCGCAGCCCTTCGCGCCCAGGGGATTGGTCGTGCAGGGCACCGGGTGGCTGCCGAAATCGAACGCCGGCACGTCGTCGGCCCGCGGCATCGCGTAGTCCATATAGGAGCCGGCGATCAGCTGACCGTCGGCGTCGTAGACCGTATCCTCCATCATCGCCTGGCCGAGGCCCTGGACGATGCCGCCATGCACCTGACCCTCGACCAGCATCGGATTGATCAGGGTCCCGAAATCGTCGACCACCGAATAACGGACGACCTCGATGCGGCCGGTCTCGGGCTCGATCTCGATTTCGGCTATGTGGCAGCCGTTGGGGAAAGCCGAGGGCGGCGACGACGCCTTTGTCTTGCAGTCGAGCCCATCCGGCAAACCCGCAGGCAGGCCGCCATTCGCCTTCAGCCGCCGCACCTCGGCGGCGAGTTCGAGAATATCGATGCCCCGATCCGTGCCGGCGATGGCGAAACGCCCGCGATCGAATTCGATATCGCCTTCGGCGGCCTCGAGGACATGGCCCGCCAGCTTCCGGCCTTGCTCGATCGTGATCTCTGCGGCCTCGAGCAGCAGGGTGCCCGCGGTCAGCACGGTTCGCGAGCCGCCGGTATTGGCACCGGCGATCAGCTCCTCGCTGTCGCCTTGGAGCAGGTTGAACTTGTCGTAGGGCACACCGAGCTTCCCGGTCAGGATTTGCGCGAAGGTGCCCTGGTGGCCCTGACCGTAATTGAGCGAGCCCGAAATCATCGTCACCGTGCCGTCTTCCTCGAAGCGGAGACCGCCCATCTCGGTCGCGGGCGGACCGGTAACCTCGAGATAACAGGCCAGGCCCAGCCCCCGGAGCCGGCCGTTGGCTTCGGAAGCCTTCCGCCGCCCCGCGAAGCCGTCCCAATCCGCCTTGGCGAGCCCGTCATCGAGGACGGCCGGGAAATCGCCGCTGTCATAAGTCAATTCGGAAACCGCGTCATAGGGGATCTCCGCCGGCGTGATCATGTTGCGCCGCCGGATCTCGACCCGGTCGAGCCCGAGTTCGCGGGCCGCCGTGTCCATCATGCGCTCCATGTAATAAACGCCCTCCGGCCGGCCGGCGCCGCGATAGGCGCCAATGGGTGTCGTGTTGGTGAACATGGCCCAGGTCCGTGCATGCATCTTCGGCACCCGGTAGAGGCCGGGGAAATTGCGCGGCACGTTCCGCGTATGCATCGACGGGCCGACCGCCGTCAGATAGGCGCCGACATTGCAGTGAACCCGGACCCGCGCCGCCAGGATCTTGGCGTCCTTGTCGAAGGCGAGCGAGGCTTCGGCATAGCTGTCTCGGCCGTGCTGGTCGGAGAGCATGCTGTCGCTTCGCTCGTCGCACCACTTCACCGGCCGCCGCGTCGTCTTCGCCGCGACGAGGGCCGCGACATATTCCGGATAGGGCGCCGATTTCATGCCGAAGGACCCGCCGACATCGTAGGTCCGAGTGCGAATCTTCTCGCGCGGGATCCGCAGGATCTCCTTGGCCAGGAGATTGGTGAAGCCGAACAGCCCCTGGCTCGGCGAATGGAGGGTGAAGCGATCCTCGCCCGAATCGAATTCGGCGACGCAGGCGCGCGGCTCGATCGTGGAGACATGGATCCGGTTGTTGCGAAGCGTCAAGATGGTGACATGGTGGGCGTCGGCGAAAATTTTCTCGACCTCGGCCTCGTCGCCGAACTCCCAGTCGAGGGCCTGATTGCTCGGCGCTTCGGCGTGCAGTTGGGGGGCGCCCGCCTCTTGCGCCGCCTTGCAATCGGTCACGGCGGGGAAATTCTCGACCTTGAGCTCGACCAGTTCCGCAGCGTCGCGGGCCTGGGCCAGGGTTTCGGCGACGATGAAGGCCACCGCCTCGCCGCGAAAGCGCACCCGGTCGGTCGCCAGCACCGGCCGGGGCGGCTTGATCAACGGCGTGCCGTCGCGATTCTTGACCGGCAGCATGCAAGGCATGGTGCCGACCCCGGCCGCAGCCAAATCCACCGTCGTCAGAACCGCGAGAACGCCGGGCGCCGCCGCCGCCGCCGCAACGTCGAGACGCTCGATACTTCCATGCGCGAAGGGCGAGCGGAAGACATAGCCATAAGCCTGGCCGTCGATGCCGAAATCATCCGTGAAACACCCGTCGCCCCTCAGCAGGCGCGGGTCCTCGAGCCGCGAGACCGGTTGGCCGACGGCAAATTTCTCGAAGGGATCATCCATGGCTTCGGACATTCTGCTGTTCCTTGACTTGGCGTGATGTTGGGCCGGTGGGGCCTTTGGCATCGATTGACAAGAGATAAATAGGCGGGATATTCCAGGAAGCCACGCAATTCCACCTTATCCGCGGCATCGAAGGGTACGGCCGGAGTCGCATCCGCTGAATTCTCCCCTAGATTTTTCTTATAATCCAACCCCGCGAGCGAAGATGGCGAGGAAAACCATGCCGAAGTTCCTGAGCGACCCGCAAGTCGAGGCCTATCACCGCGACGGATATATCTATCCGCTGCCCGGCATCGGCGAGGCCCGCGCAAAGGAGACGCGGGCCCGGTTCGAGGAATACGAAGCCGACATTGGCGCCCCCGTCACGGCACTTGGGCGGGAGGCGCGATACAAGCTCCATGTCGGCCACACTTGGGCCCACGCGATCGCGAGCGATCCGGTCATCCTCGATGCGGTCGAGGACGTGATCGGCCCGAATATCCTGGCCTGGACCAGCACCTTCTTCGTGAAGGAACCGAACACCGATGCGATCACCATGTGGCATCAGGACTGGGCCTATTTCGGCCTCCGCCCGCACGAACACGTCACCGCTTGGGTGGCGCTGAGCGAGGCCTCGGCGGAGTCGGGCTGCATGGAACTGGTTTCGGCCCAGGGGGCGGCCCGTCCGCTGCTTCACAAGGCGAATGCCGACCCAAACAGCATCAACGGCGGCGGCCAGACGATCGCCGAGCCCTTCGAACGCGAGGGCGGCGTCCGCTCGGCGCTGGCGACGGGGGAGTTCTCGCTCCATCACACGCTCTGCGTCCACTGCTCGCCACCGAACGTCGCCTCGGACCGCCGGATCGGTCACGGCGTCAGCTACATCCCAACCCACGTCAAACACATCGGCACGACACGCCAGCGCGCGATGCTGGTGCGGGGCCAGGACGAATACGGTCATTTCGATCTGGAGCCGGCGCCCACCGGCGATGCCGCCCGCAACAAGGCGGAATGGGCGAAAAGCCACAAGGCCTATCGCAGAGGCTACGAAGAACAGGTCGAATGGCACGAGGCCGGGCGCTTCGTCGACGAGGACGCCGGCACCGGTTGAGGCACGCGCCGGACGAATTGGTTGGATTAGATACGAAAGTCACGTATCGCAACTTCCGCTTCTCGGCACCAGCCGGACATTCAGCCTCGATTGTCACGATCGCGACCCGTAGGCTTGGGCCGGAACCGCGATAGGGGGAGGCCGCTCGATGGGCGAAACGACGACACTATGGTGCGAGCGTGGGGGAACCGAGGGTCCCGTACTCGTACTTTTGCACGGACTGGGCGGAAACGGTGCGGTTTGGGACGGCTTGGTTCCCCTTCTCGCCAAGCACTGGCCGGGACGATGGATTATTCCGGATCTACGGGGGCATGGACGTTCCTTCCATTGCGCACCTTATGGGACCGGCATCCACGCAGCCGACGTGGCCCGCCTCCTCCGACATGAAGAGGCGGTTACCCTCATCGGCCACTCGTTGGGCGGCGCCGTCTCGATCGCGCTCGCGACCGGCATGTTCGGCATCCAAGTGGAGCGCGTATTTGCTTTTAGCGTGAAGGTCGATTGGACGGAGGAAGACCTCGCCAGAGGCAAAGCCATTGCCCTTGCGCCCGCCAAATTGTTCGACTCCAGGGAGGACGCGATCGAACGTTGCCTCCGCGTCGCCGGATTGAAGGGGTTGGTCGCGCCCGACCAGCGTTTCGCCACAATCAGCATAACCGAACAGCAAGGTCGATTTCGGCTGGCAACCGACCCGCTGATCAACGCGCTGGGCAAGTATGATATTGCCTCGATTGCCCAGGCGGCGAGCGTCCCCATCCATCTGCTGAGCGGGGAAGACGACAAGATGGGCCCCGCCGAAGGCATGCGGCGAATCGGCGCCGAGGTTACGGTACTGCCGGCCCTAGGGCACAACCCTCATGTTGAAGCACCGGAAGCCCTCTGGGCGGCCATCGAAGGCGACCTCCGTAGACCTTGACCGACGCGCCTTCCGTAGACTGTCAAACATGATTTTCATAATTGTTTCGTCTATGCCAACGCAATGGCTGCGGATGACGGGGATTCAAAGGGTTGTTTAAATACATAATCCTTTCGGCCGATTTCTTAATAATCCCCTTTATAGTTGTGAAACCTCTAAGATTTCGATTAGTCGAGCAGGTGCCCCCATTTTTTTCGCGCTTTTTTTGCGAGCTCCGGACTCATGGCGTTCACCGGTGTAAATTCGTCCCGCCAATGAAACGGGCGGCAGGCGTCAATGACGGCACGTGAATTGCGGTAATTCTTCTTCGCCTTATCCTCCGGCGTAATTCTGGGATCCAACGGTGTGCTCCAGGCCTCCGGTATAATGTCGATGGAGGATGCCGGGTCGGAACGTGTGAGCATGGCCCAGGTCAAATCCTCGAGGCTGGACACATCCACATCTTCATCGACGATAATCACATATTTGCCGGCATAGGCGCCCACGTGGCACATGCTGGCCACATGACCCGTCTGGCGGGCGTGCCCCGCATAGCGCTGTTTGATGGCGACGCCGAGGAGCAACCGGGCCCCACCCACTTCATGGGCCCACACACTGGTTACGTCGGGCACGCCGGCACGGGTGATATTCTCCTTCAACAGGGCGGAACGGCCAAAGGCGACGTTGACCCAGATCAAGGTTCGGACGGAACGAATTCACAAACAATATGGTGTGTAGATAGACTTCACCGCCTCTTGGCACGATTGGAGAGCGACTATAAGCAGACCTCGCGGGTGAGGCACATCGGGGTCATGTTGGCCCGGGGCCGAGACTGAATTCAATCAAACCCGATTTGCCAAAATAAACGTCTCGGGGAATCAATGATCCGGATTGGCTTCTTTGAACTTGGCCATCTTCTCGGGCGAAGCTTCGCTCTGATACTTCTCTTTCCACTCGTCATACGGCATGCCGTAGATGATCTGGCGGGCCTCGTCGTAGTCGATGCCGAGCCCCTTCTCTTCGGCCGCCGCCGTGTACCATTTGGAGAGGCAGTTGCGGCAGAAACCGGAGAGGTTCATCAGATCGATGTTCTGCACGTCGGTCCTTTCGCGAAGATGCTCGACCAAGGTGCGAAACGCCGCCGCCTCGAGTTCCGTGCGGGTCTTCTCGTCCATTTCCGTCGTCATGGCAGTCCCCTGAATTCCATTACACGCCTACCGCCAATAATTGGGCATCGGCCGCCCGTTTGGCAATGCATCAAATCGTAAATACCTAAGTGGATCGCATTGCCGAGGATCGAACCGGACTCCCGGCTCTTTTGTCCATCAACTAACATGGAAGTCTGTGCATCACAGCGAGAATAGACCGATGAATTTTCGCAGCTTGAGGATCACACCGACCCTGACGTTGAGCGTAGGCCTCTTGGTCTTTCTGGCCGTCGGGTTGGTCCTGCTCATTCAATGGACGACGAGCCGCGATATCATGCGAGATCTCGCCGGGCGCCTGGTGGTTCGGAACCTGGAGATCGTCTCGCAGAGCGTCCGTGGCCATCTCATCCCGGCCCAAAGGCAGGTCGAGTATTTGGCCCGGTTGATCGAAGACGGCGCTTACGGTGTGGAAGACAGGCAAAGGTTGGCCGATCTGCTGTTGGGCTCGGTCGCCGCATCTCCACAAATCGGTGGCGTTGTGTTCATCAACGATGCCGGCGGCGTGGTGCGGGTTCGTGGCGGGCAAGAGAGCGGCCGATATGCGCTCGATTTTCCAAGTCTTGAACAGGAAGATGCGTACCGAAAATTCCTGCCAGAGGCCAAAACCCGCCCTTCGGGCTATTGGGGCGACTTGATCCACAACCCGGAATTCCAAACCACCTTCATCAATTACCGGCGTCCCCTTCGCCGCGACGGTAGGTTTATCGGGTTGATCGGGGCCGCCGTCACGGTGAAGGAATTTTCGGGACTGGCGTCACGGCTGAGCGATCTCTTCGGAAGCACGACATTCGTCATGTATGGCGACGACAGGGTGCTGGCACACCATCGCCGGAGCGCAGATAAATCGAGGGAAACAGCAGGGTATGGGCCACACCCTCCTCGTCCATCAGCGCGACCCGGGCGGCGCCGTCGTGCGAGGCCAGCGTGATGTCGTCCCAGGTCGGCGGGTTGTCGGGGTCGTCCATGCCCCAGGGAAGGCAGGCCCTGGCGGAGTGCGAAACCCCCTGCATCTCGCCGTTGATCCAGGAATAGTCGCGACCGTCGTCGCCGCGCTCGAGGCGGATGGTGCGGTCGCGATAGGCGCGGGGGACGTAGTCCTCCCACAAATCCCTGGTCTCGCAGATGTGGCCGTCCGCGTCGATGACCCGGTGCGTCATAGCCGTCTCCTCCGCTTCCGCGGGCTCGGCCCTCAGATGGCCAAATCCTTGACGTTGTAATCCCGGATGACCCGATTGAAGGTCTCTTCGGAAAAGCGGTATTCGTCTTCCAAATCCGCGAAGGGCCGGTATCTAAAGGGCGTCTCGTCGGGATGGCGTTGCCGGCGGGCGTCGATCGCGACCTGAATGACGGACGAGCGGTCGAAGATCCGCCCTTCGTCGTAGGTATCATTCGACTCGACACTGAGCGCCCCCTTCTGGCCGATCACCGAGGCCCGGCGATGGAATCCGAAGGTGAGCGAGATGCGGAGATCCGGCGAGGTGTTGGCGAACGAGCCATGCAGCATCTGGCGATTGACAATGGTGGCATCTCCCCCTTCGCAGGTCAGCGGCACCGCGCCCGGCAAGCGCTCGCTGCCGCCGTTTTCCGCGACCAGCTTCTTGATATCGATATGCCCGTCCTTGTGGGTACCGGGCACGACCCAGAGGCAGTTCCCGGGCGTGCTCGGGTAAAGCTGGACCTGAAAATTGAAACCGTGAATTCCCTCGTCCCAATTCGGCGAGTCCCAATGGGTGACGCCGTCCTGGTGCCAGGCAACCGAGCCGCCGAGACCCGGCTGCTTGACGAAGATCGCGTCATTATAGGGAACGAAGTCCTCGCCGTTGATCGCCTCGGCGATCGCCAGAAGGGCGGGATGGCCGTAGAGGCGCAAGCCCGATTCCATCGACTGGCACATACCGCGCATCAGGAAGAGTGCGTCTTCCGGCGCATCCGCGTCGGGGGCGGGTTGCGCCATCTGGCTCGGGTGCCGCCCCGCGAGCACATCGGTGCCCCCCCAAGGGTCGGACAACGGTTTCACAAAGATGTAGGATTCACGGGCGAAGTCCAGGCCCAACGCCGGTCGGCCTTGGGCGTCCACTTCCGCGTCCGGTCGGACGGGGGCGCGCTCGATCATGTTGGCGGCGTCGGCACGAAGCTCCGCGAGCTCCGCCGGTCCGACCACCCCTTCAAAGACGTAATAGCCGTGTTTCCAGTAGGCGGCCAAGATGTCCGGATGGAGCTTGCCGTCGGCATCGAAACGGACCGGCCCGCGATTGCCGATCTCGCGTCCGATGCGTTCGCCCTCGCGCATATATTCGGCCATGCCGGCGGCATGTTCCGCCCGTGTCGGCGCGGTGTTTTTGACGACTTCGTTCATTGTTCTTCCCCTGGCAGGCCTGGAACCGGGTTCATCTGGCATTCCTAAAATAACCGATCGGCCGATTTGTCGAACGATCTTGACTCATATTAGCTTAGGTCCTCGGTTATCCCGAGCAAGACGTGGCGCCTGGAGCGGGCGACGACGATTGGCCTCGGGCGCTTCAACATTGCCGCAATTTCCCAAGGAAAGAACTCCATGCCCACCAAGCCCCTGCAACCCGAACCGCTGTCCGCGCTGATTCGCGATAGCCTCGCCGCCGGCGGTTTCGTGCCGGACAATGCCGATATCGTCGCGCGCCATCTCGTCGACGCGGAAATGAAGGGCGTCTCCTCGCACGGCGTCAATCGGCTGGGTCTTTATCTGAAGGAAGCCCGCGATGACGTGATCGATCCCAAGGCGGACCCTGTCGCGGAACCGGTGCGCGACGGGCTGCTGCACGTGGACGGCGCGCGCGGCATCGGAATCGTCGCCATGGCGCGGGCGACGGAGGCCTTGATCGCGACGGCGGGCGAGCGGGGCCTGGCGGCCGCCGGGATCGTCAATTGCGGACATTCGGGACGCATGGGCGCCTATGCCGAACAGGCGGCGGCGGCGGGCTTTCTGGCGATCAGCTTCGGCGGCGGCGGCCGTCGGCAATGGGGCAATGTGGTCCCCTTCGGCGGCGTCGATCCGGTGATGAGCACCAATCCCTACACGCTCGGCCTGCCGGGCCTGCCGGAGGATCCCGTGATCTGCGATTTCGCCATCTCCACCGTGGCGACGGGCAAGGTAGCGGTGGCCCGCGCCAACGGCGAAACCCTGCCCCCCGATGCCGCGATCGACCGCAACGGCGAACCGACCCGCGACCCCGAGGCCTATTACGACGGCGGCGCCTTGCTGCCGGCGGCGGGCCCCAAGGGCAGCGGGCTCGGGATCATCGCCGAATTGGCGGGCGATGCGATGCTGGGGGATTGCGTGGAATACAATTGGCTGATGATCCTGCTCCGCGCCGATACCTTCCAGCCGATGGCGACCTACCGAAGCCGCGCCGAGGCCTTCGTCGGCGAAGTGCGCGGATCGAGGACCGCCGCCGGTTTCGACAAGGTGATGATCCCCGGCGAACGAGAGACCACCCTGGCGCGAGAGGCGGCGGAAGCCGGGATCCGGATCGGCGACGGCGTCTGGGCCGGGATCGTTGAAGCGGCGAGAAGTGTCGGCGTGGATGAGCGAAACTATCGAACCGACTGACGTCGAGATGCGCCCGACACCCAAAGATCTTCTCGGGTATCGCCGTTGGAACCGTTACCCCTACTTGGAAATAGTTGATAGACTTGGCGCGCCTTGATCGGAGGAGCGGATGGCCGAGAAAGGCCTCAACCGAAAACTCGCGGCAATCTTCTACGCCGACGTCGCCGGATACAGCCGGCTGACCGGCGCGGACGAGGAAGGAACGCACAAGACCCTCAGCGCGTATCTCGACGCCGTCTCGACCCTCATCGAGGGCCATGGTGGACGCGTGCTGCACTATGCCGGCGACGCCGTGCTGGCCGAGTTCGCCAGTGTCGTCGTTGCCGTGAGTTGCGCCGCCGAGGTCCAGCGCGACCTCGCTGCCCGGAATGAAGGCCTGGCGGACGACCGCAGGGTGCAGTTCCGTATCGGTGTCAACCTGGGTGACGTGATCGTCGACCGCGACGAACTATACGGGGACGGGGTCAACGTGGCGGCCAGGCTGGAGAGCCTCGCCGAGCCGGGCGGCATTTGCATCTCGCGAAAGGTGCTGGACGAAGTTCGCGACAAGCTGGAGGTAGGCTACGAGTTCCTGGGCGAGCAATCGGTCAAGAACGTCGAAAGGCCGATCCCGGTGTACCAGGTGATGCTGGCGCCCAAGGCGGCGGGTCGGATCATCGGCGAACACACCACCGCGCGCGCGGCGTGGCAACAGCCCACCGTGATGGCCGCCGCGACGGTGGTCCTCCTGGCGTTGGTGGGCGGTGTGGCGCTCTGGCGGCCGTGGTCGCCCGCGGTGGAGCCGGCTTCGGTCGAACGCATGACCTTCCCGCTGCCGGACAAGCCTTCCATTGCCGTCCTGCCCTTCGACAATCTAAGCCAAAGCGCGGATCAGAACCATCTCGCCGACGGCATCACCGAAAACATCATCACCGCCCTGTCACAGGTCTCAAGCCTGTTCGTCATCGCCCGAAATTCGACTTTTACCTACAAGGGCAAGCCGGTGAAGGTGCAAAAGGTTGCCGCCGACCTCGGTGTCCGCTTCGTGCTCGAGGGCAGTGTCCAGAAATCGGGCGACACCGTGCGGATCCATGCCCAGCTCATCGACGCTTTGAGCGGCAATCACCTGTGGAGCGAGCGGTACGACCGCAAAATGACCGACCTGTTCATCCTGCAGGACGAGATCACCGAGCACATCGTCACCGCCTTGCGAATAAAGCTCACCGCCGGCGAGCAGATGCGCGTCCACCGCAAACACACGCGCAGCCTGGAAGCCTGGAATCTCTTTGCCAAGGGGGCCGAACACTTTCACCGTCGCAACAAAATCGACAACGCGCGGGCTCGCCAATTGTTCAACGAAGCCGTCAAAGCCGATCGGGGCTACGCCCTGGCCCATGCGCTGCTCGCCTGGACCCACTGGTTCGATGCCCAAAACGGATGGAGCGATCGTCCGGATCAGTCGTTCGAGCGCGCGTCATTCCTGGCCGAAAAAGCAAGCGCCCTGGACGATGAGCTGCCCGATATTCATGCCCTGCGGGGCGGCATCCACCTATTCAAGAGACGACACGAAGCCGCCGTGGTGTCCGGCCAGAAGGCGGTCGCCCTCAATCCCAACCACGCCACCAACACCGCGCTACTCGCCATGTTTCTCCACAACGCAGGGCGCTCGAAGGAAGCCGTCCGCAAGATGAAGATGGCGATGCGTCTGAGCCCGTATTATCCGGCTTGGTTTCTCGAGCTATTGGGCTTCGCCTATCTCAATGCCGAACAGCCCGAGGAGGCGCTCGTGGCCTTCGCGAGATTCCTGGAACGCGAGCCGTCGGGCAAGCACGCCGCCCATGCCCATATCGGCCGGGCCCGCGCCCACCATGCCCTCGGGCGCGAAGACGCGGCATGAACCGCAGTAACCATGGCCGTCGACACCGACCCAACGATCTCGGTAACGCAGTTTAGGCGAAACGACCTCAGCAAGAACATCAAGGCGAGGGAGAGCAATCTCGCTGTCCTTCGCGGCCTGGGCCTGCCCCGATGAGCGTATCCAATGTGCGCGGGGAGACACCTCAAGCGGAAACGAGGCCGCGTTCCTTCAGCTTCGCCGACATATAGTTGTCGAGACCGCCCGCCATCAGGATCTCATAGGGCGGCGTGCCTTCCTCCCAAGCCTCGGCCTGGAAGCTGGCGCTGGTATCGAGGTTCTTGATCTCGCCGGTGGCGATGTTCACCTCCAGGGTCTGGCCTTCCTCGACAAAGTCGGTGATGCCGGGTGCCACCAATGTCGGCAGACCGGTGTTCACCGCGTTCCGGAGATGGATGCGGGACACCGACTCGGCCAGCACGACGCCGAGGCCGAGTTCCTTCAGCGAACTCGATCCGTTGCGGCTCGACCCGCAGCCGAAATTAATTCCGGCGACCAAGATATCGCCCGGTTGCACCTCGTTCTCGGCCCAGCCGGGACGATTGGCCTCCATGCAGAACATGGCCGCTTCCCGAGGCGACAAATCCGGGTTCGCGAGGACGCGGTGGCCCGGCATCATCAGGTCGGTGCTGATGCGGTCGCCGAATTTCCAAACACGCCCGGTTCGTATCGTTTCCATGGTGTGACTCCTCTCCGCCCCGTCAGAGATATTCTCGGGGATCCGTGATCTCGCCGGCGATGGCCGACGCCGCGACGGTGGCCGGACTGGCCAGCCAGACGTCGGCGAGCGGACTCCCCATGCGGCCCGGAAAATTGCGGTTGCTGGTCGATATGCAGGTCTCGCCCTCGCCGAGAACACCGAGATGCCCGCCGTAGCAGGGCCCGCAGGTCGAGTGCTCGACAAGCGCGCCCGCTGCGGCCAGGGTTTCCAAGTATCCGGCCTTGAGCGCGTCGCCGAAGACCTCCTGCGAGGACGGGCTGACCAGCATGCGGACATCCGGATGGACCTGCTTGCCGTCCAGGATCCGTGCTGCGACCTCGAGATCCTCCAGCCGCGCATTGGTGCAGGAGCCGAGGAACGCCTGATCGACCTTGACGCCCTCGGGCTGCACGCTTTCGACGGGAACGCCGTTGCCGGGGTCGCCGGGCCGCGCCACCATCGGCGTCAGGTCGCTGAGATCGAACTCGTATTCGGTCTCGTAGGCAGCGTCCGGATCGGCCGTGACATGCTCGTAAGGGCGGTTCACACGTCCGGCCAGGAACTCGTCGATCTTCTCGTCGGCCTCGAATATCGAGAACTTAGCCCCCACCTCGACACCCATGTTGCAGACGGTCCAGCGTTGGGCGAGGCTCATCTGGCTTGCCACCGGGCCGACATATTCGACCGACTTGTAGAGGCCGTAATCGGTGCCGAGTTCGCTCGCAAGCTTAAGGATGACGTCCTTGCCGACGCACCAGGCGGGCAACGTGCCGCCCAATACCACGCGTACGGATTCCGGAACCCGGAACCAAAGCTCGCCGAAGGCGAGAATATGCACCGCGTCGAGATTGGCATTGGTGACGCAGGCGTTGAACACCCCGCCGGAGGTGGAGTGGGAATCGCTCTGCGCGATGAGGTCGCCCGGCGCATACATGCCGTGCTCGGCGAAGACCTGATGCAAGATACCGCCCCGGCCATATTCGAAATAATTCTTGATCTCGTACTTCTTGATCAGGCGCCTCAAATCCTTGACCCGATTGGCGGCCGCGACGGTGGGCGGCGGCGCCTGATGGTCGTCGACCATGAACACCTTCTCGGGGTCCCAGACCCGGTCGACCCCGAGCGTTTCCAGGGCGCGGAGCGCATGACCGCTGGTCGCATCCACCTTGCACCACAGATACTGCCCCGGCTTGGCCGTGTCCGCGCCCGCGTGGGCCGCGAGAATCTTTTCCGCGATTGTCATACCCATGACGATCTCCCTTTTCTTATCGGTCTGGCTTTATCCTATCATTCCTCGGTTTCGGTCGCGTAGCGCTGTTCGAGTTCGTAGATCTCGGGCAATCCAAGCAGGCTCGTCATCGCGTTGAACCGGTCGTCGTCCCGAGCTTCGCCGGCACCGCCGTCCCGCTTGATGTCGAGCAGCGCCTGACGCACGGCCGCGAAGGACAGCGCATGCCCGCCACCGGTAATCATGATTTTGAACCCCCGGGCCGAGATCTCTGGCGCCGGCAGAAGCCGGCCGTTATAGAGGCTGGGAATATCCTGCTCGACCAATCGGCGGGTATAGATGTCCAAATCATCCACGGTCTTGATACCGTCGACGAAGACGACATCGGCGCCGGCCTCGCGGTACGCCTCGGCGCGGCGAATGGCATCCTCCCAGCCGTTCGGCGCCACCGCGTCCGTGCGGGCGATGATCACCAGGTCCGGGTCGGCACGGGCATCGAGCGCGGCCTTGATCTTCTGGACGTGCTCGGCCATCGGCACGCAGCGCTTGCCCTCGAAGAAACCGCATTTCTTCGGAAAGACCTGATCCTCGATATGCATCGCCGCGGCACCCGCCGTCTCGTATTCGCGGACCGTGCGCTGGGCATTGATGGCATTGCCGTAGCCGGTATCGGCATCGGCGATCACCGGGATATCGACCGCCTCCGCGATATAGCCGAGATTGGCGACCATCTCCGCCATGCTGGCGAGGCCGACATCGGGCAAGCCGATCTGCGCCGAGGTGCCGTGACCGGTCATGTAGACCGCTTCGGCACCCTGCCCCTCGGCGATCAACGCGGTGAAGCCGTCATAGACGAAGGGGGCCACCACCATGTCCTTCGCCATCGCCGCGCGGAGGCGCTTCCCGGCGGCGCTCATGATCCTTGCCCCTCGGTCGCTTCGTCGTCGCCGGCCAAGCCGTAGCGTTGTTCGAGCGTGTAGACCTCCGGCACACCGAGGATGTCGTTCACGGTCTCGCCGTCCTCCGGTGGATCGAAGCGGGCCAGGGTCTGGCGGGTCGTGCCGGTGGCGTTCAGTTCCTGCATTGCCGCGGTGGCGCTCTTGAACACGGCACCGAGCGCCAACCCGGCCAGGATCTGGACCTTGAAACCCAATCGCCCCGCCTCCTCTGCGCTCACGAGCGCGCCGTTATAGAGGCTGGGAACCCCTTTCAGCGCCAGCTCGCGACTATAAATTTCGAGCTCGTCCTTGGTGCGGATGCCATCCACGAAGACGAGGTCTGCCCCGGCCTCGCGGTAGGCGCGGGCACGGGTCAGAGCGTCTTCCCATCCGTTCGGCGCCAAGGCATCGGTGCGGGCGATGATGACCGTGTCCGGGTCGCTCCGCGCATCGAGCGCGGCCCGGATCTTCTGCACATGCTCGTCCCTCGGGATCACCGCCTTTCCCTCCATGAAGCCGCATTTCTTCGGGAAGACCTGATCCTCGATATGAAAACCGGCGACGCCGGCGCGTTCGTATTCGCGCACCGTGCGGCGGACATTGATGATGTTGCCGTATCCGGTATCGGCGTCGGCGATCACGGGAATGGTCGTCGCCCGGCAGATATGCCGGAGATTCTGCACCATCTCGGTCTGAGTGATCAGGCCGACATCGGGATAGCCGTATCTGGCGGCGCTGCCGAACCCGGTCACGTAGATCGCATCGAACCCGGTTCGTTCGACCGCCTTGGCAAACAGGGCGTTGTAGACACCGGGCGCCAGCACCACCCCTTGATCCAACAACTGTCTCAACCTTGTGGAACGCCGCATGCCGATTTCTCCTTCCGCGATTTCGACCCTTCCGCAATCACTCGCAAGTCTAACAGATTCAAACGCCCTTGAACGCCGGTTTCCGTTTCTCGACGAAGGCGCGGCGGGCTTCCGTGGCGTCGTCGGAACTTTGCAGGATGCCGCCCGCGTTCGAGGTCAGGACCATCGTCGTCTCCAGCGAGCTGTCCAGGGCCGCCCGCATGATCCGCTTCGAGGTCCACTGAACCAAAGGCGGTTGGGCGATGATCCGCTTGCAGAGCTCGCGCGTCGTCGCCTCCAACTCCTCGGATGGCACGAGATGGTTCAGCATGCCCCATTCATAGGCGCGCTCGGCATCGAGCGAGCCCGTATAGACGAATTCCAGCGCCCGGCCGAGGCCAACCATCTTCGGCAGGTAGTAGGAGCCGCCGTTCTCGATGATCTGTCCGGCCTGCTGATAGCCGATGAAGTGCGTGTTCTCGCAGCCAAGCCGGATGTCGCAATGGAGCGCCATGTCCATGCCGGAACCGACCGCCGCCCCGTTGATCATGGCGATGGTGGGTTTCCGAATGACCGAGATGTCGCGGTGGAGCTTGGTGAAGCCGTGATAGAAGTGCTGGCGCGTGGCATCGGGACCTTCGTTGGACCCTCTCGCTCCCTGCGGTTCTGGGCCAATCTCGTCGGCCGTCGGCCGGGTCTTCAGGTCGGCGCCCGAGCAGAATCCGCGGCCGACGCCGGTCAGGACGATCACCCGGACATTGGGATCGTCATCCGCCGCGCGCATGTATTCACCGACCTTGGCGACGGTGCCGTTCGCTTCGGCCGTGCCGTAGAGCGCATTCATCTTCTCCGGGCGATTGAACTTGATCCAGAGGATCCCATTGTCCTCGGGCTCGTAAAGCAGGTAGTCGACGAGTTTGGGTCCCATGATGTGCTTCTCCTGTCGGCGATACCGGAAATTATTCCATGATTTGGAATATAGGCTGGGGCACCGGAAAGGGGATGACGGCGGCTCGAAATGGATGACGACCGAGCCCTTACGTCGTGAAATTGAATGTAGTACCATTTGAGGCCTCATTGCGGAAATCGTTTCGAATGCCGCCGGGAGGAAGTCATCGTGGGTAGTACAATTATCGAGAAAATTCTGGCCAGGGCGTCGGGACAAGACGTGGTGCGTCCGGGCGACATCGCGGTTTGCCGGCCCGATATCGTGGTACAGCTCGATCTGGTGCTCACGATCGAAGGCGGTTGGTACAGGCCAAAGAAGCTGTTCGATCCCGACCGCGTCGCATTGGTCTTCGACCACGCCATCCCGGCGCCGTCGATCAAGGACGCCGCCGGTATGGTCGAAGGGCGCGAGTTCGCCAAACAGTTCGGGTTGAAAAGCTTCTTCGATGTCGGACAGCACGGTATCTGCCATGTGGTCATCGCCGAGAACGGCCTTGCCCGCCCGGGCGAATTGCTCGTCTGCGCCGATTCCCACACCTGCGCGTCCGGCGCTTTCAATTGCGCCGCGCGCGGGGCCGGACCGATCGACACGCTCCAGGCCATGACAAAGGGCATTATCTGGTATCCGGTCTCGGAGACGGTTCGATACGAGTTTCACGGCGAACTGCCGCCCTTCGTGAGCGGCAAGGACGTCTTCTTCCACATTGCCCAGGAGTGGGGCGGACATTCCAACCTAAGCATGGAGTTCGGCGGGCCGGGCCTCGCCGACTTGCCGATGACCGATCGGCGCACCATCGCCACGATGTGCGCCGAGGTAAGTGCTGAATTCGCCATTTTCGACTACGACCACGTGACCGAGACCTATCTTTCCGGGCGCATGGATCATACGCCGGAGCCGGTATCCGCCGATCCGGACGCGGAGTACCACGACGTTCGCCGCGTCGACCTCGGTGCCCTCGAGCCCTACGTCATGTATCCGGACGCGGTGCCCAACAACGGGGCACGGATATCCCAGTTCACCGAAAAGGTTCCGATCGATCAGGCGTTTGTCGGTTCCTGCGCCAACGGCAAGATCGAGGATTTGCGGATCGCGGCGGAAATCGTTCGCGGCCGGCAAGTGGCGCCTGGTGTCCGCTTCATCGTGACGCCGGGCTCGCAGCAAGTGTTCCTGCAGGCGGCCCGGGAAGGACTGATCGAGGTGCTGAGCGAGGCCGGCGCGGTGGTCACCAACTCGACCTGCGGTGCCTGTTTCGGTTACCACATGGGCGTCCTGGCGCCGGGCGAGGTCTGCATCACCGCCTCCACGCGCAACTTCAAGGGACGCATGGGCAGCCCGGACGCGAAGGTCTATATGGGCGCGCCAGCCACGGTCGCGGCTTCCGCGATCGCCGGCGTTATCGCCGATCCGCGCGCTTTGGGAACAGGGGAGTAGAGCCGTGTCACTGGTTCGAGAAGGCCGGGTCTGGATATTCGGCGACGACATCAACACCGATTTGATATTCCCCAACAGAGCGTTTCGGCTGCCCCTCGAGGAACAGCATCGCCTGGTGTTCTCCGCCAACCGGCCGGGTTGGGTCGATGCGGTCGAGAAGGGCGACATCATCGTCGCCGGCAACAATTTCGGCATGGGGTCCGGCCGTCCCGTGGGCCTGTTGCTCTCGGCGTGCGGCATTGATGGGGTGGTGGCACTCTCGGTCAACGGGCTTTGCCTCCGCAATTGCGTGACCTTCGGCTTGCCGGCGATATCCGCTTCGGGGATCACCGAGCTGTTTGAGGAGGGGGAGCGGGCGCGAGTCGATTTCGCGGCCGGCAGCATCGAGAATCTGGATCGGGGAACGTCGATTGAAACTCGGGGACTGCCGCCGCTTTTCCAGGAGATCGTGGAGAATGGCGGGACGATCCCGATGCTGGTGCAGGAAGGCTGGATCGAGGCCGAGCCGCGGCGCGTTGCGGCGACCTGACCAAATACACATTAACCGAGGAAACGGGAGATAAGCATGTCCAACGGGCAACGTCTGAAAGAACTTATGGAAAACGATGGCATGGTCATAGCACCCGGCGCCTATGACGGTATGACGGCGAAGCTGATCCAGCGGGCCGATTTCTCGAGCGTCTACATGACGGGCGGCGGATCATCATCGGGCTTCGGCTATCCGGATTACGGATTGCTGACGATGAGCGAGATGGTGGAGAACGCCGGCCGTATCGTCGATGCGGTGGATCTCCCCGTCATCTCGGATGCCGATAACGGGTACGGCAACGAGCTCAATGTCTTCCGTACCATACGCGCCTTCGAAAAGGCGGGTGTCGCCGGCGTGCATATCGAGGATCAGGTATTTCCGAAACGCTGCGGCCATTTGGACGACAAGGAACTGGTCTCGCTTGATGACTATCTGGCGAAGATCAGGGCCGCCGCCGATGCCCGCCGCGACCCGGATTTCGTTATTATCGCGCGCACGGATGCCAGGGCGCAGCTCGGGTTCGAGGAAGCGGTGCGGCGGTGCAATGCGGCCCTCCAAGCGGGTGCCGATGTCGCATTTCTCGAGGCACCTCAGACCATCGAGGAAGTGCAAGCCGTCCCGAAAGAGGTCGCCGGACCCTGTCTGCTCAACGTCGTCCGCGGCGGCAAATCGCCCGACGTCGACTTCGGACAGGCCAAGGATATGGGCTATCGCATCGCCATCGTCCCGGGACTCCTGCTCATCCAAGTCATCGGCGCTTGCGAGCAGGCGTTGGCGGCGATGAAGGCCGAAGGCCGGCATCCGGTCCCCCTTGCCGATCTCAGCCCGGCCGAAGCCTTCGCCCGTGTCGGTGCCTTGGAATGGGACCCCCGACGCGAGAAATACCGGGATGCACCCCGGCAGGCGGCCGAATAATCATGCGGCGGTGGTAACGCTATAAACCCTCGTCCATTTCTAGCGATTCAAGGCGCCGGCCACACCGGCTCGTTGTGGCCGAGGGGGACCGAAGGCCGTGTCCAGCGGGCCGGCGTTTCGGAGAACCGGATGACGGGTGCCAGATGGGTCAGGCGCCCCATCGGCGTGTCGCTGGACATCGTCCATTCCTCGAGCTCCGCCTGGCCGAACTCGGGTGCCGCCTCGACGACGTCGGACGTCGAGGGTTCCCCTTGTTGCTGCAGCCATCGCCCCACCTGTGCGAGCGACAATCTCACCAACCACGAGCCGCCTTCCTGGGCGCGTTTGCGTAGCGCCACCATCGTGCCGAACGTCATCAGATAGCCGGTCAGGTAGTCGATCGCCGCGACCGGATAGAATTGCGGTCCGGCGTCTTGTTCGGGAAACAGCTCCCCTTGGCGCGCCGCGATACCGCTTACCGCCTGGACGGCGGTGTCGAATCCACGACGCGACGCCCATGGACCCTCATGACCGAACGCGCACATTGAAACGCATATGATGCCGGGACGCAGTTCCGCGAGTTGGGCGGGCGAGAGGCCGCGATTTGCGAGAGTTTCCGGTCTGTATCCTTGAGAAAAGACGTCGCACTCCCGCGCCAGATCGAGCAATGCCCCAAGTTCCTTCGCGTCGCGCAGATCGAGTTGGGTCGAGAGCTTGCCATGTCCGGTATCGAATTCCTGGTAGGGTATGAATGGGATATGCGGGGCGGTGACCCTCATAATATCGGCGCCATGCTCGGCCAAGGTGCGTGCGCAGCTCGGTCCCGCCAAGACACGCGTCAGGTCCAGGACGCGGATGTTGGAAAGCGGGCGCTCGCCCTCCGGCAGGGCTTCGGGCGGGCTCTCGCCGATTTTCACGATCTCCATCAACGGCAATGAGTCAATTGCACGCCCTTGCGGGTGCTCAGCCCATTCGGCGGCGCTGCGGACCATGCCGCCCGCGCCGCCGGCGGCAATGATCGCCTCTTCAAGCTCGAGCGCGTCCCAATCTGCGACGGCCTTTGCGACCGCGCTTCGTTCTTCCGGCACGCCGAGAACCTTCATCGCCGCCGCGCGATGATGGGGGAAATTGCAATGCAGGTAGCTCCATCGGCCGTCCCGGGCGGGATAAAACCCCATCACGGTGTTTCGTTCGGTATTTACCTTGGCACCGTCCAATCGAAGATACCTGGTGCTGCGGAGAGACGCGGTGGCCTGGCGGGTGTTTATGGATAGGTTCTGGCGCCTGCCGGTGCGCAGCTCCCATAAATCCGCAACCGCGAGCCCAACGACCGCAAGGGCCGCCGACGCCGTTTCGGTAATCTTGAACGGCGTCGGCAGAATCGGATCCAATTCGCCGATGAACTCCACCTCGCGCGCACGGTCCTTTGACCAACCGGCGATGGGCAAGAGCTCTTGCAATGCGGATATATTCATATCTCGATTTCCTTTATTTGATGGATCGCTATCTGCCCTATTCCACGCCCGCCATTGTCTCCTCGGCGAGCCAGTCGACCACCGCTTCCAAGGCAGCGCGGTCTTCGTCGCCGGCGGCGAGGCGGGCCTCATGGATCTCGATTTGTCGGTGGGCGCTGGTGCCGCGGCGGAGGATCTCGCGAGCGTGTTCGATCTCGGCGACGCAATCGAGCCGCTCCGCGTCCTCGCGGACGAGATCGAGGATTTCCTCGAGCAGCCCTTCATAGGGCATCAACTCGCCGCGGCCGAAATCAACCAACCCCTTCGAAAAGCCGTGGCGCTGGGCGAGCCAGCGGTTTTCCTGGACCAGCATGTTGGAGTAGACCCGCCAGCGTTGGTTCTCGCGGCGCAACCGGACCAGCATTGAAAGGAGGCAGGCATAGAGGGCGGCCACCGTCACCCCGTCCGCGAGACGGGTACATATATCGGCGAGGCGCATCTCCAGGGTCGGGAAGATGGCGTGCGGCCGGACATCCCACCAGATCTTGGAGGCATCGTCGATCAGCCCCGCCCCCATCAGCATCTCCACATGGCGATCGTATTCGCCGTAGCTGTCGAACTTCTCCGGCAGGCCGGTCCGGGGCAGTTCGTCGAAGACGCTGACGCGGTACGACATCAGCCCCGTATTCCGCCCCTGCCAGAACGGCGAGGAAGTGCTGAGCACCAGAAGATGCGGCAGGAAATAGGCAATCTGGTTCAGGAGGTCGATGCGATATTCCGGGTCTTCGATGCCGACATGTACATGCATGCCGCAAATCATCAGCCGCTCGACGACGGTCTGCAGGTCCTGCGCGAGGACGTTGTAGCGGTCCTTGTCGGTGCGGCGCTGGCGGGTCCAGGACGCGAAGGGATGGGTCGAGGCGGCGAGAATCTTCAAACCATGGCTTTCGGCGACGCCGGCCACTGTCCGCCGAAGTTTCGTCAGCTTCTCCCGCACCTCGCTAACCGAACCGCAGACGGCGGTGCCGATCTCGACCTGGGCGCGCAGGAATTCCGGACGGACCATGCCGAGATCCGCACCGATCGCCGCTTCGCAATCCTTCAACACGGCCTCGGTCGGGTCGGCGACGAGATCGCGCGTCTCGGGATCGATCAGGAGATACTCCTCTTCGACCCCGATCGTGAACCCTTTATTCGCACTCATGCTGACCTCACCCCTCGAACGGCCGGCAAAGACTTCGATCCTCGAGGATCGGCCCCAGCGCCGCGGCCACCCGATCGGCCCAAAGATGTGCCCCCGCCTCGTCCTCGATCTCGTCCTGCCGGAACTCCAAGAGTACATTGGCGAGTCCCGCCGGTATGGCATGGGTCTCGACCGTATAGCCATAGGGTTCGAGACCGGAATAGGGTTGATTGTCGCCAATAACGAGATCGGGAAGTGCCGCGAGGGCGGCGAGCAGCGGGTTGGCGATCCGCCGGTCGCGGTTCGATAGAATACCGAGCTGCCACGGCCGCTCGGTCCCGTTCATGGCCGGCGTATAGCTGTGAACCGCGATCACGATGGGGGCTATTCCTTGCGCCCGCCAGCGCCCAATCACACGCCCCAAGACGGCATGATACGGCCAAAAGAAGGTCTCGGCCCGGGCCCGCTGAACGGCCCCATCCAGCCCCCGATTGCCCGGCACCACGGTCCGGTCGCTGATCTCGCGGATCGACGTGTGGTCGTCGAGCGGCCGGTTGCAATCGATCAAGAGCCGGCTGTAGGACGCGAGCACCGCCGTCGCCGTCAATGCCGCCGCCAGCCGCCGCGCCACCCAGGCGGCGCCGATATCGAAGGCGATGTGCCGATCGAGGTCCGAGGTGTCGAGCCCAAGCGTTCCCATCGCCGCCGGAATGGCGGCGCCGGCATGATCGCAGCAGATCACCACGGGTGCCGACGCATCCTCCCCCACCACCTCGACCGGCGGCGGATCGTCGGGACCGATCAACTCGGTCACTGTTTCGGACGCGTGTTCCAGCATGAGGCGCATAATGACCCAATCCCACGGTCCGAGAAAGATGCCCGGCCGTTGCACCCGCCCTCCCGGCCCGCTATACCGCGCCTGATCCACCCGATTGAGGACGAAACCCCGAATGAATGCGCCGATCACGGACGCCAAACTGGGGCTGGAGCGCTTCGCGCTTGCGGCGCTGCTGGGGGGCGGCGGGACGGTGATCCCGCTCGGCATCGTCATCGCGCGGCGGGCCGGGTCGTGACGGAGCCCCGTGCCGCCGCCCATCTCGCCTGGGCGCTCGGCGCCGCCGGGTTCTTCTTCGCTTGGTTCCACCGGGTGACGCCGAGCGTCATGGTCGACCATCTGATGGCGGATTTCGCCGTCGGCGGCACCGTTCTGGGGACGCTGTCGGCGCTCTATTTCTGGGCCTATGCGGGACTGCAGATCCCGATCGGCGTGTTCGTCGATCGCTGGGGACCGCGACGGCCCTTCGGCGCGGCCTTGCTTGTCGCGGCGATCGGCGCCGGGCTATTCGCGATGGCGGGCGGCATCGAACTCGCCTATCTCGGCCGTCTGCTGATCGGCGGCGGCGCCGCCTTCGCCTGGGTCGCACTCCTGAAGATCACGGCAACGCACTTCCCACAAGAGAAAGTCGCGATGCTGTCGGGGGCGGGCATGTTTATCGGCCTTTGTGGCGGGCTCGGCGGCCAGATCGCCGCCGGCGCCCTCGTCGATACGATCGGCTGGCGGGCAACGATGTGGGGCACCGCGGCGGCGGGCACGGCACTTGCTCTTCTGGTCTGGACGATCATGCGCGATCCCGCCGGAGACACGGACGGCCATGCCCGGATGGGCGACCTCCTGGCCGATCTCCGCGCGGCCCTCGTCCGGCCGGCGGTCTGGCTGGTCTCACTCGGCGGCGCCGTGGGGGCAGCACCACTTTTCATCTTCGGGGCACTTTGGGGCGTGCCCTATCTGATGCAGGTCGAGGACGCGAGCCGTCCGGAAGCCGCCACCGCGACATCGATGATGCTGTTCGGCTGGGGTGTCGGCGCCTTTCTGGTCGGCTGGATTTCCGATCGAATCGGCCGACGCCGGCTCCCGCTCATCATCGGGATGGCGACGGCGGCCTTGCTGATCGTCGTCGTTCTCTACGTGCCGGGCCTGCCGCTCCCGGTCATCGGCGTCCTCCTATTCATCTGCGGAGCCTGCTCGGGAACCGTGGTGCTGACCTATATCATCGCCGGCGAATTGGTGGCGGGCCGGGCGCAAGGAGGCGCCTTCGGCTTCGCCAACATGTTGATCATCCTCTCAGGCGCCGTCTTCCAGCCGGTCGCGGGCTGGCTTCTCGACCGACAATGGGACGGCGCCATGGTGGGGGGTGCGAGGCTGTACAAGCCCGACGTCTATGGCGACGCCTTCCTCCTTCTGCCGGCCGCCTTTCTTCTCGCGATGGTGCTGATTTGGCGGGTTCGCGAAACCGGGCCGGCCGGAACCGACCGGCCTTGAAGGGAGTGCGGTTCGGCGCCTATCTCGACCGCGCCGACCCCCGCCGCGCGGCGCCGAAGCTCTGGGTATTGGCATTCACGCGCGGGCTCTTGATCGAACCCGAACCCGGATCGAAATGGCCCGGCTTGATACCCGGCCCTGGTTGGTCGGCATTGGATTTCCGCTTCTTGGCTTTCTGTGCCGCCTTCGCTTTTGCCCGCTGGCGGGCCTTTGCTTTGGTCATATCGTCTTGGCCTTTCCGTGAATGCCTTTCACCACGATTACGCCATGGTACACGATCACTTGAGGGAAAATCCATCGAAGCGCGATTGAGCGGCGATAGTATCACGTTATCTCATGCGATGCGGGAAGTGTGGCGACAAGGAGAAGGATGATGCTGAAATTCTATTACAACACCGGCCCGAACCCGATGAAGGTGGCGTTGTTCCTGGAGGAAGCGGGCCTACCCTACGAGGCGGTACCGCTGGATACCCGGAAGGGCGAACAGCACGAAACCGACTACCTCACAATCAACCCCAACGCCAAGGCGCCGACGATCGTCGACGGCGACGTGACCGTGTTCGACAGCAACGCGATCCTGCTCTATCTGGCCGAGAAGACCGGCAAGTTCCTGCCGGACGACGCCCCGGCCACACGCGGCGAATTGCTGTCCTGGCTGATGTTCGTCGCCTCGGGTGTCGGCCCTTATTCCGGTCAGTCGGTGCATTTCAAGGTCTATGCACCGGAGCCCATGCCCTATGCGGTCAACCGGTACGATTTCGAGGCGCGTCGCCATTTCGGCATCCTCGATCGGCGCCTGGCCGAGCGCCCCTACATTCTGGGCGACGCCTACACCATCGTCGACATCGCGGCCTGGGGCTGGGCGCGCCTAATGCCGCGGGTCCTCGACGAAGACGCCTTCGGCGAGTTGCCCAATCTAAAGCGATTGGTCGACGAGATCACCGCCCGCCCGGCCGCCGAACGCGCCGTGGCACTCGCGAACCGGCATAAGTTCAAGACCGAGATGGACGCGGATTCGCATCGCCATATGTTTCCCGGAAACGCACCGCTGACGGCGTAAGCGAGCCCACTTGATTTGAAACCGGAACCGGCACAGATCAATCCGGGGGTGCCGGTTCGAGAGGCTTCGCGCAATCTCGACCGGCGTTGAAACATGCCGGAAAGGTGAGAAAAATGGGTGCACGGATCGCGATCATCGGGACGGGGGCGGTCGGCGGCTATGCCGGCGCGCATATGGCGCAGGCGGGCGAGGACGTGATCTTCGTCGATCCCTGGCCGGAGAACGTGGAAGCAATGCGGGCGAACGGGCTGAAGATCAGCCATCTCCGCGACGTGCCCGAATTCACGACACCGGTGCGCGCACTCCATGTCACCGAACTGCAGAGCCTCGCCAAGGAAGCGCCGATCGACATCGCCTTCGTCTGCATGAAATCCTACGACACCGCCTGGGCAACCGTGATGGTCAAACAGTATCTGGCGCCGAATGGCTTCATCGTCTCGCTGCAGAACTGTATGAACGAGGAGACCATCGCCGGCATCGTTGGCTGGGGCCGGACATTGGGGTCGATCGCGAGTTCGATCACGGTCGACCTTTGCGAGCCGGGTCATGTGCGCCGCGCGGCCGGCAAGAGCAGCCCCAATCATACGGTCTTCCGCGTCGGCGAAGTCCACGGCCGTATCACCGACCGGGCAAAGGAAGTCTGCCGCCTTGTAGCCTATTCCGATTCGGCCCTGGTGACGGAAAATCTATGGGGCGAGCGCTGGTCGAAGCTGGTCATCAACGGCATGGGCAACGGCATGTCCGCCTGCACCGGGCTGATCAGCCGCGATATCATATTGGATGTCGGGCTCCGCCGGTTCTCGACCCGCCTTGGCAGCGAGGCGATCCGGGTCGGCCAGGCGCTCGGCTATCAGCTCGAAGAGATCCATCACCTGGACCCGGAATTGATCGCGCGCGCCGGCGAAGGCGATGCGGATGCGGTCGCCGAATACGACGAACATCGGGTGACCGAGGCCAGCAAGGCCGGCGGCGGCGCGCACCGGCCGTCGATGGGCCAGGACATGGTCAAGGGCCGGCGAACCGAGATAGAGCAATTGAACGGCTTCATCGTCGAAAAGGCCGAGGAGATCGGCATCCCCACCCCCGCCAACGCGGCCTTGACCGACATCGTGAAGAAGGTCGAACGGGGCGATCTGGAGCCCGACAAGAGCCACATCCTCGACCTCCGCCTGAACTGAACCGCCATGGCGTCGAAACGCGAAAATTTTGTTCCCGACGAGATACCGGTGCGGCGGGTCGATGGTGTTCCGGTCTATTCGCATGCGGTCTCGGTCGAGGGGACGCGGCAGATCTTCATCGCCGGCCAGCTCGCCCGCGGTCCCGGCGGCGAGGTGGTCGGCGAGGGCGATATGCGCCGACAGGTCGAGCAAGTGCACGAAAACCTGAAGACGGCCCTTGCCGCCGCGGGTGCGACTTTGGCCGACGTCGTCCAAACCGTCACCTATACGACCGATCTCCCGGCCTATTTCGCCTGTGTCGACGTGCGTTTGCGGTATTTCGGCGACAACCAACCGACCAGCACCGCCATTGAGGTCCGCGCCCTGGCGCAGCCCGAATTATGGGTTGAGGTCTCGGCGATCGCGGTCGTGTAGATCGCGATCGTTACCGACTCATCTTTTCACGAATTTGAATGCCGTCGCCTGTCGCCGGCATTCCACAGCCAATAGAATGACCCCATCAAACGGGAGGGATGCAATGTCGAGATTTGCGGATAAGGTCGCGCTGGTAACGGGTGCCGGCTCCGGAATAGGCCGGTCGATGGCCGAGGAATTGGCTCGGGGAGAGGCAGCAGTCATGTGCGTCGACATCAACGAACAAGGCGCGCAAGCCACGGCGACCCGGCTCGAGGAGATGGGTGCGCGGGCGGACGCCATGGGGTTGGACGTCGCGGACTCCGACGCCGTCAAAGCGGGCCTCGAGCGGACGGTCGCGACAATGGGGCGCCTTGACGTTCTCATGAACAACGCGGGAATCGGATCGGGGCACACATGGGACGACACCATCGGGATCAACCTGAGCGGTGTCTTTTACGGACTAAAGCACGCCTGTCCGATTCTCGCCGAGGGCGGGGGCGGCGCGATCGTGAATACTTCGTCGATCGCGGGTCTGAACGGCCTGATGCGTCCAACCGACTATCACGACAATCCACCAGAGCTGGAAGGGATTAATGCCTACGTTGCCGCCAAACACGGTGTCGTCGGCCTGACGCGCCAATTCGCCATCGCCTTCGGCAAGTCCGGGGTGCGGGTCAATGCCGTTTGCCCAGGTTATATCGTCACCCCGATGACGGCCCCTGCCCGAGAGGCGGAAGGCGGCACGCCGTTCCTGGAAGCGCTCCATCCCATCGGGCGACTGGGCGAACCGAGTGAAGTCGCCGCCGTGGCCGCCTTCCTGGCAAGCGCCGACGCCTCGTTCGTGACGGGTGCCGCGATACCGGTCGACGGCGGATATTCCGCCCGTTAGCGCTCGGTCAGGAACGCGATTTCTTGGGCGCCGGCAGCGGCTCGGCGCTAGACCAATTTACATCCGGTCTTGGAGGATAAGCCGCCGTCCGTTCCCGCCGCGTCGTTTGCCTAACTCTACCTTCAGGCCGTGCTGCTTGGGTAATATCGGTTGAATGGCCTGCGCCGGTCCAAATCGGGAAAAACGCCTTAGGCGGCTTCCTTACCCAACCTGTCATTCACACGTGGGATCACTTCCTCGGCGAACAGGCGCATCGAGCGCTTGGTGTCTTCGTGGTTCATGCCGCCGAATTTCATTTCCGCCATCCAGTGGTTGACGCCAGCCTCCTTGGAGTAGGTGACGATGCGGTCGGCCACCTGCTCCGGCGTGCCGAAGGCGCTGCCCCACTCCGCCAGATCGTCGTACGTCACCTTGGCGTGGTTCTTCCGCACAACGTCATAGATCTCATAACCCTTGTGGATTTTCTTGCCCGGCGCACCTGGCAGCACCTGCTGGAACAGTTCGTGATACCAAATGGCGTGGGTCTCGGCAGTATCCTTAGCTTCCTTCTCGGTTTCGGCGACGAAGGTTTGCATCAACATCGGTTGGTCCATAGACATCGGATCGCGGCCGGCCGCCGCCATGTGCTTGCCGTACTCTGCCCATTGCTCCTGCACCACGTTCAACGAGGTAAAGCGCGGCGCCCGAAGAATCGATAAACCGTGCTCGGCCGCCAACTTGTAGGACGGCGGCGAAACGGCGGCCATGTAGATCGGCGGAAATGGTTGCTGCACCGGGCGGGGATAGAGCAGCACGTCCTCAACTGACCAGAACTCGCCCTGATGGGAGAATTTTTCGCCGCTAAAGCACTTCAGCAGGATGTCCATGGCCTCGAAGAACATCTCGCGCGAGACATCCGGGTTGTTGCCAAATCCGGCAAATTCGCCCGGTTGATAGGCCCGGCCCACGCCCAGCAGCAACCGTCCCTCGCTCAGACAGTCGACCAGCGCCGCCTGTTCGGCGACCCGCACCGGATGCTGCAAGGGCAGCAATACCACCGCTGTGCCGATTTTGATTTTCTTGGTGCGCTGGGCGATGGCGGCGGCCATGGTCAGGGTATCCCCCAACATGCCGTATACCGTGAAATGATGCTCCGGCAACCAGATCGAATCGAAGCCCAATTCCTCTGCCAATTCAACCTCTTCCAGAAATTCCTTGAACACCTGAGGCTGCGGAATATTGCCGTACTCGCTGAACAAATACATCATCCCGAACTGCATGGCATTTCTCCAATTCACTTCTATGATTATGAAATTCCCAATAGTCCTTGGTTTATCGCCAATAGGCTTAACAGTGCCACCGGACGGGTAGCCGCACATTGACGCAGGTCAAACGAATTCAATTGCAGAATTTTGGGGTCACCGGGCGGTCACTTTCATTTGTTTGGCGTGGACAGGGCGGCGCTGATGCGAACTCAGCAATACGTCTTGAGGTGTTCCCGGGTGACCTTGGCAAATGACCCCTTTTGGCTATTTTTCCCGTAAATCAGAATGCGATATTTCGTCCGATGGTGGGAGATAAGCAGTCGTCCGTTCGCTGTCCGAAGATTGAGGCAAAGTGGACGAAGTTTCGTGCGGCCCAGAATGACCGAAGGTGACCCCAAGCGGCCATAATTCGGATTGTCAGATTTAGCAATTGGTTACCGAAATCTAGATGTGGCGTAGACTCATTTAGGACGCTTCGCCGGGTTCCGGATCGTTTGTCTTTTGGAGAAAGTTCGGCTAACTCTCGCTCTGCAATAAGGAGTTGTCGGGAAAATGTCGTTTCAGACAGTTGAGCAGGCCATCGTTTACGTCCTTAAGAATCAGAAGTCGTTCATTGAGGCCGAGGTCAATGCTGCCCAATCGAAGGGCGACACAGAAGCGGTGCACAAACATCAAAAGCGTATCGAGAACATGGGGTTCGGCGTCCAGGTCGAGGACCTCACCGACGAACACGAAGAGGCGCGCGTGGACGAACTGTTCGTATGGATCGAGCGGTTCGAACAGGCCGGTGTAGAACATACGCCCACGAACCGCAGCGCCTATGATCTCCTAAAGAACGACAAGGACCTGTTTCTCGATTGAATCACCATGGTGTTGCCGCGCGCTGGTAATCCTGTCCGCGCTATGGCTCTACCTGGATAACCATTTGCCTCGTCGTCGCCCTATGCCTCTTCCCCATCACCGCCTTCGCCGCCGACCTAACCGGCCCGACGGCGATACCGTAGTCATCGAAGGCCCGCGCATCTGCCTCCTCGACGCGCCGGAGACGAAGCAGGCAACCGTCCCGCAATGTCTGCTGTGAGGGGTAAAGCGGGAGGAATTTCGGACGGTCGAAAATGGCTGCAGTTGACCCAAAGCGGACCATCCTGTCCGCCTATGATTCGCCGCTATCAGGCCTAATCGGAAGTTCGAGGCCAGTCACGAACCACTATTCACGACCGATAGAACAAACCATTAATTCTGCAAGCTCATGAATCCGAATGGAGCGTGACTAGAAATTAGCTTTAGGTATGCTCAAGGTCATTATTAGGGCATGGGAGCGAGGATGACCCAGGAGCAATGGCAGCTGACTGGAGCCGGGCCTGAAAGTTACGAACGTTACCAGTGACCTAGCCCCCTTAACCGGATCCACGGTGTGAGTTAGAGAGAGCGTC
>CAYPAV010000025.1:0-61401 GCA_964408805.1 uncultured Rhodospirillaceae bacterium | reverse complement strand
AAACAACGAGCAAGGTCTAACATAACGATTGGTACGAAACCTGGGGGCAAGTCATATTGGTCTTCTCGCCGGTCGAGGCGCAGAGCTGGATGATGTCGCTGCCGGCCTTCGGACAGACCCTTCTCTTCGGCCAATTATTGCGCGGGGAAGCCGTGGACCTGGTCAACGTCATCCTCTCGGGCGTGATGACGCTGCTCGCGACGGCACTGCTGCTCTGGTTCGCCAGCCGCCTCTATGAGCGCGAAACCCTGGTCTTCGGCCGATAGGCCTGCTTGGCGGGTCACTAGCGCTAGTCCACGACAGGAAGGTATACCGCGACCTTGGTCCCCTCCCCCAACACGCTCTCGATTTCGAGCCTGCCACCATGCAATCCGACCAGCGCATCGACGATCGAGAGACCAAGTCCGGTCCCTATTTCGGGATTTTCCGGCCGGGCCCTTGCTTGCACGAAGGGTGTCACGATCGTATCGATTTCGTCGCTCGGAATCCCAATGCCGTTGTCGGCGATCTCGATCCGCAGAGAATCACCGCCATTCATCACCGCCGACAATTGAAGCTCGCCGCCAGGCTCCGTGAACTTGATCGAATTCGACATCAGATTGATCAGGATCTGTTGCACCGCACGACGGTCAGCCCGTAGTTTCGGCAGGTTGGCGGTCAAGGTCGGCGTGAAGCGATGCCGTTTTGCCTTCATCTCGGGCTCGAGAAAGGTCAGGACATCGGCCAGGACCTCGTCGATCGCGAACTCGTCCAGATCAAGCGAGAGTTCGCCGCTCTCGATCTTCGAGATATCCAGCAAATCCGATATCAGGCTGAGAAGATGCTGCCCGCTGACGAAGATATCGTGGGCGTAGTCCTTGTAGCGCTCGTTCGCGATGGATCCGAAGACTTCCTGATTTAGGACCTGGGCGAAACCGATGATGGCATTGAGCGGCGTCCGCAACTCATGGCTCATCTTGGCGAGAAATTCCGATTTGGCCCGGTTCGCCCCTTCCGCCTCCTCCTTGGCGAGGCGGAGATCCACCTCCATCTTCTTCCGCTCAGTGATATCGGTCGATATCGTTCCAATTCTCTTTACCTTGCCATGTGCATCCCGGATCGGAAAACGGGCACTGATGACCGTACCCATACGGTCCACGAACTGCTGTTCATGTTCTTCGACTAGCGGCGCGCCGGTTTCGAGAACACGGCGATTCTGATTCGCGATGATGTCGGCCGTTTCACTATTGAAGAGATCGTGGGCCGTCTTGCCGGCAATCGTCTCATTCGCCACGCCATGCGCCTGCTCGTAGGCCCGGTTGATCCGTTCGAATCGTCCCTCGATGTCGCGGATCACGATCATCGCCGGCGAGTAGTCGAGCATCGCTCGGAACAGTTCCTCGACTTCGCGCAGTTCCATTTCGGCCCGACGATGGGCGGTCGCATTGATGGCCGTTCCACGGTAACCGCGGAAAACGCCCACATCGTCGAAAAAAGGCTTACCGTTGGCGACGACGCAGACCGACTCTCCGTGTTCGTTCTCGCGCCAATATTCGAAGTTCTGAAAAGACTCGCGTCGGTCCAATGTCTCCTTGTGGGCACGCCAGTGAGGGTCGCTTTCCGGGTCGGCTCCCGCCAATTCCCAGCGCGTCTTGCCGAAGTAGTAGTCTCGATTGATGTCCGAATTCACGGCGACCAGATCCGAGACCAAATAGGACTCGTCCATTTCCCAAAGCCAGTCAGACGCGGTCTCGGCAAAATCCTGGAACTGCCGCTCGCTTTCCCGCAGATCTCGCTCCACCGTCTTCATATCCGTGACGTCGAGCGAAAGATGCAGCCTCGCGCCATCCGGCAACTTTTCGTCGAAAACTTGGGAGATCCGGCCGTCAAGCCGACGGAGCAACAAAGGTCCCTCGTTCCGTCGATGCTTTTCGAGGCGTTCTCGAATAAAACTTTCTGGATCATCCACCGCATCGGGGTGCATTCCCGATGCTACCCGTGCCCGGACGATTTCCTCGAAACTCGCACCAGGCTGAAGGATGTCGCTTCCGGACCCCAAATTATCCCGGTACGGCTGGTTGCAGATTACCAGACGATCCGATTCGTCATAGAGCGCCAAGGGAAATTGCATCCCCTCGACCGCCGAAATTAGTCGAAGCTCCGTCGCCCGAAGGCGACCCTCCAGCTCGACCTCCTCGGTCACATCGACGAAGGCCACCAGGATGCAGGTCTTGCCCGACCATTCCACCAGGTTGGAGACGAGATCGACCCAGAATCGTGTCCCGTCGCGCTTGTTCATTTGGCAACGATATTTCGAGGGCACCGGTTCGCCGCGCAGCCGGCGCCCTCCGTAATCGTGGACCCGCTCCAATTCACTGGCGTCGAAAAGAACGGAAATATCCGCAAGGTCTAGGATACCGGCCGGATCGTCATAACCGAACATCTCGGCGAGCGCGTCGTTGGCGAATATCGGCCGGCTGGAATGATGAACCAGTATTCCCTGAATCGAGTGCTCGACCAGATATCGAAAATTCTGGTCATTTGCGCGGAGGGCGTCTTCCCGTACCGCCTCGCCCTCCGCAAGCGCTTCGTGGCGCTTGACGAATATCACGAAACCGGCAGCGACCAGAGCGAGTCCGCCCACAAGCAGCATCCAGCTCCAATTCAGATTCAGGTCGACTACCGCGTTCACCGCCCGAGCCTCGCCAATTGCGATAGGCAGCACTCGAAACATGGAAAAATCGATCACGAAGAAAAGGCCGAGCGCCGTCAAACCGGCCAGGATGATCCCAATGCCCCGGAAATTTACACCGGCGGCGCTCTCACGACGAATGCGACAAATCCTCATTCCGGCGACGACGACAACGAAGATGGCCGCCAAATCCAATACGGCCATCAAATACACCGATTCACGAACCATTGAGCCGCCCCGTTGCCCGTCCGCGGACACCCGCCAATTCCATCCGTTCAATCACTCGACAACTCGCCCCTCGCGCGGCAGCAACCGAGAAAACATACGATTCCCGGAGGCGATCCATTATTCCTTTGTAGAAGTTAATATTTCGGTAATGGGAGACGGCTGATTATTCGGCTCGAACGCGCTATCTTCCTTGCCGAGCAAACGAGTTTGGATCTCCCGAACGAGGAGGGCAAAACACCGTGGAACCGCTGCAATACATGGCCGCGATCGCCGAGCGATACGGAAAACTAGGCTATCCGGCGTATAAATGGTTCGAAGCGGATACCCCGCCCGCCTGGGCGCCGCTTGCGAAGCCGCTCTCGAAAAGTCGGATCGGGGTGCTGACGACGGCCGGCGCCTACGTCAAGGGACAGCAGGCGTTCTTCTACAAGGACGATACGAGCCATCGCGCGATTCCAAAATCGACGCCCGTTTCGGAAATTCGCTTCTCCCACCTGACCGAGCAATACCTGCCGGACGCAAGGCGCGACCCAAATTGCGCGTTACCGATCGAGCCGCTCCGGCAACTGGAGTCGGAAGGCGTGATCGGTGAGGTAGCGGAAGATTTGTTTTCCTGCATGGGCGGGATTTATTCGCAGCGCCGGGTCGGCGAAGAGTTGATCCCAGATCTTGCGGCGCGCTGGCGCGCCCAAAATGTGGACGCGGTTTTTCTCATACCGCTCTGACCGGTGTGCCATCAGACCGTGTGTCTGTTAGCGCGACATCTCGAGGCAAACGGCACTCCGACCCTCATCCTCGGTGGTGCCCACGATATTCTGACCGCCGGCAAGGCGCCGCGGATGGTCTTCCTCGACTACCCGCTGGGTCACGGTGCAGGGGGGAGAGGCGACCCTTCGGCGCAATACGCGGTCACGCGCGCCGCGCTCGACGCCTTCGAAACCATCAAAAACCCGGGTGAGATGATCACCCTCCCCAACCAATGGCACGAAGGAGAGAGTTGGAAGACCAATTTCGTCGAGGCGGACAGCGACAGCCGCTCGCCCCGGGACGAAACGCCGCGCTATCAGTTCGAAGAGGACCGCATCGCCGCCGAGGGGGCCTGACGCTTCACCGCGTCACCATTCGAGCCAGAGTTCCCTCGGCCCCCGAAAGGTGAAGTTGGGGAAGTAATCGAACCGCTGGCCCTCGACGAGGGCGAGCGACGGAACGCGCCGCGACAGCGTCTCCAGCGCGATGGTCGCTTCCATGATCGCCATGCGATTGCCGAGACAAAAATGGATGCCGCGACCGAAGGCAATGTTCGTGGCGGCGTTCTCGCGATGAATGTCGAAGACCGTCGGATCGTCATAGAGCGCCTCGTCGTGATTGGACGAGGCCAGCGAAAGAAAGATCTGCGTGCCGGCGGAGATCTTGTAGCCGGCGATTTTGGTGTCCCGCGTCGCAACCCGGCGCCAGCTCGTCTGCGGCGAATTATGCCGCAGGATTTCCTCGAGCGCGTTCGGTATCAATTCCGGGTCGTCACATATTTCCTGCCATTGAGACCGGTTCGAGAGAAGGTCGATCAGGCCGTTGCCAAGGAAGTTGGTGACGATTTCATGCCCCGCGAATGAGAGCCCATAGACCACCGACTGGACTTCCTTGTATGTGAGCGCCGCCTCGTCCGCTTTGTGGACGGCCAGCAGTTCCGACGTGAAGTCGTCGGCCGGTTTCTCGAGGCGCGTTGCGACGAATTCGACGCAATAGCGCCAATATGCCAGCATATTCTCCGCGATCTCCGCCTGTTCGTCGTCGTCCGCCTTTCCCCAGGTAAATGCGAGGCGGTTGGTCGTCCAGGCCTTCAGCCGCTTGTCGTCTTGTTCGGGAAAGCCGATGAAGCGAAAGATCGTCTCGCCCGGCAAAGGATGGCCGATCGCCGCGATGAACTCGGCCGGCGGATCGCCCGCCAGCATCGCCTCGACCAGCGATTCGCAGCGCCGGCGAATGAAGGGTTCGAGTAGCCGCATCCGCCGACCCGAGAAACCCGCCATCGCGTGTTTCCTGATCCGGGCATGATCCGGCTGCGCGCGATTCGAAAGGACGGCGATGGGGTTGTAGTCGGGCGCCGACAGGATTTCCGCCGCGCGATCGCAAATTGGCAGGACCGGGTCCTGGACGTTTTCGGAAGAGAAGACGTCGGCGTTGCGAAAAACCTCGGAAACATCCTCCATCCGCGTCAGCACGAGATAACCGAGTTCCTCGGAATAAAAGACCGGCGAGGTTCCGCGGCGCTTGGCGAGCTCCGGATAAGGATCGCGCAGATAGATATCGGAATAGGGCGAGAATGCGTTGTCGATCGGACATCCGGACGGAGTCGGCGCCCGTTCCGTGCGTATCTTGTGATAGGCGGAATCGGACATGCTATTCTCCCCGCTCGTTCTGTCGCCAAGGATAGTGGCTTTGGGCGGTTTTCGTCTAGCTGCGCGGAGTGCCGGCAAGATGCCGAGACTTGTCGCGCGCCCGACATAAATCAATCTTGGTCATCGAGTGAATCGGGAGTTCGAAATGGATAAAGGCAGCGGACCGGACTACGAAGTCATCGTCATCGGAGCGGGTGTCGCCGGGATCTATCAGATCAAACGCCTCGCCGATCTGGGTGTCCGCGCCACCATCCTTGAAGCGGAGAGCGACCTCGGCGGGACTTGGTATGCCAATCGCTATCCGGGATCCCGGTTCGATTCGGAGAGCTACACCTACGGCTATTCCTTCTCGAAGGAACTGCTGGAGGAATGGCATTGGAAGGAGCGGTTCTCCAGCCAACCGGAGAACCTCCGCTACTTGAACTACGTGGCGGACAAGTTCGATCTCCGCAAACACATGCAGTTCGACTGCAGGGTCGAGCGGGCGCATTTCGACGAAGATGCAAATCTTTGGCGCCTTTGGATCAATGACGGTCGCGAGTTGACCTGCCGATTCGTCGTGATGGGGTTGGGCCTTCTGTCGACGCCGACCATGCCGCGCATCGAAGGGATCGATGCGTTCAAGGGCCCCGCGTTCCACACCTTCTACTGGCCGCATGAGCCCGTCGACATCGCCGGAAAGAAGGTCGGCATCATCGGCACGGGGGCCACGGCGATCCAGGTGATCGCGGAGATTGCCGACAAGGTCGGCGAGCTGACCGTCTTCCAGCGACGGCCCAACTGGGCCGCGCCGCTGAACAACTCGGAAATCTCCGACGAGGAGATGGCGGATATCCGTTCACGCTACGATGAGATTTTCGAGGCCTGTTCCCGCTCTCCCGGCGGCTTCGAGCACGGACCCGACCGAAGGGGATTCTACGAAGTCTCGCGCGAAGACCGGGTGACGATGTGGGATCGGCTCTACGACGAGCCGGGATTCGGCATTTGGCTGCAGAACTTTCGCGAAATTTTCACCGACGAGAAGGCGAACGCCGAGTTTTCGGAATACATCGCCGAGCGCATTCGCGATCGCGTGAACGACCCCGAGACCGCCGAGAAACTGATCCCCCGCGATCACGGATTCGGCGTCCAGCGGGTGCCGCTCGAAACCCACTATTTCGAAGCCTACAACCGCGACAACGTGCACCTCGTGGACATCAGCGAGACGCCGATCGAACGGATAACGGAAACAGGGATACGAACGAGCGATCGCGACCACGACTTCGATATCATCGTCTATGCGACCGGTTTCGACGCGATTACGGGCGCCTACGACCACATCGACATTCGCGGTGTCGGCGGCGAGAAGCTCCGTGAGAAGTGGCGGGATGGGCCGTCGACCTTCCTGGGCATGCTCATTCACGGCTTCCCGAACCTTATCATGCTGGCGGGCCCCCAGAGCGGTTCGGCCTCGACGAACTACCCGCGCGGTATCGAGACCGGCGTCAATTGGTGCACGGACTTTCTCGAATATGTATGGGAGCAGGGCTATGTTCGCGCCGACGCAACGCGCGAGGCTGAAGAAAAATGGACCGCCCATGTGACCCAGATGTATTCGGTGATGCTGATGCGGAAGGCCAAATCCTGGTTCACCGGTTACAATTCGAACGTCGAGGGGCACGAGCAAGGCAAGATCCGCTACTTCGTCTATAACGGCGGCGCTCCGAAATACGTCTCCCGCATCAACGCCGTGGCGGGGAACGATTATGAGGGAATCGAACTCTCGACGGGCGAAAGCGAGGCACCGCAACCGAAGGCCGCGACGATCGAAGGCATCGCCCGCTGACGTCACCCGCCGCCGCAATTCGCGTTATTGGCAAACTTCCGGCGTAAAAGCATACTCGCTAGCGGCGGATCGACCATGAGGGGATCGTAGAGAGGATGAGCGAGAGCGGCCGAAATAGACGGCTCTCGGCGATCCTTGCGGCCGATGTCGCGGGATACACGAAACTTGTCGAACAGGACACCGACGGGACGGTCGCGGCCTGGAAGGCGGCGCGCACCGAGACCGTCGATCCCGCCGTCGCCAAGCATTCGGGACGCCTCGTCAAGCTTACCGGCGATGGGTTCCTCGCCGAGTTCTCGACGGTCCAGGACGCCGTCGCCTGCGCCATCGCCATGCAAGACGGCCTCTGGTCAAGCCCGCTCGACTTCCGCATGGGCATCAATCTCGGCGACGTCGTCGACGACGGCGAGGACATCCACGGCGAAGGCGTGAACATCGCGGCCCGCATCGAAGCCCTGGCGCCACCCGGCGGCATCAACATTTCCGGCCTGGTTTACGAAGCGGTGCGGAACCGGATCGAAGCGACGTTCGAGGACCTCGGCGAGCAAGAGGTCAAGCACGTCTCCGCGCCCGTCCGGGTTTTTAGCGTGTCGACCCTGGATACCGAGATCGAGTCGGATGGCGACGTGGCGGCGGCGCTCACACTGCCCGACAAACCCTCGATCGCCGTATTGCCCTTTGTCAACATGTCGGACGACCCCGAGCAGGAGTTCTTCGCCGACGGAATTGCGGAAGACGTGATCACCACGCTCTCCTGCTTTCGCTCGCTCTTCGTGATCGCGCGCAACTCCTCCTTCACCTACAAAGGAAACGCCGTCGATATCACCCAGGTCTCGCGCGAGTTGGGGGTTCGCTACGTCGTCGAAGGCAGCGTGCGCAAGGCCGGCAATAGGGTCCGGGTCACGGCTCAGTTGATCGATGCGTTGAGCGGCAACCATCTTTGGGCCGATCGCTTCGACGGGACGCTGGAGGACGTGTTCGATCTGCAGGACCGGATCACCGAACAGATCGTGCTGGCGGTGGCGCCCGAAGTCGAGGCACACGAACGCGAACGGGCTCGCCGCAAACCGCCCGAGAACCTGGACGCCTGGGAACTCTTTCAACGCGGCCTCTGGCACTTCTACAAGATCACCGCGGATGACAACCTGGAAGCCCGACAGCTCTTTCAACGAGCGACCGATCTGGATCCGAACTTCTCCTCACCTCACGCGGGAGTCGCCTATACCCATTTCTTCGATCGTATCCAGGGTTATGTCGATGATCCGGACGCCTCTCTGATCCAAGGCCTTGCTGTCGCGGAGCGCGCCGTCGCGCTCGACGACAAGGACGCCTTCGCCCAATACGTCCTCGGCCGGCTGCTCAACTTTAACGCCCAAAGCGATCGTGCGATTGCCACGTTGGAGAAAGCGGTAGCACTCAATCCGAACTACGCCCAAGGCCACTATGCGCTCGGCTCGGCCTTGAACTGGGACGGGCGGGCCGAAGAGGCCGTTCCCAAACTCGACCTGGCCATGCGCCTGAGCCCGCAAGACCCGATGATTTGGGCCCCATGCAGGCGAACTTGGCGGGCGCCTACTGTAGCCTGGAGCGATGGAGCGACGCCGAGAAATGGGCGCGGAAGACGGTCAACGCGCGACCCGATTTGCCTCAAGTGCAGATGGTGATCGCGTTCGCGCTCGTCGGACAGGATCGGCTCGAGGACGCGCGTCTGGCCGTCGAGGCGGCGCGCCGCGCCCGACCCGATCTCTCGCTCGCGGTCGTACGGCATCTCCTCGGGCATACGCCGCCGGAATATCTGGAGCCGCGCATCGACGCCCTTCGCAAGGCGGGCATGCCCGAATGACCGGGACAACCTCTAGGGCTCGGCCGGACGTAAGGCCCGGACCAGGATCATCAAACCGGCGCAGAGCCCGGCCAAGAGGAACAGGCCGGCTGCGAACCCGCCCGTCAGATCGTAAACCAAACCGATCGTGAGCGGCCCCAACACGCCGCCGATCTCGGCCGCCGAGAAGAACAATCCGCCGGCCGCCCCTATGTTGCGCGACCCCACTTCGGGGCTTTCCATGAGGACCAGAACCGAGACGACCATAAGGGAGCCGCGGGCGATGCCCTGCAAGACGAGTCCTATGACGAGGCCGGGGCCGGTGGCGCCTTGGATCAACAGCGCCGCGGCACCCGCGCAGGCAAATAACGAGACCAGGATGACCAAGCGCCGGGAGGGCAGCGCCAATTGGGTGACGATCAGTGCCGCGGCAACACCGACCAGGATGGGAATCGACGCCAAATAGCCGGCGGCGCGCGGGTCCATCCCGCCCGAGTGCAGGATCTCGGGCAACCAGTTGCTCAGCGCGTGGTTAAAGAAGAATATGCCGATGCTCATTACCAGCACGACGCGCACGACCCTCAGCTTGAGGAGCCCGGCGAAGACCCGCAGCTGCCGTCGCTTCGGCTCATCGGCCGTCGCGCGCTCGACCGCGCGGCTGGCGGGATGCGCGCTGATCGCGAGCCAAACGACACCCGAAGCCGCCACGAAGGCGGCATAGGCCAATAGGACCCCGCGCCAGTTCCCTTCCAGCAAGGGCATCATGACGCTATTGGTAAGCGACAACGACGCAATACCGCCGAGCGCCGGGCCGCTGACGTAGATTCCCATGGCGAGACCCCGCTCCCGGCCCTCGAACCACAAGCTGACCAGCTTCGGCGCCCCGATCGAAATCAGGGGTCCGCCGAGACCGAATACCGCCACCGCGCCGAACAAACTGGCATGATCCACGGCGAAGGCCCGCAGCACCCCCGACAGCGCCAGGATCGCGGCCCCCAGGAAGAGCGCGCGCCGCACCCCGAAGCGGTCGAGAAAGGCGCCGCATGGAACCGCCGAGGCGATGTAGACCAAGGGCCAGGCCCCGAGAACGGTGCCCATCGCGGAGTGGCTCAGGCGAAGCTCGCCTGCGATCGTGCCGACAAGGGGTGCCATTGCCACGGTGGTGAGGCCGAAACAGAAATAGACCAGCCAAGCCCCGGCGAGCATCGCCCAGCGATAAGGGTGCGTGGTCGGATCGGCCGACGGGGCGTCAACCGAAGCAGTAAAATACGGCGCCTTCTCCCCAGGCGGCCTGGCGCCGCTGTACTGGAACCTCATGCTCTCTCCACCGCAAAACGGTGCCGCGACGACGAAACGGTGCGCGTAAGGCGAAAGCTAGACCATGGTCATCCGTGGTGTCTTTGATTTGCGTCAAGGCCGGAACCGGCGGGCCGCGACGTCCACACTTCACCCCTGAATGAACGAGACGACCGGCCCGCAGGTATATTCCGGCGCGATCCAGATGGCGGGATATTTATGGTCCGTGAAGGGTACGCCGTTCCCACCGAGCAGTGTCTTCGTCGCCGACAAATCCTTCACCGTGAAACCGACCGCCGACACATAGGGGACGCAAGGCGGCTTGATTCCGGGCGTCCAGCCTTCAAGGCTCGCTTCGTTCAGGACATAGACGTTCCCATGATCCAGTCCGAAAACCGAGACACCGGGCATCGGTGCCTTGGGTTCCATGGCTAAGAGATTCGAGAATCGGCCGCAGGTCTCGGCCGTATCGGCGACACAGAGCGCCACCTCGGCGGTCGCGACCGCCCCGTTGGGGTGCGACATGAGATGGGGCTGCCAAAGCACGTCGCGGGTCTCGTGCTCGATGAAGATCAGTTTCGCCTCGGGGAAGGCTTCCGGTTCGACATGAATGTTGTTGAAGGCGGCCCGCCGGGTTTCCTCATCGTTCGGCCCGAAGGCGGCATCGCGCTCCAAGCGCCGCGCCGGGCTGACGCCGTCAAAGCGCCCGGAGAGCACGCCATGGGCGTTGACGGTCTCGCCGGCGCCGATGGCAACGATATGGGCACCCTCGTAGCGCTCGACCATCGCCAGGGCGGAGCTGTAAAGGTTCGGATCGGTCAGCCCCATGACCTCGAAATATCCCTTCTCGAACATAGCGCAGTGATTCCCGGAGCCCCAAGGTTCGACGGGACCGCCAGGCTCGCGGGAGCCCGAATGAATGCTCCGCGAGGTCAGGGTGAATCCCAACTTCTCATAGGCGTCTCGTCCAACATCCAAGTCCGACATGACGACGCCGACATGGTCCAGCTCCAGCGGAAGATCGGTCATTTCACAGGCTCCCTCGGAAGGCGGTCGATCCCGCCGATTTCTATGAGATAGGTCTTCCGGCCGACAAACGAATGGCGCGGGGTGGCCCCCTCGCCCCGCGACCTATTTCTGTCATAATACGCAACCAGCGGCGGCCGGGAATGGAGCAAAAATCATGGACATGAATTTCAGCCGGGAGGACATGGCGTTCCGCGAGGAGGTCCGGACCTTCATCGCCGAGAACCTGCCGCCCGAGATCCAAGAGGCCACGAAGCGCTCGCACTCCTACGTGCCGAAGGAATACGTCGTTCGCTGGCACAAGATCCTCTACGAGCAGGGCTGGATCGCGCCGAGCTGGCCCAAGGAATACGGCGGCTGCGAATGGACGCCGGTGCAAAAGCACATCTACGACGAGGAATACCAGAACGCGCATGCGCCGCGCCTCAGCTCCTTCGGCATCACTATGATCGGCCCGGTGCTCTACACCTTCGGCACTGAGGAACAGAAGAAACAGCACATCCCGCCGATCCTCTCGGGCGATATTTTCTGGTGCCAGGGGTATTCGGAACCCGGCTCCGGCTCCGATCTTGCCTCGCTGCAGACCCGCGCGGTGCTGGACGAGACCGGCGAGAACTACATCGTCAACGGCCAGAAGATCTGGACCTCTCACGCCCACCACGCCGATTGGATCTTCTGCCTGGTCCGCACCTCGACCGAAGGCAAGAAGCAGGAGGGCATCTCCTTCCTGCTGATCGACATGACCACCCCCGGCCTCGAAGTGAAGCCGATCGTCTCGATCGACGGCGGGCATTATCTGAACGAGGTGTTCTTCGTCGACGTGAAGGTTCCGGTCGAAAACCGCATCGGCAAGGAGAACATGGGTTGGACCTACGCGAAGTATCTTTTGGGGCACGAACGGACGGGTATCGCGGGGGTCGCCAAATCGAAGCGGAAGCTGGAGAAACTGAAGGAGATCGCCGGTCTCGAACAGAAGGGCGGCGAGCCGATGATCGACGATGCGGAATTCCAGTCCCGTGTCGCTGGCCTCGGCATCAAGCTGCAGGCGCTGGAGATCACCAATCTCCGCACCCTCGCTGCGGTCAATGTCGGCAAGTCGCCGGGCGATGCCTCGTCGATCCTGAAGATCCGGGGCACCGAGATCGAGCAGGAGTTGAACGAGTTGCTGATGCAGGCAATGGGGGACTATGCGCATCCCTATCAGCCGGGGCGCCTGTTCAATCAACAAAGCAACATGATCCCGGTCGGCCCCGACTACGCGGTCGGCCTGATGGAGGAACACTTGTTGCGGCGCGCCGCGTCGATCTACGGCGGCTCGAACGAGATTCAGAAGAACATCATCGCCAAGGCCCTGCTCGGCCTTTAAGAGGACACAACAAATCGGGAGACGGACGCAATGACGATACTTCCGGTCTACGCGGCGCTTCTTGGCCTGCTTTTCATCGTGCTCTCGATGAACGTCATCCGAACCCGGGCGGCGACGGAGACGAGCCTGGGGACCGGCGACGACGAGCTTCTGGAACGTCGCATCCGCGCTCATGGCAATTTCGCGGAATATGTACCGATTTCCCTCATCCTGATCGGGTTGGCCGAACTGACCGGCGCAAGCACGGCGATCGTCCATTTCATGGGCGGCGCCCTCCTGATCGGCCGACTGATGCACGGCTACGCCCTATCCTCGCTGACCAAGCGGGTCCTTCATCGGCGCGGCGGTATGATCCTCACCTTCGCCGTGATCATCGCGGCGGCGCTCCGGCTACTTTGGGCCGCGATTTCGTCGATTTAACACCGCCGCCCCCTAGTCCCGCGCTCCCGCGCCAATAACTAACTATCCACCATCGGTTCAATATCAGGGAGAGGACGCATGCCGGCCTCGAGCGACATCGACGCTTCGACGGAGAAATATCTCCGCGGGAAATATGCCATCTGCGGCGTTGGCGAGACGACCTATCGCCGCGGATCGGATCAATCGACCCGGTCTCTCGGGACTTGGGCGGTCGCCAACGCGATGGAGGACGCGGGCATGACCGCGGACGACATCGACGGCATGCTGAGCTATTCGGGCAATGATTCGACCTTTGCCCCCCATTTGGCGAACGACCTCGGCATTCGCCTCAACTTTTACATGGATGTCCATGGCGGCGGCTCGTCGACGGAGGCGCTGATCGGCATCGCGATGGGGGTGATCGAAGCCGGAATGTGCAAGACGGTCGCGATCTACCGGGCAATGAATGGCTATTCCCAAGTCCGGATCGGCGGCACGGGGGCTCGCTCGGCCGTGCCCATCACCGGGGACCAGATCCACCACCGCGCCTATGGCTGGCAAAGTGCCGGACAAATGTTCTCGCCGACATTCCTCCGCCATATGTACGACTACGGCACGACGCCGGAACAGGTCGCCCATGTGAAGGTGGCCCATTCGAAGCACGCCTCGAACAACCCGAAGGCCTATTACAAGCAGCGCTATACGGTCGAGGATGTGGTCAATTCGCGGATCATCTGCAAGCCGCTCCACCTGCTCGACTGCTGTGTGGAGACCGACAACGCGACCTGCGTCATCGTCACCCGCCTAGATCGCGCGCGCGACTGCCCGAACCCGCCCGCGGTCATCCAGTCGGTCGTCGGCCGCTGCTGCAAACCGCGCGGCGACATACACTTGCATTACCAAGGCGGCCCCGTATCGACCGTGGCCGGGCATTATGCGAAGGACATCCTTTGGCCGAACGCGGGTCTCGGCCCGGAAGACGTCGATATCACCGGGTCCTATGACGCCTTCACCTTCACCACCATGTTGCAGCTCGAGGATTACGGGTTCTGCAAGAAAGGCGAAGGCGGGGACTACGTGTCCTCGGGCGCGATCGAGCTTGGCGGCCGCCGCCCCAACAACACCTCGGGTGGGCATCTTTGCGAGGGTTACACCCACGGCATGAACATGGTGATCGAGAACACCCGCCAGCTCCGCGGCGAGGTCGACGATTCCTGTCCCATCGGACCCGACGGCAAGCGCCAGCACACTTACGACCATTCTGAAGGCGGCTGTCGCCAGGTGAAGGGTGCCGAAGTATCCGCCAATCTCGGCTGGGCGCATCCGGCAACGGGCTCGGCCATGATCATGGCCAAGGACAATCGGTAGGCCAGGGACAATCGTTAGGAAGGAACGGGAAAATGCCAACTCAAGCCGAATATATGGGCATGATGCTGACAGTCGATGACGTCGACGGCGAGAACAAGGCCTTCTTCAAATACTGCGCAGACGGCGAATTCCGCCTGCAAAAGGGAAAAGAGAGCGGCCTCCTCCGTTACCCGCCGACCACGGCCTGCCCGTGGAGCAACGACCGGGAATCGGAATGGGTCGTCGTCGAAGGCAAGGGCGAGATTCACTCCTACACCGAGGTGCACCACCCGATCCAGCCGGCCTTCAAGGAGAAGGTCCCCTATATGGTGCTGGTGGTCGATCTCGATACCCAGAAGGGCCAACCGACGGCCGACGAGGCACTTCGTGTCGCGGGTAATCTCGTCACCGCCGACGGCGAATTCGCGCCGCCAGACATGATCAAGCGGGTCGGCATCGGCACGCGAGTCAAGATGGTCATCGAAAAAATCTCGGACGATATGGGAATCCCCCACTGGACCATCGACGAGGACGCGGACCAGCCCGACACACCTTGGCGCTATCCTCAGGAGTAGACTGACCGCCACTATCAGCGAGACGCCTTCATGCCGAAAGCCTTCGACGGCGTTCGTATCGTCGATTTCACACAGGTTCTGTGCGGTCCGATGGCGACCGCGCAGCTGGCGCTATTGGGAGCCGACGTCGTCAAGATCGAGCAACCGGGTGTCGGCGACCAAATGCGGATGCTGTCGGCGGACGACATCTGGGCGGAGAAGATGTCCGGACCCGCCTATATGGGGGTCAATTACGCCAAGCGCTCGATCACGATCGATCTGAAGAACCCCGCGGCGAAGGATATCGTCGGGCGTCTGGTAAAGGGCGCCAATGCGGTCGTCGAAAATTTCAAGCCGGGGGTCATGTCGCGTCTCGGCTTCGATTACGACTGGGCGAAGAGCATCCAGCCGGACATTATCTATTGCGCGATCTCGGGCTTCGGCCAGGAAGGCCCGATGAAGGGGACCGGTGCTTATGACGGTGCCATTCAGGCGGTCTCCGGCATGATGACGGCGACCGGCACGCCCGAGACGGGCCCGATGCGGATCGGCTTTCCAGTCGCCGATATGACAACGGGCATGAACGCCGCTTTCGCCATCTCGACGGCGCTCTATCGCCAAAAAGCGACGGGCGAGGGCCAGCGTTTGGATCTGTCGATGACGGATTCGGTTCTGTCGTTGTTGAACTATTGGGTGAGTCGCTACCTCGTCGCCGGCGAGGAGCCGGAGCTTTTCGGCAATGATTCACCGACCAAACAGGGGACCTCGGGCGTCTTTCCGACCAAGGACGGACATCTCAACGTCTCGGTCTTTACCGACAAGATGGCGATGCGGCTATGCGATGCGCTCGGCCACCCCGAATGGAAGGAGGCGCCGCGCTACATGACGACGGCGGGAAGAATGGATGCCTTGGAGGCCATTCAATCGGAGATCAAGGAAATCCTGGCGACCGAGACCACTCGTGAATGGATGCGCCGGATGGAGGTGGCCGGCGTCCCCGCGGCACCCGTGAATACGCTGCACGACGCCTTGCACGACGAACAGATGGATTATCGGGGCTTTCTGCTGAACCTGCCGGCCCCCACCGGGATCGACCGGGAGATTCGGCTGCCCGGCACCTCGTTCATCGCGTCCGAGGATTCTCCGGGAACCGACCGGCCGCCGCCGCTGGTCGGCGAACATACGGAGGAAATCCTCGGCGAAATCGGTTATGGCGCCGATGACATCGCCGCCTTCCGCGACGATGGCGTCATCTAGAGGGCGGTGTCGCGACGTATTGCGCCGGGCGCAGCCCCGCCGCTTCCGCCCGTTGCCTGGCGGCTGACGGCGTCTCCACGAGTTCCGCCGCCGCCAACGCCGCCAAGCGCTCCAACGCATAGACCTCGTCGTCCGCATCGGGGGGCGGCATGGCGCTCGCCGGGTAATAGGCGATCTTCTGATTGTCGAAATTCAACCGGCCCGCGGGGTCGAGGTCGCGCTCGTTTGTCCCGACCGCGGGCTCGACGCTCAGCCCGTCGATCACCTCCAGGTCGAACCACCACTTTTTCACCGCCAACCGCCGGCCATTCCCCAGCCAGTCGTCGATCCGGGTCGCGAGGGGCACCAGCAGCGGTTTCAGCCAGCGGGCATGGATACCGAGCCAGCATCCGACCCGCGCGTAAAGCGGCCCGTCAAGGGTCACCACCTTGTTCAGCGGGCAGGTCTTCATGCAGCGCCCGCAGGCCGAGCCCTTGGCATTGGTGATGCGATAGCGGCTGCAACGTTCGACATCCGGTTTCCATATCTCATAGCCGTTGAACATCACCTTATCGCCGAAGGGGATGGCCTCGCAGGGGCATTCGCGCGCGCATTTGTAGCAATTCCCACAGAAAGTCTGCAGGCCGAAATCGATGGGTTTGTCGACGGCAAGCGGCATGTCGGTGGTCATCACGACCGATTTGAACCGCGGTCCAACGAAAGGATTGAGAACCAGTTCGCCGATCCGGCTCAACTCCCCCAACCCCGCCCACAGGACGAGCGAAATTTGCAATACATCGCTATCGCGGTTCGTCTGCGGCCGCGCGGGAAACCCAAGGGCGCGCAGGTGCTCCGCCATTACGCCGGAAATCTCGGCGCCGCGGAGATAGGCGCGCATCGATTGCAACCCGGAAATCCAGTCATCGCCGCTGGCGCCCTCCATCGTGTCGTATCCCTGATCGATCAGCATGACGACCGCGTAGCGGTGGTAGGGGGCGATCGGCGTCCCGTCGGATTTGTGCGAATACCAGGCATATTCCGGAATTTCGCAAATCCCCGTCAGCTCCGCGCCAAGGAAATAGGAAAGCGATTTCAACGCTCTAGAGTTTTCTACCGGATCGTTCGAATCCGACTTATCCGGTTCGGCGACAGGGCCGTCCTGATGCGGGACCAATGCGTCGATGAGATTGGTTACCGAAAGCGCGGTCGGCGACTTATAGGCAAAGCGCCGCACCTCGCGCTGGGCCTTCTCGCCGAGGTCGCCCCTTCTGGCACGATCGAAGAACGCCGCCCTCTTCGAGACTCTGGGCACTTCGTCGTCGAGGATCAGGGTGGTCGGCCGATCGACACGCTTGACCGTCTCCATCGGATGCCGGCTGAGATGGGATGCCCGGTGCGCACGCCGGCGCCACTCGAAACCCGAAACGGCCCCGCCGAGACCGAGCCAATAGCCAACGCCCCTCGCCTTTCGGGCAGCGGCCGCAATTGGCTCATCCGTCGCCAGCGCGTAATCGGTCGTGACGACGGCAATCGAATACGCCTCGCCGAGATAGGGATTGCTCGAACCGCCGTCCAACCGCCGCAACGCCACCCCCGCCAAAACGGCGAGGCGGTCGAGATCGACTTCCCCCTTCGCCGGAAAATGGGCGCGCGCGGACCAGCCGAGCCGTCGGATATAATTCGCGAGACCCACCGCGATCTCGCACGCCCTCATATCGGCGGCGGCGTGACCGCTCGCCCCGCACCAGGCATGGGCTCGATTGTCCGATTCCGGCGTTCGACCATGCGCCACAAGCAAGGCGACGGCATGGGTATGGGGGCGCGGAATGGCACCTTCCAGCCAGGCATTCTCGACCATTTCGGCAATACCGACCTGGGCGGCGTCGAGAAAATAGGCGAACCCCTTGACGTCAACGGCGCGCCGGGCTGGATCATCGGGCACCGGCGCCCTTCCCGCCGCAATGTCACCATCGGCGAACGCCGCGTAGAGGTCGATGTATTTCCGCGCCGCGGCACCCAGGGGATCCGTTGCCGCCGGGGCGATGCCCGGGTCGTGCCGGCGGGGTGTCCGCGCCTCCACCGCCTTGATCGACGGATCCCGGGGCAACCGTTCCAGCGGATACGGACCGAAATGCGACGGTCTATTTCTGGTCCCGAAGAAAAGCATCCCTCACCCCGAATGCCGGTTGAATTATTCGGTCGGCATTTCGAATCACATGCGAAGCCGCTTCATCGCGCCCGCCGGATATCGTGTCCCCTTGGCCGCATCGACGGGGCAGGCGGCATCCAGGGTCGCTACCTCCGAGGCGGAGAGCCCGATCTCGGCCGCAGCCGCATTGCCTTCGAGATGATCCCGCCGGACTGTGCCCGGAATGGGCACGATGTGATCCCCCTTGGCGAGCAGCCAAGCAAGGGCGATTTGCGCCGGTGCGTATCCTTTGTCCGCCGCCATGGCGCGCACCGGTTCCACGAGCTTGAGGTTGGCGTCGAGGTTCTCCGGTTTGTAGCGCGGATGGTTCCGCCGGCGATCGCCCTCGCGAAGGCTGTCGAGACCGGTGATTTCGCCGCCGAAGACCCCCCGGCCGAGCGGCGAATAGGCGACAAAGCCGATGCCGAGCTCGGCGCAAAGCGGCAGCAAGTCCGCCTCGACATCGCGGGTCCATAGCGAATATTCCGTCTGCAGGGCGGCGATCGGATGGGTTGCATGACCGCGGCTCAAGGTCTCGGGCGCCGCTTCCGACATGCCCAGATAGCGGACCTTGCCCTGTTCCACGAGCCGGCCCATTGCGCCCACCGTCTCCTCGATCGCCACGTCGGGATCGACGCGATGCTGGTAATAGAGATCAATCGCATCGATGCCGAGACGTTGCAGGCTTTTCTCGCAGGCCTCGATCACGTATTCCGGCCGCCCGTTCACCCCGCTCTTACCGTCGGGCAGGCGGAGATTTCCGAATTTGGTCGCGATCACGTAATCGTCGCGGCGGTCCTTGATCGCTTCGCCGATGAAACTCTCGTTCTTTCCATTACCGTAGGCATCCGAGGTATCGAGGAAGGTCAGGCCGATATCGCCCGCGTGGTGCAGCGTCGCCGCCGCCTCGGCTTCGCTTCCCTCGTTGTAGAACCCCGGCATGACCATGCAACCGAGACCGACCGCCGAGACGTCCAGATCGCTAGTGCCGAGCCGCCGCGTTTTCATGCTTCCCCTCCCCGTTTCGATAATTCGTCGGGCGGAAGTCTAGATGATAGACCGCAAAGAGTCCCAACCATGTCATCCCAGCGAAGGCACCGACCAAGAAATCGATCTTTTAGCTGCTACCGGCCCAGCTAGTTAAGGAATTGGCGGACGCAGCCCCCGTTGTTACAAAGGCCCGAAGCGTAGCCGATAGATTTCAATTTGTTCATGTACTGCACGGTTGGGCGCAAGGCGGTGCTCAAGGCCGGCATGGCACGGATCGAGAATAGTGTCGCCCGTTATAATTGGCGACAACGCCTTCGCTACTCTGGGCCGCTTGCGGCTCGGCATCTTTCCGTGATATCGGGGCAGGGAATTCCGCGGAAAAGAAAGGGGTGCATGTTATGGGTTTGAAACTTTCGCATGCCTTCATAAATGTTGCCGACCTCGACAAGGTCGTGCCTTTCTACGCCAACATCCTGGGCTTTCAGGTCACTGACAGGGGTCATATCAATGGTGATATCGAGGCCGTGTTCATGAGCCAGGATCCCGACAACCATCATCAGATCGCCCTCGCCGGCACGTTGAAGGACAACGAGGGCGTGCGCAATATGGGTCATGTCGCATTTCGCATGGAATCACTGGATGATCTACGGGCGTTGAAGAAGCGCCTGACGTCCGAGGGCATCGCGATCGGCCGGGAGATTTCGCACGGCAATGCCTGGTCGCTCTACTTTGCCGATCCGGAAGGCAATGGCGTTGAGTGTTTCGTCGACTCTCCCTTTCATGTCAGCCAGCCGCAAGGCAAGCCGACAGACATCGACCTTGATGACGAGACGCTGCTGGACAAGACCAGGGAGGACTTTCGGCAAGAGCCTGATTTTGGCCGCTACGCCGACTGGCAGGAGGCGTTCCGCCGCAGGCTGGCCGACTAGAGCATGTCCCGGTCATATGGCGAATAGCCCGCAACATCAATGGCGGCCAATCTACGCTGAAGTCTGTCCGCCATGGAGCCGAGTGTAGCGGTCCGCGCAGGATGTTTGTCCCTATCTATGAAGAGCCTAAAACGGCGACAGGAATTTACGCCCGGAGTTGGAGGGTAGGCGGCCTTTCATCCGGCGATTTTCGATTTCCGTGAAATCAGAGTCCGCATTGCCGGGGTAAGCGGACGGAAATCATGTTCGGCTATTTGGGCCGCACCTGACCCGAGACGGACATCAAGGACCGCTCCAAGGCGCGATTGACAGTTAGGCCGAGGATGCGTTCAATTCCCGACCAAATAGGGAGAAGAGATGCTATGGCAAACGATGCCGAGGTCGTGAAACGAGGATGGGAAGCGGTTGGCCGTGGCGATTGGGATACGCTGATCGCGGACTACACCGAAGACATGATTTTTGTAATGCCCGGCCAGAATGATGTCCTGGAAGGCACAGCCGCATTCCGGAATGCGCTTGAGAATATCGGCGCGGCATTGCCACCCGGTTTCGATATCACCGCGATCCGCGAGATCGGCGAGACCGGGGAGATCGTGTCTGTCGTCGAATGGAAGAGCGACAAGGTCCCCGGCGGAAGCCAACTTGCCGTATTGTTCAAGTTCACCGAGGGAAAGGTCCACGAAGAGCGTTGGTTCGTGGACACGGAGCAATGGAAAGCCGCGTTCTGAGCCGCTTCCGGGGACGATCCGGACATTACCGAATTTCAGGATCGTCCCTCCCCGCCAAGTGGATGAATAGTCGCCGAAACCACAACAGGGAACGTTGACTGCTTCAAGACATTCGCGATGCTTCGGATTGCGCTCGCTTGGTCAATCGTTAATGTAGCGCGCGAACGTTGACGCGGGGCCAAATGTCCAACGAACCAGTCATACGCAAGCTGACGGCGATCCTCTACGCCGATGTAGCGGGATACAGTCGTATGACCGGTGAAGACGAAGTCGGCACTCACCGTCAATTGTCGACCGGTCTCGATCTTATCTCGGGGCGTATCAAAGATTCGGGTGGGCGCGTCGTGCATTACGCCGGCGACGCGGTGCTGGGGGAATTCCAGAGCGTGGTGGCGGCGGTCGAGACGGCAGTCGCGGTGCAGGCTGCACTTTCGGACCGATTTGCTGACAAACCCAAAGACAGGCGTCTACAATTCCGCATCGGCGTCAATCTTGGCGAGGTGATCGTTGACCGCGACGACATCTATGGCGACGGCGTCAATGTCGCGGCGAGGCTCGAAAGCCTGGCCGATCCAAGCGGCGTCTGTGTCTCCGGCGCAGTTTTCGAGCAGGTCAACGGCAAGCTCGACATCGGCTTCGAGGATATGGGCGACCAAGAGGTCAAGAACATCGCTGCGCCGGTCCGGGCCTACCGGATCGTGACGGGGCATTCGATGCTTACCGATGCGCCGCCGCTGCAAGACAAGCCATCGATCGCCGTGCTGCCGTTCGATAACATGAGCGGTGATCCGGAGCAGGAGTATTTCAGCGACGGCATCACCGAAGACATCATTACCGCATTGTCGCGTTCGCCCTGGCTCTTCGTCATCGCCAGAAACTCGACCTTCACATACAAGGATCAACGCGTGGACGTGAAGCAAGTCGCAGGTGAACTTGGCGTGCGCTATGTCCTCGAGGGCAGTGTCCGAAAGTCGGGCGAACGGGTCCGCGTCACGGCCCAGTTGATAGATGGTGCGACGGGCGGCCATGTCTGGGCGGAAAAGTACGATGGCAAACTTGAAGATGTTTTCGATCTACAGGACCTGATTACACAAAATGTCGTCGCCTCCCTGCACACGCAGATAACGATTGCGGAAGGCGACCTCGCCGAAAGGACGCCGCAGCGCGAAAACAAGATTTGGGACCTGACGGCGCGCGGTTGGAAACTGTTTTACGAATTGAATCCGGACAGTCTTAAGGAAGCGAAAGGACTGCTCGAGAAAGCGATCGAACTGGACCCAAGTTCCTGCCAAGCAACGTGGCTGCTCTCGGGCGTTCTGTCTCATGAAAAGAAGTTGGGGTACGCCGAAGATCCGGACGCGGCGGTAAAGAGAGCACTCGAGCTCGCAAAACGTGCCGTCGCCTTGGACGATGGCAACGAATATGCGCATTGGAATCTTGGCTCGAATTACAACGACAACAGGGAACACGGCCGCGCGATTTCCGAGCACAATCGGGCGATAGAGATCAATCCGAATTGCTCGCTGGCGCGTGGGTCGCTCGGAACCAGTTTGAGCTACGCCGGGGATCCGGACGAATCCATACGAAACAATGAAATTGCCATCCGATCGAACCCGCGCGACATAACGATCTTCTTTCGGTATATCGGCATCGCGAGAGCACACTATGTCGCCGGTCGCTACGATGAGGCCGTCGACTGGGCGACCAGGACGATCACGAACAAGCCCGACTATTTCCTGGGACATTTGATCCTCGCGGCAAGCCTCGCAAAACTCGACCGATTGGACGAAGCGCGCGCGGCTGTCGCGGAATATCTAAAGTATTTTCCAAACGCATCGGTCACCGACGCCTTGAAAGAGCCTTACAAGGACGAAACGATCAACGAGAGTCTGATGGCCGGACTTCGTCGGGCGGGTATGCCGGAGTAAAATGGGCGACCGACCCACGTCCAATTTTTGGCTATTTTTCCCCGTCAAACAGATCGCGGAATCACGACCGCTCCCGAGGGCGAACCGGACCGTATTGTGAATAAGGACCGCTTCACCTCTCTAAACGGGTGATAATTCTTCTGGTTGGGAATGGAGAATTTTGACCCCAAGCAGGCATGAGGCGATGCAGATTCTATAATGGGTGGGCCTGATGGCGGCGCCATATGTTTGCCGCCTTGCGATCACCCCATATTGATCCAGAGATTGACAATCAGGCCGCGTGAAAAGTGACACGCTTCGCATATTTGCACCCTGTCCAGATGTAATGTCTTACGAATGCCACGCGAACTTCTGTGGCTTTCGAGACGAGCTTTGCGAGATCACGATGTTGACCAGCGCGGGACCGGGGAATGCCATCGCCTGGTCGAGCGCGGCCGGTATATCCTTCGGATCCTCGACGAAGAAGCCCTTGCCGCCGAAGTCCTCCATGATCTTGTCGTAGCGCGCGCCATAAATCAGCGCGTTCGGCTTCATGTTCGTCATCGGATCATCCGGAATTTCCGGCATGCCCGGGCCGATGCCGCCATTGTTGAGCACCACTATTTTGGCGGGCAGGTTGTATCGGGCCAGCGTCTCCATCTCCATACCGGAGAAGCCAATGGCCGAATCACCCGAGAGGTGGATGACCGGTCGATCCGGATGCACGACGCACGCGGCGATGGCATGACCGAGGCCGACACCCATGGTGCCGTAGGTACCGGCGTTCAGGCAGGCGCGTGCGTCGGAGACCGGCAGCTGGGTGAGCCCAATATCCATCGTGCCGGCACCCTCGGCGCTCAGGATAGCGTTCTCCGGCATCCACGCCGCAACGTCGCGCAAGGCCCGAAAATATCCCGCGGGTGCCGTATCGTCGTTAACTTGTGCCTGAATCTGGGTGACGTTCGCCGACACCTTTTCGCCAATGGCCGTGCGCCATGGGGTGTCCTTGGGATAGAACCACTGCCGCCCTTCGAGGGCTTGGTTCATCTGACCCATGATCGCCTTGCCATCGCCGACAAGCGCCACTTCCGATGGCTTGTTGTGCCCGATTTCCTCGGGAGAGATGTCGAGCTGAATGACCTTGACGTCCGGTGCGAACCGCGGCGGCAAGCCGAAGTGGAAAATCCAGTTGAACCGAGCACCCATCAGGAAAATTACGTCGGCCTGCTGTAGTGCTAGGGTCCGAGCCGCGGATGCCGCGAGCGGATGGTCGTCGGGGATGACGCCTTTACCCATGGGGGAGCGTACGAACGGGATTTGCGTGCGGTCGATAAAGTCGCGCACCTCGGTTTCGGCGTGTGACCACGCCATGCCCTTGCCGACGAGTACGAGCGGTCGCTCGGCGCCTTCAAGTACGTCCAAGGCAGCCTCGATGTTCTCTGTCGGCGCCATCATGCTCGGCGGCTCCGGCACACGCTCGACCTGGACGATGTCGTCGGCGTCACATTCGCCGGAGATGACGTCATCCGGCATATCGAGGTAACAGGCACCCGGGCGTCCATATATCGCGTGCCGCGTTGCCATCTCAACGTAGTAAGGGATGCGTTGGACGCTTTCGATGCCGTGCGCAAACTTACAAAACGGGGTTGCGATCAGGACCTGGCGCTCCTCTTGGAATGCACCCATACCGCCGCGATACGTCTCCGAGGCGCCTCCGATCAGAATCATTGGCCAGCAGTTTTGTTGGGCATTCGCGAGACCCGCAAGGCCGTGCACCACGCCGGGGCCCGTAACGACGATGCAAGCCCCCGGGCGGCCGGTCATGTAGCCGTACGCTTGCGCGGCGTAGGAGGCAGCTTGCTCGTTGCGCATGCCGACGTATTTGATGCCTTCCTCTTGTGCCGCTATGGCAATCGGGCCGACCGGAAAGCCGACAACACCAAATAGATGGTCGATGCCCTGCTGCTTGAGGCTCCTTGCGATCAGGGTCGCACCGGTGATCTTACTCATCTCATTCATCTCCCATTATTTGCTGTAATACCGCCGAGTTTCTAATTAGACCTAACTTACTGATAAGAAATGGTTTCCGGATATATTTATTGAGCGGGTATAATACCCAGTCAAATAATTTTTTTATATCAACAAGTTAGACGTTTTTACGGCAAACTAGTATCAAACTACCTTTATGTGATGCCGTTAGACTTTCCCCGTCAAACGAGACGCCAAAACGCAACTGATTCCGGGTGCATAGCGGAAGTCGTCGAACCCAGAGCTTATGATGAATCGGCGGCGCTACGGCGCTCACGACCGCCAATTTATCAAGTCTAAAGCGCTTAATCCGGAGCCGCCCGCACATCACGGGGTCGGACTGTTTCGCCGCGACACAGGGCATGAGTGGGCCATCTTCTGAAAATTTCCCGGGCCTCTCGGTGAACATCGTTGAGCGGCGAAACGCGCCTGTCAGGAAGTCCCGATGCTCATCAGGTTCTCCATCGGGCGGTAGAGTTCCTCCAAATACCCGATGTCATCCGCTTCCAGCGAGATTTCCGTCGCCGCCACCAATTGATCGAGCTGGCCGATCTTCGAGACACCTACCACCGGCGCCGTCACCTCGGGCTTACTCAAGAGCCAGGCGACGGCGATTTGAGCGGGCGTATGGCCGAGTCGCTCCGCCACCTCGACGACGCGGGCCGCGATCTTGAAATCCATTTCGCCGCGATAGAGACCTTCCGTCCGCTTCCGGTCGTTCCCTTGCGAGCGCGTCGTGCTGCCGGCATCGAAACCACCCTTATAGGCGCCGGTCAGGATGCCGCGCGCCAAGGGCGACCACGGCGTCAGAGCGACGCCGGTCGCCGCACAATAAGGGTTCATCTCGCGCTCTTCCTCGCGGTAGATGAGATTGTAATGGTTCTGCATCGAGACGAAGCGCGTCCATCCGTGGCGCTCGGCGGTCATTTGCAGCTCGGTGAATTGCCAAGCGAACATCGAAGATCCGCCGAGGTAAAGCACCTTCCCCGCTTTCACCACGTCGTGCAGCGCCTCCATGCTCTCCTCGATCGGCGGGTGCGCCTGGCCGGGGCGGCCATGGGGGTGGCGATGGATGACCAACTGGTCGATGTAGTCGAGGCCAAGGCGCTGGAGGGAGGCGTCCACGCTTTCCATTATGTGTTTTCGCGACAGGCCGCCCTGGTTGGGGTGCGGCCCCATCACGCCCGAAACCTTGGTGGAGAGGACGAACTCGTCGCGAGGTGCCAGCTCCCGCAAAAGCGCACCAACGACCTTTTCGCAAGCCCCCAACCCATAGACATTTGCGCAATCGAAATAGAACAAGCCGTGGTCGAGCGCGGCCTTGAAGATCGGCCTGGCCTCGTCGAGGGTGAGCGTCCAATCCCCCTGATGCCCGCGCCCCGGCTCGCCGAAATTCATCGTGCCGAGACACAATCGCGAAACGCTGAGCCCGCTCTTGCCGAGTTGCAACGACTCCAACATAGGTCTCCCCCACCCTGATCGAACCGAGGGCGAGGCTATGGCGCGCAAGCGAAAGGCGCAATATCAAAGTCCACGCCCAATAGGGTTTGTAGGCCACCCGGCAATCGAATTCCGGAGCCTCGGGTCATGACCGCGACCTACCCGCTTCGATAATCGTTCAGGAAAGACCGCAGCGCCGCGTTGAATTCCGCCGGCGCCTCGAAATTGCAGAGGTGACCCGCATCGGCAAGTTCGACGAACCGGGCGTTTTCGATCGCGGCGGCGATCTCGCGACCGAGGTCGGGCCCGTTCAGGCGGTCGTCGCCACCATATATCAGCAGCGTCGGCACGCGAATATTCCCGAGTGCCGCCGAACGGTCGTAATATGTCGAGGCCTCCAACGTCTTGATATAGCTCTCCTTGTGAAGCACGGCCATGCTTTCGACAAGGCGTTCGAAATGCGCCTCCGTGGCGCGGCGGCCCATCAATGTCTTGGCGACGACGGGTGCGATGTCTTTCGTCTCCTTGCCCTCCTCGACCAGCGGTTTCTTGCGAAGTCGAAGGAATTCCTCACGCGCCTCGGGGGTTCGTTGCGCCATGCTTGCGCGAGCCCCCGACAGCGTCAGCGTCGCCACCCGTTCCGAATACCGGGCAATGAAATCGAGCGCGATTCGCCCCCCCATGGAGAGACCCACGACATGCGCGGTCTCGGCCTCGAGACAATCCAGCAACCGGACGATATCGTCGCCGAATTCGGCGAAGTCGAGCGGCCCGTCATAATCGTCCGAGAGGCCGTACCCCCGCGCATCCCAAGCGACCGCGCGGTAGTCGTTCGCAAAGACGGGCAATTGATCATGCCAGTTCGTCCGGTTGCCGCCGATCCCATGCAGGAACAAGACGACTTCGCCTTCGCCCTGGTGGTCGTAGGCAATGCGGGGAAAACCGGGTACGTAACTCGTTCGCATTTGATCCATTCCAAAGACTAGCCGATCAGCGCTTGATAGGTCGCGACCCGCAACTCGCTCCGGATCGGATAGAAGGACGAAGGCATCAGCTGGGTCATCAGGACAACGAACATCTCCTCAGCGGGATCGATCCAGAAGGCGGTGCTGGCCGCTCCGCCCCAAAAATATTCGCCGGTGGAGCGGATCACCTGCGTCGCCGCGGCGTCGATGACGACCGCCATGCCGAGGCCATAGCCGATCCCCTCGGCGCTGGTCTCGCTCCAGACCGGTTGTCCCATGGCCGCCATGTCCTTGTTGTCCGGCAGGTGGTTGACGGCCATGAACTCGACCGTCTTCCACCCCAAGAGGCGGGTGCCGTCCAGCTCACCCTTGTTCAACAGCATTTGGCAGAAGCGACCGTAGTCGCCGAGCGTGCCCGTGAGGCCGCCGCCGCCGGAGAACGTCTCGGGCGTCTCAAGGTAGTGGCTGTCGGCGGGCGCGTCGGAGAGTTTCAGGCCGACGCCGTCAGACTTGCGAACGACGACTTCCTGGGAACGGAGACTACCGAGACCGCCGCCGCTGGTCGGCTCATAGCACGCGGCGAACCGGTCGAGCTTTTCCGCCGCCACCGAGAACGCGGTATCGGTCATGCCGAGGGGCTGAAAGATGCGTTCCTCGAAAAAGCGATCGAGCGGCTGCCCCGACCAGACCTCGACCAAGCGGCCGAGAACGTCGGTCGAGACGGAATAGCCCCAGCCGCTACCCGGCTGCCGGACCAGGGGGGCTTCGGCCAGACGGGTCGTCATCGCCGCCAGGTCGGCGCCGCCCTCTTTTTGCCGACCCGGGTTGAAGCTGATCCCGTGCTCCCTGTAATAGGCCTCGACCGGGGTTGCCTCCATGAATTCGTACGAGAATCCCGCCGTGTGGGTCATCAGGTGACGGACGGTGATGTAGCCCTCGGCCGGGACCGTGCCGAACGCATCGGGATTGCCGTCCCAGACCCGCATATCTCCAAATTCCGGCAGGAACCGCGCGATCGGATCGTCGAGCTGAAAATGCCCTTCCTCGTAACAGATCATCGCCGCAACGGCGGTGATCGGCTTGGTCATGGAATAGATACGGAAGATCGTATCCTCGGCCACGTCCTTGCCGGCCTCGACGTCCATCCGGCCGACACAGTTGAAATAGGCGCACTCGCCGCGCCGGTGTATCATGGCGGAGAGCCCCGGCAGGCGGGACGACGAGACCCGATGTAACCGGCCAATTCGATCAAGGCCGGTACATAGACCGAAAGAAAAAACAGAGTCTAGACGGCATTCCCTCGCACCGTCGTCGACGCGACGAGAGCTCTGGGACGGCCGTGGTCGCGGGCAAAGACCAATTCGTTGGGTGATATCCGGCGCTGGGTAAGGCTCTTTGGGTGGCGGCAACACCTAACCTCCAACCAATCCTGAACCTACCTTGAAATAGACGAAGATTAGGGTCCCGGCGATGCAGGTCGCCTTGCAAATTTGACCGAAACGTCGATTGTCCATCACGCGGCTCAATAGCTGGTATAAAATGGCGTCGATAAACACGAATAAGATCATTATTCCAGCCGCCAGAAACGCAGCCATCAGAAGCCCTTCGACTAAAGAATTAATATCGAAAATTAATATGGCCCCAATGATATAGCCTCCGACCGCATAATAGATTACGCGGCCTTTTAACTCCTCTTCGTAGGCCGCCTGTCTACTCCATGGCTTCCAATTCTTCTTCTTGAAATAAATTCGCTTTTCCCACAATTCCTTTCGGATCGGCTTGACACCCCAGTAACCGTTTACACGACCTCGCGTCGCCCAGGTGAGGCCCCACGCAAGGCCAGTGATTAAAACAGCGCTTTCCGGACCCTCGAGAAAATTGGCCAGGGCTGTCGGGGACACGATCATGCGATAGCCGACAGCCACCGCCAGACCGGCGCTAATTAGGCACCCGGCGCAATAAAACAGATCGGCGACCCGGCCCTGCATGATTTTGCTTTCATCCAAGATAACGTCTCTTTCCCCGATGCCCCGATGCCCCGATGCCCCGATGCCCCGATGATAGCCGACAAATTACTTAGGGGTAACGGAGCGACGATGACTCTATCCTTGTGGTGAACCGTCCCTCGCCATGGACGCCGCCATGTCTCCATCTGGCTAAGACTGGAAGAAACAGGCCTTGCGGATATAGGTCGGGTGTCGGGAGATAAGGGAAAACCTACCGCGATATAGCGTCTTCCTTCAGCATCGCCGCACCTTTCTCGGCGATCATGATGGTTGGCGCGTTCGTGTTGGTCGAGGTAACCACCGGCATGACGGAGGCATCGATGACGCGCAGTCCTTCAATCCCGTGCACGCGTAGCCGGTCATCGACCACGGCCATCGGGTCAGACCCCATCCGGCACGAACATGTCGCATGGAACACCGTCGTTCCGGTCTCGCGCGCATATGCCAAGAACTCGTCATCGGTCTGGACATCCGGGCCCGGAACGGTCTCGGCGACCAGATAACGCTTCAACGCCGGCGCGTTGAACCAGGCCCGCACCCGCCGCATACCGGCGATGACGCTGCGCCGGTCTCGGTCCTCGGCCAGATAGTTCGGATTGATACTCGGCTGCTCCCGCGGGTCCGCGGAAGAGGCCTCGACGTAGCCCCGGCTTTCCGGACGCATCTGCCAAAGGCCGGAAGTCATGCCGGGCTTCGTATCCAACACCCGTTTCGATCCGGGGGCATAGCTCGCCGAGGCAAACAACGCCTGCACATCGGGCGTCGCCGATTCGGGCAACACATTCACCGACGCGGCCACCAGCGATGCCGCATAGGTCAGCATTCCACGGCCATTGAAGACATATTTCATCAGCTCGCCGGCGAAACGAATGCCGCGTGAGCGTTCGTTCAACGTCGCGATGTCCTTCACCTCGGCCTGTATCCGCACCAGGAAATGGTCCTGAAAATTCTTGCCGACGCCCCGCAACGCTTTCCGTACGTCAACACCGATGCGGCCCAAATGGTCGGGATCGCCGATGCCGGATAGTTGCAGAACATGGGGGGAGCCGATGGCACCGGCGGAAACGACCACCTCGGCCGCGGCGTCGGCGCGTTCGGTCGCACCGCCGCGCGAGAACTCGACCCCGACGGCGCGCGCGCCGTCCAGGATCACCCGGTGCACCAGGGCATTCGTGACAACCCGCAGGTTCGGCCGGCGCATGGCCGGGCGTAGATAGGATCGTGCAGTGCTGGCGCGGAACCGCCCACCCCGGGTCTGTTGAACCCAGCCGATATGGTCGCCGAGACCATGCGGCAGGTCATTCAAATCCTCGCGATACGCCCACCCCAGTTCCCGGCCCGCCTCGATGGCGGCTTCACAGAGCTTCGGCTGATCGCGCGTGAGCGAGGTGAACAGCGGCCCGCCCTTGGCATGCACCGCGTTTGCCGGCCCTTCCCAGTTCTCGGCCTTTTGGAAGAAGGGAAAGACCTCCTTCGCCCCCCAGCCGCGATTGCCGAGCTGCGACCAGTGGTCGTAGTCCTCGGGCTGGGAGCGGATATAGATCAAGCCGTTGATCGAGCTCGATCCACCCAGCACCTTGCCGCGCGGATAAGGAATTTCGCGGCCATTCAGACCTGAGTCCCTATCGGCCTTGAAGCCCCAGGTCAGCGTGGGATGTTCCAGCAGCTTGATGTAACCGGCTGGAATGTGGATCAGCGGGTTCGTGTCCTTGCCGCCCGCTTCAAGCAGGATCACCTGCGTGTCGGGGTCTTCCGTCAACCGGTTGGCGAGCACGCAGCCGGCCGAACCAGCCCCCACGATGACATAATCCGCTTGCACGGCGATCTCCCCTCTCCCTCAACGGGCTTCTGATGGTGCCGACCTGTTCGTGCCAATCTGCAGGGCGAACCTGGAAAGTGTACCGTCCCGCACATCGGATTCGCCGGCACCCTGTTTGGTTGCAGCTATATTATGGGTTTCAACGAATTGAGGCCAATCGCCAAAACAATGCCCTCCAACGTCGTCGCCGACCAAAATAGAATCTAGCCGTATTCCCGCAGCACATGGCGCGAGAGCGACATCTTCAATATCTCCTCCGGCCCCTCGGTGATCATCATCGAGCGGAGGTCGCGCCAGAATTTTTCGATGGGCAGGTCGGTCGTCAGACCCAGCCCGCCATGGATTTGGAGACAGCGGTCGGCCGCCTCGTAGCCCTTGCGATCGCCCATGTATTTGCAGATGTAGGAATCCCAGCGAATGTCCTCGCCGGCATCGAATCGCGCCGCCGTTTTGTGGAGGAACGGGCGCAGCAATTGGATGTCGGCGTGGATATCGACCAGCATCCACTGCACCGATTGCCGCTCGGAAATCGGCTTGCCGAAGGTGACCCGCTGTTGGGCGTAGGACGCGGCCAGCTCCAGGCAGCGCTCCATCGTGCCAATGCCCCACGCACCGTGGCGCATGCGCCCGAAGGTGATCCAAGTCTGGGCGATCTTGAAGCCGTCCCCCTCTTCCCCGACGATGTTTTCGACCGGAACGCGCACATCGGTGAAACCGACCTCGCAGGGCCGGTCGTCCATCACGGTTTCCTGCCGGCGCAGAATCTCGACACCCGGCGTGTCGTTGTCGACCAGGATGCAGGAGATCCCGCCCCTGGCTCCCTTTTCCTTGTCGGTGACGCAGATGACCTTCATGAAATCGGCGCTATCGGCGCCGGTGATGAAGCGCTTCATGCCGTTGATGACGTAATGGTCCCCGTCCCTGACCGCGGTCGTTCGGATGGCCGCCGGGTCGCCGCCTGCATCGGGTTCGGTTTGCGCGATCGCCGTCTTCTTCTCGCCGCGCAAGATGGGCCAGAGATACTTCTCCTTCTGGTCGTCGCGGAGATACTGCAACAGGATCGGGCTGATATCGTGACCGAAGATCCAGCCCTTGCGGCGGGGAAAGGCAATGGTGCGGCCGGTCTCTTCCCACAGGACGACGCGGGCGAGAAGTCCGAGGCCCATGCCGCCATATTCCTCCGGCACGTCGATCTGCCAGATGCCGAGCTCTTTCGCGCGCGCCTCCCATTTCTCGCGAAAGTCCGGTTTCAGTTCCGGCCCGTCATAGGCCTCGCGCTCATGGGGAATGATCTCGCTATCGATGAAACGGCGCACCGTGTCGCGCATCATCCGCAGTTCTTCCGGCAGTTCGTAATCCATGTCAGCTAATCCCGTTTTCCCTTGGCCTCGCCGTGCATGCCCGCCGAAAGCGCCGCTACCATCGGGCCCTCCAAGGGCATGTCGAATACCGTCTCGACGCTGGTGTAGTCCTGATAGCCCAATCGCGCCAATGGCCGCAGACGCTCGATATCGAGCCGGCCCTCGGCGGTCAGCGCATCGTCGTCGATATGGACGCCGACGACCTTGCCGACCACGACATGGTTCGTGGTGTCGACCGCATAGCCCGGCAGGACCAGTACCGTATGCAGCCGGCACTCCAGATGAACCGGCGATTCCGCAACCCGGGGCGGCGCGATATAGCGCGACTTCGCCTTGGTAAGGCCGATTACCTCCATCTCGTCGACATCGGCATCGAAAAAGGAGGCGCTCTTGACCACCGCGTCGCGCAAATCGTGGGTCGCCATATTGCAGACGAACTCCCTCGTCTCGATCGCGTTCTTCACCGTATCCTTGAGGTCGCCGGAGACCGGCTTGTGGCTGCCGGAGAACATCACATAGGGCGGATCGTAGCCGAGATTGTTGAACTGGCTGAACGGCGCCAGATTGACCCGGCCTTCTAGGTCGAGGGTCGAGATCCACCCGATCGGCCGGGGCACGACGATGGACTTGTAAGGATTATGGGGCAGGCCGTGGTCGTTCTTCTCGGTGTCGTAGAACATGGCACTCTCCCACACTGTTTCCGTCTCCCTGAGGAAAATAGCGAGACCCCGGCCGAAGTCGACGTTTCCCCTCGCCAATGCGCCCCGGCCCCATACCTCTTATGGAAGTCACAGAGGAGGAGCCGAGACATGAAGTTCGATTTCGAGAAGGTGAAGCTTGAGCAGCACGACGGTATTTCCTGGCTGTATCTGAACCGCCCGGAAAAGAAAAACGCGATGAGCCCGCAGCTGCATTACGAAATGGACGAGGCACTGGCTCTCCTTGAGGGCGATCCCGATACCCGGTTGGTTGTAATCGGCGGCATGGGCGGCAATTTCAGCGCCGGCCAGGACCTGAAGAAGTTCTTCCGGGAGTTGGAGGACAAACCCGCTGAATCGAAACGTGCCCAGGAAGCGGCCAACCGGTGGCGCTTCGAGCGGCTGTGGAACTACGACAAGCCCACGATCGCGATGATCGAAGGTTTCTGCGTCGGTGGCGCCTTCATGCAGCTCCTTTCGACCGATTTCGCGATCGCGGCCGACAACGCCACCTTCTCGCTTAGCGAGGTGAACTGGGGCATCCTGCCGGGGGCCCTCGTCGCCAAGCTGGTGGCCGACGCCTGCCTGCCGCGGCGCGCCCTTTATTATAGCTGCACCGGCGAGGCCTTCGATGGGCACGAGGCGGAGCGGATCGGCCTTGTCGACAAGGTGGTTCCCCATGACGACCTTAGGGCCGAGGTGGAGAAATTGGCCGATGGGTTGTTGAAGAAGAGCCCGGCGGTCCTCCGTGCCACGAAGCAGGCAGTCCGCCAGGTGCGGACGATGGATCACAACCAGGCCTTCGACTATCTGATGGAAAAGAACATGGCGATCCGCTACCACGACGCGCGGTTCAACATGCAGAACTCCTATCAGGAGGGCCTGAAGCAGTTCCTCGACGAGAAAAGCTACCGGCCGGTCTACGAATCCTTCAAGCCGGTCGCGCAACTGACCGACCAACGGGACAAAAAATAGTCCCATGGGCGCGCTCGACGGCATTCGCGTGATCGAACTCGGCAACATGATCACCGGGCCGCTCTGCTGCATGCTGCTGGCCGACCAAGGGGCCGAGGTGATCAAGGTCGAGAATCCCAAGGGCGGGGATCTCTTTCGGAGCTGGCGGGGCGGTACCTATAGCGCCCAGTTCGGCGCCTATAACCGCAACAAGCGGAGCATGGCCCTCAACCTCCGTCACGAGGAAGGCCGGTCGATCCTGCTCGACCTCGTGGAGACGGCGGATGTCTTGATGGAGAACTACCGCCCGGGCGTTATGGAGAAGCTCGGTCTCGATTTGGAGACGCTCCGCGCGCGCAATCCGAACCTTATCTATTGCTCGATCACAGGGTTCGGCGAGGACGGCCCCTATCGCGACCGGCCGGCCTATGACGCAGTGGCGCAGGCGCTCTCCGGCGTGGCCAGTCTCTTTCTCGATCCCGACAATCCACAATTCGCCGGCCCCACCATCGGCGACAATGCGACCGGATATTATGCGGCCAACGCCATCACCAGCGCCCTCTTCGAGCGCGAACGCACCGGCGTTGTCCGCCGGCTCGACGTCAACATGCTGGAATCTTCAATCGCCTTCATCCCCGATCCCTACTCGAACATGAACCAGTCCGACATCACGCCAGGGCCCTTGGTGCGCGTCGCGGCCTCGCAGTCCTACGCCATGAAATGCAGCGACGGCAAATTGCTGGCGATCCATCTCTCGATCCAGGAAAAATTTTGGGAGGCGGCGTGCGAAGCACTTGAAGCCAAGGTCCTGTTGGCCGACCCCCGGTTCGAAAACCGGCAGGACCGGATCGACAATTACCTCGATCTAAGGGCGGCGTTTGAAAAAGCCGCTTCGGTCAAACCGCGCGACTATTGGCTGCCGCGACTGGAGGCCGGCGACGTGCCCTTCAGCCCGATCCTGACCCTGGCCGAGACCATGGACGACCCGCAGGTCCGAAATTTGGACACATTCTACAAGACGACCCATCCGACCGAGGGCGAGCAGACCCTGATCCGCTATCCCGTGCATATCGACGGGGAACGCGGCCAACTAGGCCAGCCGCCGCCGACCCTCGGCGAGCATACGGCGGAGGTCCTGACCGAACTCGGCCACGGCGACGCCACCGAGCGCCTTCGCGAAGAGGGCGTGATTTAGAGTCCTTCACGGATAATTGGAACCGCTATTTCAGGTTCCGATCCCAGAGATCGAAGAGCTTGGTCCAGGCTTCCTCCGCCCCTTGCGGGTGGTACGGCAAGCGTTGGGAGAACATGAACCCGTGTTCGGTGCCGGGGAAGACCTCGACGGTCGAATTCGTGCCTGCCTTCTTCAAGGCGGCACTCAGGTCCGGAACGACGTGATCCGGTACCGATCGGTCGGTCTCGGCGAAGATATAGAGAATTTCACCCTGGATCTGGTCGACCGAGAGGTGGGGCGAATCCTCTTCCTCCGTGACGATGCCGACACCATAGAGCGAGGCGGAAGCCGCGAAGCGCGTCGGATAACGCGCCGCCACCGAAGTGACGTAGCGGCCGCTCATGCAATGGCCGACATTGCCGACCGGCCCCGGTTTGCACTTGTCCTGGGCATCCATCCAGGCGAGCCAGCCGCCGGTGTCGTCGGCCACGTCATCAAGAGTCAGGCTGTTCATTGAAGCCATGATCACCGCCGTCATTCCGTCGTTCCGACGTGGCAGGTCGAACCGGCAGGTCCCAAGGCGGTAATACATGTCGGGCAGGAAGCAGAAATAACCCTGCTTGGCGATCCGCCGCGCCATGTTGCACAGCTCCTCGCGGTAGCCGGGCGCATCCATATAAAAGACGATCCCGGGGAACTGACCGGGTTCGTCCGGGCAAACCGCGAAAGACGGGCATAACCCGTGTTTCGTCGGGACGAGGACATCTTGTTCGATCATGGCCATGGTTTTCCCTCCTTTAAACCGATTGCGTTTCTTCAAGCACCCTTCAAGAAGGGCGTTACCAATTCCAAAAAGAGTTCCGGGGTCTGAACGGCCATGAAATGGCCGGTATCAGCCAAGACATAGCGCGCATTGGGGATCGCGCCGGCGATCTTCTCGATGGCGGCGGCCGGCCGCACCAGATCGTGCTCGCCCGCGATCACCAGGGTCTCGCAACCAATCTCGCCGAAGCGGGAATTGAGATCCATCTCACCAAGCATCCGGTTGATGGCGGCGAAGCCGAAGGGATCGTTGGCGATCCAGCGGCAGCGATAGGTCTCGAAGCGCGCCCGGTCGCCACGCAGATTCTCCGGATAAGATCTGGCGAGACTGGCCTCGGCGGCGATCCGCATCCCGCCCTTCTCGACCATCTCGGCGCGTTCCTGAAGTTGCGCCCGCCGGTCTCCGGAGGTGCCGGTCGCGGGACTGGTGAGGACCAGGCGGGCGACGCGATCGGGGTGTCTCAACGTCATATTGACCGCAATCCCGGCTCCCATCGCCGTGCCCACCATATGACACGGTCCGCCGATCCCAAGACCCGTCAGCAGGCCCGCTATATCGTCCGCCATGTCATCGACGTCCAGGGTGCCGCGCATCTTCTCCGAAAGACCGAATCCTCGCTGGTCGTAGCGCAGCACCCGGAACTCCCGGCCAAGGGGGGGCACCACGTCGTCCCAGCTCTCAAGCGCCCCACCCAGCTCGTGAACCAGCACCACTGTCTCGGTTCCTTGGCCACTCAAGTCATAGCGGAGCGCCGCACCGTTAACGTCCAACCAGTCCATGGCGGTATTTTCCTCCGATCGAATTGCGCCGTTGCCCTACAGGTCCGGCGGGTCGAAGACCCCGCAATCGTCGGCGAAAGCCAGCGGCGCCCCGGTTCGCGCCTGAAGCTCGTCCCGCGATACGCTTGTCAGGATATCCCGCGCCACGAATCCTTCGGACGTCACGTCGACGACCGCGAGATCGGTATAGACACGGTCGACCACGCCGGGCCCCGTCAACGGCAGGCTGCAGGCCTCGACCAGGCGCGCTTCGCCGGACTTTGTGTTGTGGTTCATGATGATGCCGACCGACTTGGCGCCGTAGACCATGTCCATGGCACCGCCGACGAGCTGGCCCTTATGGGTCATCCGGGCGTCCCAATTGGCGAGATCGCCGTTGACCGCAACCTCGTACCCGCCGAGCAAGGTGAGATCAACATGGCCGCCCCGGATCATCGCAAAGGCATCCGTGCTATCGGATAGGGCGGCACCGGGCAGGAGCGTAATCATGCTGCTGCCGGCATTGACCATATCGGGATCGGCCGCGTCTTCCGCGGCATCCGGCCCGACGCCAATGATGCCGTTCTCCGAATGGAAAAGGATCTCGCGGTCCGCCGGCGCGTAGTTTGAGACCAAAGTCGGCATGCCAAGGCCGAGATTGACGTAGCTGCCATCGATCAGGTCCTGAGCCGCGCGCCAGGCGATCTGGTGCCGGGTGAGTTTCGGTTCTGTCATATCGCCATCCCTCAGCGCCCGTCTGGCAGGGCGATTACGCGCTGCACGTAGATCCCTGGCGTGTCGACATCCTTCGCCGGAATGGGTTCGTCGATGATCTCGGCGACCTCGACGATGGTAGTCCGCGCCGCCATCGCCATGGCGGGGCCGAAATTAGCTTGAGTGCCGTGATAGACTACATTTCCCCAGCGGTCGGCCCGGGTGCCGCGAATAAAGGCGAAATCGGCCGGAAGTGCCGTCTCCAAGACGTAGGCCTTACCGTCGAACTCGCGCGTCTCCTTGCCTTCGGTGAGATCTGTTCCGACACCGGTTGGCGTATAGAAGGCCGCGATACCGGCCCCGGCGGCGCGCATGCGTTCGGCCAGGGTTCCCTGCGGCACCATCTCGATCTCAAGTTCGCCGTCGAGCCACTGGCGTTCATAGGAAGAAGTGTCCGGCCCCCTACTCCGCGCGGCGGAGACCACGGCCTTTCGCACCCGGCGATCCGCGAAGATGGTCGGCGCGTAACCGTCTAGAAACCGAGCGCTATTCAAGATTATGGTCAGGTCGCGCACCGGCAACGCCTCCAACCCATGCATCAGCGAGACCGGCACACCGGCACCGCCGAAGCCGTGGATCATGATGGACGCCCCATCCTCGATTCCCGCCAAGGCCTGTTCGACCGTTTCGACCCGTTTGTCGATCATGCGTCCTCCGATACACGAAAGAAAATTCAGCAGCGTCGCCGCCGCTTATTGATCTAGATGATGTATGGAAGAAGGAAATTCGCAAACGGAGATCGCCCGTGGCACTTAGTTTACCCGCCCCCAATAACACCTTCGATATCGCCGCGCCGGACGGCGCCATTTTCCGGATTCGTCATTACGGCGACGAGACGAAGCCGGTCCGGCTCCTGATCAGCCACGGCAACGGCTTTGCCGTCGATGCGTATCATTGCTTCTGGGGGCCGCTGCTGGCGGATTTCGACGTGGTGCTGTTCGATTTTCGGAACCACGGGCAGAATCCGCGCTCCGATCCCATGCGTCACGGCTACCCGCAAATGACGCTCGATCTGGAGCACCTCCGAACAGAAATCACACGGGAGATGGGCGAAAAGGCGACTGTCGGCGTGTTTCACTCGATGTCGGGACGCGCCGCCATGAAACACGCGATCGAAATCGGCTGGTGCTGGGACGCGCTCTTCCTCTTCGACCCGCCGAACGTGCCGCCGACAGACCATCCGGTCTATCCGAAAATGGCGGCTTTCGAGGATCTCCTGGTCAAGTTCGCCACCAACCGGCGCGTCAAATTCGCCGACCCGATGGAGCTTGCCGAGGAATACAAGGCCACGCGCCAACACGCCAACTGGATCGAAGGGACGCATGAATTGATGGCCCGCTCGGTCCTGTTCCAGGAGACGCCGGACGGGGACTGGACCCTCAAATGCCTCCCGGCCCTGGAGGCCCAAATCTACGAGGAGGCCTTTCACCTAAATCTTTGGCCTCATATCGACGCGTTCGGCGGGCCGACGATGCTCATTGGTGCCGACCCCGAGATGAAGGGCGGGCCGCCAACCGCCTTCGCCAACCAGGCGCTGCACCTTGAAAACGGCTATCCCTACGCCGCGATCAAGGGGGCGGGGCACCTTTTGCAATTGCAGCAGCCGGAGGCCTGCCGCGAGGCCATGCTGGGCTTCCTCGACGAGAACGGCATCAAATAACGACAGGCATTTACGGAGAAGCGCATCATGGCTAAAGCGTTGAAAACCGCCGACCGACTGGTCACGAATATCGACTGGCTGATCACCGTCGATCCGACACGGCGGATAATTCGCGACGCCGGCATCGCCATCAAGGACGGCAAATTCGCGGCGATCGGCAAGACCGACGCCATCACCGCCGAATGGCGGGCCGAGGCGACCCTCGACGGCGACGGCATGGTGGCGATGCCGGGTTATGTCGACAACCATCTCCATTCCTCGTTCCAGATGTCGCGCGGCCTGGCCGACGAGGCGAACGCGCAGTCCTTCCTGTTCGAGCACATGTACCCCTATGAAGGCGCCATGACCGGCGAGGACGTCTATGTCAGCGCCGCCTTCGCGGCGATCGAGCTGTTGCGGAACGGCGTCACCTGCTTCGTCGATCCCGGCAACTACCACCCCGCCGCCACCGTGGACGCGGTTGCCAAGAGCGGCATGCGGATGATCGTCTCCAGAAGCTCGTTCGACCGCACCAAATCGGTGATGGGCATTCTTCCTGAGGCGATGATCGAGAGCTGCGAGGAATGTCTCGAATCGACCGAGGAGATGCTTAAGACATATGGCAACGCCCATGACGGACGGATCCGCGCCGCCGCCTCCTTTCGCGGCCTGAACAATGCGTCCGACGAATTGATCACCGGCCTTCGCGGATTGGCCAATAAGCACGATACCTTGCTGCAGACCCATGCCTGCTTCAGCTACTCGACCCATGACGGCTGCCTCTCGGCCTTCGGCAAGCCGGAGATCGAACGCTTGGAGGCACTCGGCGTCCTCGACGAGAAGACCCTGCTGGTCCACTCCGGCTGGCTCGAACCCCATGAAGTGGCGATCCTGGCGGAGCGGAAGGCGACCCTCGTGGCGGCACCCAGCTCCAGTCTCCACAACGGTTACGGCAATTTCGTCATGGGAAAATTGCCGGAGCTGCAGGCGCTCGGCGTCAACGTCTCGATCGGCTCGGATCATGCGTGCTCCGGCATCACCGACATGTCGCAGGAGATGATGCTATTGGCCGGCGGCTACAAGGAAGTCCGGATCAACCCCCGCGTCATGCCGCCGGAACAGATCGTCGAGATGGCCACCCTGAACGGCGCCAAAGGGGCCGGGCTCGGTGATATTCTGGGCAGCGTGGAGATCGGCAAGGAAGCCGATCTCGTGCTCTACGACACCTCTTATCCGGAGTGGCAGCCGCTCTATAATCCGCTCTCAAATCTCGTCTACGCGGCGACCGGAAACTCGATTGCGCATGTCTTGGTTCGTGGCGAGATCGTCGTCCGGAACGGCCATCTGACCCTGATCGACGAGAGTGAGATATTCACCGAGGTTAAGAAAACGGCCGAGCGCATCGCCGGCCGGCTCGATATGGAGCGGATCGTCAAATTGCAGTGGCCGGTGGAATGATTTAGGCCGCCGCCTTCCGCGCCGCCGCCACCTCCAATACCGCCTTCACCATCCCGGTATAGCCGGTGCAGCGGCAGAGATGGCCGCTGAGGAGGTCGCGGACTTCCGCCTCGTTCGGATCGTGGTTGGCGTCGAGAAATTCACTGACCGACATCAGGATGCCGGGCGTGCAAAACCCGCATTGCAGCGCATGGTACCGGCGAAACGCCTTTTGCAGATCGTTCAGCCCGCCATCCTTGGGACCGAGCGATTCCACCGTCTCGATCACCGCACCCTCGGCCTGAACCGCGAGGGCAAGGCAGGACCGCCCGACCTTGCCGTCGATCGTGACCGTGCAGGCCCCGCAGACACCATGCTCACAGCCGACATGAACGCCGGTCAGGGCGCACTCCTCGCGCAGGAAATCGCTCAACAGCATGCGCGGTTCGGCATAGCCGGTCACCTGTTCGCCGTTCAGCGTCAAGGTGACCCGATGTTTGGTCTCGCGACTCAGGCGCGGCATCGCATCGCCTCCTCGATCACCCGACGGCCTTGCCGGCGAACTTGTTCGCGGCGATAGCGCGCGGTTGCATGAATGTCGTCGTCGCCGCCGAGCTCCCAGGCAAGCGCGTTCAGGGCGTCGTCGAGGCCACTTCCCTCCAGGATTTCCCAGTCGCGGACAATCGGCCGGTCGGCGACTCCGCCGACGCCGAAGCGGATGCCGGCGGTCCCCGCCACCGCCGCGACCGCGACGATCGCGAAATCGCCGGTGCGCCGCGAGACTTCGCGAAAGGCCTGGCCCGAACCCGCCACCTGCTTTGGAAAGCGGGCCGCGACGATCATCTCGTCGGCCGCCCGCGCCGTCGACAGCATGCCGGTTTGAAACGCCTCGGCGTCGAGGGTCCGTTCGCCGCGGCGCGAGCGGAGAACGACAGAACCGCCCAGTACCGCCAGGCAGAGCGGTAATTCGGAACTGGGATCGGCATGGGCGAGCGATCCGCAGATCGTCCCCCTGTTCCGTGTCTGATAATGCCCGATCCGCGGCAAGGCCATGGCGAGAAGCGGTGCCCGTGTTTCCAAATCGCCGAGATTTTGCAGCGTCGCCTGCGTAGTCGCGGCGCCGACCTCGATCATACTCGCCGTCTCTCGAACGTAGTCCAGCGCATCCACAGAGGAAATATCGATCAGCAATTCCGGCTGCAGTAGACGAAAATTCAGCATCGCAACGAGCGATTGTCCGCCCGCCAGGATCCGTCCTTCATCCCCCGTCTCGGCGAGCGCGAAAACGGCCTCGTCGACTGTCTCGGCGCGGAGATAATCGAACGCGGCGGGCTTCATGACCCGCCCCCCAAACGGCGCCACCAGGATGTCTTCTCCGCGGGGGCGCCGCCCGCCTCCTGCGCCAGGCGCTGGAAGAACTGACCGATCAGCGCGCGCGTCGCCCCCTCAAGCATGCGGCCTCCGACTGCCGCGACCGCGCCGGAGACCGCGACTTCATAGGCATAGGAAACATCTGTTCCATCGGCCGCGGGGGCCAGCATGATATTGCCCTCGCCATGGGCGGCACCAAGAGATCCCACGAGGTCGCCGGAAAGCCGCACCGACTTCGACCGCTCGAGATCGGACAGCGCCACCCGGGCCATGAATTTTCCCTGTACCGCGCCGACGCCAAGCGTCACCTCGGCGCGATAGGCATTTTCGGTCTCGCGATCAAGCGTCCGGCAGCCGGGAATCACGCGTGCCAGCTTTTCGGGATCGAGTAGGGTTTCCCACATCACCTCCGGTGTCAGCGGCACCGTGGTGCCGCCCTCTCCGGTCAGGGCGCGGGCTTTCTCTTCGGGGGCCTTTTGGGCGAGGTCCTCCGGCGGCGGGCGCTCGGTCCCCTGAATCAATTCGGCGAGCCGATCAGGCCGAAGCGGCAGGGCGATATCCGCCTGATCCAACGCATCGGCGACGGCATTGGCGAGACAGACCGGCGTACTCATGCAATTGCCCTCGCCAAGCCCCTTGGCGCCCAACGGCGTGAAGGGCGACGGCGTCTCCATATGGAGGGTCAGGGGATCAATGACCTCCGATGCCGTCGGCACCAGATAATCGGCGAAGGTGCCGCGGAGGAAACTGCCGTCCTCGCCATAGGTGAACTCTTCCCACAACCCGGCCCCCAGCCCCTGTACGAAGGAGCCGAGAATCTGGCCCTCGGCGATCAGCGGATTCATCAGTGTCCCCGCATCGTGCATGGTGACGTATTTGTCGACCCGCACTTCGCCCGTATCGGGATCGACCTCTACGCCGCAGATATCGAAGACGAAGCCGTAGGTCAGCGAGGTATTGATCCGATCGCCCTCGTCGGGCGGGGTCAATTCGGGCGGCGCCCAGGAGGCGGTCTCGCGGAGGCCATGCTCCATCTCGGCCGGCATGATGCTCGGCGACCAATGCGCCATTCCGGCGACCCGCCGGAACGGCAGGGTATTTTCCGGATTGCTGCGATCGTAGATCTGGCCGTTCGCGAACTCGACCTGCTCGGCCGAAACGTTCAGACCTTGGCTCGCCATCCGGGCCAGCTTGTCGCGGATACGCCCGGCGGCAAGGTGCGCGGCGACCGCGGTTCCCGGCGAAAAGCGGCAGGAATAGCTGCCGGCCGCGATCGACCACTGGTCCTTCTGGGTATCGTGCTCGAGATTGACGCGAATCTGGTCCGGCGCCAGGCCGAGCTGGTCACCGATGATCTGCGACAGGATGGTCGCATGACCCTGGCCCTGCGGCATGCAGTCGGCGGTGGCGCTGACGGCGCCCAGCGGATCGATCGCCACCGTTGCCATCGATACCGCGCCGTCCTTGGGTCCCGCCCGGCGGCGGGACTCGACCGGAACGATGGTGCTGAGATAGCCGAGATTGGACATGCCCGGCTCGACGATCGCAGCATAGCCGATACCGTAATAGCGACCCTCGGCGCGTGCCGCCGCTTGCCGGCGTTTTAATTCTTCGAGGCCGCCCTTCTCGACCGCCGTGGCGATCGCCGTCTGGTAATCGCCGGAATCATAGAGTGCGCCCCCCGCCGCCCGGTAGGGAAAGGCGTCGCTCGGCACCAGATTGCGGCGAATGACGTCGAGCGGGTCCATCCCCAGCTCGGCCGCGATCCGATGCATCAAACGCTCGATGGCGAAATAGGCCTGCGGGCCGCCGAACCCCCGTACCAGTCCCGCCGGCATCTTGTTGGTCAGCACAAGGCGGTTGTGGATCTTGAGATTGGGGATGTCATAGGCCCCCGTCATAGCCCCATGCATGCGGTAAAGGGGGCCCGGCATGGGTGCGCGGAGATAGGCGCCGTAATCATCGAGCTGATCGAAATCGAGCGCCGTCACCCGGCCGTCCGCCTGCACGGCCGCCTTGACGTCGACCACCCGGTTCGGCGCCGAATTGCCGGCGACCAGATGTTCCAGCCTGTCCTCGACCCATTTGACCGGCCGGCCCGCGGCACGCGACGCCAGCGACATCAGTACGATATAGGGAAAGAGCGATTGCTTGACGCCGAAGCTGCCGCCCGAATTCGCCGGCGTCCGCAGGCGAAGATCGGTGCCCGGCACCCGGAGCGCCGCCGCCATCACGGGGTGGGTCGTATAGGGGCCTTGGAAATTGGCGAAGACGTCATAGACGCCGTCGTCTTGTTGATGGTCGGCCACAACCACGAAGCATTCCATCGGGGTCAGGGAATTCCGGGGGTATTCGACCGACAGCGAGACTGTCCGGTCCGCGGCGGCGAAAGCGGCCTCTGGATCGCCGTAGGTGAAGTGCCGCTCGGAGACGATGTTCGCACCGACCGATTCGTGGATCACCGGGGCATCGGCCGCGGCCGCCGCGCGCGGATCGACAATTGGCGGCAGGACCTTGTAGTCGACCGCGATGTCGACCAGCGCATCCTCGGCCAGATAGCGATCCTCGGCGAGGACGACCGCCACCGGCTCGCCGACATAGCGCACCCGGTCCACCGCCAGCGACCACTGCATGATCGGCTCCTTGACGACGATCAGGAAGGGATCGGACATCGCCTGAATTTCCGCTCCCGTCAGCACTGCATGGACACCGGCACGTTTCAGGGCCCGGTCGCGATCGATCGCGCCGATTTCGGCATGGGCATGGGGCGAGCGCAGGATCGCCGCGTGCAAGGTACCGGCGCGCACGGGCGCATCGTCGGCGAAGAGGGCCCGGCCGGTCAGAAGGGCCGCGTCCTCCCGGCGTTCCATGGGCGTGCCCAGCGATTTCTCGAAGCGGGGCTCCGTCATGCCTTGTTTTCCCACAAATCCTTCAGCGTGTCGCGGCGCACTTTGCCGCGGTCGCTCCGCGGCAGATCGTCGACGAGACGGAAACCGCGCGGCACCTTGAAGGCCGGCAGCCCGGCACCGCAATGGGCCGAAAGGGTCGCCTCGTTCAGCGTTTCTCCATCCTTCGCCACGACGAAGCAGACGACCTCCTCGCCGTAAATTTCATCGGGAACGCCGACGGCGGCGGCTTCCAAGACATCGGGATGGGTCATCACGAAGTTCTCGATCTCCACCGGAGCAATATTCACCCCGCCCCGAATAATGATGTCCTTGGTGCGGCCAGTGACCTGGACGAAGCCGTCCGCGTCCATCACCGCGAGATCACCGGTTGGAATGCGCGCGGTGGTGAGGTCCTCGAATGTGCCATCGGGCGCAATCAGCCCGCATGTCGTCTGCGGGCCGCCTATGGTCACCTCTCCTTCTTCGCCTTGAGCCACCGGATTGCCGTCGGGATCGACGATCAGGAATTCCTGATGCTTGGCGGGCGGGCCGACGGTGCCGATGCGGCGGCGATAGTGGCGATTGCCGCAAATCCATCCGGCCTCGGACATGCCGTAGAGCTGCAACAGGGTCACCCCGTACATCGCTTCGAACTTGTCCCATTGCTCGCCCGACAGAGGTGCGGTGCTGCAAGTCATCAGCCGCAGGCTCGGTACATCCTCGGCCGTGACCCCCATCGGCTCGTTCAACAGCATGTTGACGACCGTCGGCACGCCGGCCGCGAAGGTGATCTCGTTGTCCTTGATCCAGTCGAAGAAGCGGCTTTGCGAAAAGCGCTTCGCGATATGCATCGAAAGTCCGGTCTGGAGCCACGGCATCAGGGACAGAATCTGCGCCGAATTCCAACCGAAGGAGCGGTATTCAAGCGTGCGGTCGTCACCCTCCAAGCCGAGGAAATCGAGCGTCGACAGGCCCGCCAGCCAATAGGCGAAGTGATCAAACAGCACGACCTTCGGCATGTCCGTGGTGCCCGAGGTACAGAACATCGCGGCGATACCGTCGCCCGTGTTCTCGCTCTCGACTTCGGGTGTCGGCGGCGTCTCCATGACGGCGGCAAAGAATTCCTCGGGTGCCGGGTCCTGCCAGGTGGAGAAGGCCAGCGCCTCGCAGTCGAGCCCGGCCCGAAGCGACGGATCATCGTAATCCCGGTGGTAGAGAACGAATGTCGGGTCCATATTGCCGAGGATATGGGCCAGATTGTTCACATTGAGCTCGACATTGGGCGCGGCGACGACCGCGCCGAGGCGCCAAATTCCCATCCAGCAAATCAGCTTCTCGATAATTTCGTCGGCGATGATGGCGACCCGATCGCCGGGACCGACGCCGCGCGAGGCCAGGAACCGCGCAATTCGGTTCGCCCGGTCATGCAATTCGGCATAGGTAATCTCGCTGTCCTGGTCGAGATCGTAGATCGCGCGTTTGTCGGGATGACGATCCTTGTACCTTTCCAACAGCGACCGCACCGATTCGAACGGACACGCCAGCTCGGGGCCGGTATAGCTTTCCATAACACCCATTCCAACTTCCCCTCAGGGCCTCATTCTTGACCGACCATTCGATAAAGATACTTCCCCAATAACCCGAAAGATCAAGGACCAAACGCCATGGCCGACGAAGACCGATCCGGAACGAACCGCAGCATTCTCGATTTCCGCTCGATGGTGGACTGGTTGCGCGACAATGGCGACCTCATCGAATCCGAGAACGAGGTCAACCCGGACCTCGAAATCATCGGCCTCCAGAAGCATCTCGACGGCGGCTGTCCGACGCTCTTCAACAATGTCCGCGGCAAGCCTGACCACGCGGTGTTGATGAATCTGTTCAGCGACATCAACGTGATCAACAAGATGTTCGGCTGGACCGACGGCAAGGACCGCACCGCACGTCTCGCCCACGCCCTCTCGCATCCGATCCCGCCCCGCGAGATCGAACAGAGCGAGGCGCCCTGCCAGGAAGTCGTGATCGAGAGTCCCGAGGACGTGAACCAGTACATGGTCCCGATCCGCCACACCGAACATGAACCGGAACTTACCGTCGGCTCCGGCATTCGCGTCGTCACGGGCGACCGCTTCGAGGGCGGCACCGACCTCGGTTACAACCGGATGAACTTCCGCTGGGGCAATGTCGGGACGTTCCAAATCTCCCCCGGCTCGCATATGTGGCAGGTGCTGATGAAGTACCACAAGCAGGGCGAAAGGGTTCCCGTCACGGTCTGCTTCGGCCAGCCGGTGGCGAGCACGCTTCTCGCGGGGGCGGGCTTCCAATACGTGATCCTGCCGCAAGGCTGTGACGAGATCGGTATCGCGGGGGCAATCCAGGGCGAAGCCATGCGTCTCGTCAAGGCACGGACGGTCGATGCCATGGCGCTTGCGGATTCGGAGATCGTGCTCGAAGGCTATATCGATTCGAACGATCGCCGCTTCGAGACCGCCGAGTCGGAAGAATCGGGCGTTCAGGGCCGCCACCATTTTCATCCGGAATGGGCGGGTTACATGGGCAAGGCCTACAAGGCGCCGACCTTCCACGTCACCGCCGTCACCATGCGCGAGCCGTCGCCGAAGAGCTATATCTACGCGCTTGGCGTTCATATGCTGGACGAGAACAACATCCAGACGACGGCGCGGGAAGCCACGCTGTTCGAGCTCTGCAACCGCATGCAGCCGGGCGTCGTCCAGGACGTGGTGATCCCCTACGCGATGACCGATTGGGGTGGCTGCGTCGTCCAGGTCAAGAAACGGAACCGTCTCGACGAAGGCTGGCAGCGGAACATGCTGGCCGCGCTGATCGCCACTGCCCAGGGCATGCGAATCTGCATCGCCGTTTCGGAGGATATCGACCCCTATTCGATGGATGACGTTATGTGGGCGGTCACGACTCGGGTCAATCCGAACACCGACATCTTCCATCCGGTCCCGGGCGGGCGCGGCCAGACCTTCATGCCGGCCGAGCGCATGACCGCGGGCGAAAAAGAATGGACCGCGTCCAATACCCGCTTCGAGGGCGGCCTGGCGATCGACGCCACCGTGCCCTACGGCTACGAGCAGGACTTCCTGCGGCCGGTCTATCCAATCGACAAGGTGAAGCCGGAGGATTTCTTCAGCGCCGACGATCTGGAGAACACGCGGGCCCGGATGATGGGCTGGGTCGAGAGCCTGGCGAAGAGCGGCCGGTAATACTCCCCTACCCGCCTCCCGAATTTGTCTTCCTTCTCCTTCGACTTGCATTAGGTCTTTAGGCAGGCGAGGCTTCGGCCTTGCGGAATTTGGCGAACGAGGGAGTTGAGCGATGTCGGTGCAATTGGTCGAGGGGGCCGGGAAGGTCCGCGAGCAGGTCAGCGCGGAAGAATGGGAAGCCAGGGTCGAATTGGCGGCGGGTCATCGGGTGCTTGCCCATTACGGCGTCAACGACATGACCTACAACCATTTCAGCCTGCGCGTTCCCGGCGAACCAGACCGAATGCTGGTCAAGCGCACGGACTGGATGTTCAACGAGGTGACGGCATCGTCCCTCGTCAAATGCGACTTCGACGGCAAGTCCTTGATCCCCGAGGACGGTCCGCCGATCATCGGCGGCGCCTTGATCATCCATGCGGGCCTTCTGAACGCTCGGCAGGACCTCAACACCGTTCTCCATACGCATACGCCCAATGTCATGGGCGTCTGCGCGCACAAATTCGGCCTGCTGCCGATCAACCAACACGCCATGCGCTTCTACGGCGAGATGCGCTATCACGAGTTCAAGGGCTTCGAGTTCGACCCCGAGATGACGCCACGCCTGATGAAGGATCTCGACGGCGGCAAATACATGCTGCTGAAGAGTCACGGCGCGCTCGTTTGCGGCGAGAACGTCGCCGAATGCGTCGTCAATCACCACTGGCTGGAGATGGCCTGTCAGGGCCAGATCGCGGCCCTGGCGGCGGGCGAGGGCAATTACGAGGTGCCGACCAAGGAAGCCTGCGAATATGCCCATTCGCAGTTCATGAAGGCGGGCGGTTTCCTCAAGGGCGGCAAGGACTGGGCCGCGTGCCTCCGCCTCGCCGACCGCCTCGATCCATCCTACAAGGACTGATCCGACACGCTGAACCGAAGTCGAAAGAAAATCGAAGGAACGAACCCATGCGCTTCGACGACCCCGGCCAATACGTCCTGGACGATGCCGAGAACGGCGTTTTCCGCGTTCATAGGGACGTCTATACCGACCAGGAACTCTTCGAATTGGAGATCAAGCGGATCTTCGAGGGGACATGGGTCTATCTCTGCCATACCTCGCAGGTGAAGGACCCGTTCGATTTCTATTGTGCGCGGATCGGCCGGCGCTCGGTCATCGTCTCGCGGGATGAAAACGGCGAGCTGCATTGTTTCTACAACACCTGCCGGCATCGCGGCGCCACCCTCTGCCAGACCGAAAGCGGCAACAGTAAATACCACGTCTGCAACTATCACGGCTGGGCCTTCGATTCGGCCGGCAAGCTGATCGACATCAAGGACAAGGAGCAAGGCTGCTACGCCGAGGCATTCGACGAGCAGAACCATGACCTGATACCCGTCCCCCGCTTCGGCGAGTATCGGGGCTTCGTCTTCGCCAGCGTCAATCCGGACGTGCCCTCGCTCGACGACCATCTGGGCGAGGCCAAGATGCTGATCGACCTGGTCGTCGACCAGGGCCCCGACGGGATGGAGGTCGTACCCGGCCGATCGGACTACACCTACAACGCCAATTGGAAGATGCAGATGGACAACGGGATGGATCCCTATCATCTGACCTCCACCCACACGACCTTCATGCGCATCGTCGAACGAAGATCGGCCGGCGAAAGCGCCAACGAACAGGTGGAATCGCCGGATTTCCGCGCTCGCTTCACGATGGATGCGGGCATGTACACCTTCAAGAACGGCCACAGCATCATCTGGCACGACCACCCGAAGCCCGAGGCACAGCCCCTTTGGGGCATGATCGATCAGGTGCGCGAGAATGTCGGCGAGGTTCGGGCGAAGTGGATGCTGCGCGCCCGCAACATCACCATCTTCCCGAACCTGCAATTCAACGATTCGACGTCGCTGGTGTTGCGGACCTACATCCCTCACGGGCCCGACAAGACGGAAATGAAGGTCTACAGCTTCGCCCCCGTCGGCGAGCCGACGGAGTTCCGCGCGAGGCGGGTCCGCCAGCACGAGGATTTCTTCAACTCGAGCGGCATGGCGACCCCCGACGACACCGTCGTCTACGGGGATTGCCAGGACGGCTACTACGCCTTCCCGGCCGAATACCTTCAGAGCTTCGAGCGCGGCATGGGCAAGGTGATCAAGGGCCCCGACGCCGAAGCGAAGGCGCTTGGGGTCGTGCCCGAAACCAGCCTCAACGGCAATTTCCTGCTCCAAGGCGAGACCTCGTATCACGGACCCTACCGGGAATGGGCTCGCTTGATGCGCGCGGGGCATAATCGCGACCGCCAGATGGCCGCCGAATAGGAACCGTCCCATGAACGAACGCGAACTCCTCGCCGAGGGCACCGACCTTCTTGCCCGCGAGGCGATGTATATCGACATGCAGCGCTGGGACGATTGGACCGGCCTCTATACCGAGGACGCGACGTTCTGGGCCCCGGCTTGGCGCACCGACTCCGAGATGACGGATGACATCAACCGGGAAATCTCGCTGTTCTATTTCGACTCGCGCGCCGGGCTGGAAGACCGGGTCTGGCGGGTCCAGACGAAACAGGCACCGGCATTGCACCCGATGCCCCGCACCACCCATGTCGTGACCAACACGGTCTTCGAGGACTCGCCCAGCGACGATGCGATGACGCTCCATTCGGGATGGACCTGCCATGTCTATTCGCTCCGCGAGCGGACACACCATCCCTTCTTCGGCCGCTACGAACATGATCTCGTCAAGCACGACGAAGCCTGGCGCATAAAGCGCAAGAAGATCATCCTGATGAACGACTTCATCCCGACCGCAATTGATGTCTTCTGCGTTTAGCCGTCTGCGCTAGACCGGGCGGTCGCCCTCCAGCGTGACCCGTTGCATGATCCGGCGCTCGCCGGGGAAATCGTTGACCGCGTGGTGCATGGTGCAGCGGTTGTCCCACATTGCGACCGATCCGTTTTGCCAGCGAAACCGGCAAGTGAATTCGGGCCTGACGGCATGCGCGTGGAGGAAATCCAGGATCGGCCGGGATTCCTCGACCGTCATGTCCGCCAGACGGGACGCATGGGTCGTGCTGAGATAGAGGCCCTTGGCGCCGGTAACGGGATGGGTGCGGACGGCGGGATGGACGACTTCCCGTTCCTCGGTGGCCGGCTCGACGGACATTGCCTTGGCGACGCCGATCTTGAAGCGTTGGGAATCCTTGCCGTAGGTATTGGCATTGGTGAAGACGATTTTCCGGCGATCGAGAAGCGCCTTCATCCCGTCCGAGAGCGCCTCATAAGCGGCCTCCAAATTGGCGAATAGAGTATCGCCGCCGGCATCCGGCACCTCCATGCCATAGAGGATGGTGCCGAGGGCCGGCCGCTCGGTGTAGGCGAGATCGGTATGCCAGGCACTGCCGAAATGATGCACGTCGTCCGGTTCCTTGACGATGTGGAAGACATCCGGATGACCGTCCAGACCCTTGACGTAGGGGTGACGGTTAAGCGCACCGAAGCGCCGGCCAAAGGCCGACTGGCTTCCGGCATCGAAGGACTGATCGCGGAAAAAGATGACCTTGTACGCAAGGAGTGCCGCTTCAACTTCCCGGAACGCGGCCTCATCCAGGGCCAAAAGATCGACACCCGAAATTTCAGCCCCCATGCTGCCCGCAACCGGCGAGACGTCGATATGCTCGTATTCCCGGTTGCGCAACGTCTTGGCCGCGGTCGTCGTCATAGCTAAGTTTCCCGTCTCAAAGATCGCGGTACTTGTCGATGTTCTCGGCCCAGGCCCGTGCGTCCTCGGGATTGGAAACAACTTTCTTGATGTCGTTCATGCCGAGGACCGGCACCAGGATCCGATCCACGCCGACCTTCGCCAGTTCGGGAATTTGATCGAGGTCGTCGGGCAGGCTCGCGGTGATCTCGATCTCCGCCGGGTCGCGGCCCGCTTCCTCCGCCGTCCGGCGCACGAGATCGACCAGGTCCCGGTTCAGCCCGCGCGCCGGGAAGAACCCGTCGCCAAGCCGACCCGCGCGCCTTGCCGCCGCCTTCGAATGCCCGCCGACGATGATCGGCACCGACCCGTTGGCCGGCTTCGGTTCGCAAAAAGCATCCTCGAATTGGACGAATTTCCCCTGATAGGTCGGCCGGTCGGAGGTCCACAGCGCGCGCATCGCCTCCATGTATTCATCGGTCCGGGGACCGCGTTCCGGAAAGACCGCATCGAGGGCGTTGAACTCCTCCTCGAGCCAGCCGACACCAATTCCGAGTAGCACCCGCCCGCCGGAGAGATAATCGAGCGTCGCCACCTGTTTGGCGGTAATCACCGGGTTCCGCTGCGGCAGCACGAGAACCCCGGTCGCGAGATTGATGCGCGAGGTCGCCGAGGCGACATAGGTCATCCAGATCAAGGGGTCGGGCAGGGGCATGTTCTCCAAGGCACCCGCCATCTTGCCGTCGGGCGAGTAGGGATAGGCGGATTCATACCCCGACGGCACCACCACATGGTCGACCGTCCAGGCGGATTCGAATCCCGCCTCCTCCGCCGCCTGGATGAGTTCGACGGCGCGCCTGGGATTGTTGTAGCGCCCCGTGTTGCAGTATCTGAGACCAAATTTCATCACAGTTTCTCGCAAAGTTGGAAGAGTTCCTCAATCGCCTTGAACTGGTTTCCCTCGGCCGAGGACGGCACCAGGATCGGCGTCTTGATGCCGGCGTCGTACCAGGCTTCGAGCCCTTCCAGCACCTTAGCCGGCGACCCGAAGAGGGTATTGTCCGCGAGCCATTTGTCGCTCAGATGGCCGGGAATCTTGTCGGGCTCGCCGTCTACCATCGCCTTTTCGACGCCGGCCATCTCCTCTTCGTAGCCGGCCTCCTTCCAATAGTTCCTGTAGTTCGGCAGCTGGGCGTAGCTGATCAGTGTCCGCCGGTTGACCGCCGCCGCCGCCGCCTCGTCCTCATGGATACAGGTCGGAATCATGTCGCCGATGAAGAAATCGGGATCGTCGCGCTTCTCTTTCGGCACGACTGAAAGCGACTCCGCCATGTGCGAACGCGAACCGTTGGCGAAGACCATGCCGTCGGCGATCTCGGTCGAAAGCGCGATCATTTTTTTCCGGAGCGTCGCGAGCGTGATCGGCGGCAATTCGCCGATCCGCTGGGCGCCGCGAATGGTGTCGACGAAATTACGGATGTCGGTAAGCGGCTTGCCGACGCTAACACCATAGCGCTGGTGCGAGGGGGCGTGCGCCACACCGACCCCGAAGCGAAACCGCCCGCCCGAGAGTTCCTGAATAAAAGCCGCGGCCTGGGCCAGGTCCAAGGGTGCCCGGAAATATATGGGACAAATCGAGGTACCGAAGGTGATGCGCTCGGTCGCCAACGCCAGCGCCGTCGAGAGCGCCATGTTGTCGCCGAGCGAGGGGATGTAGATCCCGGCGAAACCGCGGTCCTCGGCCTCTTTCGCGAATTCCAGGATGCGGTGCCGCCGGCCCGGTACGGCGGCCAGCGAAATGGCGGGCATGGGGATGGTCATTGTCCAGTTTCTCTCCCATTTGGATTGCGCCAGGATGCTTGCCGAAACGCAACTTGTGTAAGACCATTTAGGGAAATAGGCATGAAACCGCCGTCAGACAGGGAGTGAGACCCATTCAAATCGGATTCTTCAGTTACAACTCGGATTTCGGCACGCGCGCCGACGATCTGGCGCGAGCGATCGAGGAACGCGGCTTCGACTCGTTCTGGGTCGGCGAGCACACCCACATCCCGGCGAGCCGCGAGACGCCGTTCCCGGGCGGCGGCGAACTGCCCAAGGCCTATTATCATTTCATGGACCCGTTCGTCTCCCTCTCCATGGCGGCGGCGGCGACCAAGACCCTCAAGCTCGGTACCGGCATCTGCCTCGTCATCGAGCACGACCCGATCGTGCTCGCCAAATCCGTGGCGACGCTCGATCACATGTCGGGCGGCCGCTTCCTGTTCGGCATCGGCGGCGGCTGGAACAAGGAGGAGATGGAAAATCACGGCTTCCCCTTCGATCGCCGCTGGAAGATCCTGCGGGAACGCATCGAGGCGATGAAGGCGATCTGGACCGAGGAGGAGGCGAGCTACAAGGGCGAGTTCGTCGAATTCGAGCGCATTATCTCCTACCCGAAACCGGCCCGATCGCCGCATCCGCCGGTCCTGATGGGCGGGGCGACCGACAGCTCGCTCCGGCGCGTCGCGCGCTATTGCGACGGTTGGATGCCGATCGATCTCTTGGTCGGCGACAACAGTTCGGCGATGATCGCCAGGCTCGGCGAGGCGGCGGCGGAAGCGGGCCGCGACGTGGCCGAGATCGAACTTTCGATCTTCTGCCAGGGCAACCGCGACCCGGACTCGCTGAAGCGCTACCGCGCCGCCGGCTTCACCGGCGCCATCGTCGGCCTCCCCAACCGCGATATGGACACGATCCGAGGTTTCCTCGACGGGTATGTGGGGTTGGGGGAGAAGTTGGGATAGAACGTTACCGACTGCGTCATTCCGGGGCGCCGAGAGGCGAACCCGGAATCCATGCCTGAGCGCCACTAACCAATAATCTTCGACGAGTAGGGTTCAGGCTTGGATTCCCGCCTTTGCGGGAATGACGTGGGGGTATCGAGATTCCCCTCAATGAAAATCTCGGCTCCCCGGAAACAGCGCCTTCGCCTGTTCGCGGGGGTGGCGGGGCGGTGGGGTGGCGGCGAAGCGGCGGGGCGGGGGGTGGTTTTCGTCGCGGCCGGGGTTGGTGACCGCGTCGCCGGGGCCATGGCTTAGCTGGAAGCCTTTCTCGCCGCCGAGCGAATCCAGCAAATCGGAATGATCCTCGATCGTCTCGGCGATGAGGTGGGTGACGATCCCTTCCCGCTGCAACTGCCCCGAAACGCGCATCAGCCGAGCGGTCAGGATGGTGCGGCGGAAGCGTTCCAGGACCTTCGGCCAGACGATGATGTTGGCGACCCCGCTCTCGTCCTCCAGCGTGATGAAGATGACGCCCTTCGCCGTCCCCGGGCGCTGGCGCACCAGGACGAGGCCGGCGACAGCGAGTTTGGCGCCGTTCGGCGTCTCGACCAATTGCGCCGCCGACATCGTGCCCGAGAGACGGTGGCGCAGAAGATCGATCGGATGGCGCCGCAGCGTCAGGCGGAGGCTGGCGTAATCCTCGACCACTTCCTCGCCGATGGTCATCCGGGCCAGCGCCACCGCCGGCTCCTCGCCCTGCTCCGAGACCTCGGCCGCCGCGAAAAGCGGCAACGGATCGGCCCGCTCGCCAAGCCCCTTCACCGCCCAGAGCGCATTCCGCCGGTCGAGCTCCATCGAGCCGAAGGCATCGGCGCGCACCAGCTTCTCAAGGACGGGCGCCGCTAGCCCGGCCCGCCGCCAGATGGCACTTGGGTCGCGATAGCCATTGCCGCGGGCGGCGACGAGCCAGTCCGCGTCATCCCGAGAAACCCCCTTCACCTGACGCAATCCGAGGCGAAGGGCAAAGCCGCCGCCGGGACCTTTCGGATCGCCGCCCGGCTCCAGCGTACAGTCCCAGTCGGAATAATTGACATCAACCGGCAGGATCGCGACCCCGTGCTCGCGCGCGTCGCGGACGATTTGCGCAGGCGCGTAGAAGCCCATCGGCTGGCTGTTGAGAAGGGCGGCCGCGAAGACCGCCGGATAGCGGCACTTCATCCAGGCCGAGACGTAGACAAGCAACGCGAAACTGGCGGCGTGGCTTTCCGGAAACCCGTATTCGCCGAAGCCTTCGATCTGCTGGAAGCAGCGGGCGGCGAAATCGGTCTCGTAGCCGTTCGCCGCCATACCCTCGATGAACTTCTCGCGGAAGGTATGAATGGTGCCGGTCCGCCGGAAGGTTGCCATGGCGCGCCGCAGGCGATCGGCCTCGGACGGCGTGAAGCCGGCGCCGACGATGGCGATCTTCATCGCCTGCTCCTGAAAAAGTGGCACGCCGAGAGTCTTGCCCAGCACTTCGCGCAAGGCCTCCGAGGGATAGACGACCTGCTCCTCGCCGTTCCGGCGGCGGAGATAGGGATGCACCATGTCGCCCTGGATCGGCCCCGGCCGCACGATCGCAACCTCGATCACCAGATCGTAGAAATCCCGCGGCTTCATGCGCGGCAGGAAGGCCATCTGGGCCCGGCTCTCGACCTGGAAGACACCGAGCGAGTCGGCCTTGCACAGCATGTCGTAGACCGTGCCGTCCTCGGGGGGCACGGTGGCGAGATCGTAGTTGCGGCCGTGATGACGGCGCAGCAGGTCGAAGCCCCGGTGAATGCAACTCAGCATGCCAAGGCCGAGGACATCGATCTTGAGAATGCCGAGCGCATCGAGATCGTCCTTGTCCCATTCGATGACGGTGCGGTCTTCCATCGCCGCGTTTTCGACCGGGACCATCTCGTCGAGGCGCCCCCGGGTGATGACGAAGCCGCCGACATGCTGCGAGAGATGGCGCGGAAATCCGATCAATTCCCGCGTCAGACGAAGTGCCAGACGAAGCCGCCGGTCGGCGAGATCGAAACCGAGCTCGGTCGCCCGTTCGGCCTTGACCCCATCTCCTCGCCGACCCCAGGTCTGGGAGGCGAGGGCCGCCACCGTGTCCTCTGAGAGCCCCAGCGCCTTGCCCACCTCGCGGATGGCGCGGCGGGTCCGGTAATGGATCACCGTCGCCGTCATGCCGGCACGCGTGCGGCCGTATTTCTCGTAGATGTACTGGATCACCTCCTCGCGGCGGTCGTGCTCGAAATCGACGTCGATGTCGGGCGGCTCGTCGCGCTCGGCCGAGACGAAACGCTCGAACAGGAGATCGACCCGCGAGGGATCGACGGCAGTGATGCCGAGGCAATAGCAAACGGCCGAGTTCGCGGCCGAGCCCCGTCCTTGGCAGAGGATGTCGCGCGCCCGCGCGAAACGCACCAGGTCGTGGACGGTCAGGAAATAGGCCGCGTAGTCGAGCTCGCCGATCAAGGAAAGCTCGTGCTCGATCTGCTCCCGCACCAGGCCGGGGACGCCGCCCGGATAGCGCGTCTTAGCACCCGCCCAGGTCTGGTGTTCGAGTTCGTCCTGCGGCGAGAGGCCGCCCGCCGCCACTTCATCCGGGTATTCGTAGCGAAGCTCGCCGAGATCGAATTCGCAGCGCTCGGCGATCTCGATCGTGCGCCGGAGAGCGTCCGGATGATCGCGGAACAATTTCGCCATCTCGTCGGGCGGTTTCAGCCGGCGTTCGGCATTGGCGTGGAGATGACGACCGGCCGTATCGATGGTGCATTTCTCGCGAATGCAAACGAGCACGTCGGCCAGCGCCCGGCGGGCGCCGGCATGCATGTGAACGTCATTGGCGGCGACGAGCGGTGTCCGGTGCCGCGCCGCGAGATCGGCGAGGACCGCGAGACGGGCCTCGTCGTCGCCCCGCAGAAGATGGTTCCCGACAAGATGGACATGATCCGGAAAGGCTTCCGCCAGGGTATCGAGCCAGGCCGCGAAGCCGTTGCCGGGTGTCACTTCCGGCAAGACGAGCAGGAACATCCCCGTCCCCGCCGTCAGGACATCCCGGCGATAAAGCGCGCATTCCCCCTTCGGCGCCCGCCGCCGCCCGAGCGTAATCAACCGGGAGAGCCGGCCATAGGCGGTCCGGTCGCGGGGGTAGGCCAGCAAGCTGGCGCCGTCCTCGAGATCGAGCCTCGCGCCGACAACGAAGCGGATGCCGGCCTCCTTGGCCGCCAGATGCCCCCGCACCACGCCCGCGAGACTGTTCCGATCGGCAATCCCGACCGCCCGATGCCCGAACGCGGCGGCCTGCAACACCATCTCCTCCGGATGCGAAGCCCCGCGCAGAAAGCTGAAATTCGTCGTGACCTGGAGTTCGGCGTAAGGGGTCATGGTTCAGGCGGCAAGCTCCGTCAGATGGACGACACGCCCCGCATGGGTCGTCCCCTCGGTGGCGGCGTGGAAGCGCCGGTCCGCCGTGACGACGCGTCCTTCGCCGGCTTCCTCGACGCAGGCGAGATAGAGACAGTCATAGACCGGATGACGGAGACAAATGGCAATCTCGAGCGCCCGACCATGCAGCAATTCGGTTGGGTAGAGGTGCGAAAAAAGATCGGGCAGCTGTTGGCTGATTTCTCGCGCCTGGGCGTTTTCAATCTCCCCCTTGAGAATCTTTCGCCAAAGGACGTTCGAAACTTCCGCAAGAATGAAATCCGGCGCCTCGAATTCCTCGGTGCTTCGGATCAATTCACGTGCCTCGGCGCGCAAGTCTTCCGCCACGAACCATTTGACCGCAACGCTCGCATCGACGATCAAACTCACCGGTCGCGATCCTCGCGAATCAACAAGGTGCTGTCGGTCTGAACCACATCCTTCGGCGTCATGGCCGCGATACGGTCGGCCTCGGCCAAAAGCTCCGTCCGCGATCTCCGTCGCGCAGCCAACTGCGCCAGAACCTCCCTCAGTTCCGCTTCAAGCGAACGGTTGTGCTCCTTGGCCTGTGCCTTCAGCTTCCTAACCACCTCGTCGTCGAGATTTCGAATTGTCACCGTTGCCATCGCCTTTCTCCTATATGAATGCATTTTGTAGTCATTATGATATCAAAACGCATTCAAGTCACGCAAACATCCCATGAACGAACCAATCCGGGTCCGCGCTGTCCGTGCCGCGATAGAGCCAGAGGCGGCGGCCGTCGGCGGATTCGATGCGCCAGTAATCCCGCGCCCCCCCGGCCCAGGCCGGGTCGCGGTGCCACCATTCGGGGGAAATCCGCTCGGGACCGATCATCCGCCGGACCGCATGAGGCCGGCCGCGCCATTGGAAGCGGGTGGGCGGTGTTGCGTCCTCCATCGGCGTCAGGGGTTGGAGAGGTTCGGCTTCGCGAAGGAGTTCAAACGGACGGACATCCATTTTCGTCCAGGAGACCGAAGATCGAGGGGCGGGCACCGTTACCGGCACGACTTGCTGAGCGCGGTCGGGGAGATGGCTTTCCCGTGCATGCAATCGCCCAAGCTGCTCGAAGCCCAGTCGGTTGCCAAGCCGGTCGAGGAGTGCGGAGAGCGGCTCCTCCGCACCCCCCGCGGCATCCGCCATTGCGGTTTGGCGCATCGAGAGGGGCTCGCTGGCGGTCGCCGCCAGGGTCATGGTCTCGATCCCGAAGCCGGAGTCGAGGCGGTCCAGTTGCTCGGCGAAAAGCCGGCCCAGGTGATCCGGATCGCGGGCCGCCCGGGCGGTGCCGACCGCGGCCCGCCGCACCGTGCCGTCGACCCGAAAGAGGGTCAGTTCGAGCCGCCGCGCCCCCCGCCCCGCGCGGGCCAGTTGGCGGCAGAGATCGACCAGCAACCCCTCGAGGCCGCGCGCGATATCGTCGGCATGTCCGATCGGCTCGGCGAAGCCGCGCCGGGCGCGAAAGGGGGCGACCGGACGGCGGGGCGAGATCGGCTCGGCCACCCGGCCCAAGGCCTGGTCGAGGCGCCGCGAGACGCCTTCACCGAGAGGCAATGACCCGAAGCGCGCCTCGAGAGCGGCACGCGGCATCGCGTAAAGATCGCCGATGCGGCGAAGGCCGAGCCGGTTCAACCCCTCAACGACCGCCGGGGAGAGCCGCAAACCAGCGACCGGCAGCGGCGCCAAGGCCGCCCGCGTCGCCGTTGCCGCCGCGATCGCGGCGCCGTCGCCATGGCGCGCCAGGGCCCAGGCGGCGCCGGGGGTGGCGGCAAGCCCCGCCCGCACCGCGAGACCGGCCCCCGCCATTCGGCGCAGCAGATCGTCGAGCATCGCCCGCTCGCCGCCGAAGAGATGGGCGCATCCCGCAACGTCGAGCCAGATTCCGTCCCGCCCCTCGCATGCGGTCCAGGGCGTAAAGCGCAGGCACCATTCGGCGAGCCGCGCCAGGGTCCGTGCCTCGCCTGCGGGATCGGCCGAGCGAACGGCAAGATTGGGGGCCAGGGCCCGGGCGTCGGCAAGCGTCATGCCCGGCGTCAGGCCGGCACCGCCCGCCGCGCCATCGACCGCGACCACCAGCCGCCGGCCCCGCGCATCCGCCGTCAGGACCAGCGGCCGGTCGGCCGCTATGTCATCATTCCGCCGCCGCAGCCGGTCGGTCGCCAGACGCGGCAGCCAAAGCGAAATCACCCGCCTGCTCATCCCATCCGATCTCCAGCCATTGGATCGCGAGAAGTCTCCCTCACCCCAACCCTCTCCCGCGGGCGGGAGAGGGAGCCGGACGGCCCCTGCCTTTCTTTTCCCTCGCCCGCTTGCGGGAGAGGGAGGGGCCCGCCGCGTGTCAACGCGGTGGGAGGGTGAGGGTCGCGCACCGCCTCCTCGCAAAGATCCCATTCGTATTGCGCGAACCCCGCCCCCCGGCAGCGCTCGAGGGTGACCCGCCAGCCGCCGCCGGCGCGCGGCTCGACCCGCCAGCGGCTGGCGAGCGCGCTCGGTGCCAAGCGGCCCTTCCCCCGCCCCTCGCGAACAACCAGGCCAAGCGTGCCGCCGGTCTCGGCCGAGAGCTGCAGGCGCCGGCTCTCGGCGAGGCCGATATCGGCTGCCGGCGCCGCGATCACCGCGCCCGGGGCCTGAGCGCGCAACCCCTCCTCCATCGCCCAGAGGAACGCCTTCGCCCCCGGACAACGAACCAGGGTCAGGCGCGTGGGTTTGAGCCCGAGCGCCGCCAAGCCCGGCCCATAGGGCACGGCACGGCATCCCGCATCGAGACACCACAGCACCGGCCCCGCCATCCGCCCCGCGAGACGCGCCGCAAAGGCGGACGCCGCCGCCCCCATCACCTCGTGGACCGCCGCCCGGACGAGCCCGCCCCCCGGCAGGACGTCATCGACCACCGGCCAGCCGAGTTTCGTCACGCCCGCCGCCCGACCCATGCCGCCGCTTTCAAGAGCGGCGATCCGACGGCGAAGCGCCGTCAGGTTCCGGGGCGATGTCACGGTCGAGATCGAGGGCATGCGGAATTCCCTGGAGCGGCCGAATATCGGCATCTCATTCTCTGTTTGTTCTTGTTTTGTTCTAATATATGAACAAAGATACGTCAAGGACCGGCCTGTCCGGGACAAGAAGCCTATTGGGATCAGCTACGTCGTAGTTTCGGATCCAGCAGGTCGCGGAGGCCGTCGCCGAAGAGGTTGAACCCGAAGACGGCGA
>CAYPAV010000024.1:0-62247 GCA_964408805.1 uncultured Rhodospirillaceae bacterium | reverse complement strand
AACGCCGCCCGCGCATCCCTTCCGAACGTTCGCTCATTCACTCTGTCAAAGAACCGCCCCCGCGACACGACCGCCGCCAGGGGCAAAACAGCACGCCCCGACACCCGTGTCGGGGCGTGCTGTGGAGGGGGCTTATACGCTCCGGCCCAACCCCTGTCAAACGATTAAACCGAAGATTTTCCGGGTCCGCGATGATCCGCCAGATTTCATTCTCCCAATACCGCTCTTTGGCATTTGCGATCGGACCCACAGACCATCGATTGACAAAGAATCCCGAAATCTGGATGATGCCCGCTGCGCCGCGCGACGGCGTTCGAATGTCGATCTTCGACCCGGCGCGCGCGCGAGAACGATCCGCAGACTCGAATAAGAACAACAGCAAGACCCTGGCCCCGCAATGAAATTACCCTTCCATTTCGGATTGCTGCTCGCCGTTTGCGGCGTTGCCAGCCTCGTGGCGATCGAATCCGAGGACGCCGTCTTACCGCCGCCTTCAATCGAACTCGACCCGATGATGGCGGGATTGGGGACGGGCCCGCAAGCCCGTCGATCAACCGCGCCCTATGACGATACCCGGACGGTACGACGCGGCGATACGTTGATGGCGCTCCTGGTCGAAGCGAAAGTGCCGGCACGTAAGGCCGACGCGGTGATCCGCGCCATGAAGAAGGTCTACGATCCGCGCCGCATCAGACCGGGCCAGGACGTGACCCTTACCTTCCAGCCGCATAAAGACGGAAACGGGACCGCCAGCAAGACATCGCCGCGGTTCCTCGGCCTCCGTCTCGGTGCCAGTGTCGAACGGGAGATCGAGGTCGCGGCACGCGGCAAGGAGTTCCATGCCCGCGCAATCGACCGACCCCTGACCCGAATCGCCGTCCCGGCGTCGGGCCGGATCGAATCGAGCCTTTATCTCACGGGACTCGAGAATGGCCTGCCGCCGGCGATCCTGGCGGATTTGATCCATATCTTCAGTTTCGAGATCGATTTCCAACGCGACATCCGCCGGGGCGACGATTACGAGCTGCTCTATGAGGAAATCCGCGACGAGAAGGGCGCGGTGGTCAAATCAGGCGAAATTTTGATGGCGGCGGTCACCGCCAATGGCAAGACGACCCGGCTATATCGCTTCAAGGCGGCGGACGGTTCGGTTGGTTATTTCGACGCCGGCGGCCGGAGCAGCGAGCGGGCCCTTTTGCGAACACCCATCGACGGGGCGCGGCTCTCGTCGGGTTACGGCCGGCGGCGGCATCCGATCCTCGGCTATACGCGGATGCATCGCGGTCTCGATTTCGCGGCCCAGCGCGGAACGCCGATCTATGCCGCCGGCGACGGTGTCGTCGAATATGCCGGGCGCAACGGCGGCTACGGCAAATATGTCCGTCTTCGCCACGGCAACAATTACAAGACCGCCTATGCCCATATGCGGCGCTACGGGCACGGCATCCGCCGCGGCCGGCGCGTTCGCCAGGGCCAGGTCATCGGTTATGTGGGTTCGACCGGCGTCTCCACCGGCCCGCACCTGCATTACGAGGTTCACCGCGGCGGCCGCAGCATCAATCCCAGACGCCTGAAACTGCCCTCGGGCCGGAAGCTGAAGGGTCCTGACTTGGCCCGCTTCGAGAGCCGCCGCCGCCTTCTCGACCGCCGTCACGCGATTCTCGTCGAGGCGGACCAGCTCGCGGGTACGCCGTCCGGCGACGAATAATTCGATCATGCCGCTTCGGCGACTTCCCCGTTGATCGTCAGCGCCCCATCGCCGACCGAGATGCGGACCGTGTCGCCGTCGGCGATCTTTCCCGCCAGCACCATGGTCGCGAGCACGTTCTGCAGCTCTCGCTGGATCACCCGCTTCAACGGCCGGGCGCCGTAGACCGGATCGTAGCCCTTATCGGCGAGCCAAGCCTTGGCGGCGGCGTCGATATCGAGGGTGATTTTCCGGTCCGCCAGAACGGCGATCAGGTTTTTCAGCTGGATCTCGACGATGCCGGTCATGTGCGTCCGGCGCAGGCGATGGAATAACAGCGTCTCGTCGATCCGGTTGAGGAATTCCGGCCGGAACGCGCCCCGGACCACCGCCATCACATCGTCGCGGACGGCGTCGCTGTCCTCGCCCTCGGGCTGGTTGGCGAGAATTTCGGCACCCAAATTCGAGGTCATGATCAAGAGCACGTTCTTGAAATCGACCGTCCGCCCCTGACCATCGGTCAAACGGCCGTCGTCGAGCACCTGCAGGAGGACGTTGAAGACGTCGGGATGGGCCTTCTCGACTTCGTCGAACAACACGACCTGGTATGGCCGGCGGCGGATCGCCTCGGTCAGGGCGCCGCCTTCGTCGTAACCGACATAGCCGGGGGGTGCCCCGATCAAGCGCGCCACCGCGTGCTTCTCCATGTATTCCGACATGTCGATCCGGACCATCGCCTGGTCGTCGTCGAAGAGGAAACCGGCAAGTGCCTTGGTGAGTTCGGTCTTGCCGACGCCGGTCGGCCCCAGGAACAGAAACGAGCCGATCGGACGGTTGGGATCCTGCAGCCCGGCGCGGGCCCGGCGAACTGCATTCGATATCGAGACGATCGCCTCGTCCTGCCCGATCACGCGGTTGCCGAGACGATCCTCCATCCGGAGCAGCTTCTCGCGCTCGCCCTCGAGCATCGAGTCGACGGGAATGCCGGTCCAGCGCGAGACCACGCCCGCGATGTCGGACGCCCCGACCTCCTCGTTGATCATCCGGTCTTCGGCCCCGGTTCCCCCGCCGCCGAGCTTCGCCTCGAGGTCGGGGATGACGCCGTAAAGCAATTCTCCGGCCCGCGTCAGATCGCCCTCGCGCTGGGCGCGATCGGCCTCGATCCGCGCGGCATCGAGCTGTTCGGTCACCTGCTGGACATCGTGCAGGCTCTCCTTCTCGGCGTGCCATTTTTCGGTCAGCACGGCCGATTCCGATTCAAGCCCATGCAGTTCGTCTTGCAACGAATCCAGGCGCTCGCGGCTGGCTCTGTCGGATTCCTTCTTCAAGGCTTCGCGCTCGATCTTCAGCTGGATAATGCGCCGGTCGAGTTCATCGATCGCCTCCGGTTTCGAATCCGCCTCCATCCGCAGCCGACTCGCCGCCTCGTCGACGAGATCGATCGCCTTGTCCGGCAGGAAGCGGTCGCTGATATAGCGGTTGGAAAGCGTCGCCGCCGAGACGATCGCGCCGTCGGTAATGCGAACGCCGTGATGCAGTTCGTATTTCTCCTTCAGTCCGCGCAGGATCGAGACCGTGTCCTCCACCGTCGGTTCGGCGACGAAGACCGGCTGGAAACGCCGCGCCAAAGCCGCGTCCTTCTCGATATGCTTGCGGTATTCATCGAGCGTGGTGGCGCCGACGCAGTGGAGATCGCCCCGCGCCAGGGCCGGCTTCAGCATGTTGGAGGCATCCATGGCGCCTTCCGCCGCGCCGGCGCCGACCAGGGTGTGCAGCTCGTCGATGAACATCATGATCTCGCCTTCGCGGGCGGCAAGCTCCTGGAGCACCGCCTTCAGGCGCTCCTCGAACTCGCCCCGGAATTTCGAGCCGGCGATCAACGCGCCAAGGTCGAGCACCAGCAGCTTCCGGTCGCGAAGGCCCTCCGGCACGTCGCCCTTCACGATCCGCTGAGCCAATCCCTCGATGATCGCGGTCTTGCCGACGCCCGGCTCGCCGATCAGCACCGGATTGTTCTTGGTGCGGCGCGAGAGGACCTGCATGGTGCGACGGATCTCCTCGTCGCGGCCGATCACCGGATCGAGCTTGCCTTCCCGGGCGGCCTCCGTCAGATCGCGGGTGTATTTCTTCAACGCCTCATAGCGATCCTCGGCCGTGGCGCTGTCCGCGGCCTGGCCCTTGCGGATGTCGTTGATGGCGCCGTTCAAGGCCTGCGCCGTGACGCCGGCGGCCTGCAACGCCTCGGCGGCGGCCGTACCCTCGGCGAGCGTCAATGCCAAAAGCAGACGTTCGACGGTGACAAAACTGTCGCCGGATTTGTCCGCGAGAGTCTCCGCCTGCTCGAACAGCCGCACCAGTTCACGCGCCGGATAGACCTGGCCCGCGCCCGATCCCTCGACCTTCGGCAGTTTCGCGAGTGCCGCCTCCGTGCCCGCCATCACGGTCGCCGGCGTGCCGCCGCTGGCCTGGATGAGTCCCGCCGCCAGCCCTTCCTCGTCTTCGAGCAGCGCTTTCAGAAGGTGCTCGGGCGTCAATTGCGGATTCCCCGCGCGCATCGCCAGCGTCTGGGCCGCCTGAACGTGCCCGCCGGCCCGCTCGGTATATTTCTCGAAATTCATACTGCGATCTCCCTCGGTTTCCCTCTAAGAGGCAAAACGTCAAAGAACCCGGTTTCGACGGACCCGCTTTCGGCATCCGCCTCACGCATATATTGGCATTCCGCGCCGTGCCACAAGGTTCGTGGGATCAATAGACCGGCCGATTGGGCCTTTCCCGATGACCGCGGGACCCGTTATGTTCGGCCGATTATGGGGATCATCGCCGAAATCTGCCGTTACCCCGTCAAGGGATTGAACGCCGAGGCGCTGGAGACGGCGACGTTGAAGGCCGCGCGCCCGCTCGACAACGACCGTCGCTTCGCGCTGGCCCATGCAGCGAGCGCCGTCGACCCCATGAAGCCGCGCTGGCACTCCAAGAACCATTTTCTCAATCTCTCGCGCGACGAAAATCTTGCCAATCTGCGGATCAGCTTTGACGAGGAGAGTTCCGAACTGGCCTTTCACAGAGGGGGAAAACGTGTCGCGGGCGCGCCGACGGCCGATCGGACCGGCCGCATGCTCATCAATCAGTTTCTCGCCGGCTTCGTGCCGGCGGGCCCGCGGGGCAACCCGAAACTCATTGAAACATCCAATGGCGCGTTCGCCGATCATCCCGAACCTTGGGTTTCGATCGTCAATCTCGCCAGCGTCGCCGATATCGAGCGGGTGGCGCGCCAGACGATCGATCCCCGCCGATTCCGCGCGAATATATATATCTCCGAAACCGATCCTTGGTCGGAACGGGATTGGATAGATAAGGAAGTCGGGTTCGGCGCGGCGCGCCTCAAGATCGTGGCGCCGATCGAGCGCTGTGCCGCCACCAACGTGGCGCCGGATACGGGGACGCGCGACCTCAACATACCGTTGATCCTGGAGCGGGGATTCGGCCATATCGAGACCGGCGTCTATGGCGAAGTCGTTGATGGAGGGACGATCACGCCCGGAGACGCGATCGTCTTGCGCCCGTAGGGTAGGTCCTAATTTGGATGCGTCTTAATCGCCGACGGCTTGCGTCGGTGGATCCGCCTGACCGGTCTCGCTCTTGACCTCCGCTTCCGGCTCGGTGGTCTTCTCGGCCGGCGCCGGTTCGGCAATCGCGGGCTGCTCGGCGCCTTCCAGCGCCTCCGGCGGCCGACGGTTGTCGCCGTCGTTGCGATTTCCCCGGCCGGAACCATTATTCCGACCCTGGGCATTATTGTTCCGCGCCTCCGCTTCTTCGCGCTGCGTCGCGATGATCCGGAAATAGTGCTCGGCGTGCTGGTAAAAATTCTCCGCCGAAACACGGTCGCCCGACGCATTGGCGTCGCGGGCCATGGCAAGATACTTCTCATGTACCTGTACGGCATTCCCGCGAATTCGGACACTCGGTCCGTTGCTGTCGAACGTCTGATTGCGAGACGAAACGTTTCGTCTGTTGGAATTACGCCCGCGCGAGCGTTTCGATCCGTGACCTTGTCGCATGACTTCCGTTACGTTGGTAAAGAGCCAGTGTCCCGCGCTTTCGCCGAGGCCATCATCAAAGACGGCGACGGGACCTTAAATTCCCCTCAAAAGCCTTACTTTCGAAGATTTCAGTGCTGTGCGGATCGAACCGCGAAGGCGTCAATCGCCGCCTTAAAGCACTCTCGGACCTTAGCCTCTTCCCACTGACATTCCAAGAGTTTTTTTCCCCGCGGCGCGGGATCTGCAGAGCAGGCAACGCGGCCGCCCGGCGAGATCGGTCCGCACGGCATCGACCTTCAGGCCGGCCGTATCGAGGATCGCCGCGACCGATTCCTTCTGATCCGCCCCGAACTCAAGGACAGCGATGCCGCCTGGCTTCAGCAATCGTCCCAATTCAGGCGACAGTGCATGGTAGGCCGCAAGACCGTCGGCGCCCCCATCGAGAGCCAGGCGCGGATCGAATCGCGCGACCTCGGGTTCGAGCCGGTCGATTTCACTGTCGACGATATAGGGCGGGTTGGCGACGATCAGATCGAACCTCGAATCGAGCGCCGACGCCCAGTCCGCGACCATGAAGGCGGCTCGCCCGCGAAGGCCCAGCCTTCCGGCATTCCGTTCCGCAAGCTCGACCGCCTCGAGGCTTAGATCGACGCCAACACCGAAGAGTTCCGGCCGTTCGCTCAAGACCGCGAGCAAAAGGCACCCACACCCGACCCCAAGATCGAGCATATGGCGAGCGCCGTCCGGCAGGTTCGCCAAGGCGGCCTCGACGATCGTCTCGCTGTCGGGACGGGGATCGAGTGCCGCGGGGCCGATCTCGAAGGAAAGGCTCCAGAATTCCCGCTGGCCGAGAATATGGGAGGTCGGCTCGCGCCCGGCACGGCGCCGGATCATCGCGTGGAATTCGGCCGCTTTCGACACCGCTGCTTCGGGATTGGCGATTAGCCAGGCGAGCGGCCGGTCCAGAGCATATGCCAACAACAGGCGCGCCTCTCGCCGCGCCGTCTCGACTCCGGCTCGATCAAGCGTCTCTGCGCCCTCGGCGAGACATGCCGTGACAGTCGGCACGGTCAATCGATCTCCGTCAATCGGGCTGCCTGATCCTCCGTCACCAAGGCATCCACGACGTCGTCCAGATCCTCGCCATTCATGATCTTGTCGAGCTTGTGCAGAGTGAGGCCGATTCGGTGATCGGTCACGCGGCCCTGTGGAAAATTATAGGTTCGAATGCGCTCGGATCGGTCGCCGCTGCCGACCTGCGTCTTTCGGTCGGCGGCACGTTCGGCATCGCGCTGGGTGCGTTCGTGATCGTAGAGGCGCGCCCGCAGCACCTTCATCGCCTTGGCGCGGTTCTTATGCTGAGATTTCTCGTCCTGACACTGGACGACGACCCCGCTCGGCAGATGGGTGATGCGAACCGCGCTATCGGTCTTGTTGACATGCTGGCCGCCGGCGCCGGAGGCTCGGTAGGTATCGACCCTGAGGTCGCCTTCATTGATGTCGATATCAAATTCCTCCACCTCCGGCAGCACGGCGACGGTGGCGGCGGAGGTGTGGATGCGCCCGCCGCTCTCCGTCGTCGGTACCCGCTGGACCCGGTGGACACCGGATTCGAACTTCAGTTTGGCGAAGACGCCGCGCCCCGAGATCGAGAGCGCGATTTCCTTGATCCCGCCGAGTTCGGTATCGCTTAGCGACAGAATCTCGGTCCGCCAGCCATGGCTCTCGGCATAGCGCTGGTACATGCGCATGAGATCGCCGGCGAACAACGCCGCCTCCTCGCCGCCGGTGCCCGCGCGAATCTCCAGGATGGCGCTCTTCTCGTCGGCCGCGTCCTTAGGCAGAAGCAGTATTCGAAGCGTTTGCTCGAGCTCCGGCACCCGTTGGCGCAGCTCCCGATGTTCGGCCTCGGCCAGCCCGCGCATTTCGGTGTCCGAGTCCGGATCGTCGATCAGCGATGCCAGATCGGCCAGCTCGTCCCTGACCTTCCTCAGCTCGCGCGCGCGCTCGACGATGGGGGAAAGTTGTGCATATTCTTTCGACAGGTCGGCGAATGCCTTCGCATCCGCCTCCCCCGACGCCATCAGCGCGGTGAGTTCGTCATGACGCGCGATAACCGCATCGAGTCGTTCGGCCAAGCTCATTTGTCCTCCTCTTCCGATTCCTCATCGCCCTCGAGCGCGAAAAGGTGCCGGACCAAACGCTCCGTTTCGAGAGACGCGCCATCCTTTCCGGCGGCCAGCGCGCTTATCGCGATACTCGGATCGTGTAATAGACGATTTATCAAGAGCCGGGTCGCCTCGCCCGCATCCGCTTCGCCATTGGCGGCAAGAACTTCCTCGCGAATATTCTCGAACCGCCGACGAAGCGCCACGACCGTCGGTGCCGCCTCGCGCGCGGTCCGCGCGACTCGCCAAATTTCGGCCGCCTCATCGACGATTCGCCAGGCCTCCATCGAGACGGCTTCCCGTTCGCGACGGCCTTCCATGGCCACCCGTTCGAGATCGTCGAGTGTATAGACGAAGGCACCATCGAGCCCATGCACATCCGGTTCGACATCGAGCGGAATACCACCGTCGATGAACAGAATGGGTCGCTGGCGCCGCCGCCGCAGCGCATTCCGGACCTTGTCCGAATCAATGACGTAGCGGCCAAATCCGGCCGCGGAAACGACGACATCCGCCCGCGCCAACCCCGCATCAAGCTCGTCATAGGCAAGAAAATGCGCCCCCGAATGGCGCGCCTCGGTCTCGACCCGGCGTTCCGGTCCAGTGAGTTCGACCCGGGAAACGCCGCCGGCACGCAATTGCTGAACGATCAAATCGCCGATCTCGCCGAGTCCGACCGCGAGGACCGAAACATCCTCCAATCGGCCATGCAAATCACGCGCGACCTGCGTGGCCACTGAGGCAATGGAGACCCCCCGAGCACCAATCGTGGTTTCGGTTCGCACCCGTTTCGCGGTCGCATAGGCGGCCTGCAGCAGATCGTCCAACTCGGGCCCCATCAAGCCCGCCGACCGTGCCGCGCGATGTCCCGTTTTCACCTGTCCCAGAACTTGCGGCTCGCCGATGATCTGACTGTCGAGAGAGGCCGCGACCGCGAAGACGTGGCGAACCGCCGCCTCGTCCGTTTTGATGTAGAGTTCTTCCTTGAGCGCGTCTGCCTCCAGACCGCCGGCCGCGGCCAGAAGATCGCGGATCGTCTCCACGGCGCGCGCCGGGTCGGGATCGGCGCCCTGCACCTCGACCCGGTCGCAGGTCGAGAGCACGACCGCCTGGCGGATCGAGCCGGTGGCCAATCGCCGATAAAAATCCTCGGTTCGCGCCTCGTCGAGAAACAGCCGGTCCCGCAGGAACGCGGATCCCGATCTGTGGTTCACGCCCAAGGCGAATATTCGGGCCGGTTTCTCCGGCGACATATTACCCTCTACCGATATCGGGCGAGCCGCTCCGCCAATGCCGCGAGCGGAACCTCGTCCTGTTCGCCCGTTTCCATGTCGCGCACGGTCGCGGCCGCACGCGCAAGCTCATCGTCGCCTACGATCACGGCCGCGGCGGCGGCGATTCGATTGGCGCGCTTCATGCGACGGCCAAGATTGCCGCTATAGCCGAGATCCACGCGAAGGCCGCTCGCCCGCAATTCCTCGGCGAGGGCGAGCAGCCGCGCGGCCGCGGTTTCGCCCACCGGGATCAACGCCACCGGGCGGGGTGGCGGGGGCGGTTCCTCACACAGCATGACCAAACGTTCGACACCGGCGGCCCATCCCACGCCCGGCGTATCGGTTCCACCCATCTGGGCGATCAGCCCGTCATAGCGCCCGCCTGCCATGACCGCATCCTGAGCCCCGAGATCGCCGGTGACGAACTCGAAGGCGGTGTGGGTATAGTAGTCGAGCCCCCGGACCAATCGCGGGTCCAAGGTGAAGTCGATGCCGAGCGCTCCGAGACCTTCGGTTACGGAATCGAAAAAGTCGCGGCTCTCCGGGTTGAGATACTCGGCGAAGACGGGGGCGTCGGCGATGACCGCGCGATCGCCCTCGCTTTTAGAGTCCAGAATACGGAGCGGATTGCGTGAAAGCCGGTCCCGACTTTCGGTGGAGAGATCGTCGAGCCGACCCTCGAAATACGTGACCAGCGCCTGGCGATATTCTTGGCGGCTATCCGGATCGCCAAGGGTATTGAGCCGCAACTCGGTCCGGTCGGCCAGTCCAAGTGAGTCCAAAATCCGGGCACCCGCCGCGATCACCTCGATGTCCGCTTGCGACGTGGCGACACCTATGGTTTCGACGCCGATTTGATGAAACTGGCGCAGCCGCCCTTTTTGGGGACGTTCGTGGCGAAACATGGGGCCCGCATAGAAATATTTAAGCGGTGTCAGTTGCGCCAAACCCTCCGAAATGAAACACCGCGCGACGCCCGCCGTATTCTCGGGCCGGAGCGTGATTTCCTCGCCCCCTTTGGTCGTCAGTGTATACATCTCCTTGGCGACGATATCGGAGGTATCTCCCAGGGTGCGCCTAAACACGTCCGAAAACTCGAAGATCGGCGTCGCCATCTCGTCGTAACCGTAGCGAGCGGCGATTTCGCGCGCGGCTTCGACGACGCGGCGATGCGCGCGCATCGCGTCCGGCAGCAAATCATGGGTTCCTCGGACCGGTTTCATGGACGACATATGACGGATTCGACCTTTCCTGTTCGTGTTCAAAAACCGGCGTCTCCCGGAAGCGCAAGATGCGTCGGTCGACGCCCTTGATCAAGCGCGCCCTTCGATACCTTCCAACAATCCAGCTAACGTGTATGCGCTTTGCCGTCTTTCAGCGCATCGGGGTTGAGCATGACGTTTCGCCGCACCGAACCAAACGGTCCGATCGCCGGCGCGGTTTCACCGTCGACGCTGAACTCCAGACCGCCGGCATTCCCGGTCGCCAGCGTCAGGCCGGCGAGATCGGGCACGCGGTAGCTATCGCCCTCTCGCAGAACGCGGCTCAACAGAAGGTCGCCATCGCTGTTCCGGACTTCGGCCCAACTGTCGCTGACCGCGCGGATAATGATCCGCGATTCCTTGTTGTCGGCCCCGTAAATCTTCGGTTCATCGGGGTCGGCTGACGGGGACGGCGATGACGGATCGTCGGTCTTTTCGGCCACGGTCGTCGGTGTCTCGCCGGGAATGGGATCGACCGGCACCGTTTTCGGGCGCGTTGGCGCGGCGGTCACGGCCGACAAAGATTCATCTGCTTGACTTGGTTTCCGTACGGCTTCGCCAGCACTCGCCGTCTCTCCGCCGGATGTCGCGGGATCATTCGATATTGCCGGTCCGGTGGTTTCCCCGGTTCCGGTCGCGGCGGCCGTCCCGTTGATTTTCGCAACCGCCGCGTTCGCGGTTGTCGTAGCCGGCGCGGAACCCTCGTCACCCGTCGTGCCGCCCGCCTCGGCGCCAAGGACCTTGACCGGTGGATCGGTCGGTTTCCCCGGCGGTTCGTTCGCCTGCGCGGTATCCGTCTCCGTCTCGTTCGTCACGGCCGGTTTGGCGGGTGTTTCTCCCGTACCCGCTTCGTTGGTGCCAACCTTGGGAGCAACGGGGCTCGCGGTTGTGATGTCACTGGACGCGACCGCCTTCGGCGCCGGATCCTCGGCCACGGTCTTCTTGGGATCCGTCGACGAAGAGGTCTGCTCATCGGTGGAGACCGAGGGTCCCTCGACCACCGGCGCGGGCGATTTCTCGTTGGCGCCGAAAAGAGCCGCGAACCGCTCGGGCAGCGCCGGCACGAATTCGCCGAGAATATTCCCCTGCGAGCTCACCGATATCCATCCGCCATAAACAACGGCCAGCAGGATCACCGCAACGAGCAGGATCGCGCCGCTCGGGATGCGTCCTTCCGGCAGAGGCGACGGAAAGACCAACTGCGTCTTGCCGACCAGGTTTTCCGGTTCCTCCTTGAATTGGCGAACGACCTCGGCGCCGTCCAGGCCCAGCTGCTCGGCGTAGGTTCGGACGAATCCGATGGCATAGGCCGGGCCCGGCAGCCGATCGACTTCACCGGCCTCGATGGCATCGATGTAGGAGCGATGAATACGCAGCATGGCCACGATATCCTCGATCGACTGACCAAGACCCTCCCGGCTCGACTTCAGATACCGGCCGACCGTCATCGGTCCGTCGCCGGCGGCCCCCTTTTGGCGCGTCTCCGCGTCCGCTTTCCTATTGGATTTCCACACTTACCGCGTCACCCTTCCATCCGACCCGATATTCGGGTTCAAAGATTGACGCTCAAGGCACGCCTATCACACCCGTCCGAATAGATCGGGTCGCTCTCAAGCTTCAATAACAGGACTAATCCATCCCATTCAACATATTATTGGTTTAGATGCCGATGTCATGATCGCGCGCATAGGCGGTGAGTTTGCCCCGCAGACTGTGATCCGGCCCCAACACGATCGAATCCAGATAGGCCGTCAGGGCGCGGGAATCGAGACGGCGCGTCATCATTCGGATCGCGCCGATAGCGCCGGGGCTCATCGAAAGCGACCTAAATCCGACCCCTATCAGCGCCATCGCCTCGAGCGGCCGCCCCGCGATTTCACCACATAGGCCGACCGGCACGCCGGCATCGTCACACTGCCGGACGACATCCTTGAAGAGCCGCAGCGCGGCCGGGGCCAAGGCATCATAGCGCGCGCCGACGCGAGGATTCCCCCGATCGCTCGCGAACAGAAACTGCAACAGATCGTTCGAGCCGACGGACAGAAAATCGATCCGCCCCAAAAGCGCGGGCAATTGGAAATAGAGAGAGGGCACCTCCAGCATGACGCCGACACTTATCTCCCTCGGCACGGTCCCGCCAGCGGCCGCCACTCGGTCCAATTCGCGATCGAGCAGCCGCCTCGCGGAGTCGAATTCCGCGACCTCGCTCACCATGGGAAACATGACCTTGAGATCCCGGCCATTCGCGGCTTCGATCAGCGCGCGAAGCTGATTGCACAGCATTTTGGGGCGATCGAGGGCGATCCGCATCGCGCGCCAGCCCATCGCCGGATTCTCGTCCTCGGCCCCGCTGAAATAGGGCAGCAGTTTGTCGCCACCGATATCGAGGGTCCGAAGGACGACGGGTTTATCGCCGGCGGCCTCGTAAATACGCTCATAGACCGCCCGCTGCTCCTCGACGCTCGGAAACGCGGCTTGCAGCATGAAGGAAATCTCCGTCCGCAGCAGGCCGACGCCGTCGGCACCCGTCTCCTCCAGATGCTCGAGATCGATCAGAAGCCCCGCATTGATCATCAGCGAGATGGCTTCGCCATCAAGCGTTACGGCGGGAAGGTCCCGATGGACCGCCTCTTCCGCCCTGGCACGCGCCTTGGCGGTGACGCTTTCAACGACGCGGCGTTCGAAATCGGCGCCCGGCCGGATGACGACGATGCCGGAATCCCCGTCGACAAACACCGAGGCACCCTCCTCCAGCTTGCTAAGGACATAGCGAACGTTTCCGACAACCGGAATATCCAGCGCACGCGCCACGATCGCCGCGTGCGAATTGTAGGATCCCTCTTCCAGCACAAGTCCGCGCAGCCGGTCGCGATCGTAGTCCAGCAGTTCCGCCGGACCCATCGAGCGCGCCACGAGGATGAACTCGGCTTCGTCATCATTCATGGCCGCCGCGGGCCCCGTCTCGCCGGTCAAATGCTGCAACAGCCGGTAACCGAGATCGTCGAGATCCATGAGGCGTTCGCGGATATAGGGGTCTTCGGCGGTCTGCATCCGCAAGCGAGTGTCGTTCAGGACCTTTGAGACGGCGGCCTCGGCGGTGAGACCGCTCTGGATCGCCTCCCGAATACGCCCGACCCAGCCGATATCGTCGGCGAACATCCGATAGGTTCGAAGGATATCGAGATGCTCTCCCCCATCGCCGCCGCTATAGGTTTCAAGCATCGTATCGAGCGCGCCCTGCATGCTGGCCAGCGCCTCGGCGAGACGCTCGAGTTCCCGATCGGGATCTTCCGAGACGGTCTGGCTGATCGTGGCTCCCCGCCGGTGCAAGACCGCGGCGCCGAGCGACAAACCGCCGTTCAGGCCCACGCCGTCCAACCGTACCGGCGTCCCCGCGACACTTTCGGCGACGCCGAGTTCGTCCGGATGGACCAGATCTCCGCCCGATATCAGTTCGGCGACGACCATCGCGATCGTCTCAAGCGTTTCCAACTCCTCCTCGGCATAGTCCCGGGCCGTCTGGTTTTGGACGACCAGCACGCCCAGCACCCGGCCGCCGCGCAAAATCGGCACGCCGAGAAGGGCGTTGTATATTTCTTCTCCGGTTTCCGGACGGAAGGCGAATTCGGGATGGCTTTGCGCGTCGGCGAGCGCCAGCGGCCGCGCATGAGCGCCGATATTGCCGACCAAGCCCTCGCCAAGGCGCAATCGCGTGCGATGCACGGCGTCCTTGCGCAGGCCCTCGGTCGCGTAGAGTTCCAGAATATCGCCCGGCCGCAGCAGATAGACCGAGCAAACCTCGGCGACCATACCGACGGCGATCAGCTGGACGATGCGGTCAAGCCGTTCCTGGCCGGTTCCATGACCCGCCATCTCATCCCGCAGCTGCCGAAGCAAGCGGCGAGACCCAATCCAGTTTCGCTCTTCCGTCATTGCGACCCGTTGCGCGTCGCCGTGAATTCGGGCGTCGTGCGCCTTGGTGTTAATCGGCGTCCAAACCGTAGGCGGTGTGCAGCGTCCGAAGCGCCAGCTCCACGTATTCCTCGGCGATCAATACGCTGATCTTGATCTCGGAGGTCGAGATCACCTGAATATTGATCCCCTTCTCCGACAAGGTACTGAACATCTTCTGGGCGACGCCGGCGTGACTGCGCATGCCGACCCCGATAACCGAGACCTTGACCACATCCGAATCCGCGATCACCGAGGCGAAACCGATGCTTTCCCGGACATTTTCAAGAACCTTCAGCGCGGGATCGAAATCCGTTCTCCCGACGGTGAAGGTGATATCCGTCAGCGCCCCATCGGCGGCGGTGCTTTGGACGATCATGTCCACATTGATGTTCTCGTCGGCAAGCGGCCCGAAAATTCCCGCCGCGACACCAGGCCGGTCCGGTACTTGAACCAAGGTGATTCGCGCTTCGTCCCGACTATAGGCAATTCCGCTGACGATCTGTTGTTCCACGATTTCATCCTCATCAACGACGAGCGTGCCCGTGCCGTCCTCGAAACTGGATCGGACACGCAGTCTCACACCGTGCTTCATCGCCATCTCGACCGAGCGGGTTTGTAGCACCTTGGCCCCCTGCGAAGCCATTTCCAACATTTCCTCATAGGTGATCCGGTCGAGCATCCGCGCCTTGACGACGATACGCGGGTCGGCCGTATAGACACCATCGACATCGGTGTAGATATCGCAGAAATCGGCGCCGAGCGCCGAGGCCAGCGCCACCGCACTGGTATCCGAGCCGCCGCGTCCAAGGGTGGTCAGCCGGCCGCTGCCGGCCACGCCCTGAAAGCCCGGAACGACGGCAACTTGATCGTCGGCGAAGCGACGCTCGATTTCCGCCGTGTCGATCGCCTCGATCCGCGCCTTGCCATGGACGTCGTCGGTCCGCATCGGCAGCTGCCAAGCAAGCCAGGACCGTGCCGAGACGCCGAGTTCCTGCAAGGCGAGCGCCATCAAGCCCGATGTCACCTGCTCGCCCGACGACACCACCACATCATATTCGCGGGCATCGTGAAGCGGACTTACCTCGCCGACATAATCGGCCAAGCGGTTCGTGATACCAGCCATCGCCGAGACAACCACCGCAACCTGGTCGCCGGCATCGACCGACGCCTTGACCTTTTTCGCGGCCCGACGAATGCAGTCGATGTCCGCGACCGAGGTGCCGCCGAATTTCTGGACCACGCGCGCCATGATGTTCGCCCTATTCATGCCAAACCGCCGGCGCAGTGCCCGAACCCTGGGCGGTTGCCTCCGACAGGCGGCGTATCCATACTCATAAGCCCCCTCCAGCGCAAGGTTGGCCGCACAAGTCGGAGAGGAACGGAGCGACCGATGGAGACCACGACGAACGCCCAACCGGATGCGAGCGTGGATGCGGCGGAAGTCGCAAAATTCTCGGCGCTCGCCGATCAATGGTGGGATCCGGAAGGAAGCTTCCGGCCGTTGCACAAGCTGAACCCCGCTCGCCTCGCCTTCATTCGCGACCGGCTCTGCCTACAATTCGAACGCGACCCCGAAGGGGCGCGGCCACTGGACGGGTTGCGGGTCCTCGATATCGGCTGCGGCGGGGGGTTGTTGACCGAACCGATGGCGCGGCTCGGCGCCGTCGTGACCGGTCTCGATGCCAGCGAGCGAAATGTTCGGGTGGCCGAGAACCATGCCGGGCGTATGGGATTGGATATCGACTACCGCCATCGGACCGCCGAGGGGATGGCGGCGACGGGCGTGGAGTTCGACGTCGTTCTAAACATGGAAGTCGTCGAGCATGTCGCCGATGTCGGCGCCTTCATCGGGGCCGCCTCCACGCTGGTCGCCCCCGGCGGGGCGATGATCGTGGCGACCCTAAACCGCACCGCGAAGGCCTTCGCGCTCGCTATTGTCGGCGCCGAATACGTGATGCGCTGGCTGCCGCGCGGAACCCATGACTGGCGGAAGTTCGTCCGGCCCTCGGAACTGGCGGCGGCCCTCCGCCACGGCGGCATGTCGATCGAGATGCAGGCCGGCATGGTCTACGATCCCGTGCGCGACCGCTGGCGCGTCGATCCGCGCGACATCAACGTCAATTACATGGTGCATGCGGTGAAGGACGGCGCAACGGCGGGTTAGCTGTCGGTCCTCGGCAGGGCGGGGAGCTGATGAAATTCGATCTCTTCTTCCTTCAGTTCGCGGACCTCGTCATCTGTGGCCTTGCCGTGAATATCGCGGGCCTCCGACTCGCCGTAGTGGATCTTGCGGGCTTCGTCGGCGAATTTCTCGCCGACATCCTCGCAATTCGCCTCGACGTGGCGATGCAACTCGACCAGGGCATCGCGCATCATCGAGACCTTCCCGCCCGTGTCGTCAACGCTGGACCGCGACTTGCCGCCGATCACGCTCGGCGCCATCGGCGCCTTGTTGACCTTGGTATCGCCGCAGATCGGACAAGCGACCTTGCCCGAGGCTGCCTGCTCGTCGTAGGCCGCCCCGCTGTTGAACCACGCCTCGAAGACATGTTCGTTGTCACAGCGTATATTGAACGTAATCATCCGTCCGAATGTCCTGGTCTCGTCACGTCGTCAATCCGACCCTATATGGCGATTCGCGTCGAAAGCCTCAAGACCCTCGAAATTTGTTCTCTGTAACCACATTATTTCAATGACTTGATATGAACCCACCTTCGCAATGGATTGTCCGATTCGCACCCGAAATGCGATCCGAAGAGCCGGTGCTCGATCTCGCCTGCGGCGGCGGCCGGCACGGCCGGTTGTTCCTGGCGCGGGGACATCCGGTGACTTTCGTCGATATCGACGTCTCGGAACTCTCGGATCTCGAGGGGGTTCCCGGGGTGGAAATACTGGCGCTCGACCTCGAAGAGACGGCGGATTTTCCGCTCGCCGGCCGGTCCTTTGCGGGCGTCGTCGTGACCAACTATCTCTGGCGGCCGATCATGGCGGATATTCTCCGGCTGACGGCGCCGGGCGGGCTCCTGCTTTACGAGACCTTCGCGGCCGGGAACGAGCGCCTCGGCCGGCCGCGCAACCCCGATTTTCTTCTGCGGCCCGATGAACTCAAGCGCGCGGTCGCCGACGATTTCGCCGTAATCGCCTACGAGCACGGCATCCGCTCGAAATCCAGCCCCGCAGTCGTACAACGAATTGCCGCCCGGCGGCTTTGAGCTATTCGCCGGTCGCCCGAAGACCGAGCGGCGTCGGCGGCGCGAAATCCCGATCATGGGTGAGCGACGGCACCATGCCGCGCGCCTTGGCGACGGCGCCAAGGTCGAGTTCGGCCATGACGATCCCCGGTTCCTCGCCGCCATCCGCCAGGATCTCACCCCAAGGAGCGATGATCAGTGAATGGCCATAGCTCTGGCGGCCGTCCTCGTGATCGCCGCATTGGGCGGGGGCAAAGACGAAGCAGCCGGTCTCGATAGCGCGCGCCTGCAGCAGAATATGCCAATGCACCTTGCCGGTCTGGCGGGTGAAGGCGGACGGGACCGCAATGATATCGGCTCCCGCCTTGGCAAGTGCGCGGTAGAGATAGGGGAAGCGCACGTCATAGCAAATGGTCATGCCGAGTCCGCCCCAAGGCGTCGCCGCAACAACACCGCGCTCGCCGGGCCGGAAGGCGCTCGATTCCCGGTAGCTCTCGCCGCTTTCGAGATCGACGTCGAACATATGGATCTTGTCGTAGACCGCAACCGTCCGGCCCCCGTCATCCAGCAGGAACGAGCGATTGACTCTCCGTTCGTCATCCAGAAGCTTGATCACCAGGGATCCGGTCAGAAGCCAGATGCCGAGTTCCGCCGCGATCTCGCGATAGGCGGCAAGGGCCGGTTCCTCATCCTCGGTCTTGATAACCTCGGCACTCTTGCGCCGGCTGCGCTGCATCAGATTGACGACTTCGGGCAGGCCGATCAATTGCGCGCCCTTGCCGTGGGCTTCCCGGATAAGTTCCGTCGAAAGGGCGATATTCCGGCCGATGTCGGTGGTCGAGGTGAGTTGCGCGCAAGCGACTTTCAATATGTCGGTCATGCCGATTTCTCCAGCATCGAATCCAATTTGCCCTCGGCCTCCAATGCATAGAGTTCGTCGCATCCGCCGATTGCCGCGCCGTCGATGAAAATCTGCGGCACGGTGTGGCGACCGCTGGCGCGTTCCATCATTTCGCGTTTCCGGGACGGATGCAACATGACGTCGAATTCGACGAATTCGACGTCCTTGCCGGCCAGCAATCGCTTCGCCGCATGGCAAAAGCCGCAGAACGGGCTGGTGTAGATTTCCACTTCGGCCATATCGTCAGATCCCGGATAGCTCCATCGCGCGCCGAATTACATATCCCGCCCAAGCGGGAATTGCCACCGCGCGCACGAAGACGTGACTGGAAAGCGCTATCGCGGGCGCAACACCCGCGCCAAGGTCAAAACGTGGACGGCGCCGGCGCCGGCGCGGGTGAGTGCCCGGGCACAGGCCTCGACCGTTGCCCCCGTGGTAAAGACATCGTCGATCAGGACCACGGTCTTGCTCGCGAGCGCGGCCCGCCGACGCGAGCGGACGGCAAAGGCGCCGCTGACGTTGCGAGCCCACCCCGTGCGGGACCGGTGGCCTTGAGAAGGGGTATTGCGGCGCCGAATCAGGAGATCGGCAACAACCGGCAGATCGCATTCCCGGCCGAGTGCATGGGCCAGCAGGGCCGCCTGATTGAACCGCCGCCGCAGCAGGCGCCAGCGATGCAACGGCACGGGGACGATCCAATCCGCCTCGGCCAGGAGATCAACCCCCGCCCGCGCCAGCCATGAAACGAAAGCGGGCCCGTAATGGGTGTGGTCGCCATGCTTGAAGGCAAGAATGAGATCCCGGCTCGGCCCGTCATAGGCAAGTGCCGCGCGCGCCGCCGCGAAGGCCGGCGGCCGCGCCGTGCAGGCGCCGCAAAGGGCGCCCTCCTGGACTTCATGAGCAAATGGATAGCCGCAGCAAGCACAGGCCGGGGTCCCCAGAAAATCGAACGCCCCCCAGCACGACGGACAAAGCGCGCCATCCGCACCGATGATGCCGCCACAGACGAAACATCGTTGCGGAAAAATCAGATCGACAAGGGTCGCGCGCGCTGGTTGGACGATCTTCCCCCAGATCAGGCGGGAAAATGCGGGAATTTCAGGGTACCGTCCCGTTCGGTCTGTTCGATCAGATTGACTTCCCATTCGAGATACCGGTTCATTGCCGATTCGACGCCGCCCGATCGGTCATAAGGGAGCTGAAACCGATCCACCGCCTCCACCAGCACACGTGACGTGCCGTCCTCGGCCTCGAACCCAGCCGCCTCCCAAGCCGTGATGCCGCCCGACATCCACTTGACGGTCTTGCCGACGATCGCCGCAAGATCCCGCGCCGCGAGCCGGGCATAGGAATCCTCGGGCGCCGTTACGACGTATATGGAAGCAGGAGGCAACTTTTCCGCGATCTCGGCGAGGCCGGTCCGCATCGCCCAATAGGCGCCCGGAATATGGCGGCGGCGGTATTCGACGCTGCTGCCGAAATCGATCACGACGGCCCCCTCTCCGGCGATCAAATCGCGAACCGCTTCCGGCGTGATCGACACTCCGGCGACCCCGTCGAGTTCCGGGACGCCCGGTTGATGAGCTCCGCTTTCCAACGTTTCGCCGGTAAGGGCTTGTTCCAAAACGACGACATCGGTCCAACCCATCTGGAGCAGCCAGCTTGCGGCCATCGTCGCGCGGATACCGGTATCGTCGATCAGGACCAAGCGCGCATTGCGGGTCGCGACATACTCATCCGTGGCTTGAACAAGCTGACCGCCGGGCGCCGAACGCGAACCGGCAAGATGCCCGCTCTCGAACTCGTCGGGATAGCGGACGTCGAGGAGGTAAAGGGTCCGCCCGTCGCTCTCGTCCCGCCACACCGCCAGCTCGTCCTTGGTGATCGACCGGACGCCGAATTTTTCCGCAACCCGACCGGCCGCCCGGCCCGACCAGGCAAGCGCGTCGTCGGAAACCGGCCCGCATTGCCGCCGCGCGCCGTGCTCGACCTCGAAGCCGGCGAGATGCCAGCCCATGGTGCCGTTGCGAAGTGCCACCACCTTGTTGGCGACGCCCGCATTAACCAGCGACTGGCAGCCGATGATCGAGCGCGTGCGCCCGGCGCAATTCACCACGACGAGGGTCGAGGGGTCGGGCGCCATGTCGCGGACCCGGTAGGCCAGTTCGACGCCCGGCGCATCGATCCCGCCGGGAATGTTCATTCGGTGGTATTCGTCGTAGGGCCTCGTGTCGAGGATGACCAAATCCTCATCCGCATCGAGGCGCGCCTGCAAATCCTCGGCGGGAATGCTGGGCGTCTCGAAATGGTGCTCGACATATTCGCCGAACAACTTCGAGGGCACGTTGATCCCGCTGAAAATCTCGTATCCGGCGTCGGCCCATCCAACGACACCGCCCTCAAGCACGGCAACATCGGTATATCCGACCCCCGCCATCCAGTCCGCCGCCGGACCCGTCGCCGCGCCGTCACCGCCGTCGCAAAGTACGATCCGCGTCGTCGGGCGCGGGACCAGGTCGCGGAAATCGAGCTCAAGCCGGCTCACCGGTATGTTGGCGGCCAATAGGATGTGGTCCTCGCCGAACATCCCCTGCTCGCGGACGTCGATCAGCGCGTGCTCCTCGCCGCCGAGCAGCAACGCGCGGAGACTGGCGGCGTCGATGGATTTCGTCATTTGTCGATCCCCCTCTTACTGGTCACGAAATTAGATCTGGCCCGACGACGCTCAAGCGAGGCGGAATTGCACGGACCCGCATCGCGCGCCATAGTGCGGCCATGTCGGACGAAATGCAGGTCTTCGATCGCGAACTGCTGCGCCGGCGCCGCGACCGGGCGGCGAAGGGGCTGGTCGCGCACGACTTTCTCTTTCAAGAAGTCGCGACTCGGTTGAGCGACCGGCTCCTCGACGTGACCCGCCGATTTCCCCTGGCGCTCGATCTTGGCTGCCGAACGGGCCGGGCCGGCCTCGCGGCCGGCGGGCCCGGCGGCATCGAGCATCTGATCCGCGTCGAATCCTCGTTTCGCATGGCGGCGGCGGTCCCGGGACCGGCGATCGTCGCGGATGCGGAATACCTGCCGCTCGCCGAAGGGCGTTTCGATCTCGTCTACAGCAATCTCGACCTGCATTGGGCGAACGATCTGCCGGGCGCCTTGGTTCAGATTCGGCGGGCACTGAAGCCGGACGGGCTGTTTCTGGGGGCCATGCTGGGCGGCGAGACGCTGACCGAATTGCGCGACGCGTTGATGATGGCCGAGGCGGAAATCACCGGCGGCGCCAGCCCTCGCATCTCCCCCTTTGCCGATCTCCGCGACGTGGGCGGATTAATGCAGCGTGCGGGCTTCGCGCTTCCGGTGATCGACGGCGACCGCATCACCGTCACATACGAGAACATCTTTAGCCTGATGGCCGACCTTCGCGGCATGGGCGAGACGAATGTGGCGATCGAGCGCCTGAAACAACCGACCCGGCGCGGCATCTTCATCCGCGCGGGCGAGATATACCAAGACCGCCATGGCGGAGAGGACGGGCGGATTTTCACCACCTTTCAAGTCATCTACCTCCACGGCTGGGCGCCGCACGAGGACCAGCCCCAAGCCCTCCGCCCCGGTGCCGCCCAGTCGAGGCTGGCCGACGCGCTCGGAGTGCCAGAACGATCGACCGGCGAAAAGGCCGGCTAAATGGAGAGTTGGTCCCCCGGAAACCTTCGGGTACAAGGTCGATCATGAGCGACTCCTTCGACGATTTCCGACTGCCGGTCGTTGAAACCGTGCGCCAGGTCCTCGGCTTTCTTATGGAAACCCGACGCGACCTGGTGTTGATCGCCGGCATGCCCGTGGCCGCATTGACGATATACAAAACCGTGCTGGCCGGATTTATCGATCTTCGGGACCCGGGCACCTTCACGCTCGGCGACGTTCTGTTGACCGGCGTACCGGTCATATTGGTTTACATGATGTTCGTCGTTGCCTGGCAGAGACGGTTTCTCGTCTCTTCCGCCACCGCGACGGTCTGGTCGGCCTTCCGATGGGACCGCCGCCGGACAAGGATGTTGTTTCGGTCGCTGTCGATCATTCTGACGGCGGTTGCCGGCGTCGCCATCCCGGTCGTCGTTTTCATCATGATCGTCGTGATCGTCAATTTCGCCGCCGCGACGAATCCGGAGACGCCGCCCTTGACGACCGAGGGCGTCTCCATCGTGGTCGGCGGCGTGAGCGCGCTGCTGCTTTCCCTGGTCTTGGCGCGTTTGAGCCTTTGGCTGCCGGCGGGGGCAATGGACGCCCCATTCGGGTTGCTGGAACTTTGGCGCCTCGGTCAGCGCAATAGCTGGCGACTGCTCGGGATCGTTCTCGCGCCGCAACTCCCTGGCTGGTTTCTATGGGCGATTTGGTCGGGCATAGGCGCGGCGCTACCGGCGGAAAGCCTTGCAATCGACTTTCTGCGCAATCTCGGTCATTTTTCGTTGGCCTATCTGATCCTTGCCGGTGGGCTGGCGGGATTGTCGGCGGCCTATGACAGGCTGCTCTCCCGGCTCGCCAACGACCCCTTTTACAGCGGCGGCATGCCCCAATAAGCGTTACAGAAGATCGCAGAGCATCGCGACCAAGGGTTCGTCGGCCGGCGGCATGACATAGCCGCCAAGACGCGTCGGCCGCACCCAGGCCAACTCCTGACCTTCCTTGGCGCGGGGAACCCCCTTCCAGATGCGGCAGACATAAAGCGGCATCAGCAGACGGAAGTCCTCATATTCGTGGCTCGCGAAGGTGAAGGGGGCCAGGCACGAGGTGCGCGTATCGATGCCCAGCTCTTCCTGGAGTTCGCGGATCAGCGCGGTCTCGGGCGTCTCCCCGGTGTCGACCTTGCCGCCAGGAAATTCCCAGAGCCCGCCCATCCGCTTGCCCGCCGGCCGCCGCGCGATGAGGACGCGTCCGTCGGCATCCACTAGCGCCACGGCGACGACCAGAACCACCGGCTTCGCCGCATCCCGAGCCTGCCAGTCTTCCCGCGACACGGCGAAGACCTTCGTCGGGACGCCGGCACATCGGCCGCGCTCGCCGACGGCCTCACGATCGAGCGCGAATCCGGCCTTCTCCAGCACCCGGCTCGAGGCGGGATTTTCGACCATGACCTCGGCCTCCACGCGCGCCAAATCCATCTCGCGAAAAGCCAGGCGCAGCACCCCGCGGACGACTTCCGTCGCATAGCCCGCGCCCCAATACGGTCGCCCGATCCAATAGCCGATATCGCCCACGCTGCCCTCTGTATCGATGCGAATGCAGCCGATGAAATCATCCCCGTCCCGCCGTTCGATCGCAAAGACGACGCGGCCTGAATCGGCTGCCGCGGCGATATATTCATCGGCGTCGGCCGGGCCAAAGGGATGGGGAATATGGGCCGTCATATGCGCGATCTCGGCATCGCCGGCAAGTTCGATCAGCGCAGCCTTGTCGCGCGCATCGAGCCCGCGAAGGCGCAGGCGCTCGCAAACCAGGGGACCGCCCTGCCAGCCCTCGCCCGCCGCCCAACATCCCAGATTATCGTCCGATACCACCGTCATCGCGCCGCCGATCAGAGGGCGGTCCAAACCCGCGCCCGGCCTCGGCCAATCCCAAGGTCGACCGCGATCCCGACCGCATCGCTTCGCAGATTGCGGCGAACCGCCCTTTGGTCAAATCCGGGAAGCGTTTCACCGGCCACCGCCATTTCAATACCGCCGATCGCAATCCCCAGCTTGTCGCGCTCGGCCGCTTCGCCAGCTTTGCCGACCGCCATGACGATCCGGCCCACGCGCGCCTCCGCGGTCTCGATCGAACGGCGGACGAGCGTCGAGTCGGCGATCGACCGGCCGATCCGTCGGGCCGCCCGCGCCGAGGCGGCTCCGGCCACGTCGATGGTCACCAGCCTACCCGTCGCGGCACCGTCGCGAACGATCATCCGAGCCAATTTGCCGGTGATTTCCTCGAGCGCCGTCCGAAAGGCGCGCAAACGCGGATCGCCGGCCGCGGTGATTCGCGGGTGGCGATCCGCCTTGCCGGTCGCCGAGAGCAGAACCGTATCGCTGGTCGAGGTATCGCCGTCGACGGAGATGCAATTGAAGGAACGATCAACGGCGCGGGTCAGACAGGCCTGCAGTACGGGGGCCGGGATCTTCGCGTCGGTGAAGAGAAAGGAGAGCATCGTTCCCATATCGGGAGCGATCATCTGCGAGCCCTTGGCGATACCGACAAGTTTGACGGGCGTCTCCCCGATCTGGACCTCGCGGGTCGCCGCCTTGGGAAAGCGGTCAGTCGTCATGATCGCCCGCGCCGCCCGCGGCCAAGCCCCCGCTTTCAGACCGCGAATCGCCCTCGGCAGTTTGCTAGCCACGAAATCGATGGGTTTCTTCTCGGCGATCGTCCCAGTGGAGGCCAGGAAGACCTGATTGCGCGGTACGCCGAGAAGCTCGGCCGCCCGCGTCGCCGTCGTCTTGACCAGCTCGCGTCCCTGCGCACCGGTGAAGACATTCGAATTGCCCGAGCTGACGACGATCGCGCGGGCCTTTCCGCCGGGCAACAGGCGACGGCTCCACTCGACGGGCGCGCCAGGACAGCGCGACCGGGTCAGCGTGCCGGCGATCGTGGTGCCGGCCGCAAGCTCGGCCACGAATAGGTCATGAGCCCCGCTCTCCTTCAGGCCGGCGGCAACGCCCGATATCCGCACGCCGCCGACCGGCGGCAGTTTGGGCAGGGCGGGAAAATCGTTCTTCTTTTTCTTGGCCATGATCGTTCAAGTCCGGTAGTCGGCGTTGATTTCGACGTATCCATGGGTCAAGTCGCAGGTCCAAACGCGCGCGCGGCCGCGCCCGACCCCGACATCGATCGCGAGATCGACCTTCCGCCCGGCCATGTGCCGCTCCGCCAGGGCCTCGTCATAGTCGGGCACCAATTGGCCGTTCACCGTCACCGGCCGGCCGCCGATGGCGATCGAGAGCAGATCACGGTCGGCCTTCTCGCCCGCCTTGCCGACCGCCATGACGATGCGGCCCCAATTCGGATCGCCGCCGGCGATCGCCGTCTTCACGAGCGGCGAGTTCGCGACCGCGAGACCGATCCGGCGCGCCGCAGGTTTCGATTCCGCACCCGAGATGTCCAGTGTGACCAGCTTTTGCGCACCCTCGCCGTCGCGGACCACCTGGGTCGCGAGATCGACCGCAAGATCGCGCAACGCGGTGCGAAATTCCTGGAGATGGGGATCGCGAACCGATCCAACGCGCTTGTGTCGTCCGCCCTTCCCGGTCGCGAACAGCAAAAGCGTGTCGCTCGTCGAGGTATCGCTGTCGACGGTAATGCAATTGAATGAACGATCGGCCGCATCCTTCAAGAGACGCTGCAGGACCGGTGCAGGTATGCGCGCATCGGTGAAGATGAAGGACAACATCGTCGCCATATCGGGCGCGATCATCCCCGATCCCTTGGCAATTCCGGTTAGCGCCACCTCTTTATCGCCGATCTTGGCCTTGCGGGAGGCGGCCTTGGGAAAGGTGTCGGTCGTCAGAATCGCCTCGGCGGCTTCCACCCACTTCGTCTTGCCGAGGCGGCGCGCGACCATGGGAAGCTTGCCCCCGATATAGTCGGCCGACACCGGCACGCCGATCACGCCCGTCGAGGCCACGTAGACTTCCTTCTTCGGACAGCCGAACCGTTTGGCCGTTGCCGCCACCGTATGGGCCACCGTGTCGTCGCCGGCGGATCCGGTGAAGGCATTGGCGTTGCCGGAATTGACCACGACCGCGCGGGCGCGGCCGCGCGGCAGGATCTCGCGGCACCAATCGACGGGCGCGGAACTGCATTTCGACTGCGTGAAGACGCCGGCGACGGTGGTACCGGCGGCCAGTTCGCCGAGAAAAAGATCCGGCCGGCCACTTTCCTTCAAGCCGGCGGCGACGCCCGCCAAGCGGACACCGGCGACCGGCGCGATGTCCGGAAAACGACGCGGCGCGAGAGGCGATTTCTTTAACATGGTGCCGTTACTTCTTCGGAGTTCTCACCGGCGCCGGCAGCGCTTCACCCTCGAGGCTGAAACGTTCGATGGTCGCCGACTCGCGCGCCTGATTGAGGATATCCGCCGTAAAACGGCGCGCCAGGTCTCGTGCGATTCGGCCGCGCACCCGCTCGAAGGGCGGCAGTTTGCTGTCCCGCTTGTCCTCGACCTTGATCACGTGCCAGCCGAACTCGGTCTTCACCGGGATCTGGGTTACTTGTCCCGCCTGCATCGCGAAGGCGGCGTCGGCGAACGGCTTGACCATATCGCCTCGGCGGAAATAGCCGAGATCACCGCCTTGCGGTCCCGACGGCCCGGTCGAGTGTGTCTTGGCGATATCCTCGAAGCGCTTGCCGCCATTGATCAGCTTGATCACTTTCTTGGCATCGGCTTCCGATTTGAGGAGGATGTGGCGGGCACGGACCTCGGGCGCGGTCTTCGTATTCTTGGCCAAGTCGTCATAGCGTTTCCGCAACGCCTCATCGGTCAGGCTTTGTTTTACCAGCCGGTTCAAATAGACCTGTCCGACAATGCTGTCCTCGGCGCGCCTCACCCGGGCCTTTACCTCGGGATCATCGGCCAGATTATTCAGGCGACCATGGATCGTCAGCAGGCGCTCTTCGATGATTTGCTCGAGCAGGCGCGGATAGACCGACCGCAAGCCCCTTTGGCGGACCTTTGGGGGCAGGGATTGGAAGGCACCGATCAATTCCGAGCTCATGATCTGCTCGCCCTCGACGACGGCGACGACGACATCCTTCTCGAGTCGATCCCGGACGGACTGCGCGCCCGCCGGTTGAAGCAACAGCAGCGCCACCAGAAAGGCGACTCCGGCACCGGTCAGGCGACCAAACATGGGCAAATCCTCGGTCAGGGCGCTCCCGCGCCGTTCGAATTCGTACTTAGTCTGCGCATATCGCATATGTGATCGCGAGGAACAAGAGTAGCAGCGGGCTTTACAGCGATTCCTCAAGAGGATACGGATAGGCAACAAGATGCCGGCAAATGTTCGGCCCGCGTTGACAGAGCCCCGCGCGAGGCACATATCTCAGACGCGCGGCCGGTGGTTTGGCCGCCTTTCGGACGGAATTTTGGAGCTATCGAGATCGCGATGATCGGCGGTGTGTTAAAACGGGTGTTCGGCACGGCGAATGATCGAACACTTCGCAAATATCAAAACGAGGTCGAGGCGATCAATGCGCTCGAACCCGAACTGGAGGCGCTGTCGGATGAAGACCTGAAGGGCCGCGGCACCATGCTGCGGGCGCGCCTCTCCGACGGCGAGACACTCGACGATATTCTGGTCGACGCCTTCGCGACGGTGCGCGAGGCCGCGAAACGGACACTTGGGCAGCGCCATTTCGATGTCCAACTCCTTGGCGGGATGGTCCTCCACAACGGGAAAATTTCGGAAATGCGGACCGGCGAGGGCAAGACGCTGGTCGCCACCCTCGCGGTTTATCTGAACGCGCTCACCGGAAAGGGCGTTCATGTCGTAACGGTGAACGATTTCCTGGCTCAGCGTGATGCCCGCTGGATGGGCCAGATCTATGAATTTCTCGGGCTCAGCGTCGGCTGCATCGTCCACGGGTTGGAGGACGACGAACGTCGCGAGCAATATGGCGCCGATGTTACCTACGGCACCAACAACGAGTTCGGTTTTGATTATCTCCGCGACAACATGAAATTCTCGCTCGAGGAGATGGTCCAGCGGGACTTCAATTTCGCCATCGTCGACGAGGTCGACTCGATCCTGATCGACGAGGCCCGGACGCCGCTGATTATCTCGGGCCCGACCGAGGAAACGACGGAGCTGTATCTCAACGTCGACGAACTGATCCCGTCCCTGGAGGAGAAGGACTACGAAAAGGACGAAAAGCAGCGGACGGTGACGCTGACCGATCAGGGCACCCAGCATATCGAGGATCTATTGACCGAATCGGGTCTCCTCGAACAGGGCACGCTGTACGACATCGAGAACATCTCCCTGGTTCACCATGTCAATCAGGCGCTTCGCGCGCACAAGCTTTTCGAACATGACCGGGACTACATCGTCCACGAGGACAAGGTCGTGATCATCGACGAGTTCACCGGACGGATGATGGAAGGCCGGCGCTTTTCGGACGGTTTGCATCAGGCCTTGGAGGCGAAGGAAAGGGTCACCGTCCAGAGCGAGAATCAGACCCTTGCCTCGATCACCTTCCAAAACTATTTCCGCCTCTACCCCACGCTCGCGGGCATGACCGGCACGGCGATGACGGAGGCGGCCGAATTCGGTGAAATCTACGGCCTCGAAGTGGTCGATATACCGACCAATATGCCGATGGTCCGGGACGACATGGACGACGAGGTCTATCGCACCGCCGCCGAGAAATACGATGCCATCCTTGAGCAAATAAAGGAATGCCATGGGCGAAAGCAGCCCGCCCTGGTCGGCACGGTCAGCATCGAAAAATCGGAGGAACTCTCGGCGCTCCTGAAGAAGAACCGGTTGAAGCACGAGGTCCTTAACGCGCGCCACCACGAGCGCGAGGCCCATATCATCGCCGATGCCGGCATTCCCGGCGCGATTACTATCGCCACCAACATGGCGGGGCGCGGAACCGACATCCAGCTCGGCGGCAATCTCGAGATGCGGAGTTGGCGCGAACTCGAGGGCGTCGAGGACGAAGCGGAGCGCGCCCGCGTGACCGCGAGCATCGAGGCGGATATCGCGGAGAAGCGACAAGCGGTTCTCGAGGCGGGCGGCCTTTTCGTGATGGGCACGGAACGGCACGAATCCCGTCGCATCGACAATCAGCTTCGCGGCCGCTCGGGACGCCAGGGAGACCCCGGCGCCTCGAAGTTCTTTCTCAGCCTCGACGACGACCTGATGCGTATATTCGGGTCGGAGCGAATGGACGGCATGCTGCAGAAATTGGGGCTCGAGGACGGCGAGGCCATCGTCCACCCCTGGATCAACAAGGCGCTGGAAAAGGCCCAGCAGAAGGTCGAGGCGCGCAACTTCGACATCCGTAAGCAATTGCTGCGCTTCGATGACGTGATGAACGACCAGCGCAAGGTCATCTACGAGCAGCGCAAGGAATTGATGCGCGCCGAGGAGGTTTCGGAAACCGTTCGGGACATGCGCCACGAGGTCGTCGAAAACACCGTCGCACATTGCATTCCCGTGGCTGCGATGATGGAGCAATGGGACACCGAGACGCTGCGGACGGAGTGCCTTCGCCTTCTCGCCCTCGAACTGCCCATTGACGATTGGTCGAAGGAGGAGGGTATCGCCGACGAGGAGCTCCGCGAACGCATCCTCGATGCCTCGGACCGCAAAATGGCGGAGAAGGCCGCGAATTACGGCCCCGAACTGATGCGCGTCGCGGAAAAGAGCCTGCTGCTGCAGATTCTCGATCATTCATGGAAAGAGCATCTGCTTCAGCTCGATCATCTGCGCCAGGGCATCGGTCTCCGGGCCTATGCACAGCGCGACCCGCTCAATGAATACAAACGCGAAGCCTTTGAGATGTTCGAGGCGATGCTGGCCCGGGTTCGCGAAACGGTGACCGAGGTTCTGAGCCATGTCGAGCTGGCCCTGGAAGGCGTCGATGACGACGTTTTCCATCGCGAGGCACCGGAGATGCAAGAGCTTCACGAGGATCCCATGATGGCTTTCTCGGAAGAAGAGGCGGAGCTGCCGATGGCCAGCGCGGGGGGGCTCGCCATGGCCCCGGTTCAGACCCGGGCTGCGGCCGCGATCCTCGATCCCGATGATCCATCGACCTGGGGCAAGGTTTCGCGAAACGCGCCCTGCCCCTGCAATTCCGGGAAAAAATACAAACGCTGCCACGGTCTCGCGGCTTAAGGATCGCCACAATCGGCCCGAATCCGCTTGGCGCGGCGGGTTCTTTCAGGTCATGCTTAGCGTAGGATTAACCGACATCACGGAGTTCGGCCATGTACCGGCGCCGAAACGTTCTCGGCGGCGTTGCCGCGACCATCTCCAGCTTGCCGCTGGCCACGGTGCTCGCGGATCCCAGACTTGCCCGCGCCGCAGCCGAGCGCCTCGAACGGCATACGTTGACACTCTCCAACGGCAAGATCGTTCAAGCCTTTCTCGGCCGACCGCTGAAACGCCGGGCGCCGGCGGTAATGCTGGTTCACGAATGGTGGGGTCTCAACGACCAGATCAAGGCGGTCGCGGCCGAGTTCGCGGAAGCCGGTTATCTAGCCCTCGCGATCGACCTGATGGGCGGACGAACCGCCGATCACCGAAATCAGGCCAAGTTGATGCTGAGCCGGGTCAGCCGCAGCGAAGCGTTGGAGACCGCCAAACGATGGCTCCAATGGTTGAAGCGGCAAGAAGGCGCCACCGGCAAGGTCGGCGTCGTCGGCTGGTGCTTCGGGGGCGGCTGGGCGCTTAGTGCCTCGACGGTCGAGCCGGTCGACGCCACGGTGGTCTATTACGGTCGGGTCAATCATCCGACGACCGAGTTGAAAAGGCTTCGAGGCCCCGTTCTCGGCCATTTCGCGACCCACGACATTTGGATTAACCGCGATATGGTGACGCTCTTCGAGGTCGGTATGAACAAGGTGGGAAAGCCCTATACGAACCATTGGTACGACGCCCGCCACGCCTTCGCCAACCCGACCCGGGCGCGCTATGACCATGGTGACGCGGTGCTCGCCTGGGAGCGCACCCTCGCCTTTTTCGACCGCGAGCTACGGTAGCCGTCGGCGGCGGATGCCGTCGCGCCGCTCGATTTCGATCGCCCGCCGGGTGGCGCCGCTCCGTCGGAGAGATTCGATATAGGCCAGATTGACTTCGAGGATTTTCGGAACGTCGGGATTGAGGCGTTCCCACAGCTTCATCTTTTCCGGAGTCCGGCGTTTCATATAGGTCCGTAGCGACTTGCACCATTTCTCCTCGAGGGTGCGGCGAAAACGGATCATCTCCGGGCTCCGCTTGTCGAGCCGCAAATCCTGATAGGCACGCTCCTCGTAAAGATAAGCCTCGCATTCGAGATCGATGGTGCGTACATGATCGAGGCGGCCGCGGTGGTGTTGCATGCCGTGCCCGACAAGTTCGTGCGCGAGAACTGCCGCCAGTTCCCGTTTCGGCCATTTCGCGCCATAGCGCCCAACGACGGTGACGAACTGCTTCGTGCCGCTATTCTTATTGAATATTTCGGGAAAAAAAGCGGCAATCGTCAGAACCGACAGGCAGCTTCGAGGGAAATGTGGATCGTAGACGACCACCACCTCGCCGGACCGGGCCAGGGTTTCGATGGCGCGGACGCTGTAGGGCGATTCTTCAAATAGAAGATCAATTGCCGCCAACACGCGTTTCAAACCGACCGCGGCAGAGACCGGCTCGATATCCAGTTTAACGCTTGAGCGGCGTTTCACCGCGCCGACGGTGAGACCCCGGTAGGATTTCTGGATCACCAAACCGGTTTCCGCCGCCCGGCCGGGCACCGCGATCGCTAAAAGGACAATCGCCATGAGCCAAACGGCGCCGGGCCAGCGGTTCATTGAATCCCCTCCTCCGCGTTCGGTGCCCTCCTTCGCCAGTGCCCCCGCCGGGGGCGTCACGAAAGAGAGAGCCGAAAAATTCGCGAAGATTTATCAGGTCGCACGACGCGCCCGCGACGGTGCTCGCACCTGCCGGCGCGCATCGGCCATGGTTTCCTCCTCGAAGAGATCGGTCAGCTGTTCCATCATTGTGCCGCCTAGCTGGTCGACGTCGACGATCGTCACCGCGCGCCGGTAGTAGCGGGTGACGTCATGGCCAATTCCGATGGCGACGAGTTCGACCGGCGAGCGGGTCTCGATATAGTCGATGACGTCGCGAAGATGACGTTCGAGATAATTGCCCGGATTGACCGAAAGCGTTGAATCGTCGACCGGCGCACCATCGGAAATGACCATCAAAATGCGCCGTTCCTCGGCCCGCCCGACAAGGCGGTTATGGGCCCAAAGCAGCGCCTCGCCGTCGATGTTTTCCTTGAGCAGGCCCTCGCGCAGCATCAGGCCGAGATTCTTGCGCGCGCGCCGCCACGGCGCATCCGCCGCCTTGTACACGATGTGGCGGAGGTCATTGAGTCGCCCGGGATTAGCCGGCTTTCCGTTCGAAATCCAACGTTCCCTCGATTGGCCGCCCTTCCAAGCACGGGTCGTGAAACCGAGAATTTCGACCTTTACGCCGCAGCGTTCCAAGGTTCGCGCCAGGATATCGGCGCTCATCGCCGCGATGCTGATCGGGCGGCCGCGCATCGACCCCGAATTGTCGATCAGGAGACTGACCACGGTGTCGCGGAACTCCATGTCCTTTTCCTGTTTGAAGGACAAGGCGTGCATCGGATTGATGACGACCCGGTCGAGCCGGCTGGTGTCGAGCAGACCCTCGTCGAGATTGAATTCCCAGGATCGAGTCTGTTGCGCCATCAGGCGACGCTGCAGCCGGTTCGCCAGTTTCCCGATCAGGCCCAGCAGATTGACCAGCTGTTGATCGAGCAACTGGCGGAGGCGCGCGAGCTCCTCGGGATCGCACAGCGTCTCCGCCGGCACCACTTCGTCGAATTGCTCGGTATAGGAATTGTAAAAGGGTTTTTTCGGGATGTTCGAGAGATCGTTCTCGGGTCGCCAGGGGGTGCCGGGATCGCCGGGCTCCTCGCTGCCTGTCATCGGCATGGTTTCGCCGAGTTGATCGTCCGGCACCGATTCGCCGAGATCATCCTCGCCGGCCTCGCCCATCATGGCTTCGGCCATTGCCTCGCCCTCGCCGGAGAGCTCGCCGCCCTCCTCGTCCGAGTCGGGTTGGTTGTCGGCGTTCTCGCCGTCGTCGTCGTCACCGTCCATCTCGTCGGCGGCCGAGTCGGCGCCGAGATCGATATCAAGATCGGAAATCACCTGGCGGACGGCCTCGCCGTAGGTCTTCTGGTCGTTCAGGCAGCCCTCCAGCTTGCCAAGCGCGCGCCCGACCTTTTCCTCGAGGTAGGGCGCCCATTGCTCCATCACTGCCCGTCCCGAGGGCGGCGGCGGGGCGCCGGTCAATTTTTGGCGGGCCAGCAGTCGTACGGCCTCCGGCAAGGTCGCGTCGGTCCGCTCCTTGACCCGGTGCAGGCCCTGATGGCGGTAGTGGGTTTCCAGGGCGGCCGCGAGATTCTCACCGACGCCAACCATCCGCTTCGCGCCGATGGCCTCGATCCGCGCCTGTTCCAAGGCCTCGAACATGGCCGGCGCGACATCACCGCCTGGAAGAATGCGGGCATGCACTTCGGCATCGTGATGGCGCAGCTTGAGGGCGATGGTATCCGATTCGCCGCGCACCTGCGCCACTTCGTCCGGCGGCAGATCACGGCTCGGGAACGGCACCCGCGCCCGCGTGCCGGTGATTCCCGCCGGCTCGTTCGAGAAGCTGACCTCGATATCGTCGCGCTCGGCGATCGCCCGCAGCGTGGCCGAGGTCGCTTGCTTGAATTGTTCTACCGGCGACTGGTCGTCACTCACGACCGGACCCCCTTTAGGTCAGTTGCACCCGAACGCCCGTCTCGGGCAGCTCGGTGCCGAAACAACGCTGGTAGTATTCCGCCACGATCGGTCGTTCCGTCTCGTCGCACTTATTGAGGAAGGTGCAACGGAAGGCAAACGCGATGTCGTCGAAGATCTCGGAATTCTCGGCCCAAGTCAGAACCGTCCGCGGCGACATGACGGTGGAAATATCGCCGTTGATGAAGCCCGAACGGGACAAATCCGCGCAGGCCACCATCGCCGAAATCGTCTCCCGCCCCTCCTTGTTGTCCCAGTTCGGGACCTTGGCGAGGATGATCCTCAACTCGTCGTCATGGGGCAGGTAGTTGAGGCTGGTCACGATGTTCCAGCGATCCATCTGACCCTGGTTGATCTGCTGCGTGCCGTGATAGAGGCCCGTCGTGTCGCCGAGCCCAATCGTGTTGGTGGTCGAGAACAGGCGGAAAAATTTATGCGCGCGAATGACGCGGCTCTGGTCCAGGAGCGTCATCTTGCCCTCGACCTCGAGAATGCGCTGGATCACGAACATGACGTCCGGACGGCCGGCATCGTACTCGTCGAAGCAGAGCGCGCAGGGACTTTGCAGCGCCCAGGGCAGGATACCTTCCCGGAACTCGGTCACCTGTTTGCCGTCGCGCAGCACGATCGCATCCTTGCCGATGAGATCGATACGGCTGATATGGCTGTCCAGATTGACCCGCACGCAGGGCCAGTTCAGCCGCGCCGCCACCTGCTCGACATGAGTCGACTTGCCGGTGCCGTGATAGCCCTGAATCATGACCCGCCGATTGTGGGAAAAGCCCGCGAGAATCGCCATCGTCGTGTCGTGGTCGAACTGATAGGTGTCGTCTATGTCGGGGACATAGTCCGAATTCTCGGAGAAGGCCGGCACCTTTATTTCGGAATCAAGTCCGAAGGTCTGCCTTACGGAGACTTTGATGTCCGGCGCGTCCAGAGGATGCGCCCGTGCGCGCTCTTGAGTGTCAGTGGTCATGAATTACGGTCCGATTTTGATGAGTGACGCGTACCTTTACGCGGTGACGCATTTCCGCAGGGTGGCATATGCGTCGTTGATGTCCTTCAGCCTTTCCTCGGCCTGCTTGTCGCCGCCATGGGTGTCGGGGTGATGGAGTTTGACGAGTTCCTTATAGCGTGCCTTGAGATCGGTCAAGCTCACCGACGGTTCGAGACCCAGGATTCGGTATGCCTTGTCCTCCGGCGAATTATGTACCGGACGCCAGCCTTGTGACGTCGAGGACTCATCGGCGGCCCCTCGAAAGGCACCGAAATCGTCCCCGATATCGCCGCGGCCGTAGCGATACCAAGCCCCTTTCTTTCCGCCGCCCATCGGCCACGTCGGCCGCCGCCAGACCGTATCATTGCGAATCTCGCGCTCGATCTCGCCCTCGTTCATGCCGGCACAGAAATTCCAAGTCTTGTTGTATTCGCGAACATGTTCGAGGCAGAACCAGAAATACTCCTCAAGGCGATTCCGCGCCTTCGGAGCGCGATGCTCCGCCGGCGCCTCGCAGCCCGGGAATTCACAGCCTCTCGGGAGCCGTGGCCCCAGGTCGACTGTCGGTTTGAACTTGTCGGTTCCCCGCCTCATCCAACAAATATGACTCCCCGCCGATTGCCTGGCAAGACGGGCCATCCAGCAGGGCGGCGTGTCATCGGGGCGCGGACGCCTCGTCCCCGTCGTAATATTGCGGCCACTGCTCGCGGACGATCTCGCCGTTCGAGGCCAGGGCATGACATCCGTTGATGAAATAGGGTCGTTTCCCGCCCGGCCGGGCGGTCGTGCCGCGGACTTCGTCCTCGCGAAACCGCGAGCCCGACATGGTTTGAAAGCAGGTCGTCGCCACCGGTCGCAACAATTCGAACAAATGCGTGCAGCCACGCCGTCCGCCCATCACCTTGTGCGCCCGCCGGGTCCAGCCGAGGCCAATGCGAAGGCCCTTCAGCTTGCCGATCTCCAGCGTCGCGTCGCCGCAAATCGAATAGGGCGTATGGTCCATGCAGCCGACCGCGTCATGGATCATCAGGTTCTCGTCGATGGTGAGCCGGATGGACATGTCATGCACCGGCTGATCGGCCACCACGTCGCCGCGCGCCTCGCTGTGAAAACCATAGCTCTTGGTGTCGACGAGACGCGCTTCGATTTCCCAAAATCCATCCTCGCGGCGAAACCCGAGGCATTCGATCTGGCGGGTGTGTAGGTGCTCGCGGGGAGCGGCTGGCGGCAGCGGCATGGAATCCTCGCTCCTTAACCGGTGAAAACATCCGGGATCGTCGCCATGCAATATGGCGATCCATCGATCGCCTTCAAGCGACGCTCTCCGATTATTCGGCGGCCCCGTCGACCGCGGGCACCGGCGGTGTCAGGCGCAACGACGTGATCTGATTGCATTCTCGGCGCAAAATCTCGAAGCGAAAGCCGTGGAACGTGAATACTTGGCCCGGCGTCGGAATGGTCCGCGATTCAAACAGCACCAACCCCGCGATCGTCGCGGCCTCGTCATCGGGCAAGACCCATTCGAACTGCCGGTTCAGGTCCCGGATCGTCACCGCGCCGTCGACCAAATAGGATCCGTCGCCTTGAGGGTGCACGCCGCGTACGATCTCATCGTGCTCGTCGTCGATTTCACCGACGATCTCCTCCAGGATGTCCTCCAGGGTCACGATGCCTTGAACGGTGCCGTATTCGTCGACGACCACCGCGAAATGCTCGCGTCGCTCGCGAAACGCCAACAATTGATCAAGCAGCGTCGTCGTCTCCGGGATGAACCACGGCGATACCGCGAGCCCGGCGAAATCGATGCCTTCTATCTCTCCCTTGTGGGTACCGAGTTCGCGGAGGAGGGCCTTCGCATGCAAAACACCGGTGATCTCGTCCGGGTCCCCCCTGTACAGCGGCAGGCGGGTGAAGCGGCTTTCCAGCACCGCCTCCAGGATCGCCGCCGACGGCTCCTCGACATCGATCATGCTGACATTCCCGCGGTGGGTCATCACTTCGCCGACCTCAACCTCGTCGAGATCGAGGATGCTGTGCAGCATCTGCCTTTCGTGGCGAATTTCGGGTTCGGGACCCTTGTGCAGGGCGATCACGCCGCGCAGTTCCTCCTCGCTTTCATCCCGGTCGCTGGCTTCGCGGAGTTCGACCCCAAAGGCGCGAAGGGTCACGTTGGTGATGGCGCCGATCGCGCGCGCCACCGGCGAGAATACCAGCACCACCAAATGCACCATCGGCGCCACAAAAAGTGCCGTTCGATCGGCCCGAGCGAGAGCATAGGTCTTCGGCAGAACCTCGGCGAAGATTAGGATCAGCAAGGTCATGACGATGGTGGCGTAGGCGATCCCGGCCTCGCCGAAAATCGTCAACAGAATGCTGGTCGCCAGCGACGCGGAGAAAATGTTGACCAGATTGTTTCCGAAAAGAATGCTGCCGATCAGGCGTTCGCGCTCCTCATGGAGCCCAAGGACCAATTTCGCGCGCCGATTTCCCCGGCGGGCGAGTTCGTGCATGCGCGGCAACGAGGCGCCGGTCAGGGCCGTCTCTGACCCCGAAAAGAACGCCGAGAGGATCAACAACACGACGATCCCGCCGATGATGATGAACCATTCGGTCGTCATGCCGTGATCGCCTCCACCAGAACCTCCATGACCAGCTCGTCCTCGACTTCCCGGCTAACGAATGCGGACCCGATGCCTTCGACCAGGATAAAGGTTTTCCGGCCGCCGCGGGCTTTCTTATCCTTTGACATATGGGCGAGCAGGCCGCCCGCGTCCCAGACGATCCCTTGTCCCAGATCCAGCCCGGGCTCAAGTCCAACGGCCGCCAAATGCCGGCGCACCCGATCGGCGTCGCGGGCCCGGCAGCAACCCATGGCAACGGAAAGATCAAACGCCATCGCGAGACCGATGGCCACCGCCTCGCCGTGCAGCAGGACGTCGCCATAGGCCGTCTCGATCTCCAGCGCATGGGCAAAGGTATGCCCCAAATTGAGCAGCGCCCGCCGGCCGGTCTCGCGCTCATCCTCAGCGACGATATCGGCCTTGGCGCGGCAACTGACGACCACGGCCTGACGGCGCAGCGCCCGATCGCCGTCGACGAGGGCCGCGCCATGCCCCTCGAGCCAGGTGAAAAAATCGGCATCGCCGATCAGGCCGTATTTCACGACTTCAGCGTACCCCGCCAACAATTCCCGTCGTGGCAGGGTGTCTAGGATACCGACATCGGCCAGAACCAGCCGGGGCTGATGGAAGGCGCCGACCAAATTCTTTCCGTGCCGAGTGTCGATCGCGGTCTTGCCGCCGACCGAACTGTCGACCTGTGCGAGAAGGGTGGTCGGAATTTGTATGAATCCGACGCCGCGGAGCGCGATCGCCGCGGCCAAGCCGGCAAGATCGCCGATCACGCCGCCGCCGAAGGCAACCAGCATGGAGCCGCGATCGATCCCGCGTGCCAATAGATTGTCGAGCAAATCTTGAAGGTGCCGGAAATCCTTGGTCTGTTCACCCGGCGGCAGGACGATGGTTTCGTGTTCGATCCCGGCACGCGCCATCGAGTGGGTCAGTTCCTCGAGATGGAGACCGGCGACATTCTCATCCGTTACCACGATGGCCCGCGCGTCACCGAGGACGGGCCGCATCAGCTCGCCAGCCCGCGCCAGCACCTCGTCGCCGATGACGATATCGTACGACCGCTCGCCGAGGGCCACATGGACGACTTCGGACTGGCTCATGCCTCTCCCGTCCCTTCTCGATGGCGGCGCACCGCCCGGATCACCCGATCGACCGTTTCCGACCGCGGCCCATCCGTGCTCTCGACTGTCAGGTCGGCCGCCGCATAGGTCGGATAGCGCGCCTCGATCAGGTCGCGCAAGGTTTTCCGCGGATTCTCGGTCTTCAAGAGCGGCCGGTGATCGCGCCGGCTGACCCGGCGCCACAAGGTCTCGAAATCCGCCCGCAGCCAGATCGACGTCCCATGGGATTCGATCGCCCTCCGGGTCGCCTCGTTCATGAAGGCGCCGCCGCCGGTCGCCACCACCTTGGGTGCCCCCTCCAGCAGGCGGGCGATAACGCGGTGCTCGCCGTCCCGAAACGCAGCCTCGCCGTGGCGCTCGAATATTTCGGTGATGCTGCAGCCCGCCGCCGCCTCGATTTCGTCATCGGCATCGACGAAATCGACTCCCAGGCGCTCGGCCACGCGCCGCCCGATCGCGGTCTTGCCAGCACCCATCATACCGACGAAGACGAGCGGTTTCTCGAGCGCTGATATCTCGGCTGACGACATGTCGAATTTGGCCCGGCGGTCGTTGTATCACTCATACCGCGCTATTAAACTGCCGCAGAATTGCCATAGTCGGGGTCTAGCGTAAAGTCAGAACACGCAGGTCGCACCCGCCGGTTCGGGTGCGCCGCCACGACGGTTGCATAAGGGGCGTCATGGGGCGAGTAGGTAAGATCGTAATGTTTGTCTGCATCATCGTATTTGGTGGTGGGTTTGTATTCCTGGCGACCTGGGATATTCCAGCACCCTCACGGCAAGTCGAGAAGGTCCTCGATGATTCGCGTTTCCCTCGCTAGTCTGACACTCGCGGCCGCGTTGGGCCTCCTCGGTCCCGTCGCCGTCGATGCGATTGCGCAATCGAGTTCCGACGGCGAGGCTTCCCGCCTGGTGCCGGCGGAGGGCCCGATGCGGCTGACGCCGAACCGCCCCGCCCCCGTTCCGGTCACGCCTTCGACGCCGACCCGTGCCGCCCTGAACCGCGCGCCGCCGCTTGGCGGCCGCATCCAAGTCGAGGGCCTTTCGGCGATCGACCCCAATTCGATCGGCCTGTGGGAAGAGAAGGACGGCGGTCTCGGTGCAAAAATGTGGCAAGGGACGCCGCGCGGTCTGATCGAGAAACTGCTGCCGCGCCTGCCCAAAGCGATGTCATCGCGGTTGGCGCGGCGCCTCGTCCGCAAGCTTCTGTTGTCCACCGCCGAGATGCCGCCCGCGGCCGCGAACGCGTCGCCAAGTGCGAGCGGCCACGACCTTTTGATCGGCCGCATTGCCGCATTGCAGACCATGGGCATTTTCAAACAGGCGCGCAAACTCGTCGCCTTGGCGCCGGGCCGGCACACCGATCCCGAACTGCTGCGTCTAAAGGCGGACGATCGCCTGCTGGCGAACGATTATGGCGGTGCGTGCCAAATCGTACCGGCCGCCGGCGACCGTCTGACCGAGCTCTATTGGCAGAGTCTGTTGGTTTTTTGCCAGGCCCTGCAGGGCGATATCGAGGGCGCTTCGCTCGGCGCCTCGCTGCTCGCCGATCGGGGGCAAACGGACGACCCCGTATTCTTCAGCCTGATCGACCGGATGACCAACGCCAACGAGATACCGATCGAGAGCCTGTCGCACCCCACGCCATTGCATATCGCGATGCTGCGGACGGCGCAGATTCCGATCCCGGACGACGCGGTGGGCGCCCGGTCGCCGGCGATTCTGCGAACCGTCGGGATCAGTCCCAACGCGCGCTTCGAGGTTCGGCTCGGTGCCGCCGAGCGCGCCGCCCGGCTTGGCGCGCTGACGACTCAGCACCTCGCCGAAATATACATGGCGATGAAGTTCGACGAGACCGAGTTGAACAATGCCTTGAGCCTTTCCGCCGCCGACAGGTCGCCCCGCGGCCGCGCACTTCTTTATCAGTCGGCGCGAATCGAAACGGTCGCGATGGCGCGCGCCTCGATCGTCTCGAAGGCGTTCGAAATCGCCCGCGAGGAAGGCGCCTTTGCCCACACGCTCCGACTCTATCGGGAATTGCTGTTCGATTTGCCGATCTCGCCGGAAATGGTTTGGTTCGCCCCGGAGGCAATCCGCGGGCTTCATGCGCTCGACCGTCCGGTCCCGGCGCGTCCCTGGCTGGATCTTCTGCGTCAGGCCGCCGCGCGGGACGATGAGTACAAGAGCCATCTTGATGCCTCATGGTTCCTGGGCTTTTTGGCGACGCCGCGGTCGACTCCGGAAAACGAGATGGAGAACGCGGCGGCGGAGCTGGAAGCGAGCCTCGTCCGCTGGCGGGCGGCCCTCCTGAAACGTGATCCGGAAGAGGCGAACACACGCATGGTCTTTGCGCTGAAATTGTTGGAGGCACTGGGGCATGAGATACCGGACAATCTCTGGTGGTCGCTGCTGGAGAAACCGAATCGCGCGGCGCGGCCGAGCGGGGATCCGGCCTACCGGGCGGCCCTCCGGCGCGCGGCGGCGGGCGGACGTCGCGCCGAGACGGTGCTGCTGGCGATCCTCCTGATCGGTGCCGACGGCGCCGTCGGCGAGGATGCCGGAACGATCGCCGACGCGATCTCGGCGTTGCGCGCGGTCGGCCTCGAGGAGGACGCGCGGCTTCTGGCGATCGAGACCGCCGTCATCGCGGGTCTCTAGATCATTTCGCCGCTGCTCGAGACATTCCTCGAGATGCTGACGGCCGAACGGGGCGCCGCCGAGAACACCCGCGCCGCCTACCGGCGAGATCTCGAGACCTTCATCAGCTGGCTCGAGCGGCGAGGCACCACGCCGGAGACGGCGGAGAGCGCGGATATCCGCGCCTATCTCGCCGATCTGGCGGCTTCTGGCGCGGCCCCTTCGACAGCGGCGCGAAAACTCTCCTCGCTCAGGCAGTTTTTCAAATTTCTTCAGTCGGACGGCCTTCGCGAGAAGGACCCGACCGCGGTAATCGACGGGCCGCGGCGTGGCCGGCCCTTGCCGAAGGTGTTGAGCGAGGATCAGGTCGAACTTCTGCTCGCCGCAGCGCGCCGCGTGGAGGGCCGGAACGGGGTGCGGTTCGTCGCACTCTTGGAGATCCTCTATGCCGCCGGCCTCAGGGTCTCGGAACTGGTGGGGCTGCCGCTTGCCGCCGTGACTGGTGACCGCGAGGTCCTGCTGATCCGGGGCAAGGGCAACAAGGAACGCATGGTGCCCCTGACCCCGGCCGCCCGCCGGGCGATCGATGCCTATCTGGAAATTCGCGATCAATTCCTGGCCGGTCCGGGCGCGTCGCCTTGGCTCTTCGCGTCCCGGGGTAAGGCGGGGCACTTGTCGCGGCGGCGCTTCGCCCAGATGCTGAAGAACCTCGCCGTCGACTGCGGCCTCGATCCGAAGTCGGTCAGCCCGCACGTGCTGCGCCATGCCTTCGCGAGTCATCTTCTCGCGAATGGGGCCGATCTCAGATTGGTTCAACAGATGCTGGGCCACGCGGATATCTCGACAACCCAGATCTACACCCATGTCCTCGACGCCCGGCTGAAGTCCCTCGTCGGCGATATGCATCCGCTCGCAACCGGAACCGGCGGAGGCAGGCGAAAGACATGATGGACACGGTAAACAACGGACCGAATTCGCGTTTCTTGTGGTTATATGCTATTGACGACCACAAGATGTTGAGGTTGTGGGTGGCCGCATGAAGGTCTTTCTGGACTTCGAACAGCAGATTGCCGAGCTCGAAAACAAGATCGACGAGTTGCGGCATCTCTCGGACGGCGGCGGCATCAGCATCGCCGACGAGGTCGGCAAGCTGCAGTCGAAGGCCGACCGACTGCTGCGGCAAACCTATCAGGCGCTGACACCCTGGCAGAAGGTGCAGGTCGCGCGGCATCCGGAGCGCCCGCATTTCAAGGATTTCGCGGTCCAATTGTTCGAGGAATATACTCCCTTCGCCGGCGACCGTGCCTATGGCGACGACAAGGCGATCCAAGGCGGGCTGGCGCGGTTTCGCGGCCGCAGCTGCGTCGTCATGGGTCATGAGAAGGGCACGGATACCAATGCGCGGGTCGCGCATAATTTCGGCATGGCGCGACCCGAGGGCTATCGCAAGGTACAGCGGCTGATGCAGCTGGCGGACCGGTTCGGTCTGCCGATTCTCAGCCTGGTCGACACGCCGGGCGCCTATCCCGGCGTCGGTGCCGAGGAACGCGGACAGGCGGAAGCCATCGCCCGCAGTATCGATGTCTGTCTCTCGGTCCGGGTTCCCTTCATCAGCGTGATCATCGGCGAGGGCGGCTCCGGCGGCGCGGTGGCGATGGCCGCTGCCAACCACGTCATCATGCTGGAACACAGCATCTATTCCGTGATCTCTCCCGAGGGGTGCGCCTCCATTCTGTGGCGGAACACCGATATGGCCCAGACCGCCGCCGATGCCCTTCGCATGACGGCACAGGATCTGGAACGGCTGGAGTTGATCGACGAGATCGTGCGCGAGCCGCTCGGCGGCGCCCACCGGGACCCCGAGGCCACGATCCGCGCGCTCGGCGATCGAATGGCGACCACGCTCGATGTCCTTTCCGCGCTCGACGGCGAGGCGCTGCGCAAGCGCCGCCGCGAGAAGTTCCTCGCCATGGGCCAGAAGGGTCTCGCCTAAGTTCGTCTATTTCGTCCCGAACAACCGGTCGCCGGCATCGCCGAGACCCGGCACGATATAAGCATCATCGTTCAGCTTCTCGTCCACGGCGGCGGTATAGACATGGACACCGGGCGTCGCTTCCTCGACGACGCGGAGGCCTTCCGGTGCTGCGACCAGGGCCATGAAACGAATGTTCTGTTCCGAAACGCCATGGGCGCGCAGCACCTCGATCGCGCGGGCTGCCGAATAGCCGGTCGCCAGCATCGGGTCGGTCAAAATGAAGAGCCGTCCCGCCGATTCCGGCAGCTTCACATAATACTCGACCGGGCGCTTTGTCCCGGGATCGCGGTAGAGGCCGATATGGCCCTCGCGCGCCGAGGGCAGAACTTCGCGAAGGCCCTCCGCCATCCCCAAGCCGGCCCTTAATATGGAGACGATCGCCGGCTTGCGGCCGGCCAGGACGGGGGCTTCCGTCGGCGCCACCGGCGTTTCGATCGAAGTCATCGTCATCGGCAGCGGCCGGGTCAGCTCGTAGGCCATCAGGAACGAGATTTCCCGCAAGAGTTGGCGAAACTGGCTGGTCGGCGTTTCCCGGCGGCGCATCAGGGTCAGCTTGTGCTGGACCAGCGGATGATCGATGACAAAGAGATTTGCGTAGTCCGGATGCTTATGCATGCCTTGCTCCTGAGCCACCCTATTGGACCGTCCGCCCGGCCCGCGCGTCCGGAGCATATCGCCGCGATCGGGGAGCGCCAAATCGCCGCGCGAATCAAGCGGTTCAAGCCAACCACGCCGCCTTCGTTTCGGCGAATCGGCCGGCCAGAAGCGATGCCCTGATGGTCGCCATCAGCCGCGTCATGAAGCGAATATTGTGGACGGTCAGAAGGTGGAGACCGAGAATCTCGTTCGCCTTCAGCAAGTGATGCACATAGGCGCGGCCGAAACGGCGGCAGGCGGCGCAATCGCAATCTTCCTCCAGCGGTGCCGGATCCGACTTAAACCGCGCGTTCCGCAGGTTCAAACGGAAGCCGTCGGCCTCTCTCGCCAAGGCCCAGCCATGCCGCGCGATCCGCGTCGGGGTCACGCAATCGAAGGTATCGACCCCCATCTCGACACCCTCCCAGATATCGCGAACGCCGCCGATGCCGAGAAGATGGACTGGCCGGTCCCGGCGGAGACCGGCCATCGAATATTCGACGACATCGTACATCTGTTCTTCCTGGGCGCCCAAGCAGCCGCCGACGGCATGGCCGAAGAAGGGCTGCCCGGAAATGTATTCCGCCCCCTCGCGGCGGAGGTCTTCGTAGATTCCGCCCTGGACGACCCCATAGAGCGCCTGGCGGCCGTCGTTCTGGCGCGCGAATTCCTCAAGGCTTCGCGCCGCCCATCGATGGGTCATCGCGAGCGACCCGGCGGTGTAATCGCGATCGACATGATAGGGCGTGCATTCGTCGAGCACGACGACGAGATCGGCGCCCAGTTTGTGTTGAATCCGAATCGAAGATTCCGGCGTCAGCGTGTGATAGGCGCCGTCGCGCGGCGACCGAAAGATTGCGCCTTCCTCGGTCAACTTCTGCAAGAGCGTTCCGGACCCGGCACGAGACCCGCTGGATTTAATCTCGTCGGCGGCACCCCCGGCGCCGAGACTGAAAATCTGAAAGCCGCCGCTGTCGGTCAGCATCGGCCCGTCCCAGCCCATGAAGCGGTGCAATCCGCCCATCTCCGCGACCAGGTCGGGGCCCGGCTGCAGCAACATGTGATAGGTATTGGCGAGAATGATATCGACATCCGCCGCCTCGAGGTCGGCGGGCGCGGCGGCCTTGATGGCGCCCTTGGTGGCGCAAAAGATGAAGGCGGGCGTATGCAGGCTTCCGTGCGGTGTTTCGAGACGGCCCAGCCGCGCCCGGCCGTTGGGAGCGGCCTCCAACACCTCGAAACCGAATCCCGGATACTCCGTCATGCGCCGTCCCATGAGAGACATGAAAAAGCCCGCGCGGCGGCGGGCTCCTCGATAGACGATCCGCGCCGGGTCACGCGGCGGCGGCGGCCTTCCGTTGAATCCGCCGCTTCAAGCGAAGTGCCTCGGTGGGAAGCTTCCGGTTCGGTGTGTTGAGCAGATAGGCATCGAGACCGCCCTTGTGGTCGATCGTACGCAGCGCGCCGGTCGACAAGCGGACCCGAACCATCTCGCCCAATGTCTCGCTCAACAGCGAGGTCCGCTGCACGTTCGGCAGAAACCGCCGGCGCGTTTTGTTGTGTGCGTGGCTGACATTGTTGCCCGATTGGACGCCCTTGCCGGTGATCATGCATCGTCGCGACATTGATTTTCTCGCATTTGAATGGCCGGCGCGCGGCCGGATGGCGCGCTCTTGTAGGCGAGCCGCCGCGGGACGTCAAGATGCTTCGCCGCCGTCGCGGAAGCGTTCGAGCAATTCCCTGGCGGCGGCACCCGGCGCCACGCGGCCCGCTGCCACCTCGCGTTCCAGCCCGGCGATCCGCCGGGCGGCACCGGGCTCAGCCTTCAGGATCGCGAGCAGACTTTCCTCGATCTCGGTCCACATCCAAGTCCCCGCCTGATCGGCGCGGCGGGCGGCGAAGTCGCCCGACTCCGTCATCACCGTTCGATAGGCCTCGATCCGCTCCCAGACTTCCCCGACGCCCGCCCCGGTCAGCGCCGAGCACGTCATGACCGGGACCCGCCAGTTCGGCGACGATTGGCGGATCATCTGGACGGCATTTCGATAGTCGGCCGCCGCGTGCCGGGCGGCATCCAGGAGATCTCCATCCGCCTTGTTGACCACGACGATGTCGGCGATTTCGACGATACCCTTCTTCATGCCCTGCAGCTCGTCACCTGCGGCCGGGGCCAGCAGCAGCAGAAAGAGGTCCGTCATGTCGGCGACCGCGGTTTCCGATTGCCCGACGCCGACGGTTTCGATTACCACCACGTCGAAACCCGCAGATTCGCAAAGCAGCATGGCCTCCCGCGTCCGCCGCGCCACTCCACCCAAGCTGGTTCCGGCCGGCGAAGGGCGAATGAACGCCGCCTCCCGGCGTGTCAGTTCCTCCATCCGGGTCTTGTCGCCGAGAATCGAGCCGCCGCTCACCTTGGAAGAGGGATCGACTGCGAGCACCGCGACCCGGTGGCCGGCCTCGATCAGATGAAGCCCAAAGGTTTCGATGAAGCTCGACTTGCCAACGCCGGGTGCCCCGGAGATACCGATCCGGATCGACTCGCCGCTCTCCGCGACAAGGGCCTTGAGTAGCGCCTCCGCCTGTTCGCGATGATCCGCGCGGGTCGACTCGACCAAGGTAATCGCGCGGGCCAGGGCGCGGCGATCGCCGGCACGGATCGCCGCGACCATATCGCTGCCGGATGACCCGTCCATGCGATCAGTGCTTTGTCGGCGGCGGCATCACGGTTTCGGCCATCGCCGTCAGTTTTTCGCGGCTTTCCTCGTCCAGTTCCGAGAGGACTTCCTGCTGGGCGCGATGGACCGACACGGCGTCCTCAATCAACTGCTGGCGCCCGCCATCGGCCTCGGAACCCTGCTTCACCGCGTCTTTCTTTTTACCGTCATCCATTTTCATTCGCGCCTCCCGCGGAACGAACAGCCGCTTGAGGAGCCAGGCGACCAGATCTCCGATTCTATCGAACAACCGCAACACGGTTCCAGTCTTCCCTTCAAATTCGCAACGGCTCGGCCCCCGGGCCGAGCGGTTGACCGTGGCTGAACTCGACGAAGGTACCGTCCGGATCGCGCAAACCACAGTAATAGCCGACCGGATAGGGCGCCTCGCGCGGCGCCCAGACAAGGCACCCGGCCGCCGCCGCGCGCGCCGCGATCGCATCGACGGCCGCGCGGCTTTCCATCGCGAATCCGGCATGGCTGTAATCGTTTCCGGCCTGGTCCCGGCCCGGACCGTCCGGAATGAAAACATGAATGAAATCCCGCTCGCGGCCCGGCTCGGCCATCCATACCACGCGCTTGCCGGTCGCCGGCTCGGCGCGCTCGTGAACGACCTCGAGGCCACAATACTCGGTATAGAACCCGAGACAGGCATCAAGGTCGCGCACATGGTGGGCGAGATGCGTCAACGTCGCCGTCATACCCGAACGGTACCGCCCGGAGCGCCTCTCAGTCCAGTAACTTGGCCATCATGATTTCGTCGACGAATTGACCGTCGACATGCAGCGAATCCCGATTGACCCCCTCCTCCTGATATCCCATCGACAGGTAGAGCCGATGGGCCCGCGTGTTGTGCGACATCACCGTCAGTTCCAGACGATGAATACCGGCCGCCCGGGTCAGGTCTTCGATCTCCTCCATCATGCGGCGGCCGACGCCCTTGCCGTAATGCCCGGACAGAACGCCGACACCGACACGGCCGCCATATTGATTGCGCGAAAACTGACCGCCCATGAACAGCGCCTCGCCGACCGCCTGGTCCCCATGCCACGCGTTGACGAGGAAATGCCGCGGCATGGTGGTAAACCGCTCGATGACGAAACGCATATCCTCGACCGATTTCGCGCGCTCGTCGGGGAGGAGCAGCATGAAACTGGTCTCCGACAGCAGCTGTTCGCCGAACGCAAACAACGCTTCCGCATCCTCGGCGGACGCCGTGCGATACTGATAGTCGCTCATTGGTCCTCTCCCGGCGGATTAGCGGGTTTGTCCTCGACCACGGTCGCGAGGGCGATGGTCACCCCGACCCGGCCATGGGCGCGAAAACGGGCGACCAGGGGATCGAGCGCCGCCACCGACCGAGCCGCCACCTTCAAGTGAAAGCAGTCTTCCCCTGTCACATGGTGACATTCGAGCACGTCGGCGAGATCCCGCGCCATGGATTCGACCGCGTGATAGGCCTCGCCGGGGCAAGACACCCTGAGAAAGGCTGTGATCGGCAACCCCAGCCGGTTCCGATCGACCCGCGCCTGGTAGCCGGTCAGAAGGCCCGCCGCCTCCATCCGGCGCACCCTTTCGGCCACCGCCGGCTGCGAAAGGCCGACATGGCGCGCCAAGGCATTGAACGACAAGCGGGCATCCGCCTGCAACGCCGCCAATAATTCTCTATCAATTTTATCCAAACCGGTTTCCAAATTTTATGCAAAATTCCAATAACATTACTGAATTTAATTATTTATCTTATTTTACTTCAATTTTCAAATTCAATCCTGGAATTTCCTCAAATTCGAAATTAAAAATTCGTGACAGCCTTGAACTCTTAAACCGTTCCCGGAAATCCGGTCGCGCTGGCATACAAGGTCGGCGGGCGATAGCATGCCGCGCCAACGAGAAGGAGTCCGCGAAGGTGTTCTATACGGGTGTGACATTGGATCGTCTGGCGGAACGTCGATCGGACAGCGAGTTCATCGCCCGCCGGCTCGATGATCCGTCGACGCGGTTTCTGCCGGTCTGGCGCGGCCGGAATCTGATTTCGAGCACCCACGATATTCCCGATCCGGGATTTATCACGGCCGAAGTCGCGGCCGACCTACTCGTCGACACGGAGACGCCCGTTCTCCTGGGGACGGCCGAGGGACGGACCTATTTCGCCCTCGACCTATCCCGGCTGGAGGATCCAACGGCGCTACCGGCGCTGGCCGGCCGAGGCCGGTTCGAGAATTTGCGCGATCTCGCGGGCGATCTCTCGCAGGACGACAGCGCGCTGCTGGCTTTCGCGCGCGGCATGCTTCTGTGGCACGAATCGCACGGTTTCTGCCCCAATTGCGGCGGCCCGACGCGGCATAGAAGTGCCGGCCACAGCCGGAAATGCGACGCCTGCGGCAAAGCCCAATACCCCCGTATCGACCCGGCGGTGATCATGTTGGTGAGGCGCGGCGACCTTTGCCTGCTCGGCCACAACCAGAAGCGCCCGGCGCGCTGGTTCTCCTGTCTCGCCGGATTCGTGGAGACCGGCGAGAGCCTGGAGGAAGCCGTGGCCCGCGAGGTTCTGGAAGAGGCCGGTCTCGTCACGACCGAGGTCAGCTACTTCGCCTCCCAGCCCTGGCCCTTTCCGTCGAGCCTGATGCTCGGCTTCTACGCCGAGTGCCCGGAGGGCAAGTCCGTGCCGGATATGGAGGAGATCGTGGAGACGCGATGGTTCACGCTCGACGACATGCGTGATCACGAGAAGATCGGCATCCGTCTCCCGCCGCCCGACTCGATGGCGCGGCGCCTGATCGCGAACTGGATCAAGGAGATGGGCTGATCGATCACTCCCTGAGGCCGTCGCGGCCCAAGGCGCGGTTCAGGAGCAGGAAGAGCTTGCCGACATCCGCCGTCATGAAGGTCGAGTGCAGCAGGTTCTCGGGATCGACCGCCTCCGACTCGCGGACCAGCCGATCGAACTCATCGACGAAACGGGTTACATAGGTGCGCATGTCGTCGTTCTGCTTCAGGGTCTCGGTGATCCGGCCGACGATCGCCGCCTGTTTCCCCTTCAGCAGGTTGCGCGTGAAGATCCCCCGGTCGCCATTGGTGTAGCGCTTCCAATCGCCGTCGGAGATATCCGAATCGAGCACCCGTGTCAGGTCGATCGAAAGCGAATTCAGATCTTCCAGGATGAATCGCGCGGCCTTCAGGAAGAGATCGCGGCGGCGGTCGAGGTCCATTTGGTTCAGGCTCTCGGCCTGATCCGCAGCGTCCGCCGAGGCGCGGGTCAGACGCCCCGCCTGATCATCGAAGGTCTCGCTCGCGGTTAAGGTCTTGGCGACCGATTCCTCGAGTGCCGTCAACAGATCGCGACTGCTCGACGTGAATGTCTTGGTCGCGGAATCGACATGGCCCCGCGCTTCCTTTGCTGCCTCGTTGAAGATGGTGCCTTGCTTGGCTAGCGAGTCGACCGCCTCCTTGACCTGCCGGTTCGCCGTCGTCGAGGTCTCGCCGAGGCTTTCGGTCTGCTCGCGGAAGGCGTTGGTCAGTGCCTGCAGTCGCGAGATCACGCGATCCGCGTTGCCGCTGAGATCGGCGGTCTGCTCGGAGAAGGCGTCGCCGATCAGCCGGATACGATCGGCCGCCTCGCCCGCCGCCTTCGAGAGTTTTTCCGATTCCCGGCCCAACGCCTCGCGATTGTCGTTCACCTGCATGCCAACCTGGATGGAGGCCGTCGTAAACCGCTCGGTCTGCTGACCAAACCGGTCGCCGACATCGTTGAGCATGCCAAGTGCCGAATCGATCGCCTCGCGGAGGCCTCCGACCTCGGTCGAGAAGGAACCGCCCGCCCTCGCTATCCGTTCGGTGACGGCGGCGGCGGCGTCCTGCAAGGCCAGAATCTGTTCCTTCAGGGTTTCGCCCATCACCTCCGTTTGGTCTCGTGCGTCCTTGCTTGCCATGTCCAGGGTCGAGGTCTGGGCATCGACCGCGGCGCGCATGCTCTTCGACTGCTCGGTCAGGTTCTCCGCCAACTCGCGAAGTTCCTGACTGTCCGCGCGGAGTGATTCCCGGATCCGGACGGCCTCGTCCCCCGCCTGGGCGGCAACGTCCTTCAGCTCCGTGGTTTGGTCGTGGATGATATCGCGAATGCCGTGCACCTGGGTCGCCGCGTAGTCGGAGGCAACGCGGAGTTCTTGGCTCTGTTTGTGCAGCAATTCGCCGATGGTCTTTGCCTGCGCGGTCGACCAATCGGCGGACTCGCGCAACGACTGCGCCTGCAGGCGCAGGGATTCGCCGACGCTCCGGGCCTGGGCAACCGCGGGATCGAAGGCATCGCTCACATCCTTGACCCCGTCCTTGACGGCCGCGCCCAGTTCGCGCGTTCGGCTGGCCAGCATGGTTTCGACCTTGGCCGCCTGACCGTCGGCGAGATCCGAGGCCGACTGCAGTTCCTCCGCCTGCCGGCGCAAGGCCTCGCGGATCGATTCGGCGCGGGCAGCCGCAAGATCGGTCGCTTTTGCCAGCTCCATCGCCTTGGTGTCGAGCGCCTCGCTCATCGCGCCGACCTGGGTCGTCGCCTGGTCGGCCGTCCGGGTCAGCACATCGGAATGTTCCTCCAGCGCGGTCTCGATCGACCGCGCCTGCTCGGCGACATGGTCGGCCATGCCCTTCAACAGACTAGACTGTCCCTCCAAGGCATTTCGGATGCGCTGGGTGTGGCCCTCGCTCATATGCGTCGAATGGTTCAATTCCTGGGCCTGCAGGCGCATCGCCGCGGTAATCTCGTCGATCCGCTCGGCGCTGATTTCGACCGAGGTCGCGAGCGCCGAGGTCTGTTTCAGCAAGGTAATCTCGAATCGATCGGTCAGCTCGGTGGTCTGCTTCTCGATCGTGGTGCCGACCTCGTCGACCCTGCCCTGTGTTTCATCCAACATGCGTCCAAAGGCGGTCGACTGCCGATCGAACATCTCCTGCAGCGATTGCGAGAGATTCCCCGACTGGCGCCCCAACGTGTCGACCATTTCGTCGAGCCGCTCGCCGGTGCGTTCGGTCACCGCGTGCAGCGTGTGGCCATGGCCGTCGAAGGCCTGTTTCAGTCGGCCGGTGATGCTGGTCAGCAGCTCCTGCAAGCCGGCCCCGATCTCGGTCGCCTTCTCGCTCGCCCGGTCGGCCGAGTTCTTGAGATCGCTGGTGCCCTTGTCCAGACGCTCGCGGATCAGTTTGGTGCGCTCGGTCGCATTGTCGGCGGCGTCGGTCAGCTCCTCGCTATAACGGCGGAAATAACCCCCCATTGTTTCCGCCTGATCGGACGCCCGGTTGGAGGCGTCGATCAGCTCGGCCGCCTGGAGACGAAGGGCGCCGCGAATCTCGTCCGCCTGCTCGACCGCATGCATGGTCGCCTTATTCAGCTCCTCCGTCCGGTGTTCAACGGATTCGTCCATATTGCGGGACTGATCGGCAAACCGGTCGACCAGATCGGTCAGGGATTTGGTCTGGCCGCTGATCGCGTCCTTGAGCGAGGTCGCCTCGGTCGCGGCCTTCTCCGAGACCGACGACAGCGCTTCGGTCTGCTCGTGGAGCACGCTCGACAACTCGCCGATGTCGACCGTCGCCTTGTCGCTGGCCCGCGACAATTCCTCCGCCTGCTTGCGGAGCGCCTCGGAGACCTGAGTGATCCGCGATTCCGCCTCTTCCGCCGGATAGGTCAACATCTCGAGCTGGCGGCGCAGCGCCTCGGTATGATCGCGCACGTCCTGGCCGCGCCGGAAATAGGCAAGCGCCAGCCACAGGAAGGCCAGGGGTGCGGCCATGCCGGCGATCAGCGCGCCCAGCTCGTGCGGCAGCATCTGCGCCGCCAAATCCCAGCCGAGCGTGTCGTTGACATAGATCCCGCAAACGAAGAGCCACATCACCGAGACCGAGATGCCGGCCGCGACGAAGCGTCGGGACCGCCGCACCGCGCGCGATTGCGCGGCCTTTACTTCCGCGATATCCGGTCCCTCGACGTGGCGGCCGGCCCTTGGCAATTCCGTCACTTTGGCGGACATGGCCTGAACACTCCGGTATTCCGTTTTAAATAATCGGCCAATAATCGTCTAAACGACTAGTAATAGTCAATTACCAATATTTGAAGACAATCGTCGCATATTTACAGACTTAATCAAATAAAGCTCAAATAAATCTTATTCAGCAGCTTCGGGCCGCGCATGGCGCACCAGACCGATGATCTCGCGCGCCGCCGCGGGTATGTTCGTCCCCGGCCCATAGATCGCCGCAACACCCGCCGCCCGCAGCATATCGTAGTCCTTCGGCGGGATGACGCCGCCGCAGATCACGAGCACGTCGTCGGCCCCTTCCGCCCGCAGCGCCTCGGCCAGTTCCGGGACGAGGGTCTTGTGTCCGGCTGCTTGCGAGGAGACACCGACGACATGCACGTCGTTCTCGACCGCCTGGCGGGCGGCCTCTTGGGGCGTCTGGAAAAGCGGGCCGATATCCACATCGAAGCCGATATCGGCAAAGGCGGTGGCGATCACCTTGGCGCCGCGATCATGCCCGTCCTGGCCCAATTTCACCACCAGCATGCGGGGCCGCCGGCCTTCTTCCTTGGCGAAGCGGTCGATGTCGCCGGTGATCCGTTTGAAGTCCTCGTCTCCATCGAATGCCGAGCCGTAGACGCCCGTGATCGAGCGAACGACCGCGCGATGCCGGGTGTAGACGGATTCGAGGGCATCCGAAATCTCGCCGACCGTGGCTCGCGTGCGCGCCGCCGCGATCGAAAGCGCCAACAGGTTCGCGGCATCGTCCTTCGCACCCTCGGTCAGCGCCGCGAGAGCGGCGGCACAGGCCGCCCCGTCGCGAGTCGCCCGGACCTTTTCCAACCGGGCGATCTGGCTCTCGCGAACCGCGGTATTGTCGATGTCGAGGATATCGACGTCGTCCTTGGTTTCCGGTTGGTAGCGGTTGACCCCGACGATGATCTCCTCGCCGCGATCGATACGCGATTGCCGCTTGGCCGCCGATTCCTCGATCCGGAGCTTCGGCAGGCCGGAGTCGACGGCCTTGGTCATGCCGCCCAATTCCTCGACCTCGTCGATCAGCTTGCCGGCTTCGCGGATCAGGCTCGCGGTCAGGTTCTCGACATAGTAACTGCCGGCCAGCGGGTCGACGGTCTTCGTGACGCCGGCCTCGTGCTGCAGGATCAGCTGGGTGTTACGCGCGATCCGCATCGAAGACTCGGTCGGCAGCGCCAGCGCCTCGTCGAAGGAATTGGTGTGCAGCGATTGGGTGCCGCCGAGCACCCCCGCCAGCGCCTCGACGGTGGTGCGGACGATGTTGTTGTAGGGATCGTGCTCGGTCAACGAGACGCCCGAGGTCTGGCAATGCGTCCGCAGCATCGACGAGCGCGGATCCCTCGGCTGGAAGTTCGCTCGCATCAGTTCCGCCCACAGGAAGCGGGCCGCGCGGAGCTTGGCGACCTCCATGAAGAAATTCATGCCGAGACAGAAGAAGAAGGACAGGCGGGGTGCGAAATCATCCACCGCGAGCCCCTTGGAGAGAGCGGCGCGAACATATTCGACGCCGTCGGCCAAGGTATAGGCAAGCTCCTGCACGCAAGTCGCCCCCGCCTCCTGCATGTGATAGCCGGAGATCGAGATCGAATTGAAGCGCGGCATCTCGCGCGAGGTATATTCGATGATGTCGGCGACGATCCGCATCGAGGGTTCCGGCGGGTAGATATAGGTGTTGCGGACCATGAACTCCTTCAGGATGTCGTTCTGGATGGTCCCGGAGAGCTGCGCGTGGTCGGCCCCCTGTTCCTCGCCGGCGACGATATACATCGCCAGCACCGGCAAGACCGCGCCGTTCATGGTCATCGAGACCGACATCTTGTCCAAGGGGATGCCGTCGAACAGGATCTTCATGTCCTCGATGGAATCGATCGCGACCCCCGCTTTGCCGACATCGCCGACGACCCGGGGGTGGTCTGAATCGTAGCCCCGATGGGTCGCCAGATCGAAGGCGATCGAGAGCCCCATCTGCCCCGCCGCCAGGTTCTTTCGGTAGAAGGCGTTCGAGTCCTCGGCCGTGGAGAACCCGGAATACTGCCGCACCGTCCACGGCCGCCCGGTATACATCGTGGCGCGGGCCCCCCGGAGATAGGGCGCGAAGCCCGGCAGATTGTCGAGATGCTGGAGATCGGCGAGGTCGGCCGCCGTATAAACGGGCTTCACCTCGATCCCTTCCGGCGTCGACCAGACGAGATCCGCCGCGGACTTATCCCGAAGCTCCTTCTCCGCTTGGGCGTCCCAATCCTCGAGCGAGGCTTTCGGGAAATCCGCCATCGCACCCATACTCCCGTGGTTATACGGTTTCCTTATATCGGGTCGGCGGGGGCGCTGTCCAACCGGAGCTATTCGTTTTCCAACCCGAACCAAGGCCGCCAACGGACCCCGAGCCAGGTGCCGGCGAAGGCGGCGAGGAACCAGAGCCAGCCATGCAGGCTGGTCGAGGCGACGCCGGAGAAGAAGGCGCCGATATTGCAGCCAAAGGCGATCCGCGCGCCATAGCCCATCAGCAGGCCGCCGATCGCCGCGGCCAAGAGCGAGCGCGCCGGCAGGCGAAGGGTCGGCGCATAGCGCCCGGCCAATCCGGCCGCGATCAGGGCGCCCAGCACCAGGCCGATATTCATCACCGAGACCGTATCGGCGAAAAGCTCGTGTTTGAGCGCCCATTCCTGATAGCCGCCGGTCCAGAACCAGGACCCGGCCGGGTCCCAGCCAAGCGCCCGCGCCGTCTTGGCGCCCCAGAGGCTGAACCCCCAGGTAATGCTCCAGGCGTGGCCCGCGAAAACGAGGGTCAGCCAGTTCAACACGGCAAGTCCGATCCCGCCCCACAGGAAGGGCCAGCCGCCGCCCAGCGACCGGCCCCAACGCCTGAGCGCCAGCCAGAGAAGGCCCAGCAGCGCCAACTGCCCCACCAGCGCGATCGACCAGCCGAAGGTTTCGCCAAGGACGATGGTCCCCAATCTCGGCGTCGCGTTCCACCATTGCATATGGAGGCTGGCCCAGAACGAGCCGCCGCAGAAGAAGATCAATGTCGCGATCATCCGGGTGCTGCCGCCGCCGAGCGTAAAGAGCGTGCCGGAACCGCAGCCATTGCCGAGCTGCATCCCGATGCCGAAGAGAAACGCCCCAACGACGACCTGAAGCCCGAGCGGCGCCGCCGCACCGGAGATCTTGACCCCAAGGATGGTGCCCTCGGCGAGCGTCGGCGCGAAGAGGATCGTGGCCAGGGCCAGCATCGCGACCTGGGCCGCGACCGCGCGCGTGTCACCCGAAAGAATCAGCCGGCGATAGGCGGCGGTGAAACCGAAGGCCGCGTGATAGAGGACGAGCCCCAGGAGGGCGCCGATGACCAGCAGCACCGGCATCCGCCAACCATGCTCGGCAACCCGCCAAAGACCCAACGCCAGGATCGCCCCGCCCACCAGAACGACGGGGCATTGAAATCGCGGACGATCGGCGGCGGCGTCCGTCATGGCGGGTCGGCCGATCCCTACTTGCCCGTCGCGGCGGCGACGATTTTGGCCCAGATGGCGTCGAGGTCGCGGGCGACCGGATCGAGGGCGGATACCTTGTAGGCGGCGAAGACCGCGCTCGGCGTCCGATAGGTCAGGGTCGCCTTCCCGCCCGGCATCTCGGTCAGATAGAACCGAAGCGGCGCCTCTATTCCGGCCGCGACACTCGCCTTCAGCATGCGGACGGCGAAATCGTTGCGGAAGACGTCGATGATCATATTGCCGGGGATCTTGATCTTGCGGCGGGACGCCCCATAGCTGGCGCTCGCCTGCCCCACGATATACATGCCGTTGGCGTCGATCGCCTTCTCCAGACGCTGTCGAAGCTGGGCGAAGGAATGCGATGTCGCGATCACGTTGGTGCCGGGATAGGGCGTTGGATTTTCCGCCCAGGCGCTTCCCGCCAAGCCCAGAATGATCACTGCCAGCACGGCCACGACGCCGGCGCGCCATTGATCGAATTTCATATGGATCGTCTCCTCGCGGTTTTGCGCTTGCGCTTGGTGAGACAGAAGACCCCGCGACAACCATCGATGGCCAGGGCACCTCACCGCGAGTTTACCAGGTTTGAGCCCTCACCAGGCGAGCCGCGAAGCGACAAAGGTCGGCCGAACCGCATATTCCTCGCAGAGTTCCCGGAAGCGTGCCTCGGAATGGCCGCCGTCGGGTGCGAGATCGAGATCCAGGCGATGGATCCCCCCGGTGATGAATAGCGAGTCGATGCCGTGCGCGGCCGCGCCGCCGATATCGTGGAACAGCGAATCGCCGATCGCCAGCACCGCCGCGCTGGTCGTCATCGGCGCCGTGGCGCGGCGATAGGTGTTGGCCCGCGGTTTACCGTGCCAGCGGACATAGCCGCCCATCGCTTCGTAGCGCCGCGCCACGCCGCCCGGACACTCGACCAGGGCACCGCTCGGCGAGACCGCGACGAAATCGTGATTGGCGCAAACCATCGGCAGGCCGCGCGCCGCGGCGCGGCGAAGGGCGGTCTCGTAGTTTTCGATCTCGCCGGGTTCGGTGCCGTTCATGAGGACGAAATCGGCCTCCTCGACCGTCGGGACCCGGTCCAGCTCCAGCCCCTCGAAAAAAGACTCGTCCTTGCCCCATTGATAGACCAGACAGCGGCGCCCGAGGTCGCGGTAAAAGTCGTCGGGTGCCCGATGCAGCGCCTGCCAAACCTCTTCGCCGGAGGTTTCGATCAAATCGAACAGATCGGGGTCGAGGCCCATTCGTGCCATGTTTTCACGGGTCGTCGACAGACGGCGCGAGGAGTTGGAAACCACGACCAGCGTTTTCCCGGCCGCCCGAAGTCGCTGCATCACCTCATGCGCGTCGGGAAACAGGTTATGCCCGTCATGCAGGACCCCCCATTGGTCGATCAGGAAACCGTCATAGCCTTCGGCAATTTCGGAGAAGGGGGTCGAGACCTCATTCACCAGACGAATTCCCGGGTCGCGTAGCGAATCTCCGCGCCGGCATCGGCCGCGGCATCGCGGACACGGTCGGCATCGAGCGCGCCTCCGGCGTCGACCAGATCGTCGCCATGAATGCCGCGCGCCACCAAGAGCGCATCGAGCCCCGCCTCGTTGGCACCCTTGATGTCGGTCGTGAAGGAATCGCCGCAGCAGAGAACCCGGCTCGGGTCGGCGATCGCCAGCATTTCCAGGCAATCCTCGTAGACATCCGGATTGGGTTTTCCGTGCCAGCGGACATCGCCGCCCTTCCGTTCATAACGCTCGGCAATGGCGCCCGCGCAGATCTGCCGGCGGCCGCCGCGGATCACCTCGCGATCCGGGTTCGCGCAAACCATCGGAAGGTCGCGCGCCGCCGCGGCGTCGAGTTGCGGGTCATAGGCCTCCACGGAATCGGTATCGCCGTTGGGCCCCGTTACCAGGATGAAATCGGCGGCCGCCATGTCCGCGGGCCTTGTGAGGCCGAGACCGTCGAGAAGCCCGTCGTCCCGATCCGGACCGATGCGAATACAACTGCGGCCGAGATCGCGATACCAGGCGTCGGGCCGCGCCTCCAGATGTCGCCAGGTCACTTCCCCCGACGACAGCACCCCGTCATGGAGATCGCGCGTAATACCGAACCCGTCGAGCTGTGCCGCCACGACCTCGGCGCGGCGCGGCGCGTTCGACAGGAACACCAGCCGCTTGCCGGCCCGGCGCAACCGCGCCAAGGCATCAATCACGCCCGGGAAGACATTGACGCCGTCATGCACCACACCCCAGAGATCGAGAATGAAAGCGTCATAGGGTGAAGCGACCTCGGCCAGTCCGGCGACGATGCGCGCCGTCATGTCGCCTCCCCGGCATCGAGCGGCGTCAGGGGAGGATCCTGGCTTAGGCGCGGCTCGCCGAACAGGTATCCCTGTCCGTAATCGATATGATATTCGAGGAGATCGATCAGCCTTTGCTCGGATTCGATCTTCTCGACAATAAGATCGACGCCCGCCTCGTCCAGGCGCTGCTTGAAGGCAACGACATTGTCATCGATCGCCGGTTCCTCGCCAAGCACGTCCGGGTCGGCATCGGGCAGCAGCGTACCGGCGTCGACCTTGACGAAATGGAAGCCCAGCTCGGCGAGGGCCTCGACGTCGAAATCGAGGTCGAGGATCTGATCCATGCAGAAGCGGTAGCCGACCTCGCTCAACCGCTGCACGTCCTCGATGACCTCCTCCGGATGGGCCGCGATATCGGCCTGGCCGAATTCGAAGACGATGTTCGGCGCCAATTCCTCGTTCTTTTCGAGATAGTCGCGGAACTCCTGAAAAAATTCCCGATCGGCGCGGGTCGTCGGCGAGACGTTGCAGAAGAAGCTGGTCGCGTAGTCGTGCTTCTGAATCTTCTTCACCAGCTGGATGCAGCGGAACAAAAGCATGTTGTCGATCGCCTTGATCAACCCCGACTTCTTGGCGATCTCGATGTAGCGATCGGGCGTGATTACAACACCTTGGGCATTGCGGACGGCACTGAAGCATTCGAAATAACGGTGCTTCCGCTGCGGCAGGCTGACGATCGGCTGAATATAGAGATCGACCCGGTTCTGGCGCAGCGCGTCGCGCATGATATCGAGTATGTCGGTCTCGCTGAGCCGGGTCGGGGCCATCGTCTTGGGGCTGCCGAAGACCATATCCTCGTCGAGTTCCGCCTCGATCCGCGCCTCGTTCGGCAGCGGCGGCAAAACGACCGCGCTCTTCGTGCCGCCGGTCGAATAGAGCTCTTCGACCAGCGCGTGGAGGACCTTGACCTCCGAGGCGACCTCGCGCAATTCCTGGCCGTCCTGTTCGGCGTCGTGACCCACGGCTTCCATCGCCTCATAGACCCGGCGCACTTCGTCGCGGGTCCGCGAGAGTTCGTCCTGCGCCCCGTCATAGGCGCGCCGCAGGACAATCAGGCGCCGGATCGACTGAACCTCGCCCTGCCGTCGCGCCACGATCTCATGGATGAGGGCGCCCGCCAGAAAGATCAGGATCGCGAGCCACCACGGCGAGTTCTCCTCCGGGCTCAGCACGCCGCCCGGAAAGGTCAGACCGATCACCAGTGCCGCCAGCGCATAGCTGGCGAAGATCGCGATATGTGCCGACTTCGACATGTCGTGAAGCGCCTCGAAAAATCCGCCGTCAGGTTACGCGCCGCCCGGGAGCCCGGCAAGGCGTGCCAAGGGCGAAGACTCATCAACGGAAAAACGCGCCGCGAGTTACGTTCCTCGGCGCAAATCGAACGAGATTTCTTTCTGTGTCCGCTTCACGCTCGATAACGGACTAAGATAAAGCCGAATCACTTCTTCCGGAGGTGACCCGAGGCGGACATTTCCACATCCCCTTACATCCATTCAGCTCCACAATTAACGGGATGTTAATCACGCTTGGTCTATTCTTCAGCGTGTTGACTTCGTATCGATTAAATACGGTCAATTTGGTCCGGGGGGAGCAAGATGCCAACCAAGGCTGAACTGTTCAAGGAATTGGACAGGTTGCAACAACGTGTTGAAGATTTGGAAAGTCGTCAAGATGGCAGCACGCGGAGAGACCAGGACCAACGGCAGGCGCAAGACGGGACTTTGTTACGATCAGTCGTCGACAACTATCCTTGTTTTATCAGTCTGAAAAATCTCGACGGTCGCTTCCTCCTGGTCAACGAGTCTTATGCCAAAGCGTCCGGAATTTCGGTCGAGGATGCGGTCGGCAAGTCTGCTGATGACTTGGAGCCGCCCGCGTATATGAAGACTATCAAAGAATACGACCGCAAGACGCTCGAAAGCGGACAAGCTGTCATGTACGAGCGGGTTCTGGCAAGCCAATCAGGCGAGCAAATGACACGCGCCGTCACCAAGTTCCCGATATACAATGCCGACGAAAATTTGATGGGTGTCGGCACGATTGGTGTCAACATCACCGACATGAAGCGAGTCGAGAAGGCGCTCAGGGAGAGCGAGGCGCGGTTTCGAGACTTCGCTGAAAGCGCTTCCGATTGGATGTGGGAAACCGATGCCGAGGGCCGTTTTACTTTAGCGACCGAAGGCTTTTTCGAGGCGTCGGGACTTCGCCGCGAGGACTTGATCGGAAGGACCCGCCAAGAGTTTATCGAACATTATTACAAGATTCCCATATCCTCACAGGACGAAAGCCGGATTGCCAATTTGAATGTCTTCGATCAACAAGAAGCGTTTCAGGATGTGCTCTTTGAATTTCGGCGGACGGACGGTTCGACATTGTATTTCGTGACCAACGGCAAGCCGATCCTGGACGAGAATGGAAAATTTCAGGGGTTTCGAGGGACTGGGAACGACATTACCGAGCGAAAGCTGTCGGAAAACGCACTCAAGGAAAGCGAGGCGCGATTCCGCGATTTCGCCGAAAGTGCGACGGACTGGATATGGGAAACCGATGCCGAGGGTCGCTATATCTTCGTGTCGGAGGCCTTCTGTGAGGCCTCGAAATTTCGTCCCGAGGATTTTATCGGCAAAACACGGAACGAGTTTTACGAACAGGATCATGGCGCCGTCGTGACCTCCGAGGGAAAGGACAAAGAGGCCCACCTAAACGCCTTCGATCGCCACGAGCCGTTTCGCAATGTTCGGGCCGAAGTTCTGTTGCGAGACGGGTCGACACTACACAGCGAGACGAGCGGCAAGCCGGTTTTCGATGAGAGCGGAGAGTTTCGAGGGTATCGAGGCGCCGCAGTCAATGTCACTGATCTCCGGCAGGCAGAGAAAGCGTTGCGCGAGGGCGAGGCTCATCTTCGTCTGGTCATGGATTCTCTCCCCGCGATGATCGTTCATGTTGATGCGAACGGGCGGTATGCCATGGTCAACAAGACTTGTTGCGAATGGTTTAATCGACCTGAAGAAGAGATTATCGGCAAGCGATTTCAAGATATCCACGGGGAATCCAATTACGACAAGTTTCAGCCAGGTATCGACAAAATATTGGCTGGCGAATTAGCCACATGGGACACGGACTTCACTTATCCAGATGGCGTAACACGCAATATAAGAAACATTAACGTGCCTAGTTTCGATGGCGAAGGCAATGTCGATGGATGGTTCGCCATCGTCCATGATGTTTCGGAACGTAAACAGATGGAAGAGGAGCTTCGTGAAAGCGAGGCGCGGTTGGAAGAGATCTTCGCGATCGCACCGGAGGCCGTGATCACCATCGGCGGCAACATGAACATCCAGCTATTCAACAAAGGCGCGGAGCGGATCTTCGGGTATCGGGCCGAAGAGGTTGTAGGACAAGGCTTTGAAATTCTGATGCCGGAGCGCCTGCGCCAAGGTCACAACGCGCATGTCGAGGGATTCGACCGCTCTACCAAGACGTACCGGCTAATGGACGACCCAGCGCTACAGTCCGATGATCCGAGATGACGAGGCGCCGCTGACGGCGGC
>CAYPAV010000023.1:0-66051 GCA_964408805.1 uncultured Rhodospirillaceae bacterium | reverse complement strand
GCTTGTCCCGCAGCAATCTGTTTAGATCGAGCGTCAGCCCGTTCTCCACGACGGGCTTTGTCCTGTACCTCAACCACGATCCCGATCCATATCCGCCCATGGGTTCTTACCCCGCGTATTTTACCGAAATAATGTGTGAAATTCAGTTCTTTTTGATCACCCCGCCACAGCAGGTGGAGGCGTCGTCCGCCGCGTTGATCTCTTTGCTCTCGGCCGCCGGCTCAGATGCGGCCGGCGCCTCCGCGAGTGCGCCTTTTATCATTCATGGCGGGGTCCATTCCGGTGCCGTTGGGGAATTGGGGACGTTGGGGAACAATTCCCAAGGAGCCCTGAATAGTACTTTGAGTTCCGTAACATTGTTCTATGGGTCATTAGAGTTCCTTTCCCCAATTCCCCAACCAACCGCAACCGGCTGAAACTGCGGCGAAAAGTTCTGGGGAAAGGTTGGGGATTTGGGGAAATCATGACGCCATCGCAAACTGCGCCGGCTTTCCCGTGTTCTTCTCCAGCTCTGAAACGATCGCATCCCGGTCCCGTTTGGCGTCCACGGCTCCCCAGTTTCCCCAATTTCGGAGAGCGCGAACCTCTTCGCGGGTGCTGTCGATGAGGTAACGCGCGCCATTTTTTGCGTCAGGGCGGAGGGTGCCGATAGACTTCCAAATACGGTTGGAAATGTTGCTGGGGGTATCGATAATCTTTTGGTGGCCGAGTTCTCGCGCCGCCCTGCGGACCAACGCTTCAAGGTTCCGCCGCGTGACGATGTCACCCTCGGCGTTCTCCTCCAGCCAGTCGACGATTTCATCCGACGGACTGCGGGTCATCTCCAACATTTTCTGCTTCGCCGGCGTCATGGGTGGCTTTGCATGATCGAAGCCGGACACGTCGCGCCGCATGAGCCACCAATAGACCCTCGCCGGCTCGTCACCGTCCAGGGACGCCCAGAGCCGAGTGTAATAATCGCTGTCGCGTTTCTCGGTGGGGTTCATGAATACCGCCACGCGCCTGTCGTCGTCGGGTAGCGCGAGCGCGTCGGCATGGTTCGAGAAGATCAACGCGTTCCAGAATAGCTCCTCGGTTCGTGTCTGCCCGTATTTGGGGTTGATACGTTCTTCGGAGCTGCTGGTGTCGACGCGATCCTTGAAAGTCTCGTAGCTCTTGAAGAAATCGTCCCGGTCGACGTCTTTGGCTTCGTTCACGATGATGAACTGAACGCCAACCGACCAGTCGTTATAATTCTGTTCGGCTTGGGTGCCTTTGCCGATCAACTGCCTCAGCGAGACCTTCCCCGTCTGCCCGCCGGTGATTTTGTGCAGAGCCTTCCCGAGCCACGACCGCCCAACGCCGTATGTTTCGTCGGCGACCATGACGACGGCGTAAGAGCGAATCTCTGGGTGCTGTATCTTGAAGGCGAGCCAGTCGAGGAAGCATTCGCGCTCCATGTCGACGGGGAGCAAATAGTCCATATGTTCGAGGAAGACCATCGGCTCTTCATCGGTCTCGGCATGTTGGGGTGGGTGCCAAGTATTGATGAACCTCTGCTCCTGGTGATCAACAGTCTCTCCTCCGCCGGGAATGTATTTGAGGTCGGCCGCGCGCTGGGTGTCGTGGCTCTCCAGGAATGCTGTCTTGGTCAAGATGGGATTGTCGTGACCCTGAACGTCGATCCGCCGCGGGAACATGTTCGACCAGGCCTTTTCCGAGTACAGCCAAATTCCACCACGCGGGCGCTGTTCCATGTCGGCAAACTGGCATGAGGCTTCGGCATAAATCCAACGGCTCTGAAGCCACGGCAGCGGATCGTGCCCCGCCGCCCAGGGGCCACCATTCGCCATGACCCAGTCGCGGAAGTCCTTGAACGTCCTGTCCTGGCAGTGGGCGTGCAGGCAGTTGAAGGCCCGCCTCTCCTCCCAACCGCCCTCACCGCGCCCGAGCGGCGAATAGTCTGTCCCGCCGTCGCCGGTCGTGTGTTCGCCGTGCCACGGACAGAGAATGTTGACCCATTCTCCACCGCTGTCCTTGACGATGTGATCGTTCTCGGCGAGCCAGACTAGGACGGGATCGACGATCCGCGTCTCGACCGCCGCCGCCCCGCCCACTGATACGCGCGGCGTCGACTTTTCTGGTTCGATTTTCAGTTCGTTGGGGTTGATGCCCAGCTCCGCGATCAACTCGTCGATGTCCCACACCCGCTCGGGGTGCCAATCGGTGACGCGCGAGACGAACCCGTTCCTTTCCGGCTTCGTGTTGACGCTGCCGGGGAGACGCATGACGCGATTACAACCTTCCGCCCCCTCGTCGCCGTAACCCCGCGCCGTAATGGCGTTGATGATCGCGTCGAAGCGGGTGAGGTCTGTATAAGGGTGAATGCGGTAGCCCCACTGGAAGTTGCCCTCACTGCTCTCCAGCTTGTAGGTCGGCTCGACGGGCGGTGCCTCGGCTTTCGTGCCGATGTCATCAAGGATGACAACGCGGGCACTGACGCAGTCGGACTTCCGTCGCTTCTGGTAGGGCTCTTCGGGGGTTCCACGAACCGTCGAGACCGTGAAATAAACATCCGGCGGGCGGCTGCCATTCATCCAACGGCGAAGTGCCTTGCCGGGGTAGATCGCGTGTCGAAACCCCCCTTTACCGGGCTTCTGCCTCGCCGCCATGATATGAGCGCCATCGTCGACGTCGGGGAACAAACCCGCGAGGAACTCATCGTAGTCGACGAGCGACGCGCCTTCTTGCTCGGCCGTCTCGTCGTGGGTATTATCCTGGTCTAACACTTTTGAGACTCCTTAACGCCCGGCGCAGCCCCCACCGCTCCGGGCGTTTCTTTTTGGTTGGTGATGGGGGCGGGGTGTGCGTGACGACGCCCGGGCGCGAACCTTAAGGGAACGGTCTTCCGCGTATTTTCCGCAACACAGGCCGGGGTTTCCCGTTCTGTTCCGATACAGGACGAGCTTTTCGGTTCGGAGACTTGTTCCGAAAAGCGTTGTATATCAATGGGATAAATGGTGCCGCCGGTAAGAATCGAACTTACGGCCCCACCCTTACCAAGGGTGTGCTCTACCCCTGAGCTACGGCGGCCCGGGAAAGCGCTCGCCTTATGCCATAGCGCGGTGGGGGCGTGCAAGGCGGGGTGCTTGAGAGGATCGCGTGAAACGGGGTATCTAGTGGCGATGGACGGAACCGCAGAGAAACGCACGGGATGACCGCCGACACTGGGAAACCCAAGCCCAAGGAAGGACCGACGGCGGCGAAGCGCCGCGCGACGCGGACGGCGCGCCAGGCGACGCTTTTGCGCGAGAATTTGCGCCGCCGGAAAGGTCAGAAGCGCGCACGTGACGATGCCGCGCCCAAGGAACCGCCGTCCTGACCTGGAACCGGTGTCCCTGGCGGGTCGAGCCCCGGCAACCTATATCCCGGTCTGACGGACAGCATTGATGACCACCGCCGACGCCACCACGCCCGAGACGGGTGAGACACTCACCCCCTTCCGCCGCTGGATGATCCTGGCCGCGATCAGTTCGGCGACGACGCTCTATGCCATGACCATCCTGATCGTCAGCGTCGTCTTGCCGCAGATGCAGGGCAGCTTGTCCGCGACCCCCGACCAGATCTCCTGGGTCATGACGTTCAATATCCTGGCCACGGCGGTGGTGACACCGATGTCGGGCTGGCTGACCGGGCAGTTCGGCTGGCGGAAGGTGATGATCGGGTCGCAGATCGGCTTTTCAATCGCGACCCTCCTTTGCGGGTTCGCGAATTCGCTGGAGGCGCTGGTCATTTACCGGGTTCTGCAGGGCGGCTTTGGGGCACCGTTGATCCCGCTCGCCCAGGCGGTAATCCTCGACATCTTTCCCCGCCGCCAGCACGGCCTGGTCACCTCTATCTTCGGCATGACCGTGGTGATCGGACCGATCTTCGGGCCGATCTTCGGCGGCTATCTGACCGAACTCTATAACTGGCGCTGGGCGTTCTTCATGCTGGTACCGATGGCGATGATCGGCGTATTGGGGCTCTGGGTCTTTCTAAAGGATGGGGGCCGGGAGAAGGACATCCGCTTCGACTGGACCGGCTTTTTGCTGTTGTCCGCAGCACTCGCGACCCTCCAGCTCGTCCTCGACCGGGGCGAGCGGCTCGACTGGCTTTATTCGCGCGAGATCGTGCTCGAAATCGGCATCGGTTGCTGCGCCTTCTATGCCTTTCTGGTGCACAGCTATATGGCGGAGAAGCCGTTCCTCAATTTGCGTCTCTTGCGGGATTGGAATTATTCGCTGGGGCTCGTCATCGTGCTGATCTACGGCATGCTGAACTTCACGCCGATGGTGGTGATGCCGCCGATGCTGAAGGGGCTCGGCGGATATCCGGAGACCGTCATCGGGACCCTGCTCGGCGGCCGGGGCGTCGGCGCCGTGCTCGGCTTCTTCCTGGCCGGGCGCTTTTCCAAGCTTCACCCCAGGGTCGGCATGACCATCGGTTTCGCGATGCAGGCGCTCTCCGGCGTTCACATGATGACCTTCGATATCAATGTCGGCATGTTCGACGTCCTGCTCGCGAGTTTCATCCAGGGTTGCGCCATCGGACTGATCTGGGTGCCGCTCGTGGTCGCGACCTTCGCCACGCTCGAGAAACGCTATCTTGCCGAGACCGCGGCCGTGTTTCATCTCTTGCGCAATATCGGCAGCAGCATCTTCATCTCGCTCAGCGTCACCACCGTGGTGCGGACCGGGACCACCAACTACGCCCGGATGACGGAGTTCGTTACCCCCTTCAACGAATTGCTGAATTTTCCGGAATATCTCCGATTCTGGGATATCGAGACCGCCCACGGCCTGGCCCGGGTTGCGATCGAGGTGAAGCATCAGGCCGACATGATCGGATTCCTGAACGCCTTTGGTCTCTATACGCTGGCCTGCGTCGTGGCGTTGCCGCTGGTGCTGATGGTTCGCATGCCGAAGCGGACCGAGGAGGGGTGAGTTGGCCCAGGTCAATTGGACCGGCCTTGAGATCGTCACAATCTTTCTTTAGGGAGTCCGAGGTGACGTGATGGAGAAGAGCAAATGAGTCCACGCGACGATGCGCCGGTGGAGGCGGAGATGCCGGGGCCGGTCGAGGCGACGACGGGCGGCGGACTGGCGCGAATTCGCGTGCGCGGCGGACGACGGCTCGCGGGCACGATCCCGATCGGCGGCGCCAAGAACGCGGCCCTTCCCCTGATGGCGGCGGCCTTGCTGACGGATCAGACCCTGGTGCTCGAGAATCTGCCTCGCCTCGCCGATATCGCGACTCTGACCAGCCTGCTGGCGCATCACGGCACGAAGGTCGTGATCAATGGCGGTACGGGCGAGGCGCGGGGACGCATCGCCGAGCTGACGGCGCGCGACATTGCCGATACCACCGCGCCCTATGATCTCGTCCGCAAGATGCGGGCGAGCGTTCTCGTGCTGGGACCGATATTGGCGCGCGAAGGAATTGCGCGGGTGTCTCAGCCCGGCGGCTGCGCCATCGGCACGCGGCCCGTGGATCTTCATCTCAAGGGGCTCCAGCAGCTCGGCGCCGAGATCGACCTCGAGGGCGGTTATATCGAGGCACGCGCACCCGGCGGGCTCAAGGGCGGGCAGGTCGTCTTCCCCTCGGTCTCGGTCGGGGCCACCGAAAACCTTTTGATGGCGGCGAGTTTGGCGAAGGGCGAGACGGTTCTGGTCAATGCGGCGCGCGAGCCCGAGGTGGTCGATCTCGCGCGCTGCCTGGCCGCCATGGGAGCGACGATCGAGGGCATCGGGACCGATACCATCCATATCCAGGGGTCGGACCGGATGGAGGGTGCCCGTCATGCCGTCCTCCCCGACCGGATCGAGACGGGAACCTATGCGGTGGCGGCGGCGATCACCGGCGGCGATGTCGAACTTCTGGGAGCCGATATCTCCTTGATCGGAGCCTTCGCAGAGGCCCTGCAGGCGGCCGGCGTCGTGATCGATACGACGGCGGCGGGCGTTCGGGTCCGGGCACCCGATGGACGCATCGCCGGCGTCGATGCGATGACCGAGCCCTATCCCGGCTTTCCGACCGATCTTCAGGCCCAGTTCATGGCCTTGATGGCGACTGCCGACGGGGCCGCGATGATCACCGAGACGATCTTCGAGAACCGCTTCATGCATGTGCCCGAGTTGGCCCGGATGGGGGCGAATGTGACGCTTCACGGGACCTCGGCCCTGGTGCGCGGCACGCCGCGGCTGACCGGGGCACCCGTCATGGCGACCGACCTTCGCGCCTCGGTCTCGCTGGTTCTCGCCGGTCTCGCGGCCGAAGGGGAGACCATGGTGAACCGAATCTACCATCTCGATCGTGGCTATGAGCGGGTCGAGGAAAAGCTCGCGGCCTGCGGGGCCGACATCGAGCGCCTTTCGGGTTGATGGACGAGACGCCGCCGGTTCGTCTTCTGGCGCGCGATGCCGAGGACCTGACGGTCATTTCGGCGATGGTGCAGGATGCCTTGGTGCCGGCCGCCGACCTGGCCTATCTCGCGGCCGAGAAAAGCTTCGTCATGGCGCTCAACCGATTTCGCTGGGAAGAGGGGGCCGATCGGCCCGGCCCGGGGGGCGACCGAGTGCATGCCGGTCTCCGCTTCGATCGCGTCGAGCGGGTGCGGTTTCGCGGGATCGATCGGCGGGACGGGGACCGCTTGCTGGCGCTTCTGGCGCTGAATTACGAGCCGGGCGTCCTCACGATCGAGTTTTCGGACGACGTGGCGATCCGTCTCGAAGTCGAGACGCTTGTCTGCGCCCTCCACGATCTCGACGAGTCCTGGCCGACCCTTTGGCGGCCGGCGCACGATTAACGTATTTCAATCCCGATAGTTGCGCTTGATGAACTCCGCGCTGAACTTTCCGCTTTCACGGTCTTCCTCGATCGCGCTTTCGGCACGGGCTTTCGGGTCGCCGTAACCGCCGGCTCCCGGTGTCTCGACGACGATCTCCTCGCCCGCCGCAAGTCGCACGCCCGACGGCTTGATTTCCAATTCATCGATCTCGTCGGCCGCCTTGACGTGAAAAAATCGGCCTGTCTTGCCGGGTGATCCACCGAAGATGCCCCAGGGCTCGTTCCGGAACCGTTCGCCGGCGCCGTTGAATGTCGAGACATGGTCCACCGGCGTGACGACCCGGCGGAGGCCGAGGCCGCCGCGAAAGGTACCCGCCCCGCCTGAATCCTCGATCAACCCGTAGCTCACGACGCGGAGCGGATATTCCATCTCGATCACCTCGACGGGTAGGTTCGAGGTGTTGGTGATATGGACCTGGACGCCGTCCTTGCCGTCACGGTCGCTGCGCCCGCCAAAGCCGCCGCCCAGGGTCTCGAGGTAGAGATAGCCCCGGCCCGTACGTGGATCGATGCCCGAGAAGACGGCCGTCGTGTTGGCGCCGTTGGCGGCACCGACGGCATCGTCGGGGAGGGCGGGCGCCAAGGCGCCGATCACCGCGTCGATGATGCGCTGGCTGGTATTGGCGCGGGCCGCGACGGGGGCGGGGGCGACGCAGTTCAACAACGTTCCTTCCGGACAATCGATCTCGCAGACCTCCAGAACGCCCTGATTGTTCGGAATTTCAGGATCCAGGAGCGCCTTCAGACAATAGGCGACGGAGGCCTGGGTCGCATTCAGGGTGACGTTGATATTGCCTTCGACCTGGGGTGCCGTGCCCGCGAAATCGAAACGGATGCGGTCGCCCGCGACCTCGATCTTCAGCTCGATCGGGATATCGACCGCGCCCAGGCCGTCATCGTCCATAACGTCGGCGAAATGGTAGGTGCCGTCGGGAATTTCGGCCACGCCGGCGCGCATCCGTCGTTCGGTCCGCTCGACGATGTCGTCGAAGGCGGCGTGGAGAAGATCGAGCGGATGGCTCTCTGACAGTTCCAAGAGTCGGCGACGCCCAAGACGGCAAGCCGCGATCTGGGCATAGTAGTCGCCGCGGCGTTCCTCCGGCAGGCGGACGTTGAGCAGCAGGAGATCGAAAATGTCCTGCTGGATTTCTTCCCGTCGGAAGAGTTTCACGATCGGGATCCGCAGCCCTTCCTGATATATTTCAGACATTCCGCCGGCCATCGACCCCGGTGCCATGCCGCCGACATCGGCGTGGTGCGCAATGTTGCAGACGAAGGCCGCGAGTTCGCCCTCGATGAAGACAGGCATCGCCATGTTGATGTCGGGAAGATGGGTGCCGCCGGCGACATGCGGATCGTTGGCGACGAAGAGGTCGCCTTCCTCGATATCCGCGAGATCATATTTGGCGAGCAGGTGTGCCATCAGGCCGGACATGGAAGCGAGATGGATCGGCAAGGAATGCTCGGCCTGGACGATCAACCGGCCCCGGACATCGCAAATCGTCGTGGAATGGTCCCGGCGTTCCTTGATGTTGGTCGAATAGGCGCTTTTCGTCAGCGCGATAAAGGTCTCGTCGGTAACCGAACGGAGAGCATTGAATAGGATCTCGAGCGTGATCGGATCCAAATGGGTGTTCGCTGTCATGGCGCGACCTCGATCAGCAGGTTGAGCGCACCGTCGACCCGCGCGGTGTCGCCGGGATAGACGAGGGCCGTCGAATCCAATTGTTCGATGATCGCCGGCCCCGTCAATACGTGCCCGGGCCGAAGGTCGCGTCGATGATAGACCGACGCGTCGTCCGGCGTTTCCGCATCGAAATAGACCGGCCGTGTTCCCAGCGGTCGCGGTGCGCCCGTCGCCGCGTCGGGGCTCGGTCGATCCGGACGATCGAGCCGTCCCCAGGCGGTGAGCCGAAAGTTCACGATCTCGATCGGGTCGTGCGGATTGTGGTATCCGTAAGCTCGGTCGTGGGCTTCGTAAAAAAGTTCGTGGAGACGCTCGGCCCCAATTCGGAATTCCGCCGCACCCAGCGTTCCGCTATCGCCGATGGGAACCGCGAGTTCGAAATTCTGACCGATGTAGCGCATGTCCAGGGAAAGCTCGAGCCATCGCGCATTGGCCTCGACCGATTCGCTTTCGAACCAGGTTTCGGCTTGGTCGAGCAGCGTCTGGATGTGGTGCGCCGCCTCGGCAAGTTCCCCGTCCGCCACCGAAATTCGCGTGCTGACGACCAAATCCTCCTTCAAATCGGAAACCACCAGTCCTTGGGCGCAGAGAATGCCGGGTGCCGGCGGGACGATTATCTCGCGCATGGAAAGGGCCCGGGCGACATCGTTGGCGTGGAGGGGCCCCGCACCGCCGAGCGCCATCAGCGCGAAGCCGCGCGGATCGTGCCCGCGCTCGACCGAGATCGCGCGGATCGCGCGGACCATGTTGGCTACAACGATACCGAGCACGCCGTGCGCGGTGCGCTCGGGCGAGAATTGAAGCCTGTCGGCGATGGGCTGGAAGACGGCGCGGGATTTTTCGACGTCGAGCGCCATCTTGCCGTCGAGGAGTCCTGCCGGCGACAGCCGGCCGAGCAGAAGATTGGCGTCCGAAACGGTCGGCCGGTCGCCGCCGAGCCCGTAGCAGGCGGGTCCGGGATTGGCGCCCGCACTGATCGGTCCCACCTTCAGGAGGTCGTCCCGATCGAACCACGCAATCGAGCCGCCGCCGGCCCCTACCGTATTGATATCGACCATGGCCAGGCGGACCGGGAAGTCGGCGACCTTCTGTTCGTAGCCGATCCCCGCCTTGCCTTCGCGGATCAGGCATACGTCCGCGCTGGTGCCGCCCATATCGAGCGTGATCACGTCGGAGCGTTCCGCAAGACCGGCGATGTGAACCGCTCCCACGGCACCCGCCGCCGGACCCGACAGTGCCGTTCGGATCGGGAAATCGCCGGCGCGCTCGACCGACATCAAGCCGCCCGAGGATTGGTTGATACCGATCGCGGCCTCGGGCGCGCGGCGTTCGAGTCCCTGTTTCAATCGGTCCATGTAACGTCCGACGACCGGTTGCAGGTAGGCGTTCAGCACGGTCGTTGAAATGCGTTCGAACTCGCGAAATTCCGGGCGAACCGCACTGGAGACCGAGACCTGGACGTCCGGTGCCTTGGCCTTCAGGGCGGCGGCGACCCGGGCCTCGTGCGCCGGATTGAGAAAGGCGAAGAGAAAGCCGACGGCGCAGGCCTCGACCCCGGCTTGTCGGACGGCCTCGACCGCGGCTTCGATGTCGGCCTCGCTCAAGGGCTCGATCACGGCACCGTCGGGGCCGACGCGTTCGGCGATCTCGAAGCGATAGGCCCGCGGTACCAATGGCGGTGGATCGTCGGCCTTCAGGTCATACATCCTAGGCCGCGTCTGGCGTCCGATTTCAAGGAGATCGCGGAATCCCTTCGTCGTAATCAGGGCGACCGGGGCGCCGCGCCGCTGGATGAGGGCATTGGTCGCCACCGTGGTGCCGTGGGCGAAGCGCTCGATCGCCGCCGGCATCACGCCGCGCTCGCGCGCGAGGTCGTCGAGGCCCGCCAGAATCGCTTCCGCCGGATTGTCCGGCGTGGAGGGTCGCTTGTGAATCTCGACCGCGCCGCTTCCGCCGTCGAATGCGTAAAAGTCGGTAAAGGTGCCGCCAACATCGACACCCACGAACCATGTCATGCGTCGTTCCGTATTCGTTGCGCTTGCAAGGAGATTGTGCCTGACCTGAGCTGTCAATAATAATTGATGTAGTAACAACGCGTTAAATGAACTTCCCGTTTGATTGTTTGCGAGAGTGGGATTATAAAAATTCACGACTAGTTTAAGAGCCAAGGTATTACGACGACCGACCGGTATGTGGTGCTCGTTTTGTTCGCCACATTGTAATAAGGTCGTTCGTGAATTCGAAATGGACAGGGAGGTTTCGATGAAGAGGGTATCGACGACAAAACTTGCCGTCATCAGCGCCGTAATGGGAGCGTTCGCGCTTGCCATTGCCGCGACCCCGGCGACGGCGGAAATGCAAAAACGTGAGTTTAAGGTCGTGGGCACATGGAGTTTCCTCGACCACTGGAAAGAGCGCGAAGGCCCGTTCTGGAAAGAGCGTCTGCCGAAGCTTTCGGGCGGCAAGCTCACCGCGAACGCGAAGTCGCAGACGGAGCTCGGTCTTTCGGGCTTCGAGATCATGCGTCTTCTAAAATTAGGTGTGTACGACGCCGTCCATGGTGTTACGACCTATGTCGCCCAGGACAGCCCCGCCATTGAGGGTGCCGATCTTGCCGGCGTTATCCAGGACCTGGATACCTATCGCCAGGCGAATGAGGCTTATCGCAGTATTCTCGCGCGTGAGTTCGAGACGAAATACGCTGCGAAATTGCTCATGATCTATGCGTGGCCGAGCCAGCAGCTCTGGTGCAACCTCGGTGACAAGAGCATCAAGAGCTATGGTCTCGACCAGCTCAAGGGCAAGAAGATCCGTACCTACAGCACCACGCTCGGCGACTTCATCGAAGGCGTCGGCGGCAGTGCGGTGACGATCGCGTTTGCCGAAGTCGTGCCGGCCCTGCAAAAGGGTGTGGCCGATTGCGGCCTGACCGGTACCTTGCCGGCATATAACGCCAAGTGGTGGCAGGTCGTGACGCACAACATCCGCATTCGTTTGGGCTACGCGTCCTCGTTCCTCGCCATGAATTTGAAGACGTGGAACGGTCTCGATTCCGACACGAAGGCTCTCTTCAACAAGGAGCTGCCGAAGCTGGAAGACGAGATGTGGGTCGCGACGCGCACGAACGACAAGCGCGGGATGGACTGCAATGCCAGTGGGCCTTGCACCGATGCGAAAGGCAAAAAGCTGCCGACGGGCGGCATGGTTCCGATCGAGCCGACCTCGAAGGACAAGAAGATCCTGAAGGGCGTTGTCGAGAACTTCGTTCTCAAGCGCTGGGCGAAGCGTTGCGGCACGCAGAAATGCGTCGACGAATGGAACGCGACGATCGGGAAGATCTCCGGTATGAAGGCCTCTATGTGATCTGAGGCAGTTGACCTAAAAATTGGCGTCGCGTCTCCTTGGAGGCGCGACGCCGTTTTTTGAATAATGGTTCGAAGGAGCAGTGCATGCTCGCGGCGATACATCATCGTCTTGAACAGATTTCACGGCTGGCTGTTTGGATCGGCGGCGCGGCGCTGTTGTCCGCCGCGGTGATGGTTACGATCGATGTTTTCTTTCGAAAATTTCTCTCGATGACGATGAGCGGTTCGGATGAGATTTCAGGATACGTCTTCTCCGCCTCGACGACTTGGGCCTATTCCTACTGTTTGCTCCATCGCTCCAACGTACGGATCGACGCCGCCTATAACCTTCTGCCGAGGTGGGTGACGGGCCTCCTTGATCTCTTGGGACTGATCCTGCTGCTCTATTTCATGTCGATCATGACATATTACGCGTTGATCGCCTTCTCCGATTCTTGGGACAAGAACTCGGTCTCGATCACCACTCTCGCGACGAAACAGTGGATACCGCAGTTGTTCTGGGTCTCGGGATTGGTGCTGTTTTTCGTCACCCTCGTTTTCGTAACGCTTTATTCGATTGTCGCCCTGCTGCAGCGAAATTGGGTCCTAATCAATCAGATCGCTGGCGTCCCTTCGATATCCGACACGATCGAGGAGGAAACGCACGGCGTCGATGTCGTCCTCGCGCCGCAGGATGGTCCGAGCGAGGGGGGGACGTAGCATGGTCGCCGGAATTCTCATTGGACTCCTCGCCCTTGTTCTTGCCGCGGTTCCGGTTGCCGCGGTCCTCGGTATCCTGAGTTTCGTCCTCGACGAGATCGCCATGGAGGGCCGGTTGATGCCCGGCCTCTCCGAGATCATCTGGGACAAGAGCAAGGAATTCATCCTGGTCGCCGTGCCGATGTTCATCCTGCTGGGCGAAATCATGCTGCGGGCGGGCATCGCGCGGCGCATGTATGGTGCCGTGATCGAATGGCTCTCCTGGCTTCCGGGCGGCCTGATGCACGCGAATATCGGCTCTTGCACGATATTCGCCGCGAGTTCGGGGTCCAGCGTGGCTACCGCCGCCACGGTGGGTACCGTCGCCTATCCCGAGATCGAGGCGCGAAGATACAACGAAAGCCTATTTCTCGGCTCGCTCGCGGCAGGCGGAACGCTGGGCATCCTCGTTCCGCCGTCGATCAACCTGATCATCTACGGACTTCTGACCGATACCTCGGTGCCCGAGCTCTATCTCGCCGGCATCATCCCGGGCGTGATCTTGTCGGGATTGTTCATGATGACGATCGTCGGGGCCTGTCTTTACAACCGCGGTTGGGGCGGCATCAAAGTGGAGACGTCGTGGCGCGATCGCATCCGGACCTTGCCGCACCTATTGCCGCCGATTGTACTCTTCACGGCGGTGGTGGGCTCGATTTACGCCGGCGTGGCCACGCCGACCGAAGCCGCCTCGATCGGCGTTTGCATGGCGCTGATCATCGCAGCCGGCTTCCGGACCCTCAACTTCAAGATGCTGCGCGATGCCTTCGAGGGGACGATGCGCACCACCGCGATGATCATGCTGATCGTGTTCGCGGCGATCTTCCTGAATTTCGTGCTTGGCTTCATGGGCATCACTCAGGCGATGCTGAACTTCATTGCGGCGATGGGGCTGACACCGGTCGAGACGATCCTGATCATCGTCGTCTTCTACCTGCTGCTGGGCATGTTCATGGAAACCCTGTCGATGATGCTGACGACGGTGCCGATCGTCTTTCCCATCATCATGAAGCTCGGCGTGCCGGAATTTTCCGATGTTTGGTTCGGGATTCTGATCACGCTCTTGATGGAGGCGGCCCTGATCACGCCGCCGATCGGGGTGAACCTGTATGTCGTCCAGGGCATCCGGACCAGAGGCGGCAAGTTCAACGATGTCGCGATCGGCGCGATTCCCTTCGTTTTCGCCATGCTGGCGATGATCTTGCTGCTGATCTATGCGCCATATCTGGCGACCTGGTTGCCGAACCTCGTCTATCATTAGCGGCGCCTAATCCGTCCCGGTCGACATCCCCACGGTTGACGCCGTTCCGGGGAAGGAGGACACTTTCCTCTCGATATGACCTGTGCTCCGGGAAGGAGAGGGGACGATGTATCTAAAGCGAGTTCTATACGGCCTCGCGGCAGGCCTGTTGGTCTTCATTTCATCGGTATCGAATTCCAGCGCTGCGCCGCAAATACTGGGTCTTGTGGTCACCATGGCTCCGACGCCGCTGCTCTGCGGCGACCGGGTCTGCAAGGCCGAGTTCACGAGCTTTTGCCTGCAGAAGGAACGGGATGTCCCGCATGTCAGTTGGGCCTACGAAGTGGCGGGCGGCAAATCCTTGCATCTTGTCGTGATCGGGCGCGATGGGGTCGAACACCGGATCGCGGCGGCGCCTCATATGACAATTCGCGCGCACCGCGGGTTCGCGGCGGTCGAACTCAGCCTATCCAGGGAAAAGCTGGTCGAGCTTGGCGGCGTTTCCGTGTCGATCGATGTTGGATCTGGGGTCAGCCTGGTGCCGGTGGCGCGTTCGGGAGATGACGATCCGATCTCGGCGCAGGAGCGCTCTCTGGCGACGGGTCCGTTGCGCCGGGCAGGTGCGCGGGTCGTTGACCAAGACCCTGAAGTCATGTCCAAGACCAGGGTCTTGAACGGCATGATAAATGCGCTTCCCGATCGGATTCTCGTGGGGGACGGCGCCCGAGAGGCGCTGTGGCGGCAATCGCGGATCGAGCGAATATTGGCCCGCGATGAGGAAGCGCTGACGACGGCTCGGCGGGAATACGAAGCTTGCTGGCGAAACACGCCGGTGGTGCTCGGCATCGAATCCGTACGACACTGCCTGCAAGTTCGCCACGATGGCGTGATCATGCGGAAAAACGATAACTTCTGGCGAGCGGTCCGTACCGGCTCATAGGCGTCACCCGCCTCGGCGGAGTGACCTTGCGGGGGCGGCCAAACTCCAAAGAGACGGTTTGAGATGCCGCTTACCCGTAGTATGATTAACGAAAGGTTAAACGGCGTCCGACACCGCAGGGAGATTAAGTTGTGACCGTGGTCCCAATTCGTGATTTCACGCGCATTTTCGCCGTTGCTGCGGTGGCATTGTGTTTCGGCATCGGAAATGCCTCGGCCGATAAGGTCGGTCTCTTCACGTCCAAATCGGGGAAGAAGCCCGTAAAGGTCAAATACACCATCGTAACACCCTTTCCGTTCAACAAGAAGAAGGAGTACGCGGCTGTTCTTGCCTTTCCGGGCGGGAAGCAGAACGCCAAGGCAGTGAAGGCCGTAATTAAGGATTACTGGGGCGCCGAGGCCCGCAAACGCGGCTATCTCGTCTTCGTGCCCGAAGCCCCGAAGGGGTATCTGTTCTATCGCAGGGGCGTATTCCTGATCCCCGACTTCATCGCTCATCTGCAGAAGAAATATAAGGTCAAGGGCGGCAAGGTTCACATGGCCGGCGGTAGCAATGGGGGGCTCAGCGCCTTTCGTATCGCCCTCAAGAACAGGAAGCGGATTCAGAGTCTGACCGTCTTCCCCGGTTTTCCATTCTTCACGCGCGATTTTCTAAGATTGACCCGGCTCAAAAAGATCAAGGTCAATATGTTCGTGAACGGAGGAGACGGGCGCTGGAAAGAGATGATGGACCTCACGCATGAGCGATTGAAGAAGTTGGGCGTGAACGTTCGCTACAAAGTCTTCAAGGCAGAAGGCCATAAAGTGAAGGGGCTCGCCGGGGCGAACAGCAAGGTCTTGTTCGACGCGCTTGAGAGATAGTCGATCCGCGCCACAATTGTTCGGGCGGTGTCTCGAATTTGATGCCGCCAAGAGAACTGCGCCCCGAACCTGACGAGATCGCCATGACCGAAGTGCCCCGGATACTCGATGACGAGATTGACGGCCCGTTGATTTGGACGGGCGCGGGCCTGCCGTCCGAAAGCGGCGCCTTCCGATTAACCGATACATGTCTTTCCGAACTCGATGATTTGCTTGAGGTATTGCGCGTCAATCCGTTGCCGTTGGCGGTGTTGACGCCGGATGATTTCGAATTGCCGCAGTGTCGCGGATTAATGGCCGAGGTGGATGCTTGTTTGACGAGGGGCGTGGGATTCGCGCTGATCGATCGGCTGCCGCTTGATCGTTGGTCGCGCGAAGAAGCGACGATGATCTATTGGCTGCTTAGTTCAATGATTGCCCGCCCGGTTGCGCAGAATTGGGAAGGCAAGCTGATCTACGATATCCGCGATACCGGACGCAAGCCTGGCAATGGCGTGCGGCCCGATGTCACCAACGTCTCCCAGAATTTTCATACCGACAACAGCTATAACCTGTGTCCGCCCTGGTATGTGGCCCTGTTCTGTCTGCAGACCGCCAAGGAAGGTGGTGTCAGCAGCATTGTCAGTTTCTACGCGGCACACAACGAAATGCGCCGGCGGCATCCGGAATTGCTCACGCGTCTCTATGAAAATTACGTGTTCGACCGCCAGCGAGAGCATGCACCGGATGACGTCATGACTCTTCGTCACCCGATGTTCGAGTTTCAAGAGGACCGGCTCATCGCCCGGCTTTCCCGATTCCAAGTCGTCAATGGCCAGAAGTTGGCGGAGGAACCGCTCGACGATCTCGGACGCCGGGCATTGGAGGCCTTCGAGGCGATTATCGAGGAGCCCGGCATGGCCAAGGACTTCTTTTTCGAGCCGGGCCAGATTCAGATCGTCGACAATCGCCGCTGCGGTCATCGCCGGTCGGGCTTTCAAGATTGGCCGGAACCGGCGCGCAAGCGCCATCTCATTCGTCTTTGGCTTAGAGGGTCGGGGCGCGCGTTCTATAACGGCTGACGGCCGTCCAAAACCCTGGAATCCAGCCACTCGCTGTGCCATAAGGGCCGCCCGAAAACCGGGCATGAAAGAGGATTCCGCGGTGCGATCGAACGATTCCCTGGTTCTGGCCTTGCCGAAAGGCCGCATCCTGGACGAGGTCATGCCGATGGTCCGCGAGGCCGGTATCGAGCCGGAAGCGGCCTTCGACGATCCCGACTCGCGGCTGCTCCGGTTCGAGACGAACCAAACGAATGTGTCGATCATTCGGGTCCGCAGTTTCGATGTCGCGACCTTCGTGGCCTTCGGTGCCGCGCATCTCGGTATCGCCGGCAATGACGTGCTGATGGAGTTCGACTTTCCCGAACTTTATGCTCCGGTCGATCTTGGGATCGGAAAATGCCGGCTTTGCGTCGCGGCACCCGAAGCCGTTCTGAAGGCGGATGACCCTAGCCGGTGGAGCCATATCCGCATCGCCACCAAATATCCCGCGATCACGAAGCGCCATTTCGCCGAACGTGGCGTCCAGGCGGAGTGCATCAAGTTGAACGGCGCGATGGAGCTGGCGCCCGGGTTGGGGCTGTGCCGGCGCATCGTCGACCTCGTTTCGACCGGGCGGACCCTCGCGGAGAACGGTCTGGTCGAGGTGGAGACGATCGCCGAGGTTACCAGCCGACTGGTGGTCAACCGAGCCGCGTTGAAGACTCGCCCCGGCGAAGTCGGTCGCTGGATCGATCGATTCAACGAGGTCGCCAATGCCGCTTAGACTCGACACCCGAGAAACCGGCTTCGAGGCGGCCTTCGATGCCTTTGTTCTCGAGAAGCGCGAGGTCGAGGCGGATGTCGATGCGGTCGCCGCCGATATCATCGCGGATGTTCGGGCGAGAGGTGACGCAGCGCTGTCGGACTATTCAGAGAAATTCGACCGTCTTTCGCTGAGTGCGGAGGCACTTCGCATTTCGACCGAGGAAATCGCCGAGACTTCGGCCACATGCGATGCCGGGGCGTTGGAGGCGCTGCGGCTCGCACATCGGCGCATCCGGGCCTACCATGAGACGCAGCGCCCCGAGGGATTGATATATAGTGATGATGCCGGTGTCAGGCTCGGCGCGAAATGGACGGCGCTCGACTCGGCCGGACTTTACGTGCCGGGCGGTACCGCCGCCTATCCGAGTTCCGTTCTGATGAACGCGGTTCCGGCGGACGTCGCGGGTGTCGCGCGCCTGGTCATGGTGGTGCCGACGCCGGACGGCGTGCTGAACCCACTGGTTCTGGCGGCCGCCGAGATTGCCGGAGTGGATGAGATCTATCGCATTGGGGGTGCCCAGGCGGTCGCGGCACTCGCCTACGGAACGGAAACGATCCGACCGGTCGACAAGATCGTCGGGCCGGGGAACGCTTACGTGGCGGCAGCGAAGCGTCGGGTTTTCGGCGTCGTCGGAATCGATTTGATTGCCGGCCCGTCGGAAATTCTGGTTGTTGCCGATGCGACGAACGATCCCGAATGGATCGCGCTTGATCTTCTTTCCCAGGCCGAGCACGACGCGGCCGCGCAAGCGGTATTGCTGACCGATTCAGCGGAATTCGCCGATGCCGTATCGGCGGCGATCGAGCGGCGGTTGGAGACACTGCCGCGGGCGGATATCGCCGGCGCGAGCTGGCGGGAACAAGGCGCCGTCATCGTGCTGGCGGATCTCGAAGCCGCGCCGGCGCTTGTCGATCGTATCGCGCCGGAGCATCTCGAACTCGCGGTCGACGGCGCGGAAGTGCTCGCCGAGCGGATCAATCACGCGGGCGCGATATTCATGGGGCGCCATACGCCGGAAGCGATTGGCGATTATGTGGCCGGACCCAACCATGTCTTGCCGACGTCGCGGAGTGCGCGATTTTCGTCGGGTCTTGGTGTGCTGGACTTCATGAAGCGGACCTCGATCGTCGCCTGCGATGCCGAGAGCCTGGGTAGAATCGGACCGGCCGCGGTGACATTGGCCGAGGCCGAAGGGCTTGATGCACATGCGCTTTCGGTCTCCGTCCGCCTTAAGCGTTAGGCCAAAGAGCGACGCATCATGGCGGCGCACAGACTCATCGATATTCGACTCGACGAAGCGACGATCGCCCGGCGCAGCCCCGAAGTCGAGCAGGAGCGGGCCGTGGCGATCTATGATTTGCTGGAGGATAATCACTTTTCCCCGGTCGATGGCGGCGACGGGCCGTTCGCGCTTAATCTTCGCGTGGAAGAGCATTCCCGCCTGGTGTTCGATATTCGGGCCGAGAACCACGACCCCTTGATCGAAATCGTCGTGCCGTTGTCGCCGATGCGTCGGCTGATCCGCGACTATTTTCAGATTTGCGAAAGCTACTACGACGCTATCAAGCGGTTGACGCCCTCCCAGATCGAGACGATCGACATGGCCCGGCGCGGCCTTCACGACGATGGGTCACGCGCCCTGATGACGCGGCTCGAGGGCAAGGTGGAGATCGATTTCGATACCGCGCGCCGGCTCTTCACCCTCGTATGCGTCCTCCATATTCGGGGCTAAGAGAATGTCCGGGAAATGATGATCGATCTTCCGGGCGCCGTTCTCTTCGCTTGCACGGAAAATGCGCTTCGTTCGCCGATGGCCGAGGCGATACTCAAGCATCTTCACGGACACCAGATCTACGTCGATTCGGTCGGCGTGCGCGCCGGGGATGTCGATGCCTTCGCGATCGAGGTGCTCGACGAGATCGGCGTCGATCTGTCGCGTCACCGTTCGAAAAGCTTCGACGACCTGGAAGACGACTATTATGATTTGATCATTCCCCTGTCGCCCCAGGCGCAGCACCGGGCGGTCGAGCTGACCCGTACGATGGCGGTCGAGATCGAATTCTGGCATACCTTTGATCCGAGTATTATCGAGGGCAATCGCGACCGGCGGCTCGATGCCTATCGCGAGGTGCGGGATCAGCTCATGTCTCGGATCGTCGGGCGATTCCCGCTTGTCCGCGCGCTCGATACCTAGGCCGGGCGGGAAGGGAGGACCGATTCGATGTCGCCGACCGGTAGGGCCGCACTGATCCTCGCATCGGCCTCGCCGAGGCGGCGGGATTTGCTGTCGCAGATCGGTATCGTGCCGGCGGCGATCGAGCCGGCCGAGATCGACGAGATGCCGTTGAAAGGCGAACTTCCGCGCGCCCACGCGGCGCGACTTGCGCTGGCGAAGGCGCGCGCCGTTGCGTCACGCCATCCCGGATCAATGATTTTTGGTGCCGATACCGTGGTCGGGCGCGGTCGGCGAATACTCCCCAAAGCGGAAGACGAGGGGACGGCCCGTCGCTGCCTGGAGATACTATCGGGATGCCGGCACCGGGTTTTCAGCGGCGTGGCGCTGGTATTGCCGTCAGGTGGGACGCGGCAGCGTTTGGTCACGACGGTCGTCCAATTCAAACGGCTCGCACCCTCGGAAATAGAGGCTTATCTGGCGACAGAGGAGTGGCGCGGCAAGGCCGGTGGCTATGCCATTCAAGGCCACGCCGCGGCCTTCGTTCGACGGATCAATGGATCGTACTCGAACGTCGTGGGGCTGCCCCTGTTCGAGACGGCCAATCTGTTGAAGGGCGTGATTTGAGCCGCGGCAAGGAGAACATTCTGATCGAGGTCTCGCCGGGCGAGACCCGGGTGGCATTTGTCGATACCGACGGCCGCCTATGTGAGCTTCTGTTCGAGCGGAAAGCGCGGCCCAGTCGGATCGGGGGCATCTATAGAGGCCGGGTTATTCGTGTCGAAAAGGCGATCGGTGGCGCATTCGTCAATATCGGCGAGGGGTCTGAGGCCTTCATGGCCGGCGCCAAGGATGTGCATGAAGGTCAGTCGGTCATCGTCGAAGTGACCCGCGATGCGGCGGCCGGCAAGGGACCGTCGGTCCGCAAAAAGGTCACGCTGGCCGGACGCTATCTTGCCTTGACCCCCGGGGGCGGCGGCATCCATTGGCCGCGACGATTGGGGAAAGGGCGCCGCCGGACCGAGATGGAAGGAATTTTGGCGAAAATCGCCCGTGAAGACGAAGGCTGGGCCGTTCGCAGCCTGGCCGAGAACGGCGATCCGGAAAATCTTGTCGATGAAGCCGATCGACTCCGTACACGCTGGCGAGAAGCGGAATCCACCAGGGTAAATACCCTCGGCGTCATTGTTCCGCCGCCATCGCTTGTTGACCGCGTATTGCGCGATCGTGCGGGGGATGGAGATGTTTTCATCGACGACCGACTTGCCATCGCCGCCGCCGAACGTTTGGTATCCGCGGAAATGCCGGATCTCGCGGGACAGCTAGCGTTTCATGATGGCGCGGCCGGTATCTTCACCGACGCCGATATCGAAGCGCAGATCGAGGCGGCGCTGGAGCCTCGCGTGAAGCTGCCGAACGGTGCTGAAATAATCGTCGAATCGACCGAGGCGATGACGGTGATTGATGTCAACGCGGCCGTTTCGGGCGGTCGTGGCCGCCGTGACGACGCGGCGCTTCGGATCAATTTGGCCGCCGCCGAGGCGGTCGCCCGCGAAGTCAGGTTGCGAAATATCGGCGGGCTTATTGTCGTCGACTTCATTTCCATGCGGAATCGGTCCCATGGCCGCCGGCTTGTCGAGGCGCAGCGACGGGCTTTCGACCGGATGGTTCGACCGGTCGACGTGCTGGGGATGACGGCCGCAGGTTTGATCGAGATCACCTGCCGGCGGGACGGCCCGTCGCTCGAGGAAGTCCTTGTCGCATCTCGCATGCGTGATCGCATGCCCTCCGCCGACGGCATGGCATGCGCGGCCTTGCGCGCCGCATTGCGGACGCGCGGTGGCGGACATGTCGTCCTCGTCGCCGGAAATGACGTAATCGACGCGCTCGAGGGAGCGCATTCCATCGCCTGCGAGGAAACACGGCGGCGATTGGGCGGGATTCTTCTCTTGGAAAGGGACTCGGGGGAAGGTATGTATCGAATCGAAACGAGGCGGACGCCCCCATGAGCAAGCAAGAATGTCCGATTTGCGGAAAAGAGCAGGTCCGAAAATTCCGGCCGTTCTGTTCGCGGCGATGCTCGAATCTCGACCTCGGGAACTGGTTTGACGGGCGCTACAAAATACCCACCGACGAGGAACCCGACGTCGAGGACTTCAATTCAGCCGATCTACATACGAGAGATTGAATCGCTACGTGGATACCAGTATAATTGTGCATGGTTCCGTTGAGTAAGGCTGATAGCCAATCAACTAACCGCGGGCGGTATTCGGCTATGGGTAATGTTGAATTTGTGCGTGCCGAGAATCGTGCTAAACCTAGGTATAGTGTGCTCGAATTATTTGTTCATTAGGAGCACCCAAGAGGATAAACATGGCAGAAACGACCGAGACGAAGGCGCAACCGGTTCCAAAGGCGAAACCTCGCCGGCGCAGGAGAACCGTTCTTGAAGATGGCCCACGCGAAATCGACGTCCACGTTGGACAACGGGTTCGCCAACGGCGCGTGCTTTGTGGTTTGAGTCAAACCGAACTCGCGGACGCGATCGGTCTGACCTTCCAGCAACTACAGAAATACGAGTGCGGCATGAACCGGATTTCCGCCAGCAAGTTATGGCAGATATCGCAGATTCTCGACGTGCCGGTTCAGTGGTTCTTCAAGGAATTCTCCGATGTGAAGGATGTGGAAAAGGAAGCTTTCCATATGAAGCGGGAGACCTTGGAGCTCGTGCGGAATTATGTCGCGGCGCCAAGCGATGTGCAGAAGAAATTTCTGAGCTTGGTCAAGAGCATCGCCAGTTCGGCGTCGCGCTAGTCCGCATTGTTGCATCGGCCTCGGCGGGGCTGAGTTTCCTGGCCGGATCGCGTGCGCGGGCGGGCGAAGGCCGGGTTTGGCAATTCGATATCCTTAGATGTGGACATCGGCGCTGAATTTTCCTATTTAGTGCCGCGCCGTCGTGTCCGCGACGCTCGTGCCCAGGTAGCTCAGTTGGTAGAGCACATGACTGAAAATCATGGTGTCGGCTGTTCGATTCAGCCCCTGGGCACCATTTCCTTCTTCCGTTTGAATTCGTAAGAGCACGGCGGGTAGGCCCACATTGGGGCGGTCTGTGCTTTGCGGTCGATCGGCCGCGCTAAAATTTCACATATTTCGGGACGGGTATATCCTTTGAGTCATGATCGAAATCGGTTGTGGAGACGCTCGGGTATGTCGAGCGTCCGGCCGGCATCCTTGGACGGGATGTTCACGGTTTCGCCGAATGAAGGAGGATACGATGTATTTCACCGAAGCGGAGCAGCAAGCCATTCAATCCTATATCGACCGGAATCTCGCGATTATGCGCCAGGCCGATTTGGAATTTACGGCCGAAATCGATCCGGTCGAGTTTCGAAGGGTCTTCTCGAAGGTTCCCCAATCGAACGGGTTGCCGACGATGTTCGATCCGGAATTCGCCTATTTGCATGCCAAGAATTTCTGGTGGGCGAAGATCACCGATGCTGAGGGCGGGATCGTCGGTCTTGCGGCGCAAAGAAGCTACGATGTCGATGATTTTCGCGAATTCATCCGTCACTACCTCTTGTTCTATGACCGCCCGATCCTGGACTGGCGGCCCATGGAAATTTCAGACGCGCTTCCCGACCTCGCAGGACGAATCGTGATGGGCGGGGCGCATTGGCTGCATCCGGATATTCGCGGACGGAAGCTGTCCTATTCGAGCAGTCAGGTTATCCAGGCGCTTTCGCTGCGAACCTTTCGTCCGGACTACAAGGTCGTGATCTATCGGAACGAACCGAAATACTACAAGCTCGCGCGTAGTTCCCAGTACACGCATTTGACGCCGATGATGAAAGGTCCCTATCCGCCCAAGGATTTCGAGGAGATGGATCTTCTTCTCGGCTGGCAGACGCGTCGTGAAATGGTCAGTAAACTAGATATCGCACCGGACGAAGCGGCGTGAACAGATAGGCGAGTTCACTGGGCGACCGCGTTGGGCCGAGCGGCACCGTCAGCCGCGCGTATTTCCGGTTCACCCCCCCGTATTTCCTGTTCGATTTCCGTCAGGGTTGGCTTCGCGGTCAACTTGCACATCAGGTAGTCGCGGCCGACGCCGTCGCGATGAACCTTGCTGATGTGCTCGCCCAGTACGCGGCCCGATGCGATGTGTGTCGACGCGTCATCGAAACCGAGGCTGCCGCCGAGATGGGTGATATAGCGGAAGTTCATCGGGTTGTCGTCGCAAACCGAGACCCGCGCTAGTCGAGGGAAATATGAGACCAAATCATCATATAGGACGGCGCCGACCGCGTCTCGCCGCGCCCTCCAAATCGACATGAGCGCGTGGAACCGCTCGTCGAACAAGTCCACGGATTCAGCGGCGTCGAAATGGGTTCGCCGCTGCCAATCATGGCCCAGCGTTTGTTCCTCAGTGATATGGTCCATCATTTCAGCATCTGCAGGTCACCGTAAAATCGACAGGCAACATCCACATAGACGACAGAATCAGTCGAATCGACCGTCGGAAGGACGAGTCGATAAAGGGTTTGGGTCAGCCGGCCGGCGCATATTTCGATCCGATCATACAGCATATCGCGATTCGCGACGCAGGAGAGGACGGCGGTCAAGGTCCAACCCTCGATTGGCATCGAACGTCCGAATATCTCGCGCTCGGCTTCGGCAATCGTATCCAGCGTATCGCGCGCGGACAATCTTCGAACGAACCGTCGTTCATTGGCATTCAACACGTCGTCGGTGTTGAAACGCTCGAAATGCGGCAAGAGAAAAGAACCGAGATCGTTTTCGACCAACTCGCCGCAATCGATCCAATGGTCGTACAGGCGCCGCAGATGCGTGTCGCGCTCCGTTTCATGAAGGAACTCCTCGGCAAGCCTCTCCGTTAGAAGCGTTCCGCCATCGCTTTTCATGAATGACGAATTCTTACGTCCGTCCATTTCAGCCCGCCCCCCTCGCATCGATTGAGTATAAGAACATGGATCCGCTCTATCTGTGAAGCATCGTGAGAATGTCCTCCTGCCAGGCAATCGACTCTCGCCGGCCAAATGTTTTATGATGCGATCATTGTCTTCTCTAACCGACTGTGAGCGGTTCGATGCGACGGATAGTTTTTGCGTTGATGCTGATTGCGGTGGTGATATCGGGGGTGACGGCCGCCGATGCCGCGAAGCGCGTAGCGTTGGTCGTCGGCAATAACAAATACGACACTCTGCCGGGCCTCAACAACGCGCGGAAGGACGCCGAAAGCATGGCGGCACGTCTCCGCCGGCTAGGGTTCGACGTCATCCTGAAAGTAAATGCGAGCAAGCGCGATCTCGGCCGCGCCATGGCGTCGTTCGAGAGCAAGCTCGGCTCGGCCGAAGTTGGGCTGGTGTTCTATGCGGGACACGGCATTCAGTCGGCCGGCAAGAATTTTCTCATCCCTTCCGATGCGCAGATCGAAATCGAGGAGGATCTGCGTTACGAAGGGATCGATGCGGGTGATTTCCTGGATACGATGAATCGGGCCGGATCGCCGCTCAATATCGTGATTCTGGATGCTTGCCGGGACAATCCGCTGCCGAGACGGACGCGGTCCGCGGCACGGGGGCTGAACGTTCCCATCGTGCCGACGGGCCTCAAGGGAACCGCGATCGTCTATTCGGCGGCACCCGGTCAGACGGCGCAGGATGGCCCGCGCGGCGGCAACGGTGTTTTCACGGGCGAGCTGTTGAAGGTTTTGGGAGAGCCCGGTCTCAAGCTCGAGGATGTCTTCAAGAAGACGGCGGCGCGGGTTAACGAGCGGACTTCGGGCCGTCAGCGGCCATGGTTCAATTCCTCCGTGACCGGGGATTTCTATTTCAAGGAAGATACCCGGGCACCCGTCGCTCGGACACCCGCCCCGCGCGCGCCGATGCCGAAAAATGATCATTCGGTCGAGATCGTTTTCTGGCAAACCATCCAAAGCAGCCGCAATGTGGCCGACTTCAAGGCCTATCTGTCGCAATTCCCGAACGGAACGTTTTCGGGCCTGGCGCGCAACAAGCTTCGCGAACTGGATCGGTCGGGTCGCCGGGTGGCGCGCCGTACCCCGTCACCGCCGGCTCGACGCCCGAAGACCTACAGCGAAAGTGCCGATGCCCAGTTCAGGCGCGCCTACAACCTGCACATGGGGAAAGGCGTCAAGAAGGATCTCAAGAAGGCGATCCATTGGTACAAGATCGCGGCCGAGAGAGGACATTCCACGGCGCAATTGAACCTGGCGAACCGCTATTACCGCGGCGAAGGCGTTCCTCGGGATCGCTCGCTCGCCTGCAAATGGTACGAGAAATCGGCGCGGCAGAACGAGGCTTTCGCGCAGTCCGGCTTCGGTCTCTGTCATCAATACGGCTATGGGCGTCCGAAGAACCTCAAAAAGGCGGTCCATTGGTATCGGAAGGCGGCGGATCAGGGATATAGCGGCGGTCAAAACAACCTCGCCAACCGCTATTACAAGGGCGAAGGCGTTCCGAAGAGCTACAAGCTGGCCTATAAATGGTACAGCAAGGCGGCGGCCCAGGGCAGCCATCGCAGTCAGCATATGCTGGGCGTCCTCTATCATTATGGCTATGGGGTCTCCAAGAATATCAACACGGCGGTCGAGTGGTATCGGAAGTCCGCGGCGCAGGGCAACAAGAAGGCCAAGGCGCAGCTGAAGACGCTTGGACGCTAGAGCTTCCAGCCACGCCTCGCTTGGCCGATGCGGCAATTTCCTTTGTCTCGGTTCGGTCTACGTTTGGACCGGATGAGTAAGAGGTCGCGATGTCCGCCGAGCCCTTGGAAAGTGTATTGACCCGGATGAATTTCCTCGCCGACGGTGAAGACAATCCGCGCGCATATCTTTACGAACCGAAAGACGGATCGCCGCCGCGCACCGCCATAACGAAGCACGAGGTCCGAATTCACGATTGCCGGGCGGTGATGGATGCGCTGTCGCTCGATGGGGAGGGGTTTGCTTTTCGGCGGCACGACAGTGCCATTCGGAACTTCTATGACCCGGCGGAGGTCGAACGGGTCTACTACCCGGAAGTCGCTGATCTCGTTCGCGAGGTGACCGGCGCCACCCGGGTGCATGTCTTCGATCACAATGTTCGCAATGCCGCAAAGGCGGCCCAGGGCGAAGACGGGGCTCACAAGCCGGTTCAGTACGTCCACAACGATTACACCGAGAACTCGGGTCCTCAACGTGTCCGCGATCTGTTGGCGCCGGACGATGCCGCGCGCATGCTCCGCCATCGGTTCTCGGTGATCAATGTCTGGCGGCCGATCCGGGGACCCGTGGCGGACAAGCCGCTCGCCGTTTGCGACGCCGCCACCATGGGTTCCGGCGATTTCGTATCGACCGACCTGGTTTATGAAGACCGGCTCGGCGAGGTCTATTCCGTCCGCCACAGTCCCCGCCAGCGCTGGTATTTTCTATCTGATATGGCGGCGAACGAGGTCTTGTTCCTGAAGTGCTATGATTCGGAAGAAGACGGCCGCGCCCGCTTTACCGCTCATTCGGCGTTCCGGAATCCGGCCGCGCCGAAGGATGCTCCGCCGCGCGAGAGTATCGAAGTGCGGACCTTGGCGTTTTTCGCGCCCGACGCCTAGCAAAGAATTCCGATGCCAAATTTACGTCTTGCGATCATCAACGATTACCAGACCCTGGCGCTCGCCTCGGCGGATTGGAGTCGTTTGCCGGAGAACGTCTCGGTCGACGTCTACAACGATCAGCTTGGCGACCCGGTCGAGGCGGCCGACCGTCTTGCTCCCTACGATATCGTGGTCACGGCGCGCGAAGAGACCAAGTTCGACGCGGCGCTGGTCGACCGGTTGGCCAATCTGAAACTATTGGTCACCCACGGCGCCCGGAACGCGGCCCTCGACATGGACGCCTTGAAGGCGAGCGGTGTGACGGTCTGCGGTACCGGCTACGGGTTCACCAACGGGACGGTGGAACTCACCTGGGCGTTGATCCTGGGCTTGGTCAAGAACCTGCCGGCCGAGGATCGTACCATCCGCGAGGGCGGCTGGGGCGCCGGCCTGCCCCTTGGGCTGACGGGAAAGACGCTCGGTGTCCTGGGACTTGGGACGCTTGGATCGGGCGTGGCACGGGTCGGTCTCGCGATGGATATGGAGGTCATTGCCTGGAGCCAGAATTTGACCGAATCCCGGTGCCGCGAGATCGGCGTCGAGCGGGTCGGGAAAACAGCCCTCTTCGAGCGCGCTGACGTGCTGTCGATCCATGTCATCCTGAGCGAACGCACCCGCGGTCTGGTCGCGGCGGAGGAGATGGCCCTGTTGAAACCCTCGGCCTATCTCGTCAACACCTCACGGGGGCCGATCGTCGACGAAGCCGCCCTTGTCGCGGCGCTGGAGACGGGCGCGATCGCCGGGGCCGGCCTCGATGTCTATGACGAGGAGCCGCTGCCCCAAGCGCACCTTTTGCGGCGCCTCCCGAACACGGTTCTCGCCTCCCATATCGGCGGGCGAACGCGAGAGAATTTCGCGGCGCGATACCAGGATTGCCTGGAGGACGTTCTCGCTTGGCTGGACGGCAAGCCCGTTCGGGTGATCGACGGCGCCGCGTGACCATTGGACCTGATTGGTTGGGCTATAGACCGGCTTGCCGAACCGTATAAATAATTTCCAGTAAACAGCGGTGCTTGTTGTTGACCCCGAGGATGCTCATGTCGATCGACGTTCGATCTCCGACCGAAAAAGGGTTTTTCGCCGAAGTGGTCGGCGCGGACCTGACGCGCGCGGATGACGAGGCGCAACTCGCCACCGTTAAACAGGCGTTCTTGAAACACGGTGTCATCGTGATTCGCGACCAAGATTTGACGCCGGCCGAACAGGTGGCGTTTTCGCGCCGCCTTGGTCCACTGGCCATTCATGTGCTGGAAGATCAGCTGCTTCCCGGCCATCCGGAAATCCTGCTGGTCACCAACAAGCGGGAGAACGGCCGCTACATCGGTATCCCCGACCTTGGCCGTGCCTGGCATTCCGACATGTCCTACAAGGAGGCGCCGGCCCTCGCCTCGCTCCTATATGCGCTTGAAGTGCCGGCGGACGGCAGCGGCGATACCCATTTCGCCGATATGACGGCGGCCTACGAAGCCTTGCCCGACGCGATGAAGACGCGCCTCGAGGGGTTGGAGGTGTATCACACCTATGAGCATGACCACGAGAATTTCAGCCTGAGCGACGCGCAGCGTGAAGACCTGCCGGGTGCGATCCATCCGCTGGTGCGCACCCATCCGGAAACCGGTGAAAAGGCGCTCTTTCTCGGCCGGCTCCTGGCCAAGCGGATCGTCGATATGATGACGGAGGAAAGCGACGCCTTGCTCGATGGATTGGAAGCCCATGCCACCAGTGCCGCCTTCGTTCATTGCCATCGCTGGCGACGGCATGATTTGTTGTTTTGGGACAATCGCCGCACCCTGCATTGTGCCCAGCCCTATGACGACAAGACCTTTACCCGGCACATGCACCGGACGACGGTAATGGGTGACCGTCTGGCTTGAGGGGCCGCGATCTCTCGAAGGGGAATTGATCATGCCGGTAGAAGTCTTGCTGCCCGTGGACGTCAACGATGGCCGTTTCCGTTATGCCGGCGGGGTCAAGGCCGGCCGATGGCTTTTCGCGACGGGTCACATGGCGACCGATTTCAAAGGGGGGATAGCCGCCGACGTGCTCCGCGTCGAAACTCCGCATTATGGGCCGAGCCGCCACGAGCGCGAGGCCGAGTTCATTTTCCGGCGGTTGAACGAGACCCTGGATGCCGGTGGCTTGACCTTCAAGGAAGTGGTCCGGGTCGACCAGTATTATTCGAGCTGGAAGGCGGTCAATCCTTACCAGCGGGCGCGTCTCCGGGCCTTCGAGGGGAATGTCTCGCCGAGCACGTCGATCTTGCAAAATGGGTTCACGCTTCCGGATGCGGGCATGAACATCCAGCTGATCGCCTTGGCGGAGGGGTCGGGGGAGGATCGCCGGTCGATCACGCCCGCGGGGCTGGAGGCGCCGAGTTTTTCCGGCTACAGCGCGCTTCGCGCCGCGGGCGGCTATATCTTCGTCGCCGGGCAGATGGCGCGCGGAGACGGTGTTGAGGGCGGCGACATCGCGCCCGACGCCATGATGCCGCGCAATCACTATTGGAGCGGTATCCGCATCATCCGCGAGACCGAATACCTGATCGAGCATCGCCTGGAGGCGGCGCTGAAGGCCGGCGGCAGTTCGCTCGCCAATATCGTCAAGGCGCAGGTCTATCTCGCCGATATCGAGGATACCGCCGATTTTTTTCAGGCCTGGGCCGGGAATATCGGCGACCATCCGATGGCGGTCACGGTCGTGCCGACGGCCAATCCGGGATTCGGCCTGAAGGACGCGCGGATGGAGATCAATCTGATCGCGCTTCCCGACGAGGGGCCGTTGGAGAAGCACGTGATCGACACCGGCGGCTTCACACCCTTTCCGACCCAGGCGGAGGCTATCCGGGCCGGCGATCTGCTGCTGCTGTCCGGTCTGATGGCTGTCGATGAGAGGGGGCTGGTTCCGGCGGCCCGGATCGATCCCCGCCAACCGTATTTCGGCTCGTCGATCGAGGCGCAAATGGCGGCGATCCTCGATCATGCCCGGCGGATTTGCGAAGCGGCCGGAAGCTCGCTCGAGAATGTCGTCCGCATTCAGCAGTTTCACACCGATATCGCGGAGTTCTATCCCGCGAACCAGGTCTGGCGGAACTACCTGCCTGACTGCTATTTGCCGATTTCGGCGGTTGAGGTCGGTGGCCCGTTGCCGGTTCCGGGTGCGAGCGTGCTGCTCGACCTGTGGGTCCACGCGCCCTGAGCCGGAGTCATCGTGCCCAACTAGGGTTTCTTCGAGGCGCAGAACATGTCGCTCCAATAGGGCAGAACGAGAAAGCCGTCCATAGTGATATTGGGCTCTATGATGGCGCGGATTTGGCGTTCTCCCTCGGCTTCGCCCAAGGCCTCCAGGGCGGTGCGAACCTTGCTCGACGAATGCGCCATGCCGAGGAAGGTGGGGATCTTCATCGGGCGGATCCACTCTTCCCGAAAACCCGCTGTATCGCCGACCCAGTCGAGGGCTTCGAATTCGGCGATCAGGTCCAGCTCGCGGTCATATCGGCTGAATCCCGGATTATGTTCCTCCTGGAAGGCTTCATAGGCGGTCAGGAAATCACTCCGCCGCCAGTCGCGATGGTTGCCGGCGATGGCGAGGACGCCGCCCGGCTTCAACTGCCGGCCCGCGGCGGCGAAGAAGCTCGGCCGGTCGAACCAATGAATGGCTTGCCCCACGAAGATGAGATCGAACGTGTCGTCGTCGAAGTCCAGCGTCTCGGCGGTGCCCGTGACGTAGTCGATCGTCGCTTCGGAGGTGTCCTCTTCGGCGCGGCGTCGCATGCCGTCATCCGGTTCGATCCCCGTCACCGCCGCCCGGTCGCCCAGCAATTTGGCGAGGAGGCGGGCTGAAATGCCGGTTCCCGCACCGATATCGGCGACCCGGAGCGGGCCGTCGGGCAACAGGTCGCGCAAATTGGCGACCATGCGTTGCGGATATTGCGGGCGATTTCGGCTGTAGTCCTCGGCCAGGCCGGCGTAATTGGGTTGGGGCTTGCTCATGTTACTTCGACCTCTACCGCATCGACCCGGTTGGAATAGAAGGCGAGAAATTCGCCGATTTCCGAGACTTCCTCGAAGGGAATTTCGTAACTCCAGACCGCATTCTCCGCCGCCCGATCCCCCGCGTGGATGGTCCAATAGGCGGCGTCGCCCTTGAACGGGCAATAGGTCGAATGGGTACTTCGCGCCAGCAAATCCATGCGCACATCGGCGCGCGGGAAATAGTGGACCGGCGCGTAGCTGGATTCCCGCAACGTCATCGTATCGTGGCTATCCGCGATCGTCTCGCCATTGAAAACGATCCTCACCCGCGCGGGGCCCGGTACGATCTCCAATAGATAATCGGGGCGTTTGGCGAAGCCGGGTGATTTCTTGGCCGTGTTTTCGGGCATGGAGATTTCTTCCTCGTCGTAACAAAACGCGGTTAGAGGTTTCTATATCGCGATTCGAAGGCGCGGCGCCACTTCCCCGCGTCATCCATATCGAACAGCAATGCGGGTGTCGCGGGCGCCGTAACCCAATCCCGGCGTCGCATCTCATGCTCGAGCTGTCCCGTGGCCCAGCCGGCATATCCGACGACGAAGAGCGTCTTTGCGGGGCCCTCGCGCTCGGCGATCGCGGCGAAGACGGGCGGTTCCGGGCTGACCGAGATCCCCGGAATGACGGTCAGGGTCTTGGGCGATTTGAAATCGCTGCTATGGACCACGAAACCGATCTTCGGATCCACCGGGCCGCCATAGAAGACCGTGATAACCCGGTCCGGCTCGGTACTCTCCACGCCGAATTTCTTGAACAGTTCGGCCAGCGTCAGTTTCCCCATCGGCTTGTTCACGATCAGCCCGAAGGCACCGTTCGCGTTGTGATCGATCATTAGGACGACGCTTTCCTTGAACCGCGGGTCCCGCATGCTCGGCGCGGCGACCAGGAGTTTCCCCGAAAGCGAATTGGGGAAGCGCTCGGTTTTGGGATCCAAGGTGTCGGCCGGTCGCGCGGCCGCCAGCGCGAGCGCCAGGACGGCAAGCAGCAGCGGCCGCGTAAAGCGACGCCTTATGCCGGACTCGATAAACCCCATGGCGCTCACTATCGCATGAAGCGGTCGGTCGAGATAGACCGCCCGCTGGACAGCTCGAAATCCGGCGGGCATGCTCGAATTCGCATTTGCCGAAGACAATCCATCATGACCACTGCACTTGAAAAGCTGTTGCGCCCGCGCTCGATCGCCATCCTGGGGGCGTCCGCCGATTTCAACAAGATTGGCGGCCGGCCGTTGAAATTCTTGATCGAAAAGGGTTTTCCGGGGCGGATCCTTCCCGTCAATCCACGCTACGAAACGATCGGCGACTTGCCCTGCTATCCCGATATCGGGGCGGTACCGGGTCCGGTTGATCTTGCGGTGGTCGCACTCGCGGCGGATTTGGTGATCGAAACCGTGGAGGCGCTGGGGGCGGCCGGTGTGCCGGCCGCGGTGGTCTTCAGCTCGGGCTTCGGCGAGATGGGACCGGAAGGGCGAGTGCGGGAGGCGACTCTTCTCGACACTGCCCGAAAGGCCGGCGTTCGCATTCTGGGGCCGAACGGTCTAGGACACATCAATGCCTTCGATCGCGTCTACGGGACCTTTACCCAATATGCCTATGGGGAGACCCCGGCGGGTCCGGCCGCTTTCGTGACCCAATCGGGCGCCTTCGGAACCGCCATTTCAGCCTTGGCGCGGAGCCGGGGGGTGGGCTTCGGCTATTTCGTCAACACCGGCAATGAATGCGATCTTGGGTTTTCCGAGATCATGGAGGCGGTTCTGGCCGACGATCGGGTTCGGGTGGGAGCGGGATATATCGAGGGACTCGCCGAGGGGACGGGATTGATCCAGGCGGCTGAACGGGCGCGCTCGCTCGGCAAGCCGATCGTCCTGACCAAGGTCGGACGTACCGCCTCCGGCGCCAGGGCCGCCGCTTCGCATACGGGCTCGCTCGCGGGCGAGGACGCGGTCTTCGACGGCGTCGTGCGCCAGTACGGGCTGCTCCGTGCGCGAAACGAGGAACACATGCTCGATCTCGTCGAGGTTCTAGCCTTGACCGAGCCGCCGGCCGGACGCCGTGTCGGGATCGTCACTCAGTCGGGCGGCGCCGGCGTCCTGATGGCCGATCGGGCGGAGGAACTTGGGCTCGAGGTGCCGCAACTCGGGCCCGAGACGGTCTCGCGACTTCGCGATATCCTGCCCGCCTTCGGCGCCGCCAACAATCCCGTCGACGTAACCGCGCAGTTCATCACCGAACCCGAAATCCTGCGTGAAAGTGTCAAGGCGCTGCTCGACGATCCCGAGATCGATATCGCCGTGATCTGGTTTCAGTTGATGGACCAGTTCGTCGACGAGTTGATGGAGATTTTCAAGGACCTCAAGGCGTCGACGACGAAGCCGATTGTCGCCTGCTGGGTTGCGGGACCGGCGGACGGCATCCGCCGCTTGCGTACGCTTGGATATGCGGTGCTGCGTGGCGCGGAACCCGCAATCGATGCGGTCGAGGGGCTGGTGCGCCACGCCGAGGCCGGCCGAAAGATCACGCCCCCGCCGCCGAGTTCGGTGGAATTGCCGCCTTTGCCGGAAGAAGGCGGGATTGTCTCCGGCGCTATCGCCGCGCGGCTGCTTCGCCATTGTGATGTTCCTCTTGTCGAGACTTCATTCGCGTCGGATCGAGCCGAGGCCGAGGCGGCAGCGGCGACATTGGGTTATCCCGTGGTGATGAAGATCGATTCGCCCGATTTGCCCCACAAGACGGAGATCGACGGGGTTGCCCTTGGCCTCGGCGATGCGACCGAGGTGGGTGCCGCCTACGGAGATATCATGGCGGCGGTGGGGCGCCATGCGCCGGAGGCGCGGATCGACGGGGTGGTGATTCAAGAAATGCTGGCGGGACCGGTCGAACTCGTTCTGGGTCTGAAGCGCGACCCCATATTCGGTCCGGTCGTGATGGCCGGCCTCGGCGGTATCCATGTCGAGATCTTGAAGGATGTCGTCTTCCGCCACGCGCCCATCGACGAGGCGGGAGCGTTAGAGATGCTGGCCGATCTGAAGGTCGCCGCGATCCTGGATGGCGTCCGCGGTAGGCCGGCGGTCGACAAGGCGGCGCTTGCGCGGCTCATCGCGGCGGTGTCTCGCTTGGGCGCCGCTCTTGGCAACCGGTTGCGGGAATTCGATCTCAATCCCGTCTTCGCGGGGCCGGAAGGCGCGGTTGCCGTCGATTGGTTGTTAGTCCTCGATCCGGCGGACGAGAACGCCTTGCCGCCTTGACGGTAAGAAATGGGATTTGCCATTGACCATGGGCCGGCAATCGGCAAATTGGAGTTAGTCTAAATTATGGAAATGCCGCCAAACTTGTCTCGATATGCGTCCATCTAAGTTTGTAAACTTACGGGTGTGCCGAATATGAAGATCAAGAATCTCTTGAAGACGATCAATCTGGATGGACGCGATATCGTCAATGTTTCCGGCGACACCCTGGTGGGTGCGGCCAACGCCGAGATGCGGGAGAAACGCATCGGCGCCGTCGTGGTTCTGGAAGCCGGTCGGATGGTTGGTATTTTCTCGGAGCGGGACGTTGCCCGAGGGTTGGTGGAACACGGGGCCGGCGTGATTGATCGCAAGGTCTCGGATTTGATGACCGCCGACGTCATCTCCTGCGAGCCGGACACGAATATAAGCGATGCGGTTCAGCTCATGAGTAGCCACGGTATCCGCCATCTCCCCGTCGTAGAAGACGAGGCGTTGGTCGGGTTCATTAGTATGCGGGATATATTTTCGGTTTACATCGCCAGTCTGGAAACCGACAACGAGATCTTGCGGGAACAACTCCAGGTCCTGGCCTCGGGTGGGAAGCTCGGCGGGTAATATGCTCGAAAATGGCCGTTACGGCGGGCCATTTAGCGAGACGTGATCAGATCCTTGTGGGGCAGCGGGTTGAAGGCCTTCAGGTCGTTCGTCGGTTTGCCGAACAGAAAACCCTGAACGAAATCGACGCCGCAATCCGTCACGAAATGGAGGCTCTGCGGGCTGTCGATCATCTCCGCCACGGTTTCGACGCCGAGCCGGCCACAGAATTCGGTGAGTGCCGAGAAAAAGGCGCGGCCCTTTTCATTTTTCTGCGCATTACGGACGGCGCTGCCGTCCAACTTCACGACATCGACATCGAGCGCGCTCAGATATTGAAAGCTGGCGGCGCCCGCGCCGAAATCGTCAAGGCAGACGTGATAGCCCTCCGAGCGAAGCGACTGAATGAATCGATCGGCCGCCTCGAGGTCGGTCATGCGTGCGGATTCCGTGATCTCGAAAATCAGTTTTCCCTGCGCCCAGTCGTTCTCGCGCAGCAATCGATGGAGCGCATCGACATATTGCAGATTTCCGATCGAGTTGCCTGAAACGTTCACCGCGACGTTGTAGGCATCGCTGTTACGCGGTTTGCTTGACAGCCAAGTCAAAACCTTGCGGGCCATCGCGATGTCGAATTCGTGGATCAGGCCCGCCTCCTCGGCGAAGGTGATCTCTTGGAACGGGGAGGCGTCCTTTCCCAATTGGCGGAACCGGACCAGGGCCTCGTAATGATGGATCGCCCCGGTTTTGACATTGACGATCGGGTGGAAAGCCGGATCGAAGGCGCCCGTCCGCACGATGTGCTTGAAATTCTGCACGCGCTCGACGCCCGCCTTGGCGAAATCGCCGAAATTGCTGGAGAGATCCTTCAGGCTCAGCCCTTCGTCGGTCGACTGCTGGAATTGGTTCAGCGTGAACATCAATCCCTTGACCATGTCCTCGTCGCTAACGGTCTCATCGTCGGCATCGACGACGGCGGACTCGATTTCGATGCCCTCGCCGTCGGGATCGACTTCCCGCGTGAAGGCCGCGATTTCGTCCTCCAACTCCGCGATGTCGGTATCACCGTCATGAATCAGGCTGAAACCGGTCTCACCGATCCGAGCCGCGGTTTGGCCGTCCGCCGAATTCGCCTTGAGGAAGGTTCCGACGGTCGAGAGCAGGGAATCGCGGGCGCTCGGGTCCATGCGTTCCTGTAAAGTGGATAGTTCCGGCATGGACAGAAGGGTCATCTTCGCGTCCTCGCCTGCCTTGCGCATAGCGCGCAGTCTTCCGACGGCGGCGCGCTCATAAGAACTGAAGTCGTAAAGGTCGGTCGCTTGATCTCGGGTTTGCTCGCCCTTCGGGTCGTCGCCGGTTACGGTCGAAGGCAGGCGAAATCCAATCGAAAATTGTCCGTTCCGCTTATGAAAGCTGTGTGCGCCGAATCCAAGCGGCGGACTGTTTCCGTTCGGGCCATGGAGACGGATGAGCATTTTTGTGTATCGCCGGTTAACCGGTTCTACTTCCGAATGCTGCTATGCGTCTCGAAACAACACCGCCCAATACCGGAAGTGTTGATATTACACGATTATTCGAGGTTAGTCACGCACAGGAATCGGCTAACATTATTTCATGGCGTCATTCCGTCGATCGCGGCCATCAGTGAATGGCGCCATCGACACTGGCAAGATGTTGTTCGTAGGCATTCAAAAGTTGTGGAATTGGGAATTGACCCCACGGAACCAGCCGGCCGCGTTGTGGCAATATTTCTCCGGGGATCGGTTGTCGGTGAATTAAGGGCCAAATCCGGAAATTCAAATCCAATTATAGTTAATACGGTGAACGCTCATGTCGTCGAATGTCTCATCCGAGTTTTCATTACATGGTTAATACGTAGTCCAACGGACCTAAAATTCATTGGAACGTTCTTTCACATCTTGTCAATGTATGGTTGGGTGATTGGAGGGAGGCCACCGGTCGCGAATAGGTGCGGTGGGTTCGCTGAAAGCGATTATTTCCTTAGTCGTTGTCCTTTGGACGAGTTTGGTGGATAGGGGAAATTTTGGATAATTTTACTTCTATACGATGGATCGCGCTCGCGCGCTCCTGAACACGGAATTTTCGCGCGAGGAGGGGTGATCCAACGCATGGACGGCTTCCTAATTCGTTGCTCGGACGAGCCATTATCCGTGGATTACTAAACGAGGCAGTATGAAAAATTTCAAGACTTCGCGCGGTGGGCGGAGCGACGGGCGATCTTCGGGGAAGGCGGTTCTATCTCCCCGCGAAAGGGAATGTTTGCAATTTCTGGCGCGCGGTTTGCGGAGCGAAATGATCGCCCACGAAATGAAGATCGCGCGGACGACGGTGGATTTTCATATCCATAACGCCAAGGGGAAACTGCAGGCGATGACGCGCGAACATGCCGTTGCGATCGCCATCCGGTCGGGTCTGATCGAATCCTGATCGCCGAGAAATGTTATCCCCGCGCGTTGATCATTTCGCGCGTTTTTCGGCGCGCTCGCGTTCGTGACGCAGGGCGGCCTCATCGATCTTGCCGGACGCCATCATCAGCGAATTCAGTTGCTTCGCGGTCACCAGGGCCTCCGACATCGAAGCTCGATAAACCGCGCGATGGGTTTCCTTCGTGAGTTTCACCGCGATGGGGTCGAGATCCTTCAAATCGTCGACGAATTCGCGCTCCAATGCCGACAGTTCGTCCGCATTGGTGGCAAGGCGGTTGATCAATCCCATGTCGTTCAACTGCTCGGCCGAGAAGGTGTCGGCGGAAAGTAACAACTCGAGCGCTTGGCGCGGTCCGACCAGATGGGACAGCACGACCGTGTTGACGGCGGCGGGAAAGCCTCCCTTCATCTCCAGCGCGCCAAATCGGGCCGCGCGTTCCGCGAGGACGAAATCGCAGGCCATGGCAAGCGTGAAGCCGCCGGCGACCGCATAACCCCGAACGACCGCGACCGAAGGCTGCGGTATCGTACGGATCGTCCCGATCACCTTCGCCCACAATTCGTCATAGGCGAGGATGTCCTCGAGCGGCATATCCTTGTTGGCCTCGCCCAGGTCGCGGCCGGCGCAGAAATTGGCGCCTTCGCCCTTGATGACGAGACAACGGCAATTCGGGTCCTCGCCCGCTTCGGTGACGGCGACATCGAGGCGGCGAATCACGTCTTCATTCAAGGCGTTTCGCTGTTGCGGCCGGTTGAGCGTGATCGTGGTGACCCCGCCACGTTTCAGAATCCGTGTCACGCGGGACCTCCTTCATTTCTAAGTTCGCGGGCGATGATCATCTTATGTATTTCCGACGTGCCCTCGAAGATACGAAATAGCCGCACATCACGGTAGAACCGTTCGACATCGTGGGCGGCCATATATCCGGCCCCGCCATGGACCTGCATCACCCGGTCGGCGACACGGCAGACCATTTCCGAGGCGAAGAGCTTGCAACTGGACATATCGGCGAGTGGCTGCTCGCCCCTGTCGATGCGTCGCGCCGTCTCCATCACCATCGAGCGCGCGGCGAGCGTCTCCGCATAACTTTCCGCCAACATGTGCTGAATCGCCTGAAAGTAGGCGATCGGCTGGCCGAATTGAACCCGCTCCTCGGCATATTTTTGGCCGATCTCGATCAGACGCGTGGCTTGGCCGACGCAGGTGGCCGCAACATGCATGCGCGCCACGTTGATGCCGGCCATCGCGTTCTTGAAGCCCTGGCCCTCGGTACCGCCCAAAAGCGACGATGCCGGGACGCGGCACTCGTCGAAAAAGATCTGAGCCGTGTGCGAGCCGTGATTGCCGAGCTTACGATCCCAGGGTGCGACCTCGATGCCGGCGATGTCCGACGGCACGATGAAGGCGGAAATGCCCTTGGCGCCGCTAGATGTCGGATCGGTGCGCGCCATCACAACGAAAACATCGGCCTCGGGCGCGTTGGTGATAAAACATTTTTGACCGGAGATCAGATAGTCGTCACCCGACCTTGTCGCCTTCGTCTTGAGCGCGCCGGCGTCCGAGCCGGCCTCCGGCTCGGTCAAGGCGAAGGAAGCAGTCGCATCTCCGGACGCAAGCCGCGGCAACCATTCCGCTTGCTGTGCCTCGGTGCCGTTGAAAAGGATGGCCTGGCTGCAAAGACCAAGCGTCGTCGAAAACCTTGCCCGATAGACGCACGAGGCCTCGGTGAACGCCATCGTCGCCCGTACCTGTTGTTCCATCGAAAGTCCGAGACCACCGTATGCCTCGGGGATGGTCATCCCGAAAAAGCCGAGCCGGCGCATCTCGGCAACGATGTCGTCGGGAATTCGATCCTCTTCGTCGACGCGGCGTTCCGCCGGGATCAATTCTTCTCGAGTGAACCGCCGTACACTATCAAGGTAGATGGAAAAATCATCTTCGCTCACAGAGGGTTGCATTCTTGAATCTTTTTCCTCGTTAGACAGTTGGCCCAGCCCGGCCGCGATGAAGCTTCATGCGGAAACGGGTCCGCCGTCAAGCGCGTCGCTTTCCCATTGAATGACCAAATAAGCGCAAGAATTGGTGGCCGTTCGGCGTTTTTGGTTGGGCTAGGTCCGGGTTGTTAGATAGGATGAGCCGGCGAACGGGCGCTCCACAAATTCCAAATGACATGGCGAGGTCGAGTTAAATGGCGGGTCGATCTGATGCAGCCAACGCCGCCATTGGCGAATTTCGTGCGCTCGTAATCGACGATCATCCCTTTGTTCGCCGGACCCTCGTGAAGATATTGTCGACGCTCGGCGCCAGTGAAATGATGGAGGCGGCGGACGGTGACGAAGCCATCGCCTTGGTGAGAAATGCCGCCGGGTCCATCGACATAATTTTCTGCGATCTGCAACTGCCGGGGCGCGACGGTATCCAGTTGTTGCGCGATCTTGCCGAACTCGGGACGAACGCCGGGATCGTTCTCATCAGCGGCGAGAATGAGGACGTTTTGAAGGCGGCCGCCAATCTGGCGGCGGAATACGGTTTGAACATACTGGGCAGCCTGGCAAAGCCGATTGGCGCCGATCAGGTTCGCGAGGTCATCGCCGCGGCGCGGGCGCCGCGGGGTAAGGCCCGGTATGGCGCGCAGGTCGATGTGACCGTGGACGAACTGCGTCGCGCGGTCGCGAACCGCGAAATCATTCCGCACTACCAACCCAAAGTGCGGATGGACACGCGGGAATTGGAAAGCGTCGAGGCGTTGGCGCGCTGGGAACACGTCGACCATGGACGGATCGGTCCGAACGTGTTCATTCCAATAGCCCAGGAAAACGACCTCGTCGACGACCTGACCAACGTTGTCCTGGATCACGCCTTGGCGCAATGTGAAATGTGGAAGCGGCAAGGATTGTCGCTGCAACTCGCGATCAATCTTTCGGTCGATTCGCTGGATCGTCTGAACCTGCCCGAATACATTGAAAGCGTTGTCGTCGCCCGGGGACTCGACACGTCGCAGATCGTGCTTGAGGTCACCGAGAGCCGGATCAGTGACAACCCGATCGCGCTACTCGACATCGCGACCCGTCTGCGGTTGAAGCGGTTTGAGCTTTCGATCGACGATTTCGGAACGGGGTTTTCGAGCCTGCAACAATTGCAGCGTCTGCCGTTTTCCGAATTGAAGGTCGATCAGGCCTTCGTGACGGGGGCCGTCAACGACAATACGGCGCGCTCAATCTTGGAATCGAGCATCGATTTGGCGCAGAAGCTGGGCATGAAAATCGTGGTGGAGGGCATAGAGACGCGGGAGGACTGGGATTTGGTCGAATCGCTTGGGTGCGATCTGGCGCAGGGATACTATATTGCCCGCCCGATGCCCGCGGCCGAAATCCTGGAATGGCTAGACACCTGGCGCGAAAAAGAGTGGTAAGGCGTCCTCCGTCAGGTACGCACTCAGCGTTGGATGACCCATAACGCGTTGGCGATACCTTCCATCGTTCGCAAATCGGTGAGCTTTTCCAGAAGCGAATTCGTCAGGCGCGTGCCTTCCTCGACGATCACCGCACCGCTTGAACCGCGCAGGTTCGTCGCCAGAATGCAGCCGGGCGAGATCTTGTCGATCGATATGCGCGTGGCGCCCGCCAAGACGTTACTCGGCAGATCTTGTCCAATCCCCCGCAAGGAGGGCTCGATATGCCCCGGAATATCGATGGTCCCGTACTGTTCGTTGGCCTGCAGGTTGATGGGCGTGTGCAGCACGCGTTTCACTTTCGAGACGAGTTCGCCATGCGAAACCGGCTTCAGGATGAAGGCATGGGTGTCGAGTTCAAGTGCCGCGGAGACTAGATAATCGTCCGCATGCCCAGTCAGAATGATGACCGGTGTGCTGCGAGCGACGCCCGCGCGCCCCGTCCGGATCCATTTCAGGACGTGTAGCCCATTCAGGGGCTTCATGTTGAAGTCAGTAATGATGCAATCGTAACCGCCATGGAGTCGGCTGAGTTCGCCCGGTTCGATGGGGCCGCTATCGGCCGGATGCTCGGCCCGGCGGCCGGTCAATGACATCGATTGGAGCTGGGTAATTGCTTCGGAACCGTTACTGGCACTGTCTATCTCGCGCGCACCAAGACCGCGCAGCGCTTCCTGGACGAGATGACGACTGAACGCGTGATCGTCGACCACGTAGAATCGCAAGTCGTCGAATGTGAATTCCTCTTGGTCTTGAGTCGGGTCCGCCAATGTCAATTCTCCACGATTTCCGTTCCCCTATTCAGGCGGCAGGCGAATGCCGCCCGGCGTCAATCGGCAACACCGGCGCCGATACTATTGATATAGCGTTCAACCTCGTCGAACCGCTTGCCAACCGTTGGGGCAAGATCGTCGATCGACGACCAATCCTCCCGCGCCGCCGCGCCTTCGAGTTCATGCAAGATAGCGGATAGTCGCTCGGCCGCCGCCGATGACGCGGCCCCCTTCGCCGCATGCGCCGCTTCATGCAGATCGCTTGCCTTGCGTGCCTCCATCAATTCCCTCAACTCCCCTAGCGTATCCGCCATTGTTTCCCAAAAAAAGCTCAAGGTTTCGTTCAAGTACTCGGAGTCGTCATCGCCCAGCAGGCGGGCAAGCGTGGCCCGATTGATCGGCGAGGCGTTTTCATCGACCGAATCGCCGTAAATTGGATTCGCGGTCACAGTCGTGGCGCCACCGCCATCGGCCTTGAATTCATTCGTCTCGATGCCTGTTTCGGTCGGCATCCACTTGACCAGCGCTCTCTTTAATTCCGCCAACTCGACCGGTTTCGCCAAGTAATCGTCCATGCCGGCGGCAAGGCAGCGTTCGGCCTCGCCGCGCAGTGCGTTCGCGGTAATCGCGACGATCGGGAGCGGTGTATCGGCGGCGTCTTCAAGATCGCGGATCTCCGCGACCAGTTCGAAACCATCCATGTTGGGCATGTGACAATCGGTAAGAAGCAGAGCGAAATTGCGTGTCTTCCATGAATCGAGCGCCTCGACACCATCCTCAGCGAAGACCGCGGCGTAACCCAAGCGATTCAGTTGACGGCGAAGCACGTGTCGATTGGTCTCGTTGTCCTCGGCCACCAGGAGCAATCGACCCTCGGCTTCGGCGGCCTCGACGGTCGGCACATCGGCGTCGCCAATCTCGATAAATTCCTCTCTCTCCGGAACCTCGGGACTCTCGCGGCCAGCGGCAACGGCGACGGCGGTCAGGAAACGAGACCGGCGCATGGGCTGGCTGGCGACGAAGACGGTATCGACCAAGTCGGTTATTCCGAGGTTCTCTCGATCGCGCGTCAGAAACACGAATCTTGCGGCCGAGAGGGCGGGGTCTTCCCGCAGGGAATTGCGGATCGAAAGCTGGTGATCCTTGGACCAGGTCGAGCCGAGAACGACGATGTCGAACGGCGCGCCGTCCTCGTTCGCCGCAGTCGCCAGTTTCACGCCGCATTGACATCATGTGCGACGACGGCATCGGCCTTCCAGAAATCCAAGTAATCCGAAAGAATGATACCCATCGTCGGGTCGATGACGACGACGAGAACTTTGACCCCTTTCAAATCATTCGCCGGTTTCGCTTCCGCGGGGGCCGGGGCCGAAGCGAACGGCAATGTCACCGTGAAGGTGGAACCTGCGCCCGGCTCGCTTTCGATTGAGATTTCGCCATCTAGGAGCTCGGCCAGACGCGAACAAATGGAGAGGCCGAGCCCGGTACCGCCGAATTGGCGCGTGGTCGAACTCTCCGCCTGGGTAAATGCTTCGAAGAGCTGATCCTGGACCTCTTTTGGAATGCCGATGCCGGTGTCGACGATGCGGAAGCGAACGCTGAGTCGGTTGTCGGGGTCGGAGCCGACGAGTTCCGTGAAAACGCCGACCAGACCAACCTCCGTGAATTTGATCGCATTGCCGATGAGATTGAACAGTATTTGCCGCAATCGGACCTGGTCGCCGATGACCCTGTCCGGAATTTTCGGATCGACGAAGACCGGTAAGTCGAGACCCTTTTCGAACGCACCCCGCGCCAGCGTATCCAAGACGTCGTCGACGGCATCGCTGATCGACATCGGGACGTGTTCGATATTCAGTTTCCCGGCCTCGATCTTCGAGATGTCGAGGATGTCATCGATGATTTGCAGCAAAGCGAACGCGGATTTTCGCACCGTATCCGCCATTTCGAGCTGGTTGTCGTCCAGATTTGTGCGGGCCAACAAATCGATCATGCCGATGACGCCGTTCATTGGCGTGCGAATTTCGTGGCTCATGGCGGCCAAGAAATCCGATTTCGCCGTGGTCGCCGCCTCGGCCTGCTGCTTGGCAAGTTCGAGTTCCGTCTCGTTTCGTTTTCGATGGGTGATGTCGCTGACGATGTTGACGACCCCGCCGTCGGGTGTCGGCGCCGTATGAACCTCGAGGGTCTTCCCATGCGTGGTTGTCCGTTCCCAGCTCACGGGTTCGGTCTGCACCGGAAGTTCCTTCAACCACTCGTCGGTCAGCTTCTTGGGGTCGCCGTCGCCGAAATCCCACGCTCAGCCTGGTATAGGTTCTCGACAAAAATCGAGTCGCCGACATCGAAAAGGTCGATCGGGAAATCGTACAGTTCGAGGTATTGCGAATTGAAGAAGACGTAATTCCGGTCCTTGTCGGTCAGCCGCATGCCACCCGGCATATTGTCGAGCGCGACCCGGAGTTGCGCCTCCTTCTTCGCCAACGCATCCTCCGCTTCCTTGCGTTCGGTGATGTCGTCGTTCCAGTTGATCCAACCCTCGGTCCCTTCGAAGATGATGGGATAGGAGTTGTATTGAGACCACCAAATGGCGCCGTCGAGCCGCCGCCGGCGGACTTCCGCCATCATATGTTGAGAGCGCGAAAGACGCTCAGTCAAAAGTCGTTTCTCGTCCTCCGGGTCGACCCAAAGCCCTTCGCTCGTCAAGCCGACCAGAGCGTCGACCGACTCCGCGCCGATTAGTTCGGCGTAGCGCTTATTCGTATATAGCCGTTCGCCGTAATCCTTCGTCGGCGTGCGGGTCGTCACCGTGACGCCGAGTGGGCTGGAATCCAAGATCGCCCGGAGATCGTGCTCGCTTTGGCGGAGCGCCTCCTCGGCTCGCTTGCGTTCCGTGATGTCGGTGTAGGTGAGCACGAAGCCGCCATCGGCAACCGGCTCGGAGACGACGTGCAAGACATAACCGGCCGGGGAGACGATTTCGCTGTTGACCGGTTCGCCGCTGGTGAGCGCCGCGAGGCGTGCTTCCACGATGTCCGCCACGTCGCCTTCGCCATAGCCGCCGCGCTCGGCCAGAAAGACGACGATGTCGCGGCCCGACTTGCCCGGTTCGACGAGCGCCGCCGGCAGGTCGAGAAATTCCCGATAACGGTCGTTGCAGGCGAGCAGAATAACGTCCTTGTCATATGCGGCGATGCCCTGGCCGGCGCCCGCTAATACGCTGTTGAGGAGGGCGGTTTGCAGGTTCCGTTCTTCCTCGGCCTTCTTTCGCTCGGTGATGTCGTCGAAGACAGCGACCACGTCGCCATCCTCCGTCTTTGCCCGCCGCAACCCGATGATCCGACCGCTTGGCACGCGGTCCTCGGCCCAGTCGGCGTCGAGATCGTGGTAACTCTCGATCCGGCGTTGCACCAATTCGTCCCGATCGCCGGGTCCGTAGTCGCCGCGTTCGGCCCTGGCCTTGATAATTTCGGCGAAAGGCGCGTCTTTGTAGATGAGTTCTTCCGGGAGTTCATAGATCGCCGCGAAATTGTCGTTGAACACCTTCAGCTTGAAATCCTTACCGACCATTATGATGCCGCCGGACATGTGATCGAGCGCCATGCGAAGTTGTGCCTCCGCCTGGGCCAGCGCGGCCTCCGCTGCCTTTCGTTCGGTAAGCTCGGTCTCCAATTCGGCGGTGCGCGATCCGATTCGGCGGGACAGTACCCGGTTCCAAACCAGCACGCCGAAGACCAGGACGATGACAAGAAACGCAAGCAGGCCCACGATTTCGCGCGTGGTCAGTTCGAATTCCTTTGTGTCGAGTCCAACCCAGCGATCGACGATCGATTGCTTCTCCGCCACCGAGATCTTCAGCATCCCGGCGTTGATCGTGTTCACGAGCTCGATACTGCCGTCAGCCGCCGCGATCAGCCAATCGTTCCGGTACAGCGGCTTGTCGGCCTCGAACTCGAAGGCGTAGCCGAGTTCGGCGCGCTGCAGATGATAGATGCCCGTCGGGGTATCGGCGGCGAACACGTTCAATGTACCGGACCGCAGCGCCTTCACGATTGCTTCGTAACTCTCGAAACCGACGATAGTGCCATCCGGTAATTTTTCCTTGAGAAACCCCTCGACGAAATCGCCCGCGATGACACCGACCCGATACGCCGAAAGGTCCTGGATATTTTTGATCGGGGGCGTGCCCTTCTTGAAGAAGACATGCGTGTCCGTCTTAGCGAGAACGGCGCCGTATTCGAGATACTGATTGCGCTCCTGGTTGAAGAACAGCCCGGCATGCGCGTCGGCTTCGCGCGCGCGCATCATGCGCAGGGTCTCGTTCCAGGGGGCCGCGCGAAACTCAATGGCGATTCCCGTGATCTTCGACCATTCGCGCCACATGTCGATAATCATGCCCGCTGCCCGGCCGTCGCGGTCGCGGAATTGGAAAGGGACGCAATCCACGCAGTAGACGACCGATATTTTCTCCGGTGGTGCCGCACGGCCGATCGGCGCCGCCATCAGAATGGCGAGCAGACCGAACATGAGGCCGATGCCTCGACGACGAATTCGCATCATTACCGCTCTATTTTAGGCGCACGTCCCCGCGCCGAACTTTTTCCAATGCATTCCAATATAACACCTCCGTCTAATCGTACAGATTTGGGCAACACCCGCTATTGCGAGTCCACGTCGCCTCGGCCAATATCGCGCCGCCTTTGACCGGACGACCGGACCGGCCTACCTAAGAATTCAAGGAGATGATTTGAATGAGCGTTGATCTGACCGCCGACGATTTCATTTTGGGCGTGACGGGTGCCGGCGCCATGGGCCGGGGAATCGTCCAGGTCGCGGCGGCGGGCGGTTGCCGGGTGCGCATGTACGACGTCAACGCAGAGCAATCGGCCGATGCGCTTAAGTTCATCGAGGGGATGTTGAACCGCGCCGCCGAGCGTGGACGGATGGAGGCGGAGGACGCCACGGCCGCGGCCGCCCGGATTGAAGTGATCGTCGACCCGAAGGCCTTCGCCCCCTGCCAGATCGTGATCGAGGCGGCGACCGAAAATATCGAGATCAAGCGCAAGATATACGCCGATCTGGAAGCGGTCATCGCCGAGAATGCCATCCTCGCCACCAACACCTCCTCGCTGTCGGTGACGACGCTGGCTTCCGGCTTGGCGCGGCCGAACAAGTTCGTCGGCATGCATTTCTTCAATCCCGTGCCGCTGATGCGCCTGGTCGAGATCATCGACGGCGTGCTGACCGAACCCGACGTCGGCGACACCATGATGGAGCTCGGCCGGAAGATGACCCGCGAGCCGGTCCGGGTTAAGGACGCGCCCGGATTCCTCGTCAATCAGGTGGGGCGGGGCTACAACATCGAAGCGGCGCATATGTACGCCGAACAGGTCGCCGACATCCCCGATTTCGACCGGATATTGAGCGAGGCGGCGGGCTTTCGCATGGGTCCCTTCACGCTCCTCGACCTGACCGGCCTCGATGTCACGCATCCGGCGACCGAGCTCATCTACCAGCAATTCTACGAGGAGCCCCGCTATCGCCCGAACGTCATGATGCGGGCCCGGATGGAAGCCGGCATTTTGGGGCGGAAGACCGGGCGGGGCTTTTACGACTATCCCGACGGCAAACAGGCGATGCCCGAGGAGGCGCCCTATCCCGACTATGACGGCCGCCCGGTCTGGATCAGCCCGGTCGAGAGCGAGGGCCATGCGGCCTTGGCCGAAATCGTCTCAAAGATCGGCGGTGATCTCGAGAGCGGGGTCGCGCCGAGTGCCGAAGCCCTGATCCTGGTTACCCCCATCGGCGATGACGTGACCACGGCCGCGGTCGCGCAAGGGCTCGATCCCAAGCGCACCCTCGGCGTCGACACGGTGATCGGGCTTGCGACCCGGCGCACCATCATGACCAACCCCGCGACCGATGCGGCCTATCGCGACGCGGCCCTCGGGCTCCTGACCCAGGATGGGGTCAAGGCAACCGTCATTCGGGATTGCCCGGGATTCGTTTGTCAGCGCATCATCTCGACGATCTGCAACATCGGCTGCCAGATCGCGCAATTCGGCACCGCCGAGCCCGAGGATATCGACAAGGCGGTCGTGCTGGGGTTGAATTACCCGAACGGGCCGCTGACCTTCGGCGATACGGTCGGCCCGAAGACGGTTCTGCGGATTTTGCAGTCCTTGCACCGCCTTTACGGCGACCCGCGCTACCGGCCGAGCCCTTGGCTCCGGCGGCGCGCGGAACTGGGATTGTCGTTGTTCGAAAAGGAGATTTGAGGACGGCCGTTGCGGTCGTCCCCGTCACACAAGACTTCGATCTGAGAGGAACAGAAACATGCTCGACGCATATCTATATATCGGCAAACGCTCGCCCTTCGGCCGTTATGGGGGCGCGCTCTCCGGGGTCCGCCCGGACGACCTTCTGGGCAATGTCATCAAGGCGGTGGTCGACGAGGCGCCGTTCAATGCGGAAGACATCGACGATGTCATCGTCGGTTGCGGCAATCAGGGCGGCGAGGACGCGCGTTGCGTCGCGCGCCACGCACTGCTGGCGGCCGGCGTGCCGGAGACGGTGCCGGGGCAGGTGCTGCAGCGGAATTGCGCCAGCGGCTTATCGGCCGTGGTTGCGGCCGCCCATGCGGTGACGGTCGGCGAGGGCGATCTCTTTATCGCCGGTGGCGTCGAGAGCATGAGCCGCGCGCCCTTCGTCATGGGCAAGGCCTCGTCGGCCTTCTCGCGCAATCTCGAGATCTTCGATTCGACCATTGGTTCCCGCTTCCCGAACAAGAAAATCAAGGAAGAATACGGTGATTGGGCGATGCCGCAGACGGCGGATAATCTGGCCCAAGACTACCAGATCACCCGCGAATCTTCTGATGTCTTCGCGCTCGGCAGCCAGGAGAAATACCAGGCCGGCAAGGATTCCGGCTTCTTTGACGGCGAGATCACCGGCATTACCGTGCCGGGCGGGCGGAAACAACCCGACATCGTCGTCGACACCGACGAGCACCCGCGCGCCGGCTCGACCATGGAGGGCCTGGCCAAGCTCCGCGCCCTCAACCCCGATGGCGTCACGACGGCGGGCAATGCGTCCGGCGTCAATGACGGCGCGGTCGCACTTTATATCGGCAGCCGCGAGGCCGGCGAGAAGGCGGGCCTGAAGCCGATGGCGAAGATCATCGCCTCGGCCTCCGCCGGTGTGCCGCCCAGGATCATGGGCATCGGCCCGGTGCCGGCCTCGCAGAAGGCGCTGGAGCGCGCCGGCCTTTCGATCGGTGACATGGATGTCGTCGAGATTAACGAGGCCTTCGCCGCTCAGGTGCTTTCCTGCCTGAAGGGGCTGGAGATGCCGGAGGACGACGCCCGCGTGAACCAGAATGGCGGCGCCATTGCGCTCGGCCATCCCTTGGGCGCGTCCGGTCCCCGGATCTTCCTGACGGCGGCCCGCCAACTCGAGCGGACCGGCGGCAAATACGCACTCGCCACGCTTTGCGTCGGCGTCGGCCAAGGCACCGCCGTGGTGATGGAGCGGGTCGACGGCTAAGGCTGCTTTCGACCCAATGAAGCAATGTGTCATCCCGGGGCCTGCAAAGCAGGAACCCGGGATTCACGCCTGAGCGCCGCGATTGGATAATCTTCGCCCGGTGACTCTCAGGCATGGGTCCCGGATAACGCTGGTGCGTTTCCGGGACGACGGTTCGTGGGTGTTGTGGAGTAAACGAGATGCCCGATTTCGTCTGGGAGGACCCGCTCCTCCTCGAGGACCAATTGGCCGAGGATGAACGCCAGATCCGCGACGCCGCGCATGATTTCGCGCAAGCGGAGTTGATGCCCCTCATCCTCGAGTGGAACCGCAACGAGAGCTTCGACCCCGAGATCATGAAGGAGTTCGGGAAGCTCGGCTTCCTCGGCGCCAATATCCCGGATTACGGCTGCGCCGGCATAGGCTTCGTCGCCTACGGCCTGATTGCGCGCGAGTTGGAGCGGGTCGATACCTGTTTTCGCTCCGCCGTCGGCGTGCAGTCCGGCCTGGTGATGGCGCCCATCCATATGTACGGCTCGGACGAACAGAAGGACCGCTTCCTGCCGCCGATGCGGGATGGGGAGTGGATCGGCTGCATGGGCCTGACCGAGCCCAATCACGGCTCCGACGCGGGCGCCATGGAAACCCGCGCCAAACCCGTCGACGGTGGTTATAAGCTGACCGGGACCAAGCAATGGATCACCAACTCGCCGCTGGCGCAGGTGCTCCTCGTCTGGGCCAAGGACGAGACGGACACCGTCCGGGGGTTCATATTGGAGCGCGGGATGGACGGGCTGGAGACTCCGAAGATCGAGGGCAAGCTGGCCGTTCGCGCCTCCTCGACCGGCTTCATCATGATGGACGAGGTCTTCTGCCCCGCGGAAAACGTCCTCCCTGGTGCCAAGGGCATGCGGGGGCCCTTGTCGGCGCTCTCCAACGCCCGCTTCGGCATTTGCTGGGGCGGCATGGGCGCGGCCGAGGATTGCTGGCGGCGGACCCGCGACTACGTCGTCGAACGCAGCCAATTCGGCCGGCCGCTGGCGGCCAACCAGCTGGTGCAGAAGAAGCTCGTCGAGATGCAGACCGAAATAGCCCTCGGCCTCCAATCCTGCCTCCGCATCAGCCGCCTTCGCGACGAGAATAAGGTGACGCCGGAGATGATCTCTCTCGTTAAGCGGAACTCCACCGGCAAGGCCCTCGAGATCGCCCGCGTCTGCCGCGACATGCACGGCGCCAACGGCATCTCCGACGAGTACCACGTGATGCGTCACATGGTGAACATGGAGGTCATCAACACGCTGGAAGGCACCCACGATATCCATACGCTGATATTAGGTGGGGCGATGACGGGGATACGGGCGTTCAACTAATCTTGCCGCGGCTCGGTGTCTACCTCGTCGCGACGAGGAGGCCCGATCCCACCAAGAGCGAGCCGCCCATCCAGCGAAGCTTCCGCCGCAACCGACCGGACGTGAACCGGCCGGCGCGGAGCGCCAGTTCGGCGTAGGCGCCGTAGACGAGAAACGACGCGCCGGCGACGATCCAACTCAGGGTGACGAAGTCGACGAGGGAGATCGTCGATACGTCGACGAAGGCCGGCAGGATCGCGCCGAAGAAGAGGATCGCTTTCGGGTTGCCGAGGGTGATCAGCAGGCCGACGCCGGCGCTTCGCAAAACGCCGCCCGGCCGGGCCTCGGCGGAGGTGCGCTCGTTCGGGGCGCGGAAGAGTTGGAGCCCGCGCCAAATGAGGTAGGCCGCGCCCAAATATTTGATGGCTTCGAAGACGGGCCCCAGCGTCTTCGCGAGCGCGAACAGGCCGAGGACGGCGACGGCGAGGAAGACGAGGTCCGCGGCGACCAGCCCGGCGACCACGGCCGCCGCCGATTTGCGGCCGGCCCCAAGCGCGCTCGCCAGGACGGCGGCGAGGCCCGGGCCGGGCACGAGGGCCCAAACCGTGATGGCGAGGCCGAAGGCGGCGGCGGCTTCCCAGGTCACGAGACATCCTCCGGTGCGTTACATAAATCCTGTCGCATAGATCCGGTGACAGGATACCGAATTACTATCGCCTGCATAGTTCCGTATCCTGTCACCGAAACCTCACCGAAACCTAGTCACACGCTGTTATTGGGCGGGGCGATGGCGGGGATCGGGGCGTTTAATTGAGAGGGCGCGCTTACGGCGCCAATATCAGCGCCTCCTGCACCTCGAGAAACGCGGCGATCTCGGCGTCCGAATACCCAAGCAACCGGCCCATCTCGATGTCGTCCTCGGCCGCCGGAGGCCGGTCGCCGTGCCAGACCGGCTCGATGATCGCGAGCGCCGCCGCGATCCGCCATTCTTCGGTGGGCAAGGCATAGAGCACGATCCGGATTTCCGGATCCCCCGCTGCCTCCCGCGCGATATGGAAATGCCGCTCGGCCTGGACCAACACGCCATCGCGAACATGGGGCGCGAACGCCGCTTCCGGGATCACATGCGCCTCGTCGATCGGCGCATAGAACATCGCCATCGGCTTCTCGCCGGCAAGCATGAGGTCGAGTTCGCGGCCGTCATGAGGGCCGATCTTGGGGCTATTGGGGAGATTGACGTTCTCCATTTGCTGATACGTGCCCCCTAAACCGGCCGCGTCCCCGTGATCACCGTCCGGTTCAACACCCGCCGTTCCGTCGCCGTGTCGTAGTTGGGTAGTGCCCGGTGGTGGAGGCAGCGGTTGTCCCACATCACCACGTCGCCCTTTTGCCAGCGGTGGGTGTAGAGGAAGCGGTCCTCGCCGATATGCGCCGTGAGTTCGGCGATGAGCGCCTGGCTCTCGGCATCCGGCATCCCCTCCACATGCGAGACGTGGACGCCGAGATAGAGGGATTTGGCACCCGTCTCCGGATGGGTGCACACCAGCGGGTGGGTGACCGGGGGGCGTTTTTCGATTTGGTCGGGGGTCGCAGGCGAGGTGTCGGAGTTGCGGCGGCTGGCGACCCAGTCGTGGACGACCTGGAGGCCCTCGAGCCGGGCTTTCGTTTCGGGCGGCAGGGCGGTCCAGGCGGCGGTGGCGTTGGAGAACTGGGTGTCGCCGCCATTCGCCGGCACCTCCAGCGCGTGCAGGATGGTCACGAAGGCCGGCACCGCGTGATAGGACTTGTCGCTGTGCCAATGGTGGTTGAGCTTGACGATGTCGAGGTTGATGACGTTCCCCGCGTCGTCGAGATTGGTCAGGGTGTGGACGATAGGGACGGTCCGGCCGTCGGAATTTTTGACGATGTGGTCCTCGAGCGAGCCGAATTGCTCGCTGAAGCGGGCCTGCTGGTCGCCCGAGAGCGATTGGCCGCGAAATACCAGCATCGGATAATTCACGAGCACCCGCCGGATCGCCTCGACAACGGCCGCGCCCAAGGGGACCGAGAGGTCGAGCCCGCCGATCTCCGCCGCCCCAGCCTCGCCGATGGGGGTGAGGGAGAAGGGGGGCTCCGGTTGTTGGCGAGTGGCGTCCGTCATTTCGTCCTGCCCGTTCATTCGCTCGCCCCACTCTAGCCCATGTGTCGACCGGCTTAAACGGGCGCGCTATCCTCGTGGCGATGAAACGGCGCGGGATGCGGCATCGATGACCGAACGGAATTTCGCCCATCAGGTCTGGGGCGTCTTCGAAGGCGAGAAGCTGGAGATCGGCGGGTTCGATGTCTGGTCGGAGGACTGGATCGACACCGGTGAGGAGGTGACGCTTCCCGACAGGGTCCATGGCGAGCCGCGGCGGCTTGGCGTCTATCGGATGAAGACGTGGCGGAAGACGGTGGAGTTCGCCGTGGTCGAGCTGTCGGCCAATGTCTATGGGTTCTGTTCGGATCACGAGATCACGCGGTCGGGCAAGGACGGTGCTTGAATTGGTTTGACTGCGGTCCCGCGCGGCTGGACGATCGATGCGGGTAAAGGAGAGGGACACGAACGATGACGACGATCTTGACGGATGCCGGAGTCGCCGAGGTGTCGGCCGGCGAAGGCGCCAAGGGCACGCTCTGGGTCGAGGGCGACGTGGCGGCGCGGGCGATCGGCTGGGAGCTGAAACCGGAAGGGCTCTGCCGGGGCGAGGTCTGCGTGCCGTTGCCGGCCGGGCGCGCGGCGGAATTCGTGCGCGGCGGCGAGGTCGAACTCGCGGCGTTCTGGAAGCACATGGGAAAACCGGTGCTGAGCGACGCGGCGGGCGAGGTCTGGAGCCTCGGCGAGGGGGCGGTCGACCGGGCGGCCCAATTGGCGAGCCTCGAGGCACCCGACTTCGAACTGCCCGATCTCGACGGCAAGCCGCATCGCCTCTCGGACCATCGCGGCAAGAAGGTCCTGCTGGCGAGCTGGGCCAGTTGGTGAGGTTGTCGGCTTGATCTGCCCGTGTGGCAGACGCTTTACGACGATCTCGAGAATGACGGCTTAATGATCATCGCGGTGGCGATGGATAGCGATCCCGAGGCCGCGCGCCCCTGGATCGAGGCGGCGGGGCCGACCTACGTCGCGCTGATCGACCGGGAACACCGGCTGGCCGACCTCTACAACATGGTCAACGTGCCCCAGGCGGTCTGGATCGACGAGGCCGGGCGCATCGTCCGGCCGACCGAGACGGCGGGCGCCTACGAGGCCTTCCGCTCCCGCGATATGAAAACGGGCGAGATGCCGGAGACGGAGGCGGCGAAGTCGGCGCGCTCCCGCGAGGTCTATTTGGCCGCGATCCGCGATTGGGTCGGGAAGGGCGAGGCGAGCGTCCACGCACTTGATTCCGCCCGCGCCCGGGCGGCGACGCCCGAGGCGAGCGAGGACATCGCGATGGCCCACGCCAATTTCCGCCTCGGCCAGCACCTGATCGCGGCCGGCAAGGCGGCGGAGGGCCAAGTCTTCGTCGAGGAAGCGATCCGTCTTCATCCGGACTCCTGGAACATGTGGCGCCAGAACGCCGAGAAGCTGGAGAACGGCCTCGCGGCCGGGGCCGCCTTCTGGGAGCGCGTCGCCCCCCTCGACAAGAACGCCTACTACCCGCGTCCGAAGATGGACAGGATGCCAGGCTAGGTGTCGGCCAACCCGATACGCCCGGGCCCCGCTATCGCCGCGGTCTTGCTGTTCAATCCGATGCTGGGCTCGCTCTATGCCTGGAGCGTGTTCCTGACCCCGCTGGAGACGGAATTGGGGGTGCCGCGGGCGGAGATCAGCATCGTCTTCTCGGTCGCGATCTTCTGCTTCACGGCGGGCGCGGTGGCGGCGCCCGCGACCTACAATCATGTCCGAACGGCGCTGCTGCCCGTTGTCGCCACCGTGTTCTGCGCGGGCGGGCTCGGCGTTGCCGCGCTGGCGGAGACGAGCGCGCTGCTGACCTTCGGTTATGGCGCTCTGTTCGGGTTCGGCTCCGGCTTCGGCTACAACGTGACGCTGCCGCTGATCAACCGGGCCCTGGCTCATCGGCGGGGCTTGGCGAATGGGCTCGCACTCGGCGCCTTTCCGGTGGGGGCGATCGGATTCTCGTTCCTCTTCGGCAGCTACGTCGAGACGATCGGCCCCCGGAGCATTTTCGGCCTGACCGCCCTGTTTCTGGTCGTCGGCGGCCTGGCGGCGGCTGGACTTGCGTCCCGGTCCGGCATCCGGCTGGACAGCGACACGGGCGGCGCGGCGGAGACGGTCCCGCCCGCGCCGCGCGCGCTCTTTCCTTTGCTCTGGCTCGGCTTTTTCCTGGCGGCCGCCGGCGGCGTCATGGTGATCGGCCATGCGGCCGGTATTCTCTCCAGCCGGGGCGGCGGCGCCCTTGTGGCGACGATTGGCGCGGTCTTTGTGAATATCGGCAATGCGGGCGGACGCTTCGGCGCCGGCTGGGCCTGCGATTTCCTGCCCCCCGGCCGCGTCGCGATGACGGCCCATTTGGCGGCGTTGGTCGGGTTTCTGGTTTTGATCCTTCTACCGGGGATCGTCCCAGCGGTCGTGGCTGTCGCCTTCGTCGGCCTCAGCTACGGGATTGCGTCGGGCGCCTATCCCTCTGCCGTCTCGATTTATTTCGGCGTCGCACGATACGGGCGGAATTTCGGGATTCTGATCACCGCCTGGGGCATCGCCGGGCTCTCCGGCCCCTGGCTCGGCGGCTGGCTGTTCGACCGGTCCGGCGACTATGTCCTGGCTGCCATTATCGGCGCCGTGCTGGCGGCGATCGGCGTTCTCGTCTGTTTGGGCATCCGTGTCGGAAAGCCGGTATCGCCCCTGTCGGAATAATCGTTTCGGATTAATATGATCGGATCAACAGCCAGGATTTGATCATGCCCGCCAGCTCTTTCCCCAACCTTTCCATCGATGCCGATCGCCTCTGGTCCACCCTCGACCGCTCCGCCGAAATCGGTGTCGGCAAGGCCGGCGGTCTTCGGCGCTTGGCGCTCTCCGACAGCGACCGAGAGATGCGCGACCAATTCGTCGCCTGGTGCGAGGGGGCGGGCTGCGGGGTCACTGTGGATGCGGCCGGCAGTATTTTCGCGCGGCGCGCCGGGCGGGAGGACGATCTGCCGCCGGTCGTGGTCGGCAGTCATCTCGATACCCAGGCGGCGGGCGGACGCTTCGATGGCATCCTCGGCGTTCTTTCGGGATTGGAGATCCTGCGCACCCTCGAGGACAACGGCATCACCACCCGCCGGCCGATCGAGATCGTCAACTGGACCAATGAGGAGGGCGCCCGTTTCGCCCCGCCGATGGCGGCCTCTTGCGTCTTCGCCGGGCTGCAATCGATCGAGTGGCTGCACGACCTTCGGGACGACGACGGCATCCGCTATGGCGACGAGCTGGAGCGGATCGGCTATCTGGGATCGGCGCCGGTCGGCGGGCGCGAGCTCGACGCCTATTTCGAGCTCCATATCGAGCAGGATTCGCTGATGGAGGACGCCGGTGTCTCGGTCGGCGTGGTGACCGGCGGCTATGCTTCGCACGCGCTCAACTGCGTCTTCCACGGCGAGTGCGCCCATACCGGGCCGACCGAGATGAAGCTGCGCAAGAACGCCATGATCGGCGCCTCGTATTTCCTCGCCGCCGTCAACGATATCGGCTGGGAACACGAGCCGGTCGGCCGGACCTCGGCGTCCCGCATGCAGATCTGGCCGAACAAGTTCGGCATCCTGCCGGAATACGCCGAGGTCACAGTCGATATGCGCCACACCGAGCGGGCGGTGACCGACGAGATGATCGCGAAGACGCGCGCTGCCCTGGCGGAAGCGGCCGAAAAGGCTCGGGTCGATTATGAGATTACCGCCGAATGGACCTTCGGCGACGAGGTGTTCGATGCAGACTGCGCCGATCTCGTGCGCGCCGCAGCAGATTCGCGCGGGGTCTCCCGCATGGACATCAAGAGCATCGCTGGGCACGACGCCTATTACATCTCCCGCATCGCGCCCACGGCCCTCGTCTTCAGCCCCTGCGTCGACGGCATCACCCACAACGAGGCAGAGGACATTCTTTTCGAGCCGACGATCGAAGCCGTGAACGTCTTCTTCGACGCGGTGGTGGCGCGGGCGGATCGGTAGGGAGCACGAAGCATAGAGTCGTCATTCCCGCCTTCGCGGGAATGACAACTATTGTGTTGAACCAGTCAGTTAAGACGAAAATCTAAAGTACACGCTAAACCACCACCTTCGTCGTCGCCATGGCGTCCCGTTCCATCATCCGGTCGAACCAGGCGGCCAGCCCGTCGCGCCCTTTGCGCCATTCGTCTTCCGGCGTTCGCCAGTCCGAATAGCCGAGCGAGCAGACGGCGGTGATAGCGCCCATGTCGATGGCGTTGTCGGAGTTGCCGAGGCGCTTGGCCAGCGCGTCATAGGCGCGATTGCAACGTTCGGCCCCGGCGGCCAGGACGGCGGGGGAGAGGTCGCCCTCCTCGCGGCGTTTCTCGTGGGAACGGACATAGAGCGTGTCCATGAGGAGCGAGGCCATGCCCTCCAGTTCGAGGATGGCCTCCCGCGCGGCCCCTTCGGCCGGGTAGAGCTTGCCGCCCGAGGCCTCGTCGAGATGGCGCGCGATGATCAGCGATTCGCAGAGATAGGTGCCGCCGTCGGTCAGCAGGCCCGGCACCTTGCCGCTGGGGCCCATGCCGTGGAGGAGGTCCAAATTCTCGACCCTCGGGGTCACGTCGATCTCCTCGATTTGACCCGCCAGGCCGGCTTCGCGCCAGGCGATCCGGGGGCGGCGGGCATAGGGCGAGTTACCGGTGTAATAGAGCTTCATCATGGTCTCGGGTTTCCTTGTGTCATCAGCCGTCTATTGCAGGCGCTGGAGGTATTGCTCGACGAAATCGCAGCCGACGAAGTCGGAATAGGCCTTTAACAATTCCGCCGTCACCGGTCCCGGCACCCCGCCGTCGCCGATCTCGGCGCCATTGACACTCCGGACCGGGCACATGCAAAGGCTGGTCGAGGTGAGGAAGATCTCGTCCGCGTTCATCGCGTCGAAGACGTCGAGGTCGCATTCCTCGCAGGCGATGCCGGCGCCCTCGGCCAGCTCGATCACCGTCTGGCGGCTGATCCCGGGGAGGACGAACTGCTCGCGCGGGGTCACCAGGGCGCCGTCCCGCACCAGGAAGATGTTGCAGCCGAGCGCTTCGCAGAGATTACCGTTGACGTCGAGCAGCATCGGCCAGACCTCGGGATTGCTCGCCTTCGCTTCCAGATCGGCCATGATGAGGTTGAGATAGTTATGCGTCTTGGCGCGGGGCGAGAGCGAATCCGGCGAGGTCCGCCGGACCGAAGAGACCACGAGGTCGATCCCGTCGCGATAGAGCCTTGCGCGGTTCTCGAAAGGCAGCGGCGTGCATTCGACGATGACGGTCGGACCCGCCCGATGCTCCTCCGCCTCGCCTTGGGGAACGTCGATGCCGCGGGTCACCCTTTGGGCCAGCCAATAGTCGTCGCCCTTGCTCAACAGGTGGCTATTGCGGTCGAGCACCTCCTCGCTGACCCCGATCATCTCGTCTGCTGAGAGGCCGGGGTCGATCTGCAGGTATTTCAGCGAGCGGTAGAACCGTTCCACATGTTCGCGGAGCTTGAAGACGGTTCCGTTGAAGGTCCGGGTCATATCGAAGGCCGCGTCGCCGAGCTTGAAGCCGCGATCGCGGAACGGGATCAGCACTTGGCTTTCCGGCACGTAGTCGCCGTTGAAATAGGCAATCCGCTGGTTCGAGAGCGTGGGCATATCAAGGGTTCCCTGATAGTGGACTTACTTTAAGGGTAGGGCGGCGCCCCTCTCGGCAAACCCAAATCATGGGGAATAATCGGGACAGCTGCGCTGCGCCCTGCTATGGGAGACGCGGGACGGCCTGTCCCGCGAGTGGATCTCCCGGAGTCTTCGCCTATGTATTTCGATCCGAACGAAGTCGGCATGAAACCGGCTCCCCTCAAGCACACCGTCTACAACTCGCTCGTCGTGCCTCGGCCGATCGGCTGGATTTCGACACTGAGCGTCGATGGGGTGATCAATCTGGCCCCCTTCAGCTTCTTCAATTCGCTGAGCGCGGAGCCGCCCTGTATCATGTTCTGTCCCAACGGGGTCAAGCCCGGCACCGAGGAACCCAAGGACTCGCTGATCAATGTCGAGGAGACCGGCGAGTTCGTCTTCAACATGTGCACCTACGATCTCCGCGAGCCGATGGTCAATACAGCGGTCCACGAGCCGGCCAGCGTCGACGAGATGGCGAAGGCGGGGCTGGAGGCCGCGCCTTGCGAACAGGTGAAGCCGCCGCGGGTCAAGAACTCGCCGATTGCGCTGGAGTGCAAATACCTCCAGACCATCCACCTGCCGACCGTCCCCGGCGGGACCAAATCGAATTTGGTGATCGGCCAAGTGGTGGGCATCCATATCGACGATGCGGTGATCACCGACGGTATCGTGGATGTGCGCAAGGTCCTTCCCCTGGCAAGGTTGGGCTACCTCGAATATGCCCGGATCCTGCCCGAGAACGTCTTCAGTCTGAGGCCGCCCGAGCGCGACGAACGCTACGACTAGCGCTGACCCGGTTTGGCTTGGCTCTCGCGCCAGAGAATTGCTGCGTTAGAACACTCACTTGCGGCGCATATTCGCGCAATCTCTATCAAAAGAGGGTTGGGGAAGGGGCCGGATCAAGCACCCGTCATCCAGACTTAAGTTCGGCGGTCCTTAATCGCTGGATTCAACGATCTAAGGTGCAATGTGGGCTCCAGGGAATTCCATGACTGCTTGGTCGTTCTGGGTAGCTTCGATGCCATGCCACCTTCCGTCGAGTTCGTCTTCGATAGCAAAGACCCCGATCGATGATTCAGGCGCTAACTTGTCACTTCGATAGCCGCGATTTACTCTAAACGGTCGCAAAGGGAGATTTCGCACGATACTGATTAATAGTTTAACAATGTTTGTCTCTTATAGTTTCCAGACAAGTTTGTTCTCGTCACACGGGCGGTGTGACTAGCGAGGGGAAAATGGAGGAAATCGACGGCGATTACCTTTTCCGTTTGGCGCGGGAAAAATCGAGTTCGGGCCGTCGCGCCTTGGCGGACACAATTTCCGATCTTTTTTCGGAACAAGGCCGCGTTCTGACCGAGCGCGAGCGTTCGTTGATGCACGAAATTCTGCGCCAATTGGTTCACGACACCGAGGTCGCCGCGCGCGAGATCATCAGTTCTAGACTCGCCGATCTGCCCAACGCGCCGGTCGATCTGATCGAACAGCTCGCGAATGACGAGTTCGAAGTCGCGTTTCCAATCTTGACCCGCAGCAAGGTGCTGCGGGACGAGCATCTTATAGAGGTCGTTCGCAATCGCACCCTAGAATACAAACTTGCGGTCGCCAATCGCCGAGACATTAGCGAGTCCGTATCCGACGCCCTGGTTGAAAGCAGCAATGAAAGCGTCGTTCGCACATTGTTGGAGAACTCCAGCGCCAATATATCGCAGGCCACGATGGGTTATCTGGTCGAACAATCGCAGCGCGTCGATACCTTCCAAGAGCCGATCCTGCGCCGTGAGGATCTTGATCCGACGCTCGCGAAAAAGATGTTCCTCTGGGTGTCCGCGGCGCTCCGTCGATTCATCTTGAAAAATTACGAGTTAAGCCAGGACGAGGTCGACGATCTTCTTGAGCAGGCGATTCAAGAGGATGAACAAGGAGGGGTGGGTTCCCACGAAGACGATAGTAAATCCGATATCCTGTTATCCCAATTGGAGGAACAGGGCGCGGTAACGCCGGAATTCCTGGCCGGCGCCCTTCGGGACGGCGAGGTCCGACTCTTTCTCTCGGGGTTCCGGCGCCTCACGGGTCTGCGCGAACTCCTTATCATGCGCATGTTAAACGAATCGGGCGGCGAAGGGCTCGCTATCGTCTGTCGCGCGCTGGGATTGGAGGAGGACATATTCCGCACGATCGTTCAGCACAGCTCGAAGGTGCTCTCTCGAGGATTCCGGTTGGAATCGGAGATCGACGCAATGATGGGCTTCTATCGCCACATCCCGCAACCGGCCGCCGAGGAAGTGCTGCACCGCTGGCAGCGCGATGTAGATTACCTCGCGGCCATTCGTGAGTTGGATTTGGGATAGGCCCCGACCGTCATGTCCGACACCCGCACAATTCGCTCGCTTGCCCAAGACCGGCCCGATTCATCCCTCGGCAATGTCGAATGGGAGAGCAAGGCGTTGAGGCGCCGGCTCGAGGATTTGACGCGATTGGTTTCGGACTGGGTGTGGGAGACGGATGACGAGCTTCGCCTGACTTACGTTTCGGCACGGGTCTTTGAAATCCTTCATTTCCATCCCTACGAGTTGATGGGCAAGCAACTGTCCGATATCGGCTCGTTCAAGACCTCCGAGGGGCAACCGAGTGAGGTCGACCTACATTCACCGTTCCGCGACCAACCCTTCAACATCATGGACCGGTTGGGCGAGACCCGAGATTTCCTGCTCAGCGGACTGCCGGTCTATGACGACGAATCCGGCGCTTTGATCGGCGTTAGGGGCACCGCCAGGGATATAACCGAGCATAAGCGGGCGCAAGAGGCGTTGCGCCTCAGCGAGCAACGTCTTCGAGCCTTCTTGGACAACGCCCCTGCAATGGTTTCACTTCGCGATTTGGAAGGTCGTTATCTACTGATCAACAAGGAATTTGATAGGCATTTCAGTATAGATTTGAAAAATGACGAAGATAGTGCCGCGGAGAACCTGTTTCCGCAGGAAGTGGCCGAATCATTCGAATTTCAGGAGAAGAAGGTTGTCGAGAGCAAAGGTCCAATAACACAGGAACACATCATTCCCCATCTAGACGGAAATTTCGTTCATCTGTGCACGAAATTTCCCATTTTTGATGTGTCGGGCGACGTCCTCGCGGTCGGATCGATCAGCACGGACATCACCGATCGCAAGAACGCCGAGAAAGACCGTGACGACGCCCTGATCGAAGCGAAGGAAGCGAGCAAGGCCAAGACCGACTTCTTAGCGACCATGAGCCACGAACTGCGCACGCCGTTGAACGCCATCTTGGGTTTTTCGAACATATTGAGCCAACAATACCTTGGACCGATTGGAGAGAAGAAATATCTGGAATATGCCGCACACATCGAGGACAGCGGTCGTTACCTCCTCGACTTGATCAATGACGTTCTCGATATCTCGAAAATCGAGGCGGGTGAGTACCTTCTCTATCAGACGGCCATAAACCTGAATGCGGTGGTGGACGATTGCATCAATCTGGTGAGCCAGAGAGCCGCCGTTCACGGGATCAATTTGGTAAAAGACTTACCCAAGAATCTGCCGTCGCTCTATGCCGATGAACGCGCCGTAAAACAAATTCTTCTCAACCTTTTAGCGAACGCCCTTAACTTCACTCCGGAAGGCGGCACTGTCGGTGTTACGGCCTCGAACGCCGGCGAATTTCACATTGTCACGGTTAATGACACGGGGCCGGGAATTCCCGCCCGGGAAATACCGTTCCTATTGGAACCCTTCAAAATGAATAGAGCCAACCCGCATGTGAGCCGCGAAGGCTCGGGATTGGGACTTGCCATTACACAGTCATTGGTGAGTTTGCACGGAGGCACGTTGACGATAGGAAGGAATGCGGACAATGGAGCCGCGGTGAAAATCAGTCTCCCAAGTAAATAGATCATTGAGTTGACGCAATCGCGGGAGGGGCAATACGCGCAGCGGTTGGACAACCAATCTCATTCCGTATTCCCAACCGTCGCCACTCCCTTACCCCGCCGTAAAGATCCGAAACGTGCAATCGCCGAACGCGCAGAGATTGCCGAGTTCGTCCGTCACCCGGCAGCTCGCGAAATAGATCCGCCGGCCGCTCTTCCGCATCTCGCCTTCGGCGATCAGGCGTTTGCCCTGCGGTTGACCGGCGTAGTTGATGGTCATGGTGATGGTGGCGCAGTCGCGTTTCGGCTGGCCGGCTTCGGGATAGGTGCCGGCATAGGCACCGGCACTGTCGATCATGACGGCGAAGATGCCGCCGTCGACGGTGCCGCTCCGGTTCAGGTGTCGCTCGTCGAGGTCGAGGGAGAGCTTGCAATAGCCGGCGCGCCATTCCTCGGTCTTTTGGCCGATATGGCGGGAGAGCTGGCCGATCTCGTGGTCGATCGCCATCGTCGGGGCGTCCTCCTCTGAATTTCAGGTGCGGGCTCGGCGCGATCAGCGCCCGTCCTCGTACCAACTCACCTTGTCGAAGGCGACCTGGTCGCCGAAGAAATGGACGACCTTCTCGAGTTTGTCCAACTCCGCGATCCGGTAGATTTTTCGCGGTCCCTCGATCAACTCGACCTTCTCGCGGCTCGCAACCCAGGCTTCCGCCGTCTGCAGGGTCGATTGCCGCTGCAGCACGTCCCAGATGTAATAGTGATGGGGCACGACGACGCGGGGGCCAAGGCGCTCGATGATCGATTCCACGTGAATATGGCCCATGACGTGCTGCGAGCCGTCGACCGGCAGCAGCGCGATATCGATCTCGCCCAATGCCTTCCAGATCTCCGCCGGCGGATCGTGCCGGTTGTCGCCCCAATGGACGATCCGCATACCCCCCGTCTCCACCACGATCAGGCAGTGATCCCAGGAGCGGGGATTGTTTGGCGGCGTGATGTCGGTGCCGTGGAAATGCTCGTGTATCTTCTTGTAGTCGTAGAGGGCGCAGCTCGAATCGATGGCATGCTTGTCGGCCAGGCCGTAAATCGTCATATCGCCGAAGCGGTACATGCCGATCAATCGATCGAGCAGGACATGGGCATCGAGCCGGTGCAGCGCGTCGTGGTCGAAATGGGCGTGGGTCGACATCCCGATATCGACCGCGGTGATCGGAAAATCATGGAAATACCAATCCCAATGCCGCGAAGGATGGTTGCGCCAGGGATCGATGATCACGCTGACGCCTTTCGGCGAGGTGATCCGGAAGGCGGAGCTGCCGAAATAGGCGAGTTCCACCGGGCCATCCTTCGCGGGCGAGGTATCCGCCTGCAGCTCGATCATCCGGTTGTGGTTGGTCGTCATCTGCCAGACGTTCAACCCGGTATCGATATCTGTCATGTGGTCTCCCGATTTTCTCTTTCCGTTGCCGCGCCGTATTAACCGCGGACCCAGTCGAGGGCGGCGGCGCGCTGGTCCTCGGGGAAGGTCCGCAACTCGGCATCGACCAAATGGGCGCCGAGGCGGGTTGCCCATTCGACCCAGCCGGGCCCGCCGACCACCGCGAGGCGGGCGAAATCCTTTCGGTGCTTCATACCGAACTTGGCGTCGTCCCACATCGCCCGCATCTCCCATCCGTCGAAGCTGGGGCCGAATTCGAAGAAGACCCGTCCCTTGACCCCCTCGGCGAGGATCGCCTCCAGCCGCGGGATCATGATCTCGGTATAGTCCGCATGGGTCAAAACCCCTTCCGCCCGCATCGCCAGCAGGTCGCCATCGGTTTCAGGCAGGATCGTCAGCATGGCTCTCTCCTTTCACCGCCAGTATCGGCGGTTTTTACGTGTACTCCAACAGCTGGGAAAGGGTGAGGGTCTCCGAGGTCGGCGCTGATTTTCGATTGACCGGATCGTGCATTCACCGGTTCGCTTCATCGGGGAATCGAGTCCCCGACACGCGGGGCGCCGTCAATAAATGTAATGCATGCGGCGCCCCGACATCTCGCGGTGCGGCATCCGAGGCATGTTCCAGGAAAACGACGCGGAGGGCGGCATCGCGAGCGCACGGGAATAGTAACGCTCGCGGCGCGCGGCGAGGGAAGTTTCGGTCTGCTTCTGGAATCTCGGAAGGGCGTCGAATAGGCGCTTGGCTCCTCCTAGAAGGGCGGCCATGAAGTTGGTCGGATTTGCCGAATCTGCGGCCATGGTCCGCGTTGCTTCGGGCTCGGTGGCCCATCCCTGGCGGGTCTCGTGAACCAGCGTTCGGCCCAAGCCAGCATAGGCCGTCATGCTTTCCTCATCGAGCTCGATCGCCTGCAAGAACATTTCCCGGGCTTTGACATTGTCTTCCCTGGTCATGCTTTCGAGATAGGCGTTGCCGCGTTGTACGTATGCGCGCGCGCGCTCGGCGCCGCTGGCGGGGCGGCAAGATCGCGGCGCCGGCATGTTCGGCGCTTCCGCGTCGAGTGCCACGGTGGTGCGGGCGTCGACGATCTCACGGTGAAGACGGGAGGTTTCGGGCTCCGGCCCGATATCGAGTTCGCGGTGCAGTGTCTCTGCGCAGACCCGGAATTGTCGGATCGCGTCCGCGTCGCGTCCCAGGTCGCGATACAGTCGCATCAGCCCCCGGTGGACCCGCTCCTGCAGCGGGTCGATGGCCAGCAGCCGGCGTGCGGTATCGATCGCACCGGCGTCATCCGACGTTTCTGTCTGATAGCGCAGCAACCGGTCGAAGGCGGAGAGCGCGAGTTCGTTGAGCCGCCGCTGTTCGCCGCCAAGCCATTCCTCGAAACCTTCGGTCGTGACGTGAAACCCCTCAAGAAACCCGCCCCGATATAATTTCACGGCCGTTTGCAGTTGATCGGGCGTCTGGCCGGCGACCAGGGATTCGAATTCCTGTATGTCGATCTCGATGCGGGAGCGATCGAGGCATACCGTCTGGCCGTCGACGATCAATGTCCGGTCGGCCACCTCGCCGAACGACTTTCGGATGAGATAGAGCGTCTGTGCCAGGCTGTGCCGCGCCTGGGCGTCGCCTCGGTCGCCCCAGAGCAGCGCGGCGAGCTTGTCCCGGCGGTGCGTCGAGCCCTCGGCGGCGGCCAAATACGCCAGCAACGCTTCCGCCTTGCGGGTGGGTAGAGGCGATGCGCCGGCACCGATCAATTCGAACCCGCCAAAGAGCCGCAATTGCAGTGAGGTCATGGCAAACGTCCTTCTCCGAAATACGAGAGAATGCCGTACGCTCCGAGCGCAAGGATACCGTTCGTATCGTCTTCTAAACAATAGATGGGTGGTGAAACCGGCTCCCGATTGCCATTTTTGATGAATTTATGACGGGATTTACGGTTGCGCCCCGGTTTCATGATCATGCCATGATGATGGGCGAGCATACTTCCACCGCAATTCAGCCGGACGTGACGGACGCCGGTTCAAGGCGATCCGCGTCATGGAGGGACCATGTACAAGTACACCGTCAAACGAATTCTTTTGATGATCCCGACCCTTTTGGGG
>CAYPAV010000022.1:0-81291 GCA_964408805.1 uncultured Rhodospirillaceae bacterium | reverse complement strand
AGATGACGCTCTCTCTAACTCACACCGTGGATCCGGTTAAGGGGGCTAGGTCAGCGGGTCTTGATAAAGTCCTCCATCTTTCCGCGTTGCCATTTCGTCGGTGTCAGAAGCTGAACGCCAATTGGGCCAAGCGCTTGCGCGCCCTTTTCACCCCGGCCCTTGTTCGGCGCTTGGGCGATCGGCGAGACGTGAAGGCCCTTCGGACCAGCGAGCACGATCGACTTCTTGAGCTTCCTGAGCTTCAACTCGTCGTTCAGGGACTCAACCGCGACACCTTGGGCGGTCGCCAGCAGCTGGAATTCCGGATAGGCGCGCCGACCTTGGACTCCAAGCCCGGGCGTCGCCAAGGTGACGACTTGGATCGTGTCACCCACATTCGGGTCTTGAAACGACAATACGTTCCCCAGCGCTTCAACCAGCATCGAAATCTGGGCGCCGGCATCGCCGGCCTGACTGACGCCAAAGGTGATGGGGATCGCTGGTTCCAGGGGCACGCGGGCGAATTCGACCAACCAATTCGTCCGATCGAGCGTAATACTCGAGACATTTATACCGCGCTTCGTCTGGATACGGATGAAGGTACCTTGGGGGGCGGGGATCTGGTCGATCCGATCGATCAATTGCCGGCTCTGCTGACGCAGCGGAGCCGTATCAACCGGCGTCCGTTGGTCGAAGACGATCCAGATATATTTGTGGCGCCTGAAGACCGCCGCGGTCACCGGCTTGGACCATCCGAACACCAAGGTAACCGGATCCGGTGGCGGCCCTTCCTCCGCTTCCGGCGGATCCGCCTTTTTCGGCGCACTCGATGCTTCCGCGACATTCGTACCCGCCTTGGGTTTGGTTTTCGGTTTGTCGTCGCCATCCTTCACCGGCGGCTTCTTGGCGACATCCTTTTTCTTGGCGACATCCTTCTTCGGGTCCTTCGCCGCCGGTGTTTTCCCAACGGGGGCCTGTTTCTTTCCGCCCTTCGGTACCAAGCGGATCGGCTTCGCCGGCGCCTTCTTGGGCGACGCGGGTATTGGCGGTGGCGCAGTCGCGATCTTGGCTTTTTGGACCGGTACGGTCTTGGCGGCCTTCGGTGGCTGAGGCGTTCCCCCCACCGGTTTCTTGGCGGCCGCATCCTCTTTCCCGCGCAGGGCATCGAAAACGATCTTGGTGCCGGCCCGGAAATGACGGATACGGGTCCCTTCCTTCACGCGTACGGTGAAAACGAGGGCCTTGTCCTCGGCCTTGGCCACCGGATCGCGGATTCCCTTGTCGAGATCCGGCTTCAATCGCGTCAAATCGACCCTGGCCGGTTGATCGAAGCGCAGACTCACCAACGGTCCCTCGCGAGAAACCTTATAGCCGACCGACCGTGTCCAATCGAAAACCAACCGATCGTAACTCGGATGTTCGCCGGTCCGGATGCGGAGCGTCGGCAAGGCGGATCCCGTCTTCGCCGTGGCGGGGGACCTGCGAATATCGACGACGACGGAATTATCGTTCCCGAATCCCTTGACCGTGTAATCGCCCTTGAGGGTGAACGCGGCCGTTCGTTTGTCGTCGGAGAGGCGTGCGCTCGCGATATAGCCGGTGAGCAATTCCAAGGCCTTCGCGAAATCGGTTTCGAAGGGACGCGCGAACCGAATCGAGAGGATCCGTCCGTCAATTTTCGCCTCGAACGTGACCGGCTTCGGCCAATCGAACACGAGGCGACCGAATTCGGAATGACCCCATCCGCGCAAACCGACCTTTTCCTGCGCCGCCGCCGGAACCGCGGCCATCAGGACGAGGATTATGCCGAAGGCGGGGAGACAACGGCGCATCAAGTGTCACCGGAATGCGGGTGGATCACGATATCCACCCGGCGCGCAAGCCGAAACCGCGCTTGTCGGGGCAATCGGCTATCCAGATGAACGAAACGCGTATCGGCAAGTCCGTAAATCGAAATCGGCCGCCTATATCCGGTGCGGCGCAGTTCATTCGCAACGGCGGCCGCGCGAGCAAGCGAGATCGCCCATTTCGAGCCGAAGGCTCCACTCGAATCCGGTGCCGGATCGGTGTGGCCCCGCACATCGACCAGATTGCCGAGACTGGCGACGATTCCACCAATGCGAAACAATGCCTCGCGAGCACCGGGGGTCAGTTTCGCCTGGCCCGGATGAAAGAGCGTATCCGAAGGAAGCGAAACGACGACCAAGCCGTCCAAACGATGGACCGCCGCCGTATTCAGTACTTCGTCTGCGACCAGATTTTTTTCCAGCACGTTGGCGAGATAGTTGAGCGGCAGCGCTTCGCGTACCTCCACCTTGCCGATGTTTTTCGCCGCCGTCGGCGGCGGGATGATCTGTTTGACCGTCGGTTTCTCCGATGTCGAAAGCTGGGAAATGATATCCGCCCATTTTTCGGATTGCAGGTTCTTCATCAAAAACAGCATGACGAAAAACGCCAGCAACAACGCCGTGACGTCGGCGAAAGTCACGAGCCAAATGGGATGTCTGCGCGGTTCGGGGAGATCATCTGTTTCGTCCATGCCGATCACTCGATCCCTTGATGGAAATCGATGCGCGCCTTGCCCGCCTCGCGGACGTGGAACCGCAGCCGCAGCTCCCGCCCATCGCCTTCGCGCACGCCCATCGAGATCGATTCCGCCGGCGCACCCGCCTCGACAATGGTTCTGACAAGAGCAATCGCCCGCGAGACCTCGAGATTCGCCGGACCGACATCGAGTGCTTCGCCGGCCCGCCAATCGACCCCGATCAAAAGTTCAATCTCGTTCACGTAACCCGGTGCCTGCGTTGCAATGACGCTCGCCATGTTCTCCAACAGAAAGCGCCGATCCTTCCGAACCAATGCCTTGCCGCCGGGAAATACCTTGTTGGCGGGCAAGCGCATCTGCATCATCCGGCCTTTCGTCAAGACATTGACCTCGGCCACCGGTAGTTCGCTCACCCAAAGTCGTTCCATTTCCCCAATCAGTTCCTCGGGTTGCGGTGTCGTCCCCAAGGACGAGACGAAGATCTGGGCCGTTTGGGTCGCTTCGACACGACTTTGAAAGGTCGAAATCAGCGAATCGATCACGGCCCGGGATTTTACTTCTGTCGTGGTAGATATTGCATTTAATAAAATAAAAAACGCAAGTAATAAAAGAAACAAACTTAATATCAAATACGGGCCTGTGCCCGGTACAGGTCTTTCTTCGCCTTCATTACTATCCAAATTATAAATACTAGTCAAAGCTCGCCAGCAATTTGTCTATATCTTCTTGTGATTTGGCCCCCCCTTCTTCGGCGGGACCGTGCAGCAAAAGTGCATCCGCGCGTTCGTCGCCGGCCTCGAGTTGAGCGTCGAGTTCGGCCTTGCGATCGCGGGCGGCGGTATCGCCGCACGCCGAAAGGATACCATCAATCTTCGCTTCGATCACTGTTAAGGTATGCAGCACCTTCGTGATCCGCTGGCCGGTAATGTCTTGAAAGCCACAGGCCTCGTAAATCCGCATGACGGCGTCGTTCAGTTTTCCCTGAATTTCGGTATCCAGTTCGGCCGCCGCGCCCTCGATTTCCTCGGCAACCTCCATGATCGAATTCGTGGCGGTCTCGGCGGCATTTATGATGGCTTCGAGTTCATCTCTCGTGACCGGAAGGTCGGTCTCGCGAATCGTATCGGCGCCCGATGCGGCGAGTTCGGCCGAGACCGTCTTGACCGCGTGGTCCAGAAATTCAAGCTCGTTGAGGAGTTCGGGATTTGCATCGGCGGAGTCGCCATCGAGAACTTGTCTCATGCTCTCGACGATTTGAATTACTCCGGCGAGCGGTCCATTTCCACTGCCCGCCGGAAACTCGCCATCCTGTATCTTTTCCAGAGCAGGGCCCTCCCCGGTGAGTCCCCTGCGGTACCCGGCACGGTCGATTTCAGCTCGACGCCACCAACCAACTAGTCACGGGCCAGGGTAATCCCGTCCTCGACGATGGGGGAAAGAAGATCCTCATTCCCGAAGGGTCGGGCCAGGTAAACGTCAGTACGGACGGCACCATATCGGCGAATGACGGACCCATCGCCAAGATCGGATTGGTCCGCTTCGAGGATGAACAAAGGCTCGACCGCGGCGCGAACAATCTCTACCAGGCGGACGAAGACATGACGCCCGAGCCTGTGGAGGCTCCCAAGATCGTCCAAGGCATGCTCGAGGAATCCAACGTTCAAGCGATTACCGAGCTTTCCCGCATGATCGAAATCCAGCGCGGTCACCAAAGCTTGAGCCGCGCCATCCAACAGGAACATCAACGCCAAATGCGCGCGATCAACAAGCTTACCCGCCGGGCGGCGGGCGCGTAGAGGAGGATGCCATGCGATCGCTAAATATCGGCGCGACCGGGATGCTCGCCCAGCAATTGAATGTCGAGGTGATCTCCCACAACATCGCGAATATGAACACGACGGCGTTCCAGCGCCGGCGGGTCGAATTCCAGGATCTCCTATACCAGAACCAGCGCCGGGTCGGTTCGGACTCGTCCGATACCGGGACGATCGTCCCGGCCGGCGTGCAGATCGGCCTTGGCGTGAAGACCGCCGCCGTCTACCGGATCTCGGAACAGGGCAACCTGACACTCACCGAGAATACCCTGGATACGGCCATCAACGGCGAGGGTTATTTCCAGGTAGAACTGCCAGGCGGCGAGACGGCGTATACCCGCTCGGGTGCCTTCCAGCTCAGCCCCAACGGCGAGGTGGTAACGGTCGACGGCTTCAAGGTCATTCCGGGGATCACCATTCCGGACGGCGCCATCGACGTCACGATAAATTCGAGCGGCCAGGTGCTGGTACAGCTCGACGGCCAGGTGACGCCGCAGAATGTCGGCCAGTTCAATCTGGCGAATTTCTCGAACGACGCGGGTCTGTTGGCCGTTGGCGACAATCTCTACCTCGAGACGCCGGCCTCCGGCTCCGCGAAGACGGGAACGCCCGAATCGACCGGCTTCGGCCGCCTACAGCAGGGTTTCCTGGAAACTTCGAACGTCAATGTCGTCGAGGAGATCAGCAATCTCATCACCGCGCAGCGGGCCTATGAGATGAACTCCAAGGTGATCGAGACGTCCGACCAGATGATGGCAACAATGACCAACATTCGGTAGGTCGAGATGAAACTTAAATCCGCAATCTCGTTTCGACGGACGATCTGCGCGCTGGCGGCGCTCGCCGCCGGCGCCGGTCTGGCGGGACCCGGTCTCGCCGCGACATTGCAGAGCAATGTCACCGTCCAAGGCGACGTCGTGCATCTCGGTGATATCTTCCGCGATGCTGGCAAGTATGCCGACCGGGTGGTCATCCAGGCCCCGGAGCCGGGCCGAAAGGTCATCTTGAACGTCAATTGGCTCTACCGGGTAGCGCGGAACTACAAGGTCGACTGGCGTCCGTTCAGCCGCCTCGATCAAGCCACGGTCGAACGCGCCAGTCTCTTGATTTCCACGCAGCAGATCCGAGAGACCCTGACCACGAGCCTGAAGTCGGAAATTGGTCGGAACGAAACGATCGACGTCGATCTCGACAACCGCACGCTTCAATTCTACCTGCCGGCGGAAGCCTCGCAGTCAGTGAAGGTCCAGTCTCTGAGGGTGGATCCTCGATCGCGGCGATTCTCGGCCGTCCTGTTGGGGGGCCAAAGGACATCGAGGCCGGCGCGCCACAATGTGTCCGGGCGATACCATCGCTTGGTTAAGGTGCCGGTACCGGTTCGCCGGTTCCGCAGCGGAGAGATAATCCGCAAGAGCGATCTCCGTTTCTTGACGGTTCGCGCCGACAAGATCGACGCGAATGCTTTCCTCGATCCCGGCGAAATCATAGGCATGAGCCCACGCCGCAGCATTGCCGCGCAAAGGCCGGTACGGATGGGCGACATCCGCGCACCGATACTGGTCGGCAAGGGAACTTCGGTGACAATGATCTTCCGGACCAAGCGGATGCGGTTGACCGCGCAAGGACGTGCGCTCGAACACGGCTCCAAGGGCGAAACGATCCGCATCCAGAATATGAAAACACGTAAAATTATCGACGCCACCGTCATCGGCTCGGGCACCGTTAGCGTCCTGGCGCCCGGCCGTGTGGCCCTGAAGTAGGAGGTGCGCGAATGACGACCGGGCCGACATCAACAACACGACGACCCGGACACGGACCAATTCCGAGACCGCCAACCTGAACAATTTTCTCGGTTATGAAGCCGCCCTTGATGCGATCTTTCCGGAAACCATCAACAATCTCGCCTTGGTCAACGGTGCGTCCGGCTCAAGTGCCGTCGGCAATGGCGTCATCGACCGGGACGAGGAAATCGACGTCAAGATCGCGGCCATCGTCACCCAGGTGCTGCCGAACGGCAATCTCGTCATTCACGGGCGCCAGGAAACCCGGGTCAACTACGAGGTTCGCGAGCTGGTGATCGACGGCATCATCCGTCCCCAAGACATCACCAACGACAATCAGATCAATTACGAACAAATCGCGGAGGCACGTTTGAATTATGGTGGCCGCGGCCACTTCACGGACGTCCAGCAACCGCGGTACGGACAACAAATCTTCGATATTCTGTTCCCGTTCTAAACCGAACGGACATTCCAAGGTCCCAAGGGGATTTGCGGCGGCCGTCGCTCCATCCTCCTCATCCACAGACGGCCCCCTTTCTTTGCCCAAATCCGGCAGCCTTCCGGCCACCGGCGATCAGTCGTCTCGGCGAGTCCTCTCCTGGCGTTCGTGGCGTTCCTGCGCCTCGACGCTCAGGGTCGCGATCGGACGTGCCTCCAACCGGCGTAACGAGATCGGCTCGTTCGTCTCCTCGCAATATCCGTAGCTGCCATCCTCGATCCGAGTCAGCGCCTCGTCGATCTTGGTTATCAGTTTGCGTTGCCGATCCCGAGTGCGGAGCTCAAGCGCACGGTCCGCCTCCAGCGAAGCGCGATCCGCCATATCCGGCTCGGCTAGGCTTTCCGATTGCATGGTTTTGATGGTTTCGGTCGATTCGTCAAGCAGGTCACCACGCCAATTCTGCAGTCGCCGGCGAAAATATTCCCGCTGGCGGGCATTCATGAACGATTCTTTATCCGACGGTTTGTAGTTCTTCGGAAGGGATGATCTTTTTCTTGGCGCCATCAATATATCTCTGACTTTGAGCCGTCCCTGGAGCGGCGGCGCGGAGTATATTTTGACGGCGGGGGTCCCGCAAGACCCTGAAATTTCCCTGATATATTGTAGGATTTCCCTCGGTTGAGGGGCCGAAATCGGCTAGATTTCGCGCTCGTACTTGGCCAATTCGACGCGGGCGCGCAACTCGATCTCCCGCAACACTTCCTGTAGATTGGGGTCCTTTACATCGACCAGCTGCTGCTCCACCAACCGAGCTATATTGCGTAATTCGCTAATCGGAATGCCCCCGGCCAGAAGGCCCAGGCGGATTCCCTCCAACCGATCCAAGATTTCGTTGCCCCATTGCCGCGCCCGGGCATTGGCCTCCTCCGAGGTCGAATCGTCGACCTCTTGGATCGCCAATAGCGCGTCCACGCCCTGGACGGGCGCCGCGGCGCTAACCGGCTCCTCGCCACCTTCAGCGGCACCGCTCACCTCCTTGGCGAACTTACCGCTTTTGCTTTTGTTTGTCCGGTCGGTCCGCTTGACCGGCGTCGAGCGAACCGAACCGGGGCCATCGATTTTCATCCAATAAGCTTAATCGTTTTTCACTTGCGACGAAATACCTTAAGCGCGGCCGGGCCGGAATTGCGCGCTATAACCGGTCGGGCTTCGCTGGCAGCGAAATGTGGAAAACCGCGCCGCCAGTGGCGCGATTCGAAAATCCGATGACACCGCCATGGCCTTCGACGATTGCCTTGGAGATGCCGAGACCCAGCCCGGTGCCCGAGGCGCGTCGGCTGTCCGAACCATCAATCTGGAAAAACCGTTCGAAGACCCGGTCGCCGACGTCGTCGGGAATGCCGGGCCCGCTATCGGACACCTCAACTAGAAAATCGTCACCCTTGGGAGCCAATGCCACAATGACCTCGCCACCGGTCGCCGATACCTTGGCCGCATTGGACAGCAGATTCGCCAAGACCTGGTTCAAACGATCGCCATCACCATCAACCACGGCCGAGCTCACGCCGGAGCGGAATGAAACGGAAACCCCGCGCGACTTTCCATAACCGACGTTGTTGGCCACGGCGCGTTCGCACAACTCCACGAGGTCAACAGGTGCCGTCTTAAAGGTCATCAAGCCTGATTCTATCCTCTCGACATCCAGGATATCGTTGATCAGGTGGACTAAGCGTTCACTGTTGTTGTAGGCGATATCGACCATCGAGCGGATCGAATCGGGCACCTCGCCGGCCGCGCCGCCGCGGATCAATCCGAGAGAGCCCAGGACGGATGTCATCGGCGTCCGAAGTTCATTGCTGACGACGGAAATAAATTGGGTCTTCATATGGTCGATTTTCTTTTGCGCGGTCAGGTCATGAAGGACCGCGACGAAGAGAACCCAGTTCGCGTTTGGTACTTCGCGAACCGAAAGGTCGACGGGGAATAGGGAGCCGTTTCTGTGCCGCCCCTCCAACTCGTGACTGACGCTCAGGGAACCAACGGAACTGAAATCCACCAGCCCGGGAAAATCGGGCCTTTCGTCATGATGCTCGGCATCGAACAGGAAATCGGCCAGGTCACGACCAACCAGCTCGTCCTCGCGGTAGCCGTGGGCACACCCTTGACGACGGTTTCGGCCTGTCCGCCGGCGGTGAAACCGCCGACTGCCAGAGTCCCTTGTGCGACGACATAGACCTCGCCGTCGGCACCCAGAAGCGGCGTCACCAGAAGGGTGCCGCCCAAGAGACTGGTCGAGTTGCCGAGCGCGGATATGCCGACATCGATCGTCGAACCCTGGCGCGCGAAGGGCGGCAGGGTGGCGGTCACCATGACCGCCGCCACGTTCTTGGCGTCGAGCGCGTCATCGCGCGCCCGGATGCCGAGGCGCTCCAACATGCCGATCAGGCTTTCCTTCGTGAAGATGTTGCTGGAGAGCGTATCGCCCGTTCCGTTCAGCCCGACCACCAAGCCATAGCCGATGAGCGGGTTGTCACGCACGCCCTCGAACTCGACGATGTCCTTGATCCGCGATTGCGCGGCCGCGGTGACCGTCCAAGCGATGCAAGCCATCGCGACAAACGCCGCCAGTGCCGCCTTGCGCAACGGGTTAAACGCGCTCGGCATCGGCCCGCGCGACATGATCACCATTCTGCAGGCGGTCAAGGCGTCGGGCGCCATGCAAGCCGATATCGAGGTGCTGTGATGATTGATGGCGCCGCGCAGGTCGATCAAGCCTTCATGAGCTACCAGACGGCCCAGAAACCCGTAGCCGCCCGCGCGGACGGAAAAATGACCGCCGAGAAGGCGAAGGCGGTCGCGGAGGACTTCGAGGCCTTCTTCATATCCCGGATGGTTGAGTCGATGTTCGACGGCATCAAGACCGACGGCCCCTTCGGCGGTGGCCAGGGCGAGAGGGTGTTTCGGTCGATCATGATCCAGGAGTATGGCAAGGACGCGGCCAAGCGCGGCGAATTCGGAATCGCCGAAATGGTCCAGACGCAATTGCTGCGGCTCCAGGAAGTTCAGGAGAAATAGATCATGGATCCGATGGCGCGCGCGAATGAGTTGATCGAGGTAACGCAATCCCTGACCGCGGTGATCGATCGGGAAAGCGAACTGCTGAAGGATCTTCGGGTCAAGGAAATCGGCTTGTTGCAGCAGGAAAAGGATTCGTTGGCCGGGCTTTACGAAGTCCGGATGCGCGAAATCATGCAGGAGCCGAATTTACTGAAGACGGTCGATCCGACTGTCCGCTTGCAACTTCGCGCTGCCAGCGAAACCTTCGAAAGTTCGGCCCAGCGCAACGCCAATGCGCTTCGCGCCGCGATGGAGATGAATACCCGCATGGTGAATGCCATCGCCAATGTCGCGAGCGGACAGGAAGTCCAACCGAGCGGTTACGCCGCCAACGGCGCTGCCCCCGGGTACACCGCTCAGCGCGGGATGACGGTACGGCCCATGACCCTCAATCAGGAATTTTAGGGCGGAAGAGATAGAACATGACGCTCACCCTCGCCCTTCGCACCGCGCTCAGTGGCCTTTCGGCCACGCAATCGGCGTTGCAGGTTACCTCTAACAATATTACCAACGTCAACACCGAGGGTTTCTCGCGCAAACAAATCAGCCTCAATACTCGGGTGCTGTCGGGCACCGGCGCCGGGGTCGATATCGGCCGTATCGATCGGGTGGTCGACGAATTCCTGATCGGTCAGATCCGCGATCAGAAAGGTATCATCGGCAATCTCGATGTCCGCGAGGAATTTCTTAGCGAACTCGAGGCGCTGTTCAGTTCACCCGATAACGATCGTTCGATCACCAACGGTCTCGACGGCGTCCGCGATGCAATCGAGGCGCTTTCGGTAACGCCGGAATCGGATGCCAACCGGTTCAACACGGTCAATGAGCTGCGCAAATTGGCGCTGCAGATCAACGAGATGTCGACCGCCGCCCAGGACTTGCGACTGAAGGCGGATCAGGAAATCAGCCGCACCGCCACCGACATTACGACCAGCCTGAACCTGATCTCCGACCTCAATACGCGGGTGGTGCGGGCCCAGGGGCTGAACCAGCCGAGCGGCGAGGAACAAGATGCGCGCGACCTCGAGCTCTCCAAGCTGAGCGAGTTGATGGACATCCGCATCGTCGAGAATTCAGGCGGGTTGATGACCATCCTGACGAACACCGGCAGGAACCTGATTTCAGGTGCGGTGGTCGAGACGGTGAGCCATATTTCGTCGGTACAAATGAGCCCCTCGCTTTCCTATCTTTCGCCGGGCGACGCGAATTATCCGGGCGGCATCGGCGGCATCTTCGCCGGTACGCCAGATACCACGAACGGTACGAACGACATCACGGGCGAGGTCACCAGCGGCAAACTTAAGGGCCTCATCGATCTTCGCGACGACGTGCTCGGCAATCTTCAATCGGAGCTCGACCGGCTCGTCCATACGCTGGCGATCGAGCTCAACAAGGTGCACAACCAAGGCACGGCCTTCCCGCCGCCCGCGACACTGACCGGCACGCAAAGCGTTGCCAGCGGGGACACGCTCTCCGGCACCGGCACCTTCACGATCGACATCATCGACACGACGACCGGCGATGTCATCGAAACCGATACGATCAATGTCGCTTCGTCGTCCACCGTCGGCGCGCTGGTGACCGCGATCGATACGGCGGTCACGGAAGCGGGTTTCACCGCCTCCATCAATTCCGCCGGCAAGCTGGTCCTCGCGACGACGACGGCCAATCGCGGCGTTGCGATCAACGAAGGCACCAGCGCCATTACCGTCGTCGGGGCCGAAACTCGTGCCTTTTCACACTATTTCGGAACCAACGATCTTATCGTCGCCGACACCTTGAACAGCAATTACAATTCCTTCGCCTCGCAGCAGACGTCAAGCAGCTCGGCCGCGCTCGGTCTGAGCGGCAACCTGACCTTCACCGGTAATTTCACCAATTCGCCGGTTACCATTGCCTATACGACGGCCTCGTCCCTGGATTCGATCGCGACGGCAATCCGCACGGACTCCGATCTCTCCACCGCCAACATCACCGCGACCGTCGTCGACGACGGCACCGGAAGACGGCTGGTGATCCAGGACACCGATCGCAACAACTTCATCCTGACCGACAGCAGCACCCTGCTCTCCAGCATCCGCATGTCGTCGGACAATCGCGGTGCCGCCGGCGTGCTGGCGGTCAAGACCGAGGTCGTCAACGACCCGGCGAAGCTGGCGCGCGGCACGCTCAACGCTTCGGCGGCGGTCGGCGCGGCAGGAATCACGGCCGGCGACGGCACCACCGCGAACAATCTTGCGGGCGTCTTCGAGACCGACTTCACCTTCTCGACGTCGGGCGGTCTCTCGGGCGTTACCATCTCGATGGCGCGCTATTCGGCCCAGATGCTGGGTCTGCAGGCGAGTCTCACCAACGACGCCAAGACGGAACTCGGTTTCAACACCCAATTCACCGAAACCCTGGAGTTTCGCGCGGCATCGATTTCCGGCGTCAATCTCGATGAGGAACTCGCCAACCTCGTCGTCCTGGAGCAAGCATTCAATGCGTCCGCTCGGATCATCACGGTCGCGGCCGACATGCTCCAGGAACTGATCGACTCGGTCCGTTAGAAGGAAGTCGGAAATGGTTGCAACCCGCGTCGCCAACCTCACCCAACAGCGGCTGATTACAGCCGCCACACTGCGCACCCAGCGCAACGTCAACGATCTGCAGGTTCAGATCGCGACCGGCAAAAGAACCCAGAGCTTTTCGGGCATCTCGAAAGACGCGAGCCGGCTCGTCACCATCAAAAGCGAGCTCACCAAGGCCGAACAGTTCCTCGAGAACATCACCGTCACCGAGAAGCGTCTCGATTTGATGCAATTCGTTGTCGACCAGATCGAGGAAATCACCCGCGATTTCCGGGGCGATATCTCGACAATGCTGAACGGAAGCGCCGCCGAACGCTTCCAATTGCAGCAGCAGGCCGCGGCGGTGCGCGACCAGATCGTGCAGCTCCTTAACACTCGCGACGACAGCCGCTTTCTCTTTGCCGGCGGCAAGGTGACGACGTCGCCGGTCGATCTCGGCAACGGCACCTATACGGCGCCGACCGCGGGGACCTTCGACGCCGGTCCCGACACCGGCTACTACGAAGGCGATAGCGTCACGCAATCGACCCGCATTGATGATGGCTTCACGATCAGTTACGGCGTTCTGGCGAATGAATCGGCCTTCGAAAAGATCATTCGCACCTTAGATAACGTTGCCCAGAACACCTTTACCGACCCCATTTCCGCGGCCAATCAGACGATCCTTCGCTCCTCGATCACCGAATTGAGTGCGGCCCTCGACAACAACGGCTCCTCGAAGACGGTCGCCGATCTCGCATCGGATATTGGGCTCGACCGGGTGGTCATGGAAAATGCGCGGGAGAAACATTTCGACTTCATCCGTTTCGCCCAGGATACGATCGGCTCGATCGAGAATATCGACGCAGCCGAGACCATTACCGCGCTGAACTTCGAGCAGATCCAATTGGAATCCTCGTTCACGACGATCGCGCGAATTCAGACGCTGTCGCTCTCCAACTTCCTGCGTTAGAGCGTCGGGCCAAGGGCGCGACTCCGCCCATTGCCCCAATGTCCGGGTGGAATCAATCGTAGTCCCCCGGGGCCATCCAAGATAAAACCATGTTTATGGATACGACCCAGCGAACGGAGACCGCATGACGGCGGCGCGGCGCGACCCGTCCGAACATCTCGTCGGCTCGCTCGGCGATGTCGTCGCCGAGGCGGTGACGGCGTTGGAAGCCGGCGCGCTCGCGCGAAGCGAGGAAATACTCCGCCAGGTCCTGAATAAGCAACCGAGGCTGGCGGCCGCTTGGCATCTTCGCGGATTGACCGCGCAACGCGACGACGATCTGGTGCGGGCAAGCGAGTATTTCGCGGAAGCAACCACGATCGACCCCGAAAACGCCCTTTTTTGCCGCGATCTCGGGATCGTGCTGGGTCTTCTCGCACGCGGCGCCGAGGCTTTGGACGTGCTGGGCCGCGCGCTGGAGCTGGCGCCCGAGGACCCGCTCGCGCGCTTCCATCTCGCGAATGCCCTCATGAAGGCGGACAGACCGGGAGAGGCGATCGACCACTATCAGGCGACCCTGGCCCGGCACCCCGACTTGACGGAAGCGCATGCCAATCTTTCCGCCGCGTTCCGTGCCACAGGAGCGTTCGAACCCGCCATCGCGTCGGCTGAAACGGCGCTGACATTGGAGGACGCGCACGGGGCCGCCTTGAACAATCTAGCGCTCGCACTGTGCGATGCCGGCCGGCACGAGGAGGCGGTCGTTCATTTGGAGTCCGCGTTGGCCGCTAGTCCCGAAGACCCCGAACTCCTCAACAATCAGGGCGTGGCGCTGCATGCGGTCGGTCGGATGACGGAGGCGGAAACGCGACTACGGTCCGCCTTGGAGTTTCGTCCCGCTTGGCCGGAAGCGTTGAGAAACCTCGGCAATCTCTTGCGCCAAACCGATCGGTTGGACGATGCGGTCGCTCAATATCGCGCCGCGCTCGACGCCGATCCGATGGAATTCCAAACCTACGGCAATCTCGGGCTTGCTCTCCTCAACCTCGATAAGCCCCGCGACGCCGTTGCCGTGTATGAGAAGGCCTTGGCGCTTCGACCCGACCAGTCGGACATCCGGATGAGTCTCGGGATCGCCCAGCTTGCCCTTGGCGATTACGCCGCCGGTTGGCGAAATTATGACGCGCGATGGAGCGCCGCCTCCTTCACCGGAACGACCCGCGATCGAGGCCTGCCAAGGTGGGCGGGCGAGGACATCGCGGGACGGCGCATTCTGGTACATGCCGAACAGGGTTACGGCGACACACTGCAGTTCTGCCGCTATCTCCCGAAGCTCGCCGAGATGGGGGCGACCGTCATCTTCGAGTGTCAAAAATCCCTCCTCGGCCTTTGCCGCTCGCTCGGCGGTGTCTCGGAATTCATCTCAAGGGGTGCCGCCGCACCCGACGCCGATTTCGAGGTGCCGTTGCTGAATCTTCCGGGCCGCCTCGGAACCACCCTTGAGACGATCCCCGACGACACGCCCTACCTTCGCGCGCCCGACGAGGCGGCCGAGCGCTGGCGGCCACGGCTCGCCGACGACGCCTTCAAGCTCGGGATCGTCTGGGCCGGCGATCCAGATCGCCAGGACGACGTCATGCGGAGTTGTCCGAAGGTCGATCTGGCGCCGATCCTCGCCGCCGACGGTATTCGCTGTTTCAGCCTGCAACTCGGCGACACGCCGGATGCCGACATGTCGGCGGTCGAGGATTTGGCGCCGTTGCTCACGGATTTCGCCGAGACGGCGGGCGCGATCGAGGCCCTCGACCTCGTTATTTCGGTCGATACCGCGGTGGCGCATCTCGCTGGTGCGCTCGGGAAACCGGTTTGGGTTATGCTCGGCCAGGGTGCGGATTGGCGGTATCTTACCGATCGCACGGACTCGCCCTGGTACCCGAGCATGCGCCTCTTCCGTCAGACGAGACGCGGTGACTGGCGGATGCTCTTGGAACAGGTGGCCGCCGCGCTCGACATTTGGCGCCGCGGACAATTCGACCCAACATGACCTCCGCGCCCATCGACAAACAAGATCCGACAGCCCTCTTGGCGGCGGCCGCGCGCCATGCGGAGGCCGGCGAGTTCGACAAGGCAGCCGCCTATTGCGATGCGGCCCTTAAAATAAATCCAGAAAATTCCGAAGGACTATATTTATCATCCATAATAAATATCAAGTTAAATAATGTAGAAATAGCAATAGATACATTAAAAAAAATCTATTATTATTGAACCGAGTGACGAATCAAGATCAGTATTACTGGCTAATTTACTGTCCAATTCTGGAAGATATGATGAAGCAGTCGAGTATTTCGACTTCGTTTTGTCGGGGAATCCGGATCACATCGAGGCATTGGTCGGGTTGGGCGATGTGTTGGTGGCGCTCGGCGAATTCGAAGCGGCGGCGGTTCGTTATGAATCGGCGCTGGAATCCGTGCCGATGCAGGCGGAAGTCGTCGAGCGGTTGGCCAGTGCCTTGGCACGACAAGGGCGCGCGACGGCCGCGATCCCGCACCTCGAGCGAATCGCCGCGGCTGAACCGGCCCCGCAGATTTTAAACCATTTGGGAGCCTGTTGCGCGGAGACCGGCCGATTGAGTGCCGCCATCGACGCCTTTCGCCGCTCCCTCGCCCGACAACCCGACGACAATGTCGCCGCCGCGGGCTTGTACCCGTTGCTGCGGATTGCCTGCGATTGGGATGCGGCGGATGAGTTGTCTTCCGCGATCGACAGCCTCAATGCGGCGGCCCTCGCCGCGGGCGATCCGGCGCCGGAACCTCCGCTCGACAATATTCATCGCCGAGACGATCCGGCGATGAATTTGGCAGTGGCGCGGTCGTGGAGCTGCGCATTGGCGGGCGAAGCAAAAACCGCCCCCGCCCTGCCGGCGGTGCCCGCCCGTGATGATGAGCTAATCCGGATCGGCTATCTTTCTTGGGACTTTCACGACCACGCCACCATGCATCTCATGGGCGGTCTGTTCGAAGCCCATGATCGGGCGAGCTTCCAGATCCACGCTTACGCCTACGGCCCAGACGACGACAGCGACGAGCGCCGGACGGCCGAGACGACCGCCGACGAATTCATCGACATTCGGACCTTTTCAGACCGGGACGCGGCCGCGCGAATTCGCGAGGACGGGATCGATATTCTGGTCGACCTCAAGGGCTACACGCGCGGACATCGTCTGGGTATTTGCGCGCTTCGACCGGCACCGATCCAAATCACCTATCTCGGTTTCCCCGGCAGCACCGGCGCCGATTTCTTCGATTACGCCATCACCGATGAAACCGTCACGCCGGCCGATGCGTCCGAATATTTCTCGGAAAACTTAATCTACATGCCAAATTCATATCAAATAAACTATGATTATTCAAAATCTAAAAAATTATGTGGAATTAAATCAAATTTCTTTAATAATGATGACATTTTTATTTACTGTTCTTTTAATAATACTTTGAAATTTGATCGAAATATATTTGAAATTTGGATGTCTCTATTGTCGAACACCCCCGATAGCGTGCTGTGGCTATTGGCCAACAACGAACTCGCCCAACACAACCTGCGAGCCGCCGCGATGGCGGCGGGCGTCGATCCGGCACGTCTCGTCTTCGCCGACATGGTGGCGCGCGACAAACATCTGACGCGCCTCTCGATCGCCGATCTGGCACTTGATACGCGACTCTACAACGGTCACACGACAACCAGCGACGCATTGCGGGCCGGCGTACCGGTCGTCACCATGATCGGACGGCATTTCGCATCCCGGGTTTCGGCGAGCCTGCTCGAAGCCATCGGCATTCCCGAATTGATCACCGCCGACCTTGGCGAATACGAGCGCCGGGCCCTGGCCCTGGCCCAAGAGCCGGAGGCACTGGCGGCGCTCCGCGCCAAGATTGGCACCCACCGCATAACCAAACCGCTTTTCAACACCACCGCCTTCGCCCGCTCGCTAGAGGCCGCCTACAAGCGTATTTGGACCCTGCGGTCGATGGGCGAACGGCCCCAAGGTTTCAAGATCGAAAATTCCGATCAAGAATAGACGAGCAAGCTGGCTATCGAGCCTTTACCGTGATTACTTGGGCCAACGGTCTTTTTTACTTTCAAAGCAGCTTGCGCTTTTATCCTTGCAGCGGGTGAATTCGTTTCAATTATTTGATGTTGCCTCAAAGTTACGACTTTTCGCACTTGGCCGCCGCCTATATTATGATCATCGTTTCAAGGCTCGTTCCCTCATGCGCGGATGTGAGAATCCAACTTTTACTTATCCACTTCCCTAATGAAAAATCGTATTACCGAAATAATAAATGTACTAATTAGTAAAGCTTATGAATACTATGAATAAATCACAAAAAACTATAAATATTCAACACGAAACCCTTCGAAGGTATTTTAATCAAATCTCGGAAAACCGTGAAAACTGGATGATAAAAAATGAATTTTATCATGGAGAACATTACAAGTATTTAAAATTTCTGATTCCAGAGGGTTGCAGGATCCTAGATCTCGGTTCGGGGCTGGGGCGATTGCTGGATGAATTGAAACCGACCCGTGGCGTTGGTGTCGATATCAGCGAGAATATGGTCGACCTGGCGCGCGCCGCTTATCCGGATCTTGAGTTCTTTGCCGGAAACATTGAAGACCCTGAAATATTTAATAATATTGAGGGGACTTTTGATTATATAATATTATCTAATACTGTTGGGTATTTAGAAGATATTGCAGAATTATTTGAAAGCCTTCACAAGTTCTGTGATCGTGACACGCGAATTGTTATCGGACATTACTCTTGGCTTTGGGAGCCCACGCTCTGGTTGGCGGAAGCGTTTGGACTAAGAATGCCCCGTCCAAAGGTGAATTGGCTATCGCCAAACGCGCTCAAGGAATTGCTGAAACTCACCGACTTCGATCCGATCAAGACCGAATGGCGCCAACTCCTCCCGCGACGAATGTTTGGCCTCGGCACCCTGTTGAACCGATACGTCGCCTCCCTACCGGGCATCCGACGGGCTTGCTTGCAGAACTATCTGGTCGCGCGATCGAGCCGCCGGCAGGGACTTGAGGAGCCGTCCGCCACGGTGGTCATCCCGGCCAAGAACGAGGCGGGGAATATCGAGCCGGCGATCACCCGAATGCCCGATTTCTGTGCCGACCTGGAAATCATCTTCGTCGAAGGCGGCAGCGGGGACGACACGGCCGCGGAAATCGAGCGGGTCATCGGCGCCTACCCGCAATACGACATAAAATTCCTGAAACAGGAGAGTCGCGGCAAATGGCCAGCGGTGAAGCAGGGTTTCGACGCCGCGCGTGGCGACATTCTCATGATCCTCGATGCCGACCTGACGATGCCGCCCGAGGACCTGCCGAAGTTCTATCGCGCCCTGGTCGACGGAAAGGGCGAGTTCATCAACGGATCCCGGATGGTCTATCCACAGGAAGTCGAGGCCATGCGAACCCTGAATCGTTGGGCCAACAGCACGTTTTCGCTGCTGTTTACCTGGTTGTTGAACCAGCGCTTCACCGATACGCTCTGCGGAACCAAAGTCATCACCAAGGCGAATTTCCGAAAGATCGAAAAATATTGCGGCGAATTCGAGGAATACGATCCGTTCGGCGATTTCTATCTGATATTCGGGGCCCAGAAACAAAACCTGAAAATCATCGAGGTTCCAATCCGTTATAAAGCGCGCCAATACGGCGAGACGCAGATTTCGAGATTCGCCCATGGCTGGCAATTATTGCGCATGGTGGTCTTCGCGTTTCGAAGGCTGAAAGCGTTCTGAACCGTGGAGCCGTCCGAATATCGCGAGATTTGGCGCGCCAAACCCAGCCTGCGGACGATCTACGAGGATTTTTACGACGACATCGCCGCCGCCTGCGTCCCGGGCACGACACTCGAGATCGGCGGCGGGTCCGGTAATCTGAAAAGTGTGCGGCCCGACGTCATTTCAATCGACCTTCAGGCGACATCTTGGCTTGATGCCGTGGCCGACGCCCAACAACTGCCGTTCGCCGACGCCACATTCGACAATATCGTGATGGTCGACGTGTTGCACCATATCGAGTTTCCGGTGCTATTCATCGAGGAGGCCGGGCGCCTCTTGCGGCCGGGCGGCCACGTGATTGCCTTGGAGCCGGCCATCACACCTTTCAGCAGCCCATTCTATCGGTTCCTGCACGACGAGCCGGTCAACATGACGGAGGACCCCTTCAAGAAAGGAACACCCAACCCATCGAGAGATCCCCTGGCGAGCAACCAGGCCATCCCGACGATCATGTTCGTAAAGCAGGCCGCGCGTTTCGCGGATCTGGTTCCGAACTTCGATCTTCTGTCGGGAGAGACCCGATACAAATCGATGTTCGCCTACCCGATGTCGGGCGGATTCAAATCATGGACACTGATCGCGAGCTCATTTGTCCGACCGGTACTGAAACTGGAAGAGGCCCTGCTGCCCTATCTCGGCAGGTTCATGGCCTTTCGTTTGTTCGTCGTCCTGGAAAAAAAAGAGCCGAATCGCTCGGGTTAGACCGAACGAGCGTCAAGCGACGATATCACCACCGCCCGACGATTGACCCGGTGACGGCGGCGGCGGTTCGCTTGGCTCGGTACCTTGCGGGCTCGTCATCAACCCGCTTGCGATATTCCGGTTGATGTCGACCAGCACCTTCAATTTTCGCGCCTCCGGGTTGGCCAAAGCGTCGACCGTGTGCTTATCGACGAAAACGCTCAAATTCAAGATGTTCGTCTTGATCTCTTCCGGCAGCGGACTCTCTGCCGAGGACACGTCCGACTGAAAGATCGTCCACAGACGCCAGTTGAGACGGAGCGCGGAGCGATAACCGTCCAAATCCTCAAAATTCGCCTGTGCGTCCGATAGTGCCCGAGCAGTCTCCATCAACGCGCGTGCTTCGGTCTGGCGCGCCTCGGCGCCCAGCTTCATCGACGTGCGATAAGGGTCGCTACTCGGTGACATGCTTCAGCACCTCCGCCTCGTATTTCATCAATTTCTTGCATTCTTTCATGGCGCTGTAAAGATTACCTTCAATAACTTTTCTTCCAACATCAAGTATTATTGGAGTCGAACTAGGTACAGCTTGAATGAAATCCTTTACCATTTCGTTAAATCTTTCTTGATAATGCCGTTCCTTTTCGGGAAACATATACATCATCTGAACCGCAAAATATATGTTCTTCGCAGGACTGTCGGCGCCCGTCTCAGTCATGATGTCGCGCTCGCGCATCACGCTGGCCTTGTTTTGCAGGACAAGTTCGGTCTTCTCGCCGCCGTTCAACACCACGGCCTGGTTGATGATGACCTTCTCGCCCGGCTTGAGGATAAGTTTAAGTGGCATGATCTTCGACCGCGTGACTGGAGGGGAATACTGGCGCGAACGAGCCGCCAAAATTGGCGATCACTAACATAGACCCTATATATCACGGCCTTGCGCCAAGGGCGATATATTACGATCCCCAAAATAAAGGCGGGGGCCGATTGGCCCCCGCCTTGGGTCCGAATGAACCCGATTGGGTATTAACCGAAGAGCGCCAGAATTGACCGCTCGCTCTGCGCGGCGAGGGCCAGGGAGTTAATACCCAGCTGCTGACGGGTTTGGAGAGCCAGCAGGTTTGCACTTTCCTCGTTAAGGTCGGCCAGCGTGAGTTTGCCGGAACCGCCTTCGAGGGTGGTGACGAGTTTCTGTGTGAATTCAAGTCTCGTCGACAAGATGGTGTTGTTCGAACCCAACGTCGAAGCGTTCGACCGCAGAGTCGAAAGCGCACTCGAGATCGCGGTCAACGCCGTATCGACATTGGCACTGAGACCGAAGTTGTTGGCCGCGACACCGATGTTGATACCGGTCGACGCCGTCGTCGAGTCGAGGCCGGTGATCGTCAGGTTACTGGTATTGTCGCTGTTGAACTCCACCGCGAGGTTGTCGGGCGTCGCCTTCAGAAGGTTGGTGCCGTTGAAACTCGCATCTTTGGCAAGGGTGTCGATCTGCGACAACAGTTCGTTGAACTGCACCGCCAGGGTCGAGCGCTCGTTGGTATCACCCGTCGCCTTCGCGTTACTGGCCAGACCCTTTGCCTGGTTGACCAGTTCGGTGATGGCATCGATACCGTCGATGGCCGCCTGAATCGTACTGATGGCCAGATCGATACTGGACTTCAGTCCGGCCAAATCGTTGCCTGCGTTGCTCAACGCCTTGGCGGTAAAGAACGCCGCGGCATCGTCGATCGCGTTGTTGACCTTCAAACCAGTCGACAGACGCGTCTGCGTCCTGGCGATAAGTCCGGAGGTTTTCTGGAGTGTCAGAAGGTTCGAACGAACCGTCTGTGTTAGATTGACAGCTTCCGCCATGTCATTGCTCCTATTCTAGGACACATGGTAACAACCGCTTTCTGCGGTCGTTGGTTTATGGTCGAAGCCCGTTGACATTCTATCGACGGAACGACGACCGCCCGGATTAGGCGCAACGGGTGTGCCAATTTCGAAAATGTCAGGGATTTTGGGGCTTAATCCGCCGTTGGCGGTATTTCGACTGGTCGAAAATTGCCGGATGGGAAATATTTGCCGACCGCGCCGGGCAAAATCTGCCCGGGCGGCGGCAAAAACGTTCCAGTTGGCGCGACCTGCCGGAATGCGCGCGCCTCGCGAAACCTATCCGAAGAGGCTGAGGATCGACCGCTCGCTCTGCGCTGCAAGGGCCAGCGAGTTGGTGCCCAATTGCTGACGAATTTGAAGGGCCAGCAGATTGGCGCTTTCCTCGTTGAGATCGGCCAGGGTCAACTTGCCCGCACCGTCTTCCAGCGTATTCACCAAATTTTGAGTGAACTCCAAGCGCGTGCTCAGGATCGTGTTGCTCGAACCCATGGTCGAGGCGTTGCCGCGCAAGGTAACCAGGGCGCTCGAAATCGCCGTCAAAGCCGTATCGACATTGGCGTTCAAGCCGAAATTATTCGCCGCAACAGAGAGATTGATGCCTGTAGACGCGGTCGTCGTATCGAGCCCGGTGATCGTGAGGTTGCTGGTGTTGTTCTCGTTGAATATGACCTCGAGATTATCGGGCGTCGCCTTAATGAGATTGCTCCCATTGAACGTCGCGTCGTTCGCCAGCGCATCTATCTGCGTCAAAAGCTCGTTGAACTGAACCGCGAGGGTCGAGCGTTCGTTGGTATCGCCGGTGGCCTTGGCGTTGCTGGCGAGGCCCTTGGCCTGATCGACCAGGTCGGTGATCGCCTCGATACCGTCGAGGCCCGCCTGAATGGTGCTGATCGCGAGATCGATACCGCTCTTCAATTCGACGAGATCGTTGGCTCGGTTTTCCAGTGCCCGAGATGTGAAGAACGCGCTCGCGTCATCCACCGCTGAATTCACTTTCAAACCCGTCGAAAGACGCGAGTTCGTCTGATCGATGAGCGATGACGTTCGCTGCAATGATAAGAGATTGCCGCGAACCGCCTGGCTCAAACTAACTTTGTCCGCCATTTGCCAACTCCTTTCCGGCTAGTTTGGCTACTTGGCACTTAACGTCGGTTGCGGGGATCATTCCTTGGCACACTCCCACTCTGGACGCGGTATTTCGAATCCATTAGGGGCAATGGCGGTGCCATCTTTTAAATTTTACTGAACTAATTGATATTTAATGGTTAATTCTATTGGAGCGCAATTGTTCCAATGGCTGAAAGACAAGAATTACCCGGTAACTATTGCCAAATCCGGAAACTCTTACCCGGTTGGCACAGCATCCATAACATCTCGGATTCGCTCGATTTCCGCTGCCCGAAGGCCACCGTGATAGGGCAAACCGACGACCCGTTCGGCCAAATCCTCGGAGACCGGCAACGCGGATCGGCGGCAGCCCAAAAAGACCGGTTCGCGGTGGCAACCCCGGTTCCACCATCGGCGCGATTCAATATCGGCACCGTCCAAAGCGGCGATCACCTTGTCCCCGATTGGAGAATCGAGGATTACGTTGCAGGTCGAACTGATACCTTCACCCGCGAATGCGGGCGCGAATTCGACACCCTCGAGCCCCACGAAAGATTCGTGATAACACGCTGAAACCGCGGCCAGACGAGCTCGTGTTTCCGGCCAAATATCAAGTGCCGCCAGGCCGACCGCGGCACCGTATTCGCTCAGTTTCGCGTTGGTTCCGGCAACCAGCGAGACGCGCTCCTCTCGGAAACCGAAATTCCGCCCGGCGCGCGCGCGCTCGATGGCATCCGGCCGGCGGCAAAGAACGATCCCCCCCTCGCCGATGCCGAGGGCTTTCGTCGCATGAAGACTGATCATAACGGGCGAATGCCCGGCGATCGCGGTATCGAAACTCGCCGCCGCATCGATCACGACGGGAATGCCGGTTTCCTCGCAGAATGCGTCCCAGCCCGCGACATCGGGCGCGGCACCGAAAGGAGCGACCGGCATGACCGCGGCCACGGGTTCGTCCAGTCGCGGGAGCTGTTCCCGCAGCATCTCCGGCGTTAGCGTCCAAGTCTCCGCTTCGACATCGACGAACCAGGGCTCGAGGCCGGCAGCAACCGCGGCATGGGCTGTGGCGGCAAAGGTAAAGGCGGGCATCACGCAATATCCGACGGGCGCCCGGGTGACCGACTGCAAAGCGACGATAAGGCCTTGGGTTCCGTTGCTGACGCATACGAGTTCCCGGGCCCCGATAGCGAAATGTTCCGCGAGACGCGCTTCGAAGCGCCGCTCGAGCGGTCCGAAATTGCTGTACCATCGATTTTCGTCGATTTCCTTCAGATAGGGGGCCAGAGCCGCTGAATCGGGCAATTTCGGCCGCATCAAGGCTATCGTCCGTTCGCCTTTGCTCATGTCACCCTGTTCCAAAGGTCTTCGGGGACAGCCTAGTCCGGCAAGGACCCGTCTGTCACCGAAGCATTCCCGCGCGCCGCGATAAACGCGGCCAGATCAACCGCGACGCGGCTCACCAGTTCGCCTCAATCGCCCCTCCCGGATTGCCGATAGAGGCGCATCGCCGGATACCAGGGCGAATCGACCCGGTCCAGTTGCCAGCGCCAATCGGCGGCAAACGACAACAGAACCCATACCGGAACTTCGAGGCCGCCCGCCAGATGCGCCATCGCCGTGTCGATGGTAACGACGAGATCCAACCGTGCCACGAATTCGGCCGTATCGGCGAAATCAGCCAGATCCCCGCTCAAATCAGTCACATTCAGACGCGCCAATTCGGCTTTCTCGATCGCATCGGCATCGATCTGCAAGCTAAAGAATCTGGCCCCCGCGAGGGCAGCCAGAGGGGCGAAATCCGCGAGCGCGGACGATCTGAACATGCCGCGCTTGTTGATCCGGCTACCACGCCAGACGAACCCGATCCTCGGTTGGTCGCCATCGAGACGACGGTCCTTTCTTGGCGCTGGCGCCATCAGATAGGGCCGCGACTCCGGCGGCTGGTCCAGACCGAGCACCAGCGGCAGGCTCATGATCGGCAGATGACAGTCGAAAGGAGGAACCGGTTCGCCGTAGCCGATGGTCTCAGCGACAGCGGGCAGCGCGCCCAGCAGCCGTTTCAAGGGCGGTTGACAGGCAAGAATGATACGCCCGCCGGCTGACGCCACCCGGGTCAGCAGCCGAACGAACTGAAGCGTGTCGCCATAGCCTTGCTCAGTATGGATAAGGATGGTGCGACCATCGAGCGGTTCGCCGCGCCATTCGGGCGCATCGAAGGATCGGCGCTCCAACCATTCGACCGCCCGCCAGCGCCATTCATACAATTGCCATCCCTCGGCATAGCGCTCTACCAGGAGAAGCACCATCGCCTTGTTCCAGTTCGCATCGGGTATATCGGGATCGATGGCGAGCGCCCGATCGAGTGCGCGAAGGGCGTCCGCGGGCGCATTCCTCGCAAGCTGAGCAACACCGAGATTGCACCACGCGTCGACATGACCCGGCGCGAGTGTCACGGCCGTCTCGTACAACTCGATGGCAGTATCGGGATCACCAGCCGCATTATACGCGTTGGCCAGGTTGTAAAATGCCGCCGGATCTTCCGGCGCGGCGGCAACGGCATCGCGACCGGCTTCGATCGCCGCGTCATGTCGTTCCAACGTGGATAACGCACCACAAATGTTCGAGAGCGCCGGCGCAAACCGCTCCTCGGCGGCACGCTCGAAATAGGGCAACGCCGCTGCTGCATCTCCTCGTTCCAAGAGGATATGGCCGATATTGTTGTTCGCCTCGGGATAATCGGCGCGAAATTGCACCGCCTCCCGGAAACCGGCCAAGGCCTCGTCCGAGCGTCCTTGGGCGAGATAGGTGGTCGCCAAATTGTAATGGGCTTCCGGTAGTTCGGGATCAAGGGCGATCGCCCGTCGACAGGCCTCGGCGGCCCGGTCCCTCTGCCCAAGCGTCTGCAACACAACCGCCAAATTCACATGGTAGTCGGCGAAATCCGGCGAGATTTCGATCGCACGCTCTATATGCCGTGCCGCAGCGGCACCATCCCCTTCCTCGCGTGCCACCAACCCCAACAGGTTCCATGCATCTCCGAGATTCGGATCAAGCGCCACGACATCCCGGTATAGCTTTTTTGCGGCGACATATTCGCCAGCTTGATGGAGCGCCAAAGCGCGGCGCATGAGGTCTTGAACGACAGCCGACATAATCGGAAGCCTCCCGCGCGGGAAGCTGGAGGTCAATACGCGAAGCGGTGGAACGGTTGGGTTCTTCGGCCTGCAGGCGCTAAACTTCACACCGCGAGATAATTCACCATCGGACAATCCAATGACGACCGTCGCCGTCATGCAGCCGTATTTTCTGCCCTATGCGGGTTATTTCCGCCTATTCGCGGAAGCCGATCTCGTCTGCCTGTTCGACTGCGTGCAGTTTCCGCGCCGAGGCTGGGTCCATCGCAACCAGCTTCCGGGCTATACCGGCGCCGCCAAATGGCTCACCTTGCCGTTGGCGAAGCGGCCGATGGCGATCAGAATCGACGATCTCGCCTTTGCGCCCTCGGCCGAGACGGCGCTGGCCAATCGATGCCGTGGCATTCCCAGCCTCCGCGAAGCCAGCCATCCCATCTTCGATACCATGCTGGCGCCCGAAGGCGACGTCGTCGATTATTTGACCCGGCTCCTCGGCCTTGTTTGCCAAGAGCTCCGATTGCCCGTCAATATCCTGCGAACCAGCACTTTGCGGGTACCCGATACCTTCAGTGGCCAGGACCGGGTACTAGAGGTCCTCCGCCAGGTTCAGGCCACGCGCTATATAAACCTCGCCGGCGGCCGCCGCCTCTATCAACCGGAAGCGTTTCGGCATCGCGCTATCGAGCTGTCGTTTTTCGAGGAGTGGCGGGGATCCCGTTGGAGTATTCTGCATCGACTTCTCACCGAACCGGCGCACCAAATCGCGCGGGAAATCCACGCCCAGGCTTAGCTCCGGGCGGCTTTCACCACGAAGTCATAGAACGCATCGACCGAGACTCTATCGGCAAAGATGAGCGACTCTCCGGCGGCGACCCGCCGGTTCGTTGCGTCTCGGAAATCGGGATCGATTCCGTACCGAACCGCGAGGTCGACGAATTCCGCGCCATCCGTCGCGATAAGGTCATGGAGACCCATCAATTGGTACAGCGCCAGCGCGAATCGGCCGCGCAAATAGGGGCTCGGCCAGGTGACGACCGGCGTTCCGCAGGCAATCGCCTGCCAACTCGTATTGCCGCCGCCGAAGGGACGCGTGTCGAGCGAAACATCCGCCAAGGCCAAGACATTCATGTAATCCATGTGGCTCAGGGCCGGCAGGAATCGTATTCGATCGATCAGCTTGGGCATCGTCGCGGCGAACCGATCTCGAAGACGCGCCGCGAGTTCCGGCACATACCCCTCCAGAAACACCAGCGTTCCCGTTCGATCGCGCGTGAGAATTTCGCTGAATAGCGAATCCATCTCGGGATGGACCTTGATCAAGGTCTGGGCGCAAAAATACAACGCGCCCGAATCCGGAAGATCGAAGGCGGCACGGGGCTTGAGCGTTTCGGGAACGGCTGGCCGGTCATATAAAAGTGGGGGCCCGGGCAGCTGAACGAGCCGCTCGCCATAATGCGCGGGTGCTTCCTCACCCTCCATGGCCTCCCCGCTCAGAAAGTAGTCGAGCCCCGGCGTCTCCGGGGATTCCGGATGGCCCCAGGTCACGCATTGCACCGGTGCAAGCCTTGCGAAAGAGAGGAAATAGGTCAGCGGCTCCATCCCGATATCGGTATAGATCAAGACGTCGAGCGCCTCCGCCGCGATCAGGCGGCGGGCCTCGGCCAACCTGGACGGCAACAATACCGTCCGGTCGACATCGGCCGCGATCCGATCCCAGAGCGGGTCCGGACGCGGATCGAAGGTGAAGACCGTGATTCCGACATCGTCGCGCCCCGGCTTTCGTATCACGCCCTCGAAACATCGGCCGATCGAATGGGTCCGGAGATAGCGCGAGACGAAACCGATCCGAACCTTTCCGTTTGCACGCTCAGCATTGGGCAAGCAATGGGGTGCCGTTTCGAGAAGAGCGGGACACGCCGCGCAATAAAACACCGCGATCTTCTTCATGAGATCGCGGTTGCTGGCATCGTGATAGGAGAGATTAAACGTCGTCGCACCGACCTCGACATAGGGATCGGAAAGTTCAGGCGGCGAAGCCAATAAATTATCGAGCCCTGCCTCGAAGTCTCGGCGCGCCGCGTCATAATCGCCCGCGGAGTCGACCACGACCGGCAGCAGCATTGCCTTGCGGACGCGAATGCCAGCATCCGGCCGAAGCGCCAATGCCGCGTCATAGGCGGCGGTGGCCCCCTCGACATCGCCCATCTTAGCCAGCGCATTCCCCAGATTGGCACGAGTCTCGGGTCCGGCCGCGCCACCCGCCACAGCGGCTTCCAGAACCGTCACAGCTTCCCCGGCACGACCTTTGTCGAGAAGGGCGACACCAAGATTATTCGCGGCTTCGCCGTGTTCCGGCGCAATTTCGAGAACTCGGCGATAGTGCTCGATCGCCGTATCGAAATTGCCCTCCTCGGCCCGCAGCGCCCCCAAATTGACCTCCGCATCGACGTTCCCGGAGTCGCGCGCCAGCACGCTTTCAAAGGCGGCGATGGCCGCCTTGATTTGTCCAAGCTGCCGGCGCGCGAGACCAAGATTATTGGCGGCGCCGAGGTGGTCCGGCTCGGCCGCCAAGATCATCTCGAACGTGTCGGCGGCCTCGGCCCAATCACCGCTGGCGAGATGGAGATTGGCCCGGGCGAAGCGCGCGGCGGCATGACCGGGATCGATCTCTAGCGCTTGATCGAATGCCGCCGCCGCCATCTCGTCTTGGCCCATGGCACGGAGACAAATGCCGAGATTGAGCGGCGCCTCGACGCGTGTTGGATCAAGCGCCGCGGCTCGTGAAAAATAACGAATGGCGGCTGCCCGGTCTTCAAGGCGCTCCGCCGCCACGCCGGCCAGCATCGCCGCCGTCGCCTCGCCGTCGGCGAGCACGCCAAGAGTATCCAGGGCGCCCTTGGCATCGCCGTCTTCCAGCAGGTGCTTGGCGGCACGGACTCGATCCTTAGAGTCGCTCATCCGGAGATACTTCCCATGAAGTCGACGAAAGCGCGTGCCGCGACCGCATCGTCGAGCACGGCATCGGCGCGGGTTTGGATCTTCTGGCCGATCGCGCGGCGCCACTCAGCGTCGGTTCCAAGACGAACCGCGATATCGGCATAGTCCTCGGGCGTATCAGCGATGCAATCCTCGAATCCCATATGCTGGTAATGCGCCAGCGTGCCCCGCCCCCTGAGATAACGACCGGGCAGCGTCACCACCGGCACCCCCATGGAAAACGTCTGGTAGTTCGTATTGCCGGCCCCGAAGGGCCAGGTATCGAGAACGACATCGGCATTCGCGAGAACAGCTAAAAAGCCATCGAATTCCATATAATCCAGTACCGTGACGCGCCTGACCGCCTCACCGAATTTGGGAGCCCAACGCGCCAACAGAAGTCTTGTCCAATTCGGATCGAGCGAATGAAAGATAACCAGACGACCCGCCGGATCACGATCGAGGATCGCCGCCAACGACTCGTCCATATCCGGATGGATCTTGATCAAATTCTGCGGACAGAGATAGATCGTGCCTGTTTCGGGCAGGCCGAGCTCCACTCGCCCGGGCAAGGGGAACGGCTTGGCGACTTGGGGATACCGGCTTTGCACGCCATCGAGGCGCACGAGCTTTTCGCTATAGGCATTCGCCGCATCCGGCGGTTCCGCGATGTCGTTGCTGAGATAGTAGTCGATCGTGGGAATGCCGGTTGTATCCGGATGCCCCCAGATGACGCATTGCACCGGCGCCAATCGCGCAAATGCGAGAAAATAACTGAACGCCTCCATACCGATATCCGCATAGAGCAGAATATCGAGCTCCAGTTCCGAAATTCGCTGGCGGGCGCCTTCCAGATCGTACGGCAGGGCAACGACTTCATCGACCGCAGCCTCAATTCGCCTCGAGACCGGTATGTCGGTCGACAACACAGTCAGCGCGCGCACCTGATAACGATCGCGCGGTAAGGCGGCAAGAAGCCCCTCGATCATCCAGGCGACCGCATGTTCGCCGAAATAGCGTGACAGCATACCAACCCGAACGGGGCCGTCCCGCCGCGGTTCGGCCGTCACCTCGCAATGGGGCGCCGTCACGGCCAGTGCCGGACAGGCCGAGAGATAGAAATCGGCGAGCATCTCCATCATTTGTCGGTCGTTCTCGCCATGATAGGCAAGGTAGAAACTCATCGCTTGGGCATGCAGCGGCGTGCCGTCGAGCATGAGGCCTTCGGCTTTCAGCGACCTGAAGGACTCTGCGAAACGCGCCCGCCATTTCGAGATCTCGGCGCGCGACGCGGGAATGACGGGCAAGAGGCCGGCCGACGAGATGCGAAACCGTGCTTCGGGACGAATCGCCAAGGCGCGCGCAATACCTCCCACCGCACCGGCCGCATCGCCTTGCGCCGCAAGCGTCATCGCTCGGTTGAAATGAGGCTCCGCGTAATCCGGGCGAATTCCGATCGCCCGATCGAAACTCCTCCGCGCCGCCTCGAAATCCCGCATCAACTGATAGGTATTTCCGAGGCCGTTATGGGCCTCCGCCAACCCGGGTTCGATTTCGAGCGCACGGAGATAGGCGTCGATCGCATCCGACATCCGACCCAACCCCCGCAGGACATTGCCCATGTTTGAAAGGGCGCCAGGGAATTCCGGACGAAGCGCCGTCGCTTTCTCCAAGAACGCCAACGCGTCCTCCAACTGACCCTCCTTTTCACGCAGAAGAGCGAGATTGTTGTACGCGTCGACATAAAGAGGGTCGGCGGCGATCGCGCGCTCCAGATAGCGCGCGGCACGTGTCAAATCGCCGAGGCCAAGCGCCACGATACCGGTATTGCAGAGAAATATCGGCTCGTCATTTCGATGTTCGATTGCTTGCGCGATCCAATCGAGGGCTTCCTCATCGCGGCCGAGGGCATGCAAGGAAAGCCCCATCAAATGCAGCCCGTCCCCATTGTCGGGTTCCTCGCGCAACAGATCCCGCAAGACGGATTGCGCCGCCGCATGATCGCCACTGCGTTGATGTTCAAGCGCGCTTTCGAGCCGCTGGAGGGCCGTCGACATGGCGCGCAGTCTAGCGGCGGGAAGGCCGGTCTGTCGATGACCCCCGCGGCATTCAGGCACCAACTTTGCGAGGGAACCCCGCGACCGTTAGAGTGGATGGCGTCATGGACCGACTCGTTATATTCGGCAACGGGCAGATCGCCGAAGTTGCCCATTATTACTTTTCCGAGGACAGCCCATACGATGTGGCGGCCTTCACGGTCGACGCCGACTATCTCGACGGCGACGATCTTATCGGCCTGCCGGTCCGGCCCTTCGAGGAGATTGAACAGGCGTTCCCGCCGGATGATTTCACGCTCTTCATCGCGATGGGCTATGGCGCGCTCAACGCCCATCGGGCGGCGAAGGTAGCGGCCGCGCGGGCGAAGGGCTACCGGTTGGCCCATTATGTTTCGAGCCGGGCCTGGGTATGGAAGGGGTTCGAGGCTCGGGACAATCTTTTCCTGATGGAACACAACACCATCCAGCCCCATGTCCGGATCGGCGAGAACACCACCCTATGGAGCGGTAATCACATCGGCCATCACACGACGATCGGCGACAACGTCTTTATTGCCAGCCATGCCGTCGTCTCGGGATCGGTATCGATCGGCGACAATTGCTTTGTCGGTGTGAACGCCACGATCCGCGACAACGTCTCGATCGGTGCGCATTGCGTGGTTGGCGCGAGCGCCCTGATCCTGGAGAACGCATCCGAACGCACCGTCTTCCCGGGCACGGCAACCCCGCCCTCCAAGGTACCCAGCAACCGGCTCCGGTCGATCTGATGCAGTGGCGCAAGCTTGGCCGCATTTATAATGTAGACGGCCGGCATCCTTGGACCCAAAGCCATGCCGCCGTACCGGTCGTGGACCATATCGAAGGGAATCTCTTCCGCATCTACTGCACGCCCCGCGATGCCGACAACCGATCGCATGTCGGCTGGTTCGAAATCGACCTCGACGCGCCGGACAAAATCCTCGCCGAGGCCAAGTCACCAGTTCTATCTCCCGGAAAACTCGGCGCCTTCGATGCCGATGGTGTGATGGCGACCTGGTTGCTGCGCCAGGAGGGTCGGCGTTACCTCTACTACATCGGCTGGAACCGTGCGGTCGGTGTTCCCTTTCGAAATTCGATCGGCCTTGCCATCCAGGCGGCGGCGGACGAGCCGTTTGTCCGCGTCGCCGACGGACCCGTCCTCGATCGGGGCCCGACCGACCCCTATTTCGTCGCCAGCCAATGCGTGCTGCGCGAGGGGGCAAGCTGGCACATGTGGTATCTCTCGGGCCTCGACTGGCTGCCGGACGATCCCCCCGCTTCCACCTACAACCTTCGCTATGCGGTTAGTCCGGACGGGATTCGCTGGCAGCGCGACGGCCATGTCGCGGTCGATTTCGCACATCCCGGCGAACTCGCCATCGCCCGACCTTCGGTGTTGAAGGACGGTGACCTTTGGCGGATGTGGTATTGCTACCGGGGCGCCGATTTCCCCTACCGCATCGGTTACGCCGAATCGGATGATGCCATCACTTGGCGCCGGCGCGACGATCTCGCGGGGATCAAGGTCTCGCCGGAAGGCTGGGACAGCGAGATGACCTGTTACCCCTGCGTTTTCGATCATCGGGACCGGCGCTACATGCTCTATAACGGCAACGGATACGGTGCGAGCGGGATTGGCCTCGCAATTCTGGAGGAAGACTAAAATGGCCGAACCCGACGTGAAGGCCCTGATATTCGACGTTTTCGGCACCGTCGTCGATTGGCGCGGGAGCATCGCGCGGCTCGCCGCCGAATTTGCGTCCGAACACGGCGTACCGGCCGCGGATTGGGATCGCTTCGCCCGCGATTGGCGCGCCCTCTACCAACCCGCGATGGACCGGGTCAGAAGCGGCGAGCTGCCTTTCACCAAGCTTGACGTCCTGCATCGCTGGAACCTCGACAAACTGGTCGAGCCGTATGGTTTCGGCGGACTTACGAGCGAGACGCTCGATCAATTGAATTTGGTCTGGCATCGCCTTCTTCGAGCGCCACCTCTTCCTCGACGACCTCCGCCTCCGCGATCGGCTGTTCCGCGGGTTCCGCGCCGCCACCCTCCGCCATCGTATCCAATTGAGCGATCAAGGGCCCGTCGTCGCCTTCCGGCTCCGCCTCGGTTTCTTCCAACGCACCGAGCAGATCCTTGATCCGGTCGAGCGAGGCAAGAATCAAGGTCACGGCTTCCGGCGTGACTTCAAGAACCCCGTCACGGAACTTGCCAAGGACGTTTTCCGCCGCGTGGGCCACGCTCTCGAGACGTGGCAGGCCCAGAAAGCCGCAAGTGCCCTTGATCGTATGAACCAATCTGAAAATATTACTCAGAAGTTCCGGATCGTTCGGATTCTGCTCGAGCGTGATAATCTCGTTATCGAGCGTTTCCATACTCTCATTGGTTTCCGTCAGGAATTCTTGCAGTAGATCATCCATGATCCGTGTTCCTATATTGAGGCGCGCCGAAGCCCGCGCGATGCTTGCCTATCTATTCCCAGCCTTGGTTAACGAAACTAGTCCGAAACCGTTAAGGACTCGTAAACGCAAATGAACGAGTTAAACCGCCGATTCATTGGGTATCCGCCGATCCGATAAATACGAGTTCCGTTCCATCTTCCTTCAATTCCAGCGACACCTGTCCACCGCACTCGTCGGTTAGGCGCGCAACCAGGTAGGCGTGCACGGTCCTCGGCGTCAGTGAATCGATCGAAGCACCGACCACCATCGCCTCGCGAATTTGCGCATCCACGCGTGCCTCCGCCCCCGAAGCGGTAATACGGACCGTTTCGGCCCCTCGCTGCAAATTTCAATCGTGCCGCCCCTGGGAATCGTTTCCGCGAGCAGTTCGATCATGAGCAGGATCAATTTCCCCAAATTTTCCGGCAAATCCGCCGGACCGAAATTGTCCCAATCGAGCTGCAATTTCTGCTTATCGAACACGGGCGTCGCCAATTCGCGAACGGCGGCGATATCGGGCAGTCCATCGATACCGGCCGAACCATAGGCCATCCGAAAATATTTCAATTGGTCGACCGCCGCATCCGAGCTGACGCGGGCAAGCGCCATCGCCTCGTCACGCATCGACGCGTCGAATTCTTCCACCATCTCGATACCGTTCGAAACCGCGCCGACAGGCGCCGCCAAACCGTGACACAGACGGGCGCTTACCAAAGCCGCAATGCGTAGATCGACATCCATAGAGAAAAATTCTAGTTTCTAGTTCTTTCCAAACCGTAAATATCACAATCTTCCACAGCCTTACGGTGAGACAGGAATGTCGCAAGTTCTAATTCCGGGAGATTTCGTACGCCACCCAAAAATGTTGGATTGGGGCTTGGGCCAGGTGCAATCCGTCATCGACGGTCGGGCGACCGTGAACTTCGAGGATGCCGGCAAGGTCACGATAAATCTGACGGAGGTCGAGCTCATCCGGATCGGGGACACGGATGACGAACCTCGACGCACCCCTATATAGTTTTCCCATGCAAACCGCGACCGACGTACCGACTTCGCGCGCGACCGACATGCTGCAAGCCCTTTCGCGGGACCTGACGGGTCTGGCGGAAAGAGTCATCGTCGGGTTGAACTGGACCATGGTCCAAGGACCCGGCGGCATCGGGTTGTCGCACAGCCCGGCGCGTGGCACCAATGGCTGCTATGGATTGCCGGCGCCCGGCAGCTATGCCGGACAAAAGCTAGTGGAACTCGCGCGCCTCGCCACCGTGGAAAACGATTTCGAACGGGCGATCGGCCATGCCGCGATCAATGCGCATCACAATCGCTTCGAGATCACCGGGAGTGAACGGAACGGCCTCGACCTAGTCGAGGCACGCGGCGAACGGACGGTCGTCATCGGAGCATTTTCGGGTATCGAGCAGCGACTCCCCGGCGCCGCGGTGATCGAACGCGAACCGCGTCCGGGGTATTATCCCGAATCCGCCGCCGAGACATTGCTTCCGAAGGCGGAACAAGTCGTGGTGACGGCTTCGGCCCTCTCGAACGGGTCGCTCGCGGGTCTCCTCGAACTGGCGCGAGATGCCTTTGTCGTCCTTGTCGGTCCCAGCGCGCCGCTTGGTCCTGCGCTGTTTGAATTTGGCGTTGACGCGACCAGCGGCTTCGTCGCCCAAAATCCGGACGCACTTGCCCATGTCATTATGGAAGGCGGAACGGTTTCGGCGATGCGGCCGCATGGCCGGTTCGTCACCTTGTTTCGGGATTAAGGGTTTTCGAAGGCGAGGAGACGCTCGGCTTCGGCCAGATCCTCCAATTTATTGGCATTAAAGAACGGGTCGACCGGCTCGATCGAAAAATCGACCGTGACGAGCGAATGGCGCGCGGTCCAAACATCGATTTTGCGGATATCTTCCTCGACGAGTGCGCCCGCCAACGCATCGGCGAGACGCGGCGGCCAAAGTCCCACCACCGGATGCGGGCGCCCCGCGGAAGACACCCGTGCCAGATCGGCGCCTTCGCGTTCGGCGGCTTCGCGAAGCCTGGCAACGAGATCGAGCGGTACGAAGGGCGCATCGGTCGGCACGCTGACAACCCAATTGCAATCGGGCACGTTCTCCGCCGCCCAGCGCAAGCCGGTGAGAATACCGGCCAGCGGTCCGGCGAACCCCTCGACGACGTCGGCGACCACGGTTAGGCCGGTCGAACGGAAGCGCTCCGGATCGCCATTCGCATTCAACAGGAGCGGGCCGACCTGCGGCCGCAAGCGCTCGACGATCCGCGACAGGATGGTCCGTCCACCAAGTTCGCGGAGGCATTTGTCTCCGCCTCCCATGCGGCGCGACTGACCGCCGGCGAGAAGAAAACCGACGACGGTTTCATCCATCCGGCGACCCGTCACTCGGCGGCATTTTCGTCTTGCCCCGTGTTCTCTCTCGGAGCGTCGTAGACAATCCGCTCCTGACCCGCGAGGGCGAGGAACCGGCGCCCTCTCGCCCGGCCGATCAGTGTCAGATTCGCCCGGCGGGCCAGATCGACACCCCAGGCCGTAAAGCCGGACCGAGACACCAGAATGGGAATCCGCATTTGGACCGCCTTGATCACCATCTCGGAAGTCAACCGCCCAGTGGTATAGAAAATCTTCCCCGCCGGCGACAACCCTTTCAACGCCATATAGCCAGCGATCTTGTCGATGGCGTTATGGCGCCCGACATCCTCCATGTAGACCAGCGGCTTATCCTCCTCGCAAAGGACGCAGCCATGGATCGCGCCGGCTTGGAGATAAAGGCTGGGCGAGGTGTTGATCTTCTTGGTCAGCGCGTAGAGCCAAGACGTCTTCAGGATCGCCTCCGGCAGCAGAACGATATCGTCGAACTTCTCCATCAAATCCCCGAAGACCGTGCCTTGGGCGCACCCCGAGGTCAGTGTCTTCTTGCGAAGCTTGTCCTCGAAATCGGTTTCGCGGTCCGTCCGGACGACAACCGTCTCGATGTCCGCTTCGTAGTCGATACCGGTAATCGCGTCATCGGGCGCCAGCATGTTCTGATTGATCAGATACCCAACCGCCAAATAGTCGGGATAATCGCAGATCGTCATCATGGTGACGATCTCGCGCTTGTTGAGGAACAGGGTGAGTGGCCGTTCGACGACGACCGACGCATCGACCGGCGCGCCGTCCTGATCGACGCCGTGAACCCGTTCGGTCAGGCGTTCGTCGTCTGGGTCCGGCCGCAGTTCGAATTCTTTCATCGCTTGACCTAAGGATGCCGCGAAAGCCGCGGTCTATTTGAGTCGGCGCGCCACTTTTTCCGGATCCTGCCCGCCAGAGTTGACGATCCCCTCGGTCGTCTGCAAAATCCGGATGCAATCCTCGCTCTTGCCGTTGCAAGCCGCCCATTTCTTCACTCGCCCATACTTGGCGCGTTCCGAGAACATGGCGCGGGATCGAGATTTGAACTCCTTGTATTTACAATACCAACCGGTGCGCGAGAACTTGAGGCTAGCCTTGATGACGTTGAAACAACCCAGCGCATGAATCGGGCGGCTACAGCGGTTTTCCGCATAGATGACGGAAATTTTCCGTTTCCGTTTTCGAAGAACCCGCGTTCCCTCGGTCAAGGTGACGCAATGGGTGGCGTCGTATTTCCGCTTCTTGCCGAATTCCTTCTGTCCCGCCGCCGCCGCATCCGTCGACCACGGTAACAGAATTCCGCAAACAAGAAGGATCCATCCGAATTTGTAGAATCCATCAACCAAACGACTAAGACTCCAAAGCTAAATATTAACATCGACTCTTGAATTCTTGACTAATATTTAACCGCGTATCGCCTTCTTTGTCGAGACGAATGGAATGTTCCCACGAAGCGAGAAACGCCGTCCCTAATTACCGGTCTGTTTTGGTCGGTAGCGTGATCACGAAATTTCGAGGGGTAATTTCGATCCAAACGCACTATGTTATGGACGTTGCCTATTGGGAGACCGCCATGGATGCGTGGCCGAACGACAATAACAACGTTGCGAAGACGACTTCGTTGATCGATCCGTTTGAGCGCGCGGTGACCTATCTACGCGTATCGGTCACGGATCGTTGTGATTTTCGCTGTGTCTATTGCATGTCCGAGGACATGCATTTTCTGCCGAAGGCCGACCTACTCACCCTCGAGGAACTTGATCGTCTTTGCAGTGCCTTCGTCGAACGCGGCGTCCGTAAGCTTCGGCTGACCGGGGGCGAGCCCTTGGTGCGGCGAAACATCATGTGGTTGATCGACCGCCTGGGCCGGCATATCGGCACCGGCGCGCTCGACGAACTGACGCTCACCACCAACGGCAGCCAGCTCGCAAAATACGCGGCGGCATTGAAGGCGGCCGGGGTCCGGCGCGTCAATGTCTCGCTCGATACGCTCGATGCGAAGAAATTCGAGGCAATTACCCGCTGGGGCAAGCTCGATAAGATCATTGCCGGCATAGATGCGGCCAGCCAAGCGGGTCTTCAGGTAAAGATTAATTGCGTCGCCCTCAAGGGCATCAATGACGACGAAATTCATGACATCGTGCGCTGGTGCGGCGAGGCGGGACACGATCTGACTTTTATCGAGGTCATGCCGATGGGTGAAGTCGGCGAGCAGATGCGGCTCGACCAGTATTGGCCGCTTTCGATGGTTCGCGCCGAACTGCAAACGCGATGGACACTGAACGAGATCGACTATGACACCGGCGGGCCCGCTCGCTATGTCGAGTGTCGGGAGACCGGCGCCAAGATCGGCTTCATCACGCCAATGACCCATAATTTCTGCGAGACCTGCAATCGGGTGCGGCTGACCTGCACGGGGACGCTCTATATGTGTCTTGGCCAGGAGGATGCCGCCGATCTCCGCGACCCTCTGCGCGCCACCGAGGACGACGCCCTTCTCCACACCGCCATCGACGAAGCCATCGGCCGCAAGCCGCAGGGGCATGATTTCATTATCAACCGGCGTAGTCGCCGCCCCGGCGTCAGCCGCCATATGAGTGTAACCGGCGGATAGGCTAGCTAGGTCTTCGTGATCAGTTGACGCTGGCGGGCGGTCCGCCCTCCACCTCCGGCGCAGGAGCGCCGCGTGTGGGACCGGCTTGATGATGCGTCATTCGCCATTCGCCGTCCTCGCGAACAAAGACGTTGGTGGCGATCAGGTAGCCACCCTCGGCCCGCTCGTAGCAGATGACCGTCGCCGTATCGCCGTAAAGCGCGACCCGAGGTTCGCGGCATTGAATTGCCGGCGCACCATTCTGGATGATCGCGAGCCAGCTTTCCATCACCGGGCCGCGGCCGTAAAGCGCCTCCCAGCCCGGATGGATGCAGGTCACGGGCGCCGTCCGGGCCCAGAGCCGTTCCAGCCCCTCGTAATCGTTGCCGGCGAAGCAGACATAGAATGCGTCGTTGGCGAACAGGACGGCCTCCCGATCCGACATGACGAAATCATCCCTTCAGCGAAGCATGATCTGATGGGCGAAATCCTTGCCGTCGCTCACGGTCAACAGTTCAAACCCCATCAGTTTCAATAGGTCGAGAAATGTCAGACAATCCGCTTTCGAATGCTCGCGGAACAACCGCGTGGTCCGCGAGATCGACGTCAGTTGCGCCAGGAGCGCCCGCGCCCGAAAAAGCGTGTTGTAAGCGTTGTCCCGCAACCCGACGATAATTAGCTTCTCTTTGCGATTGCCCTTCACGAACATGACGAAGGGCGGCGGATAGGCGTTCTTGGCGATCATCCCGTTGGTGATGTTGGTGACAAAGGCGATACGGGCGTTGCGCGACGCCTCCGGCGCGACACGAATGCGGGCACGATAGATTTCGTGGGTTTTCGGCGTTGGATAATAATAGCCGGCATGCCGATCTTTAGCCTGCGCCCATGCCTCTGCCGGCACCGCCACGGACAATACCGCCAACAGAACGACCCAAGGCGACCAGTGCATTGCATCCTCCAGAAACGAATTTCGCGGCCGCTGGCGCCCACCAACTCCTTCGGTATACTGTCGCGGCCTGCCGACGCCCATTCTCGTGGGGATTCCGTATGAATTACAAGAAGATTGCATTTTTAGCCTCGGATTCCGACGACGCGCAGGAGGCGTACAAAGAGCTTCGCGAGGCCTATGGCGGCGTATCACCCGAGGAAGCGGACGTCATCGTAGCGCTTGGCGGCGACGGCTTCATGCTGCGGACCCTGCATACCCATAACGGCGCCGACAAACGAATTTACGGGATGAACCGCGGCAGCGTCGGTTTCCTGATGAACGAATACGTCTTGGAGGACCTGCCCGACCGGCTTTCGCGGACCGAACCGCATACCCTGCACCCTCTAATGATGACCGCTGAAACAGTGAAGGGTGAAAGCCACGAAGCGCCCGCCATCAACGAAGTTTCGTTGCTCCGCGCAACGCAGCAGGCAGCCAAGGTTCGCATCCGCGTCGATGACGTCGTGCGGATCGAGGAGTTGATCTGCGATGGCGTGCTTCTTTGCACACCCGCCGGCAGCACCGCTTATAATCTCTCCGCGCATGGTCCGATCGTGCCGATCGGTGCGGCCGTTCTGTGCCTCACCCCGATTAGCGCCTTTCGCCCCCGGCGCTGGCGGGGCGCGATCCTGCCAAGCTCCGCCCAGGTCGAATTCGAGCTGCTTGAAACCGACAAGCGCCCGGTCAATGCAAGTGCCGACGGATTCGAAGTCCGCGGCGTCGCCAAGGTCATGGTCGCGATGGATCATTCGATCGACATGACCATGTTGTTCGATCCGGAACACAATCTCGAGGAACGCATTCTCAACGAACAATTCGCGCCTTGAGGGACGCCGCCAACTTTTCGGTCACCGTCAAGACACCATGAGCAGCGATACCGCCACAGGCCGCGGAATCCCATTTATTCTGCTCGGCACACTGATGCTGACGACGCAGGACGCGATCTCGAAGTGGCTTACGGCGGACTATCATTTCGGGGAGATCTTCTTCTATCGCGGCATCTGGGCCTATTTGCCGATCGCATATTTCGTCTGGCGCGACGGGGGCCTGCATACGCTGCGAAGCGCCCGTCCATTTGCGAATATCGCGCGTGCCGCCTGCAATACGGCATCGGGCGTCCTGATCATCACCTCGCTCTCCTTGATGCCGATGGCGGACGTCTTAGCGGTCGCGTTCATGAGCCCGCTGATACTGGCTGCCTTGGCGCCCACATTCCTTGGTGAAATGGTTGGGTGGCGCCGCTGGCTCGCGATCTTGGTCGGCTTCGCCGGCGTTTTGTGCATGACACGGCCCGGCGGCGGGACGCTCAATCTCCTGATCGTGATGCCCCTTGTAGTTGCCTTTTTGATGGCCGCCCGCGATGTCCTCACCCGCCAACTGGGTGCCAGGGACAGCACGGGCACGCTCCTTCTCTATACCGTCACGATCACCACGGGTGTAGGGGCCGTATCGCTGCTCTTCGGAACAACCATGCCGCCGGCCGGGGATTGGCTCCTGTTCATCGTCGCCGGATTCATCAATGGGACCGCACATTATTTCGTCGTGAAGGCCTTCCAACTCTCGCCGGCGCCGATCGTCGCACCCTTAAGGTATTTCTCGCTGGTCTGGGCGGTCGTCATCGGAATCACGATCTGGGGCGATATCCCGGATCTTTGGATGATCGCCGGCACCATCCTCGTCGTCGGGAGCGGTCTCTACACGATGTTTCGCGAAACCCGATGACGGTGGCCTCCATTCGCTATCCGTCGACGTCGCCCGGAAACGCCTTGTAGGGAACGGAGATCAGCCAACCGGCATCTATCGGCAGTGTCACCCCGGTAATGCGCGCCGCCTCGGGCGAGCATAGGAATACAATGCCGTTGGCGACATCCTCGGGCTCGATCAATTCGCCGAGCGCGGCATATCCCTTGATCACCTCGGGATCGCGTTGTCCGGATTCGATGCGAGCACGGATGTTCTCGGTCAAGGTGACCCCGGGTGCCACCGCGTTTACCCGCACCTTGTATTCGCCGTATTCGACGGCCTGCAACTCCGTCAGCGATTTAATCGCCGCCTTTCCCGGCGCATAAGCCGGCAGCGGAAACGCATGCAGGCTGTTGATCGAGGCTAGATTGACGATCCAGCCCCGGCGATGCTCGACCATGCGTTCGCCGAAGCACCGGCCGGCAAGAAAAGTGCCGCGATAATTCACGTCCCAGACCCGGTCATGCTCGGCCAAGTCCATCCGTCGGGTCGTTGTCGCGTTCTGCAGGATGCCGGCCGAGTTGACCAGCACGTCGGCGGGCCCCTCTCGCGCCTCGATATCGGCCCGAAGAGCGGCGAGGGAAGACTCGGAGGTCACGTCCGCCTCGACGAAGCGAACCGTGCCTGCGCCACCTTCGAGCGCGGCCACCGCCTCGGCGCCGGCGGTCGTGTTCAGATCCGCCAGCACCACTTTGGCGCCACGCGCCAAGAAAGCCGTGCCGGTCGCCTTGCCGATCCCGCTGGCACCGCCGGTGATGACGACGACACGTCCATCCGTCATGTAAACATTTTCCAGTTGCCTCGAGCGCCGGGCGAGACCCCTACTCGGCCGCCTTCGCGCCGACGCGGTCGAGCGAGTAGTCACCGATCACTTCGACCAGGCGCGACATATGTCCTTGAAGCTCGGCGTAATAAACTGTCCGCTCAAAGGTTTCCTCATTCATATAAAGGGCTCGGTTGATCTCGATCTGCAGGCTATGTCGGCCCTCCGCCGGCCGGCCGTGCCGGCGAATGATCTCGACCCCCTTGTAGGGATCGTTGATCTTCACGTGATAGCCGAAACTCTTCAGCGTATCACGGACGACATAAAGAAATTCCGTCGAGCATGTCGTGCCGTCTCGATCGCCCAGGATGAATTCCGCTCGGCGCACGCCGCCGAAACGCGGCTCCTTCGGCAGGCTGACCGACGGCATCGAATGACAATCGAGCAGCCAGGCCTTGCCGAATCGATCCTGCGCCTCATCCAGAAGCGCCGACAAGGCCGCATGATAGGCATGCCAATAGGTGGCAATGCGGTACTTCACTTCCTCGACCGTCAAACGCTTTACATACATCGGCAGATCGGGCGGACACACGCGCCAGATCAGGCCATGTCCGAGACGCGCCTTCTCGCTCGGCTGAACGGGCTCAGGCCAGGGTTCCTCCAGCAATTCGCGATCGAGGTCCTGAAGGGCCCGGTTGGGATCGATATAGCTGCGCGGAAAAAGCGCGGATATCAGCGGTGACCCTCTATCGACCGCACCCGCGAAGAGGTCGTCGACATACATGTCCTCGGCCCGGCGGAGCACCTCCATCGGCACCGGCGTATTGAAGTCGCCTGGATAGCGCTCACCGCTATGGGGCGAATCGAGCACGAGCGGCAGGTTGAGCGTGCGTGGCCGCTCGACCTTGTAGACCCCGGGGACGGTGTCGCTCATGGGTTCTTCTTTTCTGCCTTTGCGCGGACCCGCCCGCGGGTCCCCCTCATGCGTCCTTCAAACAAGATGTCCTACTCCGCTCCGGTTTTCAACATCCCGCCGATCTTTTCGACCGCCTTCAAACCGCTGCCGGTGAGAACCGCGACCACGGTTTCATCCGGGCCAATGACGGAATCCGTCCGAAGCCGGGTAAGCGCGGCGCCGACGGTAGCGCTCGTCGGTTCGATGAAATATCCCTTCTCGGCAAACCCGCGAAGGGCGGCGGCAATCTCCACCTCCTCGACCGCGATCACCGTTCCGCCGGTATCGCCAAGGGCCGCCATCACCTCACCCAGCCTTACCGGACGTTCGCACGCGATCCCATCGGCAAGCGTCGGCCTCGCCTCGATCTCAACTGGCGCGCCACCCGCCCGCCAGGCCGCCTCGAAGACCGCACAATTCGCTGCCTGTACCGCCCCGATCCTCGGCACTCGATCGATCAATCCCGCCGCTGTCAGTTCCGTGAACCCAAGATGGAGACCGATGACGTTGCTGCCGTATCCAAGCGGCACGACGACCCAATCGGGAGCGCGACGGCCGAGCTGGTCCCAAAGCTCGAAGGCCAGCGTCTTCGTCCCCTCGATGAAATAGGGCTGCCAATTGTGGCTTGCGTAGAAAACCGTCTCGGCCTCGGCCAGTGCCGCCTCGGCCACATCCTGCCGGCTTCCCTCGATCCCGACCACCTCGGCGCCCATGGCGGCGATCTGCATTTTTTTGGCGGCGGGGGCGGCGGCCGGAACCAAGATCCGGCAATCCAGTCCCAGGGCCGCGGCGAATGTGGCGATCGAGGCGCCGGCGTTGCCCGAACTGTCTTCCAGGATATTCGTCACGCCGGTCTGCCGGAGATAGTTCAGCATCACCGCCGTGCCGCGATCCTTGAACGAGCCCGACGGCATCAAATGCTCGCACTTCATTTGGACCGCCATCCCCTCCCAGTCGCCTTCAACCAGCGGCGTGCCGCCTTCGCCGAGCGAGATGACATCGGCACCCGGCAGCCGAATCGCCGCCTCATAGCGCCACATCGAGTGCTTCTCCACCGCGAGATCATCGAGCGCGAAGCCCGCGCCCGGCGACAGATTGAGATAGCCGCCATCGTCCGGCGCCCGCCAAAGCGCGGTCGTCACCGGCCACTCGGCGCCTGATCTGGGATTGACGTAACGAACCTCGCGTTCCGGCATGCGGCTTCCTCGATCGGATCGATGTTGGGTGCCTCTAATAGCAAGGCGCCGGACCGCTGGCCAAGGGTTGGCGGCTCGCCTATTCTCGCGGCCGCGTATGGCAGTCGTGGAGAGAATGGCGTGGGCGTCTCTGAGCAAAGCAGCATCGATTTCATACGAAAGCTCATCAGCTTCGACACCACCAGCCGGGAGTCGAACCTGGCCCTGATCGGCTACGTCCGGGATTATCTGGGCGATCTCGGGGTGGACTCCATGCTGGTGCACGACGAAACCGGCAAAAAGGCGAACCTCTACGCAACGCTCGGCCCGACCGACAAGCCGGGTATATTGCTCTCCGGTCATACCGACGTCGTACCGGTCGATGGTCAGGATTGGTCGACCGATCCCTTCGAGGTGACCGAGAAGAACGACAAGCTATACGGCCGCGGCACCTGCGACATGAAAAGCTTCATCGCGATCTGTCTCGCCAATGCTCCCAGGATGCTGGAACGCGGCCTGGAGACGCCGATCCATTTCGCCTTCAGCCATGACGAGGAGATCGGCTGCGTCGGGGTCCGCAGCCTGATCGACAAGATGATCGACATGGACCCGAAACCGATGATGTGCATCGTCGGCGAACCGACCTCGATGCAAGTGATCATCGGCCATAAGGGCAAGCTGAGCTATCGCTGCCATGTCCGGGGCCTGGAAGCCCATTCGAGCCTGGCGCCCCAGGGCGTCAATGCGGTCGAATACGCGGCCGAGTTGATCAGCTATTTGAAGGGCATGGCAAGGCGGATCGCCGCCGAGGGACCGTTCGACGATCTCTACGACATCACCCACACGACGGTCCACACGGGGACGGTCCATGGCGGCACCGCACTCAATATCGTGCCGAAGGATTGCACCTTCGATTTCGAGTTCCGCTGTATCTCGGGCCATGACGGGACCGAACTCTTCGACGAGATCGAGCGCCATGCCCGAGACGTGCTGGAGCCCGAAATGCAGGCAATCGACCCCGAGAGCGGCATCGCGTTCGAGGCGCTGAGCCTGATCGACGGCCTCGACATCGACCCCGGCGAGGAGGTCGTCACCTTCGCCAAATCGCTCGCCGGACGGAACGACCACGCCAAGGTCGCCTTCGGCACCGAAGCGGGCCTGTTTCAGAACCGCGTCGGCATCCCCACGGTCGTCTGCGGCCCCGGCAGCATCGACCAGGCCCACAAGCCGGACGAGTTCATCAGCCTGGACCAACTGGCCAAAGGCGAGGCCTTCATCGCCAAGCTGATGGACCACGTCTGCGGCGATTAGCGCCGAATACGATTTAACTCAAAGGTCGCAAGGATAAGGCCAGATGCGTTGGGTGTCGGCCGGCACGAAGGACCCGTCGGCTTGCATATACGGAACGGCCACGCGCTTTTCACCGCGCGGCAGCGCGGCCATGGCGCGCGAATCATGGGGCCCTTCAAGCCGATAGAACGCATTTGGGTCCATCCAATAGCCGTCCATGGGCACAACCAATCTTCCATCGTTGGACCACTCGGCGTGCCGGCTATAAAGAATTGCAAAATGCAGGGCGTCGCGGCGAGTGCGGCGTCCCATCTTTCCGGTATTGCTCGTCCTGCCGAGCTCCCGCCCCATTTCGACGCGGGCGCCGATGGGTAAGGGGGACATCTCCCGCAAATGCGTATATTGAGAGTAGGTATGGAACGGCAGGCCGGTCTGTTCGGGCGTGTGCCGGAGCATCACCTCGATACCCTTGCGGTTCCCTTCATTCATGAATTTTCCCACGACCGTACCGGCGGCAACGGCGCGAATCGGCGTGCCTCTGGGTTGGGGAATGTCGATCCCTTTGTGAAGCGCCGGCCACGGGCGTTTATGTGAATAATCGATCGCCCATTTCTCGCTGTCGATTTCCGGACAATCGGCGCCGCCGATGAAGTCCGGCTGGAGTCCCGTCTCGATGGCGCCCCGGGCACGCTGAATTTCAACGGCCGCCGCCTTATCACCCCTGCGGATCTTTCCCGCCATCGTAAAGACATCGTCCGATATGACGCTCGGCGGCACGAACCCTTCGAGTTCCTCGCAGGCCGCGCAAGGAGACGACGCAGTGGAATTATCATCTTCGCCATCGCCCGATTTTCTCCGCCTCCCCTCCCTGCCTCTCCGCTCGGCGAGACGCCATGCCGACTCCAGCGTGGGCAATGAGAGATCGGTGCCGGATGCTTCAACCGAGGCCGCGGGTAAATTGTTGGCAACGACAGGTTTTTCGGCGCCGAACCAACACGCCACACCCAGAAAAACGCCGGAAACAGCAAGCGAGTGACGAAACATCGTGCCGGCTCCATTCATCAACGAATTATGCCACGTTGAGGATGCGAAACGAGAATACCCTCGCGCAAACAAAATTGCGGACAAATCCCAACCAACTACCCCCCAAACCCCGCCGCGTTCCGTCCGGCGGTGCGGCCGAAGACCATGCCCGAGACCAGGCCGGTGCCGCCGGGATAGTTGTAGTGGAAAATGTCGCCGACCAGTTCGCCGCAGGCATAGAGGCCCTCGATCGGGCGCCAGTCGGTGGCGATCACGCGGGCATCTGTGTCGATCTTGAGGCCACCGAAAGTGAAGGTGATGCCGCCGGTTGCGGAATAGGCGACGAAGGGCGGCTGGTCGAGACGGGTCGCCCAGTTGGTCTTCTCGATCTCCAGGCCCGAGGTCGAGAGGCCGTCCTTCCCGGTCGGATCGAAGGCGGATTCGTCCCCGCAGGCGGCGTTGTAATCCTCCAGCGTTTGCAGGGCGGTCGCCTTGTCTTCGACGTCGAGCTGCTCGAGCAGCCCGGCCAGGGTGTCGGCCATCACCGGGTCGGTGGTCTCGTAGCGGGGTTCCAGCAGGTGCACGGTCTTCTGGTCGAAGATCTGCCAAGCGATGCCGCCCGGCTGATGCAGGATCTCGCCGCCAAACTTGGCGTAGGTGTAGAACTGGGTGTCCTCGCCTTCGTCGACGAAGCGGCGGCCGAGGCGGTTGATCATCACGCCATAGAGATAGGTCAGCCGGTTCGACTTGTCGGTCAGGCGCCGGTCGGCGAAATCGCCCCATTCGGCGGCGATGGGTGTGGCATGGCAGCCGCCCCAATGGCCGACCGCGAGCGCCCCGACGTCAAAGGCCATGCGGTGGCCGTCGCCCTGGTTGTGGCGGGTGCCGCGGACCTTCGCATGACCCCAGGGGCCGCCGAGATAGCGCGCACGCCATTGGGCATTGGCCTCGAACCCGCCGCAGGCGAGGATGACCGCCTCGGCTGTGATCTCCTCCAGCCCGGCGGGGCTTCGGGTCTCGACGCCCGAGACACGCCCCTGCCGGTCCTGCAGCAGCTTCATTGCACCGGTCTCGTAGCGGATCTCGACGCCTTCCCGCTCGGCGCATTTGAACCAGCCGGCCGAGAGGCCGACCCCCTCATGCTCGGCCCGGACAATGGCCCCCTTCGGCCAATAAATTACACCGTTCTTCTCCACCCCGGCGATGGTGCCGGCGGGCTCCATCGGGATGCCGCCATGCTGGTTCGCCCAGAAGACCACGTCTTTCGAATGACCGATCAGATAGTCGGAAAGTTCCGGGTCGGTGCGCCCGCGCGTGACCCGCATCAGGTCGCCCTTCATATCGGCCGCCGTATAGGGCTGAACGCCTTCGAAGAAGTTCAGATATTTCTCTTCGACGCCCGGCAGGAGGGGGGCGATGTCCCTCGGGTCGTCGAAGGCGAAGCGCATGATGCCGCCGCTGAAATGGGTATTGCCGCCCCGGTTCGCTCGGTCCGCCTTCTCCAGCACCAGGACCTTGCCGGCCCCGTTCTCACGCGCGGAGACGGCCGCCGAGAGCGCGGCACTTCCCGCCCCGACCACGATCACGTCATAATCCGCCATTTCGCATTTCCCGCTCGCTATCCGTCGGATAAATCCAATTGGTACGGGACGGTCGACCGTCCAGGGTCGGATTGCTGCGGCCGGCGCCAAGACCGCTCTCAGATTGGGAAGACCAGCAATGTGTCGATCCGCTTGCTGTCGAACACCACCAGACGCGCCTCGAAGCAGAGCTCGCCGTCCCGCTCGACGATGCGGTCGAGGTAGCGGCCGGTGCTGAAGGGCATGGTCTCGCCGTCGCGCATGATCCGCATCACGAGATAGCCCGTCTCGGCCTGGATCCCGTCATCGTCGGCGCCGGTGATCAGGGTCGTCGAGAGGATATGGCGATAGCGGTGCTCCTCGTAGATATTGGCGTCACGGAGCGCCATGACCCGGTCCTCCAGCATGGCGCGATTGTCGCAATCGATCACGCCGAGCGGCAGGCCGCGCTCGTGGTTCTCGGCCGAGATGATCTTGTAGAGGCAAGCTTCGGTAAAGAAACCGGGCCATTCCTCGAAGCGGCCCTGATCGAGACAATCCGCGTAGCGCGCGAGCAGGTTCTCGACGCGAAGCTGGCGTTCGATATCCATTGGTCCCGCCGCCCCGTCAAATTCGCATGTGCTGGCGATAGGCGTTCCAGAACCCGCGCACCGATGCCTCGGTCGTCCGGGTGTTGTCGGAGGTATGGTCGCGTCCGCCCATTTCCATCATCGAGGTATCGTCCAACGCCCCGGTGATGGCACGCTGGACGAAGCCGCCGACGGCCCCGTCCTCCATCGAGATAAAGCCCGCCGGCCCGATCAGGTTGGCTTGCTTCAAACGCATCCGCGTCGTCGCCTCGTCATCGTCCTCGAAGCCGAGCACGGTCCAGTTCAGCTCCGTCTCGCCGGTGCCTTTCGGCAGGACCTGGCGGAGGGCAATGCTGTTCTCGACCTGCTGCAGAATGAAATTGGGGAAGACCGACAGGATCTGGACGTTGATGCCGTCGCCGAACTCGTCGAATGAATCGAGCAGCGAGGGATCGGCCAGCTTGTAGTCCTGGCGGCTGGCGCGAAGCAGCGACTGGTCGTATTCGGCGTTGGCATGGATGGTGCGCCGCCGCGAATAGCTGGCATGGTTGCCGCCGTCCTCGGAGATCAGGACGCCGCCCTCGGAGGCAAGACGGTTGAGCCGGAAGGTGGCGAAGAAAAGGTGCAGCAGCCCCGCGTGATAGGTGTCCTTCACGTTCTCGACGTAGAGCTTCCAATTGTTGTTCAGATATTGCGAATGATAGCCGAGGATCCGCGGCGGCCGGTTAAGGACGCGCCGCAGGCGCTGGACGATCTCGGGACCAATGAAATCCTCGACCGGCAGCGCCTCCGCCGAGAAGGTACCGAACACCAGTCCCGCCAGCTCGGCGACCCGAAGCGGCCGCAGGCGATGTTCTCCCAGCTCGAAATCCTCGGGCATGCCGCCGAGGCCCTTGACCCCCTTCTGGAAGGCGACACTCCGAAGCTCGCCTTTCAGCGAATAGAGCCAGTTGTGATAGACGCAGGTCAGCTCGCGCACATTGCCCCGGTCGTTCAGGCAGACGAGGGCCCCCTTGTGGACGCAGCGGTTCTCCATGGCGTTCAGTTCGCCGTCCTCGCTTCGGGTGACGATGACGGGCGTCTCGCCGATATGGGTTGTCTTGTAGTCGCCGACCTCCGGCACTTCGCTCGCGAGACAGAGAAACTGCCAGGTCGGTCCCTGGAAGACCCGCGCCTGTTCGGCGGCATGGATTTCCCGGTCGTCATAGACGCGAAAGGGAACACGGCTGGTGACGCCTTCGGGCCAGTCGAGGTCGGGAAGCGCTGTGTCCGTATTGGCAAGCATCGGCGGGGCCCCTCTCCGGTCGGGTGGTGGTCTTTCGGAATCAACTTCGCAAGCGAAGCGAGATCGAGTCAATCGGAATTGCCGAGCCGCCCACAAAACCCTTGCCTCGCCCACCCCAATCCATTGGATTCACGACCAGACACCTTGCGGGCATCGAACCATTCGGGAGAGAAGACGCCATGTCCGAGAAACGTGAGATCGAGGGCCAAGCGGCCATCGTCACCGGCAGTGTTCGCGGGATCGGCCGCGCGGTGGCGCTGTCGCTTGGTGAAGCCGGCGCCGGCGTCGTGATCAATGCGCGCCACTCCGAGGACGCCGCCGACCGGGTCGTGGCCGAGGTCGAAGCCGCGGGCGGGCGGGCGATCAAGCATATGGCGGACGTCTCCGATCCGGATGGCGCGGCTGGGTTGGTCGACGCCGCGCTCTCGGCCTTCGGAAGACTCGATATCCTGGTCAACAACGTCGCCCATCGGATCGCCCAGCCGATCACCGAGACGGATTTCGCCGATTGGCGGGGCGTCCTTCAAAGCACGCTCGACTCCGCCTTTCTCCTCTCCAAGGCGGCGATCCCGCATCTTTCGGCCAATGGCGCAGGCGCGATCGTCAATATCGGCGGTGTTTCGGGCCAGGCCGGGGTCGCCAACCGCGTCGCCGTCGCGACCGCGAAGGCCGGACTTTCCGGCATGACCAGCGCCTTGGCGATCGAGCTCGCGCCCCAGGGCATCACCGTCAATTGCGTGGCCCCGGGACACATCGCCCATCACGACCGCAAAGAGATGTCGGCGCATTTTCAAGAACACCCGATCCCGCTCGGCCGGTCGGGCGAACCGCACGAGATTTCGGCGATGGTGCGGCTCCTCGCGGGGCCGGACGGGCGCTACACATCGGGTCAGACGATCCATGTGAATGGCGCCTGGTACGTATCGATTGCGTGAGGAAGTCATGACCGAAACCTACGTCCATCACCGCATCAACTGCGCCCCCCGTGCTTGGGAGAGCGCCGCCGAAGCCATGGCAAAGGACGGCGCCGCGCGGATCGCCACACAGGATGGCCGGCTTTACGGACTCTGGCGGAGTCAGATCGGTCTGCCCCGCGACACCGTGACCGCGATCACGGTCTGGCCCGGAACGGAAGCAGCACTTCGCTACGCCGATCTTCTGCATGACGAAATGGACGCGGTCCGCGCGGCCGAGCTCGACGTCATGACGCCAACCCTTCGCCCCGAGGCGGCCGAGCCGCCGCGCCGGCAGGGCAACTACGCGTTCCGCTGGTTCGAGGTGCCGGACGGGAACTTTCCGGAATTCCTCGACCTTTGCACCGCCGCCTGGCCCGGCTTCGAGAGCGCCTACGATTCCCAGGTCATCGGGCTCTGGCGGATTACCGGCGACGAGGAGACGATCCGCGCCCTTCTGGTGACCCGCCGTCCCGACCTCGCGATGTGGGAACGCTCGAAACTGCCGCAAGGGGACGCGGAGGCGGAGGTCCGCCGACAGCTCAGCCGGCGCTACGATCTCTGTGACTGGACGGCGGTCTATACGACCACGCTCCTGACCGCAGAGGACACCAAGGACGAGGCGCGCTGGACCTGAGGCCGGGTGGTCCACATATCATTGACAGTCGCCCAGCCGGAGAACGTCTATGAAAATGAAAGCCGCCGTCGTCTACGAGAACGCCGACCACCCCTTCACCGACACCCGGCCCGTCAAGGTCGAGGAGGTCGATCTCGACTCGCCCGGCCCAGGCGAGGTGCTGGTCAAGGTGCTGGCGGCGGGGCTCTGTCATTCCGATCTCTCGGCGATCGAGGGGGTCCGCCCCCGGAAGATGCCCTACGTGCCCGGCCACGAAGCGGCCGGCATCGTCGAGGAAGTCGGCGAGGGAGTGACGCGGGTCAAGGCGGGCGATCATGCGATCCTGTTCTTCGTGCCGAACTGCGGCACCTGCCCCGCCTGCGACCGGGCCGAACCCTATCTCTGCGAAACCGCCTACGAGGCCCGGAGCGACGGCCACCTGATCACCGGAAACCACAAGATTCGGCTCGGCGGCGAGGTCATCAACCATACCTCCGGGGTTTCGTGCTATGCGGAATATGCCGTCTTGGCGGAAGGCTCGGTGATCCGAATCGAGGACGACATCCCGCTTGAGGACGCGGCCCTCTTCGGCTGCGCGGTGATCACCGGCGTGGGTGCCGTCGTCAACACGGCGCAAGTACCGCCGGGCGCCAAGGTCGCGGTGTTGGGCCTCGGCGGGGCCGGCTTGAATGCGATGTTCGCGACCATTCTCTCGGGCGCGGAGCGCGTGATCGCGGTCGACGTGCTGGATGACAAGCTCGCCTTCGCGCGGCAATTGGGCGCGACCGACACGGTCAATTCCGGTGATCCGGACTGCGTCGACCAGATCAAGGAAATTACCGGCGGCGGGGTCGACTTCGCGATCGAGCTGGCCGGCGTGCCCAAAGCGCTCGAGACCGCATATGCGATGTGCCGGCGCGGCGGCACCGTGGTCACCGCCGGCCTGCCTCGCCCCGAGGCGACGCTCGACATCCCGATCGCCCAGATGGTCAGCGACAACCGCACCATCAAGGGCAGCTACATGGGTAGCTGCGTGCCTCGCCGCGACATCCCGCGCTTCCTCTCGCTCTACCGGCAAGGCAAACTGCCGGTTGATCGCCTCCGCAGCGGCTTCGTCGATTTCGACGGCCTGAACGCCGGCTTCGACCGCCTGGCCAAGGGCGAAGCGGTGCGGCAGATCCTGCGGCCGCACGGGATTTAGACACCTAACCGCCGATCCCGTCATTCCCGCAAAAGCGGGAATGACTTCGATTTTTGTGTCTTCCCAAACCTAAAACATATACTCCGCCGCCGCGCGAGAGCGGGGCCGGGTTTCTTGCCACCGAGACTTCCGGCTCTTGACGGCAGCCGCGGAATTGGTGAGTAAGGGCGTGGGCTTGAACCAGGAGGCGAACCGCTTCCGCGCCGGAGTGACCCAGGGATGACCCCGTTCGAAAAGATTCTGGATATCGCCGAAAAACGGTCCGGCGGGTCCGAGGCGCTCGCCGGGCTGATGCCGGAGACGAAATCGCCGGCCGAGCTGCAGGCCGTCGCAGACGACCGGTATTTCTCGAGAATGTCGTTTCGCGTTTTCGCCGCCGGGCTGAAGCATTCGATGGTCGAAGGGAAGTGGCCGGCCTTCGAGGAGGTGTTCCTGGGGTTCGATCCGCGGCGCGTTCGCGCCCTCAACGACGAGGAATTGGAGGCGTTGATGGGCGAGACGCGCATCATCCGCCATTGGGGCAAGATCCGGGCGACACACCACAACGCGGCGGCGATCTGCGATATCGTCGAAAGCGAGGGAAGCTTCGGCGCCTGGCTCGCCGCCTGGCCTGCGGCCGACATCGTCGGGCTCTGGGAGGATTTGACCAAACGCTTCAAGCAATTGGGCGGCATGTCGGGCCCCTACTTCCTACGCATGGTCGGCAAGGACACATTCGTTCTGACCAAGGACGTCGTGAAGGCGCTGAACCAATGGGGCGCCTATGACGGCGAGCCGAAGGGAAAACGCGCGAAGCGCGAGGTGCAGGACGCGATCAACGCCTGGGCAGCCGAACCCGGCCGCCCGACAAGCGAAGTCAGCCGAGTTCTGGCGCTATCGGTCGACTAGGCGCCGCACCCTTCGGCAGGCTACTCCGCCGCCGCCCGGTGCGGTTTCGCGAGGCACTGAATAAGTCCCGCGGCATCGGTTTCTTCCAGCGAAAGACAGGCGGCCTCCAGCGCCTCGATCCGCTCCGGCGCCAGCATCGGCGCCAAGAGGCGGCGCGCCTTCTCCACCATCGCCGTCTCCTTCTCGGGATTGGCGGGGGAGCCCGAGGGGTCGTGTTTGTAGGACCGCTCGAAGGTACCGCTGCCCGGCGCTGTCTCCAGCTCCACCCAGCCGCAGAAATTCGCCGGATAGACGGAATCGAGTTCCGCATCGTGGGATTGTTCGATCGCCTGGGCGAGATTGACGTTTTCGGGCGCCGCCATCGCCTCGGCGGTGAACTCCGGCGGCAGCACTTGGCCCTGTTGCAGCGCCGCGGCGATGCAGTAGCGGGAACTCATTTGCGCGTTCAGGGTCGTCCCCGGTTCGTAGTCGTAGCCGCATTGCACCTCGACCACCTTTGGCAGGCCCATGCGGACGCGCCGGCCCTCGGGCGGCCCGAATTGAGTCCGAAGATCGAGGGCCGCGTCAATATAGGCGTGCAGGCTGCCGCAGCAGGAATAGGGTTTGAAGGCATTGTCATCCATCAGCCAGTTGGAGCCGAGCCCTTCGACCAGCGGCGCGGCGGCCGCTTTCGGTGAATGCGCCCGCAAGAAACCGCCGTCGTCGGCCTCGAAGATTTGCGTGGGGCCGGTGAAACCGGCAGCGGTAAGCTCGGCGGCGACCACGCCCGCCCGGGCGGCATCGCCCGCATGGAAGCGCTTGGTCATGGCACCGTCGGCGTTGAAGGCGAAAAGGCCACTGCTCTGCGTCCCCGCAACGCCGAGCGCCCAGGCGGTCCGTTCGCCATCGAGACCCAGCAGCCTGGCCGAGGCGGCGGCGGCGGCGAAGGTGCCGGTAATGCCGGTGATGTGCCACCCGACCGATTTCGCGGTCGAGGGTTCGAGCGCGCCGGCGACCCGGCACATGACCTCGTAGCCGGCGGCGATCGCGACCAGCATGTCCGCGCCGGAAGCGTCCAGCCGTTCGCCAAGTGCCAGGACGGCCGGGATGACGACGGCCCCCGCATGAAGCTTGTTCGGATGATAATCGTCGAGCTCGAAGGCGTGGCAGGCGATTCCATTGACGAAGGCGGCCAATTCGGCACGCATCGACGGCACAGTATCGCCCCAAATGGTCGTCGGTCCGCCGCCGCCCGCGGCCCAACGCTCGGCGATCCCGGCCCATTCGGTATCGCGCCCATGCATGCCGCAGGCGAGCGTATCGAGCACCGCATAACGCACCACGCGGCGAGTCTTTTCCGGCACATCCGCCGCCGAAAGGTCTGCGATCCAGTTCGCAAGCTCGATGGTCACGCCTGTCACGCCGGACTCCCGTCTATTCGGCCGCTTTCGCGCGAAGCGAGGCCACGTAGTTTGGCACCGCCGCCGCCGGCACATAGACGAAGCCGTCGAACAACCGGCGCTGGGTCCGGTAGAGGCTCGAGCGCTCCGCATACCAATCGCCGTCCTTCCGGTAGACCGAGGCCGCCGCGTGCAGAACGCCGGAGGGATGCATCAGGCGAATTTCCTCGCCATCCGAAGCACTCGAGTTCCGGTGAACCAGCGTGCCCTCGATCTTTGAAGCGACGGCGAGGCACATCGATGCGGTGCCGGGAAGGGCTCGGTGGGGATCGCCCATCGAGATCAGACGCGCGGTGACGTCGCCGTCACCAACGGCGAGATCGGCCCCTGCCAAGGTTGACGATGCGGCCGCCGGCGAAACGAAGCCAATCGATGGACGGTTGCTGATGCCCGCTAGCGACTCCTCAATGCTGTCCTTGAAACCGAGCTTGACCGCCGCCGCCCCGCGAATTTCCTGAAGCAGGTCCAACGCCTTCCAGTTCGCCTCTAATTCGCCCGGCAATTCGTTGCCGGCAAGACCCACCGTTTTCGCCTCGACGAGCGTGCACGTCGCGGCCGCATCGACGATCGAGACCTCGACCTCGCCGAGACTGGGAACCTGCAGCACGTCGACCGCATTACCGGTCGGCAGCAAAGCGCCGGTGCCGGCTCCGCCGGGTTCGATGAAATCGAGACGGAGCGCCGATCCGGTGCCACCGACGCCGGGCAGTTCATAATCGCCGTCCACCGCCGCCTTGCCGTCGTCGATGTCGAAATGGGCGTGGATGATTTTTTTGGTGTTGGTGTTGTAGATGCGGATCAGCGCCTTCCCGCCCCCCATTTCCCCACCATCGGCCTCGACAATGCCCTCGTCGAGTGCGAAGGGACCCATCGCGGAGGACATGTTGCCGCAATTGCCGGTGAACTCGACCCTGTTCTCACGGATCACGACCTGGGCGAAGGTGTAGTCGATATCGGCATCCTCGCGATCGGAACGCCCGACCACGCAGACCTTGCTGAGGGACGAGATCCCGCCGCCCATACCGTTCAACTGCCGGCCGTTTGGATCGGGGCTGCCGATCGCGGCGGCGAAAATTTCGGGCCAGAGATCGCGGTCCGCCGGGAGGTCATCGGCGCGAAAGACGATCGCGTTGCTGGTTCCGCCGCGCATGAAGGTCGCGGGAATTCGCAATTGTCGCATCTGTTTCTCTCCTTATGTTCTTGCCAGGGGCCCCTACTCGGCCGCCGCGCGCGCATCGGGCGCCGACGGCACGACGAGAAGCCGCACCAATTCATCGATATCCGTCACATCCTCGATCCCGCGCACCGTACTGACGATCGCCGCCGGCGCGCCGTCCGGCATGACCGGATCGACGAGATAGCGGAATTTCTCCTCCACCTCCGCCGCCGATAGCGGGTTTTCCGGCAAGCCGAGCGAGAAGGTAACCGATTCCCGAAGGGTCTCGCCCGATTTGGTTTCGATCTCGATCCCGGCCCCCTTGTCGACCGAGGACCATTCGCTGTCATCCTCTGCCACGAAGACGGTGACCTTGCGCGCCGTCTCCAGGAGAACTGGATCCTTCACATCAACCTCGACGTAATCCCAAAAGCCGTTGCCGCCCTTGACCCCGCGCCCGCCGTGATGGAGCCGCATCGCCATCGAATACGGCAGGCTGAACTGCGCCCCCAGAATATCCTCCGGCTCGGTGATCGAGCCGATATGACTGAGGATCGGTTCGCTGTTTGTAGCGACGCGAATGGCGGTCACATCCTCCGCCCGCACCGGTCCCCGGTCGCGGATATTGTCCAGCGCGTCGAATGCCGCATGGATGAGATGGCAACAGCTATACGGCTTGATACCGTTGTCGAGCATGTGCCAGGTCTCCCCCAGACCGTCGGTCAAGCGGCTGAGATCGTACTCGCCCGCGAAAACCGCGCAAAAGCCCTTCTCGCCCTCGATGATGGTATGGGGTGCGGTGATCCCGATATCGGCGAAGAGGGCCGCACGGACGCCAGCTTGTGTCGGGATGGCGCTGTGAATGCGTTTCACCGATCCGCCGGTCTTGGTGTATTCGATCAACCCCGCCGAATGACTGCCGGCGATCCCGAGCGCGTTGATCGTCGTCTCAAGATCGAACCCCATCAAAATCGACGACGCGATCGCGGCCCCGAACGGACCGACACCGACAGGCGGGTGATGGCCCTTATAGATCAGATGCGGCGAGCAGGCCCAAGAGATTCGGATCTGCACTTCATAGGCCGCGATCACCGCCAGCAGCAACTTATCGCCGCCCGCCTTGGCATATTCCGCCATGGCGAGGGCCGCCGGCACCGCGATCCCGCCTGGATGAGTCGGGCTTTTCAGATGGGTATCGTCGGTCTCGTTGGCATGGTTGAAGGCGCTGTTGAGAAAGGCCGCGTCGTCCGGCGACAGGCGGTTGCCGTAATAGGCCACGGTCGCCCCCTGGCCCGAGCGCGTGCGGCAGATCACATCATGGTAATCCCGGCTCCAAGGCAGGGTGGCGCCCGCGATCTGGCAGCCGAAATTGTCGAGGATGAACCGCCGGGCGTGATCCTTCACGGTCTCCGGAATATCGTTGAGATCGAGACCGAGCGCCCATTCGGCGATCGTTCGTGTTTCGTGCATCCGTCGTCTCCCGTAGCGCGTCGATGATGCCTATATCGGCGGAAATTGTCACCCTGCGTTGCCGGGCCACCGGGACCGGTTTAAGGTCGGGGCGTCCCTTGAATTGAGGTAGGCCGGGCCGCATGAGCGAACAGATCAACGATTCCGCCCCCCGGGGCGGCAAATCAATTTACGGCGCCACCCTCGCCATTTTGATGCTGGATACCCGATTCCCGCGCATTCTGGGCGATATCGGCAATGCCGATACCTGGCCGTTCCCGGTACTCTATAAGGTCGTCGGGGGTGCTACCTCGAGCCGCGTCGTCCATGACGGGGCGGCGGGTTTGAAGGACGTCTTCATCGAGGCGGCGAAAGAGGTGGTGGCCCTTGGGGCCGATGGGATCGGCACGACCTGCGGTTTCCTCTCGCTCTTCCAGGAAGAGATCGCAGCGGCGGCCGGCGTTCCAGTCGCGACTTCCTCGCTGATGCAGGTTCCCTGGGTCCAAGCCCTGCTGCCGGCGGGAAAGCGGGTCGGCGTGATAACGGTTTCGGCCGAATCGCTAACGCCGGCCCATCTGGAAGCCGCGGGCGTACCCTTGGACACGCCGGTCGTCGGCACCGAGGGCGGCCGGGAATTCACCCGGGTGATGCTTGAAGACGAGCTATCGATCGATGTCGAGGCGGCGCGGGAGGATCTCCTGGCGGCCGGCCGCACCCTTGTCGACCAGCACGACGACATTGGGGCGCTGGTGCTTGAATGCGCGAATATGGGTCCCTTCGCCCGCGATCTGAACAACGCGTTCGGTCTTCCGGTCTTTGACGTGGTGAGTTTCCTGACCTGGGTCCAGGCCGGATTGCGGCCGCGGCGGTTCCGGCCCTGACGTTCACAAAATCTCGCGGTTCACCACCATTTCCGGCGCGATCCTGCCATCGAAAACGTCGAGGATGTTCTGCGCCGCCTGCACGCCCATACGCTCCAGGCATTCGACCGGCGAGGCGGCCGCGTGGGGACTGCAAACTATATTGTCGAGCGTGAACAGCGGATGGTTGCCCGGTGTCGGCTCCTCGTCGAAAACATCGATCCCCGCGCCGTAAATACCGCCGTCGCGGAGCGCCTCGTAAAGCGCATCCTCGTCGATGATGCCGCCGCGGGCACAATTGACGACCACCGCCGTCGGTTTCATCCGGGCCAGTTCGTCGCGCCCTATGAGACCACGGGTCTCCTCGGTCAGGGGCGTGTGTACGGTCAGGTAATCGATCTCCCCCAGCACGTCCCGAAAGTCCTCGACCGGGTCGGTACCCGCGTCGCGGATGAGCTGCTGGTCGATATAGGGGTCACAGGCCAGGACCTCCATGTCGAAGCCCTGACAGCGCCGGGTCACGACCTTGCCGATGCGCCCGAAGCCGATGATCAGGACCTTCTTCTCCAATAGTTCGATCCGCCCCATGGCATGGCGGGCCGCGAGGAAATTACCTGCCCGGGTTTCCTGGTCGGTCTTCAGGACACCCTTGGCAACAGCGAGCATCAGCATCAGGGTCTGCTCGGCAACGGAAGGCGTGTTCGCGGTGCCGGTTACGGTCAACGGAATATTCCGCGCGGTAAGCGAGTCGACCGCGACCTTGTCATAGCCGACGCCATGACGAGAGACCACTTCCAGCCCGTTCGAAGAGGCGATCATCTCGGCGGAGACCGCGCAGGAGCGCGCCAGGACCGCGTTGGCGCCCTTGATCTTGTCCGGCATTTCCGCTTCTCGTTCGATCGGCAGATGCTCGATTTCGATGTCGTCCCGCGCTTCCAGAATCGCCATCGCGCTTGGATGGATATCGCCGTTCAGCAGAACCTTTTTTCGCCCGGTCTCGCTCATCTTCTATCTCTTTCAATGAATTGCCTTGCAACAGGAAGGTCGTTCGATAAAACGGTTTGTATAGATAGCCGCTTAAGGAGCGTTCGCAAGATGGCACCGTTGTTTCACCTCTCCATTCCGGTTGACGACCTGGAACGCGCGAAGGCGTTCTATGTCGAAACGCTAGGCTGCGGCGTCGGCCGGCAGACGAAGGGGCGGTTCGATATCAATTTCTTCGGACATCACGTGGTGGCGCATTTGTCGCCGAAGCTGGCGGGCGATGACGGCGGGGTTATCCCGTCGGATGGTGCCATCTCGCCACTGCGTCATTTCGGCGTGATCATCCCGCTCGACGATTGGGAGGCAATGGCGGATCGCCTCGACGATCAAGGCACTGACTGGGTGCTCTCGCCGCGCGTCTCCTTCGAGGGCAAGCCGGCCGAGCAGCGGATCATGCAATTGCGCGACGGCTGCGGAAACGTCGTCGAGTTCAAATCCCAACCGAAAGACCGCGTCTTCGCGACCGATGCGCCCGCCTAGCCCGAATTAGACGGAACCCCAAGGACGCGTCCCAAGCGCTCCGGCAGCGGCAGGATCGCGTGCGCCGCCCGGACCGCATTGACCCACTCGAACACATTCGGCGCCATGGGTGCGACGCGCCGGACCGACATGTCGATGTGAAGCGTCACGGCTTCCGCCTCGGCGGCGAGATAGCCCTTCTCGGCGTGATACATCTCCTGCCAGAAATGAACCCGCTTCTCGTCGCAGGCGATGATCCGCTGGGTAAAGCGGAGCGGATCGCCTTCCAGCAATTCGCCGACGTAATGGATATGAAAGTCGCCGACGAAAGTAGCTGTGTTGGTGGCCTTCTTATAAGCGTCGTCGAGACCGATATAGTTCAACAGTTCGCCGGAGGCCTCGTCGAAGGCCATCAGATAGTAGGCGACGTTCATATGGCCGTTATGGTCGATCCATTCGGGGCGGACGACTTCGGTGTGAAGGGCCAGGGGGACCGGAATTTCGGAACTGTCGGGCAAGAAACTCTCCTAAGCGCCGCAAGGCAAACATGTCGGAGATAGATGGGCCGCGCCGATACATCAATCAAGTCGCCGAAAGTGGTTTCGACGAGGCCGAATTTCACGCCATATCCTATTCGAAGCCAAGCGGAGAAGAGAGATGAGTTACGAGGCGCCCTATGAAGGCGTGAAGGTCGTCGATTTGAGCCAGGGCATTGCCGGCCCCTATTGCGGCATGTTGCTGGCACAACAAGGTGCCAACGTGATCAAGGTCGAACCAACCGGCGGCGGCGACTGGTCGCGCGGGCTCGGCACCGCCTATGGCGATGTCACCGCCTATACGATCGCCGGCAATCTGGGCAAGAAAAGCATCGCCCTCGACCTGAAGGATGAGGCCGGCCGCACCGTCCTTTGGGACCTGGTCGCGGAGGCCGACGTGCTCATGGAGGGATTCCGGCCCGGCGTCATGGCGCGCCTCGGCTTTGACTACAAGGCCGTGGCCAAGCGCAATCCGGGCGTGATCTACCTTTCGGTCTCGGGCTTCGGGCAACAAGGGCCGCTCGCCGCCCACCCGGCGCTTGACCCGGCACTCCAGGCGCTGACGGGCATGATGGATTCGAACAAGGGCGAGGATGGCGTTCCACACCGCATCGTGTTCATTCCCGTCGACATGGCGACCGCGCTCTACTCCTTCCACGCGGTGTCGGCGGCGCTCTACGCCAAGCGCGACGATCCGAGAGGCCGCCATATCGACAGCAGCCTGATGCGCGCGGGTGCCGCGATACAATCCATTCGCGTCATGGCCAACACCCTCGAGGGCGGCGAGATGATGCCCGGCAGTTTGCCCCACGGTGTCTACCCTACAAAGGACGGCTGGATCACGCTGGTCGTGCAAAAGAACGAGCTGTTTGCCGCCTTCTGCCAAGCGATCGGACGACCCGATATGGCCGAAGACCCGCGTTATACGGACCTGGCTCGCCGCGCAGCAAACGTCGCCGCGCTGAACGACGATGTCTCGGCGGCCATGGCACAAGAAACGTCGGTTACGATGAGCGCCCGCCTGACCGAGGCTGACATCACGAACGAAATATTGAACGATTACGCGGGGTTTCTTGCGCATCCTCAGGCCAAAGCCGACGAAACCGTTACCTGGATCGACCATCCGAAAATACCGACTCCCGTTCCGATGCCGCTCGCCGCGGGTGCGCCGCCGCCGATCAGCGGCACGCCGCGGGGCACGACGCCGGCACTCGGCCAGCACACGTCGGCCATCCTCGAGGCCCATGGCTATTCCGCCGAGCGGATCGCCGAACTCGCCGGAAAGGGCGTCATCGAAGGCCCCGGCCTCGCGCCGACAAATGCGGCGGCCGATTAACTTGACCGCGCCCGCCCGGATCACACTTCTGTTCTAGCCGAGAATTTTTGAAGACATTCGAAGGAGAGAGACCCATGGCCGACGATATCAAGATGCCGGTTGAGGCGACCCATATCATGATGTTCGCACGCTCGGTCGGCGACCCGAACCCGATCTATCATGATGAAGAGGCGGCGAAGAAGACCGAGGTGGGACACATCATAGCACCCCCGACCTTCCCCCGCGCCGTGGCCCAGTTCGACCCCGACTATCACCTCAGGGTCAAGCCGGGAGAGAAGTGGTTCGGCTCCGGCAAGAACCCGACCGGCCTCGACGAGCCGGCGGCCTCGACCGGCGGGCTCCATGCGGAGCAGCATTTCGAGTATCACCGCCACCTGAAGCCGGGCGACGTGCTGACCGTGACCAGTTTCGACGGCAAGACCTGGGAGAAGCAGAGCAAGCGCGCGGGCAAGCTGATGTTCACGGAACGCGTCCAGGAATACCGCGACCAGAACGGCGAATTGGTCATCACCTCGATCGGTGTCGGCGTCAAGACCGAACGCCCGGTCGAGCAGAGTTGAGGGAGGACAAGACGATGGCACTCAAGGCCGCGAATCTAAGCGTCGGCGACACCCACGAGGAAGTCGTGGTCGACGACCTGACCCGGACCCAACTGGTGATGTATTCCGGTGCGTCGGGCGACTACAACCCGCTTCACAGCGACGACCTCTATTCCAGGGAAGTGGCCGGCTATCCCGGCGTCTTCGCCCACGGCATGCTGTCGATGGGGCTCACCGGCACGATGCTGACGAACTACGTCGGCGACGGCCGGCTGAAGAAATACGGTGTGCGCTTCACCAACCAGGTTTGGCCCGGCGATACCCTGACCGCGAAATCGACCATCTCGGCGATCCGCGAAGAGGATGGTGATTCGGTCGTCGACCTGATCCTGGAGACGGTCAATCAGGACGGCAAGACCGTGATCACCGGCACCGCCACGGCCCGGATCGACCCCTAGGGGTCGTCCGGCCCTCTCTCGGAGGACGGCTTATGAAACTCGGACTGTCGATCGGCTATTCCGGCGCCACCATGGACTTGCCGGTCGAACGCGTGAAGCGGGCGGAGAAGCTCGGCTACGATTCGGTTTGGACGGCGGAGGCCTACGGCTCGGATGCGATCACGCCGCTTGCCTATCTGGCGGCCGTGACCGAGCGGATCAAGCTCGGCACCGGGATCATCCAGGTTTCGGCCCGAACACCCGCTAATGCCGCGATGTGCGCAGGCACCGTCGATGCGCTGGCTGGCGGCGGCCGGTTCATCGCGGGGCTTGGCGTCTCCGGTCCGCAGATCGTCGAGGGCTGGTACGGCGAGCCCTGGGGCAGTCCGTATTATTGGCTGAAGGACTACGTCGCCATCATGCGGAAGGTCTGGGCCCGCGAGGAAGGCCTCACGCATGACGGCAAACAGATCAAACTGCCCTATGAAGGGGAAGGCGCGCTCGGCGTCGGAAAGCCCCTCCGCTCGATCCTCCACATGAATCCGGATATCCCGATCTTCATCGGCTCCGGCAAGGAACAGTCGGTCCGGCTGACGGGCGAGATCGCCGACGGCTGGCTGCCGCTCGGGTTCATTCCAGGCACGCTCGACGAGTACAAACCCTGGATCGAGGAAGGCTTCAAACGCGCCGGCAACGGCAAGGGCTGGGATAATTTCGAGATTCAGACCCGCGTCTTCGTCGACATCGACGACGACGTGCAGGCCGCCCTCGACCGGCTGAAACCGCGCGAAGCCCTCTATATCGGCGGCATGGGTCACAAGGACACGAACTTCCACAAGGACATGCTGATCCGGCGCGGCTACAAGGACGCGGCCGACCGTATCCAGGAACTCTACCTGGCCGGCCACAAGGACGAGGCGGCGGCTGCGGTGCCGGACGAATGGGTCGATTCGCGCTCGCTGATGGGGCCGCCCGCGCGCATCAAACAGCGCTACAAGGCGTGGGACGAGTCGGGCGCGGATAGTCTTACGGTCTCGACCAAGACGGATGCGGGCGTCGACCTGATGGCCGAATGCGCCCGGCTAAACCCGCCGCGGAGCGACTGACAGGATACCGGCTCAGGCCGCCGCCGTACCCCATTCGCCGGCCTTGCGGCGTTCATTGAGGCGGCTTACCTCGGGCAGGATCTCGGCGATGATCTTCTCGGTCTGCTCGATCATCTCCGCATCGCCGTCGCCGATCGGACGTAGGATGAACTTGGCGATGCCCTGGGGAATGAAGGACCCCATCATCTTCAGGATCTCGTCGGCTCCGCCGACCGCCATGCCCTGTTTCGGGTCGCGCTTGGTGCGTTTCTTGAGGGCTTCCGCCGTCTTGGCGACGATGGGTTCGTCCCAGTTGCCGAAACGAATGCCGAAACCGACGCCCATATGGTCGGGGTCCATCTTCCGGCCGTGGCGCGCGCAGGCCTCGTGGATCGCCGCCACGACTTCGCCCGTCCGCTCCGCCGTCTGGAAGGAGGCCTGCCAGCCGGTGCCGTATTTCGCGGTCCGCTCGATCGCGGCGTCCGCACTGCCGCCAATCCAGCAGGGCAGTACTTTTTGCACAGGCCGGGGCGAGATCGACGCGTCGTCGTAGCGGAAATGCTTGCCCTCGAAAGTGACGCTTTCCTCGCTCCAAAGGCGGGTCATGACTTCCAGCACTTCGTTCATGCGCTGTCCCCGACCCTTGGTCGCCCGGCCGCTCCCGACCCAGTCCCGCGACAAGGTGCTGCCGAGGCCGAAGGCGGGCAGCAGCCGGCCGTTGCTTAGATAGTCGATCGTGGCGCATTGCTTCGCCGTCACCAGCGGGTCTCGAAACCCGAGCGAGGCGACGTTCATGCCGAACTTCACGTTCTTCGTGGCACCGGCCAGGGCGGCCATGCTGCTCATCACCTCCAGGAAGGGCTCCTTCGAGATCAGGCGATCCGTTTGCCAGATGGAATCGATCCCCGACTCGTCGCAAAGCCGCACCCACTCCCAATAGCCGTCCGCGGTCGTGAAGGTGAAATTCGAGAGACCTAGTCCAAACCCGATGCTCATGTCGTCCTCCTCGGTTCGAAGGGTCGAATTGGCTGAAACGCTACTCCGCCGCCTGAAGATCCGGTGGAATACCGCGCGCGCGCCCGGAACCGGATTTTGCGGGCGGCGTATCGATGGCGGGCGAAAGCGCCGGCGCCCCGTAGGACCGCGCCCGTTGCCCTGAACGCGGCGCCCCGTAGAGCGTCGTTCGCTGAGACGGCGTCCGGCCAGCCCGCGTAATGATCTCCTCCATCTCCTCCGGCGGCATTTCCTGACCGTGGGCGGCTCCGGCGGCGCGGGTGATGGTCTCGTTCATCAAGGTGCCACCGATATCGTTGGCGCCGGCCTTGAGACAGGCATCCGCGCCATCGGCCCCGAGCTTCACCCATGACGTCTGGATATTCTCGAACCCGGGCGACAGCGCCAGCCGGGCGACGGAATGGATCAGCAGTGCTTCCCGCCAGGTCGGCCCACGCCGGGCCCCGCCCTTGAGATAGATCGGCGCCTCCATGTGGACGAAGGGCAAGGGCACGAATTCGGTAAAGCCGCCCGTTCGCTGCTGCAGATCGCGAAGGCGTGTCAAATGCCGCGCCCAGTTTCGCGGCCGGTCGATATGGCCGAACATGATCGTCGCGGTGCTGCGAAGCCCAAGGCCGTGGGCGGTCTCCATGACGTTGAGCCATTCGGCGGTATCGATCTTGTCGGCACAGATGATCCGGCGGACCTCGTCGTCGAGGATTTCCGCCGCCGTGCCTGGTAGGGTGCCGAGCCCGGCATCCCGCAGCCGCCCCAAGAACGTCTCTAGTGGCAGGCCGAGGGTCTTGGCGCCCTGGTGCACCTCCAGCGGGGTGAAGGCGTGGACATGGATGTCCGGCAGCGCCGTCTTCAACGCATCCAGGATGTCGAGATAGGTCTGACCCGTGTAATCGGGATGGATTCCGCCTTGCAGACAGACCTCGGTAGCACCCCGCGTCCAGGCTTCTTCTGCGCGGCGGACGATCTCCTCCATCGCCAAATCGTACGGCCGACCACGCAAGTTCTCACTCGTCTTGCCCTTCGAGAAGGCGCAGAACCGGCAGCCGAAATAGCAAATGTTTGTGTAGTTGATGTTGCGGTTGACGACATAGGTCACGGTATCGCCGTTGATCCGACGGCGGAGCGTATCGGCCGCATGGGCGACCGCCTCGACCTCGCTGTCGCGAGCCTCGAAAAGGCGGACGATATCGTTTTCCGAAATATCCTCGCCCGACTCACTCCGCCGCAGGATGTCCTCTACCTCGAAGCCAGTGCCGAGACCCGGCGTCACCGCGGGTGCCGGAATGGCGATCTCATCCTGTCCCGGCGACCAGGCGTCGTCGCGGGCCAACCCGTCGGCGTCGAGAGCGCGCAGCACCGGCGTGCGAAACATCGGATCGACCCAGAGGTCCAGGTCCTCCGTGTATGACGGATAGATAGCCAGGCGTTCGACCAGGATCTTGTCCTGCTCGGCGGTCTCGCGCGCCAATGCGTCGAGATGCGGCCAGGGTGCCTCGGGGTTCACGTGATCGGGAGTCACCGGCGAGACGCCGCCCCAATCGTTGATCCCGGCGGGGATCAATTCGCCAGCCACGCCGGCACTCAGATTGGGTGGCGCCTGGACCGACATTTCGGGTCCGAATATCAGCCGCGCCGCCGCGATCGTCCATTGCAGATCGGCGAGATCGGGCTCGGCCGCCGCCGCCATCCTTGTGCCGGGCTTGGCGCGGAAATTCTGAATGATGATTTCCTGGATATGGCCATGGACATCGTTGAGTTCGCGAAGCGCCAGCAGCGCCTCGATCCGCTCGCCCCTCGTCTCGCCGATGCCGATTAAGATGCCGCTGGTGAAGGGAACATTCTGGCGGCCCGCCTCGGCGATCGACGCCAAACGCACGGCCGGGTCCTTGTCGGGCGACCCGTGATGGCACTGGCCCTTTTCGAGCAATCTCGGCGAGGCACTTTCCAGCATCATCCCCATGCTGAGAGAGACCTCGCGCAAACTCGCGATCTCTTCCGGCGACAAGACACCGAGATTGAGATGGGGGAAAAGACCGGTCTCCTCAAAGACCAGAAGCGCCATTTCGCGGAGATAGGAAATGGTGGAATTATGGCCGAGAGCGGCAAGTGCCTCCCGCGCCGCGGGGTAACGGTGTTCCGGCTTGTCGCCGAGTGTGAAGAGCGCTTCCTTGCAGCCGGCCGCTTGTCCCGCCCGCGCGATCGCCAGCACCTGATCGGCAGACAGATAGGGGGCCTCGAGGTTTCGCGGCGCCTGCGCGAAGGTGCAGTAGTGGCAGACATCGCGGCAAAGCTGAGTCAGCGGAATGAAGACCTTGCGGGAATAGCTGACGCGCCGGCCAAAGCCGCGATCCCGGCATGCCGCCGCCTCGGCCATGAGCGCCGGCAGGCCCGCCCGTTCGACGAGCGCCAAAGCGGCCGACGTCTCCAATCGCTCACCTAATTCTTTCTTATCCATCAACACGTTCGGTCTCGAACTCCGTCAGGTCGAGCGGGCGGTATCCGACATCCGCGCGCCCACGCCGCTTCGTTCTAAAAAGGTGTGGGTCATCGTCTCCGCGTCAACAGCGCGGAAATCCGCCAAATCATCGGGGGTATCGATATCGAAGGCAAGCCCCGGCGCATCAAGGCGCTCGACCGTGCCGCCGGCCTCGAGTCCGGCCGCCTGATGGCGTCCCGCACTTCCCGGCCCAAAACGGGTAGCGATCAGATCGGGCGGCGCGATCAGCAAGCCGTTGGTACCGTCGCCATCCCGTGCCGGCACCAGCCGAATACCTCTTTCAAGAGGTGCCACAAGGCGGTCGACCTCCTCTGCGGTCAGCAACGGTACATCGCCCGGCACGACGAGAACGCCCGCGACCCCGGACACCCTGTGATCGGCGACCGCCGTCGCGATCGCGGCGTTATAGCCGGTATTCGCGGTCTCGCGGATGACATCCTCGGCCATGGCGTCGAAGGCCCTGTCGTGAGCCACGAGGTAGACATGCGCCACCCGCCGCGCCGTCTTCAGAACCGCCAGGACATCGCCCAACATCGCCTTGACGAGTCCGACCCGTTCCTCAGGCGCCAGAACGGATGCCAACCGCTGTTTCGCTTGCCCCAAATCCTTCACCGGTACAACGGCGACGATCATCGTGCAGTACCGATCCGTTCGGCGAAGGCCAGACAGTCCCGCGCCAACGACTTTCGGTCATCCAGGTTCCGCATCACGCTTTGGGTAACGCTGACAGACACTCCGAGCGCCCGAATCGCGTCCTCGGCATCCGCGTCGGCCTCGTCGATCACGAACCCGTCGATCAGATCGCGATAGTGTTCGGCGACGGCGAGTGCCGTCGCGGGCATGCCGAGTTCCGCCATCATCTTCGCTGCCGGTCCCTTGATTGCCGCCCCGCCGACAATCGGCGAGACCGCGACGACCGGTCCCGGGAAAGCCTCGATGGCACTCCGGACACCCGGCAGACTCAAAATCGGATCGACACTGACGAAGGGATTGGACGGCGTGACGATGACGGCGGAGACGTCGGTCCCCACCAACGCCGCGAGGAATTCCGAGTTCGGACGAGCCTGCTCAATACCGTCGAATCGAAAACCCGTGACAGCCGGTTCACACCGGTCTCGCACGAAGTAATGCTGGAATGACAAGGGACCTTCGGGCGTCTCGACGATGGTCGCGACCGCATCATCGGTCATCGGCAGGATGGTTTGCCCGATCCCGAGGATCCGGCAAATCTCGCTGGTGAACGCGCTCAGGGTCTGGCCGGCGGCGAGCGCTTCGGTTCGCCGGACATGGAGAGCCAGGTCGCCGTCGCCGAGGTTGAACCAATTCTCCCCGCCAAGCCCCTTCAGGGCCGACATGAAGGTCCAGCTTTCATCGCGCCGGCCCCAGCCCCGTTCGGAATCGGCCAGGCCCGAAAGCGTATAAACGACGGTGTCGAGATCGGGCGAGATATTGAGACCAAGATGGCTGAAATCGTCGCCGGTATTGGCGACCACCATCAAGGCGTCTTCGGGCAAAACGCGCGCCAGGCCGAGCACCAGTTTGGCACCGCCGACGCCCCCCGAAAGGGCGATGATCTTGCCCGCCTCCGTCATCGAAACATGTCGTCCTCTTTCGATCGCAGGAGGGCGTCCGCGGTCTGAAGCGGCGCGTCGCAAGTGTAGCCGCGGACCAGGACGACGGGTCGCCCTTCGGCACCCTGCCCTTGCAGCAACGAGGCCGCCGAGGCCAGTTCGTCGGCGATCGCCTGCTCGCTCACCCGAAGCTCGCGGCCGAAAAGATCCTTCTCGCCGCGAAGATCGACGACGCTCGCGAGACCCGCGACACCGAGCGCCAGACCCGTCGTCCCGACCCGCCAGGCCCGGCCGACGCTGTCATTGATGATCACGCCGACATCTTTTCCGATGCGCGCCCGGATCGCCTCGCGGAGCGCGGCACAGCTTCCGTCCGGATCCTCCGGCAACAGGACGACCCGTTCGCCGCGCTCGGCCTCCTCGACATTCGACGCGTCAATCCCCGCATTCGCCATGACGATGCCGAGGCGATGCTCAACCACCAAGACACCCGGCTTCGTCCGGACAACATCGCGCGCTTCCGAGAGGATGAGTTCCACGACACGGGGGTCCTTGTCGACTTCCGCCGCCAATTCGACCGCGCGCGCGCTCGGCGACACATCGACGAGATCGACGATCCGCCCCTCCGCCTTCGAGACGATCTTCTGGGCTATCACCAGTATATCGCCGTCGGCGTAGCGCTCTCCCGCACGGTCGAGCGCCGCGTCGAAAAGCGCCGCCAGATCGTCGCCGGGTTCGACCAGCGGAATGCCGTCGAGGGCGATCATATGCATTCGATCGGTCATGGGTCCGGTCAGCCGTCCGCCGCCGATCCCGGCGTGCCGCTGATCCGAATGCCGGCGCCGTCGATCTTGTAGCGATTATTCATGAAGATAAGCGTAGAGGTCAGCGCCTCGGCCACGGCCGAATTCTCGATCCGCCCCGCGTGCCAGGCCTTCATATCGGCCTGTTCCGCCAGTTTGACCACGGTCTCGCGCGCCGCCGGGTCGTTGCCGCAAACGAGAACGTCGCAATCGATCGCGTGATCGAGATCGGCCAGATGCGCCGCTGCCACGTTCTGGAATGCGGAGACCAACCGCACCCCCTCGCCGAGAAAATTCTGCGCCGCTTTCGCGCAGGCGCCTTCGGGCGGCAACTGCACGGTACGGACCTTCGGCGGCACGAGCGGGACCGTCACATCGACCATGATCTTGCCGTCGAGTGCCTCCTGGATCGCCTCTAAGGTGATCCGATGATTGGCATAGGGAACGGTCAGTACGACGATCTCGCCGGCCGCCGCCGCGGCGGTATTCTCAAGCCCGGAAATCGATGTCGTACCGGCTTCATCATTGAAGCGCTGGGCGACCTCGGCGGCCCGGCCCGCATCGCGGGAGCCGATGACGATCTCGTGCCCGGCCCGCGCCCAGCGCTTGGCGAGGCCGGAACCAAGGTCTCCCGTGCCGCCGATGATCGCGATTTTATGTTTCTCTTCGCTCATGAACCATTCATCCTCTTCAAGGGCCGGCAACGGCTTACGCAAAGGTCCGGGACGCGTCAACAGGGCGCTGCCCGCAAGACCAACCTAATGTGGTTGACGGCCATATCCACAGGACCATTTGGATATCGGTCACGAGGCCCCGAGGCTGATCGAGGAGAAGAACGTGTCTTTGAAACTTGGCGTGGTTTTAGGTACCGGCACCAGCGGCTACGGTATCGATTTGGAATTAATCAAGGAAGCCGAAAATCTCGGTTATGATTCGGTCTGGACCTCGGAAGCCTGGGGCTCGGACGCGGTCTCGCCGGCCGCCTGGGTCCTGGCCAATACGAGCCGGATCAAGGTCGGCACCGGCATCATGCAGATGTCGGCGCGAACGCCCGCCTGCACCGCGATGACGGTGATGACGCTGCAGATGCTCTCGGGCGGGCGGTTCATTCTGGGGCTCGGCCCCTCCGGACCGCAGGTGATCGAGGGCTGGCACGGTGAGATCTACGGCCGGCCCCTGACCCGGCTTCGCGAATATGTCGAGATCGTGCGCAAGATCCTGGAGCGGAAGGAACCGCTCACCCATGACGGCTATCACTATCAGATCCCGCAAACCGGCGAAGGCTCGACCGGTCTCGGCAAGCCGCTGAAGAGCATTCTCCATGGTGATCCCTCGCTGAAAATCATCTCGGGCTCGATCTCGCCCGCGGGCGTGCGGACGGCCGCCGAGATTTGTGACGGCTTCATTCCGGTGTTCCTCGATATCGGCCAGCCCGACATCTTCGAGCCGTTTATCGACGACGGATTCGGCAAGGCCGACGCGGCGCCGACCAGGGACGATTTCATGCTGATGCCGTTCTGCCACGTCCATATGGGCGACGATTTGGAGGAATGCCGCCGGCCGGCGCGCGAACACCTGGCGCTGTATGTCGGCGGCATGGGGGCTCGCGACAAGAACTTCTACAACGACTACGCCAAGCTGCTTGGATTCGAGGATGCAGCGATCGAGATTCAAGACCATTTCCTTGCCGGGCGTCGGGTTGATGCCGCGAACGCGGTGCCGGACGAGTTGGTCGACCGAACGGCCCTCGTCGGCCCGAAGGAGCGGATCGTGGAGCGGCTCCAGGATTGGAAGGCCGCGGCCGACAAGGGATATGTCCACAGCCTCCTCACCCGCAGCACGGACGTCGCCTCGCTCCGCGTGATCGCCGAGACGGTTCTTTAGGGAGCGCGCGATGACGACGATGGAACGGTTCGACCTCAGCGGTAAGGTCGCCCTTGTCACAGGCGGCAGCCGCGGCCTCGGGCGCGCCATGGTGCAGGCTTTCGCCGAGGCGGGTGCCGATGTCGCCATCATCAGCCGCAAGATCGACTCCTGCGAAGTGGCGGCAAAGGAAATCGAGGCGCTCGGCCACCGGGCGTTTCCCTATGCCTGCAATGTCGGCTATTGGGATCAGATCGAGACGATGGTCGAGGCGGTCTATGATCATTTCGGCAGGGTCGAAGTGCTGGTCAACAATGCCGGCCTATCGCCGCTCTTCCCCTCCATGGTGGAGATGAGCGAAGCTCTTTACGACAAGGTGTTCGACGTCAATCTGAAGGGCCCGTTCCGGCTTGCGGCGCTAGTGGGTGCGCGGATGGTGGCCGGCGACGGCGGCTCGATCATCAATGTCTCCAGCACCGCGTCCTTCCACCCCTCGCCGCACACGGCGACCTATGGCGCGGCGAAATCGGGGTTGAACCATCTGACCCAATCCCTGGCCCATGAATACGGGCCCAAGGTCCGGGTTAATTGCATCGTCCCCGGCCCCTTCCGAACCGACATCTCGGTCGGCTGGTCGGATTCGCCGGAATTCCACGAACGCGCCAAGGGATTCGCCCTGAAACGTATCGGCGAGGCCGACGAGATCGCCGGTGCCGCGCTCTATTTCGCGAGCGAGGCGTCCAGCTTCACCAGCGGTTCGGTCCTGCGGGTCTGTGGCGGCGCACAATGAGCGATCCGAAACCGGTTGCCGTTGTCGTCGGCGTCGGCGGCGGGACCGGCCAGGCGCTGGTGCGGCGCTTCGCGAAGGGCGGCTACCGGGTCGCCATGATCGCCCGGAAGGCAAGCCGGCTGGAGAAGCTGGCCGATGAGGTTCCCGATACCGTCGCCTACCCGGTCGATATCGCCGATCTTGATGCCTTCCGCGAGACGCTCGGCCGGATCAAGTCGGAGATGGGCACGCCCAAGGTCGTGATGCTGAATGCCGCCGCGGCCGTCTTCGCGCACTATACCGAGATCGATCCGGCGGCCTTCGAGAACACCTTCCGCGTCAACACGACAGCCCTTCTGGTTTTGGCCCAAGAACTCTGCCCCGACATGGTCGAGCTCGGCGAGGCCGCCCTGCTCGTGACCGGCAACACGGGGGCTTGGCGCGGCAAGCCGCATTTCACGGGCTTCGCGCCCAGCAAGAGCGCCCAGCGCATCCTGGCCGAAGCCCTAGCGCGCGAGCTTGGCCCCCAAGGGCTCCACGTCGCCCATATTACGGTCGATGCCATGATCGATATCTGGTGGGTGCGCGAACGTCGGAGCCCGGACCTTCCCGACGAAGCCTTCGCCAAGCCGGATGATATCGCGGCGGAATTTTTCCATGTCGCCCACCAGCCGCAATCGACCTGGAGCTTCGACGTCAAGATCCGGCCGTTTGGGGAGACTTGGTGAGGCGGAGGGCAGTTCGCCTCAATCGTCGCCGGCGTTTTCCTTTCGCGCCGCCAGCGGGTCCTGCATCGGCATCATGATGTCGGCCGCGGCGTGGTGGCTGGATTTGGCGCTCTGGTCCTGGTCGGTCTGGAGGATGTTCTTGCCGTAGGCGGCGACACGGGGGAGATCGCCTGCCTCGATCGCCGGGAGCCAGTCCTTCCGGGCAAGCGCGGCCTCGATATAGGGCGCCAATTCGGCCGCCTTCTTGGCCTCGCGTTCGGCCTCGGCGGTCTTGAATTGCGGCATCACCTTCTCGGCGAAGAGCTCGATCGACTCCTTGATGTGCCCGCCGTCGTTGCGTCCGCCCTGCTGGATGAAAATCACCTGATCGACACCGGTATCGGCGAATTTCTGGAGGTGGCCGGCGACTTCCTCTGGCGTCCCGATGCCGCTGCCGGCCCCGACATCCTCGATGTCCTTCTTGGCCTGCTCGAAGCGGTTCCAGATATCGGTCCGGCCCGGTTCGTGATGGCCGTAGACGTAGTAATGGCCGAGACTGTAGCCGAAGAACTGGAAACCCTCGGCACCCCGGCGCTTCGCCTCGGCGGCGTCCTCGTGGACCGAGAAGCCCGTCACCATCGCGATGTTCGCATTCACCGAATGGCCGATCGGCCGGCATTCCTCGGATTTGATGATGTCGTAATACTCGCCGACCCATTTCCCGGCTTCGGTCGGATCGATGAAGGCGAAAACGAGGGCGCCGATTCCGGCGCGGGCGGCGGCATGGATGGTTTCGCGCCGCGAGCAGGCGACCCAGATCGGCGGGTGCGGTTTCTGGCGCGGCTTCGGCAGGACGTTACGGCAGGGCATCGAGAAGAACTCGCCCTCGTAGCCGGGATAGGGCGACATCGCCATCATGTTGGCGGCCTGTTCGAGCCCTTCCGCCCACATCGCCTTCTTATGGTCGGGATCGACACCGAAACCCTCTAGCTCGATGCGGGAGGCCGACTCGCCGGTCCCCCAATCGACCCGGCCGTTCGAGATCAGATCGAGGGTCGCGATGCGTTCGGCCACCCGTGCCGGGTGATTGTAGGCGGGGGCGGTCAGGACGACGCCGTGGCCGAGACGAATCTGTTTCGTATTGCGGGCACAGGCCGCCAGAAACACCTCTGGGGCGGAGGAATGGGAATATTCCTCGAGGAAATGGTGCTCGACTTCCCAGACATAATCGAAGCCGAGCGCATCGCCCAATTCCACCTGCTCGATCGCTTCCTGCAGCAGCTCGTATTCGGAATCCTCACCCCAGGGCCGCGGCAGTTGGTGTTCGTAGAACAGTCCGAACTTCATCGATCGATCCTCTGATGCTCCGGCACCTCGACGCCGAGGAATTTGGCGGCGTTGAGACCCAATATCTTGGCCCTTTGGACGTCGTCCAGGGTGTCCATCATGCGCTCGATCGCGGGTGCCGAATGCGGCCAAGTGCCTTCGTGATGGGGATAGTCGTTCGCCCACATGAAGTTGTCGAGCAGGTCGTATTCCTCCGCCAGCTTGAGGCCCGAGGGATCCTCCTGGAAGGTCGCCCCACCATGGGCCCGGAAATAGTCGCTCGGCAAGCCCTGCAATTTCGGGCGGGTCCACATGTGGTGCTTCAGGAAAGCCTCGTCCATCGCATCGAGGAGCCAGGGCACCCAGCCGATCCCCGCCTCGACGCTCGCGAACCGAAGTTTCGGAAAGCGCTCCAGAACGCCCGACGCACAGAGATTGGCAATCGGCTCGATCGTCGGCGAGAGCGAGTGGGTGACGTAGTTGATGATGGCGCCCCCATTGCCGCGCGATGCCCTGGGATCGCGCCCGGTCGAGACATGGAAGGTCATCGGCAGGTCGCATTCCTGGATCAGCGCCCACATGGGATCGAAATGCGGCAGGTTGTAGTTGACGTGGTCGACGTCATGCGCGCCCCAGATCGGCTTGCACGGAAGCGTCAGGCACTTGTAGCCGAGCTTGGCGACCCGTTCGATTTCCTTCATTGATCCCTCAAGGTCGCCGGTGGCCAGGCAGGCGACCGGGATCATCTGTTCCTTGTAGGCGCCGAAGACCTCCCAAGCCCAAGTGTTGAAGACCCGGCATTGCGCCATCGAGAAAACGGGATCCGGCGTCGCCCACATGGCGAGCCCCTTGTTCGGGAAGACCAGCTCGACATCGACCCCGTCCTCGGCATTGTCCTTGATCCGCTGCTCGGGATCGGCACCCGCCTGGACGCGAAGTTGATCCTCGCCGACGAAGCCGCCGACGCGCAATCGGTCGGGACGATAACCCTCCGAGACGCGCCATTGGACACCCTTCTCGTCGGTCTCGACCCGGGGCAGGCGATCGCGAAATTCAGGTTCGATCCGCTTCGTCCAAAGATCGGCCGGCTCGTTGGCATGGCAATCGGTCGAGATGATGAAGTATTTCTTCGCCGCGTCCGCCCGGGCCGAGTATTCCCAGCCCTCGTCTCCCGGACTCTCCATCCGCCAGCGATTTTCCTCGTTGATCACATAATCTTCCATTCCCAAAACCCTCCGTCCTTAACCGCCGATGCACTTCCATTGTAACAAGGTAAAGGCCGGATCCGCGGCCGCATGATGCTCGAAGACCGCCTCGACGTCGCTACCGATCACGACCTCCTGTTCGGGATCGCCCAACAGGTTGCCGACCATGCGGATATTTCCCGCCGCCGGCAATTCGACCAGAACCACGATATAGGGTCCGTGTTCCCGCAAGGCGGGGTGGACCGGATGCCAGACCCGTTCCCAGCTATAGATGCGACCCTTCCCCTCGATCTCGATCCATCCGAGATCAAACGACCGGCAGCCGTGACAGATCCATTCGGGACCCCAAAGATGGGTGTCGCAATCGTTACATTTCTGGATACGGATCTTCTCCTCCCGAAGGCCTTCCCAATAGGGAGCACTCAGCCCGTCGACCTCGGGGACGGGGGCGGGAAGGCCCTCGGACAGATAGAAACTGGATTGAGACATCAGAGCGTGGCCTCCGACCCGAAAATAAGACTGCTGACAGGGGTCACCATCGGCCCCGAACAAACCATGGAGATCGCCGCGTCCGGAACTTGACTGGTGGACGTCTCGCGAATTTGCCGGATCGCCTCGATTTGAAGCTCAAGCCCGTGCATATAGCATTCCGCGAGATTGCCGCCGCTGGTGTTGAGCGGCAGTTTTCCGGTCGGGGCCACCAGGTTCTCTACGGTCAGGAACTCGTTGGCTTCCTCGGCCGCGAAAAACCCGTGTTCGACGAGGCTCATCAATACCCCGCCGGTAAAATTTTCGTAGTTTTGGCAAACATCGACGTCTTTCGCCGTCACTCCGGACATCTCATACAAGTGAGGGGCCACGCTCGAGAAGCTGGAACTCGCATAGTTGGGCGCGTTGTGCGAAGGGGCTGCACAGCGATGATCCGAGCCCGAGACGGCAGCGAGGAGATAGGTCGGCTTGTGCGGCAAGTCCTTCGCGCGCTCGGCCGAGACTAGGATCAGGGCGGCCGCGCCGTCATTCTCCTGGCAGCAATCGAAGAGCCGCCAGGGCTCCACGATCCAGCGCGAATCTTCGTATTTCTCCTCGTCCAGCGGCCGGCCGTACATCACCGCCCGGGGGTTGGCCTGGGCATGGTGGTAGGAGGCCATCGCGATCGCGCGCTGAGCCTCGTGCTTTACACCATGATCATGCATGAATCGCATCATCTTCATGGCAAAGCGCTGCGCCGGCGACATCAGTCCGTAGGGGTGGGCCATGGCGAAATCGCCGGAGACCGTCGCGATTTGGGCCCCCTGGCCGAAGCGCGCGAACTGGCCTTGCGCCAGGGCCCGAAAGACGACAACGCAATCCGCCAGCCCGCCGTTGATCGCCGCCGCCGCGTTGGCGACCGCGCCCGACCCGCCGCCGCCGCCGCCCCCCCACTGCATGTTTGCGAAACGGAGTTCGTTGATGCCGAGCGCCGCCGCGAGCCGCGAGGGGTCGTTGCGATCGTTGCTGTAGGAGGCGAAGCCGTCGATCTCGCGGGCATCGATCCCCGCATCCTCGGCCGCCGCCAGAATCGCCATCAAGGCCAGCTTGAGTTCCGAGTCCGGCGCCTGGCCGTGCTTGTAATAGGTCGTCTCGCCGATCCCGGCGACGGCGACCTTGCCGCGAAGGGTCCTGTCACTCATCGATTTTTCTTGTCGTCCCATCGTTGAACCAAAAGCGGCGCCGCCGCCCGAAATCGCTAATCAATGTATGACGGCGAATCGGAACTGCAAACGTCACTAGTCGGAGCGAATACAAGAAGTTGAATGTCGGCTTACCCCTAAAAGGCAGTCGTGTTTGAACGACTTACCGAACGGGCAACTTTAGCCATGAAAGACCTGATCGTGGTTGCAAGTCTGCGCGCTTCAAAATTGATCGGGATCAGGAATTATTGTCGCCATATTCTATAGGTTCCGCCGTCATGATTAACTGAAAATTAACGACGATATCACCATTATAGGGTACCTCAATACCAACTATATCATATAGACGGTAGCTACCATGATATGGGCTTCAACCCCGTTAATGACTCTCATTGATCTCCTGATCATCGGGAGTGTCGGATACGCGTTATAGAGTTTTCTCGCGCGCGATATGATTACTAAAAATCGAGAAACATCAAATGGCACGTGGCTGGTTCTAACCGGACTAATCGCGACCGCGCTGTTCTTCTTCGCCGATCTTGTAACGATGCATGTACTTCCGCGGTTCATGTCGATGAGCGCGTCAATGGCGGTCATGGAGCAATTGCATCTGGAGATTCATTGGATAGCTGCGGCGTTTGGCGTTTTCTGTATAAGCCTCGGTTTCTCCATGGCCAATCGAAATCAACGACGTGTCATTAACGCATTGCACAAAAGCGAAGAGCGGTTCGCGTTCGCGGTGTCCGGAACGAACGATGGTATTTGGGATTGGAATATTCGCACGAACGAGGATTACCTCTCGCCGCGCTGGAAGGCGATATTGGGATATGAGGATGACGAGCTGGAAAACGTGATGGAAACCTTCACGTCGCTAATTCATCCCGCTGATCGAAATGGCGTCACCAAAGCGGTGGACGCGCATCTGAGAGACCGCCTTCCCTACAATGAGATATTTCGGCTGCGTCACAAGGAAGGCCACTACATTTGGGTGCGGGCAAGAGGTGAGGCAATTTGGGATGACCAAGGTGAGCCGGTGCGGATGGCTGGTTCTATTAGCGACATCTCTGAACGGAAGGCTGCGGAGGAATTGGTGTCCCGAGCCGAAGGGCGACTATTCGATGCATTAGACAATTTGCCGGTTGGATTTTTACTCTGCAATAACGAGCGACGTGTCGTTTATTTCAACAAAGCGCTGGTTGATGTCTGGCCTCATCAGAAGGAGCGTCTGCGAATTGGCGCCCAATATGAGGATCTGATTCGCGCTAACATTAGACATAATTCGCCGTCGCGCGACGCCAATGAAATTGACGAATTGATTGCCGCACGATTCGATATAATCGAAGGACTTGAAGTATTGGAAGGCGAACGTCGGCTTCCCGGCGGCAAGTGGTTCCATAGCATAGACCGGAAAACGCCCCACGGTGATTATGTCTCGCTCCGTACGGATATCACCGAACGCAAGCAGACCGAGACGGCGCTTGGCAATAGCGAGAGGCGGTTCCGTGATTTTGCGGAAACCGCTTCCGATTGGTTGTGGGAAACCGATGCCGAGGGTCGATTTACCGTTGCGACGGAAGCCTTCTACGAAGCCTCCGGTCTTCGCCCGGAAGATTTGATCGGCAAGACCAGGCGCGAGGTCAACGAAAGCTTTTACAGAAGTGTGGAAGCGGGCGGAGAAGAGGGGCAGGAGGACCATCTTGCGGCCTTCGATCGGAAAGAGGAATTCCGCGATGAGCTCATCGAGTATCCACGTGCAGACGGCACTACGTTGTATTTTCTGACGAACGGCCGGCCAGTGTACGACGAGGGTGGAGAATTCCAAGGTTACCGGGGAACGGCGGTCGATATCACCGCTCGCCGGAAGGCCGATGAAGACGTTCGCTTAGCGTTGCTCGAAGCCGAACATGCCAATCAAGCCAAGACGAATTTCATGGCCATGATGAGCCATGAACTTCGCACCCCATTGGCCGCGATCATCGGGTTTTCGGAAACCATGTCCGAGCAATATTTCGGCGCCCTTGGATCGCAACAATATGTCGAATACGCGGCCGATATCAAAGCCAGCGGCGAGCATCTGCTTCTCCTGATCAACGATCTCCTGGATTTATCGACGATCGAAGCCGGCAAACATCAACTTCACAAGGAAAGCCTGAATTTTCATGACATAGTCACGCAGTGCGATCTGATGGTCATGGGACAAGCAGCAAGAAAGGAGATCACCTATTTCAGCGAAGTGACGGATGGTCTACCACCCATCACGGCGGACCAACGCGCACTCAAGCAGATATTGCTAAATATCATGACAAACGCCATCAAGTTCACGCCTAAGGGCGGTAAAATCAGTCTAAAAGTGACGGCGTCGGAGGAGACTCTAATCGTCACCATCCGCGATACCGGAATCGGTGTTCCGAAAGAGAAATTGGATGATCTCACCATACCGTTCGTAAGAGGAGAGTCCGACTACCGCAAGGCCCAGGAAGGCGCCGGCCTCGGATTGGCGATTGTGAAATCGTTGGTCGAGCTACATGACGGTGAACTATCCATCGAAAGTGAAGTTGGGAAGGGAACAACGGTTTCAGTTTCGTTGCCCTGTGATAGGTCGTGACTAAACCGGGGCGGTAGAGTCCGCAATCGGTCAAAAGCAGAGATTTTCGACCGCTGGAAACTTCGTCTGCTTTGCCCCAGAGTTCAGACATCGAACCTGCGACTTCCCAGGATCAATGGATGGACGACCGCTTACCTGCCAACACCACCGTGCCTCGCGCCGACCCGCGACCCAAGCGCGTCGGGCTTCTGTTGCCTTTCACCACGGGCCATTTCGCCAATGACTGGGCGCCCACGGCGATATGGCTGATCGTGCCGGCGGTGGCTGTCGCCATGGATCTATCGCCCGCCGAGGTCGGTCTGCTCTTCACCATTCACAGCACCGGCTCGGCGCTCGCCTTCCTGCCCGCCGGCGTGCTGGCGGACCGGGTCGACAATCGCGGCCGGCTTTTGCAGATGACTTTCTGGTGGGTGGCCGCGGGCTACGCCCTTGCTGCCTTCGCGCCGGGATATTGGTTGCTCGCCCTGCTGCTGGCCTTTGGCGGCATGGGCGACGCGGTGTGGCATCCCATTGCCACCGGCGTTCTGGTGCAGCAAGCACCGTCAAACCGGGCTCAAGCGCTCGGCGTCCATGCCATTGGCGGGTCGCTTGCGGCCGTGTTGGCGCCCTTGAGCATTGGCATTCTGCTCGCCTTCGTTGGGTGGCGCGAGGCCTTGCTCATTTCTGTCATCCCCGCAGCCATCATGGGGCTTTTGTTCCTGCGCATCGCCAAGCATGTACCGCCGCCAACCCAGAGCTCGTTGTCACGGACCGACGCAAGCGCTTTGTGGCGCGTCTGGATGCGGCCCGCCGGTCTCGCTCTGATCGTCAGGATCTGCGCCTACAGCATGGCAATGATAGCGCTGCTTAGCATGACCCCCTTATTCCTGCAGACCGTGCATGGATTGACGTCGACGGTGACCGGCATCGCTTTCTCTCTGATGCTGCTCTTTGGCGCCTTGCTTCAGCCCTTCGTCGGAAAATTGTCCGACAGGATCGGACGACGGCCCGTGTTCGTCACCGGCAATGTGATCGCCGCCGTCGCCGGCGCCAGTATCGCCCTGGCAGGTGGACCGGCGACCGCCATTGCGGCGATGGTGGTCACCGCGACAGCCTTGGTCGGTATTCGGTCCGTGGTGCTCGCCTCGACGGTGGATCATTCAGGCAAGCGCGAGGCGACGACCTTGGGCTTCACTTTCGCGGTTATGGACGGCGTCGGAGCACTAGGCGCGGTCAGCGCCGGCGTACTCGGCAATTTCGATCTGCATTATGCTTTCATATTGGTGGCATGCCTTTGCTCGTTCGCCGTCGCCATGGCATTTGTCAAATCCCACGGCGAAGCGGGAGAGGAATAATGTCTCGCATCGATGCGAACAAGCCAGAGTACCGGCTTGGGGGTCAATCTTTGCGCCCGATCAAACACCCACCAAATGTCTGGATTGAGTCAGAACCGGACATTCGCGGGGCTTTGGCAATTCGTCTACTTTCAGGCCCTAAGCAGACGTCGGCGAGTCCAATGTCCGCTTAGTGCTTAATTGACCTAGCCCCCTTAACCGGATCCACGGTGTGAGTTAGAGAGAGCGTCATCT
>CAYPAV010000021.1:0-85944 GCA_964408805.1 uncultured Rhodospirillaceae bacterium | reverse complement strand
AAACAACGAGCAAGGTCTAACATAACGATTGGTACGAAACCTGGGGGCAAGTCAGTTCGAAGAAGTGCGCAAAGCGTGCTGAGCGAGCAAGAAAAAGGTTAAGGAAATCATGACGGGCCATTACAGAAATACGGTGGAATGACAGTACGAAATCAGGGCTGCCGGAACTCGATAATCTGCCGATGCCGATATCCAGCACAAAGGAAATTCACCTTAGAAAATTTTAGGGGGTTGGCCGATTTTTGCGGGCAAGAATGTAAATGGTACCAGAAAAGCGATTAACAGTGGCCGACGTGGCAAGAATTTACGGCGTGACATCGCCGACGGTCCGCTTGTGGGCGCGCAAAGGAATTCTACCGCACATCAAAGTAGGACGCATAATTCGATTCCGCAGCGAAGATTTGGAGGCAATGGAGAGATGGCTAGGCCAAAACTCAAAAGACCCATCTACCGAACCGCACTCAACAGTCGTGGATATTACGAGATCCATTGGACCGAAGACGGCAAAACACGGCGCAAGAGTTGCCGCACTCGAGACGCGCAGGAAGCCGAGATCTGGTGCGACCAATTCATCGCCGCGCGAGAAATCATAACTGTAGACGAAAACACCGTGAGTGCGATCTGCGACGCGTACTACCAGTCCCGAAGTACGCAACTGGTCCGGCCTGACAATTTAAAATTCTCCCTTGCACGTGTTAAGGAGCACATTGGCAATTTACCTCCATCCCTTATCTCGCAAGCGACAATCAATGGGTATCTAATGAAGAGGAAAGGCCGGGCAAACGACACAATAATCCGAGAACTAAAGTGTTTCCGTGCGGCACTGAGATGGGCGCTAGGAGATCAGGCACCACGATTCATCATGCCCCTTTCTCATTCCCCGGCCCGTGATCGGTGGCTCACGAAAGAAGAGGCACGCAAACTCGTCGACGCGGCGTCGGCACCACATATCGCGTTGTTCATTGAACTCGCACTTGGAAGTGCCCACCGTTCAAACGCAATCCTCGAATTAAATTGGTTAGGCGTATCAGAAGATCGAATCGACTTCGGAGAAAATGTTGGGAAAAAACGGAGGGGGGTTGTACCGATCAATAATCAGCTCCGCCGGGCGCTCACGAAGGCGGCGAAAATTCGCACGTCTGATTTCGTGATTGAGTATCAGGGAAAAGGGTTGAAGAGCGTGAGGACAGGGCTGAACGCAGCACATTCCAGGGCGGGATTGGGAACGTCGGGGACACACGTCCTGCGACATTCTGCCGCAACTTGGATGGTGGCGGATGGAAGGCCCTTTGAAGAGATCGCTAAATATCTAAATACGACTGTTGCGATGATCGAGAAAGTCTACGGACATCACGCACCGGATTTTCTGAAAACGGCATCCAATGCGTTGATGTTCTAAAATTGTTCACGAGTTAATGTGCTATTCGCACAAAAACTCTGCCGGAAGGTAACTTCTAACACTTTGAAATAATTGGTCGGAGCGGGCGGACTCGAACCGCCGACCCCTTCACCCCCAGTGAAGTGCGCTACCAGACTGCGCTACGCTCCGACGTGCCGGACGAGAGGTGTCCGGCGGCGGAACTTTACGCCCGGCGCGGGAGCCTTGCAACGCCCACGGCCGATCACTCGGGATCGGCGGTCAGGAGCTTTCGGATTTCGGAGAGTTCAGCAATCACCGACTGAACTTCCCGGCGCCGGTCGGGAGTTAGCGCCGGTCCGGCTTCCGCCGGCTCATTCGCGGCGGACGCGTCTTCGGCCGACGCTTCGGCCATGACGGCGCGGAGACCGCTTTCCCGCAACAGGCGCTGCACGCCCTTGATGGTGTATCCCTCGACATAAAGGAGATCGCGGATACGGGAGATCAGCTGGATGTCCTGCGGACGGTAATAGCGGCGGCCACCGCCCCGCTTCATCGGCCGGACATGGGCGAATTTCGATTCCCAGAACCGGAGCACGTGCTGTGGCACGTCCAATTCCTTGGAAACTTCGCTGATGGTGCGAAAGGCGTCGGCGGATTTCTTGCCGCGTCGGCTACCGCCGCGGGGCGGCGTCTCGGTGACGTCGGTCAATTGTCTCCGCCGTCATTCACGACGAGATTGTCGTTGATCCGGTTCTTGAGCACATGGCTCGGCCGGAAGATCAAAATAGAGCGCGGCAGGATCGGAACCTCTTCCCCGGTCTTCGGGTTTCGTCCGATGCGTTGGCCCTTCTGGCGGACAAAAAAGCTTCCGAAGGAGGAAATTTTCACCGTCTCGCCCTCGGCGAGCGTATCCGAAATCTCACCCAGCACGGCCTCGACCAGATCCGCCGATTCGTTGCGAGACAAACCGACTTCCTGGTAGACCGCTTCCGTCAATTGCGCGCGCGTGACGGTACTCCCCGTCATGTCCTGTGCTCCCCTGCTCATCGTTTCCGCTTATCTTTCGCGGGTTTATTATGATTAACGGTAGTCCGCGAAAAGCGTTCCGTCAATCGCGCAACCGAGGATTATTCGCGCCGATGCCTAGAGTCGCAATATCGCCGACCCCCAGGTGAAGCCGCCGCCCATCGCCGAAAGGGCGATCAACTGGCTGGGTTTCATCCGGCCGTCGCCCGCCGCCTCGGCCAGCGCCAGCGGGATCGTCGCGGCCGAGGTGTTGGCCTGCCGGTCGACGGTGACGACAACGCGCTCGGGTGCCAGCCCAAGCTTCTTCGCCATGCTGTCCATGATGCGCTTGTTGGCCTGATGCGGTACCAGCCAATCGATGTCCTCGACCGACATGTCCACATCGGAAAGGCCGGCCAGGACCGAATCCGTCATACGGACGACCGCATGGCGAAACACTTCGCGCCCGTCCATGCGCAGGAACCCGGCCGTCCCCGTGGTTCCGGGGCCGCCGTCGACATAGAGCATGTCGTAATAGTCGCCGTCGGAAAAGAGCTGGGTCGAGAGAATCCCCCGGTCCTCGTTGGTGCCTTCTTCCTCGCTGCCCCGTAACACCACCGCACCGGCGCCATCGCCGAAAAGTACGCAGGTCCCGCGGTCCTTCCAATCGAGAATTCGGCTGAATACCTCGGCGCCGATCACGAGTGCGGTGGTCGCCTGGCCGAGCCGGATCATATTGTCGGCCATCGCCAGCGCATAGATGAAGCCCGTGCATACGGCTTGCACATCGAAGGCCGCCGCCTTCTTCAGACCGAGCAGCGACTGCACCTTGGTCGCGGTCGCAGGGAAGGTATTGTCGGGGGTCGCCGTGGCCAGGACGATCAGGTCCACTTCATCGGTTCCGACACCCGCATCTTCAAGCGCCGCGCCGGCGGCGTGCCGGCCGATATCGGAGGTCAGTTCCCCGTCGGCGGCGATGTGCCTTTGGGCAATGCCGGTCCGCTGACGAATCCAATCGTCGGAAGTGTCGATCTTCTTCGCCAGCTCCTCATTTAAGACGATACGTTCGGGGAGATACGCCCCGAATCCAATCAACCGAGATCGCCGCATGCTAGGAGACCGCCGCTTTTATGTTCTTAGTTCGGTCGGCGGATAGCTGTTCGATATCTTGCTTGATCTTGTCGATGAAACCGTTTTGCGCCATGTCCACGCCCACCCCGATTGCGTTGGCGAATCCCATTCCATCGGTTCCGCCATGGCTTTTGATAACGATCCCATTCAATCCAAGCAACATCGCGCCGTTGTATCGGCGCGGATCGGTGCGTTTCCGCAGGTTGCTCAGCGGCCGATTAAGGAACAAATAACCAAACCGCGCAGCAAGGCTGCTTTGAAAGGCGCCTCGCAGGAGGCTGGTATACAGTCGCGTCATTCCTTCCGCCGTCTTTAGGGCGACATTGCCTGTGAAACCGTCTGTCACGATCACGTCGACCGTGCCGGCCGGTATGTCATCCCCCTCGACGAAACCCTTGAAGATGATCGGCAGATCGGAATCGCGGAGAATGGCCGCCGCCTCGCGAACTTCGTCATGCCCCTTCATCTCCTCGACCCCGACATTGAGAAGCCCGATGGTCGGCTCCTCCAATCCCAATACGGTGCGTGCGAACACCTCTCCCATCACCGCGAACTGCACCAGATTGTCGGCACTGCATTGAACGTTGGCGCCAAGATCGAGCATGCAGCTCTCGCCGCGCACGGTCGGGTAATACGACGTGATCGCCGGACGATCCATACCCGGCAACATCTTCAAAACAAATTTGGCGATCGCCATCAGCGCGCCGGTATTCCCCGCCGAGACGACGCAATGCGCCTCGCCGTCACCGACCGCATTGATCGCCAGACGCATGCTGGAACCGCGTGCGGAGCGCAGTGCCGTCGACGGCTTGTCCTCGTTCCGCACGACTTCAGACGTATGGCGAAATTCGGTGGCGGCCGCGAGCTTGGGATAGCGTCTGACCAGCGCCTCGATGCGCGGCTCATCGCCGAACATCAGATAGGAGACATTTGGGTAGCGCTCGCGCGCCAATTCGGCCCCGTCGACGACCACTTCGGGAGCCTTGTCTCCTCCCATCGCATCCAGCGCTATGACGAGACGGTCATCCACCACGCGATCGCCCCAACACTAGTAAAAAGAAAATCAGATCGCCGAGACTTCGACGACCTCGCGACCATCATAATGGCCGCAGGCGCCGCAAACATGATGCGGCCGCTTCAATTCGCCGCAATCGGCACACTCGACATAGCTCGAGGATTTCAATGAATCATGGGCGCGCCGATTGTTTCGACGCGACCGAGATACCTTTTTCTTTGGAACGGCCATTGGTAAAAAACTCTCGAATTCAGGAAATGCCCCACCGGCACAATCTCGGTTACATAACGAAATTATGGCGCCACGGCAAGCGACTGATGACCCTTTAGCCGTCGCTTTCGTTCAGTGTGGCCAGGGCCGCGAAGGGACCTCCCGGGGGTTCGGAATCGGACTCCTCCGCCACCGGCTCGAATGCCGCGCCGTGCTTACGTGGATATGGATCGAGCGCCAGCGACAAGGATTGCGCAACGATCTCGCCAAGATCGATCGAATCGCCCTCCAGGGGTTCTTCCAAATCCTCATCCTCGTCGGCGAGAACGAATTCGGTCCTGGCATCGCCGACTGGCGCAAACCGCTCCGCGATCGTTCCCTTGATTCGGGCTTCCAAGGGCTCCAACGTCACGACGCATTCCTGGACGACGCCGGCCGAAAACTTGCCCTCGACCGCGATCACCGAACTCTCGACCAAGCGCCGAACGTGCAGCTCGGCTTTCAATTCGACGATATCGAGCAGCCCGAACCGTTCCGAAAGACGGCGCCGCTCGGCTCCGTCCGCTTCGATCGCGCGGTCGACGCCACCCAATTCGATGTCTTCGACCTTCAGCATGCGCGTCCATTCCGCGCCGACCTTCGTCTCTTTCATGTCTCGGCTTCCTGTTCGGGCGGGGGACCAAATTCGACATTTCCGGCCAAAAGGGCCGAAACGGATTGGCTCGCCAGCATTTCGGATTCCCGGCGGAGATAGGTGGTGATCCGGCCGATCGCAAGGGGGGTGGGCGTGCAATCGCCGAAATAATTTCGCCGCAGCGCCGCGTGGAGCGCCTCGTCGCCCAATTCCAGACCGTCCGCATAGGCGGCAAGGCGACCGTAAAATCCCTGGGTGAGCTGCTTAACCTTGCGGCCGACCGAAAGATCGCCCACACCCATTTCCCGGAGGTTGCGATCGAAGTCCAAGACGATTTCTTCGGCGACGGCGCGCGCCAATTCCGCACCCCGCGTCTCGCCTCGCAGCCGATGCATGATCAAGAACGCGTTCAGCGCCAAGACTTCATAGCGTCCATTCACCGTGTCCGGCAGGCCGCCGACCGTGAAATATTCCGATAGCCGAGATTGCGCAACAATCGCAATAAATAGGCTGCGGGCCGCCTTTTTCGTCTCGGATCCTGAAAATAATTTCTCGATCAGGGAGGGCATTTTCCGGTCGAAATCCTTGGGTGCCGATGGTTTCACGGGCTCGAAAACGGGGTCATCTTCTTTACTCGCGTTGACGCGCGCAACTGTTATTCGCCGGATTAGGGATTATAATAAACCGCATATCACGGGATATGGTTTTGTCATGCTTCAAGCTCGCCCCTTCCGGAAGATCGCTCTCCTCGCCGGCATGCTTCTGGCGCTAGGGGCCTGCGCGCCCAATTCAGCCAACCGCGGGAACATCCCGACCAAGTCTCAATTGGAGAAGCTTCAGGTCGGGACCCATAACATGGAATATGTGCGGGGCCTGCTTGGCACGCCTTCGACGGTCGGTTCCTTCGACAAGCGAATCTGGTATTACATTGGCCGGCGAACGGAGCGCTGGGCCTTCCTGCAGGAGTCGGTCCTGGAGCAGCAGGTCATCGCGATCTATTTCGACGAGACGGGCAAGATCGAACATATCCAGAAATACGACAAGGACGATAGCCGAAAGATCGAAACCGTCGAGCGCAAGACCCCGACGGCGGGCGAGGAGTTGGGCGTGTTGGATCAGATTATCGGCAACCTCGGTCGCTTCAACCGGGGACCGGGTTCGGGACCGTCACGATATTGAGCGGATTAGCATGAGCAAAAAAAACTCCCCGGAAGGACATCCCTCCGGGGAGTTTTTTTGAGTAGAGCGCGCCTTTTCCAAGACACAAGTGCCGGACGCCGTCAGTGCGCCAGCATCGCGAGCAACAGAAGGGCCACGATATTGGTGATCTTGATCATCGGATTGACGGCTGGACCGGCGGTGTCCTTGTAGGGATCGCCGACGGTATCGCCCGTCACCGCCGCCATATGGGCTTCCGAGCCCTTGCCGCCGTGCTGGCCGTCCTCGATGTACTTCTTCGCATTGTCCCAGGCACCGCCGCCCACGGTCATCGAGATGGCGACGAATAGCCCGGTGACGATCACGCCGAGCAGCATGGCACCCACCGCCGCGAAGGCTGCCGCCTGATCGGCGACGAAAACGATGATCGCATAGAGCACCAACGGGCTGAGCACCGGCAGCAGCGAGGGCACGATCATCTCCCGGATCGCATGCCGAGTCAGCATATCGACGCAGGTCGCGTATTCGGGTTTTCCCGTACCTTCCATGATGCCGGGAATTTCCTTGAACTGGCGCCGAACCTCGATCACGACGGCACTGCCCGCACGCCCGACCGCGGTCAACCCCAGCGCACCGAACAGATAGGGCAGCAGTCCGCCGACGAACAACCCAATCACGACGTAGGGATTGCTCAGCGCGAAATCCACTTCGACGCCCTTGAAGAAACGTTTGAGATCGGCGGTATAGGCGGCGAAAAGAACCAAGGCGCCGAGACCGGCCGAGCCGATCGCATAGCCCTTGGTCACCGCCTTCGTGGTATTGCCGACCGCGTCGAGCGCATCTGTCGTCTTTCGGACGCTTTCATCGAGGTCCGCCATCTCGGCGATGCCGCCCGCGTTGTCGGTGACGGGACCATAGGCGTCGAGCGCCACGACCATCCCGGCGAGCGCCAGCATCGACGTGACCGCGATGGCAATGCCGATCAGTCCGGCCATCTGGAATGTCGCGACGATCGTCGCGCAAATCAGGATCGCCGGCACCGCCGTGGCCTCCATCGAAACGGCGAGGCCTTGAATGACATTGGTTGCATGTCCGGTTTCGGAGGAGAGTGCCACCGAGCGCACCGGACGATATTCGGTCGAGGTATAATACTCGGTCACCCAGACGATCAGCGCCGTCAGCACGAGGCCGATCACGCCGCAGCCCCAAAGCGTCGTGCCGGTGAACTCGACACCGGCCATCGTCATCTTGGTCTCCATCCCGAGCACATAGGCGGTGATGGGCCACAATAGGATGGCGGAGATGATCGCACTTCCGCCAAGCCCCTTGTATAGCGCCGCCATGACGTTGCCGCTGGCGCCGACCTTGACGAAGAAGGTCGCGACGATCGAGGCGACAAGACAGACGCCGCCGATCGCCATCGGATAGAGCAGGAACTGCTCGAGCGCCACGCTGCCTTCGATACGATAGATCAGCGCCAGGACCATGGTGGCGCCGACGGTGACGATGTAGGTCTCGAAAAGATCCGCGGCCATACCGGCGCAATCACCGACATTGTCGCCGACATTGTCGGCGATGACAGCCGGGTTACGAGGATCGTCTTCCGGAATACCGGCCTCGACCTTACCCACCAAATCGGCGCCGACGTCGGCACCCTTGGTGAAGATACCGCCGCCGAGCCGCGCGAAAATCGAAATCAGCGAGGCGCCGAACGCAAGGCCGATCAGACCGCTGATCTGCTCTTTCGCGGGTGCTCCCGCCGACACCATGGCGGAGTAATAGATCGAGATCGCGAGCAGCGCCAAACCGGCGACCAACATTCCGGTGACGGCACCCGACTTGAATGCGATGGCAAGGCCCTCCGCGAGCCCGGTGCGGGATGCCTCGGTCGTGCGCACGTTGGCGCGCACCGAGACTAGCATTCCTATATACCCCGCGGCACCCGACAGGACCGACCCGATGATGAAGCCAATCGCCGGATATTTGCCGAGCGTGAGCGCGAGAATGATCGCGACCACGACACCGGCTATTCCGATCGTCCGATACTGCCGATTGAGATAGGCCTTGGCGCCTTCCTGAATGGCCTCGGCGATTTCCTGCATACGCTCGGTTCCGGCACTTGCCGCCAAAACCGACCGACTGGCGAAGATTCCGTAGAGTACCGCTATGACTCCACAGGCGATGACAAACGTCAGCATCCCTCACGCACCCCGATTTGTTCCTGAGAAAACTCGATTAATATCCCCTTCGCCCGTGCATCACAGCTGGCTTCCTGATCTTTCAGCCGGACGGGCGGCGAAAACCGCCGGAACATGCCAGAAGGATTCAGGAAAGGCAATAACGTGCAAGCGGACCGGTGTGCGAACATTTCCACGAAGGTCGCATCACTTGAACTGTCCCCGCCGTTCATAAGCGCCTTGTATGATGATCTGCTTGACGAGGCCTTCGCCGATCGCGCGTTCGGTCGCCCATAGAAGGCGGGCCTTTACCTGATTGACGTTCAATCCCTGCTGATCCGATTTCTGCATCGAGAAATAGGAATAGAGATCGCGGAAGATGGCATCCTTGAGACGCGGCATGGCCTCTTCGGCCCGTTCGCGCGCATCGACGCTACGCATCTCCAAACTCAGGCTGATGGTGATGTATTTGTCCACCCGGCCTTCCCGAATCACTGGAACCGAGAGGTTTTCGATATCGACGAATTCCGATTCGTCGAGGGAAGCCGCCTTGTCCTCCTTCTCGGTCTCATCGCCGAACGGTACATCCGCCCCTTGCATGAAGAACCACACGGCGCCGCCGCAGCCGACGATCAGCACCAAGGCCACGATTATGATTATAATTTTTTTCATTCGGCGCTATCGATCATGCCCCTCGCGAGGTTCACTTGTAACAGGAAGTTTCCGCTATGGTAAGACCGACTATCCGTGGCGATATCCGGCGCGGTCCAGCACCATTGGCACGCCGTCCCCCATAACCGTGACACCCGTGCCCGTCCGGAACTCGCCGATTCTGGTAATCGGGGTTTCGGAATGCGCCGACAATTCATCCAGGGTCGCCGTCTCGGGCGCGGCGAAAACAAGCTCGTAATCGTCGCCGCCTGCCAAGACGGTCGGCCATAGATCCGAATCGTGGTCCAGCGCCGCCCCGGCCGCGGATGAAAGAGGAATGCAAGCCAGATCGATCTCCGCGGCCAATCCCGATGCCGACGCGACATGGCCCAGATCCGCCACCAATCCGTCTGAAATATCGGCCGCGGCATGGGCGGTGCCGACAAGACCGACACCCAAGGCGGATCGGGGTCTCGGCAGGCGGTAACGATCCACGAGTTCATCTCGCGCTATCGCATCCAAACCGCCGATCTCGCCTCGCAGCACCAGGAGCCCGAGGGCCGCGTCACCGATCGTGCCGCTCACGTAAAGGCCGTCGCCGGCCCGCGCGCCGGCCCGCCGCAGCACCTCTCCCTCGGCCGCGTCGCCAAAAGCCGTGATCGTCAGCGTCGCCGGACCCGGCGTGGCGACGCTGTCACCACCAATAAGGGAGATGCCATAGCTAGTCTGATCAAGGCGGAGTCCCTCGGTGAAGTCGGCAAGCCAGGCATCGCTCACGCTTTCCGGCAAGGCGAGGTTGAGGGTATAGGCGGAAGGACGCGCACCCATCGCCGCCAGATCCGAAAGATTAACCCGAAGCAGCTTCCGCGCGATCAGCGACGGCGCTTCGTCACCGACGTAGTGCACGCCTTCCACCATCGTGTCGGTGGTGACGACGGTGGATTGACCGGCCGGCGTCTCGATCACCGCGGCATCATCGAGTAAACCGAACGCCCCCGGCGCCGCGGCGGTCAGCGGCGCCAGATAGGTCGCGATCCGTTGGAATTCATTCTTGTGGGGCGTCCGTGCCATCGTCCGGTGTTCCTTCCGCACCGCCCTCCGCGGCGGGAGCGTGCGCCATGCGATCCAGAACGCCGTTCACGAAGCTTGGCTCCGCGCCCGCGAAGAATGCCTTGGCGATCGCAACATACTCGTTGATCGTCAAGGGAGCGTCTATATCGGGGCGTGCCAAAAGTTCGTAGGCGCCGGCGCGGAGGATCAGGCGAATCAACACCTCGACCCGATCGATCCGACGGTCCTTCGCGATGGCGGCATCGATCGCGGGGTCCAGTGTCGCCTGCCGCGTATCGACGCCCCGGACGATTTCAGTGAAGAATTCCGTATCCATTTCTTGGGGTGTCGTTCGCTCGGAATCCGCCGCGTCCTCCGCGGCGCGATGACTTTCGAATTCGGCCAAAGCAACATCGACCGGCTTCTCGGCGAGTTCCATCTGATAGAGCGTCTGCACCGCCGCCAATCGCGACGCGCGTCGGCGCGCTCCGAGCGATCCGGTGGCGCTCATCTTTATCTCGGGTAAAGGCCGAATTCGTTCTTGAGAGAGACCATGTCGAGGCAGGCCCGCGCCACCACGCCACCCTTGTTCCCCTCGGCAACCGAGGCTCGCGCCCAAGCTTGCTCGCGGGTCTCGCAAGTCAAAATTCCATAACCCATCGCCAGGGCATATCGCGTCGAAAGGTCCATCAAGGCTCTCGCGCTCTCGCCGCAAACATAGTCGTAATGGGTGGTCTCGCCGCGAATGACGCAGCCAAGCGTTACGTATCCGTCGAAGCGGCGTTCGTCGGGATGATAATCCAGTCGCCATACCGAATAAGAAACCACGGCCGGAATTTCGAAGGCGCCCGGTACGGCTATCCGGGTGTATTCGGCCCCGGCCTCTTCCAAAACCGCGAGGGCACCGCTTACCATTTCATCGGCGATATCCTCGTAGAACCGGGATTCGACGATCAGAATATTCGGATTCGGCAACTCGGCCATCAACCCGGCCCGACGGATCGATGTTCGACCAGTTTCAAGCCATAGCCCTCGAGACCGACGATCGTCTTCACCGTGTTCGAAAGCAGGATCAATTCATGCACGCCGAGATCGAGCAAAATTTGCGCGCCGACGCCGTAGTCGCGCAGTTCTCGGCGCTGGGCGCTGCGATCGGGTGTCCGTCCCATGGAATGCGCGCGCACCATGTCGGCCAAATAGGTGCGCCGGGGTTCGCGAATGAGGACAATGACGCCCCGCCCCTCGGCGCCGATCATTTCCATCGAACGCTGCAACATGCCGTCGCGCCCACGATCGACCGAACCCAAGGCATCGTCCAAGATGTTGAGCGCATGCATGCGGACCATCACCGGTCCGCCATGGGACAAGTCGCCCATGACCAGTGCGACGTGCTCGGCGTATTCCACTTTGTTGGCGTAGACATACATCTTGAAATCGCCGCCATGACGGCTGCGCAGGATCGTCTCGGCGATACGTTCGATGATCCGGTCGTTGCGCCGGCGATAGGCGATCAAATCGGCGATGGCGCCGATCTTCAATCCGTGGAACTGGGCAAATTTGATCAGATCGGGCAGCCGGGACATCGTCCCATCCTCGTTCATGATCTCGCAAATCACGCCCGATGGGTTGAGACCGGCCAACCGCGACAGATCGACGGCCGCTTCCGTATGGCCCGCGCGGACTAGAACGCCGCCGTCCCGCGCCATCAGCGGGAACACATGGCCGGGTGTAACGATATCATCGGCGCCGTTCGCGGGATCGATCGCGGCCGATATGGTAAGGGCGCGGTCGGGTGCGGAAATTCCCGTCGTGACCCCCTCCCGCGCCTCGATGGAGACCGTGAAGGCGGTCGAATGACGGGTCTCGTTCATCTGGGTCATCAAGTTGAGGTTTAGATGATCGCAACGATCATGGGTCAGGGCGAGACAAATCAGTCCACGCCCATGCATTGCCATGAAATTGATCGCCTCCGGCGTCGCCATCTGTGCGGGAATGACAAGGTCGCCCTCGTTTTCCCGTTCCTCGTCGTCCACCAGAATGAACATCCGGCCGTTGCGCGCCTCGTCGATGATATCCTCGATCGAGGACAGGAATTCCAGATCCTCGCTGGCGCGCTTGATCGTCTCCTTGTCGATGGAGACGAGATTGCCTTTATCTTCGGCCATGGACTATTCCTTCCCGCCTTCTAAGAGCCTTGCAACATATCTGGCCAGCATGTCGACCTCAAGGTTGAGCCGGTCGCCGGGCGCCAGCGCGCCCATGGTCGTGGCATCCGCCGTATGGGGGATGATATTGACGCCGAATTGCGTGCCGTCGACCTCGTTGATCGTCAGCGAGACACCATCGAGCGCCACGCATCCCTTGGGCGCGATGAACCGGGCCAGATCCGCCGGCGCCTCGAAGATGAAGCGAATGCTGTCGCCCTCGCCGCGCCGCTCGCGCACCTCGACGATCCCATCGGCGTGGCCGAAGACCAAATGGCCGCCAAGTTCCTCACCGATCCTCAACGACCGCTCGAGGTTGATGGACCGCCCGACCACCCAGTCGCCGATGGTGGTCTTCGAGATCGATTCCTCCGAGACCTCGACCGCGAACCAGTCGTCGCCCTTCTCTATGACGGTCAGGCAGGCGCCTGAGCACGCAATGGAGGCACCGATCGCAACCTCCGTCATATCGTATTTGGTGGCGATTTCGAGGCGCAGGTCGCCGCCGCGGCTTAGCGCGCGCACCTTTCCAATATCCGTGATCAGCCCCGTGAACATTCCGCCTCCAACGATTCTGGCAGGAACCTAGTTCACGACCCGATAGGTTTCCAGCCAGTCTTCGCCCACCGAATCCACTGACACCCGTTCGAAACGTCGCAAGTCATCCAGCGTATCGACGCCGAAAGGCGCCACTGCCGCGATGCCATCGCCGCCCATGATCCCGGCCGCGCGGAACCAGAGTATTTGGTCGACCACGCCGGCGCGGATGAAAGCCGCGGCAAGTCCACCGCCTCCTTCGAGCAAGACACGCGTCAGACCGGCATCGCCCAGGCACTTCAGCGCGGCGTCGATTTCGGGGTAATGATCGGCGCCGACGCGAACCGGCAGGACCGTAACACCGAGCTCCTCGAACGCCGCGCGTCGCTCGCGCGGCGTCTCCGCCGAAGTCAGAAGCCAAGTCGGGGCTTCATCCGCGTTCCGCGCGAGCTGACTCATCAACGGCAGTTGAAGGCGCGGATCGGCGACGATCCGGACTGGACTTCGGATCTCGAGCCCCGGCAACCGACAGGTCAATCGCGGATCGTCGGCGAGCGCGGTGCCGATCCCGACCAGCACCGCATCGTGGGTCGCCCGCAGCAGATGGGCCCGGCGCCGCGCGGCTTCCCCCGTGATCCATTGACTATCGCCGCGGTGGGTCGCTATGCGTCCGTCCAAGGTCGTCGCCGTTTTGAGCGTAATCATCGGCCGACCAACCCGCCGTCGCATCAGATAGCCGAGATTGACCTCTTCCGCCGCCTCGGCGAGCAGGCCGGTTTCGACCTCGATACCCGCCTTCCGAAGCTTTTCGAAGCCGCGGCCGCCGACACGGGGGTCCGGGTCCGCGATCGCGGCCACCACTCGCCGAACGCCGGCCTCGCTCAGGGCGTCCGCGCAAGGCGGTGTCTTGCCGTGATGGCTGCAGGGCTCCAGGGTGACGTATGCGGTGGCGCCGGCCGCCAGCTCGCCGGCGCGTGCCAAGGCCTCGGTTTCGGCGTGCGGCCGGCCGCCGGGCTGGGTCCACCCGCGACCAACGACCTCGCCGCCATCCGCGCCATCGGCCACGATCACGCAGCCCACGGCGGGGTTGGGCCAGACATTCCCGAGTCCCCGCCGCGCCAGGGCCAGCGCGGCGCTCATGTAGTGCCGGTCGTCGGCGTCAGTCTGCTTCTTCGGCGAATTCGCCAGTGATGAAATCCTCGAAATCCTTGGCTTCCCGGAAATTCCGGTAAACGGATGCGAATCGGACATAAGCGACCTGATCCAGCGAGGCAAGCGCCTCCATCACCAATTCGCCGATGGTCTCGCCCTTGATCTCGCTCTCACCCGAGCTTTCCATGCGGCGCACGATGCCGTTGACGACGCGTTCCATGCGGTCGGGATCGACGGGCCGTTTGCGGAGCGCGATCATCATCGAGCGCGCCAGTTTATCGCGATCGAAGGGCTCGCGCTGACCGTTCTTCTTGACCACGGTCAATTCGCGCAGCTGCACCCGCTCGAAGGTGGTAAAACGCGCCGTGCAGCTGGGGCAAAACCGGCGCCGCCGGATCGCCGTATTGTCCTCGGTCGGCCGGGAATCCTTTACCTGCGTGTCTTCATTGCCGCAAAACGGACATCGCATCTCTCTGCCTCCTCCCCCCTCGCTCTATGGCTCGGGATAAATCGGAAATCGCTCGCAAAGCTCGGTGACACGCGCGCGAACCTCGGCTTCAGTCGCCGACTGGTCGCCGGCTTGTCCCGCCAACCCCTGAAGAACTTGATTGATGAGTTCACCCACCCGGCGAAACTCGGCTTGTCCAAACCCCCGGCTCGTCGCCGCCGGCGTGCCCAGCCGGATGCCCGAAGTGACCATCGGCTTTTCCGGATCGAACGGCACCGTATTCTTGTTGCAGGTAAGGCCGGCCCGTTCCAGGCTGGCCTCGGCGGCCTTACCCGTCAGTTTCAGGGGGCGCAAATCGACCAGCACCATATGGGTGTCGGTGCCACCGCCGACGATATCGAGGCCGCCCGCCTCCAGGGTCGCCGAGAGGACCGCCGCGTTTTCCTTCACCGCCTTGGCGTAGTCTTTGAATTCGGGCTTGAGCGCTTCCCCGAAGGCGACCGCCTTGCCGGCGATCACATGCATCAGCGGTCCACCCTGGGTGCCGGGGAAGATCGCGGAGTTGATCTTTTTCGCGATCGCCTCGTCATTGGTCACGATGGCGCCGCCGCGAGGTCCGCGCAGCGTCTTGTGGGTCGTGAAGGTGACGATATCCGCGTGCGGTACGGGGCTTGGATGCACACCGCCGGCAACCAACCCCGCGAAATGCGCCATATCGACCATGAAATAGGCGTCGACCGCATCCGCGATCTCCCGAAAGCGCGGAAAATCGATCTCGCGGGCATAAGCCGATCCACCGGCCACGATAATTTTTGGGCGCGTCTCCGTCGCCAGCCGGGCGACCTCGTCGAAATCGATCAGCCCGTCTTCCTCGCGGACGCCGTATTGGACGGCATCGAACCACTTTCCGGACTGATTGGGGGCGGCACCATGGGTTAGATGTCCGCCCGCCGCGAGCGCCATCCCCATCAGGGTGTCGCCCGGCGACAGCAGCGCCATATAGACCGCGTTGTTGGCCTGGGCGCCCGAATGCGGCTGGACGTTGACGTACTCGCAGCCGAAAAGCGCCTTGGCGCGCGCGATCGCGAGGCTCTCCGCGACATCCACATGCACGCAACCGCCATAGTAGCGGCGGCCCGGATAGCCTTCGGCATATTTGTTGGTCATGACCGATCCGACCGCCTCGAGCACCGCCCGGCTGACGATGTTCTCGGAGGCGATCAACTCGATTTCCGAGCGTTGCCTAGTTAGTTCGCTCGATATGGCGGCGGCGATTTCCGGATCGCGCGTTTCCAGGTCGGCATCAAAAAAGCCGTCGAATGTCGGGCGATTCGATGCCGCGCTCGTCCCAGACATGTGTTTCCTTCCCTTTGCTTCCGCCCCGCCAACGCATCCGCCGCGCCGAGAGGCGACCGGTTCAAGACATCTTCGAGACGCGCCGCTGGTGCCGGCCGCCTTCGAATTCTGTCTCCAAGAACGTCCGCAAACAGTCGTGCGCCACTTCGGACCCCAAGGTCCGCGCGCCCAAAACGATGACATTGGCATCATTGTGCTGACGCGAAAGGCGCGCATCGGTCGCGTTATGGCAGAGCGCGGCGCGGATATGCGCGTGCCGGTTCACCGCGATCGACATGCCGATGCCGGTCCCGCAAATAAGCACGCCGCGCACCGCCCGGCCGTCGCCCAGCGCCGCCGCGAGGGCTGCGGCGAAATCCGGATAGTCGACCGAGTCCGGCCCATCGGTTCCAAGATCAAGCGTCTCGTGACCCATCTCGCCCAGGGCGTCCTTCAAGGCCGTTTTCAATTCGATACCGGCGTGATCAGAGGCGATGGCAATAGTCTCTCGCGCCACTTCCCCGCCCCTCTCGACAATCCATTATTTCCAGCCCCTCATACCGAGGGGCAAATCCGCCCCAGTTAATACCATATGTCGCGATTTCTGGCCAGTAGGCTACTAAGTGTCGATCCGGCAACGATGCCGATTACAATCTCCCGGCAAGAATAACGTCGCAGGACATACCGTATTTTGGGCCTCCCCAGGGAAAAATTGGAATATATAGTATGTATAATGAAGAATATAGAATTTTATTACTATGCCTATAGATTCGAATTAGATTCGATTACTGCGCAAGTCTTGTAATAATGTTGACTCCTAATCTCAAATATGCGACTGAATAATTAGATAATAAATCCAAATATCTTTGGGTAGTACGCATGAGCCAGGAAACGACAGAGCAGAAAGCTAGTCGAGACGAGATCCTCCGCATGACCGCAGAGGTCGTCGCAGCCTATGTCGGGAACAACTCGCTGCCGGCAACGCAGCTTCCGGACGTCATCAACACGGTTTACGGCACGCTTCGAAAGGTCAAGAGCGCGTCGCCGACGGGAAACGGTCTGCCGCGCAAGGCCGCGATCTCGGTCCGCAAGTCGATCACGCCGGATTACATCGTCTGTTTGGAGGACGGCAAGAAGCTGAAAATGCTGAAACGCCACCTTCGGACGGTCTATGACCTGACGCCGGACGAATATCGGTCAAAATGGGGCCTTCCGGCCGATTACCCCATGGTCGCCCCCAATTATTCCAAGCAACGGTCCGCTTTCGCCAAGAAGATCGGCCTCGGCCGGTCCGGCGGTCGAGGCGCGGACGCCTGATAAACCACAAAATATCGCCCAATTTCACGGCCGGTCCCCCGCGACCGGCCGTTTTCTTGTCCGCCGGGCCGTGGGGACCACTTCAACCGCGCTATTTTTTGCCTTCCGCGGCAAGTCTGGCGAGGACGCGATCGAGCTTTTGCATGGCCAACATCTTAAGATATTTGCTGCTCCGCTTCGGATCGCCGACAAGGGAAACCTCGACCCCGGTTCGCTCGTCGACCGCGCAGACCTTCACATAGGCGCCGACGCGAATGAACTCGAACAGGACGGCACCGCGACGGGTCATGGCGCTTCGCCTTCCGCCTCGACGAAGAGAGCGGTTCTAATCGACAGCACCTCGGCCGAATGCCGGTCTCGCCAATAATCGTGCCTTGCTTCGATATCCGGATCGTCGTCGCGCCGGTCGACGATTACCATGCGCGTCGGCATGACGCCCTCGACGAAGGCGCGCTCGATCTCGGGTGCGCGCAGAAGATTGATGTGTCGTCCAAAGCGGCGATGATACTCATCCGGCGGCATTTCATAGATCGTCCGGAACGGCCGCGCCCGGTCGCGGTGATTGCCTAAATTGACGAGATGCATGAACCTGGTATCCGGCATGCAGAACCGTCCGAGCCGCTCCATCGATGATCCCGGATCATCGATATGCTCGAGACAGGAGTTCGATAGCACAATATCGACACCATCCTCGATCTCGAGATCCATGAGAGATTTCCGCTCCACCGAAAGGTCTTCCTTGATGCGTCGGCGGAACGTCGGATAGTCCATCCGGGGGCCGAAAGCCTCGGCCAATGCGGTGAAATGACCCTTGAGATAGGCCGCTTCGACGGCCGGATCGAGGATGACCCCCGGCACCCAGTCGGGATCCACCGCATAAACTCGGGCGGCGCCCCGGAAGAGCGCCATCGGCCCCCATCCGGCCAATGGCCCGGGACCGATCTCAAGGACACGTCTTCCCTCGAATTCAAGTGGCAGGCGGTCGATTTCGGCCGCCAGATGTCGCTCCTGCGATAGAAAGAAACCGATCAGGCGACCGGGATCGAGATCCTTCGGCGAGTGAACGATTTCGGCGATGCGAACCCGGGCCGGATCAGTTCCCGGCAACCGCTTGGCGATCTTGGCGAGGACCAGCCGCGGCGGCAATTCGCGGGCGAGCCGCAACCGATGGCCGAAATTGCCGAAAAATCCGAGATCCATTCCGGATGATTTCCAATCGAGACGCATATTCCCTCGACGCGTTGATATCACGCATTGCACCTCGGGGCCACGCGCCTATAGTCGCGCGGCACTCAAGAGTATCTCCACGCCATGACGTCCAATGACGGCCGGCCGACGATGGCGGCCATCTTCATGCTGATCGGCATCATCCTGGCCTTCGGGCTCGGATGGCCGATCATGAAATACGGTGTCGTCGAACTTCCCGTGCTGACCTTTCGTTGGCTGACGGCGATTTTCAGCGGCATCGTCGTTCTGGTTTTCGCCCGGGTGATGGGCGAGGATATTCGCCTGCCGCGCTCGGAATGGCGGATCGCGGCAATCTGCGCGCTATTCAACGTTACCGGCTGGTTTCTCTTCACCGCGATCGGCCTCACCCTATTGACCGCCGGCCGGGCCGTGGTGCTGGCCTACAGTATGCCGCTCTGGGCCTTTCTGGTGGGTCTCGTCATTGGCCGGGAGAGGGCTAGTTTCGGCCGAATTTTCGGGATCTCCTGCGGCCTCGGCACGATCGCCGTCCTGACCTTCGAGGATTTCGGCACCTTTCGGGAGGCGCCGCTCGGCGTTCTCGCGATTCTCGGCGCCGCCGCGAGCTGGGGCGTCGGCACCGTCATCCAGAAACGTGTCTGGAAGACCCCGCCGATGACGTTGGCCGCCTGGCAGCTCTTGATCGGCGGTGTCCCTCTCGTTCTGCTGGCGCTGACCTTCGACGAAGATCCCTATCGCGACCTCACCAGCCTTGGCGTCTTCGCCGTTGTCTATACGGTGATCATCGGCAACATGTGCGGTTTCGCGCTCTGGATCAGGGTGCTGAACATCGTCTCGACTCCGGTTGCCTCGCTCGGCGTATTGCCGGTCCCGCTGATCGGTGTTCTGTCGGGTGCGGTGGTTCTGGGCGAGCCGGTCGGATTCGCCGAACTCGCCGCATTGGGATTGATCACGCTGGCGCTTGGCTCGGTGCTGCCGATGCCGCGCTTCCTCGCTTCTCGACCACGCTAAGACCCCAGCCTAAAACCCCGGGCCGCCGCCGAAGCCCTGACCGCCGCCCCAGAACCATTCGAGCCGCGCCAAGACCTCGTTCGCGGTGCGGAGATCGTCCTCGGAGACGGAATCGGGGCCAAGCCGCGCCGTCTGCCTGTTGAACATCTCCTGCAGCTTCAAGCGGAGCTCGCGGCCCTTCTCCGAAAGCCGAAGCCGGTACGAGCGCTTGTCGTGCGCCGAACGCTCCTGAATCAGATACCCGGCCTCCACCATCTTGCGGACATTGTAGGAGGGGTTGGAGCCGAGGTAATAGCCGCGGTTCGTCAGTTCGCCCACCGTCAAGTCGTCGTCGCCGATGTGATAGAGGACGACGGCCTGGGCATTGTTGATGTCACGCAGACCCAGAGAGTCGAGCTCCTGACGCACGACCTCGAGAAACTGGCGGTGCAAGCGCTCGATCAGACGGATCGCGCTCAGATACTCGTCTATCTCCAAGCCGGTCTCCTCATTCGGCGAACCTTCAGCCCTTCGCCTCGCCGCGCAGCATTCGGATGATGCCCGAATAGTCATCACCCTCGGCGCCGCCGTTGCAGTACATACTATAGAGCATTGTCGCCGCCGCCCCCATCGGGGTCGAGACGCTGAACCCCTGGGAGGCATCCTGGCTCAGCTTCAAATCCTTCAGCATCATCGCCGCCGTGAAACCCGCCTGGTAGTCGCGATTGGCCGACGAGGTCGGCACCGGACCCGGAACCGGACAATGAGTGTCGAGCGCGAAACAACGGGCCGAGGCCGTGCTCGAAATATCGAACAGCTTCTGCCGGTCGAGCCCCACCGCGTCCGCCAGATTGAAGGCCTCGCCGACCCCGATCATCGAAATCGCCAGCATCATGTTGTTGCACATTTTGGCCGCCTGGCCGTTGCCGGGCCCACCGGCATGAACGATGTTGCCGCCCATCACCTCGAGATGGGGCTTGGCGGCGGCGAAGGCCTCGTCGGAGCCGCCGCACATGAAGGTGAGGGTGCCGGCCTCGGCCCCCTCGACACCGCCCGAGACGGGTGCGTCGAGGAACAGGAACCCCGCCTTCTCGGCTTGCGTGTGCATGTCGCGGGTGGTGGCGATATCGATCGTCGAACTGTCGATCAGAAGGGCGCCCTTTTCGGCGCTCGCGAAGACCTCGCCGGCACCGGCATAGACGTCTCGGGTGTGCTGGCCCGCGGGCAACATGGTAACGACAGCCTCGGCGCCGCGCGCGGCCTCGGCGGCACTTCCCGCACTCGCGGCGCCTGCGTTCACGACCCGGCTCAACGACTGGCCGACGAGATCGAATGCGGTCACCTCATGGCCCGCCTTGATGAGATTCTGGGCCATCGGCCCTCCCATGTTGCCGACGCCGATGAAACCGATTTTCGCCATTTCCATATCTCCCGTTTGGTCCAGGGCTCGCTCCCCCGGCGCCCGTTCGGCGGTCATCTTAAAAGGCCCGTGGCCCGACGGCAAAGCCGTTCAGCCCGCCTCAATCCGGAAAGTCGAGGTCGCGATCGCCAAGCGGCGCGAAAAAGGCATCGACCGCGCCTTCATCCAATGCGCCGAGCGTATCCGGATCCCAGCGTGGGGTTTGATCCTTGTCGACGACGACGGCGCGGACCCCTTCGAAGAAATCGCCGCCGGCCATCACCCGCTGCGACATCCGGTATTCCATCACCATGCAGCCGTCGAAATCGAGCGCGGCGCCAAGGCGGAGCTGGCGAAAACTGATCTTCTGGCTGGTCGGGGACTTGCTCGCCATGAGGGCCACCTGCTTGTCCGCCCAGTCGCTTCCCTCCGCCGTCAGCGCCTCCAGGATCGCCTCGACCGAGCCGCCGGCGAAACAGCGATCGATCGCCTCGCGCTCCGCCGCCAGCCGGCTCTCCCCCAGATCGGCCGCGAATTCGGCGATGGCGTCTTCGGCCGCGGCACCGGCACGGAGTGCGGCGAGGAAATCGTCGCGTCGGGAGTCGCTGATAAAGGCATCGCAAATCCCCGCATGGAGACAGTCGGCGGCACGGAGACGGGCCCCCGTCATCGCCATGAACATACCGACTTCGCCCTTGAGCCGCGGCAGGAACCAGCTCCCGCCGACATCGGGAAAGAGGCCGATCCCGGTCTCCGGCATCGCAAACATCGTCTGCTCGGAGGCGATCCGATGACGGGCATGAACCGAGAGCCCGACCCCGCCGCCCATCGTGATGCCGTCCATCAACGCGATATAGGGTTTGGGAAATTCATGGATGCGACGGTTGAGGCGGTACTCCTCACGGAAGAAATCCCGCGTGATCCCGCTCCCCGGCCCGCCGTCGTATAGGGCGCGAATATCGCCGCCGGCGCAGAACGCCTTCGCTCCCGCGCCTCGGACGACGACGGCGCCTACCGCGTCGTCCGTCGCCCAACCCGCGAGCACCGGATCGAAGTTCCGCACCATGCCAAGCGTCAGGGCGTTCAGCGCCGCCGGCCGGTTGAGCACCGCCTCGGCGACGCCGTCGGTCACGTCGAACAGGATTTCGTCATCGTCGGTCATCGGGGGAGAAGCTGTATACGGATTCCCACCGCAATGGCCAGGGGCGCCGTCACGGCGTTATTTGCCGTCTGGCGGTTTCTCTAGCAATCTAAGGATCAAAGGTGAGAAAAAAGTTTCCTGGAGGAATGCGCAGATGGAAAGCGAGACCTACGATTTCATCGTGGTGGGGGCCGGGTCGGCGGGGTCGGTGCTGGCCAACCGGCTGAGCGAGAGCGGTGAATACCGGGTGCTGGTGCTGGAAGCCGGAAAGGAGGACCATCCCTGGACGCGCGTCCCGGTCGGCTTCGCCAGGATGATCGAGAACCCCGCCGCGAATTGGCTCTATTCCTCGGAACCCGACGAAGGCAGCGGTCAGCGACGCATCCCTATTCCGCGCGGCAAACTTCTGGGGGGGTCGAGTGCGATCAACGGCATGGTCTTCGTCCGCGGACAGGCGCAGGACTACGACACCTGGGCGCAGTTCGGCAATCGCGGCTGGAGCTACCGCGAGGTGCTGCCGATCTTCCGCGACATGGAGAGCTATTCCGGCGGCGGGGATGACGAATATCGCGGCCGCGGAGGCCCGCTCAAGGTCAGCCCGAGCAACGAAGGCGGTCCGATTTACGATGCGTTGATCGAGGCGGCAGGACAGGTCGGGATCGAATATACCGACGATTACAACGGCGCCAAGCAGGACGGCATCGGCATGACACAGGCGACCATCCGCGACGGCCGCCGTATGAGCACCGCCAGATGCTATCTCGATCCCGCCCGGCGGCGACAAAACCTGACGATCCAGGCCAACGCATTGACCGAATGCCTGCTGCTCGATGGCAAACGATGCGTCGGCGTCCGCTACACCTTGGGCGGAGAGACGCGGGAAGCCCAGGCGGCACGGGAGGTGATCGTCAGCGCAGGCGCGATCAATTCGCCGCAATTGCTGGAACTGTCCGGAATCGGCCAGCCGGATCTGCTTCGCGGCCTTGGAATTGAGGTCAAGCATGCGCTGGACGGCGTGGGCGAAAATCTGCGCGACCATTACGCGCCGCGCATGAAATGGGCCGTGCCGACCGCGCTCGGCATGACTTATAACGACAAGGCGCGCGGGCTGGGTCTGGTCTGGCAGGCGTTGAAATATGCGCTTACCGACAAGGGCCTGCTCGGGCTGCCGGCATCACCGCTCCGCGCTTATGTCCGCACCCGAGAGGGGCTTGAGTCGCCGAATGTAGGCATTTCCTGGGTGCCCTTCCTGATCGGCGAGAATTTCCAGTTGGCGAAAGAATCCGGTGTTACAGCAATCACCCACATTCTGCGCTCGGAAAGCACCGGCAGCATCCATATCGCGTCCGGCGATGCGAAGCGTCCGCCGACGATCCGCTTCAATTTCCTGACCGCTCAGATCGACCGGGAAGTGACGTTGGAAGCGATGCGCTACGTCCGGCGCATCATGGAGGCGCCGGCCGCGCGGGACGTTACCGCGGGTGAAATCGCGCCGGGCGAAGACCTCCAGGCCGATGACGAACTGCTGGACTGGGTAAGCAGGACCGCCGAGACCGCCTACCACCCGGTCGGCACCTGCAAGATGGGCTCGGATCCCCAAGGTCCGTTAGGGGCGGTGGTGGACGATCAGCTCCGCGTCCACGGCATGGAAAGCCTCCGGGTGGCCGATGCCTCGATCATGCCGACCCTGACGTCGGGCAACACCAACGCACCCTCGATCATGATCGGCGAGAAGGCGGCGCGGATGGTGCTGGCGGCGGCGGCGTAGGGGCTCCTACAGCTCCAACAGCCGCCGGGCGATGATCACGCGCATGATCTCGTTGGTGCCTTCCAGGATTTGGTGGACGCGCACATCGCGGAGGTAGCGCTCGATCGGGTATTCCTTGATATAGCCGTAACCGCCGTGGAGTTGCAGCGCCTCGTTGCAGACCTTGAAGCCGGTATCGGTCGCGAAGCGCTTGGCCATGGCGGCATGCATGGTGCCGTCCGGATCGCCGGTATCGAGCCGCCGGGCCGCGTCATGGACCATCAAGCGGGCCGCATGCAGCTCGGTCGCCATGTCGGCAAGCTTGAATTGAAGCGCCTGGAACTCGGCCAGCGGCTGGCCGAATTGCGTCCGCTGCTGCATGTGCTCGAGGGCCAGCTCCTGGCACTTTCTGGCCGCCCCGATGGAGCAGGCGGCGATATTGATCCGGCCGCCGTCGAGCCCCTGCATCGCGATCTTGAACCCCTCCCCCTCCGCGCCAATGCGATTGGCGATGGGGACGCGGCAATCCTCGAAGATGACGGCGGCGGTCGGCTGGCTGTTCCAGCCCATCTTGTGCTCGAGCTGACCGAAGGAGAGTCCGGGGGCGTCCTTCTCCACGACCAGGCAGGAAATCCCTTTCGGTCCCGCCTCGCCGGTTCGAACCATGCAGACGTAAACGTCGCTGGTCGAGCCGCCGGAGATGAAGGCCTTGCTGCCGTTCAGCAGATATTCGTCGCCGTCCCGCTTGGCGGTGGTGCGGAGCGAGGCCGCATCCGAGCCCGCCCCCGGCTCGGTCAGGCAATAGCTCGCGAAATGCGCCATCGAGGTCAATTTCGGCAGCCACTTCGCGCGCTGTGCATCGTCGCCGTAGCGATCGATCATCCAGCTCGCCATGTTGTGGATCGAGATATAGGCCGAGGTCGAGGTGCAGCCGGCCGCCAGCTCCTCGAAGATCACCGCCGCGTCCATCCGGGAGAGGTCGGACCCGCCATGCTTCTCGCCGCAATAGATGCCGGCGAAACCAAGGGCGGCCGCCTTCCGAAGCGCCTCGACCGGAAAAATCCGCTCGGCGTCCCACTCTGCGGCATCGGGCGCGAACTCGTTCTCGGCGAAGTCCCGTGCCGCGTTCTGGAAGGCGCGTTGTTCCTCGTTCAGTTGGTGGTCCATGGCTTCTTACCCGCAATTTTCGCGCGGATGATAGGATGGGGCGCGTCGCTGTCAAACCCTCTCGGTGATTGTTTGCCCCCCGCTCGGCGCGTAAACTCGTGCGAACGGAATGAGTAGGAGCAGGACCATGTCCGATCCGAAGATCGTGACGCCGCCCTTCGCCAGGAAGACGACGGCGCCAACACCCGATGCGACGGAGACCGCGGGGCGCTTTCCGACGGTGCGCATGCGCCGCAACCGACGCCAGGACGCGGTCCGGCGTCTCGTCGCCGAGAACGCGGTCACGGCGGACGATTTCATCTGGCCGATCTTCATCGTCGACGGCGAGAACCAGCGCCTGCCGGTGGACTCGATGCCGGGCGTGGTGCGCCATTCGACAGATGTGGTCGCGGAAGCGGTGGCGGAAGCGGCCGAATTCGGCATCCCGGCCGTAGCCCTCTTTCCCTATACCGACCCCGACCGGAAGACCGAGGACGGGGCGGAGGCGCTCAACCCCGAAAACCTCGTCTGCACCGCGATCCGGAACGTGAAAGCGGCCGTACCCGAGGTCATGGTGGTCTGCGATGTGGCGCTCGATCCCTATACCAGCCACGGCCATGACGGACTGATGTCAGGCGAGGAGATCCTGAACGACGAAACCCTGGAGGTGCTGGTCCAGCAAGCCGTGGTCCAGGCCGAAGCCGGCTGCGACACCATCGCCCCCTCGGACATGATGGATGGCCGCGTCGGCGCCATTCGCCAGACGCTGGACGCCAACGGCTTTGACGATGTCCGGATCATGGCCTATTCGGCGAAATACGCGTCCGGGTTTTATGGCCCCTTCCGCGACGCGGTCGGCTCGAAGGCGGCGCTCCGCGGCGACAAGCGCACCTACCAGATGGATCCCGCCAACACCGACGAGGCGCTCCGCGAAGTGGCGCTGGATATCCAGGAAGGCGCCGACATGGTGATGGTGAAGCCCGGCATGCCCTATCTCGATATCGTCCGCCGGGTGAAGGATACCTTCGGCGTCCCGACCTTCGCCTATCAGGTCTCCGGCGAATACGCGATGCTGAAGGGGGCGATCGAGCGCGGTTGGCTCGACGAGAAGGTGATTCTGGAGGCGCTCCTCGGCTTCAAGCGCGCGGGCGCCGACGGAATACTGTCCTATTTCGCACTTGATGCGGCGAAGAAACTGAAGGCGGGCTGACCCTCAGCCTTCCCGCGCGTCGTAGAATCCGCTCACGGCCCGACAGTGCCAGGGCACGTTGTCGCCCCGGCCGTGAAAACCCACATGACCGCCCCTTGCCGGCAACAGGAGGCGGAGTTGCGGGTGCCGGGTCCAATCGACCGCGTCATAGGGGGCGGCGGAGATCCAGGGGTCGTTCCGGGCGTGGATCAGGAGAGTCGGGACCGGGACGCGCTCCAGGAACCGGAGCGCCATGCATTTCTCATAGTAATCGTCGGCCCCCTCGAAACCGTTGAGCGGCGCCTGCAAGGCATCGTCGAAGGCTTCGATGGTCGCCACCGCCGCCAGTTTCCGCCTGTATTCGGGTGTTAGGTCGACCGCATTCCATTCCGCTTTGATGCGATCCAGGAGAAAGCGGTGATAGAGCCTGTTCCGCCGGCTTTGCAATGTTTGGATCGAGTGGCGAAGATCAATCGGCGTCGAGACGGCGGCGGCGGCGCGAATCGGAAAGTCGCGCCCATGCTCGGCCAGGAACTTAATCATCATATTGGCGCCGAGCGAAAAGCCGAGCAGGACCAATCCCGCCGCCGGAATTCGCGGCGCCAGACTGGCAAGCGCATCGGCTAAATCCGCCGAACGGCCGGCGTGGTAATGCCCCGCCGTCGTCGCTCGCGAGGGCTCGGTGCCGCGAAGGTTCAGGCGGAGGGTGGGATAGCCCGCCTCGCCCAGATGACGGGCCGCGACGATCATATTGGTCGCAGTCTCGCAGCCGGTGAGGCCGTGAATGAGCACGGCCATCGGGTGGCCCGTCCGCCCCAGCGTCAGCCGCGCCGCGAGGCCGCCGCCGTCCGCCAGCGAGAGCATCACGCGCTCCCCGCACAACTCGCGCGGCCGCCAGCCGAGGCGGCGCCGTATAAAATTTCGCAACGTCTGCAGATCACCGCCATGCCAGGGGAACCGCTCCCGAAAGGGCGGCGTCTCGACGGTACCGGTGGCGGAGCCGCTCACGCGCCGGAGACGGCCTTCAGTTCCTCGACCGCTTCCGGATTGACCAGCGAGGTAAGGTCGCCCGCCGGCTCGCCGATGATCACCATGCGGACGACTCTTCGCATGATCTTCATGTTGCGTGTCTTCGGCAGGTCCGAGACGAAATGGATATCACGCGGGCGATAGGAGCGTCCCAGCGCCGAGGTCACCGCGTTCGAAAGGTCGCCCCGCAATCCCTCGTCGCCCTCGATCCCCGGCATGGGGACGCAGACGCAGCATATCGCGGTCCCCTTGATCGGGTCCGGAACGCCGATCACGGCGGCTTCCGAAATCTGGCCCGTCGACATCAAGGCGCCCTCGACTTCGGCCGGGCCCGTCCGCTTGCCGGAGATGTTCAGCGTATCGTCGGAGCGGCCGAGCACATACCAATAGCCCTCCTCGTCGACGATTGCCCAATCGCCCTGGCGCCACTTGTCGCCATACATCGACCAGTAGCTCTCGAGATAGCGTTCGTCGTCCTTGAAGAGGCTCCGCGTATTGCCGATCGAGGGCAGGGTCTGCACCAGTTCGCCGAGCTCGCCAATTGGGCTCGGCTCACCTGCCTCGGTCAGAACCTTGGTGCCGGTGCCCGGCATCGGCCCGCTAAAGGAATTGGGCGTGATCGTCGACAAGAGCGAGCTCGCGGCCAGCCCGCCGAATATCTCGGTCCCGCCGGTGTAATTCAGGATCGGGAGCTTGCCTTTGCCGACCCGCTCGAAGAGCCAGACCCAGGCCTCCCGCGTCCAGGGTTCGCCCGTGGAGGCAATCACCCGAAGCGAGGACAAATCATAGTCGTCGACCTCGTCGCCGTAACGCATCAGGCCCCGAACCGAGGTGGGGGCGATGCCGAGGAAGCTGACGCAGTTTTCCTGGATGACCCGCCAGTGCCGGCCCGAATCGGGATAATCCGGCGTGCCTTCGAGGATCACCAGGCTGCCGCCGAAGAAGGACGAGCTGATCGCGGTCATGGCGCCGACGACCCAGCCCATGTCGCTGACCCAGATCATCCGGTCGTCCTCGCTGAAATCGAAGCAAACCCCGATATCGAGGGCGAGCTTCACCACCGCGCCTACATGGCTCATCAGGACGCCCTTCGGCTTCCCCGTAGTGCCGGAGGTATAGACGAGGAAGCCCAAATCCTCGGCATCGGTCCGTTCGGTCGCGGTCTCGGTCGGCTGGCCGGCCACGGCATCGGCCCACCAAAGGTCGCGTCCCTCGGCCATCGGGCATTCGACCTCGCCCTCTCCATCGAAGCGGCGGACGACGAAAACATCCTCGACCGATGGGCAATCGGCCAAGGCGGTATCGAGCGTCTCCTTCATCGAGACCTTGTTGCCCCGGCGAAGTGTGCCGTCCGCCGTCACCACGGCGCGCGCCTCGCAATCGTTGAGGCGGAGCTTGATCGGATCGGGGCCGAAGCCGGAGAACAGCGGCAGCATTATCCCGCCGATCTTGAGGATAGCGAAGAACGCGATCATCGCCTCCGGCACCATCGGGATATAGAGCGCGATGATGTCGCCCTTGCCGTAGCCATGTTCGCGGAGCGCGGCGGCGAAACGGCAGATCTCGGCGTCGAGCTCCCCATAGGTGAATTCCCGCTTCGTCCCGTCCTCGCCTTCCCAGACGAGATAAGTCTTGTCCCAGACGGGGGTGCCGCGATGCTTGTCGATGCAGTTGAGCATCAGGTTCGTCTTGGCGCCGAGGCACCATTCCGGCCATTGGATACCGCGCGAGAGGTCGAGAACCTTCGAATAGGGTTCGTAGAACTTGACGTCGAGAAATCGAATCATCGCGTCCCAGAACCATTCGATGTCCGCTTCGGTCCGGGCATGGAGCGCCGCCATGTCGTCGAGCCCATGGGCATCGAGAAACCGGCGGATGCGGCAATCGGCATAGGCCTCGGACGGTTCCCATTTGACGGCGTCTTCGGACATGGCGTCGGTCTCCCTTTGATGGGCCGTGGCGCGGCCTATTTATGAACTATGCCGGGGCGCATGGAATTTTAGCATCCGCCGGGCGCGGTTAAACTGCTATGATGGCGAGCGTAATTTAATAGGAAGACGACCATGACATCGATATTCAGCGACGAGGACGTGGCGCGCTATCACGAGGACGGCTTCGTCTTCGCGCGCGGCCTATTCGATGCGGAGGAAACGGAGCTTCTGCGCCGCGCGATGGAGGAAGACCCCAAGATCCAGGATCACTCGCTGCTCCGCGCCGATGCCGAGGGCGGGGCGACGCGGATCTCGCTTTGGAACCGGGCCGGCGACAGTGTCTACGGGCTGGCCGCGCGCTGCGAGAAGCTGGTCGATTCCGTGGAAGCCCTGATCGGCGAGCCGGTCTATCACTTTCAGTCCAAATTGACCGCCAAGGACCCCTTCGTCGGCGGCGCCTGGGAGTGGCATCAGGATTACGGCTACTGGTACTACAATGGTTGTCTCAGGCCCGACATGCTGAGCTGCATGATCGCGATGGACCGAACCGATGCCGGCAACGGCTGCCTGCAGCTCGTAAAGGGCTCGCACCATCTCGGCCGGATCGACCATCTGCAGGTAACGGCGGAGCAGAACAGTGCCGATCCCGACCGCATGCCCCACATCCTCGCGACCCACGAGACGGTCGATGTCGTGCTGGAGCCGGGCGACGTCGCAATCTTCCATTCGAACGTGCTCCACCGCTCGGACCAGAACAAATCGCCGAACCGGCGCTGGACCCTGATCTGCTGCTACAACGCGGTCTCCAACGACACCGTCACCAAGACGGACGATCGCTATTACGTGCCGCTGGAAAAGGTGACGGATACGGCCCTGAAGGAAGCGGGCCTCAAATTCGCCTCCGGCAACGACGAGCATTTCGCCTCCACACCCTACGTGCCGGACGTCCAAAAGGCGTCCTAAGAGCCGCAAAAAAGGGCCGGGCAATGCCGAGCGCGCTGTTCACGCCGCTGAAACTGCGTGGGGTCGAGCTCGCCAACCGCATCGTCGTCGCCCCCATGGGCCAGTACAGCGCCGAGGACGGCTCGGCCACCGACTGGCATCTTATGCATCTCGGGCAATTCGCGGTCGCGGGCGCCGGGCTCCTCATCGCGGAGGCAACCGCGGTCTCGCCCGCGGCACGGATCACCCATGGTTGCCTCGGTCTATATTCGAATGCGAACGAAGCCACCTTGAAACGCATCGTCGATTTCTGCCGCGAACATTCCAAGATCAAGCTCGGCCTCCAGCTCTCCCATTCCGGCCGCAAGGGATCGAGCCAGTTCCCCTGGATCACGCGAAGCGCGCCGCTCGGCCCCGACGAGGGAGCGTGGGAGACGCTCGGCTGCTCGGGCATTCCCCGCGCCGAGGGCTGGCCCACGCCAAAAGCCGCCACGGCGGCCGATATCGAAACGGTGATCGCGGATCATGTCGCGGCCGTCCGCCGGGCCGATCGGATCGGCATCGACCTCTTAGAGATCAACGCGGCCCATGGGTACCTGTTCCATGAATTTCTTTCCCCGATCACCAACCGGCGCGACGACCGATACGGCGGCGACGTGGACGGCCGGCTTCGGTTCCTCTTGGAGGCTTTCGAGGCGATGCGCGCCGTCTGGCCGGAGGCGAAGGCGCTCGGTGTGCGGCTCTCGGCCGAGGACTATGTCGAGGGCGGCTGGTCGCTAGAGGAGACGGTCGAGCTCTGTCATCGATTGAAGACTTTGGGCTGCGACTTCGCGACGATCTCAAGTGGCGGGCTTGTGCTCGAACAAAACGTACCCATCGGCGAGGGCCACCAGGTCCCCTTGGCGGCCACCGTCAAACGCGAGACCGGCCTTGTCACCATGGCCGTCGGCATGATCCAGCGCCCGGCCCACGCCGAGGCGATCTTAGAAGCCGGCGAGGCCGACCTCATCGCCCTCGCCCGCGCCATGCTCCACGACCCCCACTGGCCCTGGCACGCCGCCGCCGCCCTCGACGCCGAGGTCGACTTCCCGGTGCAATACATCCGCGGCTACAAATCCCGCTGGCACCGGGGGCTAAGGGGCGGTGGATAGAGCACCGGGCCGTCGCTCAAGCGCGCCACCGGGCCACGGCGACGGCGATGTTGTCCTTGCCTCCCGCCTTAAGAGCGAGTTCGATTACGCTGGCCGTCGCGGCTCGGGGCGACGTAGAGCGTGCAAGATCCGCCCCGATGGTTTCGTCCGCCACATAATCGGTCAGACCATCTGTGCACAGCAGAAGGGCGTCGCCGGGTCGCCATTGAAAGGTTCCCACCATCGGTTCCAAGGGCACGTCGTAGGGGACGAATCCTACCGCCTGGGACAATTGCCCATAATCGGAATTGGAATCGGATTCGGCATGATCAGGAACTTTGCCGCCGTCCCGACGCGCCGCCGCCACCAAATCCCGGGCCAAGGTCTTGTCGACCGTTCGCAAGGTCAATCCGTCTTCCGACAGGTGATAGAGCCGGCTGTCGCCCACCTGCACAAAAGCAACCCACTCTCCCATGACGACGCAACAGGTGAGAGTGGAAGACAATCCTTTCAACCGCGAATTCTTCGCGACGAGCGACTTGACCGTTGCATGGATCTCCAGAGCCGCCGTTCGAAGTAGGTCGGAAAGGGTCTCCAAGGAGGCATCCAAGCGGTCGACAAATGCTATTTCCTTTCGCAAGGACAGAAAACGTTCCTTGACTAGTTTGGTGGCGATCTCTCCCGTTTGATGTTCCCCGCTTCCATCGGCGACCAGTAACAGGGCAAGATCCCGTCCCATCCGAATGGTCAGGCAATCGTCCTCGTTCGATTGCCGTGCCAAGCCAACATGGCGATCCGCATACACGGAGAGCGCAGGGACCAGGCGGGAGAAGAATTTAAATATCAATTTGTAGAACACCATGTCGTCGACCGGTGAAAGAATATGCCAAGTCGATTAATGGATTGAAACGGTTTAAAATTGAGGGGCATTATAATTAATTAATCGAATTTATTTCGGCGACAAATTATGGAATTCTCGGGAACTGTTTGTGGCAGGACTATCTGAGTCCGGTTATTCGTTCCCGCCGAATAGGACGCGTTCACCGGGTTCCATCGGTCAGTCGAACTGATGTGGTCATTTAATAAATATGCTGTCCCCTTTTATTGGGCTTGTGCTCGAACAAAACGTGCCCATCGGCGAGGGCCACCAGGTCCCCTTGGTGGCCACCGTCAAACGAGAGACCGGTCTTGTCACCATGGCCGTCGGCATGATCCAGCGTCCGGCTCACGCCGAGGCGATCCTGGAAGCCGGCGAGGCCGACCACATCGCCCTCGCCCGCGCCATGCTCCACGACCCCCACTGGCCCTGGCACGCCGCCGCCCTCGACGCCGAGGTCGACTTCCCGGTGCAATACATCCGCGGCTATAAATCCCGCTGGCACCGGGGGCTGCGGAAAGGATTGTAAGCGCGCCGGGCTCGAACAATTTTTGCAATAGGACGCGAAGAATAACGGGGACATGACCATTTTCCCCGCCGGGTTAGCTCACCGTGTCCCCGGTATTCGCTCCGGCCGGATAGGGCGCGGCCCCCTGATTCCGACGTTTTGCCGGCCGACATTGTTACTTATTAGGTATGGTCGCTGAATTTTCCCGGAGCCTCGTTCGGGTGTTCGGGGATGAGACTTGCGTCGAACAAAACAACACCTAGCCTTCCTGATGGGGATGCTGTTTGTCGGCGGCGCCATGAACCTTCTATGGGCGGCGCTGATCGCGGGCTATGTCTTGATCGAGAAGACCCTCCCCTACGGCCAATGGACCGCCCGGATGACCGGCGGCCTGATGATCGTCATTGCGGTCTATATGATCGTTTGGCCGTAAGCCTTCCCGCTATTCGTCCGCCCCCGACCGTCACGCAACCGCCTTCTGCACCGTGTAGGAGCGGGCCACGATGTAGTCCATCAGCGCCAGTATCAGGCCCGAGATCACGAAGGTCAGATGGATGATGACCATCCATTGCAGGTCGTCCTTGGGTATCTTGTCGACATTGATGAAAGTGCGCAGCAGCTGGATGCCCGAGATGGCGACGATCGAGGCGATCAGCTTCAATTTCAGGCCGCTGAAATCGACCTTGCCCATCCATTCGGGCCGATCCTCGTTGTCGCCGGTGTCGATCTTGGAGACGAAGTTCTCATAACCGGCGAAGACCACCATCAGGATCAGGTTCCCCGCGAGCGACAGATCGATCAAGGAAAGCACGGCGACGATGACATCGGTTTCGCTCATCGCGGTGACGCTCGGGATCACATGGATCAGTTCCTGCGCGAACTTCACGAAAACGATCATCAGCGCGATCACCAGCCCCAGATAGAAAGGCGCCATGATCCACCGGCTCGCGAAGATCACTCGTTCCAAAACCCGTTCGATCATGCATCAATCCCTTTCGTATTCCGTCCCAAATTCATCGTCTCTCCTCTACACCCGCCCGAAATCGGTCGCGTAAAGTCCCGCCAATTGCCCAAGCGCCGCGTCCGGCAGCGGCCCCATCTCGGCCGCCGCGAGGGCCTGTTCCAGATGGTCGAGTTCCGCCATGCCGACGACGATGGTCGAGATGTTCTGGTTGGCGAGGGCGAAGCGGAGTGCTGTTTGCGCCGGCGTGCCGTAGGTGTCGCCGAGAAGCTCCGCGACCGCGCGAGCCTTCCGGATCTCCTCGTCGAGTTCGGTGTCCTTGGTCAGGATGCCCTCGCGGCCGTGACGGGCTTCGGTGGCGAGCACGCTGGCGGCGAAGACGCGGATGTTCATGACGGCGACGCCGTTGGCGCGGCAGCTCGCGATCATCCCGGCGAAATTCTGGCCGGTCCAATCGGCCGGCATGTCCATGGCCGCACTCGGGTTGAGGATGTTGTGGTAGACCTGCGCGCTGTCGATGCGTCCGCTCTCGATCACCTCGCGGCAGCAGGCGGTATCGCCGAGCGCCGTGATCCCGTGGAGCCGAATCAGCCCCTTCTCCCGCAGCCGGTCCAACCCGTCCGCCACCCCGTTCGCCCCCAGAACATGATCCACGGTGATGCCCCGGCCGCCGGCCGAGGGTTCGATGTGGTTGTGGAGTTGCAGGAGGTCCACGCTGTCCCGGCCGAGGCGATCCAGGCTGGCCCTGAGGCTGGTTTCGATCTGGCTCGGGATGTCTTGCCCCAAGGCGGGATCAACGGCGAATTTGGTGGAGAGGAAGGGGGTGCCGTCGGCTTTCCCCATCAGCCGGCCGAGCGCTTCCTCGGACTGACCGTCGCCGTAGCTGGCCGCTGTGTCGATCCAATTGATCCCGCCCGCATGAGCCCGGTTGAGCGCCGCCAGCTTGGTCTCGTCCTCGGGAAAGATCATGATCCCCCCGACCCGGCCGCCGCCAAAGGCCAGCTCCGAGACGGATAGGCCGGACCGGCCGAATGTTCTTTATTTCATTGTCGTTTCCCTCCCTGACTACTTCATCTTCACGCGTTTCGCCGTCGCACTGCCGGTGGCGATCAGCGTGCCGTCCTCGGCCCGAAGGCTACCTTCGAGGAAACAGATCGAGCCGCCGCGATGCACGACCTGCCCTTCGCCAAGCAGCGGGCCGGGTTTGGCTGCGGCGACGTAATTGATCTTCATCTCCACCGTTGGCGCGAATTCGCCCGCGCTGAAGGTGGCATCGAGCGCCATCGCCATCGCCTCGTCCAGCATCTCCGCCAGGAACCCGCCCTGGACGGTTCCCATCGGGTTGGTGAAGGTCTCGCGGCCCTGGAACCGGCTGCGCACGATGCCCGTCGCCGAATCGTGCTCGAGGATTTCGGTTCCCAGGATCTCGGAACATTTGGGTGGCGGGATTTCGCCCCGCATCACCTGGTGAAAGAACCCCCGACCTTCCGTCATCGACCGCTCCCCGCGATTTACTGGAGACGGTTTGGTAGACGGCGCGGCGCGGCCTGTCCAATACGAAAATGCGGTCGATATCGATCTCCATGGCAAAAGGGGAGCGATGGCAATGAGCATTCAATTCGGCATACGGGTTCCAACGGTCGGAACGCCCCAGGAGACGGGCGCCTATGCGGCGACGGTCGAGGCGGCGGGGTTCGATTTCATGTGGACGCCGGACACACCGCTGCTGGCGGGGTTGTGGCGGGACGTCTACATGCATCTCGGCTGTGCCGCGCTGGAGACCTCGAAGCTTCGGCTTGGACCCGGCGTCACCAATCCGTTGACGCGGGAGCCCCTGAGCACGGCCAGTTCGATCGTCACCCTCCACGAAATTTCGGGCGGAAGGGCCGATCTCGTCGTCGGCACCGGGTACAGCTCCGCCTATATCATCGGCAAGAAGGCGGCGACGCTGGCGAAGATGCGAAGCTCGGTCGAATTGTGGCACTCGATCTTCAGCGGCGCCAAAACCGAACTCGGCGGCCTCGAGATCGAATTGGAACCGAAGCATCCCGACCTCCCCGTCTATATCGCGGCGACGGGGCCGAAGGCTCTGTCGCTGGCGGGCGAGGTCGCGGACGGGGTCCTGATCATGGTCGGCTCGGCGCCTGGCTGCATCGAATGGGCGCTGGAGCATGTCGAGACGGGCATGGCGCGGGCGGGACGAAAACGCGAGGACGTCAAGCGCATCCTGGTGCAGACGACCACTGTCGACGGCGACCGCTCGCGGGCGATCGACCTGCTTCGTCCCTGCGTCGCCGGCATGTGCCGCCATGCCCATGCCGAGGTTCTGTTCGGGCGCGCCGGGCTGGACGTGCCCGAGACGCCGTCCGATTTCAAGGCGCCCTACCCGGATCTCGGACACGCGGTCGATTGGGAGGAGGCGAAGCGGGTCTCCCAATTCGTACCCGACGAGGCGGTCGAGGAGATGATGCTACTCGGCAACGGGGCCGAGGTGGCCGAGCGCACGCAAGCCCTGATCGACCTCGACATCGACGCCATCTGGTTCCGCGACGAGGCAACCTGGACCCGCCCCGACGCGTTGATGAAAGGCCTCTCCGAGGAGGTTCTGCCGGCGTTGCGGGGATAGTATATATTTGTCTCAGGATTCTCCTTTGTCATTCCCGCGAAGGCGGGAATGACGAAGAAGGCAACCTTGTAGGAACGGCGGCACGAAATGAGCGAGGCGCGGTTTCGGATCGGGCAGTTGGTGCACCATCGGCTCTTCGACTATCGGGGGGTGGTGTTCGATGTCGATGCGGATTTCCAGGGGACCGAGGAATGGTACGCGCAAATGGCGCGCTCGCGCCCGCCGAGGGACCGGCCGTGGTATCACGTGCTGGTCCATGAGGCGGCCCACACCACCTATGTCGCCGAACAAAACCTGGAACCGGATTCGAGCGGCCTGCCGATCCGGCATCCCGCGCTTGATCATGTCTTCGGGGATTTCGTAAATTCACAGTATATATTAAAACAAAAATCAAATTGATTTAATAAATTCAAGAATTCAGAATTTTTTATTTAATTTTTATTGGAGACGTTAAAATGATTCCCGATAAAAATGAAGTAAAAATCGGCCATTGTCTTTGCGGCGCCATACAATACGAGGTGCAAGGGCCGCTGCGGGCGGGAACCGCTTGCCATTGCGCCGAGTGTCGCCAAGCCTCCGGCGGGTTCTGGATGGCGACGGCCGCCTACGAGGATCGGCTGGAGATCAACGACCCCGACGAGTGCCTGACCTGGTACGCCTCCTCGGACCGGGCGCGGCGGGGGTTCTGCAAGCGCTGCGGGTCGAGCCTGTTCTTCGACCCGCTGACGGCTCCCTATATCGCGATCGGACTCGGCTCGATGGCGGCGCCGACCGAGCTCGCCCTCCAGCGCCATATCTTCATCGAGGAGAAAGGCGACTTCTACGAGATCGCCGACGAGGTGGCGCAATACGAGAGCATGCCGAACATCCTGCCCATGCCCGACCGCGACTGACCCGACCGGAGACCGACCCCCATGCCGTACGAATTCATCACCGTCGAGCGGCAAGACGCCGTCGCCATCCTCACCTTCAACCGGCCGAAGGTGCTGAACGCCTTCCATAATCCGCTGATGGCGGAGACCACGGCCGTGATGGCGGAGCTGGATGCCGACGCGGCGATCCGCGCGATCGTGGTTCGGGGTGCCGGACGGGCCTTCTCCGCCGGCTTCGACCTTCAGGGTGCCGCCGGGCACGAGTTGGAGACGGTGCAGGATTGGGAAGATCAGATGCGCTTCCAGTTCGACTTCATCATGCAGTTCTGGCACGCGGCCACGCCGACGCTTGCCGCGGTCCACGGCTATTGCCTAGCCGGCGCCTTCGAGTTGGCGCTGGCCTGCGATCTGACCCTGGCGGCCGACGACGCGGTCTTCGGCGAGCCCGAGGTCCGGTTCGGCACCGGCATCGTGGCGATGTTGCTGCCCTGGGCGACCGGGCCCAAACACGCGAAGGAAATTCTGCTGACGGGCGAGGACCGGCTGAGTGCCGAAGATGCCTTTCGCATGGGGATCGTCAACCGGCTTTATCCCGCGGACGAGGTCTTTGACGCGACGCTCGCCAAGGCCCGCGCCGTCGCCACGGCGGCCGAACGGTCGGTCACCCTGACCAAGCGCGCGATCAACGAAAGCTATGAGCGAATGGGCTTCTCGGGCGCGCTTGGGGCGGCGCTTGATATCGATGTGCTGCTCAATGCGGGATCGAGTCCGGAAAAGGCGGAATTCGCCCGAATTCGGCGCGAGAAAGGAGTGAAGGCCGCGATCGCCTGGCGGGACGCACGGTTCCGGGACGACTGAGGATGGATGGGTCCGGCCCGGCCAATTAACAATTGCCGCCGATTCGCGCTATACTGCCCCTCAACGCGGAAAACAAAAAAGACGGGGAGAGAGCCGTGCCAATTTATATCGGCTTGATGAACTACACGGAACAAGGCCTGAAGAATCTCAAACGAGGATCGAACTGGGCCGAAAATGCCCGCACCGTCGCCGAGGATCTGGGCGGCGAAATCGAGCATATCTATCTGACCATGAGTTCCTACGACTTGGTGGCGCTTTGCGACTTTCCGGACGATGCGACGGCGGCGACCTTCATGCTGCGGATGGGCGCCGCCGGCGACGTGCATACGACGACGCTGAAGGCCTTTCCCGAAGACGCCTATCGCGCCATCATCGACGCCGTCTGACAAAGGGCAGGCTCACTCGACATCGAGCGGCGCCACCAGCGGGGTTCCCGGCGGTAGCAGGCCGCGCGGACGACCCGGATCGCCGGCCTCGCCGAAGCGCTCGTAATGGCAGTCCGGCAAGGGCCAGCCCTCCGGTATCTGGAGCCAGAGACGGAGCAGGTGGCGTTTTTGTCTCGCACCGTCGGCGAATTCGCCGCGCCCGTGAAACGTCACCAAGTTATTTATCCACTGAATGTCGCCCGGCCGGAATTCCATATCGAGACGAAGCGTGTCGCTCTCGCAAAGCGCTTCCAAGCGGTCGAGAGCGGCGATCGTTTCCGCCGAAAGCGGCGCCACGCCGGGATGCCGAGGTGCTGAATCGATGAAGCGGCGAACATACGTTACCGTCATATAGCCGGCATGATAGGCGAAGACGGGCGCGCGATAGGTCGGTCCCTTGCCGGGGAGGTGTTCACCCCGCCGGTCGCGATGGAGGGGCACGGAGAGAAGGCGCACCATCTCCGGATCCTCTTCCAGCATCGCGTTGTGAAGTGCCAGTGCGTTGGCGACATGGCTCCTGCCGCCGCTCGTTCCCTGCTCGAGACAGAGAAGCCCGACCACGTCGGCGCCGACATCGGTATGAAACGGCAGGCGCGCCCGGGACTTGTATCCCGCCCTGTCATTCATGTCGTTGAAGGCGCCCCCGATATCCTTCACGTGCCCCAGCACATGGCCGTCGCGGTTCTGGGAGACCGGGTCGCCGATATGAAGGCCCAAACCCCAGTAAGCGGCCGCCCGTTCCCAGGGCGACCAGCGTTCGACCGGCAGGCCGCGCGCGAGCCGGACACCCGGCCCTTCGACCAGTTCGCGTCGCCATGCCGCGAGACGCGCGCCCAGCCGAGGCAAGGAAAAATCGTTGCGCACGATATTCGTGATCTCGATTCCACGGCCGCGCACCGCGCCGAGAGCGGCCTCGATCTCTCCCACTTCGGCATCGTCGAAATCGTGGATCCAATCATCCCGGGCGGCGAGCTCCGGCGCGGTCCAAACGAGGGGACCCTCGATGGGCTCGAACGGAACGATGGGGCCGGGTGCCGCGGTCATGGCGCGATCATAGTCCAAGCACCCGCAGCAGCCGTTCGAACGAATGCCGCCAGGTGTGGAGCTGGCCCACATATTGTGGGGCGACGCCGCCGGCTCGCTGGCGCCAGGTCGCATCGCCGATGGCCCCCGCCATCAGCTGTGCGAGGTGATCGACGTCGGGCCGGAGGGTTCCGCTCGCCGCATCGAAGCTCGCGTTGATCCGGCGCGCGAAATCCTCGGTCGTGAATTCGTCGGTCGGGCCGCCGGCGGTGCAGATCGACGGCAAGCCGCAGGCCGCCGCCTCCAGCACCGGCAAGCAGAAGGCCTCGGCGTAATAGGGGGCCACGAGCACATCGGCGCATTGATAGAGCCGGGTCATGTCGACGAAGGTGTAATTGCCGCCGATATAGGTCATCCGCGGTTCGACGGCGGCTTTGACCTCGGCCGGGACCCGGCGGAGGAGACCGGTGAGAAGATCTTTCGAGCGATAGATCGAATCGATCCCCTTGAGGACGAGCCGAGCCTCCGGATGTTGGGTCAGCACGGCGGCGAAGGCGTGAAGCAGAAGATCGATCCCTTTGTTGTCGGACATCGCGCCGACCGCAAGAAAGACGAACTCGTCCTTCCAACCGAAGCGTTCGCGGAGCCCGTCGCGTTCGGGTGCCGCGGCCGGACGCAAAAACCCGGGGTCGATACCACGCGGGACGACATGGACCCGTTCGGCCGGAACACCGAGCCGAAGCAGCCCCTGGCGGGCGAATTCGGACGGGGTCAGGATTTCCACTTCTTCCGCCGCCTCGACGAGCCCACGCTCGCCCCGAAGCGCCACCGACGTCGTCGAGCCGGCGCCCGGCGCCGCCATGACGAGAGTACGCCCCGCCCCCGGTGCCGGCGTTGGATCGCAGGGATAGTCGATGCGGATGACGGCGGCGGCCGCCTCTTCCTCGGGCGCCAGGGGGATGCCTTGCAGCGTCGCCTCATAGGCTTGCGGCAGCATGCCCCCGACCTGGCCCCAATGCCCGTTGAAGGGACGGTCGCGAAGCGACAGTTTTATTTCCGGCCGACGCGTGGCCTCGAGGCAATGGAACTGATGGACGACCGCGCTCGAATGCGGAACGAAGCGCCAGCCCTCGAAAATCAGATGTGTCTCGGCCATGGGATGCGAGAAAGGCACTCGGGTGTAAACGGCGGGCGAAGATACACGATGGCGGACCCTAGAAAAAGGCACTGAAACGGGACCGCTTCGCGCGGCGCATAGGGAGTGCTAACATCGCCCCGCCTCGAACCGAAGAGCACCAATGAAACGCGTCGTCATCCATCTCGCCATCGTTTTCTGTCTCCTCGCCTTTCCCGCATTGGCGGCGCCGAAGACGCTGGTCATCGCGATCAGCCAATTCCCGAGCAACTTCAACCCGCTGATCGACAGCATGCTGGCCAAATCCTACATGCTGGCGCTCGCGCGCCGGCCGCTCGTCGTGTATGACGCGGATTGGACACTTACCTGCCTCCTCTGCACCGAGCTGCCGAGTTTGGAGAAAGGCACCGCCCGGCCCGAGAAGACCGCCGACGGCAAGGACGGCATCGCGGTGACCTATACGATCGACCCAAAGGCCGAATGGTCCGACGGCACGCCGATCACGACCAAGGACGTTCTGTTCACCTGGGAAGTCGGCCGCAACAAATTGACCGGGGTCGGCGATTTCGAGACCTTCCAGCGCATCACCAAGATCGATGTCCATAACGACAAGCGCTACACGCTGCATATCAAGAAGCGGACCTGCGACTTCGCCGGGCGATACGGCTTCTCGCTACTGCCGGCGCATATCGACCGGCCGAATTTTACCGACCCCCGCGAATACAGGACCCGCAGCGCCTATGAGCGCGACACCACCAATCCGGGCCTCTGGTTCGGTCCCTACCGCGTCGTCGAGGTTTCCGCCGGCGCCCATGTGGTATTCGAGCGGAACCCCCGCTGGTGGGGCAAACGGCCCTATTTCGATCGTATCATCGTCAAAGCGATCGAGAACACCGCGGCGATCACCGCCAATCTGCTCTCGGGCGGGGTCGACTATATCGCCGGCGAGCTTGGCCTATCGCTGGACCAAGCACTCGCCTTCGAGAAACGCGCAGGCAAGCGCTTCCGCTTTCTCTACAAGCCGGGGCTGATTTACGAGCATCTCGACGTCAACCTCGATCACCCCACCTTGGGCGACAAGCGGGTGCGCCAGGCGCTGCTGCATTCGATCGACCGCGCAGCGATCAGCAAGATCCTGTTCGCCGGCCACCAACCGGTGGCGCACGGCCAGACCAACCCGCTCGACCGGGTCCACAATCCCGATATTCCGAAATACGCCTACGACCGCAAGGCTGCCGATCGATTGCTGCGCGCGGCCGGCTGGATGCGGGACGGCCCCCGCGAGATCCGCCGGAATGCGGCGGGAACGCCGCTCCGCTTCGTTCTCATGACCACCGCCGGCAACAAGACCCGCGAATTGATCGAACAGGTGCTGCAGAGCCAATGGCGCCGGGCCGGCTTTGATGTCCGCATCAGGAACGAGCCGCCTCGGGTCTTCTTCGGCGATACGGTGACCCGGCGGAAATTCCGCGGCCTCGCCATGTATGCCTGGCTCTCCTCACCCCGCAACATTCCGCGCTCGACCCTCCATTCCGAGATGGTGCCGAGCGAGGCGAACGGCTGGTCGGGACAGAACTATCCGGGCTTCAAGAGCGCGGCCATGGACAAGGCGCTCGACGATCTCGAAACCCGGTGCGAGCCGAAGGCCAACCGGAAGGCCTGGAAGCGGATGCAGGCGATCTATTCGACCGATCTTCCGGTGCTACCGCTTTACTTCCGGGCCAGCCCCTTCATCCTACCGAAGTGGCTGAAGGGTGTCCGCCCAACCGGTCATCAATACAGCACGACCCTATGGGTCGAGGATTGGTACGCGGAGGGCCGGCCGGAATGAAGCCGGGGAGACTCGAATAGATGGCGCGTTTTCTCGCCATTCGGCTGGCCGAAAGCCTCGCCGTCCTGCTTCTGATGTCGTTCGCCATCTATGGGTTGATCGGCCTGATGCCGGGCGACCCGATCGATCTCATGATCGCCGGCGATCCGCGTCTGACACCGGCCGATGCGGTCCGCCTGAAGGCGCTCTATGGGCTCGATCAGCCGATCGCGACACGCTATTGGAACTGGCTGCAAGCGGCGCTCGCGGGCGATTTCGGGCATTCCAGGGTTTATACCCAGCCGGCGCTTGAAATCCTCCTGCCCCGGCTGCTCAACACCGTGCTGTTGCTCGGCGTGGCCCTCCTGCTCTCGCTCGCCATTGCCATTCCGCTCGGGATTCTGGCGGCGCGCAAGCCCTATTCCCGGCTTGATTACGCGGTCAACATGTTCTGTTTCGCCGGCATCTCGGTGCCGCCCTTCTGGCTCGCCCTGCTGGCGATCATCCTATTCTCGGTGACCCTTGGCTGGCTGCCGGCGGGCGGCATGACGACAGTCGGCGACGGCGGCCTGGTCGACCGGGCTCGGCACATGACCCTTCCGGTGCTGACCCTGGTCGTCCTGTCGGTCGGCGGGTTCACCCGCTTCATGCGCGCCAGCATGATCCAGACGCTCCGCCAGGATTACGTCCGCACCGCTCGCGCCAAGGGCCTGACCGAACGCCGGGTTCTCGCCGGCCACGCGCTTCGCAATGCCCTGACGCCGCTCGTCACCGTGGTGGCGCTCAGCTTCGGCGGGCTCTTCTCCGGGGCCCTGATCACCGAGACCATGTTCGGCTGGCGCGGCATGGGGAAGATGATCTACGACGCGATTCTGGGCAACGACTATAACCTGGCGCTGGTCGGGCTGTTGTTCGCCACCGGGTTCACGCTGCTTGGAAACTTCCTTGCCGATGTCTGCCATGCCTGGCTCGACCCTCGCGTCGGACTGTTGGACGAGGAACCGGCGGAATGAGCGCGATCGCGACGAGCCAGGGGATCGCGGCGCGGACCTGGCGGCGCTTCCTTCGCCATCGGCTGGCTGTCGGTAGCCTTTTGGTGCTCCTCGGCCTTGCGGTCCTGTCCATCGCGGCCCCCTGGATTGAAACGGCACTCGGCGTCGACGCCTTCACCGCCGACCTGCACCAGCGCTTGTTACCGCCTTCAATTGCCCATCCACTCGGCACCGACGAGATCGGCCGCGATCACCTGGCGCGCCTCCTTCACGGCGGGCGGGTCTCGCTCGCGGTCGGCGTTGCGGCGGCCCTCTTCGCGGCGATCATCGGTACCTTCATCGGGATCGTCGCCGGCTATTACGGCGGCCGGCTCGATGCACTCTTGATGCGCTTGACCGACAGCGTGATCGCGCTTCCGCTGCTGCCGCTCCTGATCGTGCTCGCCGCCGTTGACCTCCAGAAGCTCGGCCTCCCTGCGATGGTGGCGGATGCCGAGGCGGCCAGCCTCTATCAGATCGTGATTATCGTTTCCGCCGTCGGCTGGACCACGGTGGCGCGGCTCGTCCGGGCCGAGACCCGGGCCCTGCGCCGACGAGATTTCGTGCGCGCCGCGGTGGCCTTGGGAGCGAGCCGAGGCCGGATTATGCTGACCCATATCCTGCCCAATGCGGTCTCGCCGATCATCGTGGCGACGACGCTGTCGGTCGGCAATATCATCCTGTTCGAATCGGTGTTGAGTTTCCTTGGTCTTGGCATTCAGCCGCCGGTCGCGAGTTGGGGCAACATGCTGACCAACGCCCAGGACCTGATCTGGTCGTCCCCCGAGCTCGCGACCTGGCCCGGCCTGATGATCTTCGTCACCGTGATCGCCTTCAATTTCCTCGGCGACGGCCTGCAGGACGCCCTCGACCCCAGAGCCTTGGATTAAAGCCGAAAAAGAGGGATTCTCTGCCCCCTACGGACTCACATTGACTCCACACGCTATTTTACACTAAAATCAATGTGCCAGAATTTGACCGTTAACGCTCGCAGAATGCGGGGGTAGATATGACAGAAATCGCAGGAGCCGGCTCCCTAGCCGCGGAGCTTGCCCGCTCGACTCTGCAATCGCAGGAACAGCAGCAGGCCGCTCAGCAACTCCAGACCGACAAGGACGGCCAGAACGCCGGCGATCGCCGTATCGAGCAGGCTGAACGGGGTGCCGGGAATCCCTCCGACAATCCGCCTCGGCTCGACACCTCCCTGGACGACGTTCAGCAGGATCAGGTACTCGCCGATGTCGAGGAAGCCACAGAGGCGGAAGCGGTCGCGGCCGGCCAGAACGCGGAGCGCGAGGGGTTGAGTGCGGCAGCCGTCGAGGTCAACTTGAGCGAAGCGGCACAACGCGCCCAACAGCAGGCGGTTCAGATCGCAAATCAGGACAGCGCCTCCGCAGAGCAGGCGCTGCAAACCGGAGTCGCACAGTCGAATGCCAGTCTCGACAGCGACGATTTCACGCGCATCGTCGACGACAAGCGCGAAGTCGAAGATACCGCGAACACCGAACCCCGCGCCGACCGCGAATTGGGCAAGGTCATCGATACCTTCGCCTAACGAATCGGAATCAATCGGATAGATCAATTGCCGGGCGGCGGCGTGATCGCCGGCCATGAAGCTCGTTCAAGTTAGCCGGCCGCGGCGGGAACCCATGGCGTCAGGGACATTTCTAACCAAACTGTCACCGGAGGCCGTCCGCGACATTTCGGTATCCGCTAACCCCGATCTGTCGGACCATCCGGAATTCGCCGCGTTCGTCGAATATTGGCGCGGGAAACACCATGACGGCCGGATCCCGCACCGTGGGCACATCGACCCCCTGGAGCTCAAGGAACATCTCGGGTCGCTCTTCATCGCCGAGGCGGACATCGATGCCGATGACTTCCGCTACCGGTTGATGGGAACCGATTTCATCGCCTTCATGGGCGGCGACTATACCGGCAAGCTCATGCGCGAGGTGTACAGCGCATCCGAGCCGCCCTATCACGACGGGGCATTATTCCTTTATCAACGATGCGTTTGCGAAGTCATGCCGATATACGTTCGCGCGGATATCGTTCACGAAAATCTGAATCTTTATGCTTTCGACGCTATTCAGCTGCCGATCTCATCCGACGGTCATTCGGTTGACATGGTGCTTGGAAAAATCTGCATCTATCGCGATGGAGAGGTATTGAAGCGATCGCCGTTCGCGGTGGACCCAATATCCTGAACGGTATCGACGGGCCTTGAGGTTTCCGGGTCTCTTGAAATATCAGGCTGTCGCGTTTCGCGGCAAATCGGTGACGTCGGAATCCGGCACGTCCCGGTAGAGGTCGTCGAGCAGCGACATGACCGCCGGGGCCGCCTCCCCCTCCAGGGAGTAATAGATCGTCTGGGCGGCGCGGCGGGTCTTGACGATACCGCTTCGGCGCAGGCGGGCGAGGTGCTGCGAAAGGGCCGATTGGCTCAAACCGACCAAACCCTCGAGTTCGCCCACCGACTTCTCGTCCTTCATCAGATGACAGAGCACGACCAGACGCCGTTCATTCGCCATCGCTTTCAAGAGGGCGCTCGCCGCCCCGGAATTCCGCAAGAGATCGTTTGAATTCATACCAAGCCTCGGTAGCATTCCCTATGCCACCGCCCCAACTCAACGCATGCTTTAATTCAGGTCCCGCTTATATGTTAGCCGGATTCAACTTGGTTTGGCGGGAATGTCTCTACAAATTAATGTGATCGCCCCGGAGGAGCCGCGCCGGACTCAAATCCTCGGCCTTAACGCCAACCTTCGCGAAATCCGCCGGGAGATCCTTCGAGGTGATTAGTGCCGTCGCCGCACGGGCCATCGCGGGCGCGGTCTCGATCCCATAGCCGCCCTGACCGACCAACCACAGAAATCCCTCGGCATCGGGCGCGAAACCGGCAACCGGGGTCTTGTCTCCGGTGAAGGTTCGAAGCCCCGCGCGGCGATGGCTGATGCGGCCGACCGTCATGGTCGTCATGCGTTCGATCCGATCGGCGATCAACGCCACGTCGATATCCTCCGGCTGCACGTCCGACGGCGGGACCGGCGTCTCGTCGGCCGGTGAGGCCAGCACCTTCCCCGCATCCGGCTTGAAATACCAATTCTCGTCGGCGTCGATGACGAGCGGCCAATCCGCGATTTCAATTTCGGGCGGCGGATCGAAAAGGATAACCGTGCGCCGCTTCGGAACGAGGCCGATCGGATTGACGCCGGCGCGCTCGGCGACCACGTCGCCCCAGGCGCCGGCGGCGTTGACGACAACGGGCGCGGTGAACGCACCGGCGGACGTCTCGACCCGCCAAGCCGATCCCTGGCGCGTCATCTCCCGCACCTCCGCCCCGGTCACCAACTCGCCTCCCCGCGCCCGCAACTGGCGGAGGTATCCGCCAAGTAGCGCATGCACATCGATATCCATGGATTCAGGTTCGTGAACGGCGGTTGCGAAGTCGTCTGGTCGCAACACCGAAACGATCGCGGCCGCCGCCTCGGGCGACAATTCGCGGGCGGGACAGTTCTCGGCCACCGCCAGGGCGAGGATCTCCTCGATCGCCGGTCGTTGTTCTTCGGTACCGACAAAGAGGGCGCCTCGCGGCGTCAGGATCGGCGTCTCCGTGAAGCCCGGCGGCGGCGTATCTAGAAATTCGTGGCTGAGGCGCACGAGGGCCCGAACCGGGCCGTTGCCGTAGAGTTCGGTATACTGGGCCGCCGAACGGCCGGTGCTGTGATAGCCCGGCTGATCCTCCATCTCGAGGACGACGACCTTGCCCTCCGCCGCCAGCGCATAGCCGGCCGCGGCCCCCGCAATACCGCCGCCGATGACGATGAAATCATATGACATGGGTTGGTTTCGGTTCTATTCCGCCGCCTTGGGCACGGCCTCGCCGGCCTTGGCGATCATGCGTTCGTCCCGCTTCGCTTCCAGCATACCCACGAACATACTGAGAAGCGGCGGGACGATGGCCAGCGTCAGCACCGCCGAGAGCGCCAACCCGCCGACGACAACCGATCCCAGACCGCGATAGATCTCCGATCCGGCGCCCGGGAACAGGACCAGCGGCAGCATGCCGCCGACACTGGTCAGGGTCGACATGAAGATCGGCCGGATACGGTTTCGCGTCGCCTCGATGATCGCCTCCCCCTGATCCATGCCCTCCTCGCGGATGTGGTGCAGGGTCTGGTGGACGATCAGGATGGCGTTATTGACCACGATGCCGATCAGAATGACGAACCCCAGCAAGGTCAGCATATCGAGCGCCTGAAAGTGGACCAGGTTGAGCAGCGTCAGCCCCATCACCCCGCCCGCGGTCGCCAGCGGCACCGAAAGGATAATGATCAGCGGATAGAAAAAGCTTTCGAACAGCACCGCCATCACCAGATAGACGATGGCAAGGGCCAGCAGCAGATCCCACTGCATCTCGGCCGCCGTCGCCACCAGTTTGTCGGCGGTGCCGGAAAGCCGGATTCGAACGCCGGGCGGCAGGCCTTCCGCCACCAGCTTGTCGATCACGTCCCGCTGCAGGATGTCGAGCGCATCGCCGAGCGCGATCTTCGCCGCCGGCCGGATCTGCAGGGTCACCGTGCGTGCCCGCTCGACATGGCGGATCTCGGTCGGACCCGCGGTCACGTCGATCTTGGCGAGCGAACCGACCGGCAGGATCGTCCCCGATTTGGTGACGACCGGCAGGTTCCCTATTCCCTGTGTCTCGACGACATTGTCCTCGGGCCCCATCAGCACGAGATCGATCTGGCTGCCGCCTTCCGTCACCTCGGCGACGCGAACGCCGTCATTGAAGGCGTCGATCGTCAGCGCCAGATCGCGCGCCGAGAGGCCGGCATCGGCAAGACGCACCCGGTGAGGCGTCACACGAATTTCGGGCTCGCCGAGCTGCAGATTCGGTCGCGGCCGGAAACTCGTCCCCTCGCGGCGCGGCAGGATCCGGGAAATCTTCGCCGCCGCCCGGCGGGCGACCTGGAAGACATCGTCCAGGGCAAGGCCGGTCACGTCCATGTCGACCGCGCGACTGCCGCCGATGCCGCGCCCGAAAATCGACGGCTGATAACTATAGACAAACGTACCCGGCTCCTTGATCGCCGGCTTTTTCAGGATCGGGATCATGTCCTTGGCGCGGCTGGGATCGGTGCCGCGGGCCCCCAGGAAGGTCTGGTTCCGCCAGACCACATAGAAAAAATACTTGAGCTTCGGCGGCTCGTCGGGCGGCGCCATCTTCTCATCGCCGGCCGCGAGATGGGGCAGGACCTCGCGCTCGACCCGGGCGGCCATGTCGGACATGGTCTTGAGGTTGTAGCCGGGTGGCGGAAAGACCGCGCTGATCACCAGGTTTCTGTTGCCTTCCGGCAGATATTCGAGCGGCGGCAAATAGATCCAGGTCGCGGTTCCGGTGATTCCCGTCAGCGCCACGACCAGCCCAAGTGCCAGCGCGCGATTGCCGACAACCCGCCGGACCAGGCCCACCACGGCGGCGGTAAAGGCGCGGCCGATATGATCGGCAATTGGGATCGACAATCCCGCGCCGGGAGCTTTGACGTTGCCGACCAGCATACGCCTTGAGAGAGCCGGAATGACGGTGACTGAGACCAGGAGCGAAAGTAGTACGGCGACCGAGATCGCGACCGCGATATCGCGGAACAGCTGTCCCACCTCCAGATCCATGATCAGCAGCGGAATGAAAACCATGACCGTCGTCAGGGCGGAGACCAGAATGGCCCCCCAAACCTGCTTCGCGCCAAGGAGAGCCGCGATGGAGGGTTCGCGCCCCTGCTCGCGCATGCGGTAGATATTCTCCAGCACCACGATCGCCGCGTCGACGACCATGCCGACTGCAAAGGCGATCCCGGCCAGCGAGACCACGTTGATCGACCGTCCCAGCATTGCCATGGCGACGAAGGAGGCGACCACCGAAACCGGAATGGCGAGACCGATGACCAGCGTCGCCCGGGCCGAGCGCAGGAACAACATCAGGATCACGATGGCGATCGTTCCGCCGATCCAAATATTCTGCACGACCAGATCGATCGCCGAGTTGATGTAGACGGTCTCGTCATAGAGCTGGCGAAATTCAAGGCCCTCATCCGCGATCGCGCCGGCGTTCAACTCGCCGACGGCCTTCCGAATGCCCTTCATGGTTTCGATGACGTTGGCGCCGACCTCGCGCGTTGCATTGATGGCGATGGCCGCGTGACCGTTGGTTCGCACCCGCGCGGTCGGTTTCTTGTAACCGTAGGTGACGGTCCCGATATCGCCGACAAGAACACGACCGACTCGGCTCGTCCCCTGCTCCTCGATCGTCCGCAGGACCACCATGCGGATCGATTCCAAGGTGTTCAGTTCGGCTTCGGTCCGGACGACGTATCGGCGTTTGCCTTCCTCGACGTCGCCGCCGGTGACCGAGATGTTCGCCTTCCGTAAGCGGTCCAGAACCTCCGGGACCGTGAGACCGTAGCGCGCCATCTTCGCCGGATCGACGATGACCCGGATTTCCTTGGCCCCGCCGCCATAGACATTCACCGTGGCGACGCCGGGCACACGCTCCAGGCGCTCGCGGATGATATCGTCCGCAAAATCGCCGAAGTGATGGATCGGCCGGGTATTTCCCTCGCGCCGGGTCAAATGGAACCAGGCGATCCGGTTGTCCTCGGGACCGGCGACCTTGAGGCGGGGTTCGTCGGCCTCGTCGGGATAGCCGGTGACGCCATCGAGCCGGTTGGCGACGAGCAGCAAGGCCTTGTCCATATCGGTCCCGATGCCGAATTCGAGCTTCAGGCGGGCCTGACTTTGAAGGGCGCGCCCCTCGACCCGCTCCAATCCGGAAAGCCCCTTCAGTTGCTCTTCCTGGAGATTGAGGATCTCGCGCTCGACTTCCGCGGGTGCCGCGCCGTGCCAATCGGTCTGGATGTCGATGACGGGCCGGGCCACGTCGGGTGCCAGTTGAATCGGGATCGTGTTCAGCGCCACGAAACCGAACAACACCGCCATGATGACCGCCGCGAGTACCGCGGTCGGTCGGTCGATGGCGAATTTGATGAGGTTCATGTGATCCCACCCGTTCGGTCAGCCCGAGGGTTTTCCACTCGGCGTATCATAGATGACCGACTGGCCCGGACGAAGCCGCTCATTGCCGCGAATCACGACGATATCGCCCGCCTTCAACCCGAACTCGACGGCGAACCGGTCGCCGACCGCCTCGCCGACGCGCACGCTCCGGGACTTGGTCTTGCCGCCCTCGACCAGGACGACGACCTTGGCACCCCCGCGGGTGACCACCGCATCCTTATGCACGGTCAGCAAGCGCCGCGCCTTCGCCACGGGCAGGAGAACGGTGACGCTCTGATTTTCGGCCAAGCCCCGCAGCACCGCGGGATCGGGATCCGATTCCAGGACAAAACGCACGGGCCGGGTGCGGGTCGCGGCACTCTCGGAGGGGACGATGGCGCGAATGGATGCCCCGAAGCGAATCCCATCGTCGCGGCGAACCTCGATCTTGCGACCGATGCCGAGCCCGACCAGGCGATTGGCGGGCACGTCCGCCTCGATCTCCATACCGAGATCGTTGACCAGCCATACCACCGGATCGCCGACCGAAAGATAGGCGCCCGCCACCGTGCTTCGCCGCACCACGACGGCATCGTATGGGGTTCGAATTTCGGCATTGTAGAGGTCGATCGATGCCAGTTTCAGATTGGCGCGGGCGCGCGCGACGGCCCCTTCGGCCGCGCCCAGCTCGCCGCGATACTTGGCGACCTCGTTTCGCTTGTCGTTATAGCGTGCCTGTGAAAACGCCGCCGATTTTCGCAACCCATCGAGCCGCGCCAGTTCACCGAGCGTTAGTTTTAACTGGGCCTCTGCCGCCCTCACCGCCGACTGTTTTTCGCGAATTTCGACCGCGAGAAGGTCACGATTCGCCCGCAGTCGGTCCGGCACTAGCCGCGCGATGACCTGCCCCTTCTTCACCCGGTCGCCGACCTCGACCAACACGGCGTCGACCGGCCCGCCGACCCTGGAAGCCACGACACCCGACTGCCGGGCCACGAAGCGGCCGATCACAGGAAAGGTTTGCGCGACCTCGGTCAAGCGGACCTTGTCGACGGAGACCTTGGTCGGCTTTTTCTGTGCCGCGAGGTCGCCCGATACCGCCATGGCCAAGAGAGGCGCCAAGGCCAAGATTTTGACCGCTCGTCGATATTTCCAGATACATAGAGTCATAATTAAACGCAAATTTGCATATAAATGGCGCGCTGGAAAGAACCAAAATGGTCTTGCCGCGAAGTTTTCATGGAAATTTCCCACGGTTGGACAGCGCTACCCCCGCTCGGCTATAGACTGGACCGGGAAAGATCGCGCCGCTGCGCGGATTTATAGGCGGAGTTCGATGACGACCATCCTCTATACCCATGATATCTGCGAGGCTCATGACCCGGGCCCGATGCATCCGGAATCGCCTGCCCGGTTGAAGGCGGTGCGCCGGGCGCTGGCGGCCGATGCGTTCGCGCCGCTCGACCGCCGCGAGGCACCGGAAGCCTCGTTGGATCAGATCGCCCGGGTCCACCCAATCGAATACGTCGAGAAGGTTCTGGCCGCGATCCCGGCGGAAGGCCGGGCCGCGCTCGACGGAGACACTCACGTCTCGCCGGCCTCGGGCGAGGCGGCGCGGCGCGCGGCGGGGGCGGTCTGTGCCGCGATCGACGCCATCATGGCCGGCGCAGCCCAAAACGCGTTCTGCGCCGTCCGACCGCCGGGCCACCACGCGGAACCGGCCGTCCCGATGGGGTTCTGCCTGTTCAACAATGTCGCCATCGGAGCCGCCCATGCCCAAGCGGTCCACGGTCGGGCACGGGTGGCCGTGGTCGATTTCGACGTGCACCACGGCAACGGAACTCAAGCGATGTTCTGGGACGACGCGACGCGATTCTTCGCCTCCTCGCACCAGATGCCGCTTTATCCCGGCACGGGCGGCGAGTCCGAGACCGGCGCGCACGGCAATATCGTCAACCTGCCGCTGCCGCCCCATGCGGGCTCGGACCAGTTCCGCGCCGGCATGGAGGAACAAGTCCTTCCCGCGCTCCAGGCCTTTTCGCCCGACTTCTTGTTTATATCCGCCGGGTTCGATGCACATGCCGCGGATCCGCTGGCGCAGCTCGAATTCGTCGAGGCGGATTACGCCTGGGCAACAGCAAGCCTGCTCGAGATCGCCGACGCGGCCTGCGAAGGGCGTGTCGTCTCGACCCTTGAGGGGGGCTACGATCTGGATGCGCTTGCGGCGAGCGCCGCCGCGCATGTCAGCGTCTTGATGTCCACCGGGCGCGACGGTAACGCCTGAACCTGGATTGCCGCCCAATCACATATAGCTTTGGACAGGCGAATGGCCCGCGACTAAACTCCCGATGGAGAGGCAGGAATGGCCGAGAACGAAATCCCGAACGACATCAAGAAGATGAGCTTCGAAGATGCCTTGCAGGCATTGGAGACGATCGTGAAGGCGCTCGAGTCCGGCGATGCCAAACTTGACGACGCGATCACCAGCTATACGCGGGGCGCGGCCCTGAAGCGCCATTGCGAGGCCAAGTTGCGCGAGGCCCATGCGAAAATCGAAAAAATTTCCCTCGATGCCGACGGCGCGCCGAGCGCGGAAGCCGTGGATATCGACTGAACCGGCATGGCCGATCTCACGGAAGCCCTAACTGAAACGGCCGAGAAGATCGAAGCGTTTCTCGACCGGCTATTGGCCGAGGAGGACGCGACCGAACATCGCCTGCATGAGGCGATGCGCTATGCGACCCTCGGCGGCGGCAAGCGCCTCCGCCCCTTCCTCGTCATGCAGAGCGCCGGACTGTTCGATGTCGACCCAAGGGCAGCGCTTCGGACCGGCGGGGCTCTTGAACTCATCCACTGCTATTCGCTGGTGCATGACGATCTCCCCGCCATGGACGATGACGATCTGAGGCGAGGCAAGCCGACCGTCCACAAGAAATTCGACGACGCGACTGCGGTGCTCGCGGGCGACGCCTTATTGCCGCTTGCCTTCGAGGTCCTGACCAGCGCGGATACGCACGGCAACGCCCGCGTTCGAACCGAATTGGTTTCGGCCCTTGCGGTCGCGGCGGGTGCACATGGCATGGTCGGCGGGCAGATGATCGACCTTCGCGCCGAGAACGAAGAACTCGACATTGGCCAGATCACTCGGCTGCAGCGCCTGAAGACCGGCGCGTTGATCGCTTTCGCCTGCGAGGCGGGGGCGATCCTCGGCCAGGCCTCGGAAGAAGCTCGCGAGGCGCTTCGCGGCTATGCCCACGATCTCGGCCTGGCCTTCCAGATCGCCGACGATTTGCTCGATGTCGAAGGCGATGTCGACGAGGTGGGTAAGGCGGTCAACAAGGACGAGGGCGCGGGTAAGGCCACCTTCGTGTCGATACTGGGTGTGGAGCGCGCGCGGGGCCAAGCTAATCATTTGGCCGATCAGGCAATTTCGCATCTTGCTATTTTCGGTGAAAAAGCGGAACTATTGCGTCAGGCAGCCCGCTTCGTGGTGGAGCGTCGTAATTGACGTAGCGGTATCATAATACGCCAAGGGAGATCCCGTTGACTTCGAATACACCGCTGTTGGACGGTATCAATGAACCGTCGGATTTAAGATCTCTGCCCGAAGGCGACCTTCGCCAATTGGCGGACGAGTTGCGTTCGGCGACGGTCGAGGCGGTTTCGCGAACGGGCGGACATCTCGGCGCGGGCCTAGGCGTGGTCGAGTTGACGGCGGCAATTCACTACGTCTTCGACACGCCGCGAGACACCCTGATCTGGGATGTCGGCCATCAGTGTTACCCGCACAAGATTTTGACGGGCCGGCGCGACCGCATCCACACGCTACGCCAGGGCGGCGGCCTTTCCGGCTTTACGAAGCGCTCGGAAAGCAAGTACGACCCCTTCGGCGCGGCGCATTCCTCGACCTCGATCTCGGCCGGGCTCGGCTTCGCTGTCGGACGGGATTTGAAGGGGGAAGAAAACCGAAACGTCATCGCGGTGATCGGCGATGGATCTATGACGGCGGGCATGGCCTATGAGGCGATGAACAATGCCGGGGCGATGGAATCGAAGCTGATCGTGATCTTGAACGACAACGAGATGTCGATCGCACCGCCGGTGGGCGCGCTCAACAACTACCTGACCCGGCTGCTGTCGTCGAGGGAGTACCGAAAACTCCGCGAACTCGGCAAGGATATCGCCGAAAAACTGCCGCATCCGATGGAAATCGCGGCGAAGCGGGCGGAGGAATATGCGCGCGGCATGGTGACCGGCGGCACGCTGTTCGAGGAGCTTGGTTTCTACTACATGGGCCCCATTGACGGGCATAACATGGACCACCTGATCCCCGTCCTGAAAAATCTCCGCGATTCCGACATTCCAGGACCGGTGCTGCTCCATGCCGTGACCGTCAAAGGCAAGGGCTACGCCCCGGCCGAGGACTCGGCGGACAAGTATCACGGCGTCTCGAAATTCGATGTGATCACGGGGGCCCAACACAAAGGAACCTCGAACGCGCCTTCCTACACCAAGGTCTACGCGAACGAGCTGATCAAGCAGGCGAACGAAGACGACCGGATTGTCGCGGTGACGGCGGCCATGCCCGACGGTACGGGGCTGGACCTCTTCGGCAAGGCGCACCCGGACCGGACCTTCGACGTCGGCATCGCGGAACAGCATGGGGTGACGTTTTGCGCAGGATTGGCGGCCGAGGGCTTCAAGCCTTTCGCGACGATCTACTCGACCTTCCTGCAACGAGCCTTCGACCAGGTCGTGCATGATGTCGCGATTCAAAAGCTGCCGGTCCGTTTCGCGATCGACCGAGCCGGTCTCGTGGGCGCCGACGGCCAGACGCATGCGGGCGCCTTTGACGTGACCTATCTCGGCTGCTTGCCGGGAATGGTCGTGATGGCGGCCGGTGATGAAGCCGAACTCGTGCACATGGTCGCGACGGCGGTCGCTTATGACGAAGGCCCGATGGCCTTGCGTTACCCCCGGGGTGAAGGCGTTGGGGTCGATATGCCGGAAAGAGGCGAAATTCTGGAGATCGGCCGGGGCCGCGTGTTGCGCGAAGGCTCAAGGATCGCCCTGCTGTCCTTCGGCGGCCGCTTGCTGGAAAGCCTGAAAGCTGCGGATGAATTGGCGGCCCATGGCTTCCCGGCCACGGTTGCCGATGCACGCTTCGCGAAGCCACTCGACACGGACCTGGTGGAACGCCTGGCGAAGAACCATGAAGTGCTGATAACGATCGAGGAAGCCTCGATCGGGGGATTCGCGACACATGTTCTGGAGCATCTCGCATCCAACGACCTGATCGCGGGCGGCCTCAAGATTCGGCCGATGCATCTGCCCGACCGCTTCCAGGACCAGGCGGCGCCCTACGACATGTACGAAGCGGCCGAACTCAACGCGCGGCACATCGTTCACACGGCACTGCTCGCCATCGGCGCCGACAAGGCGGTGGCCGAGATCGAGGCAGGCGCGGCGGAATAGATATAAGGCGGCGCGGCGGCTCCGAATCAATCGCGGAGGCGGCGCCCCCGAGCGGCCATGCCCGAGACATCGCCAACCGCTAATCCACGTGAGCGGCCGCCGGACACGGCTCCAAGGTCGTAACCATGTCACCCGCCGAGACACCCCGCGAAATCGACCACCCCTGGCGCACCGAATTCCGCCTGACCCTTGCCCTGGCGGCGCCGATCGCCGCGACCCAGCTCGCCTACGTATCGATCGGTGTTGTCGAAACCTTGATGCTGGGCCGGGTCGGGGCCGACGCGGTGGCGGCGGGCGGGCTCGGCCTGACGCTCTACACCATTCCCTTCCTCTTCGCGCTTGGGGTCGTCAGCTCGGTCGCCCCGCTCGCCTCGCAGGCGCGGGGCGGCGGCGACATCCGGATGGTGCGGCGCTCGGTCCGTCAGGGACTCTGGGCCGCGACCCTGATGGGCGCCATTTGCATCTTAATCCTGGCCCATGCCCGCGAGATATTCCTGCTGCTCGGTCAGAGCGAGACCAACGCCGTCCGCGCCGCCGGCTATATCGAATACGCGCGCTGGGGCCTTATCCCCGGTCTCTGGCTGATTGCGCTCCGCGGTTTCGTCGCCGTGATGGACCGAGCGCGCGCGGCACTCTACGTCATGCTCGGGGGGATCGCGTTCACGCTGATTGGAAACTACGCGCTGATGTACGGCAACTTCGGATTTCCGGCCGTCGGCGTTCAGGGGGCGGGCATCGTCTTCGCGTTCGCCAATCTCTTGATGTGCATTTCGCTTCTCCTCTTCGCGGTCCGCGCCCGGCACCTCCGCCGGTTTTATATCCTGGGACGCTTCTGGCGGCCGGATTGGGAACTCTTCCGCGAGGTCTTCCGTCTCGGCATTCCGATCGGCGCCATGATGCTTTTGGAACATGCGCTCTTCGCGACGGCGATCTTCATGACGGGCATCCTCGGCACGGACTATCTCGCGGCCCACATGATCGCCATCCGCTGCATCTCGATGGCTTTCATGGTGCCGCTTGGGATTGGCCAGGCGGCGACGATCCGGGTCGGGTTCGCGATCGGCCGGCGCGATTCGGAAGGCGTGCGGCGCGCCGGATGGACATCCCTTGCGATGGGCACGACCTGGATGTCGGCATCGGCGCTCCTGTTCGCGCTCGCACCCGTCTTTTTGATCTCGCTGTTTCTGGAAGCCGACGATCCCGCGAATACGGTGCCGCGAAACCATGCCGTCGCCCTTTTCATGGTCGCCGCCGGGTTTCAGATCGTCGACGGCATCCAAGCCATCGCCGCCGGCATCCTGCGCGGCATGAAGGACACCCGAACGCCCTTGATCCTGGCCGCGATCGGCTACTGGGGCATCGGCTTTCCGACCGGCTATTACCTCGCCTTCGAGGCGGGCATGGCGGGGGTCGGCGTCTGGCTCGGCCTCGCCGCCGGGCTTACCGTGGTTGCTCTTGCCCTGACCTGGCGGTTCCATCGCTGGCGACCCGCGATGCGTTGAATCGAGACAGAGGGACGGGTGATAGGCGTGCGGCTTTGATCAGTACTTGATTATCATCAATTAAATCTGATATTAAACTAGTCTGACTAGTTTAATATCACCGGATCCTGACAATGCGTAATTGGCAGTTGCAGGCCGCCAAGGCTCGACTCAGTGAATTGGTCCGCGAGGCGGTGCGAGACGGCCCGCAAGGCATCACCGTGCATGGCCGGGACGAGGTCGTCGTGTTGGCCCGGACCGACTACGATCGCCTTGTCGATCGGAATCAAAGCTTTGTCGAATTCATGACGGCATCCCCGCTAAAAGGACTGCCGCTCGACATCGAACGCGACCGGTCACCGGCACGAGACCTGGATCTGTGAGTTACCTTCTCGATACCAACGTCGTCTCCGAGACGTTGCGTCCCAACCCGAACACGAACGTGATTTCCTGGTTGGAAACGTCGCAGGGGGAAGATCTCTATCTCAGCGTGCTGAGCCTCGGGGAGATCCGCAAGGGGATCGAATTGCTCGACCTTGGCCGACGCAAGACCCGACTCATCGGCTGGCTCGATCATGATTTGCCCGATTGGTTCGAGGAACGATTCTTGACTGTCGACCGCCGCGTCGCCGATCGATGGGGAACGATCAGTGCACAGGCCCGCCTGGATGGGAGGGCGTTGCCGGCCGTCGACGGCTTGCTCGCCGCGACGGCGCTCGTGAACGGTCTATCAATGGTGACACGCAATTCGGAAGATTTCGATCTGCCGGGTCTTGACGTGGTCAATCCGTGGGAGGAGTGACCGGCGATGCGCCGATCGATAGACTCGGCTCTTCGACGCGCCTAGTATTTCCGATGTCCGCGTCGCCGGCGTGAACTTACGAAAAGGAAGTCCCATGCAAACCGATACACTGGACATTACCAGGGAAGATATCGACTACATCCGTCACGGTGAAAGCGCGCAGATGCTGCGGCTCTTCAAGCCGTCGGGCGCGGGGCCTTTTCCAACCGTGGTCGATCTTCACGGCGGTGCCTGGTGCAAGGGGGACCTAACCGGATGCCAGGACCGCGACGAGATGCTGGCAAGCGCCGGTTTCGCGGTCGCGGCGCTGAATTTTCGCCATGCGGGCGACGGCTATCCGAGTTCCCTGATCGACATCAACTATGCCGTCCGCTGGCTCAAGGGAAATTCGAACGCACTTGGTCTCGATCCCACGCGGTTTGCGTTTTCCGGCCAATCCAGCGGCGGACATCTCGCGATGCTGGCGGCGATGCGTCCACGGGATCCGAGATACGCGGGACTTGCCTTGGAATCCCCGTCGCACCTCGTCGATGCAACGGTCCGCTGTGTAGCGATGCTGTGGCCAGTGATCAACCCCCTGTCGCGTTATCGCCACGCCAATCGACTAAGGGAGTCGGCCAACCCGCCCGCCTGGGTCGGCGACATCCCGGAACGACACGATCTATACTGGGTCACCGAGGCGAACATGGCCGAGGGCAACCCGATGCTGGCGCTGGAGAATGGTGAAACGGTCGAGACGCCGCCGGCGATCTGGATTCAGGGTCGCCCCGATGACGTCCACGATTACCACGATCCCGAATCCGGCGGCGACGTCAACGAGCCGGAGCGCTTTGCCGACAATTATCGCAAGGCGGGCGGTGATATCGAACTGGTCTATATTGACCAGGCGGCGCGCGACACGCACCTGTCCGTTGACCCGCTTATTCCATTCTTCAGGAGGAATCTGGCGTAGTCACGGCGAAGCGCCCCGCGTGGCCCTCACCTTCAAAGGGTCGGCTTCGAGTGCCAAGGTGATCGCCGCCGCCGGCGCACTGAAACTCGATGTCCCGTCGATCCGCGAATTGGCCGCCTGGGTCGGCGCGCCTATCAAGGCGCCCGGCGACGGCCTCGGACCCTTGAATATCGAGGGCAAGGTCGACGTGAAGGGCAGTCGATACGCCTTCAACGATGCCAAGCTGTCGGTCGACAAGATCACCGGTTCCGGGCAATTCGCCTTTGACGGCGGCGGCCGAAAACCTAAGATCACGGGGCGGCTCGATCTGGGCATGCTCGACCTCAACCCCTACCTGCCGCCGGAAGGGGCAAAGTCCGGCGACGCGAAAAGCACGGGCAAATCCGCGCCGGCCAAATCGGCGCGGATTGGAGCGACGATCCGATAGACCTCACCGGCCTTCGCGCCGCCGATGCAACTCTGGAACTGACCGTCAAGGGACTCCTCGTCCGCAAGATCAAGGTCGGCCAGACCAACCTCAAGGTCACCTTGAAAGACGGCGTGCTGGTCAGCGATCTCTCGAAGATGGTGCTCTACGACGGCACCGGTCGGGCAAAGGTGACCGCCAACGGCAAGGGTGCGGTGCCGGCCATCGCGTTGAATTTCGATCTTGCGAATTTTCAGGCCGAACCCTTCCTGACCGATGCGGCCGGGTTCACCCGGCTTTCGGGCACGGCCAATGCGGATCTTGCGATCACGTCTCGCGGCCGGACCGAGCGCGCGATCGTCTCGGCGCTGGCGGGGTCGGGAAAGGTGAAGTTCCTTAACGGAGCGATCAGCGGCATCAACCTCGCCGCCATGATCCGAAACGTCGGCAGCGCGTTCCTGGATCCCAGTGCCCGGAAGACCCAAAAGACGGATTTCGCGGAGCTGGGCGGCACCTATCGGATCACGAAGGGCATCTTGAACAACCAGGACCTATTGCTGAAATCACCGCTGCTTCGGCTCAGCGGCAAGGGCAAGGTCGACATGCCCAAGCGAACGGTGAACTACCGCATCGAACCGAAGATCGCCGCCACTACCAAGGGCCAGGGCGGCAGCGACGATGCGGGCGGCATCAAGGTGCCGGTGATCGTCTCCGGACCTTGGGACAATTTGAGCTACAAGCCCGATTTGGCCGGCATGTTGGGTAACGTCGCAAAGGACCCGGGAAAGGCGCTCGACGCGGTCAAGAAGCTCATCCCCGGAACCTCCAGCGGCGGGACGACGAGCAGCGGCAGCGGCGTCAAGCTGCCGAGCCTACCGTCGCCGGCGGGTACTTTGAAGAAATTGTTCGGCCGGTAAGGTCCGTGGACCTGATTTACGACGCCTTCTTGATCTCGTCCGCGAAGAGGTGGCATTCGACCTGGGCGGCCCCGACCTCGTGCGTATCGGGCGGCCGGGTCGCACAGTCCGGCGTGGCGAACTGACAGCGCGGATGAAAGGTGCAGCCGGAGGGCGGTTCGACCGGATTGGGAAATGTCGCGCCGAGATGCGTATCCGGCACGTCGAGATTGGGATCCGGCGTCAAGACGGAGCCGAGGAGCGCCTGGGTATAGGGGTGTTGCGGCGCCTCGAAGATCGCTTGCGCGGCCGATTCCTCGACCACCCGCCCCAGATACATCACCGCCACCTTGGTCGCCATATGCTCGACGACCGCCAAGTTATGCGTGATCAGGACATAGGTGAGATCGAGTTCGGTCCGCAGATCCAATAGCTGGTTCAAGATTTGCGCCTGGACGGAAACGTCGAGCGCCGAGGTCGGTTCGTCGCAAATCAGGATCTCGGGTTTCATGATCAGTGCCCGCGCGATGGCAACGCGCTGGCGCTGCCCGCCGGACAACTGGCTTGGATAATTGTGGTAGAGCCGCCGCGGCAGCCCGACCAGCTCCATCATTTCCTCGACTTGACCCTTCCAGCCTTCGGGATCGCCGACCTTGTGAATGCGGAGCGGGAGCGAAATGATCGAACCGATCGACTTCCTCGGATTGAGTGAGGAATACGGATCCTGAAAGATCGGCTGCACCCGACGGGCAACCGCGATCCGATCCAGGCTGGACAACGATTCACCGTCGATCAGGATATCCCCCTCGGTGGGGGATTCAAGGCCGAGGATCATGCGCGCCATCGTCGTCTTGCCGCACCCGGACTCACCCACCAGACCGAGAACGTCGCCCTTCTCGATCTTCAAGGTGACGCCATTCACCGCGTGCAGCGGCAGCTTCGGCTTGAACATGCCTTGGCGGATGGGGAACGTCTTGCGCACCGCCCGCGCTTCAATGACCGGCGCGTCCATTAGGCGGCCACCGTGCCGGCGGCGGGAGTCTCTCTCGTCCGCTCACGCCGTCCCAGATCCTGACCGAGATTGCATTGATACGCGCGTCCGGGTCCCAGCACCTGATCCGTCGGCTCTTGGGCGCACCCGGCATGGGCGAAGGCGCAACGGTCCCGATACATACAGCCCGACAGATCGCCCACCAGGGTCGGCACGATGCCCGGAATCGATCCCAGATGCTGGCCGGGCCGGGTCTTGCCCGGAATCGGAATGCACTCCATCAGCCCTTGCGTGTAGGGATGCAGCGGTTTCTCGAAGACTTCCTCCGCTGTCCCCGATTCCACGATCCGGCCGGCATACATCACCGCCACCCGATCGGCGACCCGGGCGACCACGCCGAGATCGTGCGTGATCAGGATGACGCCGATATTGAACTCTTTCTGAATTTGCGCGATCAGCAACAGGATCTGTGCCTGGATGGTGACGTCGAGCGCCGTTGTCGGCTCGTCCGCGATCAGCAGTTCCGGTTCGCACATCAAGGCCATGGCAATCATCACGCGCTGGCGCAGACCGCCGGAGAGTTGATGCGGGTATTGCTTCAGGCGGCTCTCGGCGGCAGTGATCCCGACTTTTTCCAACAGGAAGACCGCGCGGTCGCGCGCCTCTCTTCGCGACACTTGCCGGTGCCGCAACAAGGCTTCCTCCAGCTGATTGCCGATCGTATAGGTCGGGTTGAGCGACGTCATCGGGTCCTGGAAGATCATGGACATCCGGTCGCCCCGGATATCCGACATCTCGGCTTCCGAATAGGACAGCAGGGATTCGCCATTGAAGGCCAGGGCGGTAGCCTTGCGCTTCGCGGCCTGGGGCAACAGCCCCATGACCGCCAGCGAGGTCAGGGATTTGCCGCACCCCGACTCGCCGACAATGGCGAGGGTCTCGCCGCGTTCCACCTTGAATCCTATGCCGCGCACGGGATACAGCAGACCCGCGGCAATCGGAATCTCGATCGACAGATCCTCGACCTCGAGAACCGCGGTCAATTTCTACTCTCCGGCGCGGTCACGTCGCGAATACCGTCACCCAGGAGGTTGATCGCAAGCAGCATGGCGAAGAGAGCGGCGCCGGGCAACCCGATGACCCACGGCTTGAAATACATGTCGCCCTTGCCCTCGGAAATCATCAGCCCCCATGACGGCTCCGGCGGCTGAACGCCCAGGCCGAGGAAAGAAAGCGCGGCCTCCAGTAGGATCGCATGCGCCACCTCCAGCGTCGCGATGACGATGAGGTTGTTCATCACGTTCGGCATGATCTCGGTCACCAGGATGCGCGCCGTGGTGCACCCCGCCGCCTCGGCGGCGGCGACGTAGTCGAGGTTCCGGACCTGCTGGGTCGAGCTTCGCATGACCAGCGCAAAGCGTTCCCACAGCAGAAAGCCAAGCACCAGGATAACCACCTCGAGCGAGCTCCCGATCAGCGCCACGATGGCGAGCGCGATCAGGATGACCGGCATGGCGAGGCGCGTATTGATCATGAAGGTCACGAACATGTCGATCCGGCCGCCGAAATACCCTGCCATCACGCCCATGATCGTGCCGATGACGCCGGAAATCAGCATCACCACGAACCCGATCAGTAGCGAGACCCGCGCGCCGTAGATGATGCGCGAATAATAATCCCGGCCGAACTTGTCGGTGCCGAGCGGATGATCCCAATTCCCCGTCTCATGCCAAACCGGCGGCACGTAGCGGTTCATCAGATCCTGATCGAGCGGGTCGTGCCAGGTGAGCAGCGGCGCCGCCAACGCCGCGACGATGATCAGCACCAGAATGCCGCCGCCGATGAGAAGCCCCCAATGCCCGAAGATCCGCTTCCGCAGGATAGCCGACGGCGAGGGTTCGAGAACTTCCTCGACGCTCGGCAGCGGTTTGAGAGAGGCCGTGATGGTCATGCGTCGCCCCTCCCCGCTCAGTGCACGCGGATACGCGGATCAAGAAAGGCATTGAGCAGATCCGCAAGCAGGTTGAAGAGGATATAGAAACACGCGACCGTCAGGACGATCGCCTGCATGACCTCGAAGTCGGAGCGCTGAATCGATTGCCAGGCCAGTCGCCCCAGCCCGTTCAGCGTAAACACCGATTCGATGACCACCGAGCCCCCGAGCATGAAACCGAGCTGGGCCGCCGAGAGCGAGACCACCGGAATTATCGCATTCCGCAAGGCGTGCTTGAACAAGACGATATAGGTCCGCAAACCCTTTGCCCGGGCGGTACGGATATAGTCGGAGGACAACACCTCGATCATGCCGGCGCGGGTCAGCCGCATGATCTGCGGCGTCGCATAATAGCCAAGTGCGATCGACGGCAGGATGAAATGGACGAAGCTGGTACTGCCCGAGCTGGGAAAAATCCGGTAGGTCACACTGAATAGGAATATCAACGTCAGGCCGAAGAAGAAACTCGGCATGGCCTGCCCGAAGACGGCAATGGTCAGCGCCGTCCGATCGATGATCGTATTCGGCCACATCGCCGCCACGACCCCCAACGGGATCGATAGCAGCAAGGCGAAGGTCAGCGCGAAGAGACCAAGCTTCATCGTCACCGGCGCCCGTTCGACGATGATCTCCGCCACCGGCTTTTCCTTGAGATAGACCGAAATGCCGAAATCGCCCCGAAGCGCCCGTTTGGCCCAATCCCAGTATTGCACCGGAAGCGACCGGTCGAAGCCGTAATGCTTTCGGACGTATTGAATATCTTCTTCGGTCGCGCCCTCGCCGGCCATGGCGGTGGCGGGATCGCCCGACAGGCGCAGCAACGAAAACGTCACGACCGAGACGGTCACCGCGACGAGGATCGCGTAACCGAGCCGCCTCAAAGTAAAAAGTAACATCGCCTATCCCAAGAGATCGAACGGGCGCGGCCCCGTATGGGACCGTGCCCGATGCATCGATCTACTTCCATTTCGCCGTGAAGAAACGCGGAATTTCATCGTTGGTCGGCTTGAAATCCACGTCTTTCCCGAAGACGTAGTACTTCGCATAGGTGAACATCGGCAACCAGCAGAGGTTCTCCTGGATACGTGCCAGCGCCTTCTTGTAGTTGGTCTTGCGGACCGTGGTGTCGACGCTGGTATCGGCGATATCGAGCCATTTCTTGACGTCGTCGTCGCGGCAATAATCGTCGCGGCCGCCCTTGAAGAAATGACTGGTGATCGCCGAGGCATCGGCCATCGAGTACGAGCCCCAGGTCATTTGATGGAACGGCGCCTTGCCCTCCCATACCAGACCGCGCAGCGCCTTGTACTGCATGTATTTGAGGTTCGTCTTGATCCCGACCTTGGCGAGATAACCCATCACCGCCTCGGTGAATTCACGCTGGCGATAGGCGAAGATGTCGGTCTTGAAGCCGTTCGGATAACCGGCCTGGGCCAGTAGCTTCTTCGACTTCGCCGGATCGTAGGCGTATTTCGGCACGTCCTGGGTGCAGCCGAACTGCGAGGGATAGCACGCCGAATGGATCATGTCCGAGGCCTCGCCGACCAGCTGCTTGGCGATCGCATTGCGGTCGATCGCATGGGCGACGGCCTGGCGAACGAGCTTGTCGGAGAACGGGTTCGACTTCTTGTCCTTACCCGAACGCCCCGCCCGGTCCATCGTCAGATAGCTGATCCGGAAGGTCTTGGCGTTGACCACCTGGACGCGGCCACTGGACTTCAAATCCTTGGCCTTATCTTTCGGCACGTCCCAGATCCAATCGATCTCGCCGGTCAGCAGCTGAGCGATCTGGGCCTCGGTGTCGGGGACGGTCTTGAAGACGACCGTGCCGATCGTCGGCTTGCCCTTCGGGCTGCCGGCCCAATAATTCTCGTTCTTGACCATCGTGATCGACTCGCCGGGTACCACCTTGGTGATCTTGTAGGGGCCGGTGCCGATCTCGTCGATCGTGCCGTAATCGAACTTGCCCTTGGCGTCCTTCTTCGCGGTCTTCCAGATCTCGCTCGGGAAGATCGGCGTCGCCATGGCCAGGAACTCGAGCGCTGCGGGGAATGTCTTCGAGAGATGAATACGGACCTTGTAGGGCCCCAGCTTCTCAGTGCTCTTCATCCAGCTGACGTTCCGACGGGTCATGATGCCGCTGTCTTCCTGGACGATGTGATTGAAGGTGCTGACAACATCGTCGGCGCCGAAATCGGAGCCGTCATGGAACTTGACGCCCTTCCGCAATTCCAGATCGATTGTCTTGTCGTTGATCCATTTCCAGCTCGTCGCCAGAAGCGGCTTGTATTCGAAGGTCTCGATATCGCGGAAAATGAGCGTATCCCACGCCATCCGCGCCATGATCACCATCTCGCGAATGTTGTTGTAATACGGCAAGGCGACATCCGCCTCGCGATCGGTCGACCAGACAAGGGTATCGTTGTCCTTGCCGGCCAGGGCCGGGCCCGTCGCGAGCATCGTCGCGAGCGCCGCCGCACCCAATGTATTCGGAATAAAAAATCGCATAGCTGATCCTCCTGAGGAATGGCCCATATTAGAATTCGAGCCTTGCCAGTTTTGAACCTTCGCCGACGCCGCCGAACGGCACTCGACGATCCTTCCGTTAACCACTATCGGATGATATTGCCGCGCATTCAACCCGTCGTCTTCACCGACACCGCCGTTGATTGACAATGTGGGACGACAATTCGAAAACTAGCAACATTTCAAAACAATGGAACCTCAGTGATGACCGCCTCAGAATATGCCTATACCTCCGCCGCCGACCTCGCCGAATTGATCCGAAACAAGAAGCTCTCCCCGGTCGAGGTGACCGAAGCCGCACTGCGCCGGGCCGAGGCCTCGCAGCCGGTTCTGAACGCCTTCATCACGATTTGCCGCGACGAGGCAATGACGGCGGCGAAGATGGCCGAGGACGCGGTGATGCAAGGCGAGGCGGTGGGTCCGCTGCACGGCGTGCCGCTGACGGTCAAGGACCTCGTGAACACCAAGGGGGTCCGCACCACCTTCGGCTCCTACGTCTTCGAGAACAACGTGCCGAGCGAGGACGCGATCGCGGTGGCGCGGCTGAAGGCGGCCGGCGCCATCCTGATCGGCAAAACGACGAGCCCCGAATTCGGTCACAAGCCGCTGACCGAAGCGCCTCTCTTCGGCCGTACACGGAATGCCTGGAGTGCGGAGCGAACCTCCGGCGGCTCCTCCGGCGGGGCGGGGACGGCGACGGCGGCCGGCGTAACACCGATCGCCATTTCGACCGACGGCGGCGGCTCGACCCGCATTCCGGCGGCGGCAAACGGCGTCGTCGGCTTCAAGAAGTCGCTCGGCCTGGTGCCCCACGACACCGCCCCCGACGCCTATGGCAACACCTCTTATATCGACCCCACGACGCGGACAGTGCTGGATTGCGCGCTGATGCTGGACGCCATGGCGGGCACCGACCCCTCGGACCCGCATTCCTATTTCCTGCCCGCCAACGGCTTCGCCGAGGCGGTCAGGAGCGCAAAAGACCTCGACGGCGTCCGGATGGCCTGGCGCGCGCATCTCGGGAACACGGCGGTCGATCACGAGCTCATGGGGCTTTGCGCCGACGCCGCGAAGGTCTTCGCCGATTGCAAGGCCGAGGTCGGCGAAATGCCGGACGATTTCGAACCGACCGAGCCGGTCTTCCAAATCCTCTGGGCCTCGCTCCTCAATGCGCGCTATCGGCAATATGTGGACGCGTTCGGCGACCGCATGAGCGAGACCCTGCTGCGCCAGATGGACGAGGGGGTGGCGGCCTCCGGCGAGGCGGTGCTGAAGGCGATCTTCGCCCGTACGAACGTCTACCGGCAGGTCCAGTCCTGGTTCGAGGACATCGATATCCTGATCACGCCGACCCTGGCGCGAACGGCGGTGCCGATCGACCATGATTTCTTCGGCGACGTGATGATCAACAATACGCCGGCGGGAACGGTGCGGAGGGCCTGGTATCCCTACACCCACCCCTTCAACCTCAGCGGCAACCCGGCGATCACCCTGCCGGCGGGCTTCCATTCCGACGGCCTGCCGGTGGCGATCCAGCTCGTGGGGCGCCGCGGCGAAGACGCGCTGCTGCTGAAGGCCGCGGCCCTATTCGAACAAGCCTGCCCCTGGACCGCGCGGCGGCCGGACCTGCCGGAGCTCGATTAGGGCGGCCTTTTCCGCGACGACCAAATTCTGAGACAGCCGTGCTGAAAAGTTATAGTATTGAGAATTGTACGAACCGGATAATGGTGCATTTACAAAAACTTATACAATGCCAGTTTTTGGGAGCGTCATGGGCGAAACGTCCAATACTCGTCTCCTATACATTGAGAACGAACCGCTTCTTCGTGACCAGTTCGAGAAAGCGGTAGATCCTCTCGGATATTCGCTGGAATTCGCACAAAACGGAAAAGAGGGCTTGGCACAATATGCCGAGACCCCTTACGACGTTGTCGCGGTTGCCATACGTCTTCCCGATATGACGGGTACCGAGATCGCTCAATCGCTGCTTTCGGAGAAACCCGAACTGCCACTCCTTTTGGTAACAGGTAGGCGCGACGAACCTTTGGCCGTCGAGGCGTTGGGGCTCGGCGTTGTCAGCTACGTTATCGAGGATCAAGGCAAGATCAATTTGGCGCTCATCCCCAGCATTCTTCGGTCCATGCTCGAACGGGCCGGACAAATGCGAAAGCGGATCGAAATCGAGCGGACGTTGCGCGAGACCGAAGCTCGGTTGAACGAAGCGCAAAGGATTGCCGGCTTCGGAAGCTGGGACCGCGATCTTCAAACCAATGAGATTTGGTGGTCGGACGAGGTCTACCGCATTTTCGGGGTGACACGGAAGCTCCGGCGCCTATCGCTGGAGGATTTCTTGAGTTTCATCCATCCCGTCGTCCGAGAACGATTTGCAAAGATTCGCAAGCGGGCCATCGAAGAGGGCGGCGAATTCGATGTCACGCTCCGTATCCTGCAGCAGACCGGAAGCGAGCGCGTCGGGCGGTTCAACGGCGTGGTAACAAGAGATTCGTCGGGTGAACCGCGGCGCTTGAGCGGCACGGTTCAAGACCTCACGGAACGCAATCGAACCGAAGAATTGTTGGCGATGATCATCGAGAGCATCCCGGAAGGGCTCGCCTATTACGATGCCGACGACCGGCTGGTCCTGGCCAACTCTAAGATGAAAGACTGCTACCCGCTCATCGCCGACAAATACGTCCCCGGCGCGACCTATGAGGAGATCACCCGCATCGGTATCGAAAGAGGGCAATTCGCGCCGCCGGAAGGAGCGAGCGAGGCATGGATTCAAAAAGTGCTCGCCCACCATCGCGATCCAAAGGGGGCGATCGAGTACCAGCTCGATGACGGACGTTTCGTGCGGGTGGAGGAACGCCGCACAAGCAACGGCGGGATCGTCGGCGTGCGAACCGACCTGACCGAAAACAAGAAAATCGAATTGGCGTTGGAGGAGGCCAAGAACGCAGCAGAGCAATCGAACCGCGCAAAGTCCGAATTCCTGGCCAGTATGAGCCACGATCTTCGCACACCCTTGAATTCGATTCTCGGGTTTTCGGAGGCGATGGTCCAAGGGATCTACGGCCGGATCGGCGATCCGCACTACGAGGAATACGCGGAATTGATTCACCAAAGCGGACAATATCTCGTCAGCCTCATCAACGACATCCTCGACCTCTCGAAGATCGAAAGCGGCGAGTATGCGCTCGACGAGATACTAATCGATGTCGAGGAGGCCCTGAACGGGTCACTTCAGAGATGCACGCCGACATTCGTTGCCGGTTCGAACCCGCGCGTCTCGATCGACATCGACGGCGGGTCCAGCCACCTGTTCGCAGACCAACGGGCCTTGTCCCAGATATTGGACAATCTGCTGTCGAACGCGATCAAGTATTCCGGTCCGCAAGCACGTATCGTCCTTCGTTGGTCGACCAACGGGGAAGGCGAAGGCACCCTTCAAGTCTCGGATACGGGGCCGGGCATCCCCGCCGAACGCCTCGACAAAATTACCCAGCCGTTCGTCCAAGGCAGTTTCTCGGTTTCCGACAACCCCCACATCGCCAAAACCATAGAAGGGGTCGGTTTGGGACTTCACATCGTGCTCCGCCTGGCCGACCTGCACCAAGCGTCTCTCTCGATCGAAAGCGTCGTGGGCGAAGGTACGGTCGCCGCCGTCACCTTTCCAAAGGGACGGGTCCGCCTTGCGCACTGACGATTCGAAGAACGCCCGAATTTGACGCAAGTGCGTCGGAACCTGCCCCCATCTCCCGTCGCTAACAAAAGCGCGAAGAAAAGCGGGGCCATGACATTTTTCCCTTCGGAGAACAGAGGATCGTGTCCCCGATTTTCGCTCTCACCGGTCGGAACTCGATGCGCTCTCCTGCCGAATGGCCGGCACCCTTACATGTGGAATCGGCCCGCGATTAAATTAAATACGCATGATGTCCCCGTAATTGTAGGGCGGGATCTACAGGGGCCATTGAAATGCCGCACTTGAATACGATTCTTATTTGCAACGAATTCGACGGGGCGGGAAATCTCATCAATGAGTGATGATCGAGTCGAGCGACGGTTGGCCGCGATCGTCGCTACCGACATGGTCGGCTATTCGCGGCTGATGGAAGCCGACGAGGAAGGGACGCTGGCCCGCCAGAAGGTCCACCGGGCCGAACTTTTCGACCCCAAGATCGCCGAACATCACGGCCGCATCGTCAAGACCATGGGCGACGGCTTGCTGATCGAGTTCGCCAGCGCCGTGGACGCGGTGCGCTGCGCGGTCGACATCCAAACCGCAATGGCCGATCGCGAGGCCGGCCTGCCGGCGGACCGCCGCATCGCCCACCGCATCGGCGTCAATATCAGCGACATTATCATCGAGGGCGACGATATCTACGGGAACGGCGTGAACATCGCGGCCCGGATCGAGGCGCTGGCGGACCCGGGGGGCATCTTGGTGTCGGCGGGCATTCACGAGCAGGTGCGCCACCACCTATCGGTCGGCTTCGAGGACGAAGGGGAGCGGGACCTCAAGAACATCGATACGCCGGTCAAGGTATACCGAGTCGGCGGGCTGGGGCAAAAACCGGCGGCGGCGGCCGAGATGCAAAGCGGGCGGCCAACGCCGCCGGCAGACGACCGTCCTTCCATCGTCATCCTGCCGTTCGAGAATTTGACCGGGGACGCCGACCAGGACTATCTCTCCGACGGATTGCGGATCGACGTGCAGAACGCCCTGGTGAAGGTCTCCGGCGTCTTTCTCATCGCCGCCGGGAGTGCCAATGCGTATCGGGGAAAACCCGCGGGCGACGCGACCGACGGCTTTGGCGTTCGCTATGCGTTGGAGGGAAGTGTCCGAAAAGCCGGTAGTCGGGTCCGGATTTCCACCACCTTGACTGACGCCGCCTCCGGCGAAATCGTCTGGGCCGAGCAATTCGACCGGAACCTGGACGACGCTTTCGAATTGCTCGACGAAGTGACCGGCCGCATCCTCACCGCGATGAACGTCGAGCTGGTCGCCGGGGAACCGGCCCGGGTCTGGCACAAGACACTGCGGGACCTGCCGTCGCTGGAGGCGCTCTATCGGGGGATTCACGACTTCTTCGACATGGACCGGACCGCCCTCGGCAATGCGCGCCGCCATTTCGAACGGGTCTCGCAATTGCACCCGGAAGCGGCGGCGGGACCGACCTGGATGGCACTCACCCATTGGTACGACTTTCAACGCGGCTGGACGGACTCGCGCGAGGAGTCGAAGAAACAGGCAAGGGAATGGGCGGAACGCGCTGCGGCACTGGCCGATGCGGATGGTCAGGCCCACACGGTCCTCAGCCATATCCATCTCCTCGATCGGGACTTCGATGCGGCCTTGGCGGCGGGCCGGGGGGCGATCGCGAATCGTCCCAACTGTACCCATGCCAACGCGTTTTACGCCAACGTCCTGCATTATTGCGGCGATCAGGAGCGGGCGTTGCATCATATCGATCTGGCGATGCGCTACTCGCCGATACACCCGACCCTCTTCAAGGACATCCTCGCCGCGACGCACCGGGCCGCGGGCGACCTCGACCGGGCAACGGAAGCGGCCCAAGCGGCGATCGCGGCCAATCCCGACGACCTGACGGCCCGACTCGTCTTGGCCAGCATTGCGGTGAAGCGGGATCAGCCGGACATCGCCCTGTCCCTCGGACAAGAAATCCGTGCCGTCGAGCCGGCATTTTCGATCGCGGAATTCGCCGCCGGCCAGCCCTATCGGAGCCGGGAATTTCTCGACCAATTCGTCACCGAATTGCGCGCGGCCGACCTGCCCGAATAAGGGCCGGCGGCGTTTCGATGGCGCTGCCTAGAGCCTTTAACGATTATATGGAATCGCTGAGACGGCTTCTCCATCCCGCTGGCTAGGAAGAGCGCGCGCCGCGATGCTGGCGCATCGCAAGCACGGTCTGACGACGTCCAGCGGGCTGGAGACGCCGCCTGCAGTCGCTTTTCCGGCCCGCCCGCCGCGTCGAGACGGCTCGCCGATGCCCCACATCGCCTTCACCGTCTCTCCTAACGGGCGGGCCGGAAAAGCAATCTCAGCGATTCCATATAATCGTTAAAGGCTCTAGGGGATCCCGACCATTTCGGTCCCGCTGTAGAAGACCCGGAGCGCCCCCGCATCGACCCAGTTCTCCATCCCGTCCGGATTGATATGGTCCCGGTAGCGGGCCCAGCCGGAGGCGTTCGGAAAGTAGAGTTCCGCCATGCCGGCATAGGGTTCCTCGGCTGGCGCCAGGCTGTGGCCGACCACATAGCGAAACCCGCCCACGGCCTCCATCGAGTTGCGGACGTTCGGCACATGGATATCCAGCCAGTGATCGAACAGCGCATCGGTATCCGCCCCCGCCTTCAGGGGCACCAGGAAGGTGACTTTGAAGAACCCGCTCCGCGTGCAGGGAAAAAGCGCGTTCAGGGTCGGCGGGTCCAGCGGCAGCTCGCCGTCGATCACGACGAATTCGCGGGCCGCCCAGGGGTGATAGGGCTCGACCTTCTCCTGGAAGGTATCGCTCGGCACCGCGCCGTGGGCCGTCTCTGGCCGCGGCGGCGGCGCCTCATACCAAAGCTGCGCCACCCCGTCCCAGTCGTGGCGCTTGTCGGGCCGGGGATCGAACAAGGTCGCGACATAATGCTCGGCATGCAGCGTCCCGGCCGCGCGGCCCTGCATGTTCCGCTCAATGACGGCCGGCATGTGATTGGCGAACCAATGCGCGATCAACTCCTCGCGGCTGGTCTCCGCCCGGCGTTTGATCAGATACATCATCCTGGCACCCGGCGTCTCGGGAGGTCTCGCTTCCGTCATCCTATTGTCCGATCCTGAAAACCCGTTACCACCGGAAAGAATGCGACCATTCGCCGGACCCGCGCAACGATGAATCGCGGAGGCGCTGCCGGAACCGGACTCCACCCCCGTTTCCCGTCGCGAACAAAGGCGCGAAGAAAAACGGGGGACATGACCTTTTTCCCCTTTGGGGAAGAAAGGATCGTGTCCCCGTTTTTCGCTCTCACCGGATAGAACCCAATGCCCTCTCCCACCGAAAGGCCCGCGCTGGTGCAAGTGGACTCAACCCATATCTAAATTAAATAGGTATGCTGTCCCCGTAATTCTCAGATATGCCTTGAATCGCTCATGGGCGTTCGCGATTTCCGACAACTGGAGAGCCGTGGGACTCGGCTCATATCCGCCGTGGTGGATAAGATCATAAACGGAATTCTGACTTAGAATGGCGTCGCGCGTAGCGTCATCGCCGGTATCGATCGCCGTTTTCAGATCTTGAGCGATTTGCTGTTGAGCGGGCACGTAGATGTCAGCGATATAGATCGACAATGTTTCCGCAGCGTCGGCGTCAACGTTCGCGACCGCATTCAAGCTAATATTTCGCGTCAGACTCGCCGCAAGATCGAGATCATCGTCTTCGATCGCTAGGTTAATCTGCCTGACTTTTTCCGCCCGCCGTCGTTCGGCCGCTTCGGTCTGAATGTTTGCGGCCCGCGCTGAAATCCCCGGGGTGATCGCATCAAGGGCGGCGGCGTCATAAACCTGATCGATCTCGTTGATGGTTTGCAGAGCGGCGACATTGCTAGGATCTTGCGCTAGGAGTTCCAGGGCGATTTCAAGGACGTTCGTGTCGATATAGGCGTCCAGATAAGCGGGAGGCATGAATTCGACGTCGGGAAATCGATCTTCATCCGTTAGGCCGGAATCTCCATACAGATCGAATTCATAACTGACGTTGGTGAATAGAAAAGGGTCGTTCAACTGGAGGCCGCCACCGCCGCCAGCAATCGTCTGCGGGATCGGGATATATTCGAAATTCGAGAGCGACCCGCCAGCTCCGACCAAGCCCTCGGGCGCGCGCGCGATACGGTCGGACCAACGGGCATAAGCGTTCAAAAATTGGATCATCGTTATCAAACCTCTCGACAGTACAGGGACCGAATGTGAAATTCGTTTGCCACGTCGCAGTCGCGGTTATTCATGCCAATTCTGCTAGCCGCAGGCATCGAAAATTCGGACGGTAAAGGGGCCGGGTCCCGAGCCACGGGATTTAGCGAGGGTAGGGGCGTAGCCGAAGGCGGTCTTGCAGCCGTCGGGCGATATTTCTTGATAACTATAACTGCCATTCTGAGTAAAGCCGGCGAGCAATCGGTAGAGCTTTCCCGCCCTATGGAAATAGACACCCGCCCCCCCGACTGGGTCGCGGACTCTATAGCGTTCGACCATAGCAGGAGACCGGTCTTCATTGGGATCATCGAAAAATCCCCGCCTTGGGACCATACACCACGCCCAGGGGCGCAATGTCGATCGGCGCGACCATTCGGCCGATACCACCAATAGGGAACACAGTCGTCGGCGTGCCACTTCCTTCGATCTCCACCACAATTATAAAGAAAATATGATTTTTGAAAACTCATATATCGAGCACAGGTGGCCGACGCCTCAAGGGAAGGAATGGGGAGTATTCGAACGATACCCTGTGCCGATATCTTATGGGTCAGGTAAAGCTCCGGCAGAGGGTCCGTGTAGGTCATCCATTCGCCATGGACGAGCTTCTCCCATTGTTGAGTCCTGCGCTTGCGAATTTCGACAGAAAGACCGAAGTCGAGATAGCCGTCGCCTTGCCGCAATGGCGCCCAGCTACGGCCCTTCGTTCCCGCGGGGCGCTCGACATCCCGGCACGTCAGATGGTTCCAACGAGTCCCGGATTTTCGAGGCGGACGAAAGACCCGTTGTTCATTCCCAAGCCGTCCTTCGAAATACCAGAGACCCTTGAGTTTCTTGGCCTCGTGATCAAAATCCCTCTTGATCATCACGCTGAGAAATCCGTCCCGAAAGCAAATCCGCTGAGACGGGCTTTGGAGATCGCGAAACTTCGAAATGCCTTTGTCCAAATCCCACACGTAGATCCAGGCTTTGACACCTTCTTTTCGATCGCGAGTGGTCAATGGACCATGACGCGTGTTGGCCGCCCGGAATATCACCTGCCTGTCGTTGATCCAGAAGAAGCGACCAATGTTCCCCGTGAACAACCCTCTTCCAGCGTCATACATCTTCCCGAATTCACACTTGATCTCCTTGACTCGGAACGGATTGCCCGGCTCCCCCGTGGGGAGTTTCTTCAAGATCGGCGCCTCGTAATCTTCGCAGACGGGCTTCCCCCATTCCCCGTAGTCGGGCACGGCCGACCAGTACAGAAAGACGACGCCCCCCACGACGCACCAGAACGCCGCCGCAACCGCGATGATCCAGCCCACCGTCACGGCATCGCCCTTTCGGCCTCTGCCTCATCCGGGGCGGGGTCCGGTGCCGTATCGAGTTCGGAGAGATCGACGACCGACATCCCACCGCCGTTCGGATGGGCGCTCAGGGCCTTGAAGGGGGTCCCCTTGAAGACCTGCGCCTTCAAATGGGCGACGAGTTCGTTCACGCCGCCGAAGGGGGCCACGAGATCGATCAGCCAGGGCCGATCGCCGGACCGCCAGTCCTTCGGTGCCAGGCGGACCGTGCCGCCCGCCAGGCGGGCCTCCACCGCTTCGTCGAGAAAGGCCCAGGAGGCAAAGGCGATCGGCATGCCCTTCCGCCGGAAGACCCGGAACTGCCTGAGGCGAATGGGCGGCACCAGCAGCCATTCGAAGTCCGTGGCGAAGAGATGCTGGTGCGCCGGCGACTGCATGATCAGCCAGACCGCACTCCCCAGCGTCTCCACCGCATCGAAGCGCCGCGGCGCCGATTTGCCGTTCTCCGACACCTCGACACCGGCGGCCTCCGGTAGGTCGACAGCGGCGTCCGACGGCCCCGCCGGAACCGCCTCCGCCACCGCCTGTGCGGCGGCCGGCGCTTCGGCCTGTGGCGTCTTGCGACGCGTCATTTCCTGCCCTCCCCGTCCGGCCCCCTCGCCGGGGCCGGTGGGCGCGGTCCGCTCACTCCGCCGCACCTTACATAATACTTACGCGTATTACTCTAACGACACGCCGTCCCAGCTTGCCAACAAAATTTCCCTTTTTACTAAATTTTTCAACATTTTTTACCTCTTATCAGGTGTTCCTTGAACAATCGCGTCCGTCACTTCCGGACTCCCGCCCCCATCTTGCTCGCCGTTCACGCCCCGCATAGAATGCGCGCCCCTCATCACACCCGGAACTGGTCCCGACATGTCCGATGCCCTTCGATCCGAACTCGCCCCCACCGGTGTCTTGCGCGCCGCCATCAATATGGGGAATTTCCTGCTCGTCACGGGGGAGAGCCCGTCCGGCGATCCCGAGGGGGTCTCGCCCAGCATGGCGGCCGAAATCGCCAAGCGGCTGGGGGTCGAGGTGGCCTACAAGCCCTATGCGACGCCGGGCGAGATCGCGGATACCTCGGTCGACGATGCCTGGGATATCGGCCTGATCGGCGCGGAGCCGGCGCGGGCCAAGACGATCGCGTTTTCGGCCGCCTATGTGGAGATCGAATCGACCTATCTGGTGCCGGCGGGCTCCCCCATCCAGTCGATCGACGAGGTCGACCGCGAAGGCAACCGGATCGCCGTTTCGGCCCGGAGCGCCTACGACCTTTGGCTCGAGCGGAACATCAAGCATGCGGAGCTGGTGCGCGCGGAGGGCCTGAATGCCTCTTTCGATCTGTTCGTCGCCGAGAAGATGGACGCCCTGGCGGGTCTCCGGCCGCGGCTGATCTCCGATGTCGAGAAGCTGCCGGGCGCGCGGATCCTCGACGGTCAGTTCTCCGCCGTCCAGCAGGCGATCGGCACCAAGCCGGACCGGCCGGCGGGGGCCGCCTTCATCAGCGAGTTCGTGGAGGAGTCGAAGGCGAACGGTTTCGTCGCCAGCCTGATCGAGCGCCACGGCGTGGTCGGCCGCCTCAGCGTGGCCCCGCCCGCCTAAGGGGCAAGCAGCGCGTCGACTTCGGCCAGGATGTCCTCAGCCGAAAACGGTTTCCGGACCGTTCGATCGGCGCCCAGCCCCTTCGCGACGTCCAGAAGCCCCGTGGCGGCGGCCCGGCCGCCGCTGGAGATCGCGATGATCTTCAGATCGGGATAATCCCGCCGCAGTTCGACGATCGTCTCGATGCCCTCCTTCCCCGGCATGAAAAGATCGGAGATGACCAGGTCGAAGGGTGCCGCCGTATGCAGTTCGATGCCTTCCGCGCCCTCGGCGGCTTCCATCACGTCGTGGCCGGCGCCCTTGAGAAACGTTCGGAGCGCCAGACGGATCAGATCGTCATCGTCGATCACGAGAATTCGGGCCATGGGAAGCCATCCCCTTCGAACCCATTCGAACGCGCTTCCCCCCCGGCGGTCGTGCGTTATCATCTCTGCCACCGGCGGAGGTTGAAGAGCAACCCAAATATTCGGCCCGGCGCCAAGGGAGGCCCGACTTGATCTACATGGTGGAGATCGATTTCGACAAACCCGAGGATAAAGAAGAGTGGCACGCCTATTACGCGGCCTATATGCAAAAGCTCCTCACCCTGCCCAAGTTCGAGACGGCGCAGCGCCTCCGCGCCTTGTCCGCGAATGCCCCCGGCTATCTCGCGATCTACTCGGTGCGGTCGCTCGACGTCTTCGACAGCGAGCCTTATCACGCGCTCGGCGGCGGCGGGCGGGGCAGCCTCCGCTGGAAGGACGTCATGCAGCGGCGACGGAACATCTTTAACGGGCTGGAGCGCGTGCCCGCGGTGACGGAGGCGGGCACCTTCCTGGTGACCGAACGGGACCCCCGGGAGTTCGCTCTCGCCGATATCCTGTTTCTGCCGTTGGTCAACGCCACGGGCCCCCGGCAAGCCGGACTGACCGCCTTCGACGGCGACCCGGAACACCGATGGATCGCCCTGGTCGATGCCAAGAGTGCCGAGGACCGAGACCTGGCCGCGCTGGACGGGCTCTGCGTCTATGGGCATCTCACGGACCAAGTCGTGCCGTCGGCGGCCGGGGAGACGGGCGCGTGAAGATCTGGCTGCAAAGCGGTAGTGCCTTGGCGGGCGATGCCGCCACGCCCTATGGGCGGATGTACGAAGAGGCCCTGGAGCGCCATTTCGCCAAGGTCGCGCGGCCCGGCACGGAGCTGGCGAGTTTCGGGATCGACGGCACGCCGTTCGGCAAGGACCGCTACCACACGGCCTTCCAGAAGGTGGTCTCGCTGATGATCAAGAGTGCCGTGCGGGCGGAGGAACAGGGCTTCGATGCAGTCGCCGTCCTCAACACCTTCGATCACGGCTATTACGAGCTTCGCGAAGTGATCGATCTCCCGGTCGTGTTCATTTCCGAGAGTTCCATGCTGCTGGCCTGCCAATTGGCGCCGAGTTTCGGCTTCGTCACCCATAACCGCGCCCTTCTGGAACACATGGCCTTGCTGGCGAAGCGCTACGGATTGGCCAGGCGCATGATCCGGGGCCATTCGCTCGACCTGACCTATGACGACTTCCCGCGGATGTATGACGATCCCGAGCCTTATCTGGAGGCCTTCCGCGCCGCCGCCCGCCCGGTGATAGAGCGCGGGGCGACGATGCTGCTGGTCGCCGGCAATCCGGTGAACATGTTCCTGCTCGAGCACGACCTTCGCGAGGTCGACGGCGTGCCGGTGCTGGATGGCTGCGCCGCCGTCGTGAAAACGGCGGAAATGATGGTTGATCTCGATCGGCTGGGCATCGAGCGCAGTACCCAAGGCCTGTTCGCCGCACCGCCGCCGGACGATGTCGCCCGGTTGCGGAAAATCCACGAGTGAAACCTGGATTCAATTGCCAGCCCTTCCCCGTTCATTAGAATGGGACTCGAGGGGTACACACCAAAAATCGCGAGGAATCATGGCCGGTCAGGAGGTTCAGCGGAGACTCGCCGCCATCCTGGCCGCCGACGTGGCGGGCTATACCCGTCTCATGGAAGAGGACACGGACGGCACCGTCGCCGCGTGGACGGCGGCGCGGGACGACGTTATCGATCCCACGGTGGCGACCCATTCCGGCCGCATCGTCAAGCTCACCGGCGACGGCTTCCTGGTCGAGTTCCCGACCGTCCAGGACGCGGTCGCCTGCGCCATGCACTCCAGGGGAATTTGGCCGACAGTGCCCTCGACTTCCGCATGGGGGTCAATCTCGGCGACATCATCGACGACGGGCGCGACATCCACGGCGAGGGTGTCAACATCGCAGCTCGCCTGGAAGCGCTCGCCGAGGAGGGCGGAATCTGCATCTCCGGATTGGTCTACGAATCGGTCCGCAATCGCATCGAGGCGACCTACGAAGATCTCGGAGAGAAAGAGGTCAAGCACGTCTCGGCCCCTGTCCGGGTCTATGCGGTTCGCTTGGGCGCGGGCGAAGCGCCTGTCATCATCGGCGACGCGATCGCCGACGTCTCGGTGCCGGTGGAGGGTTTCGGCGGCCGCTCCGCCATCGCCGTCCTGCCCTTCGACAACATGTCGGGCGACCCGGAGCAGGAGTATTTCGCCGACGGACTGGCCGAAGACATCATTACCCAGCTGTCGATCTGGCGCTGGTTTCCGGTCATCGCCCGCAACTCGACCTTCGCGCTCAAGGGTACCTCGGCCGTTATCAAGGAAGTGGGCGAGAAACTCGGCGCCCAATACGTGGTCGAGGGCAGCGTCCGCCGCGCCGGCAACCGTGTCCGCATCACGGCCCAGCTGATCGACGCGCCCACGGGCCATCACATGTGGGCGGAGAAATACGACCGCGACCTGGACGACATCTTCGCCGTTCAGGACGAGATCACCCAGCGCATTGTGGCCGCCATCGAACCCGCCCTTTCCGGTGAAGCGCAGAGGCAGGCGATTCTAGTCCGGCACGAGAACCTCGACGCCTGGGAGGCCGCCCATCGCGGGTTCTGGCATTACAACACCTTCAAAAAGGAGGACTTCGACCAAGCTCTCCATTGGTTCGGGAAATCGATCGAGAGCGATCCGAACCAGCCCTTGGCCTATGGCGGGCTGGCGCTGTCGCATATGGGCGCGCTCTTTCGCGGTTGGACATCCGACCCGGATCGGACCATCGCCGAGCTGCAGGACGCCGGACAAAAGGCCATTGCGATCGACGACCGGGCCTCGCGAGGACATTTGGCGCTCGGTTGGGCACGGATGTTCAAGCGGCGGTTCGACCTGGGCGTCCAGCAGATCGAGCGTGCCGTCGAGGTCAATCCCAGCCTCGCTATCGGCCACATGTATCTGGGCCTCGCCTATATCTTCGACGGCCGGCCCGAGGAAGCGATTCGGCCGATCGAACTGGCGATGCGCCTCAGCCCGAACGATCCCTGGTTTCCGGGCATGCTCACGGTCCTGTCGAAGGCACATTTCATGATGCGGGACATCGACAAGGCGGTCGCGTTCGGCGAGATGGCCAGCGATCGCGGCACCCACCATCCAACCTCGATCCTGGACTACGCCAACGCGCTCGCCCATGCGGGCCGGCTCCGGGAAGCCCGGCGCGAGGTCGAGAGGGCCCTGTCGTACTCGCCCGAGTTTTCCCTCGAAACGCTCCGTATCAATCATCCGTTCCGGCACCAAGCAGATTTCGATTTTGCCGTGGAAGGGCTTCTCGAGGCCGGTCTTCCGGAGGGCGCGACCACGGTCCCCGTCGGCACCGAACCCGCCGCCGAAAAGCCCTCCATCGCCGTCCTTCCCTTTGACAATCTCTCGGGCGATCCCGACCAGGAGGCGTTCGCCGACGGTATGACCGAGGATCTGATCACCGATCTTTCGAAAGTCTCCGGCCTGTTTGTGGTCGCGCGGAATTCGTCCTCCGTCTATAAGGGCCAGCTTGTGGATATCCGCGAGGCCGCGGCCGCGTTGGGCGTCCGCTACGTGCTGGAAGGCAGTGTGCGGAAATCCGGCGAGCGGGTGCGCATCAATGCCCAATTGATCGATGCCGCCACGGGCGGGCATCTATGGGCGGATCGCTATGACGGCACCATCCACGACGTCTTCGAATTGCAGGACGAGGTCGGCGCCGAGGTGGTCTCCGCCCTGTCCGTGCAATTGACCGCCGGCGAGGAGGAGAGCCTCCGGACGGTCCACACCCAGAACCTTGACGCTTACGAGCTCTTCGTCCGCGCCAGGGCGACGCCGTATCCGCCGGTTCCCGACAGGATCAACGCGGCCCGCGAGATGTTCGAACAGGTCATCGTGATGGATCCCGATTTCGCCGGCGGCTATGCCGGGGTCGCCAACATGCTCTCCTTCGGCACCGTGTTCGCCCATGGCCTGGATTTGGCAGTCGTCGAGAAAGCCGAGGCGATGGCGCGGAAGGCCATCGATCTCGATCCGACATTGGGATGGTCTTATACAAGCCTCGGATTCTCGCTTCTCCTGCAAGGGAATTTGGAAGACGGGATCGAGGCCGCCCGCGAAGCCATTCGGCGTCAGCCCGGCGACGCGGACGCACACGCATTTCTCGGGATGTTCCTGGGGATGTCCGGCGAATTGGCGGAAGGTGCCGTCTGCATCGAGCGGGCGATCCAGCTCAACCCCCAATTCGTGAATGGGCCGTATCTAAACCTGTTGGGTCATGTCAACGCCTATGGCGGCGATTACGAGGCGGCGCGCGACGCGCTCGAGCTGAACCTCGCTCGGAAAGGTCCCTATGGTCCGCCGGCACAAGTATCTCTCGCGGTTGCCTATCAGGGCCTGGGACAAACCGAAAAAGCACGCGAAATCGTGGCGGAGTTGATGAAAGACACACCGAATTTCCGGTTGGCGGACTGGAATCTGTTGACCGTGGTCAAACCGCCGGCAGCACGGGAGAAGGTGGTCCAACTGTTAGTTGCCGCCGGCGTCCCGGAATAAACGAAGGTACGGCGCGGCGACGGCCTACTCCCAGACCCAGAGATCGCCGATCTCCATCATTTCCGACAGATCAGCCAGTTTGCGGAGATGCGATTCGCCGAGTTCGAGCCCCGAGACGAGCAGTAATTGCCCATTCTTCGTCGTCACATCGTCGGCGAGGATGGCGCCCGGCCGCACATCCTCCAGGTTGCGCAGCGTCGGCTCCTCCGAACGCGTGTCGCCCTCGGCGGCGGCCACGGATCGGACGGGAGATGCGGCGCTCGTCGGTACGCCCTCATAAGCGTGCGGTGGTTGGACGGCTTGATGGCCGCCGGTCGCCCGATCGATTCTGTCTCTCAAGGTTTCGAGGTCGGACGGTTTCTTGACGAAGGCGCTTGGATCCAGGGCGAAGGCGTTGCCGATAATCGCCCCATCCTGCGCACCCGTCAGATAGATGACGGGTAGCGCCCGAGGCAAACCCGCGGCGGCCGTCCGGATCCGCTTCAGGAATTCCAATCCGTTCACCGGCTCCATTTCGATGTCGCAAATGACCACGTCTGGCGTTTTCGCAAGCGCTTTCTCGATCGCCTCGGCGCCGTCGGAGGCTTCCTCGATGTCGGTGATCTCGAGCGCCGTGAGAATACGCGTCACCAGACTACGGATGAATTCCTCGTCGTCTACGACGAGAACACATAAATCCTTGAATTGCCGCCTAGCCATTAAGAATTTCTTTCATAGATTGAATTGGCTTTCGTCGGGTTCACGAGCAGGATATCCCCGTGCCAACACATATTAAAGTACCGCAAAATACTAAATTTTGGCGTTCAAATCGCCGTCGCGGCGAATAGTTCACGTCGGAGTAGTCCCTCGCCCAGGATGTCGACCCGCGATCTTCGCTTGTTCAGCCTCGCCGCGAAGTCCTCGGCGCCATGCAGCCGGCCGAGTTCGTCGGCATGGGTTTCCTCCTCGTCCAGCATCCGGCGGGACGACTCCAAGAACGCGCCGGTCAGATCGAGATGGTCGGTGATCTCCCAACCGGTCTCCTCGATCACGGCCGGGTAGGCTTCTTCGGCGTCGATAAAGGGCGGCCCGGCCGCAAGCGCGCGCGCATGGTCGGTCGACGACAATCCGGGTGGGATCGAGATCACCGTGAACACCGTCCGGCCGCCGGCGCGGACCACGCGCCTGGACGATTCCAACGCCGCCCGCTTCAACGAAAGACAGCACAACACGTCGGAATGGCTGACCGCGTCGAAGGCGCCGGTTCGGAAAGGCAGTTGGGCCCCGTCCGCGACCGCGGCCCATTGCTTGCCCGCCATGCCGTCGGCCCCGGCCCGTTCCATCGCCGAGCGCAGGCCGAAGAAAGGAATATCTGTAAGAACCACGTCGCAACCCGTCAGCCCCGCCAGATAAAGTCCGGGCCAGCCCGCGCCGGCGCCGATATCGAGCAATCGCATTCCGGGCGCCAGCGCCAAGCGGTCCGCGACCCGCCGTGCCTCATCGACCGTCGTCCAACTGGTCGCGCCATAGTCGCTGCCGCAAACCCGCCGCTCGATATCCAGCCGGACCGGCGCCATGGCAAGCTCGCGCTCGCGCTTGAAGCGCGCCATCGCGGCCCGCTCGATTTCATCCGACGTCATTGCCGATCAGCCCCATACCTCTGATGCGACATCGACCAGCAGCCTCAATTTTTCGATTTCATCCTCGAGCGTCACCGGATTGCCGGCAACGGTGCTGGCAAACCCGCATTGCGGGCTGATCGCCAGGCGGTCGAGGGGAACATATTTCGCCGCCGCCTCGATCCGGGCCTTTATTTCCGCGCGCAACTCCAGCTTCGGCGTCTTCGTGCTGACGAGACCGAGCACGACCGTCTTGCCCTCGGGGACGAAACGAAGCGGTTCGAACCCCCCGGCCCGCGCGGTATCGTATTCCAGAAAAAAGGCGTCGACGTCGACCCGGCCGAACACCTGCTCGGCCATGTCGTCGTAGCCGCCCTCGGTAAGCCATTTTCCCTTGAAGTTGCCGCGGCACATATGCATGCCCACGGTCATATCGTCCGGGCGACCGCCCACCGCCTCGTTCAGGGCCTCGATGTAGAGATCGGTCAGCCGATCCGGATCGTCGCCATGTTCCCGCACCCGGCCCCTTATGTTCGGATTGCCAAGCATGATGAGCGGCACTTCGTCGAGCTGCACATACCGGCATCCGAGCGCATGGAGATCGGAAATCTCCCGGCGATAGATGGCGGTCAGATCGGCGAGGTAATCCGCGTCGTTCTCATAGTCCGATCCTTCGATGGTCTCCGAGAGACGCCAGAAATGGAGCGTCGAGGGCGACGGCATGGTGACCTTCGGCGTTGCCCGGGAAACCGACTGGAGGTAGCCGAATTCTTCCGCCGAGATCGGTCCCGACTTCCTTAGCCGGCCGGTGCAATCGGCCGCGATAAAAGCCTGCTCGTTGCCCGCGTCGTCATGAAAGGCAAACAGCGCCGGTGCTGTTCCCAGCCCATCGATGGCGTCGACCCAATGGCCCCAATAGGACGCCCGGCGAAACTCGCCGTCCGTACAGACATGAAGACCGATTTCCTCCTGTAGCGCGACCACGTCGGCGACGGCCGCGTCCTGGACGGCGCGGAAGGCCTCGGCCGAGATCCGCCCCTCGTGGCGCGCGCGAAAGGCGTCGCGGAGTTCCGGCGGGCGAAGCAGACTCCCCACATGCTCCGCACGATACGGCGGATCTGATTTGACCTTGCCCTCGATGATGCAACCCTCCCTCGAAGCAATGTCTCTAAATTATCAGGCTTCGTCCGGTATGGAAAAGGGAGCCGTCGGTCCTGGATTAGCCGGGATGTTTCGTACAGATTGTGCCATGGACGTCCGAATAGGCCCGCATTGAGGAACTCCCCCATGACCGAGAAGCGCCCCAATATCGTTCTCATCCTCGCCGACAATCTCGGCTGGGGCGAGCTCGGCTGTTATGGCGGCGGCGTGCTGCGCGGCGCCCCGACACCCCGGATCGATGCCCTGGCGGCGGAGGGTCTCCGCTTCCTCAATTTCAATGTGGAGAGTGATTGCGTCCCGACCCGGGCGGCCCTGATGACCGGCCGCCAGGCGATCCGCACCGGCGCTTTTCAATCGGTTCCGGCTGGACTGCCCCAGGGCCTGACGCGCTGGGAGGCGCTGTTGCCGGAGCTGTTGTCTGAGGCGGGGTACGCCACCGCGCATTTTGGCAAATGGCATCTCGGCGACATCGAGGGGCGGCTGCCGACGGACCGCGGCTTCGACGATTGGTACGGCATCCCCCGCACCATGAACGAAGCGATGTTCACGACCAGCCATAACTTCGAGCCGGACCTCGTCGATATTCCCTATATCTGGAAAGGCGAACGGGGCGCGCCCTCGGAAAAGGTCAAGGTTCTCGATCACGACTCGCGCCGCCTGATCGACCGTGAGGTGGTCGAGCTCGCGATCGACTTCATGCGGCGGGAATCGGCTGCATCCCACCCCTTCTTCGCCTATCTGCCGATCACCCAGTTGCATTTTCCGAGCCTCGCCCATCCTGATTTCATCGGCCGGACGGGTCATGGCGAGATGGCCGATTCACTGGCCGAAATGGACCATAATGTGGGCCTTCTGGCGGATGCGGTGGACGAGCTCGGCATCGCCGAGAACACTATCTTCCTGTTCGGCTCCGACAACGGGCCGGAGTTCCGCCGGCCCTGGCGCGGCACGGCGGGCTTCTGGCGCAGCACTTATCATACGGCGATGGAGGGCAGCCTCCGCGTGCCCTTCATGGTGCGCTGGCCGGGCCAGGTTCCACCGGGCGGCGTGACCGACGAGATCCTCCACATCGCCGACCTTTATCCGACCTTGCTCGGACTCGCCGGCGTCGCAGTTCCGGACGACCGGCCCATCGACGGCATCGACCAGATCGATTTCCTATGCGGCCGCCAGGAGAAGTCCAACCGGGAAGGATTGGTCTTCTACATCAAGGAGGAGCTGCGGGCAGCGAAATGGCGCCACTGGAAGATGCATTTTATCTGGGAGCCCGAGGTCAATGACGGCGCGATCAAGCTCGAGGCCCCCTACATCTTCAACCTGATCCAGGACCCCAAAGAAGAATCCAATATTGCCCTCGAGGCCAACTGGGTTCGGAACGTGATCATGCCGATGGTGCACGACTTCCGCCAAAGCCTCCGCGACCATCCACCGATTCCA
>CAYPAV010000020.1:0-86282 GCA_964408805.1 uncultured Rhodospirillaceae bacterium | reverse complement strand
CAACGAGCAAGGTCTAACATAACGATTGGTACGAAACCTGGGGGCAAGTCACATGCCGTTCCACACTTTGTATTAGTATTTATTTAATAAATTGCCTTTCATGCTTTACTTTCGCAAGAAAAATGGTACTCTCCCAATAAGAACAATACAAGAACATGATTTATCATTCGGCGCGCTTTCCCTTGTGGGAACCGTTGCCGTTACGGGAGTAGAGCCATGTTGACCCACAATGATATCTGGCGCGCGATCGATTGTTTGGCGGCGCGTCACGGCCTGACATCGGCCGAGCTGGCCCGCCGGGCGGGCCTGGACCGAACGACCTTTTCTAAAAGCAAGCGCGCCCGCGCAGGCCGGCCGCGCTGGCCGTCGACGGAGAGCCTGGCTCGCGTATTGGACGCCACCAATTCAAGCTTCGCGCAGTTCGCGGAATTGCTTCGCGGCTCGGTCGGCGCCCCCGACATCCCGTTGATCGGATTCGCCCGGGCGGGACGGGCCGGCTATTTCGACGATGGCGGATTTCCGACGGGCGGCGGCTGGGACGTCATCAAATTTCCCAATCTCGGCGACCCGAACGCCTATGCCCTCTCGATCAGCGGCGACAGCATGGAGCCGATCTATCGCAATGGCGATGTCGTCATCGTCTCGCCGGCCTCGGGCATCCGGCTCCGCGATCGCGTCGTGATTAAGACCGCCGACGAAGAGGTCATGGCGAAACAATTGACGCACCGAACCGAGACGCGGGTGACACTCGCGTCGCTCAACCCGGCTCATGGCGAACTCTCGGTCGCCGTCGACGACCTCGAATGGATATCCCGTATCGTCTGGGTCAGTCAGTAACCCCCGGTGCCCCGTGTCTCGACGCGACCCGCCGGGTCGCGCTATGCTACGCCCTGGACACCGCCCGCGAGAGGCGGGACCCAGCTTCGGGGTAGGGGAGACCGCAATGACGAGTTACGTCTTTCACGAGGGCGAGTGGACCGAGGGCGACCGCCCGCTGTTGAGTGCGATGAGTCACGCGGTCTGGCTGTCCTCGATCGTCTTCGATGGTGCGCGTGCCTTCGAGGGGGTCACGCCCGACCTCGATCTCCATTGCCAGCGGACGGTCGATTCTTGCCGCGCCTTCGCCATGCGACCCACCGTCACCGCCGAGGAGATGGTCGAGATCGCCCAGGACGGGGTCGGCAAATTCCCGAGCGGCGCCGAGCTTTATATCCGCCCGATGTTCTGGGCTCAGGAGGGCTGGATTTCGCCGGACCCCGAATCGACGCAATTCGCGATGCTGGTCTATGATTCGCCACTTCCCGAGGCGACCGGCTTCAGCGCCTGTCTCTCGACCCGGCGGCGGCCGGCGCCCGACCAGGCGACGACCGATGCCAAGGCCTCCTGCCTATATCCCAACGCAGCCCGCGCAATGCGGGAAGCGGCGGACCGCGGGTTCACCAATACGGTGGTGCGCGACCCGAACGGCAATATCGCCGAATTCGCGACCGCCAACCTCTTCCTCGTAAAGGATGGGATTGCGCACACGCCGGTGCCGAACGGCACCTTCCTCAATGGCATCACCCGTCAGCGCGTGCTCAATTTGCTGCGCGGCCGCGAGATCGAGGTCGTCGAGCGGAGCGTCGCGCCGGAAGAACTCCAGGAAGCCGACGAGATTTTCAGTACCGGCAATCACGCCAAGGTGCTGCCGGTCATCCGCTACGAGGACCGGGACCTGCAGCCGGGCCCGATCGGCAAGCTCGCCCGCGAACTCTACTGGGAATTCGCCCACGCCGAGGGTTAGAGCAAACCCCGAGCAAGCCGTTTAGGTTTGCGACGACGTATTCGCGTCAAATGAACAGCGTAGAGCGGGGCAGGTGAGCGGAAGCGAACTTGAAACGCTCTAGGCCGCGCTCAGGTCCTCGCCGGCCAGCACCTTGCCGATCAACTCGATGGTCTCGCCCACGCCATAGAGTGCCACGAAGGAGCCCATGCGCGGCCCTTCCGACTGACCAAGCAGCACCTCGTAGAGTGCCTTGAACCAATCGCGGAGGTTCTCGAATCCATGGCGTTTGCCGATCTCGTAGATCTCGGTCTGGATGTCGGCCGCCGGGGTCTCGGCGGAAAGCGCGGCAAGAGCCGCCGAAAGGTCCTCGAGCGCCGCCCGCTCCCGCGCGTCCGGACCGCGGTATTGCTTCGCCGGCTTGACGAAGTCCCGGTAATAGTTGATGGCGCGATCGACCAGGCCGTCGAGCACCGCGTCGCGACCAGGCGACGTGTCGGGCGCATAGCGGCTGATGAAGCCCCACAGCACCGATTTCTCCTCGGTATTGCAGACACTGGCGAGGTTCAGCAGCAAGCCGAAGCTGAGCGGCACGTCCGCTTGCGGCGGGCTGCCTGCATGAATGTGCCAGGCCGGGTTGGCGAGGCGCTTCGCCGCATCCTCCTCGCCGAACTTTTGGAGGAACGTCAAATATTCGTCGACCGTCTTGGGAATGACGTCGAAGTGGAGCCTTTTTGCCGCCCGCGGCTTCTTGAACATGAAAAGGGCCAGGCTGTCGTTCGGCGCATAGGTCAGCCATTCGTCGATGGTCAGCCCATTGCCGCGCGACTTCGATATCTTCTCGCCGTTCTCGTCGAGAAAGAGCTCATAGGTGTAGCTCTCGGGCACCCGGCCGCCGAGGGCCCGGCAGATCGAGCCCGACAAGCGGACCGAATCGATCAGATCCTTGCCCGACATCTCGTAGTCGACGCCGAGCGCATACCATCGCATCGCCCAGTCCGGCTTCCATTGCAGCTTGCAGTGCCCGCCGGTGACCGGCGTTTCGACCTTCGTGCCGTCGTCCCGCTCATAGACCAGGGTGCCCGCCTCGGGATCGATCTCCAGGACCGGGACCTGCAAGACGCGGCCGGTGTCGGCGCAAAGCGGCAGGAAGGGGCTATAGGTCCGTTGGCGCTCCTCGCCGAGCGAGGGCAGCATGATCTTCATCACCGCGTCGTAATGCCGGAGCGTTTGCAACAGCGCCGCATCGAACCGGCCGGTGGTGTAACACTCGGTCGCGCTAACGAACTCGTAGTCGAACCCGAAATCGTCCAGAAAGGCGCGGAGCCGCGCGTTGTTGTGATGGGCGAAGCTCTCATGGGTGCCGAAGGGATCGGGCACCCGCGACAGCGGCTTGCCGAGTTGCTCCGCAAGCATGTCCGGCTCCGGAATGTTGTCGGGCACGCTCCGCATTCCGTCCATGTCGTCCGAAAAAGCGAAGAGCCGGGTCGGGATGTCGGAAATTTCCGCGAACGCGCGGCGCACCATGCTCGTCCGCAGCACCTCGCCGAAGGTGCCGAGATGCGGCAGGCCGGAGGGGCCGTAGCCGGTCTGAAACAGGACATACCCCCTTTCGGGCACCTCGCCGTCGATCCGTTTTAGGACCTTCCGCGCTTCCTCGAAGGGCCACGCCTTCGCCGCCATCGCTAATTCACGTTCTTCGGCCATTTCCATGCCTTCAACAGGGGTCATCCGTCGGCGGCCGCGACACTATGGCGGCGGCGGGACGGCGTCAACCGAGACGAATGGAGCGACCGCCGCTATGATGACCGCGCCATGACCGATACCTCGCCGATTAACTTACCGGATGCCCCCGCCATTGTCGTCGGACTGACCAGCGTCGCTTGGCTGGAGACGACCGGCGAAATCGCGTCATTGACCCTGGCGGAAGCGGCCGACCGAATTCGCGGGGGCGCGCGCCCGCTGGTCTGTCACGGCCCGGCGACGGCGCGCCGCCTTGGTATCGACCCCTTCCCCTGCCACGATCTCCTTGAGCTGTTCGCCTTCGCGCACCCGGTTCAATTCTGCGTGCCGACACCGCGCGGGATCGCGGAGGCCCTCGGTCTGAGGCCCGAGGGAGGACCCGACGAGCTGGCTTTCGGTCTGATGAAAAGTGCGGAGACGTTGCTGCGGGGTCTCGACCGGCCGGCCGGCGACGATGCCCGCCCGGTCGCCTGGGCGATGGCAAGAGGCGGTTGGGCCTGGGGTCCCGCGGTGCTGGGCGCGCTCGGCGAGGATCCGGAGACGGCGACCACCCGCGCGCCCGCGGCCGGGCTCGACGTCTGGCGACGGCTGCCGGAATGGTCGGAACATGCCCCGCCGCCGCCGCCCGGCACGGTGCCGGTCGAACCCGAGGAAGCCCGCCGGCGCCTCGCCCAATTGCTTGACCAGGACGCCGAGCCGCGGCCAAGCCAGTCCGATTATGCCTCGGCCGCCGCGGCGGCGTTCCGGCCGCGCGATGCCGCGGGGGCGCCTCATTTCGTGCTGGCGGAGGCCGGCACCGGTGTCGGCAAGACGCTCGGCTATATCGCGCCGGCGAGCCTTTGGGCCGAAAAGAACGAAGCGCCGGTCTGGCTGTCGACCTATACGAGGAACCTGCAGCACCAGATCGACCAGGAGCTCGACCGGCTATATCCGGACCCGGCCCTGAAGGCGCGGCGCGTCGTCGTGCGCAAGGGCCGCGAGAACTACCTTTGCCTCCTCAATATGGAGGAGGCGCTGCGCGGCGTTGCCGTTCGGCGGCAGGACGCGATCGCTCTCGGCCTGATGGCGCGCTGGGCCGCGAGGACCCGCGACGGTGACATGACGGGCGGTGATTTCCCGGCCTGGCTGGTCGATCTCATGGGCGGCGGCCGGACCCGGGATCTCAGCGACCATCACGGGGAATGCGTGTATTCGGCCTGTTCGCATTATCAGAAATGCTTCATCGAGCGCGGGGTGCGGCGCGCGCGCCGGGCCGATCTCGTGATCGCCAACCATGCGCTCGTGATGGTGCAGGCGGCGCGGGGCGCCATCGATGGATCGTCTCGCCCGGCCCGCATCGTGTTCGACGAGGGCCACCATGTCTTCAACGCCGCCGACAACGCCTTTTCGGCGGCGCTGAGCGGACGCGAGACGGCCGAGCTACGCCGCTGGATTCGCGGAGCGGAGGCACGGGGCGCCGGCCGCGCGCGCGGCCTCAAGCGCCGGATCGAGGATTTGATCGCGGGCGACGACGACGCCATGGCCGCGCTCGACGAGACGATCCGCGCCGCCGGGGCCCTGCCGGGAGACGGCTGGCGCCCGCGACTGGCCGAGGGCGCACCGCGGGGAGCAGCCGAGGCCTTTTTGGCGCAGCTTCGCGAACAGGTCTATGCCCGCGCCCGCGGGGTCGACGGTCCCTACGACATCGAATGCCCGACGACGGAGCCGGTGCCGGGGCTGGTCGAGGCCGCGGCGGCCTTGGAGACGGCGCTTCGGCGCTTGGCCGTTCCTTTCAAATCCCTCCGCGAGAGGCTCCTGCTCCGGCTCGAGGCGGAGGCCGAGACCTTGGACGCCACGACCCGGCTGCGGATCGAATCGATCGCGAAATCACTGACCCATCGCGGTGAGGACATGATCGCGGCCTGGCGCGGCATGCTCGAATCGCTCGCTCGGGAGACACCGGAGGAATTCGTCGATTGGTTCACGGTGGAGCGGCATATGGGGCGCGACTTCGATTTCGGCATGCACCGGCATTGGCTCGATCCCACCCTGCCCTTCGCGGAGACGGTGGCCGGGCCGACCCACGGCGTCATCGTCACCTCGGCCACGCTCCGCGACGGATCGGGCGACGTGGAGGTGGATTGGCGGGCCGCGGAATGCCGGACGGGCGCTGACCATCTCGAAGCACCGCCCATTCGCGCGGTCGTGCCCTCGCCCTTCGACTACGTCGCGCAAACCCGCGTCCTGGTGGTCACCGATGTCCGCAAGGACGATCTTCGTCAGGTCGCCGGTGCCTATCGCGCGCTTTTTCTCGCCTCCGGCGGCGGCGCGCTTGGGCTGTTCACCGCGATCTCGCGGCTTCGCGCGGTCCATGAACGCCTTGGCCAACCGCTCGACGAAGCCGGTTTGGCGCTCTACGCCCAACATATCGACGGCCTCAACCTCGCGACCTTGATCGATATCTTCCGGGCCGAGGCGGATGCCTGCCTGCTCGGCACCGATGCGGTCCGCGATGGCGTCGACGTGCCGGGGGACAGTCTCCGCCTGATCGTCTTCGACCGGGTTCCCTGGCCGCGACCGACGATCCTGCACCGGGCGCGCCGCAAGGGCTTCGGCGGTCGCTCCTATGACGACATGCTGACCCGGCTCCGCCTGAAGCAGGCTTATGGCCGGTTGGTGCGCCGGGCCGAGGATCGGGGGGTCTTCGTGATGCTCGACCCGATGATGCCGTCGCGCCTCGCCGGCGCCTTCCCGGACGGGACCGAGGTCGCGCGCCTCGGACTCGCCGAGGCGACGGCGGTGGTGCGGGAATTTTTCGGAACCGCCGACGAAACCGCCCGCCGCGCCGGTTAGGCCGGCAACTCTAGGCTCGGCGCGTCACCGCCTGGACTCGTCGACGCGGGCGCTCGCCGCCGAGAAGACGCAACGCATCGGTGAAGGCCGGCACGTCGGCGCCGAGGGCCGCGAAGAATTCTGCCTCGACTGCCTGGACGCCGCCCCTGGCCGCCGCCAAACGCTCCGCGCCCCGCGAGGTGAGACGGACCGCCCTTGCGCGCCGGTCGCTCGCCTGGCGAATTCGCTCCACCAAACCGGCCCTCTCGAGCGTTCGCACGACCTGCGAGGTCATCATCGGGTCGGTCCGGCAGCGCCGTGCCAGGGCAATCTGGGACGGCGGGCCATCCGCCGCTTCGGCGTCGGCCGCGCCCGAAAGGAGCAGGAACTGGACCGGCGTCAGTTCGGCCGATTCCAGCGCCTCTCGTTGCCGTCGCTGCCATGAATTCTGGACATGCCAGAGCAGGAATCCCGGCGATTGCGCGGCATTCCATGATGTTTCGCCGTCATTATCCGCTAACGTATCGACCATTCGGCGCTCCAAATCGCAATCCTTGGCATAGCTTAGAATATATGCGCGCATTCTAAATGTCGACTTGAATGTCGGCCGGGCTCGACCGGTCACGTTGGGACAAATTTGCCCGGTAGGCGAAGATTTCCCCCCACACTAGGAAAAATTTGCCGGAATCCACCAATAGCCGGCCCTGAAGTGTTCCGCAAAAACGGCACGATTGCTGCATACCGTATCGCAGGGCACAGACTTAGACGGGATCGACCGATGAAGATCGAACTGCTCAAGAACGCGTTCAGAGGCCTGACGAACCAGCCCACCGTGGCGGATGACGCCTGGCGTCTGGTCCCGCGGAAGCGGCGCGCCTTGCCTCTCGCGGCGGCACATCTCGGCCGGATCGACCCCAATTCCACGACGACCGACCGAAACGATCTATTGGCCTTCGCCGCCCGGCGGTTCGACCCGCGGCAGTTGACCCGTGACGATGCCGAAGATCTGGTCGAACTGCTGCATGATGGCGGCGCCCTTTCTGCGCGGGAACGGCATCTCCTTCTCGGCGGCATCAAGCCGCTTCGGTCGCAAGGCTACGGCTTCGACGGCGATGCGCCGCGCGACATGCTGGGCGAATTGCAACGCCGCATGACCGCTCAATTCGGCCTTGGACGGCCGGAGACAATGGAAACCGAAAGCCGGACCCTGGCGATCCTGGGGCGGCTTGAGAATATGCGCGCCCGGGCCGCCTGAGCGGTTCGGCGCAGCGTTCGCGACGCCCCTCGGGGCGGCGCAAAGGGGTCGGGGTGTTCTTAGGGTCGCGCACAAAACATCCCGACCCCTATATATTTCCCCAGACCTTTATAAATTTCCATCGCACATTCCTTGCCCGAGCCCGTAACGGCTTGTTAGCACTTTCCCCATTCTGCTGCTAAAACATTGAAAATATAGCATTTTTCTTGCAATTCCGCCTGCCCTTGGTCGAAAATGAAATCGGCCCTTGGGAGATAACACATGACCGATTTGGCGCGTCAACTGAAGGGAGACCGCCTGACCACGGCGGAAATCCTTTACTACATGCCCGATCATCCGAGCCTGCTGCAAAGCTTCGTCTGGCAATTCCTCGACCGGGCGCCGCGATACCCGAAACTGCACGCCTTTCTCGAGCACTGGCGAATTAACATCGAGGCCCCGATCCATTCGGTTGCGGTCATGCGCCGCGAACGCATCGGGGCGGCCCGAACGCGCACCATCCGCCATGAGCTCCGATTGAACTAGCGGACTTCCGAATTTTCGGCCGCCGCCTCAATGTCTTGCGCCGCCCTCTCGCGAAGGTCGGCCTTCATTGCCTTTCCATTGGCGTTTCGCGGCAAGGCGTCCAGGTAAAACACATGTTTCGGCTTCTTGTAGCCGGCGATGTATTCGCGGCAGTGCGCGACGAGTTCGTCGGGCGCCGCCTGGTATCCGGGCTTGAGCGCCACATAGGCGACGACACATTCGCCAAAATCCTGGTCGGGTCCCGCGACAACAGCGACCTCGCTTACGGCGGGCACCGTTTCCAACGCCAATTCGACCTCGCGGGAATATATGTTCAGACCGCCGGACAGGATCATATCCTTGACCCGGTCGACCAGATACAGATAGCCATCTTCATCGAACCGTCCGACGTCCCCGGTGTAAAACCAACCTTCCTTGTAAGCTTCGCGATTGGCGTCGGGCCGGTTGAAATATTCCCGCGCCACCATCGACCGTCCAGGCACGCCGCTCCGCAGCAGGACCTCTCCGGTTTGACCTTGCTCGACATCAGCGCCCGCCTCGTCCACCAACCGGATTTCCACGCCCGGCGTCGGCCGGCCGACCGAATTCGGTTTCAGCATCTGCTCGTCCGGCCGCAACACCGCCGGCACGCCTCCTTCCGTCATGCCGTACCAAATCCAAAGGCCGACATGGGGAAGCGTCGCCGCCAGGCGCTCTTTCAGGGTCGCGGGGAAGGCCTCGCCGGTCGCCGTCATGACCCGGAGACTGGCGCAAATCTCGCCGGTCGCCTCGATCTGCTCCAGCAGCAAACGCGCGACCGTCGGCACCGTCGAGATGACGCTGATCCGATGTTTGGCGATCAGCGACAACGCGGCGGCAGCGTCGAACGCCGGCATAACGACGACGCTTGCCCCGAGACAGAAACACGTCACCAGTCGCGCCATGCCCACCCGGTGAGCGATCGGCGTGATGATCATATACGTGTCGTCGCCACGGAGATCACAGAACGTCGAGATCAGCAATTGCGCCGTGATCAGATTCGCATGGGTAAGGATTGCGCCCTTCGGCTTCCCCGTGGTGCCGGATGTATAGCCGATCATCGCATCGTCGGGCTCCGCCGGCAGCGCCGGTGGCGGCCGTTCGACACCCGACGCGATCAGCGATTTCAAATCCAGCGCATGGTCCGAGGCAACCGTCGAAATATGCATGACGTCTTGGGGTAAGTTGGCGGCCTGAACCGCCGTCGCCTGTTCCGGCCCGTAGAGAACGGCGAACGGTTCGGAATCGGACACCAGGAACGCCAACTCGCGGCCCACCGTCCACGTCGTAATAGGAATCGGCAACGCCCCCGCCTTCCACAAGGCGGCAATAGCGACAACGAGTTCCACCGAATTTCCGACATAAAGAATGACCCGATCACCCTGGCGCATGCCTTTCGCCAGCAAAGCATTGGCCATGCGGTTGCTCCGCCGATCGAGCTCCCCGAATGTCAGGACATCGTCGCCGAGGAAGATCGCGACTTTATCCGGCGCTTGGCGCGCATGTTGGCTCAACAATGTTCCGATCTTCATGCCGTCCCCGCTCGTGCCGTTCGTATAAGACGATAATCGAGAATGCCCAAACTCATATCCACCGGCCGCTCATTCTCCAACCCAGAGGCACCAAATCGCAAGCAACGGCACGTCGGTTGCGTGCATTGCGTGCCAAGCATTGGGATAATTGTGAACCAGATCGCCGGATCGTTTGAGCCCGAAGGGGTTATCGTCCCGCATACATTTTCCACAAGACATGACAACGTAAAGTTCCTCGGGCGGATGACGATGCTTTGGGTAGTGAATGCCCGGTGCGACTAGGCTCACGCCAATTCGAACGTCGTGCCGTACTTCCAGGCCGCCCTCGCCGACAATATTCGCATTGGCGTGACCGTCGAGAAAACCCTCGGCCGCTGGCGCGGACCGCGGGCTGCGAACCCAGGCGAAACCCGGCTCGATCGCGGCCAGCGCCTCGCCGATTTCGGGGATGGGATCGGGGCCCTCGCCGGCCGCCGCGAGGGCGCCCTCCAGATGATCGCAGGCCGGCAGGCGGGTCGGCGCGTTCCCGGCATTGACGATACCGGGATCCTTCAGCGCCGCGAATATCCGGCCCGCCATCGCCATCGCGTCGGGAACGTCCGAAGCCCGGGCGCGGATTCCCGCCTCCGTGGTGTCGATAAAGCGCTGCAAATTGCTATTCCGATCCGGCATCTGTCCTTCCTTTGTTTTCACGAGCGAACACATTCGCGATTCGACCGCCGATCCGGGAAGAAAGCAACGCTGGTTCTGGCGGAAGGGGGCGTTGACCGGCCTTGGTACCGAAACCATCTTCTTGGAGAATCTCCTTGTGAGCAAATTGCGGTGCAAGACCGACGTTCGGATATGCATGACTGAAATTGGCGGGAAATTCGAACCGATTTGGTCCCGCGAAACCGCGCGTTACTGTATGGCATCGACGGGACCCATGCGTTACGGTCGCGTCGCGCGGCCGTCGAAGTTCCGCGCTGAAACGAACCACGGAGGAACGCCCGGATGACCGTGCGTGTTGCGATCGTCGGGTCCGGCCCGAGCGGCTTTTATACGGCGGACGCGCTGCTGCGTGCCGACGCGGACTGCGAGATCGATATTCTTGACCGGCTGCCGACTCCGTTCGGCTTGATCCGGGGCGGCGTGGCTCCCGACCATCAAAAGACCAAGAACGTCTCCCGCGCCTATGAGCGCACCGCCCTCAACGAGAAGGTGGCCTATTTCGGCAATGTCGATGTCGGCCGCGACATTTCATTGGAGGCTTTGCAAGGCCTCTATGATGCGGTGGTGCTGGCGGTCGGATCGCCGTTCGATCGCAAGCTCGGCATTCCGGGCGAGGACAAGATCGGCGTCTTCGGTTCCGCCGATTTCGTCGGCTGGTACAACGGTCATCCCGATTTCCGGCATTTGGCGCCCGATCTCGAGACCAAGGGCGTCGTCGTCGTCGGTGTCGGCAATGTCGCGATCGATTGCGCCCGCGTCTTGGTGAAGACGCCGGCCGAGATGGCGGCGACCGATCTCGCGGACTACGCCGACGAGGCGATCCAGGCCTCGCCGCTGACCGATGTCTACATGGTCGGACGCCGCGGCCCGATCGAGGCCAAGTTCACCAATGTGGAGCTGCGCGAGATGGGTGCGCTCGAGAACTGCACACCGGTGATCGATGCCGCCCAATTGCCGGAAGAAGTCTCGGACGATATCGAGATGAGCGACCGCGACCGGCGGCTGAAGGTGCGGAACTTGGAAACCCTTCGGGGTTTCGTCGACGCCGCCCCCGGCGGGCGCGAGAAACGCGTGCATTTCCATTTCTATGCCAGCCCCGTCGAGATTCTGGGCGGTGAGACGGTCGAGGGAATTCGCTTCGAGCGGACCGAGGTCCGTGACGGCCGGGCCGTCGGTACCGGCGAATACTACGAGGTCGAGTGCGGCATCGTCATTCCCGCCATCGGCTATCAGGGTCAGCCGCTCGACGGTGTGCCCTTCGACGAGGCGGGCGGCGTGGTCGAAAGCGACGAGGGCCGGGTTGCCGCGGGGCTTTACGCCGTCGGTTGGATTCGGCGCGGGCCGACCGGGGTTATCGGCACCAACAAACATGACGGCGACCGGGCAGCGGAACAGATCCTGGCCGACTGTGCCGACAGCGACAAGCCGGGCCGCGACGGACTCGAGACGGCGCTCGCCGAAAAGGGCATCCGCTGGGTCTCCTACGGCGATTGGCAGAAGATCGATGCGGCCGAGATCGCCAATGCAAATCCGGAGGCGCCGCGGCGAAAATTGACCACTATCCCGGAGATGCTTTCGGTTCTCGACGAGAACGGTTGAACTCTCTTTCCAACCACTTATTTACAAAGCGAATGCCGCCACCGGCGCCATCCCGGCTTGAACATTGGGACACGGGCCAATTTGGCTGTTGCATTCTCGAAGCGGCGGCATTATGGGAGGGCGTTTGCCCGGCATGCACGCGATAGCGTGATATCCGGTGAGCGTGGAGTGGTGTTATATTAAGTATCGCTTGAGGGCGATATTAGGAGACTCAGGGCAAGATGTCAGCAGTCACGGCGGAAGAGCGCGAGGCGATGTCTCGGCAGGAACTTGACTCGGTCGTCATTCGATTTGCCGGAGATTCCGGCGACGGCATTCAGGTTACCGGCAACCAATTCACCGATACGACGGCGATGGCGGGGAATGACCTCGCCACCTTCCCGGATTTTCCGGCGGAGATTCGGGCGCCCATTGGAACGACGTTCGGTGTTTCGGCCTTCCAGATAAATTTCGGCGCCCGCGTCATCGAAACCGCGGGCGACGCGCCAGATGTGCTGGTGGCGCTCAACCCAGCCGCGCTCAAGGTCAATCTTGACGATTTGCGCCAGGGAGGCCTGGTGATCATGGACACCGGTGCGTTCACGGACCGTAATTTCGCCAAGGCCGGCTGGGAGGGGGACCCTCTCGAGGACGGCACGCTCGACAAGTATCGGATCGTCAAGATCGATATCTCGAAATTGACCCTCGAGGCGGTCAAGGATTTGGGCCTGACGCAAAAGGAAGGGCTGCGCTGCAAGAATTTCTGGACGCTGGGGCTCGTCTACTGGCTTTACGACCGCGACCGCGAGCCGACGAATAAATGGCTCAAGGAGAAATTCGCCAAACTCCCGAACATCGCCGATGCCAATATCGCCGCAATGAACGCTGGGCACGCCTTCGGCGAGACGGCCGAGTTGCCGGGCGAGGTCGGCAGTTACATCGTCCCGCCGGCATCGCTCGAAACAGGCCTCTATCGCAACGTGACCGGGACAGACGGCATGGCCTGGGGGCTTACCGCGGGCGCCCAGCTCGCCGGTCTCAAGCTGGTGTTCTGCTCCTACCCGATCACACCGGCCTCCTCGCTGCTCCATTCCCTGGCGGGGCTCAAGAATTTCGATGTCGTGACCTTCCAGGCAGAAGACGAGATCGCCGCCGTCGCCGCCGCGATCGGCGCATCCTATGCCGGCTCGCTCGGGGTCACATCGAGTTCCGGTCCGGGCGTCGCACTGAAGGGCGAGGCGATCGGCCTTGCCATCGCCGCCGAACTGCCGCTGGTCATCGTGAACTCGCAGCGCGCCGGCCCCTCGACCGGCATGCCGACCAAGACGGAGCAGTCCGACCTCTACCAGTCGATCTACGGTCGAAACGCCGATGCACCCCTGGTCGTGCTGGCGGTGCGGTCGCCGGCCGACAGTTTCGAGGTCGGGATCGAGGCGGTCCGCCTGGCAACGAAATACATGACCCCGGTCATCGTCCTCAGCGACACCTATATCGTGAATGCGGCCGAGCCCTGGCTGCTGCCGGACGTCAATGCGCTGGAGAGCTTCCCGGTTCATCACCGCGACGATCCGGAAGGCTTCCATCCTTTCCTCCGCGACGAGACCACGTTGGCGCGGCCGTGGGTCAAACCCGGCACGCCCGGCCTCGAACACCGGATCGGCGGGCTGGAGAGATCCAACGACAGCGGTCACATCTCCTACGATCCCGAAAATCATCACCTGATGACCCTGACCCGGCACGAAAAGATCGATCGCATCGCCGACGACATCCCCGAGCAAGAAGTCGAGCAGGGCGGCGAAAGCGGACAGCTCGCGGTCGTCGGCTGGGGATCGACCTATGGGCCGATCAGCCGCGCGGTCGAGCGGGTGCGCGAACGCGGCCTGGCGGTCTCCCATATCCATCTCCGCCATCTCTGGCCGCTGCCGGCCAATCTCGGCGATCTGCTCGGACGCTTTGACAAGGTGCTGGTGCCCGAGATGAACATGGGTCAGCTGAAGACGGTGCTGCGCGATCGCTATCTGGTCCCGGCCGAGGGCTTGAACCGGGTAACCGGCAAGCCGTTCAAAATCTCGGAAGTCGAGACCGCCATCAACGAAATTCTGGAAGGTTGAAATGACGGCCGTAACCGCCCCCGAAAAACTGACGGCCAAGGATTTTACTTCGGACCAGGAAGTTCGCTGGTGCCCCGGCTGCGGCGACTACGCCATCGTCAAGGGTGTCCGCAACACGCTCGCCAATCTCGGCGTCTCGCGCGAGAACACGGTGTTCGTCTCGGGCATCGGCTGTGCCGCGCGGTTCCCTTACTATTTGTCGAGCTATGGGTTTCACACGATCCACGGCCGCGCCGCCGCGATCGCGACCGGCGTCAAGCTCGCCAATCCCGAACTCGACGTCTGGGTCGTTTCCGGCGATGGCGACGGACTTTCGATCGGCGGCAACCACATGCTGCACGTCCTGCGGCGTAACGTCGATCTGCAGATCCTGCTGTTCAACAACGAGATCTACGGGCTGACCAAGGGCCAGTATTCGCCGACCTCGAAGGTCGGCACGCGCTCGCCCTCGACGCCGATGGGCTCGGTCGACAATCCGATCAGTGCCTCCACCTTCGCCCTTGGTGCGGGTGCCCGATTCGTGGCGCGCACCGTCGATACCCAGCAGAATCACCTGCCGGGGATCCTGGCCCGGGCGCATGCCAACAAGGGCGCCTCCTTCGTCGAGATCTTCCAGAACTGCATCGTCTACAATGACGGCGTCTTCAGCCATTTCACCGACAAATCGGTCGCGACACAGAACCAAATCCATGTCGAGCACGGCCAGCCGTTGACCTTCGGCGCGGACGGGGAAAAGGGCCTCCGCCTCAAGGAAGGCCTGCCGGAACTGGAAGTCGTGACGATCGGCGAGAACGGCGTGACGGAGGCCGACATCCTGGTCCATGACGAGACCAATCGCATCATGGCGACGATGCTGGCGACGATGGAACCGCCGGAATTTCCGGTGGCGCTCGGCGTGCTGTATTGCAATCCGGCGCCAACCTATGACGGCGCGGTCTACGACCAAATCGACGTCGCAAGGAAGAGCTTGCCGGCACCCGAACTCGATACCCTGTTGCGGGACGGGCACACCTGGTCCGTCTAGTCGCTTCGACCCTGGTAAGCCACGCTTATTTCCATCATCGCTTGATCCCAGGCATCGGCATCGGCCGGCTTCTTCGTTTCGACCGCATCGAAGCCGCAGCGGCGCATGAAACGGAACTGGTCGCGTAGCACGTCGCCGGTCGCCCGCAATTCGCCCCGATAGTTCCAGCGCTCCCGCAGAAGTCGCGCCTGACTATAGGCCCGACCGTCCGTGAAACTCGGAAAATCGAGGCAAATCAACTCGATCCGATCAAGATCATCGGCAAGTAGCGACGGATCGTCCGGCGGATCGAGACGAATCCCGACGGGGCTGTTTCGGCGCACCAATTCGTCCCGCGACTCTTGCCATCGCTCAAGGTCGACCACGACCGGCCCCTCCGGCAAGGGCCCCTCATCGGTCGCCGATTGCCAGGTATCGGCGGTTACGACTTCACCTTTCCGAATGAGCGTCATAAAGCGTCTCCCTGAAAGGGCCGGGGCCGATGCGGCGATAGGTCCGGAGGAACCGTTCGCCTTCGAGACGATGTCGTAGATAGGTTTCGACAATCTTCTCCACTGCATCGACGACATCGTCACCGGAAAAAGCGGGACCGATAATCTTGCCGAGGCTGGCGTCCTCGTCCGGCATCCCGCCGAGGGTGATTTGATAGAACTCCTCGCCCTTCCGGTCGACACCGAGAAGTCCGATTTCGCCGACATGATGATGGCCACAGGCATTAATGCAGCCGGAGATCTTGATCGTCAGCGGCCCGATTTCGCGCTGCCGACCCGGGTCGGCAAAACGCTCGGCGATACGCTGGGCGACCGGAATCGAGCGCGCATTGGCGAGGCCGCAGAAATCAAGCCCCGGACAGGCGATGATGTCGGTCGCAAGTCCGATATTCGGAGTCGCGAGACCGACCGCCGCAAGCCAGCGCCAAAGATCGGGCAGGTGGCACTTTCGGACATGGGGCAGGACCAGGTTCTGGGCATGCGTGACGCGGATTTCATCGAAGCTGAATCGCTCGGCCAGGTCGGCGACGAGATCCATCTGTTCGGCCGTGGCGTCGCCCGGCACCCCGCCGATCGGTTTGAGCGAGATGTTCACGATCGCATATCCGGGCTCGCGATGCGGTGCCAGGTTGGCGCGCGCCCAATGATCGAAGGCGGGGTCCGCCGCACGGGCGGCGCGAAGGTCGGTTTCCGCGCCCGGATCCGTCACGAAGCGGGGCGGCGCGAAATGCGCAGCGATCCGCGCGACCTCGTCCCCGGGCAGGTTCACGACGCCATCGTGAATCTCCCGCCACTCCGCCTCGACCGCGTCGCGGAATTCATCGATTCCCATCTCATGGACCAGAATCTTGATCCGCGCCTTGTATTTGTTGTCCCGCCGGCCGAAACGGTTATAGACCCGGAGAATGGCCTCGACATAGGAGAGCAAATCGGCCTTCGGCAGGAAGGGCCGAAGGGATTTGGCCAGCATCGGGGTTCGGCCCTGCCCACCGCCGACGAGAACCTCGAAGCCCGCGGCACCCGCGCCGTCGCGACGAAGAACGAGACCGATATCGTGGACCCGGACGGCTGCGCGGTCCCTTGGCGAGCCGCTGACCGCGATCTTGAATTTCCGCGGCAGGAAAGAGAATTCGGGATGCAGCGTCGACCATTGCCGGAGGATTTCCGCATGAATGCGCGGGTCCTCGACCTCGTCGGCAGCGGCGCCCGCGTAATGATCGGCGGTCACGTTCCGGATCACATTGCCGCTGGTTTGGATGGCATGCATGCCGACCTCGGCCAAAGAATCGAGAATATCCGGGACGTCGACCAATTTGGGCCAGTTGAACTGGATGTTCTGACGAGTCGTGAAGTGGCCGTAGCCGCGATCGTAGCGCCGCGCGATCTCGGCAAGGCGGCGCATTTGCTCGGCCGAGAGCGTGCCGTAGGGAATGGCGACGCGGAGCATATAGGCATGCAGTTGCAGATAGAGGCCGTTGGTCAGACGAAGCGGGCGGAATTCCTCCTCGCTCAATTCGCCGGAGAGACGCCGGGCGACTTGTCCGCGGAACTGCAGAGCGCGCTCGTGGACGAAGGCGTCGTCGACCTCGTTGTATTCGTACATCGCTTTTAAGCCTTCATGGCGTTGGTGTTGGTTGTGACCCGTGTCTCGACGCTCGGGCCAAAGGCGCGCAAGCGCTCACGATAGCGGGTCGGCATCGGGCCCGCCGGTCTTGCGATCGCATCGACCAAATAGGGATCGACGACCTCCTGTGCCGCCACGGCATCACCGGCACGGGCCAGCAGCGCGTCGGCACGGTCCGTATCCGCCGCCGTCTCGCTTTCGGCAACCCGCTCGACCCAGCGGCCGCCGGGCCCCAGAAACACCACCAGGCCGTCGGTCAGCCTGTTGGCGGTTACGATCTGAACGTCCATTGGATTTCTCCCGTTAGGCGGCGGCGTAAAGCGGGGCCGCAAGCGCCATTTCGGCGGCCTCTTCCAGCGCTTCGCCAATCAGAATCAACGCCGGACCGGTGATGTCGGATGCCGAAATGGCCTTGCCGAGCCCGCCGAGCCGGGCCGCGACGACGCGCGCCGACGGCAAGGTGCCGTTCTCGATAATTCGGACCGGGGTTTCGGATGAGAGCCCGGCCCCGATCAATCGCCCGGCGATCGCGGGCGCGGTAGAGACACCCATATAGACCGCCAAGGTTTGATCCCCCATGGCAAGGCGATGCCAATCTAGATCGGGCACGCCGTCGACGCCATGGCCGGTGACCAGCGTCAGTGCCGTGGCACGGCCGCGCCGAGTCAAGGGAATGCCTTCGCTTGCCGCGCATCCGAGCGCCGCCGTGATTCCGGGCACCACTTCCGCTTCGATACCGCGGCGGCGCAGATATTCGAGCTCCTCGGCGCCGCGCCCGAAGACGAAGGGATCGCCCCCCTTCAAACGGACGACCCGAGCACCCGTCTCCGCTCGATCGGCCATCAACGCATTGATGTCGTCCTGGGCCATCGCATGGCGGCCCTTTCGCTTGCCGACATAGATCAATTCGGCGCCGCGCCGCGCATGGGCCAGCACTTCGGGGCCGACCAGCCGGTCATGGATAACGACGTCCGCCGTTTGCAGGCGCTTGAGCGCGCGAAGCGTCATCAGATCCGGATCGCCCGGACCCGCGCCAACCAGCGACACCCGTCCCCAGGACCGGTTCCATCGGGCGAGGATACCGGAATTCAATTGCCTCGAAATTTTCGGCAACACCCCGCCCGAAGCGTGTCGCGCGCCCGCGAGCCGACCGCGAATCGACGCCAGAACTCCTTTGATCCGGTCGCTCAGGCGCCGCGCCAATTCCAAAGCAATGCCGCCCGGCAATTGAGCGGCCATGGCGGCGCGGGTCCGAAGTGGAGGTCCGAGAATTATATGCCCCATGGCCAGCCTGTCCCCGTGTGAATGAGTTGCTTGGTTGATAAATACGATTCATCTATGTTTTGTCAATTTAAAAACAGTATTTTTCTGTTATTATTTGTATTACGCATTCTTTAAACTGTTTTATATCATTTCCATCGAAACACCACTCTCCCGACTCCGATGATTTCCCCATTGTTGGACCGCGCGCCGATCTCGTATGGTCGGATCATGACAGCCGACGATTCCAACAAAGCCATCCCACCGCCGACGGTATCGGACCGGCCCATCGTCACGTGGCTTGTCCTATGTTGTCTGATGGTCGTCGCGATGATGTTGATCGGCGCGGTGACGCGGCTCACCGAATCGGGCCTCTCGATGGTCGAGTGGCGACCGCTGATCGGCGTGCTACCCCCCTTGGATGAGGCGGAGTGGGGGCGCATCTTCGATCTCTATCGCGCGACATCGGAATACCGGCTGGAAAATGCCGGCATGACAATCGGCGAGTTCAAGACGATCTTCTGGTGGGAATACATCCATCGGCTTTGGGGCCGGCTGATCGGTCTCGTCTTCGGGTTGCCGTTCCTATGGTTCCTGGTCCGCCGCAAGGTTCCGGCCGGGCTAACACCGCATCTGATCGCGCTCTTTGTGCTGGGCGGGCTGCAGGGCGTGATCGGCTGGTGGATGGTCAAAAGCGGGCTCGTCGATCGCCATGACGTGAGCCAATATCGCTTGGTGGTCCATCTCGCGATCGCCTTCCTGATCCTCGGTTATATGCTGTGGCTCGTCCTCGGCCGGGTCTCGCCGAGCGCCTTGCCCGCCAATGACGCCGCGCGACGCTGGGCCGCCGCCGTCGTTTTCATCGTCGGCGTGACAATCCTCTCCGGCGGGCTCGTGGCGGGTACGGGCGCCGGCTTCGACTTCAACACCTGGCCCTTGATGGACGGCGGTTTTGTACCGGAGGACATGTTCGATCTATCCCCCTGGTGGCTGTCCCTTTTTGAATCGGTCCCGACCATCCAATTCGACCATCGCATCCTCGCCTATGCGACGATCCTCTCGATCGCCTGCCTCTGGGTCGCGGCGCGGCGGGGCAACGCCCCGGTACCTCGGCGGCGACGGGCGACGACCTGTCTTGTCGTCATCGCCCTGGCGCAAGCGGGCCTCGGCATCACGACCCTCCTGCTCGTGGTGCCGCCAACGCTAGGCATTCTCCACCAGGCGGGCGCCATCGCCATTTTCTCGGCCGCGGTTTGGACGCTGCACACCTGCCGCCGGGGACGTTCATAGAGGCTTTGGCAGGCTGGCGACATGTTGACTTTCGGACATGAGATTCGGACGCTCTGGCCGCTGGAGCCCGAGATTGCGTACCTCAATCACGGCACCGTGGGCGTGACACCGCTCGACGTGCTCGCCTCACAAGAAGCACTGAGACGGAAGATCGAAGGCCAGCCCGCCCGGTTCATGCGCCGCGAGTTGAAGCCGGCTCTGAGACAAGCCGCGGACCTGGCCGCCCACCTGTTCGGCGGCCGCGGCCGCGACTACGTCTTCACCGACAACGCGACGGCGGGCGTCAATGCCGTACTGCGCTCGCTCGACATCGACGAGGGCGACGAGGTCCTTGTCAGCGACCATACCTATGGGGCGGTTCGGAATGCCGCGGCCTATGCCTGCCGAAAGGCCGGCGCCCGGCTGGTTGCCGCCGACATCCCGTTCCCGCTGCGCGACCCCCAGGATGCCGTTACTGCTTTCTCCGAGGCTTTATCGACGCGGACCCGGCTCGTCATCGTCGACCATATCACGTCCGAGACCGCGCTGGTCCTGCCGCTGTCCGAGATCATCGCACTCTGCCGCAACAATGGCACGAAAGTGCTCGTCGACGGCGCTCATGCGCCGGGAATGCTGACCCTCGACATCCCGGCCCTCGGCTGCGACTGGTATGCTGCCAACCTGCACAAGTGGTATTTCGCGCCGCGCGGCTGCGGCATGCTCTGGGCGAGCGAGGCGGCGCAGGAAGACCTGCATCCCGCGGTCGTATCCTGGCAGCTCGACGAAGGCTACGCGGCGGAGTTCGATTGGACCGGCACGCGGGACTTCAGCCCGTTCCTTTGCTTTCCCGACGCCGTGCGCTTCATGGAGAAACTCGGAACCGAGAGGGTGCGAGCTTATAACCAGGAGCTGGTCCTGCGGGCCGCCTCAATGATCGCACAGCGCTTTGGACCGGACCTCGCACCCGCACCCGACGTAACGGGCAGCATGGCCTTGGCGCCCCTGCCGGATCGCTTTCCAACTGAACGGGAAACCGCCGAACGCGTGCGCGATGCCCTATTGATGCAGCACTGCATCGAAGTTCCCATCGTGTCCCGGAGCGGGCGTCTCTGGGCTAGACTGGCCGCGCAGGTCTATTGCGACATGAGCGACTTCGAGCGCCTGGCCGACGCACTCGCCGCCATGGCGTCTTCGCATTGACGGGATCGTTGCTGGCGGGTCGGTCGCGGCTGAAGCGGCTGATCATGGCTTGCTTTCGTTCGCCTCGTGACAGCGGATATCAAGTATTCGATTCTCGAAACGCAAGAAATCGACATCCGCTTATCCCCCGACACCGGACGTAAATTCCGGCCGCCAATTTGGGCTCTTCCTCGCCAGAAGCGGACTTTGGCGGATTCTGTCCCAAGGCTGCGTCAATTAGGTGCGACAGTCGAAGGTTACGAATCGAAACGCGCTTCACGCGGGATCGTCCCGCGCCATCAGCACTTTCAACATGAGCCTATCGACCGGCGCAAAATCGTCCGTGAGGATCAACGTGCCCTCCCCGGCACGTTGAAATATTTCCTTTATTGGCCATTGCCGCCAAGACCGGCCCGGACCATCCCGCGAGGTCAATCCCGTAAGTCGGCGCTCCAAGCCGCTCGCAACGACGTTATAGGTGACCCTGTGGCCGGTACCGGCGACGGCAAAGTCCAGTTCGTCCTCGCCCGCCCAAACTTCAACAAAAGGGAAATCCAATTGTAGTGTTCGAACCAGAGCGGCGAGGAAAAGCGGTTTACCACCATGATCGACGACATTGATGGTGTAAATGCCGGTTGGCCGCAAACGCTTACGGATTTCACGGTGAAACTCCCGCGTGACCAAATGGGTCGGGACAGAAATATCGTGGAAGGCATCGCCGAAAATGACGTCGAACCTTGGCAACGCCGGAAGGGACTGAAGAAGCGCGCGCCCGTCGCGATGACGAATATCGATTGCGGCGTGGGAATCGTCCAGCCACATCCCTTTCCGGGCGGCGGCGGTTACCTCGGGGTCGATTTCCGCGATCAGCAGCGTCGCATCCGGTCGTGACTTCGCCCAGGCACGGGGCAGCGAATAACCGCCACCGCCGATGAAATATGCGGAAAATGGCCGCGTCTCGGGATGATCCTCGAACCGTATTTTGGTGTATTCATCGACAAAATGAACGTAAGGGCTGTGAAAGAACTCCGGATCGTCTCGGTCGTTTATGCTGTGAACCAAGTGATCCAACGCCATGAGGGCGCTCGGGCGTCCGGCGGCTGGCGTGAAATCGTCGACGCGTATGCAAAAATAATCGCTCTCTCTGGTACAGGGCGAGTCGAACGCCCGGATCGGCTCGCCCGAGAGAAAGATCCCGCCCGCAAGCAAACCAAGAAGGGCGCTGGTCCAAACTCCTCGCCGCAATCGGCTGGAAGCCGCGAACAGAACGGCGAGAACGCCGTAAGTGGCCGCCACGGCGAGGATTGTCCCGATGGAGCCGATCCAGGATATGAAATAGTATCCCGCGCTCAGGGTTCCGGCGATGCTGCCCAAGGTACCGATGGCGTACATGCGCCCGATCACGGGGCCGGGATCGGCCGGATCGTCATCGACGGCAAGCTTGGTGAGAACCGGCGCAACGATGCCGACGAACAGGCTCGGGAGCAGAAACAAAATCGCCGTTAGCGACACGACCACGGAAACAGGGCTGAGCCCACTGGTCAACAACGATCCCGACACGAGCCGCAGGAGAACAAGCGAGGCAAGGCTGCTGATGCTCGCCAACGCCAGGGCGACGGCTAATCTATTCTCCAGGGACCGTCGCGAAACCCCGATCCCCGCCAGTCTGCCGCCGATCCAATGGCCGACGGATAGGCCGGCAAGCACGACGGCTATGATCGCCGTCCATGTATAGAGAGACATCCCCACGTAAGGGGCGATCAGGCGACCCGCAACGATTTCGACGACCAGTCCGCCGGCTGAACTGAGAAAGAGAGCAAAAGCATAAAATATGCCTCGAGCGTTCAAAATCTCCTCGCTTGACAATTAGATCGAATCCCGAGGGCCGTGCTTGGGTATGACAATAGGAACTATCAGCGCTCTAGTTATATAGTCCGTTTTAGGTCAGGTGCGGTCCAATGATGGAACCTTGTTGAAGGTCCGTTTAGGGGGGCGAGAAGCGAATATAAAGACGCCCGGCCTTCGTTGGCGCTTTCCCTGACTTAACGCGCCCCCGCCTTCTCTAGGATGGCGTGGAGCAGGACTTGGCAGCCGTCGGCCAGGTCCTCGGGCGTCGCACTTTCGATTTCGTTGTGGCTGATCCCGTCGGCGCAGGGCACGAAGATCATGCCGGTCGGGGCCACCCCGGCGACATAGACCGCGTCATGCCCGGCCCCGCTGATGATGTCGAGATGGGGAATCCCCGCCTTCGCCGCGCCGTCGCGAACCAATGCCACGCATTCGGGATCGAAGGGCTGGGCCTCGAACTGCATGATCTGTTCGACGGCAATCTCCAGGCTCTGGGATTCGGCCGCCGCCGCCGCGACCCCGCGGAGTTCGCGATCCATCTCGGCCAGTCGCGCGTCATCGGGATGGCGAAGATCGACCGTCAGGAACACCTCGCCGGGAATGACGTTCCTGCTGTTCGGGCTGACCTGCATCATGCCGACCGTGGCGCAGGCGTCCGGCTGATAGGCATGGCCCATCCGGTTGACCTCGCCGACGATCCGGGCAGCACCCACCAAGGCGTCCCGACGGACCGCCATCGGCGTCGGCCCGGCATGGGATTCGCGGCCCGTCAGGGTGATTTCATACCAGCGCTGGCCTTGGGCGCCGGTAACGACGCCGACCGTCTTTTCCGCCGCCTCGAGGATCGGACCCTGCTCGATATGGGCCTCGAAATAGGCGCCGAGCGGTTTGCCGCAGCCGTCGCCCAGATAGCCGATCCGGGCGAGTTCGCCGCCCAAGGTCTTGCCGTCGACATCGGCGCAGGCATGGCCGAAGGCGAGGTCGCTGGCCCCGGCGAAGACCGCCGATCCGATCATCGAGGGCGCGAAGCGAGAGCCCTCCTCGTTGGTCCAACAGACGACTTCGACGGGGGCCTCCGTCTCGATGCCGGCATCGTTCAGGGTCCGCAGCACCTCGAGCCCCGCGAGCACGCCGTAGGCGCCGTCGAACTTGCCGCCCGTCGGCTGACTGTCGAGATGGCTGCCGGTGGCGATCGGCGGCAGGCTGTCGTCCCGGCCGGGCCGCCGCGCGAAGAGATTGCCCATAGCGTCGACCGCGACCTTGCAGCCCGCGGCACCGCACCATTCGACGAACAGGTCACGCGCCTGGCGATCGAGATCGGTCAGCGCGAGACGTCGGACACCGCCTTTTTCGGTGGCGCCGATTTCGGCCATTTCCATCAGGCTATCCCAGAGCCGTTCGCCATCGATTTTCAAGTTCTGCATATTCGGCCTCGATTTTATTTTTTGTACCGCGACCCATGAGAATCGCTTCAACACGCCCACCGCGCAATATTATTTCGTATCGCGTCCGGTTTGGACGCGAATCTTATGTCCGACAGGGGGGTTGGCTAAGATTAGTAAAAAACGCGAAACGGCGCTGCAAAATTAATTTCATACTAATTATTCGTTATTTTTCAATGGGACACCTTGAAAAATAGAGCCGCTCAGCTTATATTGTGCAGTGCAGCATCACCTTGCCCAGGGATGCCGCCGCGAATGCCGGCCCTGCCGGATTCGCGTATTTCGGGCGATTCCTCCCTAGACTTCGGTCGCGCCTTTTGGCGCGGCCGCTTCTTTTCCTAAGAAATATCGACGCGCGGTCGGCTTCAAGCCGAGGACTTAGATCGTGCGCCAGGCGCCATCATCGAGACGGCAGGCCGTCTCCTCGATATCGCCCGCCCGGTCGCCAAGATGAATGGTGGCGCGATAATCGCGGCAAAGACTGCCATCCTCGCCCCGAAAGGTTCGCGTCGGGGTGATCGTGCCCCACGCCCCCGCCTGCTGCTCGCCCCAATCGATCGATTGCCCGGTCTTGGCATTGGTCAAGGCGTTATAGGCGGTACTGTCGAGCTTCTGCCGGTCCGGCGGCAAGAGTTGATCGGCAAGATAATAGCCGCCCAGCGCCCCTGCGGCGCCGGACATCATCGCCACCGTGATGCTCTCGAAGAAATCGCCGTTGCGGCCGAAATAGCCGGCAACGCCGCCGAGCATGAGGCCGCCGACCGTGCTGAGCGCCAGTTTGTTGTCGCGGTCGCCCATCTGACAACCCGCCAAACCAAGGGCGATGAGGATGATGCCAATCCGTTTCATAACAGATACTCCGTCTTCGAACCCGCCCGGCCGCTCAAGAAAAAGCGGCCAGCGAGGCCAATACGGGTCGCGCGGCACAATTTCTATTATAACATAGCCGGGATGCAAAGAGAATTCGAATACCGACCGGCCGGGTCGCGCCGGTTTGCTGGCCGCTTGCGGCGCGTCGTGATATACCTCGCCCGGAGGCGAAAAGGGTAATTTCTTGGCCGATAACGTCGACGAATCCGGACGGCACACGCCGACTCATCTTTTGGTGCAGCGGCTGATGCGGAACTATTTGCGCAATCATGTCGGCACCATTGCCATCGCCGTGATCGGAATGATTGTCGTGGCACTGGCCACCGGCGCGCAGGCACGGCTGATCGAGCCCGCGCTCAACAAATTGCTGGTCGAGGGGAACGAATCCCTTCTGTGGGTCATTCCTCTCGCCTTTCTGGTAATTTCGATGATCAAGGGCGGCGCGAATTACGTCCAAACGGTGCTGATGCAGAAGACGGGCCTTCGTATCATCGTCACCTTTCAGGACGAAATGTTCGACCGGCTGATCGGCGCCGACCTCGCCTTTATCCATCAAGATGCCACCGGCAAGCTGATGTCGCGTTTCACCAACGACGTCCAGTTTCTGCGCGATGCCGTCGTCAAGACCTTCACGGGTCTCGCCCGCGACGCCATCGTCGTCGTCGTCCTGGCCGGCGTGATGGTCCACACGAATTGGCGGATGGCGCTCATCGCGCTTGTCGCGATGCCGATCAGTATTTTCCCGATTGTCTATATCGGTCGTCGCCTGCGCCGGGTCTCCGCCAACACGCAGGAGACCATCGGCGCAGTCACGAGCTATCTCGACGATGTCTTGAAAGGCGTTCGCCAGGTCAAGGCCTATGGCACCGAGGCCTATGAACGCGAACGCGCGCACGGCCTGTTCGAGATGATCTATCATTTCTTTTACAAGGCCGGTAAAACGCGCTCGCGGACCTATCCAATCCTGGAGACGCTCAGCGGCGTCGCAATTGCGGCGATTCTCGCCTGGGGCGGTTACCAAGTGCTTCACGGCGAGACCAATGTGGGCCAGTTCATGGCGTTTTTCGTGGCCGCGATCATGGCCTATCAACCGGTGCGCAGCCTCGCCAATCTGAACGCCAGCCTGCAACTCGGTCTGGCCGCGGCCGACCGGATCTTCGATCTTCTCGACTACCGCCCGTCGATCGTCGACCGACCGGACGCGGAGTCGCTGACGGTCGGACCCGGTGCGGTCGCGTTGTCGGGAATCGGGTTCTCCTACGGCGATGACAAAGCCGCGCTGGCGGATCTCGACATCGACATTCCCGCGGGCGCCACGGTCGCACTCGTCGGCCCCTCGGGTGCCGGCAAGTCCACGATCTTGAACCTCATTCCACGATTCTACGACGTCGATACGGGGGTCGTCGCGATCGACGGACAGGACGTGCGTGATGTCACCCTCGCCTCGCTGCGCGGCGCCATTGCCCTGGTCAGTCAGGAGGTCACGCTCTTCAACGACACCGTCCGCGCGAATATCGCCTATGGACGCCGGGACGCGACCGATGCCGAAATCCTGGCCGCGGCGAAGGCGGCGGCGGCGCACGACTTCATCCAGGAGCTTTCCGACGGTTACGATTCCATGATCGGCGAACGCGGTTTGCGGCTGTCGGGCGGCCAGCGCCAGCGCCTGTCCATTGCGCGTGCAATGCTGAAAAACGCGCCCATTCTGCTTCTCGATGAAGCCACTTCCGCGCTCGACGCGGAGTCCGAACGACAAGTGCAGACCGCCCTCGCGCGCCTGATGGAGGGCCGGACGACGATCGTCATCGCGCATCGTCTCTCGACGGTGACGACGGCGGACCGAATATACGTGATGGACGGTGGCCGGGTGATCGAAAGCGGCTCTCATCTCGAACTCCTGGCCAAGGGCGGCCTCTACGCAGAGCATTGTCGAATGCAGTTCGAGGACGGCGCCGCCATATTCGGATCCGCGGCATCGGCCGCCGGCGCGTGAGAGGCCGGTGCGCCTTCTGAAACAGGGTTTGTCGGGGACGGTGGCGCAAGGTGTCGTGGCATCGCTCGCGGCACTTTATGTCCGCGTCATCCACGGGACCGGGCATTGGCGCATCATCGGCGAGGAAACACCGGAAGATCTGCATGCGCGGGGCCGGAACTTCATCATCGCTTTTTGGCATGGCCGTCTTTTGATGATGGCCTATGCGTGGAAGCGAACCGACCAGGTCCACATGCTGGTCTCGCAACATCGCGACGGGCGCCTGATCTCGGGTCTGATGACGCGGTTCGGGTCGAAATCGGTTTTCGGGTCCACGACGAGAGGCGGCGCGGGGGCGCTTTTGCAGTTGGCACGCCTAGTCCGCGACGGCGCCATCGTCGGCATTACCCCCGATGGCCCAAGGGGTCCGCGCATGCGGGTGCAGCCGGGGATCATCCAGCTGGCCCGGCTGACCGGCGTACCAATCCTACCGGTAAGCTATTCCGCCGCGCCGACGCGACGGTTCGAAAGTTGGGATCGATTCGTCCTGCCGCGACCCTTCGGTCGGGGACTGATCATTTGGGGCGAGCCCGTTTCCGTGCCCCGGGACGCACGCGGCGGCGATCTGGAATCCTCGCGCCTGGAACTCGAAGCTCGGCTGAACGAGCTGACGCGGCGGGCCGACGAGGCCATGGGCCACCGGGCGGTCGAGCCCGCCGCCCCGGTTGTCGCCGAAGCGGGTTGACGGGGCGATGTCGACCTTATCGCTTTATCGCGGCCTGACCGAGATCGGGACGCCAATCATCGAATTTCTCTTGGCCCGTCGCCAGGCACAGGGCAAGGAAGATCCCAACCGGATACCGGAGCGGCGCGGCTTGGCCGGCCGGGACCGTCCGGACGGGGTGCTTGTCTGGCTTCATGCGGCAAGCGTCGGCGAGGCCCAATCGGCGCTTGCCTTGATCGACCGAATATTGCGGGCGCGGCCGCAGCTCCAGATCTTGGTGACCACCGGGACGCTAACCTCGGCCCGCCTCATGGCGGAACGGCTACCCGGGCGAAGCTTCCATCAATTCGTCCCGATCGACCGATTGGCCTGGATACGCCGGTTTCTCGACCATTGGCGGCCCGATCTCGTGCTTTGGATGGAATCCGAATTATGGCCGAATGCTCTATCCGAACTTCGGCGACGGGAGATACCGGCGATCATGGTCAATGCGCGCATGTCGGCGCGGTCCTTTCGCCGATGGCGCTCCTTCTCGGGCGCGGCCGCGCATCTTCTGTCGACGTTCAATCTCTGCCTGGCCCAGACCGAGTTGCAGGCCGAGCGACTTCGCGCGCTGGGCGCCGCCCAGGTGCGATTTCGCGGCAACTTGAAATTCTCAGCCGCTCCATTGCCCGCTGGCGGGATCGAGTTGGAAAGTCTTCGCCGCGATGTCGACGGCCGACCCTTATGGCTCGCCGCGAGCACGCATCCCGGGGAAGACGCCATGGTGTTCGAGGCGCATCGGTTGATGCGCCGAACAATGCCCAACCTCCTGACGGTTCTCGTACCGCGCCACCCGAGCCGGGGTAACGAAATTACCGAGGAAATGGCGGCGACGGAGCTGAAGGTGGCCCGACGCTCGCTTGGCGAGACAGTGGAACCGGACACCGAATTCTATCTCGGCGACACGCTGGGCGAGCTTGGACTGTTTTATCGCCTGACCGGGATCGCTTTCATCGGCGGTAGCATGGCCGCTCATGGCGGACATAACCCGTTGGAGGCGGCGCAGCTCGACTGCGCGATCCTCCATGGCCCCGACATGGCGAACTTCGAGACCATCGCGGCGGAGCTATCGAGACGCGGGGGTGCCATCGAGGTCGGCGATGCCGCAACACTTGCGGACGCGGTCGCCGCCTTCCTGAAAGCACCGGAACGGCGCATGGCCGCCGCCAAGACGGCCGCCGACGTCGCGCATGAGAACGCCGACGCGGTCGAAAAGGTATTTGCCGAGATAGAACCTTTTCTCGTCGGTGGTATCTAAAAATGCGCGCGCCCGATTTCTGGCTGCGAAACGGCGTTTTGTCGACCTTGTTGCAACCGGCGGGCTGGCTCTATGGCGCGACCGTACATATTCGCCGGCGGCTGACCCGCCCCACCATGGTCGGGGAACCGGTCGTCTGCGTCGGCAATCTGGTTGCCGGCGGCGCGGGCAAGACCCCGGTCGCCCTGGCCGTTCGCGCTCGCGCGTCCGAACTCGGTATCGAGGCACACTTCCTGAGCCGCGGCCATGGCGGGCGCGAGGCGGGGCCGCTTCGGGTCGATCCCGCGCGCCACGACGCGGCCCGAGTGGGCGACGAACCCTGCCTTCTCGCCCGGGTTGGCCCGACCTGGATCGCGCGCGACCGGGTGGCCGGCGCCCAGGCCGCCATCGCCGCGGGTGCCGCGATGATCATCATGGATGACGGCCACCAGAACCCGACCCTCGCCAAGGATCTTTCCCTGGTCGTGATCGACGGAGAATATGGCTTCGGAAATGGCCACTGCCTGCCGGCCGGTCCGCTTCGCGAGCCGGTGGCGCGGGGTCTGGCGGAAGCCGATGCCCTGGTCATCCTCGGCAATCAATCGGCCGATCTGGCGCTACCGACGTCACTGCCCGTCCTCTCGGCGGATTTGGCGCCGGGCCCGGAAGCGGCGGCGCTTGCGGGACAGCGCGTTCTCGCCTTCGCCGGGATTGGGCGGCCTGAGAAGTTTTTTCGCACCCTGGCGGCGATCGGTTGCGAGGTGGTCGATTCGATCGCCTTTGCCGATCACCATGCCTATGACGACCGCGACATTGACCGTCTCCTGCGCCGCGCCGGCGCCGCCAATGCCGCCCCGATCACCACCGAGAAGGACGCCGTCCGCCTGCCCGAACAACGACGGGCGGAGATTCGAACCCTCTCGATCGAGGTGCGCTGGCGCGACCCCGCCTTGATCGACGGAATGCTGCGGAATCTGGTCGAAACCGAGAACGCGTAGGTCGCGGCTTTAGCGAGCGGCGGGTTTCGGCATCGGCGGCACCAAAAGAGCGGGATCGAGCCTCGCCTTAAACAGATTGATCCGCCAATCGAGATGCGGTCCGGTCGCCCGCCCGGTGGCGCCGAGAGTCCCGACCCGGACGCCCTTTCGGACCCGCCGGCCGACCTCGACCTCGACCGAAGCCATGTGCAGAAACGCCGAACTCAACCCATGGCCATGGTCGATCACCAGGGTCCCGCCGGTGTAATAGAGATCGCGCTCGGCGAGGGCCACCACGCCGTCCGCCGGCGCCACCACCGGGGTCCCCGCGGGGGCCGCGATATCGACGCCGTAATGCGGTCGGCGCGGCTTTCCGTTCAAGATCCGTTGGCTGCCATAGACGCCGCTGATCGGCCCCTCGACCGGCCACATCCAGCCGTTCTCGAACCAGGTTTCCGCACTATCGCGCCGCCGCGCCGCGCCGATCATGGCATTCTCACGGCGAATCCGCCGCAGGACCGAAGGCGGCGGAGTTACCATTTTCGGCGGCAGGCCATCGATCCGCTGCAGTTTGTATTTCCGCGCCTTTATCTTCAGTGTCCGGGCCTCGACACGACCGTCCTCGCCGCGAATCTCAAGCCGCGCCGTTCCCGCCGCATCGCGGGAAAAGCCGATCAGAAAGACCCCTTTGTCGGAAACCCGGATCGGCCGACCCTCGAATCGAACCCTGGCGCCGGGCGCCGCAGTACCCCGCACCAGACCGCCCTGGATGAAGTCGCCCTTCAGTTCGACCGCTTGCGCCGGGATCGCAATAACAAATCCAGCGAGCGCCACCGCCGGGCGGAATTTCACAGCAGATTCCCCTGGCGGGTGTCGGATTTCTTTCGCCGCCGGCTCGCGCGCGGTTTCGTCGATGGGGTCGTTCCCAGGACCGCGTCGACCTTGCCATCGGCGAACTCGATCGAAACCGCAGCACCCGGCTCCGCCGATGCCGCCGCCGTGATCGCCGCCGCCTTGCCGTCGCGCACGACCGCGTAGCCGCGCTCCAGCACCCGACGAAAGGAGACGCTTTCGAGAAGATCGGCCAAGCGGGTCCAGCGCTGGCGCGCGTCCTCGACCCGCCGTCCCGCCTCGCCGTGACCGCGCCGTCCCAATTCATCGAGCCGCGCCGTGGCCTCGTCGAGCCGGCGACGCAACGGCCGCGATGAAAGCCGGTCGGCGATTTGCCCGGCACGCTCGGCGGCACGTCGATGGCATTGCGACCAGGCAACGGCGAGGGCCTGGCCCTCGCGGTCGAGCCTTTCCTGGCTGTCGCCCAGAATCTGGAGCGGGCTTCGGAGACGGGCCGCCAACCCCTCCACCCGAGTCCGTCTCAGAACCGCCTCGTTTCGAACAGCGCTCCGCAAGCGCTCACCGAGGTCGTCAAGACGCTGTTCGCGAGCGCGAAGGGCGGACACCGGATCCGGCAGGCCGCGCGCCAACCCTTCAACTCGGACCCGGCGTTCCTCGAGAAGACGCCGTGCGGCTACCATCAGGCGTCCGGCATCATCCAGAACCGACGCCAATAGATCGGTCCGCACCGGCACCGCTATTTCGGCCGCCGCCGTCGGTGTCGGAGAGCGTCGATCTGCGGCATGATCGATCAGCGTCCAGTCCGTTTCATGGCCAACGGCGGCAATCAACGGAATTTCGGAAGCGGCGGCGGCGCGGACGACGATCTCCTCGTTGAAGGACCAAAGGTCCTCCAAACTCCCGCCGCCCCGGGCCACGATCAGGAGGTCGGGGCGCGGCGGTCCGTCAGCCTTACCGTTCAGCGCGTTGAACCCTTGGATCGCGGCGGCCACCTGTTCGGCGGACCCCTCACCCTGCACCAGAACCGGCCAGATCAGCACATGGCGCGGAAACCGGTCGGCGAGGCGGTGTAGGATATCCCGGATAACCGCCCCCGTCGGCGAGGTCACGACACCGATCACGTCGGGCAGGAAGGGCAATTCCTGCTTCTTTGCTTCATCGAAGAGACCTTCGGCGGCAAGCTTTTTGCGGCGCTCCTCCAGCAATTTCAGGAGGGCGCCCTCGCCCGCCAGCTCCATCGATTCGACCACGATCTGATAGGAGGATCGCTGGGCATAGGTCGTCAGCTTGCCGGTGCAGATGACCTCCAGGCCTTCTTCGGGCTGAATCTTCAATCGGCCGGCGACACCGCGCCAGCAGACGCCGTCGAGCACCGCCGAGTCGTCCTTCAGCGAGAGGTAGACATGCCCCGAGGCCGGTCGGGTGACGCGCGAGAGCTCACCCTTGACGCGGACATAGGAATAGGCGTCCTCGACCGTCCGTTTCAGGGCGTGCGAGAGCTCCGAAACCGAATATTCCGGTAAATTCTCGTAATCACTGGTCGGGTTTTCGGGCATTGGCGATCCGCTTATGATATGTAGACGCCGGGGCAGATGCAAAATCAATAAACGAGGACGGCATGAAGGTTTTGGTGGTCGGCGCGGGGGGCCGCGAACATGCGTTGTGCTGGGCGGTCGCCGCCTCGCCTCTCTGCGACAAACTCTTTTGCGCGCCCGGCAATGCGGGAATCTCCGCGGAGGCGGAATGCGTTCCGATCAACGCCGAGGACGTGCCCGCACTTGTCGACTTTGCGAAGCGCGAAGGTGTTGAGTTCGTGATCGTCGGTCCCGAGGCCGCCCTTTGTGCGGGGCTGGTCGACCGGTTGGACGAAATCGGTATCAAGGCCTTCGGCCCCAGCGCCGCCGCCGCCGAACTCGAGGGCTCGAAAGGCTACATGAAGGACCTCTGCGCAAAATACGATATTCCAAGCGCCGCCTACGGCCGGTTCACCGACGCCGAGGCCGCCAAGGCCTATATTCGCGACCAGGGTGCGCCGATCGTGGTCAAGGCTGACGGCCTTGCCGCCGGCAAGGGGGTGACCGTCGCCGCCACCGTCGAGGAAGCCTGTGACGCGGTTGACGATGCCCTGCTCGACAACCGCTTCGGCGCCGCCGGCAGCGAGGTCGTGATCGAGGAATGTCTCGTCGGCGAAGAGGTCAGCGTATTCGTGCTCTGCGATGGTGAAGCGGCATTGACGCTGGCCTCCGCGCAGGACCACAAGGCGGTCTTCGACGGCGACAGGGGCCCCAATACGGGCGGCATGGGGGCTTACAGCCCGGCCCCGGTGATGACGGAGGAACTGGCGCAAGAAGTCGAGACCCGGATCATCCTGCCGACGGTCGCCGCGATGAAGGCGGAGGGCCGGCCCTACAAAGGTGTTCTTTATGCGGGTATCATGGTCACGGAAGACGGCCCCAAACTCCTCGAATACAACGTCCGATTCGGCGATCCCGAATGTCAGGTCCTGATGACCCGGTTGCTGTCGGACCTGCTGCCGGCCCTGATTGCCTCGGTGGATGGCGTGCTCGCCAGTTTCGATCTTCGTTGGTACGAAGAGGCGGCGCTCACCGTGGTAATGGCGGCCAACGGCTATCCCGGCGATTACGAGAAGGGAACGGAAATCAGGGGTATCGAGACCGCCGCCGAAGACGACCAAGTGCTCGTCTTTCACGCCGGCACGGCGCGCACCGATGACGGCCGATTGCTGGCGGCGGGCGGCCGGGTCCTCAACGTCACCGCGCGGGGGGAAAGCGTCAGGGAAGCGCAACAGCGGGCCTATGCGGCGGTCGATCGAATCGATTGGCCGAACGGATTCTGTCGCCGAGATATCGGCTGGCGGGCCATCGCGCGTCCGGACGAAGACTGAAGCCTTATCGCCGGGCCTGAAAGAAATCAGTCAACAGCTCGGCGCAGCGGGTCTCCTCGATACCGCCGAAGACCTCGGGCGCGTGATGGCAGGTCGGTTGACCGAAGAACCGGGGACCGTGCTCGACGGCGCCCCCCTTCGGGTCATGCGCCCCGAAATAAAGCCGCCGCAGCCGCGCGAAGGAGATCGCGGCGGCGCACATCGCACAGGGCTCAAGGGTCACATAGAGATCGCAGTCCGGCAGACGCGCCGCCCCCAGCTGCTCTGCGGCGGCGCGGATCGCCAGGATTTCGGCATGCGCGGTCGGGTCGCGGTCCGCCTCGACCCGGTTGCCGGCACGTACCAGAACGCGCCCTTCCTGGACCAGAACCGCGCCGACCGGCACCTCGCCTCTGGCCACCGCCCGCTCGGCGACCTCGATCGCCATCTCCATCAGGGATTGATCGCGTTCCGACATGGCCCGCACCCTGCCTCGGGGCGACGGACGGCGTCAAGCGTCCGGCCCCGCCGGACCGCGTTGCGCAGCTCGTCGGCGCGGCCTAGAGTGCGGCCCCAAAGTTCAGACGAGCGGGCGATGAGCGAAGAGAAACCCCAGCGGGTGGCCAAATTGATCGCGCGAGCAGGGCTCTGCTCCCGGCGCGAGGCCGAACGCTGGATCGAATCCGGCCGAGTCGCGGTCGACGGCGAGGTCCTGCTCAGCCCCGCGCGCGCCTTGACGCCGGCGAGCCAGATCACCGTCGACGGAAAACCGCTGCCGGACGCGCCCACCACCCGACTCTGGCGCTTTCACAAGCCGACCGGCGCCCTCACCACGAACCGTGATCCAAGAGGCCGGCGAACCGTCTTCGATCTGTTGCCGGACGACTTGCCCCGGGTGCTTTCGGTCGGCCGGCTCGACTACAACACCGAAGGGCTGCTGCTGCTGACGAATGACGGCGAGTTGGCGCGTCGGCTGGAGCTGCCGTCCACGGGCTGGCGGCGGCGCTACCGGGTCCGGGTCAATGGCAAGGTGGAAGCGGAAGCCCTGACGGCGCTCGCGAAGGGCCTGACCATCGACGGCATCCGCTACGAACCGATCGAGGCCAAGCTGGATCGCGAACAGCCCAGGAATGCCTGGCTGACGATGAGCCTGAGCGAAGGCAAGAACCGGGAGATCCGCCGGGTCTGCGAGCATTTCGGCTGGCGCGTGGCACGGCTGATCCGGGTCAGCTACGGCCCCTTCCAGCTCGGCAAGCTGCCACGGGGCGCTCTCGATCCGGTCCCGGCCAAGGTCTTGAAGGAACAGCTCGGCAAGCCGACCCCCGGCCGATCGCGGCATGCGCATCATCGCCGGTAGATTCCGCGGCCGGCGCCTGATCGTCCCGGAAGGGCTCTCCGTCCGGCCGACCTCGGATCGCGCCCGGGGTGCTCTATTCGACATGCTGCGGCACGGCAAGCCGGCCGGCGCCGGATTTCGGCTGGAAGGCGCGCGGGTGCTGGACGCCTTCGCCGGCACCGGCGCGCTTGGCCTGGAAGCGTTGTCGCGGGGGGCGGAACACGCAACCTTCTTCGAGCCGGCACCGGCCGCGCGCGCGGCCCTGAAGCGGAATATCGCCGCCTGCCGGGCGGAAGCGGAGATTCTCGCGGTCGATGCGACCGAGCCGCCGCCCGCCGCAACCGCCCGAGATCTCGCCCTCCTCGATCCGCCATATGGAGAGGGTTTGGCCGGTCCGGCGCTGACGGCACTCACGGGTGCCGGCTGGTTCGCCAAAGACGCGATCGCCTGCGTCGAGACCGCACGCGATGACGCTTTCGAGGTCCCGCCGGGGTTCGAGGAGATCGACGACCGCCGCCATGGCGCGGCGCGTCTTAGGATTCTTATCTGGCGCGGCTGAACCGGGTCACGAGCAGGAGGGCAACGAGGAAAACCGGCCCGAGCAACAACGCGCCCGAGAAGAACGGCCAATCCCGCCCGATCGAGGCGAAGGCGAACCCGGCCCAAATGGGCCCGAAGATCCGGGCGAGACTATTGGCCGATTGAGCGATTCCCATGGCACCGCCCGTGATGTTCTCCGGCACCGCCCGCGAGATCAGGCTTTGCAGCGAGGGATTGGCAAAACCGAAGCCGATCGAGAGAAGGGCGATCGCCGGCAACATACCGGGACCCGAGGTCGCCAGCGGAAGCCCGCCCAACCCCGCCGCGAGGCAAGCCAGGCCGAAGACGACCAGCCGGCCCTCGCCGACCCGGCGAACCAAGACGCTGACGAGCCAGCCCTGCACGATGACTCCGCAGACCCCGGCAAAGGTCAAATAATAGCCGACTAGGCGCGGGCCCATCCCGAGCGCCGCCTCGCACCAAAGGGCATAGGTCGATTCCATACCCGAGAAGACGAAAAAGACGCTGAAATAAAGCAGAACCAAGACGCCCAATATCTTGATCGAGAACAGCGTCGAGAGAAAATGACCGCCGGACGCGACCTGGGAATGACGATGATCCGGTTCCTTCAACAGGCCGAGGCACAACAGAAACGCGGCCATCGACCCGCCCGCCGCGATCAGAATCGGCAGGCGAAATTCGGGTTCCTCCCCGCCCACAAGATAGCCGCCAAGTGCGGGCCCGATCACGAAGCCGACCCCGAAGGCGGCGCCCAGCATCCCCATGCCCTTGGCGCGCTCCGACTCTTCCGTGATGTCGGCGACATAGGCCTGACTGGTGGCGAGCCAGCCGTTCATGACCCCGGCGAAGATCCGCGCCAGATAGATCGCAGCCAAGTCGTCGGCGAAGGCGAGCCAGAGATAGGCCGCGACGGAGCCCGCGAAACTGATCGCGATTACCGGCTTGCGTCCGATCCGGTCGGAGAGCCGGCCCCAGAGCGGCGCCGTCAGGAATTGCGCCAGCGAGAAGACGGCGAAGAGCCAGGCCGCCTCGGCCGGTCCCGCCCCGTAATGCGCCGCATAGAAGGGCAGCAACGGCACGATGACGCCGAGTCCGATGATATTTGCAAGCGCGGCAAGAAAGATCGGCAGCATGCGGATGATTTGGCCGGAGCGGACGACCCGCCCTAGCGCCGCCCGAAGAGTTTTTCGATATCGGCCAGCTTCAGTTCTACATAAGTCGGCCGGCCGTGGTTGCACTGACCGGAATGGGGTGTCGCCTCCATCCGGCGCAGCAGGGCATTCATCTCGTCCGGATTGAGCCGCCGGCCGGCCCGGACCGAGCCGTGGCAGGCCATCGTCGCGGCGACCGCTTCCAAGCGTTCCTTGAGGGCGAAGGCTTCGCCAAGCTCGGCCAGCTCGTCGGCGAGATCGCGGACCAGGCTTTGGACGTCAACCTCGCCAAGGAGGGCCGGCACCTCGCGCACCACCACCGCGCCGGGACCGAAACCCTCCAGCACGAGTCCCAGCTCGGCGAATTCCTCGGCCCGCGCGACGATCCGGTCGACCGCGGGCTCGTCGAGCTCCACCACCTCGGGGATCAGCAATCCCTGACGCCCGACGCCCGTGTCCTCAAGCGCTTCCTTCATGCGTTCGTAGACCAGACGCTCATGGGCGGCATGCTGATCGATGATGACGATCCCATCGCCGGTTTGAGCGACGATGTAGGTCTCGTGCAGTTGCGCCCGGGCGGCGCCCAGGGGATAAGCCTCGCCATCCGTTTCGGGAAGGGCGCCGGGCGGGGCCGACGGCGCAAGACCTGGGGCCTCGCCGGTCGGGGATTGGAAGGCGACGACCCGATCGGAAAGGCCCCGGCTCGGATAGGCCGCCCCACCTTGAGGAGCCATCGGCAAGGCGGGCGCCGCTGCCGTCCGGGCCGCGCCGAGGGCGGCGGCGGCGACCGTCGTCGAGGCGCGGTGGCCGGCCGCCGCCAGGGCTTGGCGCAAAGCACCGACGATCAGACCCCGGACCATACCCGCCTCGCGGAAGCGCACCTCGGCCTTCGCCGGATGGACATTGACGTCGACGACCGCGGGCGGGATTTCCAGGAACAGCGCCACCAGCGGGTGGCGGTCGCGGGCCAGGAAATCCGCATAGGCCCCGCGCAGCGCTCCGAAGAGCAGGCGATCCTTCACCGGCCGGTTATTGACGAAGAGGTATTGCATCTGCGCATTGCCGCGGTTGAGCGTCGGCAGGCCGGCATATCCCGTAAGACGGAGTCCCTCGCGCTCGGCATCGATCGCCAGCGCATTTGCGGCGAACTCCTTCCCCATGACGCCGCCGAGCCGCCGGAGCCGGGCATCGAGCAGGTCGCCCTGCGCGGCTTCCAGCTGAAGGCGGGTCCGCGCCCCGTCGACGAGCGAGAAGGCAACATCGGGTCGCGCCATGGCGAGGCGGGAGACCGCATCAAGGATCTGCGCCGATTCTGTCCGGTCCGTCCGCAGGAATTTGAGCCGCGCCGGTGTCGCATAAAAAAGATCGCGAAGCTCGACCCGGGTCCCCGGCGGATGGGCAACGGGGACCGGCTCGCCGACCGCACCCCCTTCCACGGTCAATCGCCAAGCACTATCGGCGGCCGCGGGCCGGCTGGTAATCGCCAAACGGCCGACGGCGCCGATCGACGGCAGCGCCTCGCCCCGAAAGCCGAGGGTTCGGATGTGATCGAGATCGTCGTCGGGAAGTTTCGAGGTCGCGTGACGCTCGACCGCGAGTCGGAGCTCGTCCGGCGTCATGCCGCGGCCTTCATCGACGACGGCGATCAGGGATTTGCCGCCATCCTGGATGGTGACCTCGATCCGGCCGGCGCCCGCGTCGAGAGCGTTCTCGACCAACTCCTTCACGGCCGAGGCCGGGCGCTCGATTACCTCGCCGGCGGCGATCCGGTTGACCAGGGTTTCCGGGAGCCGACGGATCGTCATGGCGGAGTCTCTGCCGCCGCCGCTAACCGGGCGCGGGCCAGGATTTTGCCTTCATCCACCGCCGGCTGATCGAACGGATCGACGTCGAGAAGGTGCGCGGCTACCACCGTCTCCAGCATGAAATGCATCAACAATGCCCCCAACCGACGCATGTCCAGCGCTTCGAGGCGAATTTCCCGCACCGGCCGGCCGCGCCGCGCCAAGGTCTCGATCGTCGCACTCGCGGACGCATCCAGGAGATCCCCCATCGCATGACCGCCAAGATAAGCCAGTTCCGGATCGTCGGCGAGGGCGGCATCGAGGATCGGCCCCTGCCCTGCGGCCGGACAGGTCACGACCGTGATCAGCTTGTCGGCGGGACCGTCGAGGTAGAGCTGCAACTGGCTGTGCTGGTCAACCGTCCCGATCGCCTGAACCGGCGTCGTCCCTTGCCCGCTCTTGCCGAGGCTTTCAGCCCAGAGCTGCCGGTACCAGGCGGCGAAGACACCGAGCCGCTCGATATACGGCATCATGACGGTCACGGAGACGCCGCGATGCCGAGCCAGCGCGACCGAGAGGGCGGCACCCTCGACGGCGGGCGCCTTGAGACCCGCCGACCGCGTTGCTCTTAAAACCTCGGCGGCGCCCTCGCGTGCCGCGGCCGCGTCCAAACCGGCGATCATCGCCGGCAGCATGCCGACCGGCGAGAGGACGGAAAACCGGCCGGCGATATCCGGGTCATGGTCGAGCACCGGAATTCCGTGCCGGGCAGCCAGCCGGCGCAGCGGATTATCGGCGGGCTCGGTGATCGCAACACCCCGCTCGCCGGGCGACGCCCCCGCGGCCAGTAACCATTCCAGCACCGCCAAGGTTTGGGCCAGCGTCTCCAACGTGCCGCCCGATTTCGAGATCGCAAGCAAACCGGTCGTCTTTGGGTCGAGACGCGCGAGCGTGACCTCGATCGGTCCGGGGTCGACATTCTCCAGAAAGTGAAGTGCCGGGCCCGCACCATCGCCAAGCGCCGCCAGCGTGCGGGCACCGAGGCTGGAGCCGCCGGTGCCGAGAATCAAGACGTCGGAAAATAATCGAAACCTGTCGGCGATGGGAACCAATGCCGCAAGATCTTCGCGCCTGTCGGGCAAGCCCAGGATCGGCAAGGCCTCTGCCCGGCAATCGGCGACAAGCCGCTCGACCGCACTCCGGGCCGCCGACCTGACGCCCTCGAATTCGGTTTTCGAGACGCCGCCATCGCCGATGGCATCGGCGAAACAGGCGTGAATGATCTGTCGATAAGGCATGAGCGAACGCTAGCGATTGTGGCTCACGCGCCAATACCACGCAACCGGTTGTGGGAGAGCCTTAAATTTCCGGCACGGGCGCCGTCGCCTTTACGCCCACCGGCTTACCGACGAGAACAAAGGTCAGGGATTTCGGATCGAGCAAGCGCCGGGCAACACGCGCCACGTCGTCGCCTGTCACGGCGTTGATATAACTCGAACGTTTCTTCAGATAGTCGATACCGAGCTCATGATATTGCAGCGAGACCAGCATCCGCGCGATCCGATCGGTCGAGCTCAACCGGAGCGGAAACGAGCCCGTCAGATAGGTTTTCGCATCGGCGAGTTCGCGCACCGTTACCCCGCCGTCGCGAAGGCGTCCCCACTCGCGTCGAATGATTTTTAGCGACTCGGCGGCACTTGCGTTCTTGGTACCGGCCGATCCCGCGATCAAGGCGGCCAGGCGCATTGGATGAAGATAGCTGCCGATCGAATAGACAAGCCCTCGCTTCTCCCGGACCTCGCGATAGAGCCGCGAGGCGAAGCCGCCGCCGCCGAGGATATAATTCGCCACCAAAGCGGTGTACCAATCGGGATCGCTTCGGGCCAATCCTGGCTGACCGAAAAGAATGGCGCTCTGCGGCACATTCATCTCGACGACATAGGTCTCGCCCGAGAGGTTGAGCTTCGCCGCGGGAAGCGTCGCCGGTTCGGCCCGCTCGGGTAGTCCGCCGAAAACCTCGTCCAGGAGCGGTGCGAGTTCCGCCGCCGTGATGTCGCCGGTAACCCCGACGATCAGAAGATTGCGGGCGAATTGATTCTTTACGAAGGCCCGCAGATCCGCCGTCTCGATTTTATTTATGGTCTCAAGCGTCCCCTCGGATGGCTGACCATAGGGATGGTCGCCATAGACCGCCCGCCCCCAGACACGGCCCGCCACGTAGTTGGGATCCATTGACCGGCGCTTCAGGGAGACCATGATCTGTGCCCGAATTCGCTCCACCGGCTCGGCGTCGAATCTTGGCGCCGTCAGCGCCATGCGCAGAAGACGGACGGCCTCCGCCCGATGCCGGTTCAAGGTCTTGAGACTGCCCCGGAAGGTATCCCGTCCGGCGGCGAAATTCATCCGGATCGACAGATCCTGAAGCCTCGATTGAAACGCCTGGCTATCGAGTGCCCCAGCCCCTTCGTCGAGAAGCCCCGAGACCAAATTCGCGAGACCGGCCTTCGCCTTCGGGTCGTGCGCGCGCCCGCCGCGAAATGAAAACTCGATCGCCGTGACCGGCACCGAGGCATCATGTACGAGCCAAGCCTCCACGCCGCCGGGGCTGACGACACGCTTGACCTCGACCGCGCCCGCGGAGGCGGCGAAAAAAACAAGGCCCAGCACCGCTGCGAATCGACCCGCCAATCTGAATGGACGGCCGGTCATCCCGCCTTCCCCCTTTTCAATCGCTTCAGGATCGTTGTCACCGTGCCCTTGGCGCCCAGCACCCGCTTGGCTGCGGCGTTGACCGATTGGCGGGTCACCTCGCCGATCCGCGCCGGCCAGGATTCGACGTCGTCGATGGTGAGGCCGCGGACCAGCGCCTCGCCCAAAATCCGCGCCGGCGCACTCAGCGAATCACGCGCATAAACCGCTTCCGCCTGCAGCCGCTCGATGGCGCGGCGAACCTCTTCCTCGTTCACCCCCTCATCGAGGACGCGGGCGATCTCCCTTTCGATCGCGGCGGCAACCTCGGCAATCGTCCGCCCCGGGCGCGGCGTACCATAGAAGCCGAAGACCCCGGGACCCCGTGCATCCGGCGAATACCAGGCCCCGGCGCTCGCCGCGACACCCTGCTCGACGACCAGGGCACGATATATCCGGCTCGTCGTGCCGCCGCTCAAAATCTCGCTCAACACTTCCAGGGGATAGGTGTCGACCGTCCGGCCGTGGAGATAGCTCGGCGCCAGAAATCGGCGCGACCAGGAGGGTTGGCGCACCCTGGGATGGGCCAGCGTGATCACCCTGTCGGCACTTCGAGGCGGTTCCCGCCAATTCGGCCGGGCGGGCAGTTCCCGCCGGGGAAGCGCCGCGAAATGCCGCATCACCATGGGCTTCACCTCTGCCGCCGTGATGTCGCCCGATATCACGATGATGGCATTGTTGGGCGCGTACCAGGCACGATAGAAATTCATCAGATCGGTTTGGCTCAGCCGCTCGATCTCGTGCGCCCAACCGATAATCGGGATACGATAGGGATGATTGGCATAGAGCGCCCCCGCCGCCTGTTCCGACAATTGCGCGCGGGGATTGTTCTCGATCCGGCTGAGGCGCTCCTCCAGGACGACCTTCCGTTCGGGTTCGATGTCTTCCTTGGTGAGCCGAAGGCCGGTCATCCGGTCGGCCTCGAGGCGGAGCAGAAGGTCGAGCCGATCAACCGCCACGGACTCGACATAGCCCGTGTAATCCTGCCCGGTGAAGGCGTTGTCGCGTCCGCCGTTGCGGGCGACGATCTGCGAGAACTCGCCCGGCGCCAGGGTCTTCGTGCCCTTGAACATCAGATGCTCGAAGAAATGGGCGAGCCCGGACTTGCCCGGCGGCTCGTCCATCGCGCCGACCCTGTACCAGACGATCATGTTGACGACGGGCACACGGCGGTTGGAAATCACCACCACCTGCAAGCCGTTCGCGAGGGTGAAGCTCTCCGGATTGAAGATCCCGCCAGCGGCGGGCCGGGCGGCGCCAAGGGCAACGGAGACCGTCAGCAATAATCCTAGAACCACACCGAAACGCATCATCGCCAATCCCTTCGCAAAGATTTAGAGCCGCACCCGGGCCCTAGAGCGTTTAGCATGTGGGGTAACGCGCGGCGAATCACAACGCCGCGTGCAAGTTATTTTTGCACCGAAATCGGCGTCCTGCCGGCCGTCGGCGGTTTCCCGAGCGCCGCATTGTCGCGCAATCGTTTCGCTTCGGCGGCGGGATTGACGACGGTCGTCTTTATCCCCGATTTCGAACTGTCACGCCAGAAAACAAGCGTGTCGACCAGGGATTTATCCTCCTTCACGCGTCCGCTCTCGCGCTCGACGAGATGACGGATACTGGGATCGACGTCTTTCGCGTTGGCACGCCCGAGAAGCGCCGTCTCGCCTTTGGTGAGACCGCTCTTGCGGTCCGCCGTACGTTTGCCGCTGCGTTTCAGACGCAACAGATCGCCACCGCCCAAATTCGAATGAAGCTTATCTCGCGCTTCCTCGCGGGGCGAAATCTCGTTCGGCCGATGGGCGCCCCGGCGCGGCGGTCGCAGACCGAAATCCGGCGGCATCGAAAGAGGCGCTCTGGTCACGACCGCGAACTCGTCCGGCCCACTTTGTTTGCTGAACGTATCGCAAGCCCCGACCGCAAGAGCCGCGAATGCAAACGCGATAATTGTGCCACGAGGAATCACTTGCCGTCCCTTCGGTCGTCGATCGGGTATTCTACTCCGGCGCCCGTGGCTTCGCAATGAACCCCTCGACGAGGATCAGACCGACCCCGATCGTGATCGCCGAATCGGCGACATTGAAGGCCGGCCAGTGATAGCCCGCCATGTGGAAATCGAGGAAATCGTATACCGCCCGCCAGAGCGCACGATCGATCACATTGCCGATTGCGCCACCGACCACCAGACCGATCGCCACCGCGAGAAGACGGGTCTCGGCCCGCCGCAGCCAAACGATCAGCACCCCGCAAATGCCCAGCGCCAGCACCGAGAGAAGGATCGGCCCCCAGGACGAATCGCTGCCGAAGAGGCCGAAACTGATGCCTCGGTTCCAAACCTCGACGATGTTGAAGAAGCCGGTCAGGGGAATGATGCGCGGCGGATCCATGACCAGATCGCGAATGGCCCATTTCGAGATTTGATCGGAGATCGCGACCAGCGTCGCCGCGAGGAGGCCGAGGCGAAGCATGACCTTATTCGGCCGCCTCCTGGAAGACACGTACGGCCTCGGCACAGCGGCCGCAGACGCCGGGCATGTCGGAATGGTCGCCGACCTCGGTCAGGACCTTCCAGCAGCGCTCGCATTTCTCGCCCTCGGCCAGTTCGGGGACGACGCCGACGCCCTCGACATCCTCGATCCGGAACGCTTCCGCGGGCGGTGGCCCCTCGACCAGGTCAACACCCGACGTGATGGCGATCTCCGCCAGATCGAGCCCGTCCAAGGCCTCCAGATGGGCGGATGTGACGAAGACCCTGGGGGCGGCCTGCAGGCTGGAGCCAATGCGTTTCTCGCCCCGTTCGATCTCGAGCGCGCCCAGAACGACCCGGCGCACCTGGCGAATCCGCTGCCATTTCTCGGCCAGCGCCGCGTCCCGCCATTCCGCCGGGATTTCCGGAAAGGTCCTGAGGTGGACACTTTCCTCCGCCCCCGGATGGCGCTGCAGCCAAGCCTCCTCGGCCGTGAAGCAGAGGATCGGCGCCAACCAGGCGGTCAGGCTGTCGAACAGCAGATCGAGCACCGTGAGCGTCGCCCGCCGGGTCGGCGACTCGACCGGATCGCAGTACAGACAGTCCTTGCGGATGTCGAAATAGAAGGCCGACAGCTCGACCGTGCAGAAATTGTAGAGCTCGCGGAAAAGACCGTGAAAATCAAACCGGTCGCAGCACCGGCGCACATGGTCGTCGAGCGCCGAAAGGCGATGTAGCACCCAGCGCTCGAGTTCCGGCATATCCGCGGGCGAAACCCGGTTCGCGGGATCGAAATCCTTCAAATTACCGAGCAGGAAGCGGAGCGTGTTGCGGAGGCGCCGGTAGCTGTCGGATTGATGCTTCAGGATCGTCGGTCCGATATTGAGGTCGATCGAATAGTCGGATGCGACCACCCACAGGCGAAGGATCTCGGCGCCGCTTTGTTTGATCACTTCCTCGGGTGCGACGATGTTGCCGAGCGACTTCGACATCTTGCGGCCGTCCTCGGCAAGAACAAAGCCATGGGTCAGCACGCCCTCATAAGGCGCCCGGCCCCTAGTCCCGCAGGCCTCCAGCAGTGACGAATGGAACCAGCCCCGGTGCTGATCCGATCCTTCGAGATAGAGCGAGGCCGGCCATTCCTGATCGGCCCGATCCTCCAGCACGAAGGTATGGGTCGAGCCCGAATCGAACCAGACGTCGACGACGTCGCGAACCTGTTCGTAATCGTCCGGATCATAGGCGTTGCCGAGGAACCGTTCGGGCGGGCTCTCGAACCAGGCATCCGCCCCCTCCTCGCGAAACGCTTCGACGACCCGGTCGACGACCGTCTGGTCGCGGAGCGGCTCGCCCGTCTCCTTGTCGACGAAGACGGTAATCGGCACCCCCCAGGCGCGCTGGCGCGAGACACACCAGTCGGGCCGGCTCTCGATCATGGAATAAAGCCGGGCACGTCCCTGCGGAGGATAGAAATCGGTGGCGTCGATCGCCTCCAACGCCACCCGGCGGAGATCGTTCGTCTCCATCGAGATGAACCATTGCGAGGTGTTACGGAAGATCAGCGGTGCCTTCGAACGCCAGGAATGGGGATATTCGTGACGGAGATTGGCCTTCCCGAGCAGCGCGCCCACCGCCACCAGCTCGCGGATGACCGCACCGTTGGCGTCGCCCGTCTTGCCGTCCTCGTCATAGATCACCCTGCCGGCGAAAAGCGGCACATGATCGTAAAACGCCCCTTCCTCACCGACCGTATGCGGGATTTCGATTCCGTTGGCAACGGCGAAGTTGAAATCGTCGGTGCCGTGGCCGGGGCCGATGTGAACCAGCCCGGTGCCCTGATCCATGGTGACGAAATCGGCCGTCATCACGGGCACCTCGAAATCGTAGCCCTGGCCGCGAAGCGGATGGGCACAGATCGTGTTCCCGAGACCCTCGGCGGCGCCGAGCCGGCGGCACGTTTCGATACGTCCGGCCGATTTGACCTGCTCCAGGAGCTCATCGGCGAAAACCAGTCTTTCGCCGACCAAGGCCGTACTGCCTTCCTCGATCGCCGAGACTTCGTATATGCCGTAATCGTCCTCCGGACTGAAGGCGATGGCGCGGCTGCCGGGAATGGTCCACGGCGTCGTCGTCCAGATGACGACCGACGCCCCGTCGAGGGCAGGGCTGCCGGGTTTTTCGACCGGAAAGCGGACGTGAAGCGTGGTCGATTTATGCTCCAGATATTCGACCTCGGCCTCCGCCAGCGCGGTCTTCTCGACCACCGACCAGAGCACCGGTTTGTCGCCTCGAAACAATCCGCCGTTCATCAAGAACTTGCCGATTTCGGCCACGATCCGGGCTTCCGCCTCGTAGGCCATCGTGGTGTAGGGATTGTCCCAATCGCCGATCACACCGAGGCGCTTGAACTCGTCGCGCTGAATATCGATCCAATGATCGGCGAACTCGCGGCATTCGCGGCGGAACTCGACGACCGGCACCTCGTCCTTGTCCTTGCCCTCGGCGCGATATTGCTCCTCGATCTTCCATTCGATCGGCAGACCGTGGCAATCCCAGCCGGGCACGTAGTTGGCGTCCTTGCCCATCATCTGCTGCGAGCGGTTGATCACGTCCTTCAGGATCTTGTTGAGGGCATGGCCGATATGAAGATGCCCGTTCGCATAGGGCGGACCGTCATGCAGAAGGAACTTCTCGCGGCCGGCCGACTGTGCACGCAGCCGCCCCCAGAGATCCATTTCCGCCCAGCGCGCCAGCAGTTCGGGCTCGCGCTTCGGCAGTCCAGCTTTCATCGGGAAATCGGTCCGCGGCAGGCAAACCGTGTTTTTATAGTCGACGCTCATGGCACCGGTTCCATTGCAAGATGCGGACACTTACCGCCCAAGTAATCGGAGATCAAGCGGCGCCCGCCGCGCTGGTTTGCAATATTCGCCGGGCGACGGCGCAATCTTCCTCGATTCGGACCGTCATTTCGTCAATCGAATCGAAGCGGATCTCGGGTCGGATATACTCGATCAGGGCAACCCGTATGCGACGGCCGTAGAGATCGCCGTCAAAGTCGAAGATATAGGGTTCGAGCAGCGGCTTGGTGCCGCCGACCGTCGGGCGGGTGCCGAAATTGGCGACCCCATCGCGCCAGGTCACGTCCGGCCCATTCTCCACCGCAACCCGCACCGCATAGATTCCAAAAGCCGGATGCAGATAATCGTGAAGCTCGATGTTGGCGGTCGGAAAGCCGATCTCGCGGCCGAGATGTTCGCCGTGCACGACCCGCCCCTCGATCTCATAGGGCCGGCCGAGCAAGGCCGCCGCGTGCCCCGGCTTGCCGGCGACGAGATGTTCACGGATCGCCGTCGAGGAATAGACCATGTCGTCGGCGGACGCGACTGGATCGACCGAGGTGAAGTCGAAGCCGGATGCCGCCGCGCGGTCGCTCAAGAACTCGGTATCGCCCTCCCGGCCCCGACCGAAGGTGAAATCGTAACCGACCACGACATGACGCGCCTCGAGGCCGTCGACCAAGACCTCGGCGATAAACTCATCCGCCGTCATTTTGGCAAACGCGGCATCGAAGCGCAGCACCAACAGCGCATCGACGCCAAGAGCGGCGATTTGATGCACCTTGACCCGGAAGGGCGTCAGGCGGAACGGCGGGATTTCGGGCTGAAAGAAGCGGTGGGGATGCGGTTCGAAAGTCACCGAGATCAAGGGCAGCTCAGCCGCGCCCGCAAGATCGGCACCGCGCCCGACCACGGCCTGATGACCGCGATGGACGCCGTCGAAATTTCCAATCACGACGACACCGCCCTTCAGGTCGGGCGGCACCTTGGCGTAATGTCTGAGAACTCGCATCGAAAGATCGTCTTCGGGTCCGGGTCGGTGATCGCGGATCGAGAATCGGCCAAGACCATATACGGCGAAGACCGGTTTGTAGAGGTGGCATTTTCGTTTACCGGGCCAGCACAATTCTCACGACGAAGGCGGACCGAAATAACGGGTCGGCGAGACGCCGAGCGCGCGCCGGAACATCGCGATAAAGGCGCTCGGGCTATCATAGCCCATATCGATCGCTACGGTGGTCACCGCGTCGCCGGCGGCGAGGCGCTCGAGACCGCGCAGGAGCCGCAATTGCTGCCGCCATGTCGTGAAATTCATGCCCGTTTCGGCACGAAACAGCCGCGCCAGCGTGCGTCCACTCGCCCCCGCCATGCGCGCCCAGGCATCGAGCCCTCGCGGGTCCGCGGGGTCGCGCAACAGGCTCCCCGTCACTTTCCGCAACCGGCGATCCCGAGGCATCGGCAAGGCCAGTGGCGCCAGCGGCTGCATCCTCAGCTGGTCGAGAATAACCCGCATCAGCCGGTTTTCCGGTCCATCCGACGAAAAGACCTGCGGCATCTCCATCGCGGTCATGATCAATTCCCGAAGCAGCCCGGCGACCTGCAGAACACAGACCCGTTCGGGCAGGCCGGTGAGGGCGGAAGCGTCGATATAAAGGGTCCGCATCGCGACCGCCCCCCGGGCGTCGATGCGGTGCTCGACCCCGGCCGGTACCCAAAGCGCCCTTTCGGGCGGCACCACATAGGCACCGTCCTCGGTGGTCACCGTCATCACTCCCTGGCTGGCATGAACGAGTTGCGCCTTACGATGGCTGTGCGGCAGGATAATCTCGCCCGATGCCAAATCGCGGCGATGGGCGACCACGATCTGCGGTAGATCCTCCAGATGCGCGACTTCGGAGGTATGAGTTTTCGGCTTTTGGCCATCCAACGACATGATGATCCATAATATTCCAATCGAGACAAAACTGCCATCCCGACGGGCGGACCGTGCGCCCGCGTGCCGCTTGACCAACTCGTCGGCGCGCCCTAGTGGATAGGGTCCCAAATTGGGATCGACGGGCGGCAAGAAATAATGACGAAGGGATTGAGGCCTTGCCCGCTTCCGACACCGAAAACCTGCACCGCGACCGCGATCGCTATGTCGCCTTCGCCTATTGCTGGGCAGATGTTCTGATCGAACTCGATCCCGACATGAACATCGTTTTCGCATCGGGCGCGCTCTCGCCGCTCCTTGGGCGGGCGGCCGATGATCTCATGGGGGCTTCCGTCGACGTTCTCCTGGCGCCGAGCGACATGGCCCGCGCGCGACAGGTTCTGATCACGGCCCGGGACCACGGCCGCGGCGAGGGTCATGGCATCCGCCTTCAAGGTGCCGAAGGCGTCACCGCCCCCATGGCCGTCGCGGCGCATTGTCTCGACGAGCGGGCCGGTCATTTCTCGGTTGGGTTTCGTCTACGTCCGACCGAGAGTGAATCCGATCGCGCCCATGGCGTCGCCCGGGACCCGGTAAGCGGCCTTTACGACACAGCATCATTCGAAAAGCTCGCCGAGCAAAAGCTGTCGTCGATGCGGGCGGCCGGAACCGATATTCGAATGACGGTCATGTCAATGCCGGAACTGGATACGCTGCGGGACCGTCTTCCGGCGGACGAGCAAGATCCGCTTTTGTCGACCATCGGTGCCATCTTGAAGGTGCGCTCCGCCGACGGCGATACGGCGACCAGGGTCGGCGAGACGGGGTTCGGCCTGCTGCACGATGCGGGCGTCGATATCGACTCGCTCTCGCGTGAAATCGCCGAGTTCAGCGCATCGGTTGATCCGGAAGGTACCGGTCTCGACGTCGAGGCCGCAACGGTCGATGCCGGTGACGCGGAGATCAGCGACGAAGACATGGCCAAGGGGCTGATCTACACCTTGAACCAATTCCGCGAGGCCTCGGGCCGGGGCTTGAGCATCCGCAACCTGTCGCGCAATTTCGCCAACCTCGCGAAGGAAGGCGTCGCCCGGGTGCAGAACTTCAAGAACATCGTCGCCGCCGGCGCCTTCCAGCTCGTGTTCCACCCGATCATCAATATCGGCACGGGAAACATTCATCATTACGAAGCGCTCGCTCGGTTCGGCGATGCGGAAGCCTCGCCCTTCCGTGAGATTACCTTCGCCGAAGAATCGGACCTAATATTCGAGTTCGACATCGCGATGGTGCGAAAAGTCGTCGACTGGCTGTCGCGGCAGCCGCGGAACAGCGACGCCTACCATGTCGCGGTCAACGTCTCCGGCAACTCGATCGACAACGACTATTATGTCGATTCTCTCCATCGGTTGCTGGGCGAGAACGAGTGGGCCAAGGGGAAGCTGTTGTTCGAGACCACCGAATCGGCCCGTATGTCCGACCTCGACCATGCGAACGCCTTTATCCAGGGGCTGCGCGATCGCGGCCATGAGGTCTGCCTCGATGATTTCGGTGCCGGATCGGCGAGTTTTCAGTATCTCGCCTCGCTCGAGGTTGATGTCGTCAAGCTGGACGGCAGCGCCGTGCAGAATGCGCGGAAGAGCCCCAAGGGCCAGGCTTTCCTCTCGGCCCTGACCGAACTCTGCCGCCGGCTCGATGTCGAGACCGTGGCCGAGATGGTCGACAGCCCGGAATGCCTGTCCTTCGTCCGCGATTGCGGCGTCGATTACGTGCAGGGATTTCTTTTCGGCAAACCGTCGCGAAACCTGAAGGACTTCGATCCCCTGCCCCATCGCCAGCTGATGCGGTGGAATTGAGTTTCGCCGTCAGGCCCGAAGCGCGTCGAGTCGTTCGAGCCGCAGGCGGTGCCGCTGATCCGTCGGGCGCAGGACCCCGCCCATCACCGCGACGACGGAGCCCATGCCGGTCCCGCCGGCGATCAGGAACATCACCAGGATCTGGTATTTGACCGCCTCCATCGGCGCCACGCCGGAGAGGATCTGACCGGTCATCATGCCCGGCAGGTAGACCAGACCCGACGCCGCCATCGAATTGATGACCGGCATCAACGCCGTGGTCATGGCACTCCGGGCGACGCCGCGCATCGCTTCCCAGCGCGTGGATCCCAGCGCCAGCCGCGCCTCGATCGCGGTGCGATCGCGCCACGCCCCCGTCGAGAGCGCATGCAGCCCGAGGCTGACGCCGGTCATGGTATTGCCGAGAACCATGCCCAAAAGCGGAATGGCATAGCGCGGATCGAACCAGGGGTCGGGCCGGAGCTGGGTCGTCAAGGCGAAGACGGTTACCAGCATCGAGGCCATCAGCATCGCCGTCGTGCCGAGCCCGTATCCCCACCACCCGGCGAACCGGCGATCCTGCCGGGCCAGCGCCTCGCGCCCCGCGAATATTATCATCGCCAGCGCGGCCAACCCGGTCCAAACGGGCGAGGCGGCAACGAACAGCCATTTCAGCACCAGCCCGATCAGCAAAAGCTGCGCCACCATGCGAAGGGCCGCGACCAGGAAACGGACCTCGAGGCGAAGCTGCAGCCAGAGCGAGAGCCCCCCATTGATCAGCAGAAGGGCCGCCGCGATCGCCAGATCGGCGACGTCGAGGACGATGAGCGGGCTCACGTCGGAGTTTCCCGGCAGCGACCGCCTTCGAAGTGAAGGGCTCGCCTTGCGAAGCGGCGGGCCTGATCGGCGTCATGGGTCGCGAGCAGCAGGGCGGACCCGGCCGTCAAGCGCTGTTGGAGCAGCCGCTCGACGTTTTCGCGGGCCGCGTCGTCGAGACCCGAGGTCGGTTCATCCAGCAGCAAAACCTTGGGATCGATGGTGAGGGCGCGGGCGAGACCGAGGCGTTGACGCTCCCCGGTCGAGAGCCGGGCGACCGGCCACTCGAATACCCCGGCAGGAAAACCAAGTGTCTCGACCAGCGGGCGCGCGGCCGCAAGATCGGTGAAATGCGCCGCGACTGCGTCGGCCCACCAAGCGGGCTCGGCGGCGACATAGGTGACACGGCCGCGCCAATTCGGACCCGGCACGGCGTCTCGCGCGGCGCCGTCGAGGACGACCTCGCCCTCATTCGGATCGAGATCCGCAACGGCCCTCAGAAAAAGCGATTTTCCGGCCCCCGACGGACCACTCACGACGACGCATTCACCGGCCGCGAGTTCGAGATCGACCGGACCCAGGCCATCGCGTCGAAGATCGCGTATCGACAGCATCTCGAAGATCCCCCGCGCCAACGGCGGGACGGCGCGGCGCCGCCCCCGCCCAATAGGACGACCAATAGGGCCAGAGGCAAGCGGAAAACGGCGAACACGCCGTGATTCGGATCCGGTTCAGTCGGACTCCGGACCGCGCCGTTTGATATCGGTATAGGGCGTGCCGTCCTTATGGGTATAAATCGCCGGCTTCCCGCCGGCGGGGGCGACCATATCGACATCCGGATAATGGCCGGCGTCTTCCTCGAACCGGGAACCGATTTCGAGGATCAGGTATTCGCCGTTGGAATGATTCTGCAAACAATGACCGTTGTCGTCGCCGGCCTTGAAGCCCGCGGCATCGCCTGCCTTCAAGACTTCCTCCCCGTCATCGCTCAGAAGCACGACCTCGCCGGCGATCACGTATATGAACTCGTCCGCATGGCTGTGCCAGTGCCGTTGGCTCGACCAGGCGCCGGGCGGCAGGCGCAACAGGTTGACGCCGTACTGCGTCAGCCCCGCGACATCGCCGAGTTTCCGTTTCTCGCGAGATCGAACGGGTTGGTCGAACGGCGTCGGATATGTCGTCCCGACGACCGGCGGGACGGCTTCGACATCTATACGCTTTCCCATGTTTCTCCCCCTTGCATTTTGAAATCCAATTCGTGTCGGCGATCCCGCCGGGATCGATCAATCGCGTACGAAATATATCAAGTCCAGAACCGGCGGGTCGATTTCGGTTTGGGTCAGCATATCGTGGACCTGGCCGCGATGATGGGTCTGATGATTGAAGAAGTGCTGCAGGATGACGCCGAGCGGCGTCGCGAAGGGATCGCCCCTTGTGTTGGCGTAATGAACGTCGGCCGGAAGGTCGGCCTCGGCGAGCCCGGCGACGTAGTCGAGGATACCCTGGTCCTCCGCCGCGCGGGCGGCCCGCAGCGATTCGAAATCGCCATAGAGTTCCGTATCCAGCGGATCGGTCACCGGCGTCGTACCCCTGGTCCGCGAGAGCCAGATACGGTCCCCCAGAAGGATATGGTTCAAGGTCCGATGTATGGAGCGAAAGAACGCCGGCCGGGTTTCTTGATAGACCGCCGGCGGCAGCGCGCCGCAGCAATCATAGAGCCTCGCGTTGGCCCATTGGTTGTAGCGGCTCATCAGAGTCAGATTTTCCAATAGCATCCGGCACCTCCTAGCCCCGCTGGATACCGGGGAAGACACACCGGAACAACCGATAAGATTTCAACCAATATTGAATTTTATTCATCTATATGTTTTCTTTAAATCAGTATTTATGAGAGTTCATCGAAGATTTAATTGAATATGATTCAGATTTCATGAGCCGCTTGCCAAGCCTGATCGCCCTTCGCGCCTTCGAGGCGGTGGCCCGGACGGAAAGCGTCACCCGCGCCGCCGAAGAGCTCAACGTGTCGCCCTCGGCGGTGAGCCATCAGATCCGCAATCTTGAAACCGATCTCGGCATTCCCTTGTTCCGCCGCGAGCGCCGCCGCCTGGCGATCACCGAGGCGGGCGCCGCCCTGCTGCCGGGGCTGCATGACGGTTTCGAACGGATCGCCGCAGCCGTCGCCGGTCTCGAGACCCAGCGCCATGCGGGGCCGCTCACGGTTTCCATGGTGTCGACCTTCGCGCTCAGATGGTTCATGGCCCGCCTGCCGCGCTTTCAGCGCCGCCATCCGGAGATCGAGCTTCGCATTTCGACGACGCTGCGGACGGTCAACTTCGAGCGTGAGGGCTTCGATGTCGCGATCCGCTCGGGCGGCGGCGATTGGCCGGATCTCCATGTCGAGCACCTGTTCGACGTCGAGATCGTGCCCGTCTGCAGCCCTAAACTGCTCGCCGACGGACCGCCCCTGACCCGGCCCGAGGACCTTGGGCATCACACGCTCCTCTACGCCGACACCCGGCCCGACGATTGGCCCGCCTGGCTCCGGGGTGTCGGTTTGCCGAAGCTGGACCCGGCCCGGAGCCTGACCTTCGAGGCCACCCATTTCGCCCTCCAGGCCGCCATTCAGGGGGCCGGCATCGCGATTGCCGGGCGGCCCTTCATCGCCGACGATCTGGCGCTCGGCAATTTGATCATGCCGTTCGATCACATGGAATCGATCCCCGGCGCCTACTACCTCGTCTGTCCCGAGATTTGGGCCGAGCGTTCGAAGATCGTCGCCTTTCGGCGATGGCTCGACGAGGAGACCACGGGCGGGCGCGCCGTGATCGCGGCATCGAATTCGAATTGAGCCGCCCGCCCGCGCACTCTATTAACGGTCCCCATGACAACCGCCTCCGCCGACAAATTCCCCGACCGTCGGACGCGCCGCCGCACCTTGAGCCTCTGCGGATCGGCGCATTTCCTGCACGACGGCCTGACCGACGGAGTCTACGTCATGCTGCCGCTTTGGGCCGAGGCTTTCGGCCTCAACCTGACCCAGGTCGGTCTCCTGAAGACGGTGTTGAGCGCGGCACTGGCGGGATTCCAGTTGCCCGCGGGCTTTCTCGCCGAGCGGATCGGCGCGGCGCGGGTTCTCATGTTGGGCACCGTCATTGGCGGTCTCGGGTATCTTCTGGCGGGTACGGCCGGCGGCTTCATCGGGCTCATCGGCGCACTCGCCATCACCGGTATCGGTGCCAGCGTGCAACATCCGCTCTCCTCCGCGATCGTCGCCCGGGCCTATCGGGAGGGCGGCCGACGGGCCGCGCTCGGGATTTACAACTTCACCGGCGACCTCGGGAAGATGATGGTGCCGACATCGATTGCCTTCGGCGCCGGTGTGATCGGCTGGCGAACCAGTTCGATGCTGTACGGCGTCATCACCATGGTGGGCGGAATCGCGATCTGGCTGCTCCTTTCCCGCATCGGCGCCGCCGCTGCCCCGGCGGAAATCCGATCTGACGTGCCGGCAAATGGAACGAAGGGTTGGGGCATCCACGAGCCGCGTGGGTTTTGGCTGCTCACGGCGACCAGCATTCTCGACACCGGCACACGTTACGCCTTCTTGCCGTTTCTGCCCTTCCTGCTGATCGAGAAGGGGGCGGCGGTCGAGAACGTCGGCTTCGCACTCGCCCTCGTCTTCACCGGCGGCGCGGTTGGAAAATTCGCTTGCGGCCTGCTGGCGGAACGCATCGGCATTATTCGGACAGTCGTGATCACGGAGGCCGCCACCGGGTGTGGCATCCTCGCCCTTCTCGTTCTGCCGCTTTCGTGGTCGCTCGCACTGCTGCCGTTCATCGGCATCGCGCTCAACGGTACCTCTTCGGTGCTCTACGGCACCGTGGCGGAATTCGTCGACGAGAATCGCCAAGCCCGCGCTTTCGGTCTCTTCTACACCATGGGACTGAGTTCGGGCACCGTGACCCCGCTCGTCTTCGGTGCCATCGGCGACGCCGCGGGCGTATCGACAGCACTCGCGATCGTCGCCTTTCTCGCCTTCGCCGTGATCGCAATCTGTCCGTTCCTGGGCCCGCGCATCGCCCCCACCGGATCGGCCACCCCGTCTTCCTGAAAAAGACTTGTACCGGCTTCTTGAAAAGCGTACCAATCCAGTCCATTTTAATAGAGGACCAATGTTGTCCTGTATTATCGAACTGACTTTACGTGACTATTTGGAGCCGAACCGGTGATTAGACTGAGCCGATTGACCGATTACGGCATCGTCGTGATGGCGGAGATGGGCCGCAACCTGGATGTCATACGGACCGCACCCGAGCTGGCGCAGTCGACCGGCATCCCCGCGCCAACGGTCAGCAAATTGTTGAAGCTGCTCGGCAAGGCCGGGCTGGTCGACTCGCGGCGCGGGTCCCATGGCGGCTATGCCCTAGCACACCCGATGGCAGACATCACCGCCGCCGACATCATCGAGGCGCTGGAAGGTCCGGTGGCGCTGACCGCCTGCGTCGACGGATCGGACGGCGATTGCGGTGTCGAATCGCTCTGCCCCATACGCGGTGGCTGGGACAAGATAAACAGCGCGATTCGGACCGCGCTGGAGGAAGTGAGCCTCGCCGAACTCGCGGCACCGGTCGATTTCATCGATCGCATCGCCGTGGAACGCGACACCGTTGCGCATCGCGCGGGAGTGGACTGACATGGCGGCCAATGTCGAGACCGTCGAGCAGGTCCAGTCCGCGACGGAAACCTACAAATACGGTTTCGTCACCGATATCGAGATGGAGTCGGCGCCCAAGGGCCTGAACGAGGACATCATTCGGTTCATCTCGGCCAAGAAGAACGAGCCCGACTGGCTGCTCGATTGGCGGCTTCGCGCCTTCGCGCACTGGCAAACCATGGCCGAGCCGGAATGGGCCAAGGTGTCGCATCCGCCGATCGACTATCAGGATTCCTATTACTACGCGGCCCCAAAGAGCGACGAGGACAAACCGCAATCGCTCGACGAGGTCGACCCGAAGCTCCTGGAGACATACGAAAAACTCGGCATACCACTGGCCGAACAGGAACGGCTCGCGGGCGTCGCGGTCGATGCGGTCTTCGACAGCGTCTCCGTCGCCACTACCTACAAGGCGCGGCTTGAGAGGGAAGGCGTCTTCTTCTGTTCGTTCTCGGAGGCGGTGCAGGAACATCCCGAGCTGGTGCAAAAATATCTCGGTTCCGTCGTGCCCTATGGCGACAACCGGCATGCCTGCCTCAATTCGGCGGTCTTCACCGACGGCTCCTTCGTCTATATCCCGAAGGGTGTACGCTGCCCGATGGAGCTCTCAACCTATTTCCGTATCAACGCGGAGAACACAGGCCAGTTCGAGCGCACCCTGATCATCGCCGACGAGGGGTCCTATGTCAGCTACCTCGAGGGCTGCACCGCGCCGATGCGGGACGAGAACCAGCTCCATGCCGCGGTCGTCGAGTTGATCGCGCTGGACGATGCGGAGATCAAGTATTCGACGGTCCAGAATTGGTATCCGGGCGACGAGAACGGGGTCGGCGGCATTTACAATTTCGTCACCAAGCGCGGCGCCTGCCGGGGCCGAAACGCCAAGATATCCTGGACCCAGATCGAAACCGGCTCCGCGATCACCTGGAAATATCCGAGCTGCCTCCTTGAGGGCGACAACTCGGTCGGCGAGTTCTACTCGGTCGCGGTCACCAACAACCGCCAGCAGGCCGACACCGGCACCAAGATGATCCATATCGGGCGCAACACCAGCTCGACCATCGTCTCGAAGGGCATCTCGGCGGGCCGCGCGGATCAAACCTATCGCGGCCTCGTCAAGGTTCTGCCGACCGCATCGGGCGCGCGCAACCACACCCTGTGCGACAGCCTGCTGATCGGCGACGAATGCGGCGCCCATACGGTGCCCTACATCGAATCGCGCAACCCCTCGGCCACGGTCGAGCACGAGGCCACCACCGCGAAGATCAGCGAGGACCAGCTCTTCTACTGTCTGCAGCGGGGCATGGACGAAGAGGAAGCGGTCGCGTTGATCGTCAACGGCTTCTGCCGCGAGGTGATGCGGCAACTGCCGATGGAATTCGCGGTCGAAGCGCAAAAGCTCATCGGCATCAGCCTCGAAGGCAGCGTCGGCTAGGCTGGCGAGACGGGAACGGAAAAAAATAATGGCATTGCTTGAAATCAAGAACCTTCATGCGACGGTCGATGGCCAGGACATCCTGCGGGGCATCGACCTCGAATTGGCGACCGGCGAAGTGCACGCCATCATGGGTCCGAACGGCTCCGGCAAGAGCACGCTCTCCTATATCCTCGCGGGGCGCGAGGGCTACGAGGTCACCGAGGGCGAGGTACTCTATGACGGCCGGGACTTGCTCGCCATGTCGCCGGAGGATCGGGCTTGCGAGGGCGTCTTTCTCGGCTTTCAGTATCCGGTCGAAATTCCCGGGGTGCCCGGCACGACTTTCCTCAAGACGGCCCTCAATGCCGTCCGCCGGCATCGCGGCGAGGACGAGCTCGACGCCATGCAATTCGTGAAGTTCGTCCGGGCCAAGGCGAAAGCCTTCAACGTTTCGGACGAGATGCTGAAACGCGCGGTCAATGCGGGCTTTTCGGGCGGCGAGAAGAAGCGGAACGAGATCCTGCAGATGGCGGTTCTGGAACCACGCCTCGCGGTGCTCGACGAAACCGATTCCGGCCTCGACATCGATGCGCTCAGGCTTGTCGCCGATGGGGTCAACGCGCTTCGGTCGCCGGATCGCGGGATGCTGCTGATCACCCATTATCAGCGCCTGCTCGACCATATTGTGCCGGACCGGGTCCATGTCCTGTTCGAAGGCCGGATCGCGAAGTCGGGCGGTAAGGATTTGGCGCTCGACCTCGAGAAGGAAGGCTACTGCCAGTTCTTCGAGACGGCGGCCTGAGGACGCGCGAGTATGCCGAACGACGCCGCCCGACCTCTTCCCTTCGCCGAACGATATGGCGAGGTGGCTCCCGCCCTCGCGGGCGCCGGTGCCGGCTGGCTCGACGCCCTGCGCCGGGACGGGTTGCGCCGCTATTCGGAACTCGGCCTCCCCGGACCAAAGGTCGAAGCCTGGAAATACACCAACCTCACCCGACTCGGCCGCGGCGGATTCGCGCCGGCCCTGCTGGCGAACCAAGTCTCGCTCGACGGTCCGCCGACGGCGGGAACGCTCGCTATCGACGCACCCCGCCTGGTTCTGGTCAACGGCGCCTTCCGTTCCGATCTCTCGGATCTCGACGACTTGCCGGACGGCGTCGAGGTCACCGATCTGGCGGATGGGCTGGCCCGGGCCCCCGATGCCCTGGAGGTGGATCTCGGCGTCATGTCGCTCGATGACATGCCGATGCTCGCCCTCAACACGGCACTGATCCATGACGGGCTGTGCGTCCGCATCGCCTCCGGCCGGGAGATCGAAACGCCGATCCACATCGTCTCCGTGGGCGCGGCGCCCGCGGAGGCGCTGGCCTTTCATCCGCGCACCCTGGTCCGTCTCGGTGAAGGCGCGCGCGCGACCCTCGTCGAAAGCCATATCGGCCTGACCGGCGGATACCTCTCGAATGGCGCGACCTCGATCGAGATCGGAGCGGGTGCGGCGCTCGTTCACGCGAAACTTCAGAACGATTCGGCCGAGGCCTATCATCTCGCCGCCACCATCGCCCGGATCGGCGAAGGCGCGGCTTACGAGAATTTCACGCTGCAGGTCGGCGGCCGGCTGGCGCGGAACGAGATTCACGCGACCCTGCTCGGCACGGAGATCGATTGCCGTCTGATCGGCGCCTATGCGGGACGGGGACGCCAGCATATCGACAACACCACCTTCATCGATCACGCCCGCCCGAACTGCACCTCCCGCGAGGTTTACAAAGGAGCGCTCGACGATCAGGCGCGAGGCGTCTTCCAAGGCAAGATCCTGGTCCGGAAAGACGCGCAAAAGACCGACGGCCACCAGCTCAACAAGGCGCTTCTGCTGTCGCCGGGCGCCGAGATCGACAGCAAGCCCGAACTCGAGATCTACGCCGACGACGTCAAATGCAGCCATGGCGCCACCACCGGCGAGATCGACGGGGATCAGCTCTTCTACCTGCGCCAGCGCGGCGTCGACGAGGCGACGGCGCGCGACCTTCTGGTCGCGGCCTTCTTGAACGAGGGTCTCGAGGAAATCGCGGACGAGGACCTGCGAAGCGCCTTCGGTGCGGTGCTGGAGGATTGGCTCTCCAAACGACGAGTGGAAGGACCGGCATGACCCATGCGGCCGAAAACCTGACCAGCGGAACCACCTACGACATCGACCGAATTCGCGGCGACTTTCCGATTCTGGCGCGCGAGGTCCATGGCAAACCGCTGGCCTTTCTCGACAACGGCGCCTCGGCACAGAAACCGCGCCAGGTGCTGGACACCCTCCAGGACGTCTATACAAGCGAATACGCCAACGTCCATCGCGGCGCCTATTACTTGAGCGAACGCGCGACCGCGCGCTACGAGGGGTCGCGCGATATCGTGCAGCGCTTTCTCAATGCGCGACATCGCCACGAGATCGTCTTCGCCAAGAACGCCACTGAAGCCATCAACCTGGCCGCCTACAGTTACGGGCGGAAGTTCCTCCAGCCCGGCGACGAAATCATCATCTCCGAGATGGAGCACCATTCGAACATCGTCCCCTGGCAGCTGATCCGCGACGAACGCGATTTGGTATTGAAAGCGGCCCCGGTGACCGATGACGGCGAGTTCCGGATCGAGGATCTGGCCCGGCTGATCACGCCGAAGACCAAGCTCATCGCGATCACCCATGTCTCCAACGTCATGGGCACGGTGGTGCCGATCAAGGCGATAGCGAAGCTGGCCCATGACGCGGGTGCCAAACTTCTGGTCGACGGCAGCCAGGCGGTGATGCACATGCCGGTCGACGTCCAGGACCTGGATTGCGACTTCTACGTCTTCACCGGTCACAAGATCTACGGCCCGTCCGGCATCGGCGTGCTTTACGGCAAGGAAGAGATCCTCGACGCCATGCCGCCCTTCCTCGGCGGCGGCGACATGATCGCCACGGTCACCATCGAGAAGAGCACCTGGGCCGCCCTACCCGCCAAGTTCGAAGCGGGTACGCCGCCGATCGTCCAGGCGATCGGTCTCGGTGCCGCCTTGGATTATGTCGGCGGGGTAGGTCTCCCGGCGATCGCCGAGCACGAACGCGATCTGTTGAACTACGCGACCCAGCGCCTGGCCTCGATCGACGGCCTCAAGATCATCGGCACCGCACCCGACAAGACCAGCGTAATCTCCTTCACCATGGCGAGCGCGCATCCGCACGACATCAGCACCGTGATCGACCGCGCCGGCGTGTGCATTCGCGCCGGCCATCATTGCGCGCAACCGCTGATGGACCGAATGGGCACCCCGGCGACGGCACGTGCCTCCTTTGGGATGTACAACACCCGCGCCGAAGCCGACACGCTGGTCCAGGCACTGGAAACCGTCAGGGAACTCTTCGGCTAATGCTCGACGAACTGCGCGATCTCTATCAGGAAGTGATCCTCGATCACGGCAAGGCCCCGCGGAACTTCCGCCGGCCCGACGACGCCAACCGCGAGGCGATGGGACACAACCCGCTCTGCGGCGACCGGTTGGTGGTCTACCTCAACCTCGATGACGACGACACCGTGCGGGACGTTGCCTTTCTCGGAAATGGCTGCGCCATATCGGTGGCCTCGGCCTCGATGATGACCGAGATCGTCAAGGGCAAGACGCGGGCCGAGGCGAAGGCGCTGTTCCAGCGATTCCATGCGATGTGCACTGGTGAGGAAGAGCTCGATTCCGCCGAGGACGACGACGAGATCGATAGGCTCCAGGTGCTTTCGGGCGTCAGGCAATTCCCGGTTCGGGTCAAATGCGCGACCCTGGCCTGGCATACGCTTGAGGCCGCCCTCAAGGGCGAGGCCGAAGTCAGCACGGAACGCTGAGAAGGGAAACGGACATGCAATTCGAATCACCCTACGGCGGATATATGCCGACACCGGACGAGCTGCTCGAATTCACCGCCCACGCCGGCGCGCCGCTTGAGCCGGGCACGACGGCCGTCGCCTCCCTGGAGGCGGTGATCGAGGTGCTGCGCACGGTCCACGATCCGGAAATCCCGGTCAACATTTACGATCTCGGGCTAGTCTATGATGTCTCCGTTTCGGATCGGGGCGACGTCTCCGTGCAAATGACGGTGACCGCACCGGCTTGTCCGGTCGCCGGCGAATTGCCGCAATGGGCCGCCGATGCGATCGCCGGGCTGAACGGAACGGGAGAAATCGAAGTGCAACTCGTCTGGGACCCGCCTTGGGATCAGACGATGATGTCCGAGGATGCCAAAATGGCGCTCGGCATGTTTTAATCGTTCGACGGAACGGGAGACAAAAAGAGATGGCCGCATCTATTCTGACCCTGACCGATGCCGCCGCGGCGCGCGCGAGGACAATCATCGATCAGGCGCAAAAGCCGGTCGCCGGGATCCGCGTCGGCGTGAAGACCCAAGGCTGCTCGGGTTACAGCTACTACGTCGAATACGCCGAGGACGAGAAGCCGTTCGAGGAAGTCGTCGAGAGCCACGGCATCAAGGTCTATGTCGATCCGATGGCGACGATGTTCATCCTCGGCTCGGAAATGGATTACCAGGAAGACAAGCTGCAAGCCGGTTTCGTTTTCAACAATCCGAACGAAACAGGGCGCTGCGGTTGCGGCGAATCGTTCAGCGTTTGACGGGCGAAAATAAGGAGCGGGACCGATGGCCGAGGATGAGCTGACGAAGATCATGTATGTCGAGGACGAGCCAGATATTCAGGCCGTGGCGCGCATCGCGCTGGAGACAGTCGGCGGGTTCACGGCGGAAATTTGTAGCAGCGGCCAGGAGGGCCTCAAGCGCGCGCCCGATTATCAACCGGATCTCGTGCTGCTGGACGTCATGATGCCGGGGCTCGACGGGCCCGATACGCTGACCGCGCTCCGCCAGATATCGGGCTTCGAGGAGAAACCGGTGATCTTCATGACCGCGAAGGTCATGGACGCCGAGGTGGAACAATACCTCGAACTGGGGGCGATCGGTGTCATTCCAAAACCGTTCGATCCGATGACCTTGTCCGATCAGGTGAGGGAAATTTGGAATTCCCGGAATGCCTAATTCGGCCAATTCCGTTCAAGCGCAATTGGATGCGCTCCGCCAAGCATTCGGCGCTAAACTCGCCGAACGTATTGAAGAGATCGAAACGGCGGCGGTACCGGTCCGCGACGGATCGGGAGATGACGATGTCGCTCGCGCCTTCGACGTGTTGCTGGCGCTGGCCCACAAGCTCGGCGGGTCGGCGGGCACGCTCGGCTATCACGATGTCGGTGACATCGCGCAACGGCTCGAAGGCCACTGCGCCGACGTCCTTGAGCGGAATGCCGCGCCGACGATGGATGAACGTAAGGATGCGCTCGATCTCGTGGCGCATCTCTCGAAACAGCTTTAAGCGGCATTGGAGCGGGTGAGGGGAGTTGAACCCCCGTCTTAAGCTTGGGAAGCTTCTGCTCTACCGTTGAGCTACACCCGCGTCCCTCAGACCTTCTACGGAAAGCGACGGCCGAATTCAAGCATCGGCGAAGACAGCGGCCAGTTGCCGAACGCCCGTTTCGATTTCGCGTGGCGCCACGCCAGCATAGCCGAAAAGGAACCCTCGGCGCTCAGACGGCTCCTGATAATAGGCCGAAAGCGGCGGCACTTCGATGCTGGCGGCGCGAGCCCGCGCGGATAGTGCGACATCGTCCGCCTCGGCCGGCAGGTCCGCGAGGAGATGCATGCCCGCGTCTTCCGGCGTCACCCGGAGCCAAGCGGCAAGCGCCGTATCGATCGCTTGCACCAATACCGCCTGCCGTTCCGCATAGAGAGCCCGCATCCGGCGGATGTGGGCCCCGAGATGGCCTTCGCCGATGAAATCCGCCAGCGCCGCCTGAGCCACCGATGACGGATGCGTGTCGACCAGCATTCGCACCGCGCGGAAGGCGTCGATGAGATCGCGCGGCACGACCATGAATCCCATTCGAAGACTGGGAAACATCACCTTGCTGAGCGACCCCACGTAAATGACCCGACCGTCCTCATCCAGACCCTGCAGCGCCGAAAGCGGCCGACCCGCATAGCGATATTCGCTATCGTAGTCGTCCTCAAGGATGAAGGCGTCGGCGGTACGGGCCCATTCCAGAAGTTCGAGGCGGCGCGACAGGCTCATGGTGATGCCGAGCGGGTATTGATGCGAGGGCGACACACAGGCGAGACGCGCCGCCGGACCGCGGCGGCGGCCGGACGCAACACTCAACCCCTCGCCATCGACCGGAACCGCGACCAGGGCCGCACCGGAGGCCAACAAGGCGCCGCGCATCCCGGGATAGCCCGGCTCCTCCATCCAGACCTCGTCGCCGGGATCGATCAGCACACGGGCCGTCAAATCGAGCGCTTGCTGGGAACCGGAAACGACGATGATCTGGTCGGCATCGCAGCGCACGGCCCGCGCCACGCCGAGATGCGCCGAAATCGCCTCGCGCAGGGGCCGGTATCCCGCGGGATCATTGCCGACCAGGAATTCCCGGGGCGGCCGCCGCCAGCGCCTTGCGAGGAGCCGGCCCCAATCGTCGAACGGAAAGGCCGCGAGTTCCGGCAGGCCCGGCGAAAACGCGCGCGGCCGGCTCGGCGCCCGCCCGCCGACGGACGCAAGATAGGCGCCACGTTTCGAGGGACCGCGCCTGCGTCCTGCCGAAATTTGGGGCAGGCCCACCGCGCGCGCATGCAGCAATTCCTCCGGCAAGGTTGCCGAGACGAATGTTCCAGCCCCGGTTCGGCCCTCGATATAACCTTCGGCGAACAGTTGATCGAAAGCCGTCACCACGGTATTCCGCGAGACGTCGAGGTCCCGCGCGAGGACGCGGGTCGCGGGAAGCCTCTGCCCCGGGGAAAGCCGCCCGGACAGAATGGCGTCGCGAACTCCGAAATAAAGCTGCCGATACAGCGGCGCTTCCATCGTCGGATCGAGAGAGAGCGCGGCAAGATGCGCGGCCGCCATTTTCTTGATCATAGGGAGCCCCATGAATTGGTCCGGCGGATATACCCTAATTGGACCTTTTATCCAAACCAATCGATCCCGTATTCAAGGCCCGCATTTCAGGAGATCGCCATGAATGACTACGCCGTCACCGACCGGAGCCGCCTCCGGCGCGTCCACGAACGGGCTCATTTCGACCGCGCCACCATCCACGCCATTCTCGACGAAGGCTTGATCTGTCATCTCGGGTTCGCGGTCGAAGGGAAACCATTTGTAATTCCAACCGCCTATTGGCGCGACGGCGAGACCGTCTATGTCCATGGCTCGTCGGCGAGCCGAACGATGCGGGCCCTGGCGGAGGGCGCGGAGGCCTGTCTGACGGTCACCCATCTCGATGGGTTGGTCTATGCCCGGTCGGGATTTCATCACTCGATGAACTTCCGGTCCGTCATGATCTTCGGGGTCCCTCGGCTCGTCGAGGACGAGACCGAGAAAATGGCGGCGCTGGAGGCCTTCATGAGGCGGATCGGACCCGGCCGTTGGGACGAAACACGGCCGCCGGACGATCAAGAATTTAAGGCGACGAAGGTCCTGGCGCTGGCGCTGGAAGAGGTCTCGGCGAAGGTTCGGACGGGGCCGCCCGTCGACGACGAGGCGGATTATGCGCTGCCCTGTTGGGCCGGCGTCGTCCCGCTGCGTCTCGTGGCCGGCGACCCGATTGACGACGACCGTCTCACCAACGGGGCTTCGGTACCCGACTACGCCCGCAATTTCCGCTTTCGGCGCTAGGAGATCGCCGGGCCCCCGGTTGAACCATCACGCGGAATTCATTGGCAATTGGTGATCTTCGTCCTTTAAATTCGCCTATTCGAGCGGGCCGCCGAGGGGCGGTCCGCGGTCGCTTTTACGAGAAACGGGCCGCATGAGTGAATCCCCGCTTGTCGACAAACCGCCGCTGAGCCCGCGTAAGTTTCGGGATCCCGATGTCACCGCCGACGGCGAGCAACGCGCGGCCGCGCCCTATGTCGCGATCCGGACGCTTTGGTTCAACACCGGCACGCTCTGCAATCTTACCTGTACGAACTGCTATATCGAATCGAGCCCGACGAACGATCGGCTGGTCTATTTGAGCCTCGACGAGGTTGTCGGCTATTTGGACGAACTGGCGGCGGATGATTTCGGGACCGAGGAAATCGCCTTTACCGGCGGCGAGCCGTTCATGAACCCTGATCTTCTCGGGATGCTCGACGCGAGCCTTTCGCGGGAATATCGGGCGCTCGTCCTCACCAATGCCATGCGGCCGATGATGAAGTGGGCCGATGGTTTGATCGAACTGCGAAAACGATTTGGCGATCGGCTGGTGATCCGGGTCTCGCTTGATCATTATTCGGAACCTCTTCACAACCTGCACCGGGGGCCCGACGCCTGGCGGAAGACCATGATCGGCCTGCGCTGGCTGGTCGAGGGCGGGTTCAACCTGAACATCGCGGGACGAACCCCATGGCGGGAAACCGAAGCCCAGCTTCGCGCCGGCTTCGGCCGCTTCTTCGCAGCCGAAGGCGTTTCGATCGATCCTGAAGACGAAACCGCCTTGATGCTTTTCCCGGAGATGGACGAGACCGTCGACGTGCCCGAGATTACCGAGAAGTGCTGGGATATTTTGGGCCTCTCGCCGGAAAACGTGATGTGCGCCGGCTCGCGGATGGTCGTCAAACGAAAGGGTGCGGCCCGGCCGGTGGTTTTGCCTTGCACGCTGTTGCCCTACGATCCCGAGTTCGAGATGGGAACGCGCCTCGCCGATACCCGGGATGCGGTCAGGCTAAACCATCCTCATTGCGCACGGTTCTGTGTCCTTGGCGGGGGCTCCTGCAGCCGCGGCGGCTGAGCTGGGAAAAAGGCTCGCCGAATGCACCATCCCGGCTAAATCCCTGGATGACGACGGCCGACGACCAATCGCGGCAATGGGGGATTCCCCCTCGGGAGACAATCGATGTCTGAAGAAAATTTCGATCCAGCGTCACACAAACCGCAAGACGCCAAATACTTCGAGGATCTTGCGGTCGGCGAACAGTTCTACATTCCGTCGCGGACCATGACGGACGCCCTTTTCGCGGCCTTCTCGTTGGCATCGGGCGATAATCATCCGATCCACTACGATATCGAATACTGCCGCCGTCACGGACACGACGGCATGCTGGCACATGGATTTCAAGTCGCGATCCAGACGGCGCCCGGGGCCGGATTCTTCCCCTATGTCATCGGCGATGCGCTGATCGGCTTCATCGAGCAATCTTCACGCTTCTTGAAGCCGGTCTACAATGGCGACACGGTCTATCCGTTGCTTGAAATCTCGGAGTTGAAGCCGCAAAGGAATACCGGTGTCGTGACCTTGCGCTCGACGGTCCACAATCAGAATGGCGAGCTTGTCATGGACGGCGAGCAGAAGTTCCTTCTGCGGAAGCGAGATCCGGGCGGCTGATCGGAAGCGCTACTGGACAACCGCCACTTCAAGCGCCATATGAGGGGCGTCGAAGCCGGAAGGATTGGCACGCTGGACACCGGAAAATACGAGATGATCACGCACGGCATCAAAGTCGTGGTGCGTCCCTTTTACCTCGACGATCAATCCGATCCCGACGACAACAGGTTCGTCTGGGCCTATCATGTGGAGATCGCAAATCTCGGCCGGGAGCGGGTGCAGCTGCGAACCCGATATTGGCGCATCACGGATGCCCTGGGACGGGTCCAGGAAGTCCGCGGCCCGGGCGTCGTCGGCGAGCAGCCGGTGCTGGATCCCGGCGAGATCTTCGAATACACCAGCGGGACACCGCTGCCCACACCGTCCGGTATCATGGCGGGGATTTATCAGATGGAAGATGAGGCGGGCCAGGCCTTCGACGTCGAGATACCGGCATTTTCCCTGGACAGTCCGCATCAACCGGTCAATTTGAATTAGAAGCTTGGGGCATCCGCCGCCGGGCGGCGGGAAAGGAAATACTCTTGGTATTGAAAAAGGAAGAAGCGGCCGACGGCGACATCGAGGAAGACGGCACGGTACCGGCCGCGGCCGACCGCGACTCTGCGGAGGCGGCCGTCCGCACCCTGATCGCCTGGTCGGGCGACGATCCCGACCGGGAAGGCCTTCGTGACACGCCGGCTCGCGTGGTACGGGCCTTCGAGGAATTCTATGGCGGCTACCGGGAGGATCCGACCGATTACCTCGAACGCACCTTCGAGGAAACGGACGGGTATGACGAGATGGTCGTCTTGCGCGACATCCATTTCATCTCGCATTGCGAACACCACATGCTCCCCATCGTCGGCAAGGCGCATGTCGCCTATCTGCCGGACCGGCGGGTCGTCGGGATCTCCAAGCTGGCAAGAGTCGTCGAGGCGGTCTCGCGGCGATTGCAAATTCAGGAACGGATGACGGCGCAAATCGCCAATGCCATCGAGGAAGCCCTGAAACCGCGCGGCGTCGCCGTGGTGATCGAAGCCGAACATCAATGCATGACCACCCGCGGCATCCGGAAAAAGGGCGTTTCAATGGTGACCAGCCGCATGCTGGGATCGTTTCGCACGGACGCGAAAACGAGGCTGGAGTTCGAATCGATCGTCTCGAAGCGCCCGTCGATCCACGACTGAACCCTAGCTCGCGTTTCTCATGCTCTTGGGGCGTGGAGCGCCGGGAGTGCCGAAAATGCGAGCCAATCCCAGGCATGACGATGGCGCACGACTGGACAAACCGCGACATTGACCCGATCATGCCGGCCCGTTAACGGGGGACGGGCGAACCACGCGTGCTCGACTTCAGACCAATTCTTTTCATCACGGGCGTCTTGATGCTGCCGCTGGCGGTGGCGATGTGCCTGCCCGCGGTGGCCGATGCGGCGGCCGACAACGAAGACTGGCGGGTCTTCCTGACCGCCGCCGGATTCACGCTGTTCGTGGGCGGGACGCTGGCGCTCACCGCGCGCAGCACCGTGCGAACGCTGACACCGCGCCAAGGCTTTGTCCTGACCACGCTGCTATGGATCGTCATCCCCGGCTTCGCCGCCCTGCCCTTCGCCTTCGCGGATATGGAGCTGAGCTACACCGACGCCTTTTTCGAGTCGATGTCCGGGCTGACCACGACCGGCTCCACGGTCATCATCGGCCTCGATTTCGCACCGCCGGGTGTGTTGATCTGGCGCGCCCTGTTGCAGTGGCTCGGCGGCATCGGCGTGATCGCGATGGCGATCGCCATCATGCCCATTCTGCGGATCGGCGGAATGCAGCTCTTCCGCATGGAATCCTCCGACAGCTCGGAGAAGGTGCTTCCCCGCGCAACCCAGCTCGTCGCGTATATCGGCTTCATCTATCTGGGCGCCACCGCGGTCTGCGCGGCCGCCTATTGGTCCGCCGGCATGAGCGGCTTCGATGCCGTCGCCCACGCGATGACGACCATCGCGACGGGCGGGTTTTCGTCCCGCGATGCGTCTTTTGGTCATTTCCAGAGCGTTAAGATCGAGACCATCGCAGTGATCTTCATGCTCATCGGAAGCATGCCCTTCGTGCTTTATCTGAGGGCGCTGCGGGGCAGTCCCCGTCCCCTCCTGCGCGACGACCAAGTGCGCTGGTTCTTGCTGATCGTGGCAACCGTCATCATCATGATGACGTTCTATCTCCACGCAAATGAGCGCACTTTGGGCGACGCCTTTCGCCTGGCCTCATTCAACGTCGTTTCGATCATCACCGGAACCGGTTACGCCACCGCAGATTTTAGCGGCTGGGGACCGTTCGCCCTGATGTGCTTCCTCTTTCTTATGTTCATCGGCGGATGCGCCGGCTCGACGACCTGCGGCATCAAGATCTTTCGGTTTCAGGTTCTCTATGCCACCGCGGTGACCCAGCTTCGCCGATTGCTGCGGCCGCACGGCGTCTTTATCGCCTACTACAACCGCAAGCCCATCCCGGAAGAAGTCTCCGCCTCGGTGATGGCGTTCTTTTTTCTCTACGCGCTGAGCTATGTCGTGATTGCCATCGGTCTTGGGCTGATCGGCCTCGACTTCGTTACCGCGACATCGGGTGCGGCGACCGCGATTTCCAATGTCGGACCGGGGCTCGGCCATGTCATCGGCCCGTCGGGAACCTTTGCGGCTCTGCCGGATTCGGCGAAATGGCTTCTCTCGGCCGGGATGCTGCTGGGACGCCTCGAACTCTTCACCGTGCTGGTGCTACTGGCGCCTTCATTCTGGCGAGATTGATTCTCTAACCCATTGATTTGAAGCAGATACATGTCGCAAACCGATTCGGTTCGCCCGGGATTTGCTCTATTTGAGAAATGCCGTCAGGTGCTTGCGGATCTGCCGCTCGAACACGCGGTCGAAATCGCGCATCAATTTCTCCACCATCTCGAACCAGACCGTCTCGCGTTGCGCGATTGAGCTGTCCTCGGCCACGGTTCGGCTCCGCTTCGCGTCGGCCATCGCCGTGGCCGCGCGCAATCCCCGGCCGCCGGTGGCTTTGATCATCACCTCGACACGGGCGTCGTAGCGTTCGGTTTGCTCTGTCGTGAGAGCGCCTTGCACGCCGCCGAGACGCTTCAACGGCGTTTCCACCACACGGGCGTCGCGGATGGTGACTCGGGCGACGCCATCGCGGCCCGCCGCCTTCAAACGATCGCCGATCCAGCGCTCGATCGCGGTAAGCGGCGGAACCGGCGTTTCATGCTCGACATGCGGCGCCTTCAAGGGCGGTTCATAGAGACGCACGACCTCGATGCGCGCCACGTCGAGCGAAATTGGCGGCAAGTGACTGAAGGTCATCTGGGAGAAGGCGCGTGGCGCGACCGCGGTTTCGCACGCCGCGATCCCGGCGACCGTAAGGATCGCAAGGCCGAGCCGCGCCGTCACGCGAAGATAACCGCACCAATTCATATCCCGTCCAGTATGCGGCCGCCGATGAATCGCTTCAAGAGGCCCGCGAGGCCGTGATCTCGCGCTCGTCGAAACGCTCCTCGGAATTGCAGAATTCGCAGGTGATACTGATCACACCGTCGATCTTGTAATCCTCGATCTCCCCTTCCGAGAGCATGGTCAGAATGCGCGCGGCGCGATCGCGCGAGCAGCGGCATGCGAAACGGAGCGGTAGAATGTCGAAGACACGGACGCCATCCTCGTGAAACAGACGATACAGCAGTTCGTTCTGGGAGATCTTGGGATCGGTCAACTCTTCGGCGGTGCAACTCCCCATCAGGATCGTCGCACGCCGCCAGGCGTCTTCCTTCTCCTCCGCGAGAATATCGAGTTCGTCGGCCGGCAGGCGCTGCACCATCAAGGCGCCGGCACGCCATCGGCCCTTCTCGTCGCGGGCGGCGGCAAGCTTGATCGCGGCGGAAAACTGATCCGATTGTTGAAAATAATGCTGCACGCAATCGATCAGTTGAGGCCCCTCCAATTCGACGATTCCCTGATAAAGCTCAGTATGCTCGCCCTGATCGACCGTAAAGGCGAGATAGCCGGCCCCCAAAAGACGCGGCACCGGCGCCTCGGCGGCATCGGGCGGCGGCGCCCCCTTCACGCTGGCATAGGCGCGGATGTCGCCATCGCTCGTCACATCGGCCGCCATCAGCCGCACGGGCCCATTGCCCTTCGCCTGCAATGTGAAAATTCCGTCGAATTTAAGCGCCGCCGACAAAGCCGCCGCCAGGGCCACGAATTCAACCATGAGGGCTTGCACCGCGGGCGGGTAGTCGTGTCGGCCAACAACCTCGTCGACCGCCGATCCCAAGCGGATGAGACGGCCCCGAAGGCCGCTCGCCTCGATCAAGAAGGGTTGGATCAGATCGTCCGACCGCACACTCATATCGGACACCGGGGACCTAGGTTAGACACCAGGCGAGAATACCCTTCTGGATGTGCAAGCGGTTCTCGGCCTCGTCCCAGACGACCGATTGCGGCCCGTCGATGACATCGGCCGTTACCTCCTCGCCGCGATGCGCCGGCAGGCAATGCATGAAGATCGCATCGGAGGCGGCCAGGCGCATCAATTGGGAATCGACCTGATAGGGCCGCAACAGATTATGCCGTTGGCCGGCCCCCTCGTCGCCCATCGAAACCCAGACGTCGGTCGTAACACAGTCGGCGCCCGACACGGCTTCCTCCGGATCCTCGGTCAGGGCCACCTTGGCGCCCTCGCCCTTCGCCCAATCGATCAGGTCGGGGGCGGGACTCAATTCGCCCGGACAGGCCAGACGAAGCTCGAAGCCGAGGCGGGTCGCCGCGTGGATCCAACTCGTGGCCATGTTATTGCCGTCCCCGCACCAGGCGACGATCTTGTCGTCGACCGGCCCGCGGACCTCCTCGAGAGTCATGACATCGGCCATGATCTGACAGGGATGGGATTCGTCGGTCAGCCCGTTTATCACGGGAACGGTCGCGTATTCCGCCATCTCGGCCAGTTTTTCCGGCACCGTCGTACGCAGCATGATCGCATCGACATAGCGCGACAACACACGCGCCGTGTCGGCCACCGTCTCGCCTCGCCCGAGTTGGGTGTCGGTGTGCCCCAATACGATCGTCTCGCCGCCGAGCTGGCGCATGCCGACGTCGAAGCTGACCCTCGTCCGCGTCGAGGCCTTCTCGAAAATCATGGCGAGACACTTGCCGGCCAGCGGCCGCGGATCATCCGCCGTCCCCAACTTGAAGGCGCGCCCGAGGTCCAGTTGGCGCCGCAGGGTCGAGGCGTCGAATCGGTCGATATCGAGAAAGTGCCTAGGCGCCGTCATCGCCGCGGTTCCATGCGCCGGCGACTTTGTCGAAAATACCGATCGCCTCGTCGACATTCGCCTTGTCGATGGTCAGCGGGGGCAAGAAGCGTACGACATTTTCCTCCGCCGGCACGGTCAGCAGGCCGGCGTCGCGAAGCGCGTGCCATAGATCGATGTTCGTGACCTTGCACTTGAACCCGAGCATGAGACCCACGCCGCGAACCGACTCGAAGATATCCGGATGCCGGCCGACCAGCGCCTCGCTTTCGCTTCTGAGATGCTTCGCGACCTCGCGGACGCCGACGAGAAATCCGTCGGCGGTGATCTCCTCGACCACCGCGAGGGCCGCGGCCGCGGCAAGATAGTTGCCGCCGAAGGTACTGCCATGGGTTCCCGGAACCATGCCCTGGGCCGCCTCGCTGGTGGCCATGACCGCGCCCACGGGGAAGCCGCCGCCCAGTCCCTTCGCCGCCGACATCACATCGGGCTCGACATCGGCCCACTGATGGGCCCACATCCGGCCGGTCCGTCCGACGCCGGTCTGCACCTCGTCGAAGAACAGCAAGAGGCCGAATTCGTCGGCGGTGGCGCGAAGGCCGCGGAGGAAATCATCATCGGCGGGACGAATGCCGCCCTCGCCCTGGATCGGCTCGACCAAAATCGCCGCCGTCTCGCCCGAGATCGCCGCCCGCAACTCGTTCAGATTGCCGAACGGCACCTGGTCGAAACCGTCGGCCTCGGGCCCGAAACCCGCAAGATGCTTCTCGTTCTTAGCGGCGGCGAGCGTCGTCACCGTCCGGCCATGGAAGGATCCGTCGCAAGTGATGATGCGCCAGCGTTCCGGCTTGCCGACCGCACTTTGATATTTCCGGCAAAGCTTGATCCCGCCCTCGACCGCCTCGGCGCCCGAATTGCAGAAAAACACCAGATCCGCGAAGGACGTCTCGGCCAGAAGTTCGGCTAGTTTTTCCTGTTGCGGAATATGGTAGAGGTTCGACGTGTGCCAGAGCGTCGCCACCTGTTCCTGCATAACTTTGACCAGCTTCGGGTGCGAATGGCCGAGCGCATTGACCGCGATACCGGACCCGAAATCGAGATATCGTCGCCCGTCCGCCGCATACAGATAGACGCCTTCACCCCGCTCGAATGTAATATCGGCCCGCCCGTACGTGGGCATTACGGCAGTATTCACGGCCAAATCTCCCGTTTGGATCGCCAGATGTGCCGCCCCGCGACACGGAAAGGCGCGGAGTATCGTTCGATCGGATGGGCCGTGTCAATGCGGCTCGGCGCCGGTACCGCGAAATGGGATTGCCCCAAAACGATCGACGGCGGCGCTTTGAGGCGCCGCCGCCGGCGGGTCCGCAGTGTCGCTGCCAATTGGGAGGGGCAGGGTGGGCGTACGACGCTACGGTCCTGACGTGTCACGGGTCGGCTGTTGACCGGCCCGATGGTTCACACTATGCCGGACCGCGACCAGTCCCGCTGTGATGCCGATCACACGAGCGGTTCTTTTTCCGAATATAAGGTCCGACAGCCATGCCGCGCCGAAGTCACAAGGGAAGACGCAAGCCAGCCCCGGCAACGCCGGAGACCCTCGAGCGGGCGGCCCTTCGCCATCTCGAGCGCTATGCGACATCGGTTGAAAACCTGCGCCGGGTATTGGAACGCCGGGTTCTGAAAGCGGCGCGGATCCACGATACCGATCCCGACGCCGCCGCCCGCGCGATCGACGACATTCTGACGCGGTTGACCCGGGCCGGCCTGCTCGACGATGCGAATTATGCGGAGATGCGGGTTCGCGGCCTGCACCGGCGGGGCGCCTCGATCCGCGGCATTCGCCATCGGCTGCGCCAGAAAGGGGTGGCCGACGACGTTATCGAGGCCGCGTTGGGACAACTCGATACAAACGTCGGCGATCCGGACCGCGCCGCCGCGATTGCCTTCGCTCGCCGCCGCCGTCTCGGCCCCTGGCGGAAGGTTCGCGACGACACGCGGCGAACACGGGATCTAGCGGCCCTCGGGCGACAAGGGTTTTCCTACGAGATCGCGCGCTGGATCTGCGACGCGGAAACGCCCGAGGAGTTGGAGGACGAGCTGGGGTCGGATGGATCAATCGGGCTGTTCTAGGGAGGAGCCGGTCTGCGCCGCCTTGCCGCCGCCCGGAAGGGCGATCAAGCCGCGGCGACGCAAGCGGTTCGCGACCGGTGTCGCCGCATAGATCTGCTTCGACGCCTCGACCATCACGACGCCCGAGATTGCATTGAAATAACGGTCGCCGATCGTCTCGATCGCCGCCGCCGAGTGCAGGATCATCCGCCGCCGGGTCGGCGGCAGGTAGAGCGCGTGTTCGGTCTGCTCCGGCGTGAACAGACAATCCCGCAACAGGCGTTTCAATTGGCCGGAACTGTACGGGTAGCCATGACCAAACGGTGTTCGCTCAAGCCGCGCCCAGATTCCGCGTCGGTTGGGTGTGACGACGAGGAGGCGCCCGCTTCCCGACAGCACCCGCCAGGCCTCCCGCATCATCGCGCGCAGCTGCTCGCTGTGCTCCGCCGCATGGACCATGACAAGCCGGTCGATAGAGAGATCCGGGAACGGCAGTTCCGTCTCGTCGGCCAGGGCCACGAGACCGGCCTCGTTCGGGGGCCAGTGCATCACACCCTGATGCGCCGGCATCAAGGCGATAACCCGCCCCGCCTCGTCGCGAAACTGGCGGAGATAGGGCGTCGCATAACCGAGACCGAGCACCGACATGCCGCGAACATCGGGCCAGATCTCGCGAAGCCGCCGACGGATAATCCGGCGCGCCACCTGGCCCAGGCGCGAGCGATAGAATTCGCTGAGATCGACGACATCCGTCCACATGGGCAACAGTTTAGCATATCCGGCCCGGCTTTACCGACGCCTTCACGGTGAAAAGAGCTATAGTGATGCACACTTCCGGAGCCGGATATGACCCCCGGACACGTCCAATCACCACCGTTCAATGAAATCGCATCCTTGCTGGCGGCGAATGGTTTGGTCTTGCGTGGGGGTTTGCATCCGGAGCCCGCCGATGGCGCGCCCGCGACCGTGCGGACACTACTTCTTGTGGGCAATGCCGGGCCCGCGCTTTGGAAGAAATTCGGCACCGGGTCGTCGGTGCCCGAGAATACGCTCGATCGCTGGGCCGAAGAAACCGTCGGAAGCGTGGCGGCGGCTGTCGGCGCCGAGGCGCTGTTTCCGCACCGGGGACCGCCCTATCTGCCGTTCCAGCAATGGGCGATGCGCGCGGCACCGGTCTCGATCTCGCCGCTCGGCATGCTGATCGATCCCGATTTCGGACTTTGGCATGCGTATCGAGGCGCACTCGCCTTTACCGATGTCCTCGATCTCCCGCCAACGCCTGCGGCCACGAGCCCTTGCGGCAGCTGTGCGGATCGGCCTTGCCTATCGGCCTGCCCGGTCGGGGCCTTCGCGGCCGGACGGGAGTACGACGTTCCCGGCTGCGCCGCTCACTTGGAGACCAAAGAGGGCGAGGATTGCATGACCCTCGGCTGCCGTGCGCGCCGCGCTTGTCCGGTGGGCCGTGAATTCACCTATGTGCCGGACCAGGCGGGCTTTCACATGCGCGCCTTTCTCGACGCCCGGCGGCGGGAGGATTAGGCACCACGACCCAGCATTTCACGCGCGGCAAGGAGGGCCCCGCCGACGATGGCGGCGCAGGCAAGGGCGACAACCCAACCGAGGGTCGCTTGCCCGAAGACGATCAGCAGCAGTGTCGAGATTAGCGGCGCCGCGTAGGACGAGACGCCGAGCAAGCGGATATGCCCCCGCTTGACGCCATGGTCCCAGGCGAAGAAGGCGGCCCCGACCGGCCCCAGCCCCAGTGCCAGGACGGCGAGCCAGGTCGCCGTGCTCTCGGGCCAACGGGTCTCCTCGAAGGCGAGATGGCAGAGCAGCCCTAGTACCGCGGTTGCGGCGCAGAACCAGCCGACGGTGTCGGTCGGCACCGATTTGAAGCGCCGGCTCAACACAGAATACCCCGACCAGGTCAGCGCACACGCGGCCGCCGCCCCGTAACCGAGCGCAAATTCGGCGCGAAACGCGACCGCCCCGCCATTGGTCACCAGAAGCCCCGAACCGAAGAGCCCCAGAAGCCCGCCCGCGACATGCCACCAGCGGAGGCGTTCGCCCGGCAACAGGGCCGAGAACAGCACGATCAGCAAGGGCCAGAGATAGGCAATCAGGCTGGCATCGACCGCGGGTGCGTTGCGGAGCGCCATGAAATAGAAGAAGTGATAACCGAAGAGCCCGCCAACCCCGAGCAGCCAGACCGGAACGGGATGGCGGAGATAATGGGTAGGGCGCTCGCGCCGGAGCAGCCATTTCCCGAGCGCCAGCCCGAAGGCCACGGTGAAACTCATCGCCACCAGCTGGAACGGCGGCACTTTCCCGGTCCAAGTGGTCAGCAGCGCCAGTGCGCCCCACAGCAGGACGGCGACGAAACCGATCAGGGTGGCCCGGGATTCGGCGCTCACCGCCTGGACGCCGACAGGTCGATGACGCGGAGCGTCTCGCTCCAAAGGTCGTAGTCGCCGAGGTCGTTCGGGTGAACCCAGCGCGTATCCGCCGCGTCGCTCCCGGCCACGGCGGTGCCGGACACCCATTCGGCGCCGTAATCGACCAAGGTGTACTGCATCCGAACCCGATCTTCCCTGTCGCGCGAGATCGAATCGACGACGTCGATCAAATGGATGATCTCGACCTCGAGACCAGTCTCCTCAAGCACCTCACGGCGGCCCGCCTCGCGGGTCGTCTCGCCGAGCTCCTGACGGCCGCCCGGCAGGCTCCAGGTGCCGGCGCGGGGCGGCTTGCCACGCTGGATCAGCAGAACCTCCTCGCCGCGCCAGACGACGACGCCGACGCCCACCATGGGACTTTCCGGATATTCGCGGGACATGTCCTCTCCCTCAATCGCCGGGAAGCCTTTTAGCGGGACCGACCGCGGATCACAACTTTGCGGGCCGCCGCCGGGATCGATAAGCTATGCGCCGACGCAATGGAGGGGGACCCGGATATGGAATATCGAAGCCTCGGCGAGAGCGGTCTCAAGGTCTCGGAGATCTGTCTCGGCGCCATGATGTTCGGCGGCCCCGCCGATGCCGGGGCGTGCGCCCGGATCGCGGAAGCGGCGCGGAAGGCCGGCGTCAATTTTATCGACACGGCGGACGGCTACACCGGCGGCGAGTCGGAGAAGGTCGTGGGACGCCTGGTCAGGAAGGACCGCGATCAATGGGTCATCGCGACCAAAATCGGCTCGCGCCGCGGCCCCTCGCCGCACGACAACAACCTGAGCCGACGCTGGATGATGCAGGGCGTCGAGAACAGCTTGCGGCGCCTCGACACCGACCGTATCGACCTCTGGTACCTCCACAAGGAGGACCATGCGACCCCGCTCGCCGAGACGGTGGCGGCGATGGGCGACATCATCCGCGCCGGGAAGGTGCTGCACTGGGGGGTTTCCAACTACCGGGTCTGGCGGATGGCGGAGCTGGTCCGCCTTTCGGACCAGATGGGCGTGCCCCGGCCGATCGCCTGCCAGCCCTATTACAACGCCATGAACCGCCAGCCGGAAACCGACCTTCTGCCCGCCTGCGAGGCCTACGGCATGGGCGTCGTGCCCTATTCGCCGCTGGCCCGCGGCGTCCTCATCGGGAAATACGATCCCAAGCGGAAGCCCGGCCTCGACACCCGGGCCGGACGCGGCGACCGGCGTATCATCGAGACCGAGTTTCGGAAGGAATCCCTCGTTCGCGCCCAACGCATCAAGAAGCACGCGGAGGCACGCGGCATGACGGCCGGGAACTTTGCCCTGCTTTGGGTGTTGAACAACCGGCTCGTCTCGAGCGTGATCGCGGGGCCGCGCACACTCGCCCATTGGCGGGATTATCTGGCGGCCCTGAAGCACGAGTTCTCCCCGGCGGACGAAGCGTTGGTCGACAAGCTGGTGGCGCCGGGGCATCCCTCGACACCCGGCTACAATGACCCTCAATACCCGATCGAGGGCCGCCCCACCCGCACCTGATGCCGAGCCCATACCCAGCGAAAGTAGAACAAACCCATGGCCAGACTGCCCTATCTCGACAAAAGCGACCTCGCGGAAGCGGACCACGACCTGCTTGCCCGGGACATCAACCTGCACAAGATCCTGGTCCACAGCCCGGCCGCCTGCCGCGCCTTCGGCAAGCTCGGCGGCTTCATCCGCCACGAGAGCACCCTCGACACCCGGCTCCGCGAACTCGCCATTCTTCAGGTCGGCTGGCTCGCGCGCAGCCCCTACGAGTGGAGCCACCACGTCAAGATCGGCCAAACCTTCGGCGTCACCAAGGACGACATCCGCGCCCTGATCACTGAAAGCGAGGGCGGCGACGGCGGGCTCTCCGAAGCCGACGCGGCGGTCCTCAAGGCGGCGCGCGAGATGACCACCGATCTCAAGGTCTCCGACGCCACTTACGCCGTCCTGGAGAAACACTTTTCGAAGGAACATCTGGTCGACCTGACGCTCACCATCGCCTTCTACAACGCCGTCGTCCGCTTCCTGGCGACGACCGAGATGGATGTGGAGGACAGCTACATGCCCTATCTAATGGAGTTCCCGCTGCCGGATTGACCTCCGTCATTGCCCTTCGACGGCTCAAAAAATTTCGATCTTAAAATAATTATAATTTGCAATATGTTATGACATATAGTGGAATTCTTTATGACATTTCGTCTTCGCATTAGCGTCATATACGACTAGGCTCCCCTAGTCTCGCCAAAGATGGCGACACGAACCGTCCGAGGAGTCCCCTCCGGGCGGTTTTTTTTTTGCAACCCTGGGCGCCGCCGGCCAACCGACCGGGCGCCTTTTTTTCATGGGAGAACACCATGTGTCTGACAAAACACGGCGGCCCCGGCCCCGGACCGAACGGCGGCGGTCCGACGCGATCCTGGGATTGGCGGATACCTCTTTGGCCCTCGATCGCCAAAAAAACATTCCGGCCGCCAGAGTTACCCAACCGGTCGAGACCACGGCTGAGATGCGCGTCTTCCTCGACCGGATCGCCGAGGCCGACCCGCAAACCTTCGCTGCCCGCGCCCGCGCGGCGGGTCTCGATCCCCGGCGGGTGGAAATCCTGCGCGATATCCTAGATCTCTCGGCCGACCGGGTCCCGGCGGTGGAGGATGTCGATCCTTTTGCCCAAATCGAAGCCAAGATCGACGCCCTGCCCGAGCCCAATCTCAAGCGTTTGGGCGAGCTGGTGCTGGAGTTGACCCCCGTCGGCGACGTCGTCGATGTCGCGGAAGGGATCCAGGAGGCCTATGACGCCTTCGACAAGGGCGATACCGTACGAGGGCTAACCGCGCTCGCCAAGATCGGCGGCGCGGGTCTCAGGGCCGGCACCGGCCCCGCGGGCAAGATCACCGCCGGGTTTCTCACGGGCGCCGCCCGAAGCAAGCTCGGCCGCCGCGCCGCCGCGACCCTCCAGCCGATCGTCCTCCGGCTCGGGTATCAATGGAAGATGGGGTCGACATTGGCGAAGGCGGGAATCCAAAACTGGCTGCCCGCCCCGGCCCGCGCCGAACTCGCCAAGGCGCTGGAGACCAATGCCGGCCCCGTCGCCAAGGCGGCCCAGGACATGATCCTCCGGGGCTTGAAAGAGGGCCGCTCGGTCAATGACGCCCTCTCCATGGGCGTCTATTCCGCCCTCGCCAGCTCGATCATCGAGACCTCGCGGAAAAGCCCCGTCCTGACCCGAATGATCGCCGAGGGGCAATCGACCTTGGTCACCGGTCAACTCGACAAGGTGCTGTACGACACCATGGGCATCGCGATCGTCGGCCAAGCGCGAAAGGCGGTGAACGAATACTTGAGCGATGCGTTCGCCAAGGCGCGCAGCGAACAGCAAGAAAGGAGATAAAGGAGTTTATGGGAGGCACCATTCGGGCAATGTTATCGGGCCCGGTGGTGCCTTCTCCTTTTTGAAGATTAATTTTTTTACTAGGCCCCGGCCGCGCCGAAGTTCGGCCCGCACCTTTTCATCGGCGCTGGCCCTAATTTTCTTTAACTCAGCTATGGAGAATTCGTCGCCCTGGATTGCCCCATAATGATAAAGCGCATAGGCCGGTATCTTATCAGGCCGAATAATATTCATCATCATCGCATTTGCCAACCAAACCAACGCACCGACCTGTCCTTGATTGCGAGCCCGTTTGCGCCATACTCGCGACTCTTCGAATCGTTCCCGTTCAACATAGAAAATGGCCAAATTATACTGCGCATTGGCATAACCGCGCTCTGCCGCGAGCCGATACCAACATTCCGTCCGCTTATCGTCCTTCGGCACGCCCGAACCATTATCAAACATGATGCCGATGCTGTTGGTCGCCAAGAGATGCCCCTGCTTCGAGGCGCGCAGGAACCAGTTGAGGGCGCGTCGATAGTTCCGCGGTATCCCTTGTCCCTTGCGATAGAGCCGTCCGATCTCGGCTTGCGCGTCGCGATCCCCCGCCACCGCAAGCGGAAGCCAATGGTCATAGGCGCCGCGGTAGTCGCCGGCCGCATGCGCTCGCTCCCCCGCCGCGAAATCGGCCCCTGCCGGAAACGCCAGCAACGCCGCCAGCCCCACAACCCATAATGCAAATCGCCATCGCACCCTGAAATCATATCGGGTCGGCGGCGGTGGGGAAAGGCGCCGCTTGTCACCCGCGTGAAGGGTCTATTCCAAGGTCTCGAACAGACGCACCCAGAGCTTGGCGCGGGGCTCCAGGGAGGAGAGGTAGATCGTCTCGTCGAGGGTGTGGCCGCCATGGCCGTCGGCGCCGAGGCCGTCCAGGGTCGGCACGCCGAGGGCGGCGGTGAAGTTGCCGTCGCTGCCGCCGCCGGTCTTCAGGTCCTCGAGTTCGAAGCCGATCTCGGCGGCCAGCGACTTGGCGTGTTCGAAAAGGGCCGCGATTCCCTCATCCTTCTCGTAGGGCGGGCGGTTGATTTCGCCGGTCACGTCGAGCGTCACGTCCGGGTCATGGGGTTCCAGGTTCATGATCTTGTCGTGGAATTCGGCGGCCAGCTCGGGCGAGGGGATGCGGAGGTCGACCTCGGCATAGCACTCGCCGGGCCGGACATTGACCGCGGTGCCGCCCTTGACCTGCCCCACATTGGTCGTGACCTCGCGCGCGTAGTCAGTCATCGCCTCGATATCGAGGATCTGCCGGGCCATCTCCAGTATGGCGCTTCGGCCGTCCTCGTGGCGGGAGCCACTGTGGGACTGGCGACCATAGGTGCGGAGTTCGTAACGGCCGACCCCCTTCCGGCCGGTGACGATCTTGCCGCCCTCGCGCGCGGGTTCCGTGACCAGGACGTATTTGTGCTTCACCGCCTCTTCCTCGATCAGGGCGCGGGATGTCGGATTGCCGATCTCCTCCTCGGGTATGAAGAGGAAGGTGATCGGCAGTTTCGGTTCGCGCCCGAGGCGCCGCAGGTGTTGATAGGCGTAGATGGGAAGATTGGCGCCGGCCTTCATGTCGTAAATCCCGGGGCCCTGCACGTGGTCGCCGTCGCGGCGCCATGTCAGTTTGTCGTCGATGGTGCCCAGGGGATGCACGGTGTCGAGATGCGAGAGCACCATGATACCCGGCACCAGCCCGTCCCAATCCGTCCGGCATTTGAGAATGTCCCCGAACCCGTCGCGCCCTGGCAGGCGGATGATTTCGGCATCCAGCGCGGACATCGTCTCCTCGACCAGATCGACCAGCTGGTTGACCGCTTCGCCATGGTAGCTCGGCGTTTCGATTTCGACCCATCGCTTGACGTTCTCGAGGATTTCCTCCGCGTCAATTCGCGGCACGTTGGATGTTTTTTCATCCATTCCCTATTCTCCCTGGAGCGCTATGTTGCTTGTCGTTCGCCGGCCGGCTCGGCGATTTGGCCCGAGGCTTCAAGTCGTGTCAAATCGCGCGCCGGGGCCTCGGTAAGTTCAATAGATTTCATTCGGCTCGGGAGAATGACGAAATGGATTTCGAATACTCAGAACGCACCTTGAAGCTTCGCCGTGAGGTCGAGGATTTCATGGAGGCCCATATCTATCCGAACGAGGACCTCTATTACGAGCAGCTCGAGGCCGGCGATACCCGCTGGGAAACGCCGCAGATCCTGGAAGACTTGAAGGCGAAGGCAAAATCGGCCGGGCTCTGGAACCTCTTCCTGCCCGAGAGCGAACGGGGCGCGGGGCTCACCAATCTCGAATATGCGCCGCTTTGCGAGGTCATGGGCCGGGTCCATTGGGCGCCCGAGGCCTTCAACTGCTCGGCCCCCGACACCGGCAATATGGAGACGATCGAGCGCTACGGCACCGAGGCACAAAAGGAAGAATGGCTGAAGCCACTGCTCGCGGGCGAGATTCGCTCGGCTTTTGCGATGACGGAGCCCCGGGTTGCCTCGTCGGATGCCATGAACATCGAATCCCGGATCGAGCGCGACGGCGACGAATATGTCCTGAACGGGCTGAAATGGTTCACCTCGGGCATCGGCGACCCGCGCTGCAAGATCATCATCTTCATGGCCAAGAACGATCCCGATGCGGAGCCCTATAATCAGCAATCGATGATCCTGGTGCCGAGCGAGACGCCGGGCATCAAGATCGAGCGGATGCTGACCGTGATGGGTTATGACGACGCCCCGCACGGCCACGGCGAGGTGTTGTTCGAAAATGTCCGGGTGCCGGTCTCGAACATGCTGCTCGGCGAGGGCCGCGGCTTCGAGATCGCCCAGGGCCGCCTCGGGCCGGGCCGCATCCATCACTGCATGCGCCTCATCGGGGTCGCCGAGCGGGCGTTGGAGATGATGTGCACCCGCGCCACCGAACGCACCACCTGGGGCAAAACCCTGGCCGAGCGCGGCATCACCCAGGAGCGCATCGCCCAGGCCCGGATCGAGATCGAGATGAACCGGCTCCTGACCTTGAAGGCGGCCTATATGATGGACACCGTCGGCAACAAGGCGGCGCGCCAGGAGATCGCGATGATCAAGGTCTCGGCACCGAACATGGCGCTCGGCATCATCGACAACGCGATGCAGCTGCATGGCGGGGGTGCGGTCAGCCAGGAGTTCCCGCTCGCCTATATGTGGGCGCGGGCACGGTCGCTTCGCTTCGCCGACGGCCCGGACGAGGTCCACCGCAACCAGATCGCGCGCCTGGAGATGCGCCGCCAGACCAACTGGACGCCGCGGCCGAAGGATTCGGAGTAGAGCAAATCCCGAGTGAGCCGAAACGGTTCACGACGGCGAATTTGCCTGAAATCAACAAGTTAGAGAATTTCCGGTGAGCCAAAGCGATCCGGAAATACTCTAAACCGGGACCGCTATTCGGCTCGACAGCATATAAACGTGCGCGCCCGAGAGATGCTTGTGCGGCAATGACTCCCCGTCGGTCAAAATGGAAAGGCAAACCGGATATTTCAAAGAATAGAGTCCGCTTTTCCCCTCGAATCGGACCTTAACTCGTCCGCGCCTAAACGGCGGCTTTTTGACCCTAAGCGGACCATTTCGATCGTCACTATTTCAGCATGCCGGCCTTGTGCAAGCCTTCGATGACATATTCGCTGTTCTCCGAGTTTTCGAAAGGAAGAATTTGCGCTACGAAAACGGCGTCGATGTCCGATTTCAAGAGTAAGGCGTCGGCCAACACCCTGCGCGCTTCAGCCCCATTATCGAGATGTCCGAGTACCGAGGCGAGAACGATATAGGTGCTGACGGCGGCTGTCGGATGCCGGGCGGCCAGTCGCGCCGCCGCTTCGGCTTGATCGAGCTGTCCGGTGCAGAGCAGGGCCAACGCCTTGACCACCAATACGATCCACAAAAGCGGGTCGCGAGGACTGAGACGGATGGCGCGATCACTGCTCTCGATGGCCCGCTTCCATTCGCCCATGTACAACAGCACCGTCGCCAAACCGATATGAGCGTGCGAAAAACTCGAATTGAAACTCACCGCCGCCTCCAACTCGGAGATGGAGGCATTGTAGTCTCGCTTTAGATAAAGAATTCTTCCGAGTGCGAAATGAACGTCCGCGTCGCGCTCGTCGATGGCGACTGCCTTGCGACCCGTTTCGAAGGCTTCGCTCAGGACGGCGTCTCTTTCGGTCGGGTATCCGTGCATATAAGAATAATAAAAGGCATGTGTCAGACCGGAATAGGCCGGCGCGAAGTTCTCTGAACTCGCGATCGCCTCGCGAAACAAGCGCTGCGCCTCGGCATTGTCCGCTTTATTGAAACGATAGAGATGCCATAGGCCGCGTTGATAACTCTCCCAGGCATCCAGATTCGTCAGTGACAGCCTTTGCGCCCGCTCCCGTTCGACGAGATCGATCTCCGGCCCAATCGCGGCGACCATTGTTTCCGTGATTTCGTCTTGCAGCTCAAAAATGTCATCGAGCTCGCGATCGTAACGCTCCGCCCATATATGGCCGCCGCTAGCGCCGTCGATTAGCTGAGCGGTCACGCGGATGCGCGAGTTACTTTTTCGAATGCTGCCTTCCAGGACATATTTAACGCCAAGATCGCGCGCGACCTCCCGCAGGTCGGGAGTGAGGCCCTTATAGGCGAAGGTCGAGTTTCGCGCGATCACGAACAAAGAGCGATAGCGCGACAGCTCGGTAATGATGTCTTCGGCCATACCGTCGGCGAAAAATTCCTGCTCCGGGTCGCCGGACATGTTTTCGAAGGGCAACACGGCGATGGATGGTATTTCAGGAAGTTTCAACTCCTCGGTCGGCGTCGGGTCCGATAAAGCGTTGATGGTTTTATCCATGATTCGATAGACTTTCACCGGCGCCGAGACGTGCTTGACCTCATGCTCGCCCATGTCCTCGAATTGGTGTTCGATCCGGTTGCGAACCTGATCGTAAACGCTGCCCGAAATACTAATCCCGCCGGGATCGGCTAATGCCTCGATGCGGGATGCGATGTTCACTCCTTCGCCGTGGATGTCCTCGCCATCGTCCACGACATCGCCGAGATTGATACCCATCCGAAAATCGAGATGGTTATCCGCAAGGCCCTCTTGCATGGCGATAGCGCATTGAACTGCTTCTTGGACGGTGGAAAATTCAGCAAGAAAGCCATCGCCAGTGTGTTTAACGATGCGCCCGGAACTTTCGGTTATCGCAGGATCGATAATCTCCGAGCGAGCGGTTTCCCAAGCCGCGACGGTGCCATCCGTATCCTGCTCGACGAGGCGAGTATAGCCCGCGACATCGGCTGCCAAGATCGCTGATAATCGTTTTCTCCGTCCATCACCGCTCATCGAATACGGTCACCCCCGTTCAGTCGCGGCCATATTACGAACTGCATTGCATAGAGGCCAATCCGTAAATTTTTGCGGCCCGACACTTTCGACGGAACGATTTGCGAATGTCCGCTCTTGGCGACACCCGGAAGAAAACCACGGTCCGATATTGCGTCCGGAGCTGAAGGCTAAGCAGCCGTCAGTTCTTCCGCTTTTGTAGGCGAGGTCACAAGAACTCGTAAATTGGGCGTAAGAGCGCCCGTACGCTGAGACTGTCGCATTGATGGTTCATTTCTTAAACTGGGTACGATGATTTCAATCCGACTGTTTTGGATCAATCATGTACGAGACATATGATCTCGACATAAAGCAATCGACGTATGATTGGTGCGTTCGCGCCTTTTCGATGCTGGAAAATCGTCTCGGCCTCAACATCAAGTTCCACCAGGACGCAGGTCAGGCCGAGGAAGGTCAAATATTCCTTTTCAATCATTTCGCGCGCTTCGAAACGATCGTCCCACAATACCTGATAAATCAGGAAACCGGAGCGTATTGCCGTTGTGTCGCGTCCAAGGGGTTGTTCGCGGGCGGTGAGAGCATTGCTAAATTCTTGTTCGCGGTCGGCGCGTTGCCGAATGACCTTCCGGGTCTACTCCCGATGCTGACGGCGGAAATACTGCGGGGGCGGAAGGTTATTGTTTTCCCCGAGGGCGGGATGGTGAAGGATCGCCGCGTGTTCGACGAGAAGGGGCGTTACAGCATCTTTTCCTCGACTGCCCGTGAGCGGCGTAAACACCATCAAGGCGCCACCGTCATCGCTTTGACACTTGAATTCTTCAAAACCAGAATCCGCTCCCTCGAACAAAAGGAAGATTATCCACGCCTCGAACGATGGGCCAAAACCTGACTTGCCCCCAGGTTTCGTACCAGTCGTTATGTTAGACCTTGCTCGTTGTTTG
>CAYPAV010000019.1:0-90129 GCA_964408805.1 uncultured Rhodospirillaceae bacterium | reverse complement strand
AAACAACGAGCAAGGTCTAACATAACGATTGGTACGAAACCTGGGGGCAAGTCAACATGCGATTCCGTCCCGCCCCTCGGTCAGGCGCCCTGTCGAATTACTTGAAGAACTGCCTGTTTCTTATATCATAAAACGTGAATAACTTAATGATTACAGCATATTACTGGAGATTTTCCAACCTTATTCAAATAATGCCATGTCCGGAAATCGACTTGTTACACCTATGAGACGCGCATGATCATCGGCCGGAACCGGATCCCGGGGGCGTTCGGGCCTATCACGGGCGGAGATCGGCGGATGAATTCCAAAGGTCGAGTTCGAGTTTCTGCATCGACACCGACCGCCCCCAACTCGATCGCTCGAAGGTTTCCGTCTCCTGGAACCCTTCCCGGTCATAGAACGTCCTCGCCGCCGCAAGCCCGGCGAAGGTCCAAAGCACGACCCGCCCGTACCCCGCCTCGCGGCAAAACGCCATGGCGGCGGTGAACAAGGCACGGCCGGCCCCGGTGCCATGGGCAGCCGGGTCGACCACGAACCAGCGAAGATGCGCCTCCCCGCCCGTCTCGCCGTGGCCATCGATCGCAATCGAGCCGACCGCGACACCCGCGCGATGCGCCAGCCAAAAACTATCCCGGGCCGGATCGAGACGACGCAGAAATTCCGCAAGCTCCTCCGCGACCTCGGCCTCGAAAGCCAGATCGAGCCCCCAGTTCTCGCCGTAATACGCACCGTGCAGCTCGGTTACCCGTCCCAGGGCGCCGGGCCGGTATCCGCTGAGTTCGATCATCACGTCACCAGCCTTCATCCGTTCGAATAAAGGAAGAGTCCATCGGTTGGAGAATATGCCTATATTGATACTGAAACCGTGCCAAGCGCCGTCACGAAGGAAAGCGCGATGTCCTTGATATCCAAACGCTACGAGGTCGACGATGTCCTCGCGGCCCAGGAATTTTACCATAGCCGCCAATGGACCGACGGCCTGCCCGTGGTGCCGCCGACACCGGCCGCCGTCGAAGCCTGTCTCGAATGGGCGATGCTGCCGGCCGATCATCTGGTTGGGATCGAGCCGGTGCGCGAACGCGCGATCACGGCCGAGAAACTGGCGATCAACGCCGTGATGGCGGGTTGCCTGCCGATGCATTTTCCGGTCGTCGTGGCGGCCTTCACGGCAATGCTGGAGGAGCCGTTCCTGGTCCATGGGGCGACCGCCAGCACCGGCGGCTGCGCCGTCTTGATCGTCATCAACGGCCCCGTCCGCGAAGAGCTGGGGATGGACGGCACCTTCAACGTGCTCGGCTCCAGCGATCGCGCGACGACCGTAATCGGCCGGGCCATTCGCCTGATCCTGTGCAACTTGTTGGACGCCCGGCCGGGCCAGGTCGACCGCTCAACCCTGGGTCATCCGGGCAAGCTCAGCTATTGCATCGCCGAGGACGAGAACGAATCGCCTTGGCCCTCGCTGGCCGAGGACCGCGGCATTCCGAAGGACGCCTCCGCGGTCACCGTCATGGCAGCCGGAGCACCCCGTCAGCTGATGAACGAATGGACGACCAAGCCCGAGGAAATCCTCGATACCTTCTGTGCCGAGATCAAGGCGAATCTGCGCCACTATTCGATCTTTCCCGGAAATTACGCGATCGTCGTTCCGCCGCAGCTGCGCAGCCATTTCAAGGCGGCCGGCTGGGGCCGAAGGGAGATCCAGAATTATGTCTTCGAGAACGCCCGCATCCACCGCCGCGAATGGGCGGATGTAGGCAAGGGCGCCGTGGTCGGCCGCAAGGGCGATCGAGAGTATCCCGCGCTGCCGGACCCGGAACACCTTCTGATTATCGCGGCGGGCGGGCCGGCCGGCGGCTTTGGCGCGGTGATCCCGCCATGGCTGGGTCACAAGAGCAAGGCCGTCTCGGTCGCCATCGGTGCCTGCCTCGACTGTGAACCGCCCGAGAATTGACCTATAAAACCAGGAGATCGAAGAGGAAACGCCATGACCATGGAAATACTTGATCCGACCCACGAGATGGATGCGGAGGGTTTCGCCCTGGCATCGCGTCTTTCGGCGCTGCAGGGAGCCACGGTCGGCATCATCTCGAACGGCAAAAGGAACACGATCCCGTTCTTCGATGCCTTCGAGGACGAGTTGATCAAGGCCTACGGCGTGACCGAGGTGGTCCGCCGCATCAAGTCGAACTACAGCGCGCCCGCCGACGCCCATTTGGTCGAGGAGGCGGCGGGCTGGGACGCCGTTGTCGCCGGCATAGGCGATTGAGGCAGTTGCTCGTCGTGCAGTTTGCATGACGCGGTAATCGGCGAAAGGATCGGCAAGCCCTCGGTCGGCATCATGACCACCAAATTCGTCAGCGCCGCCGAATTGATGGCGCGGGTGCTCGGCGTGGACGGTTTTCCCTTCGTGGTCATCGACCACCCCATCAGTAGTGCCTCGGGCGAGGTGCTGGACCGATGGGCTCGGGATGCCGCGCGCGAGAGCATGGACCTCCTGGTCGGCGCGAACCGGTAGGTGCCAAAGATGACCGAAACCTCACCGGCGGGCGGCGGCCCGCTCGCGGGATACCGGATCGTCGAGATCGCGGGCATTGGGCCATCGCCCCTCTGCTGTTCGCTGCTGGCCGATATGGGTGCCGATATGGTCCGTATCGACCGCAAAGGACCCACCGGCCTCGGCTTCGAATATGCCGGCGCCAAGGCGGATATTCGCCGGCGCGGCCGGCCTTCCGTGGCGGTCGACCTGAAGCATCCGAAGGGTGTGGAGACGGTCCTGCGACTGGTCGAGCGCGCCGACGCCTTGGTCGACCCGATGCGCCCCGGGGTAATGGAGCGATTGGGACTGGGCCCCGACGAATGCCTCGCCCGCAATCCGAGGCTGATCTACGGCCGGATGACCGGCTGGGGCCAGGAGGGACCGCTGTCCCATGTCGCCGGTCACGACATCAACTACATCTCGCTCTCCGGCGTGCTGCACGCCATCGGCACGGCGGAGCGGCCGGTGCCGCCGCTCAACGTGATCGGCGATATGGGCGGCGGCGCCATGTTCCTCGCCATGGGTCTGCTCGCCGGCATGCTGGAAGCCCGAAAATCCGGCAAGGGGCAGGTGGTAGATGTCGCCATGACCGAGGGTTCGGCCTATCTGGCACTGGCCTGTTTCGGCCTGGCGTCGGCCGGACATTGGACCGACGCGCGGGAATCGAACGTGCTCGACGGCGGGGCCCCCTTCTGGCGCTGCTACGAGACCAAGGACGCCAAGCACATCTCGCTCGGCGCCGTCGAGGCGAAGTTCTACGCCATCCTGTTGGAGACGCTGGGCCTCGACCCCGCGGATTTACCGGAACAATTGGACCCGGAGGGATGGCCCCGGATCATCGAAATCTTCGACGCAAAGTTCAAGGAGAAGACCCGCGACGAATGGTGCGAGATCATGGAGGGCACCGATATCTGTTTCGCGCCGGTCCTGAGCTTCAGCGAAGCCCCCGACCATCCGCACAACAAGGCGCGCGGCAGCTTCGTCGAAATCGACGGCATCGTCCAGCCGGGACCGGCCCCCCGGTTCAGCCGCACCCCCTCCAGCGTGAAGGGAGGCCCGCCCGACTTCGGTGCCCAGACGGAAGAGGCACTGGCGAATTGGGGCTTCTCCAACGAGGACATCGCCGAATTGAAGACGGAGAACGCCATAGGCCGCGACGCATGACGTCACCCGGAATACTCGACGGGATCCGCGTCCTCGACCTGACACAGTACCTCGCCGGACCGCACGCAACACTCCTGCTCGCGGGCGTGGGCGCGGAAGTCATCCGCATCGACAACCCGAAGACGGGGGATTCACTCTCCGGCGCGCCGGTCTTTTACGGCAAGGACGGACCGAGCATCCAGAAGCGCGACACGACCGACATCGGCATCGCCTTCCTGAAACGTGCCCGCGGCAAGAAGTCGATCACCCTCGACCTGAAAACGGAGAAAGGCCTCGACCTCTTCCGGCAACTCGTCGAGAAGGCGGACGTCGTGGTCGAGAATTTCAGCGTCGGCGTCACCGAACGCCTTGGCATCGACTGGCCGAGGCTGAAGGAAATCAATCCGCGCCTGGTTTATTGCTCGATCACCGGCTATGGCGCCACCGGCCCCGACGCAAAGCGGCGGGCCTACGATCTCATGATTCAGGCGATGTCCGGATTGATGAGCGTCACCGGTCAACCGGGCAACCCACCGACCAAGACCGGAACGTCGCTCGCCGACACGATCACAGCCGGATTCGCCTTCTCCGGCATGTTGGGGGCGCTCTACCACCGCGAACGAACCGGCGAGGGCCAGTTCGTCGACGTCGCGATGCTGGATTCTGTTTTTTCGCTCGTCTTCGACGAAGCGATCGACGTCTATAAGGCGATCGGCATGGACTATCAGCAGGGCAATCGCATCATGCGCTTCTCGCCCTTCAACACCTATCCGACGCAAGACGGCTGGCTGGCGATCGGCGTCGGTCACGACGCGATGTGGCGGGCGCTCTGTGAATTGATCGGACGCGACGATCTTGGCACCGATGCGGAATGGGGCCGGATGGACTGGCGGGTCCAGCACAACGACAAGGTCGACGCCATGCTGACAGAGTGGACAAGGGAACGAACCACCGCCGATGCGGTCGAGGCGCTGAGCGACGCCGGCGTCGTCGCGAGTCCGGTTCAGGACATCGATGACATACTCAGTTGGCCGCACCTCCAGGCCCGGGGCATGATCGATACGGTCGAGCACCCGGAATTGGGGCCGCTACCGGGGCTCAAGGCGGCGGGATTTCCGTTGCAGTTCGGGGCGGCGGATTCCGGCTACGCGGGTGCCGCCGCGCGATCCGGCGCGCATAACGGCGAAATATTCGCCGGCCTACTGGGTCTCGACGATCGCGAGATCGACGACCTCAAGGATCGCGGCATCATCTAAACGCCGCGCCGTACTCACATCAGCGTCTGATGGTCGGCATCGACGTTGAGGGCCTGCCCCGTGATGCTGCGCGCCGCCGGCGAACAGAGATAGAGCACCATCTCCGCGATCTCCTGCTGCTCGACGAATTGGCCGAGCACATTCCGCGAGACGTAGAAGTCGGTGACCTCGTTGACACTCTCGCCGACCGCCTCGGCATGGCGCGCGATGGTGCCGCGCATGCGCGGACCGTCGACGATGCCGGGCAGGACGGCGTTGACGCGAATGCCGTTCGGCCCGAGCTCCTGGGCCAGCGCCTTGGTCAGCCCGATGACCGCCGCCTTGGCCGCCGCGTAGGGGGTGCGCCGGGGCGCGCCGAGACGGCCGATCGCCGAGGACAGGTTGACGATATTGCCGGCCCCGGCCGCTTTCAGCATCGGAATGGCGCGGCGACAGCAATAGAACATGCTGGTGAGGTCGACCTCGATCGTTTGGCGCCACTCATCCGGCTCGATGTCCTCCAGATTGGCGATGGGACCGGCAATGCCGGCATTGTTGACCAACACGTCGAGCCCGCCGAGCGTCTCGGCCACGTCTTCGAAAAGGCGCCCTACCGCGGCATCGTCAGCGACATCGCAGAGGGAGGCGCCGACCTCCGGCATCTCGTCCCGGAATTTCTCGAGCGCCGTATCGGAAATGTCGCAGGTGTGGACGCGGGCACCACCATCGAGGAAGCCTTTGACGATGTGCTTGCCGATGCCACCGGCGCCCGCGGTGACCAATACCCGCCGGCCCTCGACATCAAATCTCATCTGCGCGTCCTCCCGTCATGGTGTCCCCGCCGGAACGGAGGAACACGCATCGAAAAATGGTTCGCTTAGTCCTGCGCGCGCCTTTCGAGGACGGAGCTCAACACCAATAGAGTGACCGGCCATAGGCCGACGAAAATACCCCACCGTTCCGCATGGGCTTCCTGTTGGACGGCCTTCAAGACGGGATCCTTGATGCTGCTCAGAACCGGCCTGACGACCTCGATTTCCGGCCCGATGTACCAGAGCAGCCAAGAAAGCGGGATAGACGCAAGCCCCAGCCAAAACAATATTTGCGGCAACGATTTCATATCTCTCTCCTGTCAACGTGTCCCCGAATTCGGCCGACCGACGCCCTCGCCGTCAACCCATGGTTTCCCATTAGGCACATCTTCGATGCCCGACGCCACCAATTTGACGGTCGTCCGCAATGCCGACGGTCTGATACCGCTTCCCGCGCCCGCCGACGGATCGTGCTAGGATACGGGCGATATGCCCCACAAGACCTATCGAAACGCCGCGAAAGATTATTTTAGGGCGCATGGTGGAAAACTGCGCCCCGACGAGGCGCCGCGCGATCCGGCGATGCAACCGAGCGACGCCTGGCTGCTGGTTGTGATAAAATATGCCGAGCGCGATGAACGACCCGCGGATTTACCGAACATCTTCGCCACCGGCGACTGGATCAACCGTACAATCTTTCTGGACTCGGAATTGGCCGGCGGCTTTTCCCGACTCGAAGCCGGCGGCTTGATAAAGATCGACGGCAAGGGCTGCGCGGTGACGGACAAGTTTCACCAAGTCTGGACGGCGGCCAAGGCCGAGCGGCGCTCCGCCCCGCACGACCAGGTCGTGGCCCTTCGGAAGTACTTCGGCATCTCCAACTGAATGCTCCGACCACCGCCGCCCTCTAGCCGGGCTTTCGCGCCTCGATCTGGCCGAGGCGGTTCGGCAGCAGCCAGTCGTAGTGTGCGTCCTCGAACCCGGCCTCCGTCAAATAAGCGGCGTATTCCCGATCGCTCGGCACGTGACCGGTGAAGTGTCCGCCGCGGATTGCCTGGAGATGGTACAGCGCCGAATCGATCGGACCGCCTCGATCGTCATCCAGCATATAGCCGACGATCAGAATACCGCCGCCCGCTGGCAATGCATCGAATGCGTGGCCCAAGGCGCGCATGACATCGTCCTTGAGATACCAGTGGAGCGGCGTGATGAAGGAGATGAGATCGCAATCTTCCGGAAAGTCCTCGGACTTCAAAAAATCTCCCGGTTCAGCCGTGATCCGCTCCGTCAGGCCGTGATTGGCAATGAATTCTCGGGTGACCGGGACGACGTTCGGGTGGTCCTTGACGACGACGCTAATCTCCGGATGCCGCTCGCAGGCCGCGATGGCGTAGCAGCCGGAGCCGCCGGCGAAGTCGAGCCAGCACCGGAAGCGGGAGAAGTCGAAACGCTTGGCGAGACGGTGCGCCAGCGGCAGCGACGAATTGTAGCCTGCGGTGGTGAACTTCCGCGCCTGCTCGGGATCATTGAGGTCGCCCTCATAGAGCTTCGAGGGCGGCGGGGCCGCGCTCACATTCCGAATATTATCGGGAAAGTCCTGCCATTCCCTGTATTCGGCGCCAATGGTGAAGCGCAGATAATCGCCGAAATAGCCGGGCTTGCCGCGCACCAGAAACCGCTCGACGTCATCCACGTTAACCGCCCGCCCGCCGTCGTCGCGGACCAACCCCATGGCCTTGGTGATGATCAGGAGCCGATCCGCCGTCTCGGGATCGATACCGCACCGCTCCGCCACTGCCGCACAGGTCCCCGCCCCTTCCGACAGGGCGGTAAAGAGGTCGAATTCCAGCGCGGCGGCCAGCGCCTGGCTCTGCTTGAACGAGAAGGCAAGTTCGTTGAGGCGTTCGGTGTTCAGGCGGGGCGATTTCGGGGCGGCGGACATCTCGATCCTTTCTACAAACGGGCGGCGATAAATTTCACAGCGTATCCGTTAAATATGGGTCGGTGAAATCGAGTTCAACTTGTCCCTAGGCAGGTCCCTGGCTAGTGTCGCCGAACGCTCGACCCCTTCGATCTCTCGATATCGGGATGGCGAAAACCATGTCGGACCCGGCCATGACGGCGCGATCGTCGCTTGAGAAATTCCTTGCTGCCGCCGAGCGACTGATTGCGGCCGTCGCTATCGGCGGGGCCTGGGTAACGATCCTGATTCTGATCGCTGTCCAATTTTTCGATATCGTGGCGCGGCAGTTCATCACCACGCCGTCGGGGCTCATCCGGCTCTTCGAACTCAGGATGTTCATGGCCCTGGTCGTCTTGTCGCTCGGCTACGCCTATCTCAAGAACGCCCATGTCCGCGTCGATATTCTGCGGGAACGCTTCGGACCAAAAGGCCAGGCCTGGATCGAGGTGTTTGGCGGCCTGATCGTTCTGCTGCCGCTCTGCGCCACGGTCATCGCCTTCTATCTGCCGTTCATCTGGCAGGCATATATCGACGGCGAGCGGACCGGCCTCTTCCTCGGATTGCCGTTGCGCTGGCTGGTGAAGAGTGTGTTGCCGTTCGGGTTCCTGCTTCTCGGCTTGTCGGGGACGATCGTGATCGTCCGCAATCTCAAATTCCTTTTCGGGCGCGCCGATACCCCGCCCCTCGAGCCGGACTGAGGCCCACCCGCATGGAAGGTTTTACGGAATGGCTGCCCGTCCTGATGCTCGGATCACTCGTCGTGCTGCTTTTCACCGGCTATCCGGTGGCGTTGGTGCTGGCGGGGGTAGGACTCATATTCGCCTTTATCGGATACCTGGTGGGCGAAATTCCGGGCGTCGCCTTCTATAGCATTCCGCTCCGGCTCTGGGGCAGCCTCAACAGCCTGATTTACCCGGCCGTGCCGATGCTGCTCTTCATGGGATTGGCGCTGGAGAAATCCGGCGTCGCGCGCGAGATTCTGCTCTGCATGCGGGTACTGTTGCGGCGCATTCCGGGTGGTCTTGCGGTCGGTGTGACGATCCTCGGCATTCTCTTGGCCCCGGCCGCCGGGCTGATCGGCGCCTCGGTCGCGACACTGGCGTTGGTGGCACTGCCGACCATGCTGGAACAGGGCTACAACCGCTCCCTGGCAACGGGTCGGTCGCAGCGGCCGGCACACTCGGCATTATCCTACCACCCGGTATCATGTTGTTCTTTCTGGCCCAATTGCTTCAACTGCCGATGGGCTCGCTCTTTCTTTCGACGATCGTGCCGGGGGGCCTATTGGCCGTATGTTTCATCGCCTACTACATCATCGCCTGCAAGGCGAACCCCGGCCTCGCACCGGCCTATGACGAGACGGTCAACCGGCCCGAGGGTAATTTCATAGTCTTCGTTGTCCGGAGTCTGGCGATGCCGGTCCTTCTGATTTCCGCGGTTCTCGGTTCGATCATCGCCGGTTGGGCGACGCCGACCCAGTCGGGCTCGGTCGGGGCCGCCGGCGGTCTGGCGCTCATGCTGGCGAATGGCAGCTTTACCTGGAAGCGGCTCAACGAAGTCATCCACGGCACCTTGCTGACGACCTCGATGGTCTTCTTCATCGTGATCGCGGCGACCGTGTTCTCCTATCCCTTCCGATATATGAGCGGCGACGATGTCGTGCTCCGGTTCCTGCTCGGTCTCGGCTTCGGCGAATGGGGCACCCTGATTTTCATTCTCGGGATCATTTTCGTTCTCGGCTTCCTCATCGATTGGATTGAAATCACCGTCATCACCTTGCCCCTGTTCTTTCCGATCCTGACCGCCCTGGATTTCAGCGCCTATGTGGGATCTCCCGGCATGTCGATCATTTGGATTTCGGTACTGATCGCGCTGGTCCTGCAGAGCTCCTTCCTGACGCCTCCCTTCGGATTCTCACTGTTCTTCGTGAAAGGGGCAGCACCACCCGAAGTGACCTTGAAGGATGTCTATCGGGGCGCCGTTCCGATCGTCGCAATGCAGTTGGCCACCGTCGGCCTGGTGCTGGTACTCCCGGGTTTGGCGGTATGGCTGCCGAATCTCGTGTTGAGTTAGCGGCGCCGATCTAAATTGTAATTCAGGCGACGATCTGTTCCGATAGACCGGAAGGGTTGAGCAAAACTTCTAAGGGTAGGTTCCATGGCCAAGGCAATTTGGAACGGCGTCACGCTAGCGGAAAGCGACGACGGCGTCCTCGTCGAGGGGAATGTCTATTTCCCGAGGATCGACATCGATTGGGGGCATATACAATTGTCCGACGACATCGAGCACACCTATTGTCATTGGAAGGGGATGGCGGAGTATTACGATGTCTTCGTCGGCGGCGAAACCAACGAGGGCGCTGCCTGGTCCTATGCCGACCCCTATGAGGCGGCGGCGGTCATCGACCGCCGAATCGCGTTCTGGAAGGGCGTCGAGATCATCGACGGCCCGGATGGCCAGGGCCTCGTCGAGGAGATGCCCAGCCTCCGCGGCGACAAGACGGGATGGGAGGCGCTTTGCTGGTATCTGAAGACGGCGGAGGGATCGGAACTGACGCCCGAGGATATCTCCAAGAACACTGATATTCCCGAGTCCGAGCTGATGGAGGTATGGCGGAACAACGACGTCCAGCGATACGCCGCGCACTACAAGTGGAAACTTTCGCTGCATCTGGAGAAGACCGAGTAACCGACGGAGGGAAAATCCATGGCCGACATCGTCGATATCGAGGCGGAACTCGCCGAGAAGACCTTTTTCGAGGGCCGGACGCGACATTCGGACACCACGGGGACCTTCGCCCGGATGGCGGAATACCGGGACGGTGCCATCTTCGCCGGCGGGTTCTCGGGGACCAGCCAATGGGAACGTCATCCCAATGGCGACGAGATCGTGCAAATCCTGAAGGGCAGCGTCACCCTGACCCTCAAATCGGCGGCGGGCACCGAAACCCATGAACTTTCCGCCGGCATGCTTGCCATCGTGCCGCAAGGGACCTGGCATCAGTTCAAGGCGCCGGACGGGGTCACCTTGATGACCACGACACCGCAGCCGACCGAACATATTCTGGACGCGGAGCCGCCGATATAGTGGAGCCGGGCAAGGCATAGAAAGAGCGAAACTAGGCGGAATAACGCTTGAGCTTCGTGCAACCCGTTTCACCCTTCGATAATTCAATTCGACAATGCACAAGGCGATATCATGGCAACGAACGACGACTGGCTCGCGCAGGTTCAAGAAGACGCCCTCGAACCGGACCTACCGATCTGCGATACCCACCATCACCTTTGGGATCACCGCGATGGGCGCGTCGACCGGCGCTACCTGATGGAGGAAGTACAAGGGGACATGCGGAGCGGTCACAACATCGTCTCCTCTGTCTTCGTCGAATGCCACGCCATGTATCGCGCCGACGGTCCGGAGGAGATGAAACCCGTGGGCGAGGTGGAATTCGTCAACGGTATCGCGGCCATGGCCGCCTCGGGCCTCTACGGGGAGACGAGAGTCGCGGCCGGAATTATCGGCCACGCGGAATTACAGCTCGGCTCGCGGGTGAAAGGCGTACTGGAAGTGCTGATCGAGGCCGCGCCCGGACGCTTTCGCGGCATTCGCCGAACCGGTGCCTGGGATCCCGATCCGCTGGTCCATTGGGGCCGCGGAGTCACGGGGCCGGGGATGTATCTGGATACGAAATTTCGCGAAGGCTTCGCCGAACTCGGGCCGCTCGGGCTGATTTTCGAAGGCGTTTGCCGACATCCTCAGCTTTCGGATTTCGTAGACCTGGCGCGCGCGTTCCCGGAGACGACGCTGATCCTCAACCACCTCGGCGGTGTGGCCGGTGTGGGTCCCTATGCGGGCAAGCGGGAGGAAATATTCGTTGAGTGGCAAAAGAGCATCGCCGATCTGGCGGAATGCCCCAACATCGTCGTCAAGCTTGGCGGCATCAATATGGATTACAGCGGCTTCGGCTGGCACGAGAATCCGAAACCGCCGACAAGCCAGGAATTATGCGAGGCGACGGGGCGCTATTACGAAACCGCGATAGAGCATTTCGGCCCCGATCGCTGCATGTTCGAATCCAACTTTCCCGTCGACAAGATCAGTTGCGGTTATAACGTGTTGTGGAACGCCTTCAAGCGGATGTCGAAACAGTATTCCGCGGACGAACGGGCCAAGCTCTTTCACGATACCGCGGCGCGCGTATACCGGCTCTAGGAAACCCGGCTTAAATCACGCCGTCCTTGGCCAAACGGGCTAGGTCTTCGGCATTTTTCTCCAGAAGGTCGCCGTAGATCTCCTCGTTGTGCTGGCCGATATCGGGGCCGGTCGAGCGGACTTTTCCCGGCGTGCCTGTCAGTTTCGGCACGACCCCCGGCATCACCAGCTCACCCTCGATCTCGTCCTCGACCGAGACGTAACTGTCGCGCGCCTTATAGTGCGGGTCCTCGGCGATATCGGCCGCCGTGTAGATGCCGCCGAAGGGTACGTTGGCGCCGACCAGGCGTTCCTCGATATCGGCGAACTCATGCGCCCCGATCCACTCGCCGAGCAGCGCCTCCAGCTCGTCGGCGCGGGCGATCCGCTCGCGGCTCTTGGAATAGCGGGGATCGGTCGCGAGTTCCGGCCGGTCGATCGCATGGGCAAGACGCTCGAAGACCTTGTCGCCGCCGGCTGCGATTTGGACATAGCGGCCGTCCTTGGTCTCGAAGGTACCGGCCGGCGAGAAGGTCGGGTTGCGATTGCCGATCCGCTCGCGAATCTTTCCCGCCGTCACGAACTCGTTCAGCATGCCTGCGGTGATCCGGAAGGTCGGCTCGTAGAGCGCCAGATCGATCATCTGCCCCTCCCCGCCCCGGGCATCGCGCTCGAAGAGCGCCAACATCACCGCCAAGGCCCCAAAGGTGCCGGTGTTGTAGTCTGCCGTCGGAAAAGCCGGGCGCACCGGAAAGCGGTCGGGAAACCCGGTCGGATACATATAGCCCGAGAAACCAAGGGCGATCCGGTCATAGCCCGCGCGCTTTGAATAGGGACCGACCTGCCCGTAGCCCGAGACCCGCGCCATGATCAGCCGAGGATTGATTTTTTTCAGATCCTCCCAGCCGAGGTTCCAGCGCTCGAGCGTACCGGGAGTAAAATTCTCCATCACCACATCCGCATGGCGCACCAAATCCTTGAGGATCGCCTGGCCCGCTTCGACCCGGAGGTTCAAGGTTATGGACTTCTTGTTGCGCGCCTCGATAAGCCAGTTGAGGGTCCTGCCGGCCGAACCGTCATCCTGCGGCGTGCCGCGGAGCGCATCGCCCCGGCCCGGCTGTTCGACCTTGATGACCTCGGCGCCGAAATCGCCGAGCAGAGTCGCTCCGAACGGCCCGGCGATCAGGGTACCGATATCGAGCACCCGAATTCCGGACAGCGGTAGTCTTTCGCTCATGACACCTCGCAGACTGTAATTTCGTCAGAAGGAAACTAACCTTTCGGCACGGCGCGGGTAGCCCGGCGATGGGAATTCGCGGGCCAATTCAAGCGCGGCCGGCGAAGGTCGTGCGATGGAGTCGCCGGCGGAGCGGCAGATCATAATCCTGCACCGCCCTATGCTGCACCGAGCAATTATCCCAAATCAGAATATCGCCCGGTCGCCATTGATGGCGATAAATGAATTCCGGCCGGAGGATATGGTCGGAAAGAGCCGCGATCAGACGTCCCGCCTCCCCATCACCGAGCCCGACGATCCCGGTACAATCGTCGCGCATGACGAATAGGCACTTACGCCCCGTATGAGGATGCGGCCGCACCATCGGATGACGAACCGGCGGAAAGGCGACCCGCTGGGCATCGGTGGTCGGATGAAGGCGCTTCCGCCCATCGAAATCGAACACCGCCTCCAGCCCCTCCAACCGGCGTTGCATCTCGGCGGGCAGCGCCTCATAAGCGGCATTGGCTGCAGCGAAACAGGTATCGCCCAGTGCCAGGCCGTCCTGCACCGGCACCTCATGGGCATAGAGCATGGTGCCTCGAGGCGGGTTTGCGGTGTAACACATGTCGCTGTGCCAGGTCTCGCCCGCCCGGCGGACGCCGATCTCGCGGCCGTCTTGCCGGACGTTGGAAATGACCACGATCCCCGGATGATCCTCGAGACCATAGGTCTCGCCGAAGGTGTTGTGATCGATCTCTCCGAAGCGAAGGGTCAGGGCAAGCTGCTGGGCGGGCGTCAAATTCTGATCGCGGAAGAATATGACCCCATGGTGGTCGAACGCCGATTCGATTTCGGTGAAATCGTCCGCGCTGAGATCCGACGAGAGGTCGACCTCCTTGATCTCCGCCCCGACCGGAGTGTCTGTCGGGACGATCTCGATACTCATGGTGTCATCTCCGGACTCCCGTTCCGGCGGACAGTATCCACTTCTGGCACGGTCGAAGAAAGATTATATCGTTCGCACCGTCAAAGCGGCCAGAAAGCGGATAGATCGTGACGGGATTGAACTCGTAACGATCATGACCTTCGACGTGACGCGGACGCGGACCTACGATTTACCGGTTACCGCGCTTTACACTTTCGCCTTCTCGCGCGGCTTCTTGTTATAGACATCTTCCAATTTTCGGAGCGCGGCGACGGCGACCGGCCAGCCGCCGTAATGGGCGAGATGGGTGAAGATTTCCTCCAGCTTCTCGCGCGGGATGCCGAGATTTCGGGCTCCATGAAGATGGACCCAAAGCTCCTCCTCGCGGTTCAATACGGTGAGCGCCGTAATGGTGATGATCGAGCGCTCTTCCAGTTCCAAGCCCGGCCGGGTCCAGACATCTCCGAAGACGTTCTCCATCGTAAGTTTGAAAAAACCATCCGGCACGACGCCCTGCCGGATCGGCTTTCCGAAGAGTTTCTCAACCAACGCTTTCCCGGCCTTGTACCGTTCGCTTTCCGCCACGCTTTCTCTCCTGTCGTATGGTTCAACCCAAAATCCACGAAGTTGATCTAAGCGGGCGATGGCGAAGCACCACCCCGACTCTTCTCGGAAAATACCGTTGAAACCCGCGTCCGCCGCCCAATCATCGTTTCAACGCCAGGACGGCGAAATCATGAACCGGAGGAACGACGGATGGGCATGTTGGATGGACGGGTAGCGATCTGCACGGGGTCGGGACGCGGCGTGGGCGCGGAGGTCGCCAAGATGATGGCGAAGAACGGCGCCAAGGTCCTGGTCAACGACCCGGGCGTCAGCGGCTCCGGCGATGGCGGCGACAACGCGCCGGCCGAGGAGATCGCCGCCGAGATCCGGGACGGCGGCGGCGAGGCGGTCGCCAATTTCGGCTCGGTCGCGAGTTACGAGGATTGCCTTTCGATGGTCCAGCAGGCGCGCGACGACCTCGGCGGCTGTCATATCATGTTCAACCCAGCCGGCATTCTCCGCGACCGCATGTTCCACAAGATGTCGCCGGACGATTGGCAGGCGGTGATCGACGTACATTTGACCGGACATTTCAATGTCGTCCGAGCGGGCATCAACCTTTTCCGCGAGCAGGAATACGGCCGCATTATCATGGTGTCGTCGACATCGGGGCTGCTTGGCAATATCGGCCAGGCAAATTACGGTGCGGCGAAAATGGGGATCGTGGCGCTCTCGCGCATCGTGGCGATGGAAAATGCCTCGAAGGGGATCACCAGCAACGTCATCTGTCCCTCGGCGGATACCCGCATGACGCGCTCCGTGCCGACACCGAAAGACCCGAAGGCGGCGGAAGTGCGCGAGGAGCGCCTCCGCCGCAGCCGCGCCGACGCGATCGCACCCCTTTGCACCTTCCTCGCTTCCGAAGGCGCCGACTACGTCAACGGTCAGGTCTTCCACCAGCGCGCCGGCGAACTCTCGCTCTATGGTCAGCCGCGGCCGCTGCGGATGGTGCATGCCAATGGCGGCTGGACCCCGGAGACGATCCAGGAGAACGCGATGCCGTCCCTGGCGATTCAGTTCCTCGACATCGCCAATTCACGGAACGTGCATCCGGGCTTGCCGCTCGATTGAGCGATTACATCTTGCCTCCGTAACGGTGGCGGGGACGGTAAGGGAAGGACGGCCCCGTCAGCCGCGGAGGCACGGCACTATTTCAAGGCCCCGCCGATGACGAATGCGCCGTAAACCGAGGGTGGATAGCCCTGGGATTTGAGGCTGTTTCTGGCGCTCAGCCAAGCATGGCCGGGCGTACTCGCAAGAGCGTTCTCGTGAAAAACCCGCATGAACGCCATCGTGCCCTTGTCTTCGACCGGCCAGAGACTGTTGAGTACCGTTCGCGCGCCACCGAGATAAAAGCTTCGAGCCAAGCCAAGGAAATCATCGCCCGCCTCGACCGTTCCGACCCCGGTCTCGCAGGCGGAAAGGATCACGACCTCGGCGGGGATCGGATTTTCGAACAGCTCCGCTGCGGTGAGATGCTCGGTCCCGCTCTCGCCACTCAACGCCAATGAAGATTCCAGCGGCGCCCGGGCGTCGAACATTGCGTGGGTCGCCAGATGCAACATGCGAACCCCGCCGCCGACCTTGCCGCGGAGAGCCTCGTCCGTCGCGGCCGGACCGATCAGCGGATCGACCCGGTAGCGTTCACCAACGCGTTGGGCTTCCCGCCGCGCTCCCGCCAGCTGTTTCAATTCTCCGAAGAACTTCGGATCGCCAAGCACCGCCGCCGCTCCCCCCGTCTCGATCGATTTCGGCGATCGCGCGAGCCATCCGCCAGTCGGCAAGACCGCGACCGGAACCGAAATATCAAGAGCGCCCCACGGCACGAAATAAAGTTGTCCCGACGGAACGACGAACAACTCGGTTCGGGCGCCCCATCGATCGATCCCGAGTTTTCGACCGATCGCCGCCGCGATTGATTTCTGAAGGGCCGGATCGGGTCGCGAGAAAACGGCCCGCTTGAAAGTTCGGAGCAGTCCCTTCAACTTGCCATGCGTGATCGACAAACGTTCGATCTGCGCCGTCGCCCGCCCGACCATGAGAAACGAAACCGCCTCCGTCGATTCGCGAACCGGCAAGGTATAGGCCAATATTTCACCGGCGCCGAGCGTCGATTGAATTTCCGTCAGGTCTCGGGTTGCGATGGACAGAACATCGGCCAATTCCGGATCACGGGTCCGAAGAGCGGCAACGATCGAGGTGCGTTCCGCGATTAGCCTGGATTCGTCCGCCAGACCACTGGCGGCCGCTGCGGGCGCCGCATTCCGAACGCGTAGGCGACGTATGCGCGCGCCCGGCCTCTTTCCAGGTCCCGGAACAGGGCCAGGTAATCCCCCTTTTCGATATCGAGCCCGGCAAGTCTGTATGTGATGTCCTCCTTGCCGATCCCGAAGCGACGCTTGGACTTGTCGGTCCCGAGATTGCCGCTGACCGCATCGATCGCGGCCTGGGCGCGCTTGAATGCCGCTTCGGCATCGCTTTTTCGGCCAGCGCGAAGAAAGGCTTCGCCGCGAATGCCTTCGACCCGCCAAAGGATATTCACGAGCCCGGCCGACGCCGCTTGTTCGACGACGCTCCCGCCAAGTTCGGCGGCGTCCTCGTCGAACCCGGCGGCAAGCAGCGCCTGCGCCCGGATCGCGTCCACCGTCACCTTTTGGGTCTTGAAGCCGATAGCATCGAGGTAGGCATGCGCGGATCGGAAGAACGCCGCGGCGGCCACCCGGTCCTTGCCCACGACCATACGGCCCGCGGCAAGGACAGCGAGGTTGATCGCCCGGCCGTAATAGGCATCGGCATGCAGCGGAACGAAGGGGCCGTAAAGTGGATGATTGGAAACATAGAACACATCGACCATGCCGGCTTCGGCGCGTTCCGCCCATTCGAGCGCGGACTCGAAATCCTCACGCAGGAGATCGATCACCGCCAGAACTGTGTAGGCACGAAGCTGCGCGTTCGTGATGTTGAAGAGTTCGCCCAGATTTGTCGGCGGACCGCCATAGGCCGTCGGCAAACGCCATGCCTTTGTCGCCGCCGCGACGCGTGCCAGATCGGCGTGGGCGGCATCGAGATCGCCGGCCCAAAAACGCGCCTCTCCTCTAAGAGCCCGGCTGTTCACGTTGGTGCCGAACACTTTTTGTTCAAAACCCGCCGACCGTGCCAAATCCGTCTCGGCGAGATCGAACCGCCCCGTCATGATATGGACTTGCGCACGAAGCAAGGAGACCTCGAAGAGCTGGCGTGAATCCGCGCCTGCCTCCACCTCGGCGCGATTCAGGGCCGCGAGAGCCCTATCGGTTTGGCCGACGATATAAGCATCGAACGCTTCCTCAAGGGCGGCGGAAACGGTGACCCCGTAAGACGACATCTCGCCCCGGCGCGGCATCTTTGCCTTGGTTTTCGGTGTCGGCGGCTTGAGCGCCCCGCCACCCTTGAACCGCGCCAATGCCTCGAAGGCTTCGTCTTCTCGATCCGAGAGGCGAGTCGCCTCGGACAACGCCCCCAGCTTGGGCACCGGCACTTGGGCGGCGCATGCAGCCAACACAAATGCGATCCAAATCGCAGATGCAATCTTCCATCCCATCGCCGCCCCACCACGCATTTGCCGGTTTTGCAGTACGTCAGGCTAATCCGCTTAGATTGAAAATTCGTAAACGAGCGAATTCCAAATACAGGAAATGCAAAATAAAAAGAGACCGTCACTCGGAAAGCGACGGCCTCTTTTCGATAGGTGATGACGGATCGCGTCTAAAGCGCAGACTCTCCCGTCTCGCCGGTCCGGACCCGCATGACGGATTCGAGATCGAGCACGAAGATCTTTCCATCCCCGATCTTGCCGGTGCCGGCGACGTTGCGGATCGATTCGACGACCCGCTCCGCCATGTCGTCGGCAGTTGCGATTTCAAGCTTGATCTTCGGCACGTATTGGATCGTGTACTCGGAGCCGCGATAGACCTCTTTGTGCCCCTTCTGGCGTCCGAAACCGCGAACCTCGCTGGCGGTCAATCCCTCGACCCCGAGCTCGGATAAACCTTCGCGAACCGCGTCGAGCTTGAACGGCTGAATAATGGCGATAATCAGTTTCATGATCGATACCTCCCCGCGGTTCAGAAGTTGTAGCCGGATTCGCCGTGCGCGGTGATGTCGAGACCCTCGACCTCTTCTTCATCGGGCACCCGCAGCCCGACGATCCCCTGCACGACCTTAATGATGACGATGCTTGCGATGACGGACCAAACCAACACCGCTACGAAGCCAGTGAATTGCACGCCGAATTGCGAACCAATGGTCGCGCCTTCGCCGAGGCCCGCGCCGCCGAAACTGGCATCGACGAGGACCGCCGTGAGCAAGGTGCCAAGTGCACCGCCGACGCCATGGACGGCGAATACATCAAGCGAATCGTCAATCTTCAGCGTCTGTTTCACGAGGCCGACCGCATAGTAGCAGATCACGCCGCCCGCGAGCCCGATGATGACCGCACCCATGGGACCGACGAAACCCGACGCCGGGGTGATCGATGCCAGGCCCGCGACCATGCCGGTCACGATGCCGACGAGGCTCGGCTTGCCGAACTTCATCCACTCGATCACCAGCCATACCAGTGACGCCGTGGCGGCGGAGATATGTGTGACCGTCATCGCCATGCCGGCATCGCCGTTCGCGGCCAGCGCGCTGCCGGCGTTGAAACCGAACCAGCCGACCCACAGCATGGCGGCACCCATCATGGTGATGCCGGGGCTGTGCGGCGGGCGAACGTCGTTCGGGAAACCCCGGCGACCGCCGAGAAACTTGGCGAGGACCAGCGCCGAGACGCCGGCCGTCAAATGAACCACCAGACCGCCGGCGAAATCCATCACGCCCATCTTGGCGAGCCAGCCTCCGCCCCAAATCCAATGGGTGACCGGCGCGTAGACGATCAACAGCCAAAGCGCGCTGAACAGCAGCACGGCGCCGAACTTGATCCGTTCGACATAGGCGCCGACGATCAGCGCCGGGGTGATGATCGCGAAGGTCATTTGAAACATGAAAAAGACCGTTTCGGGAATATCCCCGACTAGCGCGTCCCGGCCGACACCGGCGAGAAACGCTTTTTGCAGGCCGCCGACCCACGGACTGCCGTCCGCGAATGCCAGACTATAGGCCCCGACCAGCCAGACGATCGACGCCAAGCAGGCGATCGCGAAGCAATGCATCAATACCGAAAGTACGTTCTGCGAGCGGACCAATCCGCCATAGAACAAAGCAAGCCCCGGCAATGTCATAAACAAAACCAGCGCCGTGGACGTGAGAATCCACGCCGTATTCGCACCATTCATTGAAGGTGTCCTCCCATGTATCCCAGATAAGTATTCTAAAAGCCGGTCCACCTGGAGATAAAGACAATTCGGACTAAAATCGTCGAAGTCCGTGATTTTCCGGAGTTTGCGATGAAAACTTACGAGATTGTCTCGCCAAACGGCATCGATGCCCTCCGACTCGCCGAGCGCCCAATCCCCGAGCCCGCCCCCGGCCAGGTACAGGTGCGCATTCGTGCGTCCTCTATCAATTACCGCGACTTGGGCACGATCCTCGATCCCGCGGCGCGCGGCCTCCCCTATCCGACAATTCCGAACTCGGATGGCGCGGGCGAGGTCACGGCGGTCGGCGAAGGGGTCGAGCGGTTCCGTCATGGCGATCGGGTGATGGGCATCTTCATGCAAACATGGCTCGACGGCGGCATGACGCCCGACCATCAGGCGAATGCCCTCGGGGGCACGCTCGACGGGTTGCTGACGGAATACGCGGTGCTCGATCAGGACGGACTCGTTTCGACGCCGGACCATCTCTCCGACGAAGAAGCGGCGACCCTGCCCTGCGCCGCAGTTACCGCTTGGCATAGCTTGGTCGAAATCGCCGATATCGGTCAGGACGACACCGTGCTTCTGCTCGGCACCGGCGGTGTCTCGATCTTCGCGCTTCAGTTCGCGTCGATGCGGGGTGCCCGGGTCATCCATACCTCCTCCAGCGACGAGAAACTTGCCCGTCTTGGCGAATTGGGCGCAACGGAGACGATCAATTACGCGTCGACACCGGAATGGCAGGATGCCGTCATGGATCTGACCGACGGGCGCGGCGTCGATCACGTGGTTGAGGTCGGCGGGCCGGGTACGCTCGACCGGTCGATCGCCGCTTCCCGGGTGGGAGGGTCGATCGGAATGATCGGCACCCTGATGGGTGGCACAGTCAACCCGCTGAGCCTGATGCGAAAGGGGCTTCGGGTGCAGGGCATCTATGTCGGCAGCCGGCGAATGTTCGAGGACATGAACCGCGCGATCTCGGAGTCCAGTCTCCGACCCGTAATCGACAAGACGTTCGCGTTCGACGAGGCCCCACAGGCGTATCACCTGATGAAATCAGGCGGCCATTTCGGCAAGATCGTGATCCGGGTCTAGAGCCTGTCATGATATTACGGAAGCGCTGAGACGGCGTCTCCATCCCGCTGGCTAGGAAGGGCACGCGCCGCGATGCTGGCGCATCGCAAGCGGGGTCTGACGACGTCCGGCGGGCTGGAGACGCCGCCTTCGGTCGTTTCTCCGGCTCCCCCGTCGCGTCGAGTACGCTCGCCGATGCCCCACATCGCCTTCGCGCCCTCTCCTAACGGGAAAACCGGAGAAACGATCTCAGTGCTTCCGTAATATCATGACAGGCTCTAAACGATCCCGAGTTCCGGATAGGGCTCGTTCGCCAGCGCCCGGCCGTAACCGAGTCGCGTCAGGTCGATGGTTTGGTAACCGCCATCGAGGATCAATTCGGAAATCGCGCGCCCGGCCCCCGGCGCCTGCATGATGCCGTGGCCGGAGAAACCCGCCGCGACATAAGCGTTCTCCATGCCACCCTCCCAGCGCCCGATGATGCCGTTCAGATCGAGCGTGTTCCTTTCGTAATGGCAGGCCCAAGTCCGCTCGAGGCGGAGTTCGGCCATCGCCGGCACCCGGTGCGCAAGGGCGGGCCACACCTTGGTCTCGAACCAGTCCGGCGCGTAGTTCCAGTTCCAGCCGCCGGCGACGGTCCAATCCGCGATCCCGCCGGTATACCCCGCCCCTTCCGGCCGAAAAGCGAGATCGCTTTCCGCCTTGAGAAAGGGCAAGTTCTCGAGTTCCGTCTTGCACAGGAAATAATGGGTCTGGCGCGACATCGGTTCGATCGGCAGATCCCAGCCGATGAGGCGGCCGACCTCGCCCGTCCAGGCCCCCGTCGCCAGCACGAAGGCATCAGCGGCGATCGTCCCCCCTGATTCCAGTTCCACCACGCGCGCCAAGCCACCCTCGCCCGTCCAATCAACGACCCGGTCCTGGATATATTCGACCCCGAGCGACCGCGCCTTCCGGCGAAAACCCATCAAGGCGGCGTGCGGATCAATCCACGCGTCGCCGGCCGAGAGCACGCCGAGGGACACGTCCTCGAAATTCACCGACGGATAACGCGCCTTCAGCGCCGCTTGGTCGAGGAGCTCGGCGGCTACGCCGTTTGCCGTCTGAGTCCGGAAGTTCTCCTCCATCCGGCGCCCGCCGCCGCCGTCCGAGAGAAAGAGATAACCCTGCGGCTTGAAGGAAATCTCCGCCGGCTCGCCGTCGACCGCCATCGTCTCCGCGAAGTCGCGGTAGGCGTCGAGGCCATAGGCGCCCAAGGCCACGTTCTCGGGCCGACTGAAGAGCTGCCGCACGCCCCCCGATCCCCGAGGCGTTGTCGCAAACTCATAAGTCGGATCGGGTTCGACGACGGCAATACGGCCGTCGCCGTCTCGGCGTGCGAGATGATAGGCGACGCTGGAACCGATCAGTCCGCCGCCGATGACCAGGACGTCATATGACATTGCCGACGCCGCTATTTCGCCTGCTGGCTTCGCGCGAAGGCGTCTTCCCAGTTCTTGCCGTCGAAGATGTTGAGTTCATAGGTCGCTTCGTTGACGTCGAAATCGTCGAGGGTATTCACGTTGATGACCAGCATGTCGGGTGCCGCGCGCGGATGCCCGAAGGTATGAACACCGCATTCGGCGCAGAAATAGTGCTTCGCGATCTTCTTGTTGAACTGATAGAGCGCCATCGCCTCCTCGCCCTCGACGATCCGCAGGTCGGAGGGTTTGGCGCGCGTGAGCAGCGCGCCCTTCTTGCGACAGATCGAACAGGTGCAGCGGGTGATCTTGCTTAGATCGGCCTCGACCTCGAATTTGATCGCGCCGCAATGACAGCTGCCATGGTAGAGGGTCATTGTTCAGCCTCCCTTCATCTCGATGATTTCATCTTGGAGCGACTTTGGGATGTCGATCCCGGTCTCGCCCGTTGTGGCCCGCGCCGCGTAGCGACGATCGGCCGGTAGGCGGGCCCCGTCCTCCGTGATTGCCGTGAACAGCATTTCCGCGCGCGCCAGGAACGCGTCCGCATCGCCGCCATGGAAACTCCCCGGATCGATGGCCATTACGAACTGGCCAGCCGTCGACGGGCCTGGATCGCCAAAATCGGCCTGGTAGGCGGTCGCTTCGGTGCTGTTGCGCCCTCCGGTCAGAAGGGCTCCCAGAAGTTCGACCATCAACACCACCGCCGCTCCCTTGTAGCCGCCGAACGGCAATTGCGCGCCCGCCAGAATTTCACTGGGATCGGTCGTCGGATTGCCGTTCTTATCGACCCCCGCCCCCTCGGCGACTTCATGGCCGTCGCGGGCGGCGATCATGATCTCGCCTCGGGACATCGCGGCCGTCGCCATATCGAAGATCATCGGCGGCCCGTCGGCTCGTGGACAGGCGAAGGCGAACGGGTTGGTCCCGAACATCGGCTTCTTGCCGCCCCACGGCACCATGAAGGCCCGCGAATTCGAACACGACATGGCAATCAATCCGGCCTCCGCCAACGGTTCGATATCGCACCAAAGAGCGTTGAAATTATGATTGTCGACCAGCGCCATCGCGGCGATGCCCTGCCCGCGCGCCTTCTCGATCAGCATCGGATAGCCGGCCGCGAGTGCCGGCGGCGCGAAGCCGAACTTGGCATCGACCCGGACCAGTCCGGGCCCCGCATCCTCGACGACGGGAACGGCGGTACCGTCGCAGCGGCCGCTCTTCATCGATTGGACGTATCCCGGCAGCCGGAAGAGACCGTGCGCATGGGCACCGTCGCGCTCCGCCCGCGTGACCAGGTCCGCCATGATCCTTGTATTGACCTCCGACATGCCGTTGGCGGAGAAGACTTCGCGCGCCAATTGGTGCACGTCGTCGAGTGTCAGATGAACGGTTTCAGCCATGCTCACTCCTTGGTTTTCAATCGGTCGGCAGTGCGTCATCCAACAATTTGCAAATGACGATCATCTCGGGGATTTTCGGGATCAGGCTATCGAGCACCGCGATCAGCTCGGCCGAGGTATCGCCGTCGGGTGCTTTGAGGCGGTCATCGGGTGGGGGCAGCGCCTTATGCAGCTCGTCGGCGGCGGCCTCGGCGGCCGTTACCATGGCCGTACCGGCGTCCTTCAACTCGCCTGACTCAAGATACGGCCAGATCACGGCGCCCACATGGGCGAGATAGCCCGGCCAATGGGCGAGATGACGATAGACGCCGGGCACCCAACGCTGCTCGGGCGGAAACCCCCAGGAGCCGATCTCCGAGGCGAGCGCCAAGACCTCCGGCGGCATCTCCGCCGGCTGCACCATCGAGACCATCTCCGCCAAGGGCGGCGGCAACCAATCCGACCGGCCGGGCGTGTAGCCCGACCCCTTGGGACCCAGGATCAGCATCCGCTTCAACAGGCAACCGAACAGAACGTTCAGCGGATTGTTCCGGTTATACCCGGCATAGACATCGCGGATCGATCGGGCCACCGCCTTGTCGACCCCCATGACCCGAAGGGCGGGCACCGGTACGGCGGCCAAAGGCGGTGCCGACAGGGTCTCGGCCAGGCCCCATGCGGTCTCCTGGAAATCACCACTTGTCACTGCCGGCTCCAGGCAGGCCCAGGCCCATTCGAGGCCACCCGGCACGGTCGCGACATGACGCCAAATCGTCGAGACCGCGGGCACCGCGAACCGGGTTCGGATCTCGCCGTAGATACGGGCGATATCGCCCGTCGCATCGGCCTCGATGATCTCGGGAATAAGGGTCATACGGTTCCGATCGGATTGGCGGGCGAGCCCACGGCCCCCGGCAAATGCAGCGGCGGCGCCGTCATGAAGAACCGATAGCGGTTGTTCGCCGTCAACCATTCGGCCAATTCGGTGAAATAGAACATCTCGCCGAGATGGATGCCGAGCTTGAACAGGCACAGCTCGTGGATCGCCAGCATGGCCCCGCTCTCGCAGCCGTCCGGCAGGCTGCCATGCTCGTATTCGACGGCCCGGTTGTCGCAGGTCAGGGCCGCGATGCCGCTATCGTCGATCCATTTCAAGAGCTTGTCGTCCCGCCCGTCGAACGCCGAGCAGCGCGTGCCCGGAAGATCCGCCGGGATATCGTTACCGAGGGCAAGCAACAGATCGGCGTAACCGGTGTAGACGGCGAGAATATCCCCCTGCTCCACCTCGACACCGTCCGCCTCCAAGATTCGCATCAAGTCGTCATAGCCGACCGGGTGGCTCTCCTCGCCGTAATGCTGTTTCAGGTTCACCAATACACCGCGGCCCTGGACGCATTGCCGCGCCATGTGCTCGATACCGAGGTTCCAGGCGCCGAGTTCGCCGAAGCGCGGCTTGCCGTTCTCGTCACAGATACTGTGACCGTTGTATTGGATCGGCTCCGCCTCGCCGTCGCCGTTGGCGTCGAACATCGAGCCCATGTGACCGAAGGAATCCCACTGCGTCGAATGCTGGTTGTAGATCAGCACCGCGTCGTCGCTGTTGACCGCGGTCTCGCCGGGGCTGTATTTGCCGAGGATCAAGTTGAACGCAACTTCGCCGTCGCGGACGACCGGCTTGAATTCGGGCGGCTGCCGCCGGGCGTTGGTCGCATTGGTCCGCGGCACGTCGAGCGGCAGGCTGAGGCAGAATCGCCGGCCGACCTTGATCTCCCGCGCCGCCTGTAAGGTGTTTTCCTCGGTCAGATGATTGAGCCGCCCGAGCTGGTCGTCGGGTCCGAACTCGCCCCAGTTCGATCCCTCGGGCCGTTGTTTCCATTTTTGGGCCATGTTTTTGAGTCCTCCCGTCTCTCAGTTCACCAATTCGGCTTGCGCTTCTCATTGAAGGCGTCCAATCCTTCCAAAGCGTCGGGCTGTTCCATAATCAGGCCGATCGTCTCCACCACGTTCTCGATGTTGCGCCGGTATTCGAAATCGTTCGCGCGCATGAAGGAGTCGCGGGCCAGCCGCATGACCACGGGTGATTTCTCGGCGAATTCGGCGGCCAATGCCCGCGCCTGTTCCAAGACCTCGCCCCGCGGCACCGCCCGGTTGACCAGACCCCGCTCGGCGGCCTCGGTCGCGGTGATCGGATTGCCGCTGAAGAGAAGCTCGAAAGCCCGGTGCCGGCCGATCTGACGAGGCAGGTGCACGAAATGCATGGCCGGGATGACCCCGACATTGATTTCGGGATAGGAGAGGTCGATATCGTCCGCCGCGATCAGCACATCGCAGGAGACGGCGAGGGTCACGCCGGCGGCGCGCGCCGGCCCTTCCAGGGCGGCGATCGTCGGTTTGCCCATGCGATACTGCGCCTGATGCATGTCGAAATAGAAGACCTCGAGGAAACGTCGGATGCGGTCGCTGTTGCCGCCTCGCATCATCGCCAAATCCATGCCGGCGCTAAATGCCTTTTCGCAGTCGCTTCGCAGGATGACGGCGCGCACCGAATCGTCGCGGCGCGCGCGTTCATAGGCGGCAACGACGTCGCTGGCGAGCGCCATGTTGATCGCGTTCACCGGGGGCCGCGAGAGGATGATCTCCGCCGCGCGGTCGCGCACCTCGTAGCGGATGGTCTCGTAGTCGGACATCGATTTCCTTTCCCGACGCCAGCCGATTACGAAGGGATCGGGCAGGTCGGCCTGGGTGCTGATCCAAACGCTCTTGGTCTGCATATAGTCCGTGATCGCGTCCTGTCCGCTTTCTAATATTTTCCCAAGCATACACCCACCCGGGCGTCCGGCGCCTAGTCTGGCGGGATCAGGGTATTGATGTATGATGCGCGCCGACGGACGGGCCGAGGCGTGTCGGTTCGGTTTCGATCCGTTCCCTCCGCCCTCTCGCCCTTTGATCCCTGGATTATCGCCTCCATGACCGACGCCGAGCAGCGAATCGCGACAATCAAGGGCATCCTGCTGATGATGCTCGCGATGTTTCTGCTGGTGGTCACGGATGCGGCCACGAAATGGCTTGGCGGCACCTATTCGATCGGCGAGATCGTTCTCTTGCGGAATATCGTCGTGATCCTGCCGATTGTCGCCATCGCCGGGTTTACGGGAAAAATGGCGGATTTACGGCCGGTCGATATCAAGAGCCAGGTCTTTCGCGGCGTCCTGAACGCGGTGGCGACGCTGCTGATCGGTATCAGCATGATCCTGCTGCCGCTGGCCGATGCGGAGTCTCTTCTCTTCGCCGCCCCCCTCTTTGTCACCTTGTTCTCCCGGTCCATTCTTGGGGAAGCGGTGGGCTGGCGGCGCATGACGGCGGTGATGGCGGGGTTCGTCGGAGTCATCATCATGCTTCGCCCGACACCGGATCTCCTGCAGCCAGCGGCTCTGCTCGGCGTGCTCGCGGCGTTGACGATCGCTGTTCGCGACCTCTGGACCCGGCGCATGGCACATACGGAAACCTCGAATGCGATCCTGCTCTGGTCGGAGTTCATTCCCATTTTCGCGGCCGGGTCCCTGGCGGTCTTCGCCTGGGTAACGCCTACGCTGGAGGACACGCTGATCCTCGTCTTCATGGCGTTCTGTTACGGTGTCGCCCAGTACGCCATGATCGTCGGCTTCCGCATCGCGGAGGCCGCGACCATCGCCCCCTTCCGATACAGCGCCGCCATCTGGGCGGTTCTATTCGGATACCTAATTTGGAGGGACATTCCGGACGCGTTTGTCCTGACCGGCGGCGCTATCGTCATCGCGAGCGGTCTCTATATCCTGCGGCGCGAAACGCGGCGGCGATAAGACGTGCCCGAACCCGACCACAGGAATACCCCCATCGCCGGGATCGGCCTGATGATCGCCGGCCTGGCACTCCTGACCCTGAACGACGCGGTCGCGAAATGGCTCGCGGCGGATTACCCGACAGGTCAAATCATCGCGATCAGGAGTCCCTTTATCCTGGTTCCCGTCCTATTCCTGACGACGATCCGGGGCGGCTTTCGGGCCTTGCTGCCGTACAGTTTCAAGAACCAGGCCCTCCGCGCACTCTGCTTCATCGGCTCGACTTTCTTCATCATCACCGCCTTGGGGCTGATGCCGCTCGCCGATGCCGTCGCCTTTACCTTCGCGGCGCCGCTTTTCATCTCGGCCCTGGCCGGACCGCTGCTTGGCGAACGGGTCGGTTGGCGGCGCTGGTCGGCCGTGCTCGTCGGCTTCGCGGGTGTCGTCATCATGGCGCGGCCGACGCCGGACGCCTTTCAATGGACCGCCTTCGTCGCGCTCGGGGCGGCTTTTTTCGGGGCGCTCCGCGATATCGTCACCCGTAAGATCAGCGCCGTCGAATCCTCGAACCTGATCCTCCTTTATTCGACCGCCGCCGTCGGCCTTGCGGGATGCGCCTCGGCGGCCGTGGTGCCGTGGCGCGTGCCCGACCTGAACGACATCGGCCTCTTTGCCCTGCTCGGCGTCCTTAATGGCGGCGCCCATTTCCTGATGATCGAATCCTTCAGCCGGGCCGAGGCGTCGATCGTCTCACCCTTCCGCTACACCGCCCTCGTCTGGGCGGTCATCTTCGGATATCTCGTTTGGGGCGACCTTCCCGACGCCTGGCTATTGGCCGGCGCCGCTTTGGTGGTCGCGAGCGGGCTCTATATCTTTCACCGCGAGACCCGCGCCCGCTGATCCGGAGAGCAACGATGCCCCACGCCAAGAGCACCGACGGCGAATTGCATTACGAGATAGCCGACCTCACCCCGCCCTGGATCGAGGAGCCGGAGACCATTCTCTTCCATCACGGGATCGGGATCGACAAGGACATCTGGGCCGACTGGGTACCGATCCTGGCGGGGGAGTTCCGGGTCGTCCGTTTCGATACCCGCGGCTTCGGCCAAAGCCATGTCCCGGGACCGGGCTACGACTGGTCGATGGACCTGCTGATGTCGGACGTCCTCGCGGTGGCGGAGGCGGTGGGTGCCGAGAAATTTCATCTTGTCGGCGAATCCCTTGGCGGCACGGTGACGCTCTATACCGCGATCCATCACGGCGAACGCCTGTTGAGCGCCACCGCCCTCTCGACCGGGCATAAGGGCGGCAACATCCAGAACGTCCGCGACTGGCGAGACTTCGTGGCCGAGAAAGGCTATCCCGCCTGGTCCGACCTGATGATCAAACGCCGGTTCTTCCCCGGCGCCGTCACGGAGGACGCCTATGATTGGTTCGCCCGCGTCCAGGGCGAATGCCCGCCGGAGTCGACGCTGGAGCTGGCGGAACTTCTGATCAAACAGGACATCTCGAACGAGCTCGCCAAGATTGCCGTGCCGGTACTTCTGCTGCACCCGGATTCGAGCCCCTTCCTGCCGGTCTCGATGACCTCGGAAATCCACGGTCTCCTGGAGGATTCCGAGATGCACGTGATCCCGCATGCGCGCCACGGAATCGCCTTCTCCCACGCCGCCGAATGCGCCATGACGCTGCTCGACTTCATCGACCGGAACCGCGCCTGAGCGCCCAGCGTCAGACCGTATATTTCGCCACGAATTCCTCGTCGATGGTAACGCCCAGCCCGATGCGGTCCGGGATGTCGAGATAGCCGTCGACCACGGGGAAATCCTCGATGGCAAGCTCGTGGAGCATCGGGTTGGCACCGAGGGAATATTCCACGATAAACCCGGTCGACGCGACCGCGTTCACGTGCAGGCCCGAGGCGAAGGTCAGAGCCCCGCCCCAGAGATGCGGCGCGAACCTCAATTGATGCGCGCTGGCGATCGCTTCTATTCGCATTGCCTCCGTGACCCCGCCGCAAATCGACAGGTCCGGCTGGAAGATATCGCAGGCGCGAAGCTCCGCCAGATCGCGGAAGTCGAAGCGGGTGAACTCGCTCTCGCCCGTCGAAATCGGCACATCGGAAGAGGCCCGCACCTCGGCCATGCCGGGCTTGTCGTCGGCGGTCACGGGCTCCTCGAGCCAGCCGATGTTGCAATCCGCGACCTCGCGGCAGAAGCGCTTCGCCTCGGCGACACTGAAGGTGCCGTGGGCGTCGCACATGATGTCGACATCGTCGGCGAGACCTGCCCGGGCCGCCTTCACCCGCGCCACCGAATGGGCCAGCGTCCCGTCCCCGGTGCCGACCCGCATCTTCACCGCCTTGAAATCGCCCCGATCGACGAAGGATTGCAGTTCGTCCACGATGCGGTCGACCGGCGCCCAGCCGCCCGACGCATAGGCGGGCATCCGGGTCTGCCGCCGTCCGCCGAGCAGTTGCCAGACCGGCACACCGAGTTCCTTTCCCAGAATATCCCAGAGCGCCATGTCGATGCCGCTGATCGCGGAGATCAGATGACCGCGCCGACCGAGCACCGGAAAGACCCGTCCCCGCTCGATGGCGAAATGAGCGCGGGAGCCGTTATACATGACATCCCAAAGCCGCGAGATATCGCGTGCGTCCTCGCCGACCAGGAGTGGTCCCAACTCATCCTCGACCATGGTGCCGAGTGCGGCGTTGGTGCCGGCACTGCCGACGGCGGCCTTGGCCTCACCGAAGCCGGTGATCCCGCCCTCGGTCTCTATCCGAACCAGGGTGCTGTCGAAGGATTGCGTCTTGCCGAAATCGGAAGTGTGCTGCTGCTGTTCCGGGATCGGCACGTGGAGCCAGGTCGCGGTTACCGATTTGATCTTCATTATAGTCCTCTCTCGTTTTTACTCGGCCGCTGCCGCCGGGAGGCCGCGCAGGATCGGCCGCAGGACGAGGCAGAGCGGCACGGTCAACAAAATCGCGAAGCCGACGATGGTGATGGTTACGGGAATACCAATGGCGTCGCCCACCAGACCGAAGCCGAGCGGGGCCGCGATCCCGCATATGGCACCCAAGGTATAGAACAGGCCGAAGGCCCGCGACTGCCGATCGGAATCGACGAGATCACCGACCGTGCCGTACAGCACCGACGTCGTGCCGTTCAACGCAACGCCGATCACGGGAAGCAGTAGAAAGACCGACCATTCGGGCGCCACGAGGGTGCCCAGGATGCCAACGGCACTTCCGACCTCGGTCAGGACCACCGTCCGGATGACCCCGATTTTCTCGGCAAGAAAGCCGCAAGCGAGCTTGCCGACCATGCCGCCGACCAAGATCGCCGGGACCGCCATTGCCGCAACACCGGGATCGAAGCCCTTCGAGATCAATAGAAAGGCGACGAAGGTCAGAAAACCGTTCCGCGCCCCGTTGTCGACGATCATGATGCCGCACAGCGCGCTGAAGCCGACCGGGTAGCGAATTCCCCAGCCGCGCTTTTGCCGTTCGGTGTCGGTCTTCGGCTTGGGTTCGGGCCGGCCGCCGACTTGAAGGGTGCGAAGCATGATCAGGATCAGCACCGAGGCGACGATCGCGAAGACGCCGAGCGAGACGATCGGCGCCCGCCAGGAGATCCCCGCCGCCAGGGCCAGGCTGACGCCGCCCGCGACCATGAATTTGCCGAGATCGCCGGCGAAATTATAGGTCCCCAGCGCCGCCCGGCGGCCGCCCGAGGCATAGGCGGCGGAGACTATGGAGGAGCTGAGCGGATGGTTCACGGCACTCCCGAAGCCGAAGAAGAACAAAAAGAGCAGGAGCGAAAGAAACCCGCCGGAAAGCCCAAGACCGATGAAACCGAGACCAGCCACCGCCGTCCCGAGTACGAGAAGATTTCGCTCGCCGATCCGCTCGGAAAGCAATCCTGCCGGCAACTGAAACAAGGCCATCGCCGCCCGCTGGGCGCCCCGTACCAGGCCGACCTGGGCGTAGGTCAGGCCGAAGGTCTCCGCCAGCATCGGCAACAGGACAAAGAGCACATCCGAGAGCCCGTCATGCAGGACATGGACGCCACAGCAGGTCGCAAGGGCTTTTCGGGCTTTCGATCGGGTCATTGTCGTCTCGGTAAGGAGCCGCTTCCTTATTGTGTTTCTAATCCGTCTCGGGTCCAGGGCCAGGGCCAGGACCGGCAACTGGTACGCGGCTTGCGTTTTCTATTGATCGAGGATGCCCGGTTCAACCGGGAAGGATGCGAAGGATGACAATCATGTTTAAAACCAATGGCTTGCTATCACCCCGCCAGATCATATGGCTCGCCTTCGGGGCGGCACTATTTGCCGCTTCCAGCATCGTGCAGCCGACGCCGGCCTATTCGAAGCCAGCTTTGTCGAAAGCGGCGGAGGCCATGCTGCTGCGCTGTCGCGCGAAGAACCTCTCCGTTGAACGGTGCCGCGAAATCTACGCCAAGGTAAAAATGCGGGCGAAGCAGGATTTTACCCGATCGTTGCTCGCCAAATGCCGCCTCTCGGGCCATACCCGAAAACGCTGCGACCGCCTCGTCTCGACGGCGATGACGAGCCCGCGGTCGCGCGCCGTCAATAAGGTGAAGGCCTATTGCCTGCGGAATAATCTGAAGTCGCACCAATGCCAAGCCCTGATCAACAATCGTCTCGGCGGCGGCGGCGACAAGACGACGCGGCTTCTCGCGCGCTGCAAATCGGTCGGGCTTTCCGAACTCGAGTGCAAGAAACGCGTCGACGCAGGGGCGCGGCTGCTCAAATAGCCGACCGCACTACTCCGCCGCGTCCTTTCGCGGTTCGCGCGCAGCGGCATACATCTCCACCGCCTCCGCCAAGGTGCGGTTCTTGTCGAAGGTTTGCCGAGTCTCGGCGGCGATCGGGGTCCGATCGGCAAGCTCCATCATCGCCGCCGCCCCTTCATGAAATTTCGGCGTAACGCCCACCGAGGCAAAGGTTGCCGCGATCTCGTGCATCTCACCGATCCAACGGCCCGCATCGAGCGGAATATTCGGTACCATCCTATTCATCGCGGCCAGAATCTGCTCCTGGCTTCCCGCCAATTCTGCCATGTACGCTTCGGTCAAACCGAGCGCTTCGGCGGTGGTCAGCGCCGCGGTATGCAGGGTGAAGGTACCCTTGGTCACCGACGCATAAACCATCTTCAGGCCGGAGGCACTGCCGACCTCGGGCCCGAGTGTACGGACAATCACACCGCAACCATCCAGGATTTCGATCGCCGAGGTGTCGGGACCGCTCGCATAAAACCGCGTGCCGCCATTTGCCGTCACGGGATTGCGGCCAATGATTCCGGCATCGATATAGGTGGCGCCGGCGCGCGCGATCTCGACCCCGACGCGTTGCGTCGTATCCGGCGAAATCGCGTTGCAATCGGCGTAGACCGGCGATCGTCCCGCCGCGATCATCGCATCCGCCATCGCCGCCGCCTGATCGACCGCATTCGAGGGCGGCAGGATCGAGAGGATCAGATCGGCTTCCCGCGCCACCGTCTCCAGGGAGGGCAGATCCTCGATCTCCGCCGCCGCCGAGAGGCCGCGGGTCCGCTCGCTCCGGCCCGCGAGGCAGGTCACCACGCGAAAGCCGTTTTCGCGAAAGGCAATGCCGCAACCATGGCCCATATCGCCCGGCATCAATATCGCAATGGTCTCGACGGTCATATCGGTCTTCTCCCCAGTTTCGCGGAACGAGCCGATTATCGCGACCCAGCCCGGCCGCACAATCCCCGCGAGGCGGATGCCTTGCCTCGGGAGGCGATCCTGATAGCCTTCGCCCCCGCAAACGAAACCGGGAGGGAACGACGATGAGCCTATTTCCGCCGCCGAAGGATATCGAAACCGAAGTCTATCTGGAGTTGCCGGACGAGTTCCGCAAGAAGGGTGCCGCGATGCAGTCCGTCTGGGGGGCGACAACAACCAGCTCGGCGCGCGCATGGACAGCTTCCTCGAAGGCCCATCCTTCGACCTCGACGGCAATCTTTGGGTGGTCGATGTTCCCTTTGGCCGGGTCTTCCGGATCTCGCCGGCCGGCGAGTGGACCTGTGTGGCGGAATATGACGGCGAGCCGAACGGCCTGAAAATCCACAAGGACGGCGAGATCTACATCGCCGACTACAAGAACGGGATCATGCATCTCGATCCCAAGACGGGGGCCGTCGAGCCGTTTCGGGCGCGCATCCGGCTCGAGCCCTTCAAGGGATGCAACGATCTCGTCTTCGCGTCGAACGGCGACATGTTTTTCACCGACCAGGGACAGACCGGCCTCCATGACCCGACGGGCCGGGTCTTTCGCCTATCACCGGAGGACAAACTCGACTGTCTGGTCGACACCGTGCCCAGCCCCAACGGGCTGGTACTGAACCTGGAAGAAAACCTGCTCTACGTCGCGGTAACGAGGGCCAATCAGGTCTGGCGTGTGCCGCTGCCGCCGGACCGGGGATCGACATACAAGGTCGGCACCTTCTATCACCTTTCGGGCGGACATGGCGGCCCCGACGGCATGGCGCTCGACGAAGAGGGCAATGTCTATGTGTGTCACGCCGGCCTGGGATCGATCTGGATCTTCAGCCCGCTCGGCGAACCCCTCTATCGAATTCGCTCCTGCAACGGGTTGGCGACGACGAACCTCGCCTTCGGCGGGCCGGACAACAAGAGCCTGTTCATTACGGAATCATCGACCGGCACCATCCTCAGGGCGGAAATACCCTATCGCGGCCGGGTGATGTACTCGCATATGTGAGGCGACGAACCGCCTAGGAGCCGATCCGGCCGCCGCCCTTTCTTGTGATCGCCACGACGGCCGGGCGGGGCGGCAATCCGGAATCGAAATCGGGCCATCTCGTGGCCGGATCCTCATAGGTCGACTTCCGGGCGAACGGCGCAAAGTCTTTGGTGCCGTCGGCGCCCGGATGCTGGACCGAGAGGAAAAGCGTCTCACCGTCCGGCGTGAAACAGGGACCGCACATCTCGGCGCCGACGGGCACACGGAAGAGCATCCGCGCCAGACCGCGGGCGGCTCCCTCAGTTTCGATCGCCCAAAGACCGTCGGCCGTGCCCGACGCCCGCGCCCAGTTCCTGCCTTGGTCGGTCGCGACCCAAAGCCGGCCGGAAGGGTCGACTGCCGCATTGTCGGGACAAGCGAACCAGCCGTCGGGCCCCGTCGCGGCATGCCATTTGGCCCCGGTCTCGGCCTTTCGTGCCGGGTCGCCGCCCTTCACCAACAGCTCCCAGCGCCCCCCCGGTGCAGAATGATCGCCGCCCGCAGGCGCCATCTCGACGATCTGACCCCAGATGTTGCGGGCTCGGTCGTTGACCGCGTCCCGATCGTCCGCCCGGCGCTTCGAATTGTTGGTCAGCATGACATAGACCTTGCCGGTTCGAGGATTTGGCGTGACATCCTCCGGCCGGTCCATGCGGGTCGCCCCCAGGATATCGGCCGCGCGACGGGCCTCGATCAGGACATCGGCCTGGCTCTCGAAGCCGGCCTCGGGCGTCAACCCGCCTGTACCGAAGATCAGCGGCAGCCAGTGATATTTACCATCAGGGGAAAATCTCGCGACGGAAAGCGTGCCGTCGTCCAACAGGTCCCGGTTGGCCGCGCGATTGTCCAAATCGACCCGGTCCCGGCTGACGAACCGATAGAGATACTCGAACCGCTCGTCATCGCCGGAATAGAGAACGAGCCGACCGTCGCCGTTTAGGATGCTTTCCGCCCCCTCATGCTTGAACCGGCCAAGCGCGGTGCGCTTCACCGGCGGGGCGCTCGGGTCCAACGGATCCACCTCGACGATCCAGCCGAACCGATTGGGCGCGTTCGGTTCTCGGTCGATGTTCCAGCGCGGATAATAGGTGCCCCAATCATAGAAGGTCCGCTTTCCGACGCCGTAACGTCGGTAATTCGGCGACTCCTTCTTGCCGTCGGCGTCTCCGGCAAAATAGAAATGGAAGTTCTCCTCCGCCATTAGATAGGTGCCCCAGGGGGTGATCCCACCGGCACAATTTGCGATCGTGCCGATGACACGCCCGCCGGAAGGATCGGTCCCGGTCCGGAGGCGCGGATGCCCGGCCACCGGTCCCGAGAGTCGCATTTCCGTATCGAGCGCGGTGATACGCCGGTTGTACCGGCCGTCGATCACGACACGCCACCCGCCATCGCCTCGAGCGACCTCGACGATCGAGCCGCTATGTGCCGCCATCTCGACATCGACCCGCGCCCGTGTCGCCCGGCCGCGTTCGGCCACCGGAAACATCAGCTCATGGTTGACGTATTCGTGATTGACGCAGAGCAGCCCCCGCCCCGCGTCGCCCGGAAGCGGCACGAAGCCGAGAAAATCGTTGTTGTAACCGAACCGACGCCTTTGGGCCGCCGCCGTCTGTCGCCGGGGATCGAACGCGGGAACGCCGGGGCGTATCGCGTCACCCCAGCGGATCAGGATATCGGCATCGTAACCCGCCGCGACGTGATGGGTTCCGTCGATCCCATGGGCCACCCCTTCGAAATCGAAGGAAGGCGTATCGGCCCCGGCGGCCGCCCGGCCAATCGGCCAGCCACCGAATATCGTGGTCGAAAACGGCAGCGCCAAGAGTCCACGCAAGGTGCGCCGCCGGCTCAGGCGGGCATCGACAACATCGGCGAATATCGATTCCGGCATACTTCGCTCATCGACCTTCGTTTGACTGGGAAACCTCGGTATAAAGAAACCGGTCGGCTCCCGTATCCTCAATCACCGATCGTGACATCCCGGTCAGGGTCCTCACGCGCGATCCGCAGAATTTCATCCAGCTCTCGCGATAGTCCGGCCGCATCGGTCTCGACACGCGTCTTCCAGTCCGCAAAGGTCGTCTCGAGCCGAACTATCCCGCGCCGCCGCACATCGCCATAACCGCGCGCCAAGACGGCCAGCTCCGCCGTTCTGACGGCGAGGTCGGCATCCGTCTCCGCCGCCAAAGCCACAGCCTGGAGCCAGACCTCGATCGCCGCCTGCTCCTCCGCAAAACGGAAGCTTCGCGGCCGCCAGGGCTTGAACGCCGCCAGCAATCGCAGCAACGCGAACCCCCAGGCAGACGTCACCGGTATCCGAATCCGGACACCTCGGCCCGGCGATCGCCCCCCGCTGGACATCACCCGCCGGCCCCAGCTCGGTGGTAGCAGGCTCGCCATCTCCTCGCGCCCTGGCTTGAGGAAATCCGTCACGGTCAACGGCGTCTCATCGTCGACGCCGACTTCGTCTCGGATGCGGGCGAGCCGCCCCGGACGCGTCTTGAGTTGCGCCACGCGGATCACGTCCTCATAGCTCATCCAGGCCGCGAGGCGTTGGGCCAGCGCGCGGCTCACCTTTTCGTCGTTGCCGAGGAAGGGTTCGATGCGCCGCAGATAGTGCCGCGCATAGCCGGCATCCTGATAATCGACGAGCCGGGCCGCGCCATGGCCGATCAGCTCGCGAAGCGCCTCCGGCATCCTGGAAAGTTCGGATTCGAGTTCTGGCGGACAGGGATCGAAATCTAATTCATGCGCGGTGGTCGGGGCGGTCGCGCCGGCCGCACTGAAACCGGCCTCGAAATCGCCCAAATTCGCGCTAACGGCGATGCCGGTTTGCTTGATTGCCTCCCGGCACTGGCCTGGATCGAGCGGGAGAATACCGGTCGCCGCAATGGCGCCGAATAAGACGCCGTTGCCGGGCGTCCCCGCCTTTCCGGTCAGGGCATCGACATCGATCCGAATGACCGATTTGGCGGCGTTCTCCACACGCTCCATAATGGTCGCCGCCGGAATTGCGCCGTCGCCGGCCACCATCTTCTCGGCCGTGCTGTATATGCGCCCGGCCGCGGTCACAACCGTCGTCCGAGCCGTGATCAGGCCCAATTCGAGCGCCCGCCCCGCTTCCATCGGCTCGAGAGCCGCCATCACGTCGAGGCCGTCGCTGTCGGGGAACAGGCTGAACACCGGCCGGCCGGGCGGATCCATGTCCGGAAGCAGCTCCAGATAATAGGTCGTAGCCCCGGTGCGCTGGGCCACGCCGGGGATCGAAGTAACCTGGGCCGGATAGCCGGCGATTTCGGCCGCCACCGACAGCCACTCGGCCAGCACGCCGCCACCCTGTCCGCCAAGTGCCGCAATTTGAAGGCAGAGCGGCGCCGTCACGACGCGCCCATCAAGCGAGTGAGACCATCATTGACCCGCGCTTTGAGGCGTTGCCAGGGATTGGCGTTAAGGCTACCGGAAGCTTTGTAGAATGAGGGACATAGCTGGGCTGCTTGTGCCACCGACCCGCAGTGATCGCAGGCGACGCAACTATTGTCGACATACGCTGTCGGGCCGTCCTTCAACGGGTCCGTTGCGGGCTTCACCGTTAGCGAGGGGCAACCGCTAAGTCGGATGCAGGAATGATCGCCGGTGCAGATTTCGGCATCGACGCCGTATTTCTCCTGGAGGACGGTTTGGCCAGCTTCGCGCCGCTTGGCCTTGGCCGTCCGTTCGCGCCGCTGGCGCGCCAACATGCACTCGTTGTCCGAAATCACCACGCGGAGGCCCTTGTCGCGCGCATCGAGCGCCTCCTCGATCACCGCCATCGAGGCGTCGAGATTGTAGGAATCCACATGCTTCACCCATTCGACCCCGACGCCACGCACCGCCTGGTCGATCGAGATATGGGTCGGCTGTCCGACCGGCGTGGCGCCGGTCGAGGGCAGGTGGTGCTGGCCGGTCGCCGAGGCATAGCCGTTCTCGAGGATGATCAGTACCGCGTCCATCCGCTGCCATCGCGCGTTGATGGCGCCGGTCGTCAGCCCGTTATGCCAGAATCCGCCATCGCCCATCACCGCCACCACGGGCTGATCGAAATGGCTGCCGATCGCGCTGCCGCTGGCGAGGCTTAGCCCGTATCCCAAGACAGTGCTGCCGAGATTGAAGGGGGGCAGCGTCGCGAAAGTGCTGCAGCCGATATCCATCGAAACATGCATCGGCCCGCGTCGGCGCATGATCAATTTCAGCGCGGTGAAGATCGGCCGTTCCGGACAGCCGGTACAGAAGCCCGGCGGCCGCGGCGGCAGTGGCACCACGCCCGCGGCCTCCCGGCCCTTGGCCGCTTCCTTTTCGATCTCTGCGTTGCGACGGCCGGCCTCGGCCTTCAGCGCGTCACTCGCCGCCCGGTCGAGATAGGCCGCAACACCGTTCCGCACGGCGCCCGCGACATATTCGCCGGTCGTCGGCATCAGGTCCTTGCCGTGCACCCGGCAGCCAATGCCGGCGTCCTGGGCAAATGATTTCACCTGACTCTCGATGAAGTTGGGGTGGCCCTCCTCGACCACCAGGACGCTGTCCTTGTCGCGGATGAAATCGACGATCTCGTCCGGCACCAGCGGATGGATCACGTTGAGGACGAGCAGCGGCACGTCGGTCGCGCCGTATATATCGCCGGCGCCGAGCCGCGCCAGTGCCCGCGTCACCACGCCATAGGTGCCGCCCTGAAGGATGATCCCGATCTTCTTGTCGGTTCCGCCCATCCGTTCGTTGAGCCGGTTCGCGCGCACGAAATCGACCGCCGCCGGCAGCCATTCCTCGACCTTGTGCTTTTCCTGGGCATAGATCGAGGGCGGCAGGACGATGCGATCGTAGTCGTAGTTCGGCTCCAGCGGCGCGTTCCGGCGCAACTCCTCGGCGGGCTTATTGTCCTTGCATATAAACGAGCCGGTCATGTGGCAGGCGCGAATACGGAGCGACATCATCACCGGCAAGTGGCTCGCCTCGGATAGTTCGAAGCCTTTCTCGACCAGGTCGACGATCTTCTCCATGTCGTAGCGCGGGTCGATTAGGGGCATCGAGGATTTCATCGCCGTCGCATGGGTCCGTTCCTGGATCACGCTGGCGCCCTCGCCGTAATCCTCGCCGACCACGATCAGGGCACCGCCGACGACTCCGGCCGAAGCCAGATTGGAGAGCGCATCGGAGGCGACATTGGTGCCGACGATGGACTTCCAGGTAACCGCCCCTCGGATCGGATAGTGGATCGACGCCCCCAGCATCGCCGCGGCCCCGGCCTCGGAGGCGGATTGCTCGAAATGGATGCCGTAGGGCCCAAGCACCGACTCGTTCGCATCCGCCAACACGTCCAATAGGTGCGAGACCGGCGCCCCCGGATAGCCGCCGACATAGGAGACGCCGGACTGCAAGAGCGCCTTCGTTACCGCGAGGATCGCCTCGCCGTGGAATGTCTCGCCCTCCCCGAGCAGGAGCTTCTTCGCCTCCCTGGTAAAGGAGCGCTCGCGGGTGAGTGTCTTGCCGAGCGTAGCCAAGGTAGACCCCCTTGATGATTTTGCGCCGTAAGACGATACCGGGTTGTCGGTCCTTGGCAACCCGGCTTGATGCTGTTGACTCGGACTCGAACTCTTTCCAAGATTAGTTCGCCTAGCGAACAGATTCAAACCGTTGAGAAGACACCGTGGGGTGAAGGTACGAACCTTGGCCGACGCCGAACCGAATTCCATGAATGCCGCGGAAATATTGCTTGGCCCGGCGCTCGATCGTGGGGCGGGCGACAGCACCGCGATCCTGTGTCGGGATCAATCGATCACCTATGCGGCGCTCGATGCGGCGGCTTCCCGCTTCGCCGCGTATTGCCGATCGCGCGGCCTCGAGGTCCGCGAGCGCGTTCTCCTATTGGTCGACGACCGCCCGGCATTCTTTCAAGTCTATCTCGGCGCGATGAAAGCGGGGTTGGTTCCGGTCGCCCTCAATCTCAGGCTGCCGGCGGAGGAGCTCCGCCATATTCTGGTCGACAGCGGCAGCCGCCTCGTGGTCGTCGAGGAAGACCTGCTGGCACAATTGGTCGACGCCTTGGAAGGCATCGAAACTCCGCCCGCGATCGTCACGACGTCCGATGTTCCGGGCGAAACTTCGCTCGACTCGGCCATCGAGGATCAGCCGGAAACCTTCGATCCCGTTCCTCTGGCACCCGACGACATGGCCCTCTGGATGTACACCTCGGGGACGACCGGACGCCCAAAAGCCGCGATCCACCTGCAGCGCGCCATTGCGACGACGGAGCGTTATTTCGGCGCGACGTTCGGGGTAACCGCAGACGATCGGATTTACGCCACTTCGAAGCTGTTCTTCGCCTATGCGCTGGGCCATTGCCTGTTGGCGACCCTGCGGCTCGGCGCCACGGCGGTGCTGTCGCCAGGTTGGCCGACGCCGGACTCGGTCGCGGCGGACGTGGAGCGGCACCGGCCGACCGTCATGCTAAGCGTACCGACCTTCTACCGAAATCTACTGGCGGAAGGGATGGCGGCCCGAGACGGCTTTCGAGACGTCCGGCTTTACCTTTCCGCCGGCGAGCGGCTGCCGCCCGATATCGCGAAGGCTTGGTCAGACGCCACCGGCCGGCCGATCGTCGAAGGCCTAGGTGCCACGGAGACCCTGATGATGGTCTTGGCCAACCGCCCCGGCGATACGGCCCTTGGAACCATTGGGCACCCGCTTCCCGGCGTCGAGGCGCGCCGGCTCGACGAGGACGGCTTGCCGGTCGCCGACGCGGACACGCCGGGCATCCTTTCTGTACGCTCGGAATCGATTGCCGACGGCTATTGGAACCGGCCCGAGCCCAGCACCGCCGCCTTCGACAAGGGTTGGTTCCGCACGGGCGATATCGTTGCCCTGGACGATGAGAGCCGATACAGCCATCTCGGCCGCGGTGACGACATGATGAAGATATCCGGCCAATGGGTGAGCCCGACCGAGATCGAGGATCTGGTGCTGGGTCAACCGGGCGTGCGGACGGCCGCGGTCGTCGGTGTCCGCGACGGCGACGATCTGGAGCGTCTCGCCCTCTGTCTCGTGACCGAATCGGAGCAAGTCGACCGGGTGGCGTTGGAAGCGACGTTGAGCCAATGCCTTCAAGCCAACCTCGCGATCTACAAGTGCCCGCGCCGGTTCGTCTATCTCGACGACCTGCCCTGCACGGCGACGGGCAAGCTGCAAAGGTACAAGTTGCGGGAAATCGTCACCGAAATTCTCGGCGAGGGGTCATGAAGAAGCCTGGACGGAACGATCTGAACGAGACCGACCGAGGCATGCTGCCGGAACTGGTCGGCTATCACCTGCGGCGGACGCAGAATGCCGTGTTCAACCATTTCATCGACAATTTGGCCGAAGAGGGTATTTCCCCCGGACAGTTCGGCGTCCTCACCCTGATCGACGCGAACGAGGGCTTGAGCCAATCCCAGTTGGCCAAGACCTTGAAGATCGAGCGTTCGACCATGGTCGCCGTGATCGACCGCCTCGAGACGGAGGGATGGGTCGACCGAAAACCGTCCAAGACCGATAAGCGATCCTATGCTCTTGCCCTGACCAAGGCGGGGGCTGAGCTGCTGTCCCGCGCCCGCCCCCGGGTGCGCCATCATGAACAGCGTATCAACGCTGGCCTCAGCGCCGACGAAAAAACACTGTTGATCGACCTGCTCGACCGCGTCGCGATCGCCGCTGGACGGCGCTAAAATTTCCAGCACCGACGTATCGGTTGGGCTCAACCTTCGTACAAGCGGCGGACCAATGACCGCATCAGGTTCGCGACCACGCGGCGGCGATAGCCGGGCGGGGTAAGGGTGCTGGTCATCGGCTGGATTTGCTTCGGCACCAAGCCGACAAGGCGATCGAGCGCCGCGTCGTCGAGCGTGCTACCGATCAGCGCTTCGGTGCCGGAGAGTAGAATCGGCATCGAGTTGGTACCGGTGAGGGCAATGCGAAGCCCGGCAACGCTATCGCCCTCGCGCTGGAGGCCCGCAGCTATGCCAGCGAGCGGAAAGTCGATGGCACCCCGGACCCGCGATTTGGCATAGCCGGCGCGAAATCCCTCCGGCGGTGCCGGTAGCGTCACCGAGGCGAGCATCTCGCCCGGTTCGAGCCGCAAGGGCTTGGTGCCATCGTCGCGATACAGCTCGATCAGCGGAATCGTGCGCACGCCACCGGGCGCGGCGATCTCCGCATCCGCGCCATGAACGATCAGACCCGGCGCGAGATCGCCACTGAAGGCGGCGAAGCAGTGGTCTCCCTTGGGTGCTACATGGCAGATCTCGCCCCGCGATTTCAGGCAGTAATCGTTGCTACGCCGCCACCATTCGCTCTGGTTATAGAAGATGCATCGCGTATCCAGACAAAGATTGCCGCCGACGGTACCGACCTCGCGGTGGCTGTTTGCCGCGATCTCGCTTGCCGCCTCGACGACGCCGGCATAGCCGGCACGCACCCGTTCATCCGCCAGCAATTCCGCCAGGGTCACCGCGGCACCGATACGGAGGCCGCCGGCGACCTGCTCGATGGTCCTGATCTCGCCAACACCATTGAGGTCGATGACCTTCGCGGGGGCGGCGATCCCGCGCCGGATATTCGGCACCAGATCGGTGCCGCCGGCGATAAAGGCGGCGTCCGGATCGCCCGCTCGCGCGGCCACCGCCTCGGCCAATGTCGCCGGTCGGACAATCTCGAATTCCGGCATGTATTCCATCAGGCTACGTCCTTCGCCGGCCGGGCGTCGCGTTCCCGCTTGACGATCGCATCGATCACTCGGTCCGGCGTTACCGGTGCTTGCCGGAGCCGGACGCCGATCGCATCGGCGACCGCATTGGCGAGCGCCGGAGCCACTGCGGCGAGCGCCCCCTCGCTGGCCTCCTTGGCGCCGAAGGGTCCATTGGGATCGATGCTCTCGATCAGCTTGACCTCGATGTCCGGCGATTCGACGATGCTGGGAACCCGGTAGTCGAGCAGGTTCGGTCCCACCGGAAGGCCCTCGTGATAGCGGGTCTCCTCGCTCAGCGCCTGCCCGAGACCCATCCATACCGCACCTTGAACCTGACCCTCGCAGGCCAGCCGGTTGAGCGCGAAGCCGCAATCATGAGCGACCCAGACCTTATCGACCCCGACCGCCCCGGTATCCTCGTCTACTGTCACCTCGACCGCCACCGCGGCATAGGAATAGGCCATCGACGGTCCAACGCCGGCACCGCGATATCGGCCGCCTTGGTGCGAGCGGGGCACCGTGAAGGTACCCTTTACGGTGATGGTCCCGCTTTCGGCCACGGCCTCGTCGACCACTTCCTGGAACGGAAGGCCGGGATCCTGGCCGCCCCGGACGCGATATACCTCGCCGAGGCATTCGATATCTTCGGCGGCGGCTTCGAGTTTCCGCGCCGCCGCCGCGACCAGGAGCATCTTCAGGTTTTCCGCCGCCTCGATCGCCGCATTGCCGACCATGAAGGTCACGCGCGAGGAATAGGAACCGTTGTCCTTCGGGGTCACTCGGCTGTCGTTGGCGAAAACCGAGAGCCGGGTGAAGTCGATCCCCAGCACCTCGCCGACCACTTGCGCCAGCACCGTCGACGAGCCCTGGCCGATATCCGACGCTCCGGTGAGGATCGTGATGCCGCCGTCGAAGTCGAGCTTGAGGTTGACCACCGCGTGCGGCTCGCCGGTCCAATGCACCGGTTTGGCCGCGCCACTGACATAATGCGAGCAGGCAAGGCCGAGCCCCTTGCCGGTCGCCAATTCACACTGCCGCGTCTTCCAGCCGGACGCCTGCTCGACCCAATCGAGACAGTCCGGCAGGCCATAGGATTCGACCATCAGGTCGTTGATCGTCTTGAGCGGAGCGTCGAGCAGATTGCGGCGCCTAATTTCGAACGGGTCGAGACCGAGTTCCTCGGCCATCTGGTCGAGCAGCGATTCGAAGGCGTAGCGCACATTGACCGTCCCATGACCGCGCATGGCGCCGCAGGGCGGGGTGTTGGTGTAAACACGATAGCCGTCGAACTTGACCGCCGGGATATCGTAGATCGCGTTCAGGAGGGCGCCCGAATAGAGGATCGTCACGATCCCGTAGCCGCCATAGGCGCCGCCGGCCTGGATCGTCTCGCAGGCGCAGGCCGTCATGCGGCCGTCTCCGGTCATGCCGATCTTCAGCTTGATCCGGGTCTGCGGCCGGCCGCGATGGGTAAGGAAGGTTTCCTCGCGGCTCAGCTTCAGGCGCACCTTGCCGCGTGCCGCCCGGGCCAGGATGCAGGCGATGATCTCGAAATTCAGGGTCTCGCTGCGATGCCCGAAGCCGCCGCCGATGAAGGGTTTGACGACCCGTATCCGCGAGGTGTCCATGCCGAGGCATTGGGCGGCGCGGATATGAACGTAGTACGGCACCTGGGTGCAGGAGTGGAGCGTTATCCGGTCGCGCTCGGCATCGTATTCGGCGAGCGACGCATTGGGCTCCATTTGCGCATGGGTCACTTCGGCGCAGTCGTAGACGTCCTCGCGCACGATCTCTGCGGCGGCAAAGCCGGCCTCGACATCGCCGAACTCGTTGTGGACGTCACGCTCCAGGTTGCCCGGCCGGTCGTCATGCAGATTGACGCTACCCGGCGCGCGGGAAGCGTCGGGATCGTAATAGGCGGGAAGTTCCTCGACCTTCATCTCAATCAAGCCGAGGGCGGCCTCCGCAGACGCCTCGTCGACGGCGGCGACGGCGGCGATCGGCTCACCGCGATATCGCACCCTGTCGCGCGCCATCGGGTATTCGTTCTGGACGATCGGTAAAATCCCGAACGGCACGTCGCAGTCGTTCCCGGTCACGATGGCGACAACGCCGGGATGTGCCGCCGCCTTCGAAATGTCGAGTTCGATGATCTTGGCGTGGCTATGGGGGCTGCGGAAGATGCGACCGACCAAAGCGTTTTGATGGGTGAGATCGGCGGTGTACCCGGCCCGGCCGGATACCTTCTCGAGTCCATCGATCAGCGGCACATATTCGCCGATCATGCGCGCCGGCGCGGTCCGCTCGGCGTTATCCCCGCTCACGGCTCGCCCCGCCCGGCCGCATCGCGCACCGACTCGATGATCTTCACGTAACCGGTGCAGCGACATATGTTGCCGCTGAGGCCGGCGCGAATTTCGTCGTCGCTCGGGTCCGGATTGGCGCGTAGCAAGCCCTCCGACGCCATGATCATTCCCGGTGTGCAGTAGCCGCATTGCGAGCCGAGTTTTTCATGGAAGGCACGCTGCAGGTCGGAGATGCGGCCACCCTTTACGGCGCCCTCGACGGTCTCGACCCGGCGACCTGCGACCGAATGCGCAAGTGAAATGCAGGAGAGGCGCGGCCGGCCGTCGACCAGCACCGTGCAGGCCCCGCACTCGCCGCCGTCGCAACCCATTTTCGTCCCCGTGAGGCCGGTCACTTCGCGCAGATAGTCGATGAGCAGCATGTTGTCGGCCACGGCGTCGTCCCGTTGCCGATCGTTCAAGGTGAGGCTCAAAATCGATTTTGCCACCGTTCGCCCGTCCCTATCCTTGAATCGTCAATATTGTTTGGGTCCCGAACAATATTTAAATTACTACGTCGCCTTGAACGACACAACCATGTTTCGGTGAACCGCCTGGGTCAATTGTCGACGCATTCGAACTTTGCGCCCTTTGCGCCGTGGGTCAGATCGAGCCCGGCTCGATGCCGAGCCAATCGCGGTAGAAAACGTCGATGTCGGGGCGAAAGTCCTCGACCAAGGGATAGCCGGGCGGCACCGGGTCGATCTCCAGCAAGGTTCGGCAACCTGGACAGAGAAACTCCCGCAATTCCATCCACGCCGGATCGGCATGCATGCCCGGTGGATAAATCTCCTGCATTGCCTCGACCGTGTCGCGGACGAAGACGTGGGCCCCCCATTTCCAGTTCTCGGCCGCATCGCCGAAGTCGTGGGCGCAGGTGCCACAACGCACCCGCCGCGCACCGTCCGTCGCCAGCACGATGTAAAGCTGTGGGCCCAACGGCAGCAGGATCTTCTCCTCCCAGCCCAATTTTTCCTGCAAGGCCTCAATGAATTTGACGAAGCGATCCGGGTCCTTGAAAGCCGACATCATGGCCTTCAGGTCGCGCCACGGCAGACGCCCCTCGACCAAATCGGCGATGGTCTCCTTCGGATAGGTTGTCATGGCTGGAAGTCCTCCGGGAGGTTCCAAAATCGCCGGAACTCATTGCCCCAACGCGTACTCAAGGCGAGGCTGGAGCGATACATCTCGGCGACCGGCTCGATCAATTGGCCGTCCAAGAGACGCCGGCGTTCATCGGCGTACCATTCGCGGACGGGACGCGCGCGCTTGCCCCGCTCGGCCCGGATGGCGTTTCGCGCGGACTCGGTCGCGGTTGCGTCGACGCGCCGGCCGCCGCCGACCTCGGCTTTGGCCCCAGCCTCGACAACGACCCCGTAGATGGTCTCCGCCCGATCCGAGGACAGGCGTTCGGCGGCAACGTCCTCGGCGACCCGCGCCGGGTCGCGGAACAGGGGATCGCCGAGACCGGGGCCACCGCGCTGGATGCTCAGATAGATGTCGCCGCGCTCGAACGGGACCGGCATGGTCAAGGATTCCTTCGACCGGCGATGTCGGCCGCCCGGCAATTCGTCCAGTTGTCCCTTCGACGGATCACCGTCGCGGACCGGATAGACCGCCTGCAGTTCCTCGTCTCGGTTCAGCGCCACGTCGTGCACGTCGTGCGTATAGCCGGCGTTGCCGGGATATCCGCCGAACACGCCGGGTGCAGAGAAGACATAGCCGTCCCCCGAATGCTGCAGGTATTGGGTATGGCGGCCGTCGACCATGAGCAGGCTCTCGTAACCCATGCCGCCGCGCCAGGTACCCGGCCCGCCGGTGCACGGTTTGACCCGCCGTCCCAAATAGACGAGCGGTGCCGTCCCCTCCCAGCTCTCTACCTCGCCCATGTCGCCTTCAGGGTTCCACATGGCGGCGCAGTGGTCGGCGCCGTCACGCGCCGCGCCGGCCCCCGTCCCCTGACAGGAATGTTCGAAATTGGTGTAGGCGGTCTCGCGGCCATCGTCGCCGAGCCCGCCGCCGGAGGTGGCACTCGCGGTCGCCGGATAGCCCGCCACCACTTCCTCAAGGTAACCCCGGCCGTAAAAGCCGCGCGACACGCTCCGGAACATGCCCGTGAAAGCGGGAATGAGGTAACCCCAGGCACGCGACGTGGAGACGAAGGGATCGTTCGGATTGGTCCAGGTACCGACGGGAAATTCGCTGGTCGTCGCCAGATAGGCGCCGTCATTGACCTTGTCGTTGGGGATCACGGTTTGGGCCAGCAGGACCCAGATGGCACCCTGCAACGCCGATGGCGTGCAGTTCTGGGAATGCAAACCCGATGCATCGGCACCGTCGAAGTTGACGCTGACGGTGCCGTCGCCGGCCACCGTCATCTCGAACGGCGCGTGCATCAGCGTGTCCACCCGCGCCTCGTCACGGAGACGCGTGAAGTTTCGGTAAGGGAGATCGGTAAAACCGGGGGCGCGGTAGCGCCCTGGCACCAGAGTCTCGCGGATACGCTGCAGGAAGGCGATGCGCCCCTCCTCGATCAGCTCGCGGGTGAAGCGCTTGTAGCGCTCGGGACCGATGGCCTCGGCTACCCGCAGCGCCGCTTCGCGGATCATTTGGCAGCCGGTAAGGCGCGTCCGTTCGTCGAGAACCCAGTAGACCGGCGTCCGGACCGCCGCCCGTCTGGCCGCCTCCTGGTCCGCGAACATGGTGTCGTCGGCACCGATCTTCAGGCACGGAATGATCAAACCGTCTTCGTAGCGACGCGTCGGGCCGATCGGCAGGCTTCCCGGTTCGGTCGCTCCGATATCGATCACGTGAGTGACGCCGGCCGCCCAGCCGATCAGCTCGTCCTCCCAGAAGATGGGTACGAAGGTCTGGACGTCGGCGTTGTGGACATCGCCGAGGACGGGATCGTTGTTGCAAAAAATGTCCCCCGGCGCGATTCCCGGGTTGGCCTCGTAGTCGCGCTCGATCATCGTCTTGATGGCGACGCTCATGGTATGCACATGGGCCATGATACCGGTCGAGAACACGATCGAATCCCCTTCGGCCGTATAGAGGCCGTAGCACAGCTCGCCGATCTCTTGGACGATCGGACTGGCGCTGATATTGAGCGCCGTCTCGCGGGCATTGACCAAGCCGCCGCGGAGGCGCCCGAAAAGCTTCTCGTATTCGATCGGGTCGGCGTTCTTGAACTCGAGCGCCTCGATGCCGTGGTAGTGCCCGGTTTCGGTGAAGATGCGTTCGGAATGTTCCAGCTGATCCTTCAGACGCCGCCCGTTCTCGCCGATGCCGGGACGCTCCGCGACCGCTTCCTCCGTCGAATTCGCCATTATTGGTTTTCCTCGAGATGAAAAATACGGTGGGCGTCGAGGCGTAGACGCATCTCGGCCGGCACGACCAGAGTCGTCGCCGGGGATTCGATGACCGCCGGGCCGGCAATCTCGTTGCCGGCGACAAGTGCTTCCATATTCCAGATGTCCGCGTCGCGCCATTCGGCCTTGGCGTAGACGGGGCGCCGGCCCTTGCTCGCCGTCCCGGGCGGTTCGGGCCCCGCCAAGATATCGTCGGGAAGCGTCGGCTTCTCGACGTCCGTGATCCCGCAGCACGTCACTTGCGTGATCACGTAGCCGAGTTCCGGCGACTTCGCGCCGCGCGCATAAATACGCTCATAACGCTCTTCAAAGGCCTTCATGACGGCCCCGACCTCTTTCGGCGTGCAGCGCCCGGGCCGATCGAGGGTGTCGTCCAGCAGAACCTCGATGTCGTTGAGCTGCCCGGCGTATTTGACCCGCGCATAATGGCGATAGTGGATGACCTCCTCGCCGACGCCGCTTTTGGCGAACTCGGCCACGACCTTTTCGCGGAGTTCGTCCCAAACGGCGTTGAGACCATTTGCCATCTCCCCGCATTGGTCCGTCGGATAGCCGTCCGCGCAGGTTAGAGATACCGACTTGTCGAAGCGGTATTCGTAGTCGGCGCAGCAGCAACCAAAGGCGCTGAATCCAGCCGCCCAGGACGGGATAAGCACGTCTTGGAAGTTGGCGCCGGCCGCGTAGCCAGCGACGTGTAGCGGTCCGCCGCCGCCGTAGCAGAGCAGGGTATAATCTTCGTGGCGGTAACCGCGACCGACAATGAGGGCGTGCACGGCGTTCCGCAGACTCTCCTCGAACAGCTCGACGACGCCAGCGGCCGCGTCATGCACATCAATGCCGAGGGGTCGGGCGATCTGTGCTTCGATGGCGGCGACGGCCCGGTCGCGATCCAGCGTCACCTCGCCACCGAGAAAATAGTCCGGGTTGATGGTGCCGAGCGCGACATTGCAGTCGGTGATCGACGGCGCATCGACGCCGCCCTCGGGGTAGGAGACTCCGATCCGCGCGCCGGCGCTGTCGGGGCCGATTTCGATCCGCCGGTTGGTCGGATTGACGCGCACGAAGCTGCCCGTGCCTGCACCGATACTGTCGATGCGCACCATCGGCAGGTTTAGGAGGAAGCGGCCGATATTCGGCTTGGGACGGATCTCGAAGTCATTGTCGGTGAGCAGGGCAACGTCAAAGCTGGTGCCGCCGACATCGGTGCAGACGACGTTCCCGGAACCGCCGAGACGGGCCCCGAGGTAGCCGGCCCCGACGACGCCGCCGATCGGCCCCGAGGTCAGGGTCGGGCAAAGTTGCCGTGATTCGATGATGATTGTGCCGCCGTGGCTGGCCATGATGCGCGGACGAACGGTGCCCCCGAGCTCGGTGATTCTGTCGGCTATTCGGCCGAAGCTGACCCGCGACGGCTCGGCCGCGTAGGCCTCGACGATCACCGTGTTGGTGCGCGTGAAATCGCCATGCGTCGGATACAGCTCGTGGGCGACGAAAACCTTGGCCCCGGCACTCCGCGCCTCGACGACCCGGCGCACTTCCGCTGCGGCGCGGCGCTCGTGATCGGGATTGACGAAGGAGAAGACGAGGCTGATGCAGATGGCCTCGCAACCCGCCTCGAGCAGAGCCTCGGCCGCCGCGGTGGCCTCCGCCGACACCAAGGGTAGGACCTCCCGACCCAAACGATCGATGCGGCCGCGAACGCCGTGGACTCTGGACCGCGGGACCAAGGGCTCGTTGTGGACGTGAGTAACCAGATGCAGCCGATCGGCATAGGAATAGCCGAGGTGGGCCTGGATACCGCGTTCCAACTGCAGATAGTCTTCCATGCCGGCGGTGACGATGAGACCCACGCGACGGCCCTTGCGCTCGAGCAAGCGGTTCAACATGGCGGTGCCGGAATAAATGCATGATCGGACGCCCGGCATCGCCGCCTCGGCGTCGAGGCCCCAATACGCGAAGGCGTCGTGTAGCGATGCCTCGAAGCCTTGGGACTCGTCGTCCGGTGTCGTCTGGGCCTTGCCGACAACGAAGGCGCCGGAATCGGAGACCACGAACGTGTCCGTCATCGTGCCGCCGGCATCGATACCGATAATGCGGGGCGCAGGTGCGGTCATGGCGGATTCCGTGCAAACGGGGCCGCCACGGCGGCGACTCTTCCCCTTTCAAAATATGATGTCAGGCTAAGGAGGAACGGACCGAGTCTCCTTGATTTAGGTCAAGTGCGGATTTCGGTTGGGTCGGCCGCCGCGGACGCAGCCGAACGACGCGCCGACGGTTCGCATGATCCAATATTGATCTACATCAGAAAACCCGCGACGAATCCGTGGCAGCATTCGAGCATTCGGAAGTGTCTTCATGGAAACGTTCAATCGAATCCAAAAGGAGCTGTCGCGATGAAGTTCGGATTGTTTTATCTATTCAGCGACTTCGGAAACCTTTCCCAGGATCAACTGTTCAAGGAGGTGCTGGACGAGATCGTATACGGCGAGGAGTTGGGCTTCGACGCCGTATGGCTGCCGGAGCATCATTTCTCCGTTTACGGCATGCTCGGAAACCCCTTGCAGTTAGCGGCCGTTGTCGCCGATCGCACGAAGACCATCAAGATCGGCACGGCCGTCGTCGTGCTTCCTCTGCAGCATCCCTTGCGGGTGGCCGAGGACGCCGCCATGGTCGATGCCCTCAGCGGCGGAAGGCTGATGCTCGGTATCGGGCGCGGCTACCAGCCGCCGGAATTCCACGGCTTCGGCGTGAACCAAGACGAATCGTCCGCCATGTTCCTGGAGAGCTACGAGATCATTAAGCGCGCCCTGAGCGGCGAGAAATTCACCTATGATGGGAATTTTTGGAAGATCGAGGAAGCGGTTGAGATCTATCCGAAACCGGTACAGAAGCCCCATCCGCCGTTCTACGTGGCGAGCGTCAGCCCGCGCAGCCTGGACATCGCGGCGCGCCTCGGCATCCCGCTTCTGAGGGCGCCTCAATTCAGCAACGTCGATGCCGTGGCCGCCGGCTTCGAGGAATACACGGCCAAACTCCGCGAGTACGGACACGATCCGGCGAGCATGGATCAGCCTGTCGCCATACGAACCTATGTCGCGCCCACCGACGACGAGGCCAAGGCCGAGACCGAGCACGCTCTCTGGTGGTATAAACTTTTGGCCACCCTGTTGCCCGGCGCCCCCGGGCGAACCGAAGTGGCGAAAGGGTACGAAGACTACCCCGCTAATCCCGACGTCCTCCTCAACCTGACCTTGGAGGACGTGTGGGAACGGGGCACCGCTTTCGGATCTCCGGAACGTGTCATCGACGAGATGAACCAGTATCTGCAAAAGCTCAACGTCGACAACTTCATCCTTTGGAACCGCATTGGCGGCCTCGAGCACAAGAAGATCGTGCGCTCCATGGAGCTCTTCGCCGAGCACGTAATGCCGGCGGTTCGGGCGGAAGAAGAGCGGATGGCGGCCGCGGAGTGAGAGTCATTGCCAACAATACCCGCAATTCTCGGCCCAAACTGAAGAAGGCCGGAATGGACGCGCGCAATCTGCTTTGCCGTTGAGGAGATCGGAAAAGGGAAAAGGACCATGGGTTGGACACATCGCGAGCGCGTCCTGGCGGCTCTCGACCACAAGCAGCCGGACCGGGTCCCCATTGACTTCGGCGGTACTTTCGCCTCCTCGATCTACCTCAGCGCGTACGATCGGCTCAAGGAGCACCTGGGCTTGGATCATGAAACCGCCGTCATGTCGGGTCGGCGAGGTCTGGCCCTGGTCGACGATTCGATCCTCGAGCGCTTCGACGTGGACACCCGGTATCTCGACCTCGGCCCACCGGACGGCGCCACCGAGGAAGGCACCGGCGACAGCTACGTCGACCCTTGGGGTACGACCTGGCGGCGTGCGGCCGACGGCCATTACCTTTATGTCGACGGCCCTTTCTTCAACCAGAAGCATCCCGACGTCGCCGACATCGACCGTGTCCCCTGGCCCAACCCCGACGATCCGGGCTACACCCGCGGCCTCGCCGAGCGCGCCGCGGCTCTGCGTCGGGACACCGACTGCGCCGTCATCCTCGGCCTGCCCCTCGGGGTCGTCCACCAGGGCCAATTCGTGCGTGGCTTCGGCGACTGGCTGAAGGACCTCTACAAGAATCGGGACTTCGTCTGCCGCCTGATGGACGTGACTGCGGATTTCTGGGTCCGGCTCACCGAGAGGGCCCTCGACTGCGTCGGCGACAACGTCGACGTGGTCATGTTCGGCGACGATCTGGGGTCCCAGATGGCGCCCATGTTCGACCCCGCCATCTACCGTGAGCTGGTAAAGCCGCGTCATGCCCGCATGGTCGAGACGGTGAAGGCGAAAAGCGACGCCAAGGTGCTGTTGCACAGCTGCGGCGCCATTGCGCCCCTGATCGAAGATCTGATCGATGTCGGTATCGATGCGATCAATCCCGTACAGGTGGCGGCGACGGGCATGGATCCGGAATACCTGAAACAAACCTTTGGCCGCCGCATGACTTTCTGGGGCGGCATCGACAGCCAGCATATCCTTCCTTTCGGCAATCCCCGAGAGGTGCGAAGCGAAGTCAGGCGCATGATCGATTGTCTGGCCGGGGACGGCGGCTTCATCCTCAATAGTGTCCACAATATCCAGGCCGACGTCGCCCCCGAGAATATTGTCGCCATGTTTGAAGAGGCGAAAGCATATGGGAGCCCGCACTGAGCGTCACCGGCCTTCAAGGTCAAGGCGTGCAAGAGCGGACGGTCGGTCGATCACATTGACGGAACCGGCGGTTCTTGGTTTGTGTCGATGTGGGCCGCCGGATTGTGGCCGCTTTTAGTGAAGGTTTTACCTCTCGGGCCGGCCAGGCCCGACGATCGCTCGAACGACTGACCATGGAGAGATGTCATGGCGAATACGCCGGCAAGCCGAAGCGACTGCGATGCGATCGAGTTTGCCAGTCGCGACGAGATCGCGGCCCTGCAGATCGAGCGCCTGCGATGGTCGCTGAAGCACGCCTACGACAACGTCCCGCACTACCGAAAGGCCTTCGACGAGGTCGGCTTTTCGCCGGGCGATCTGACCGATCTCGCCGAGCTCGCCAAGCTGCCGTTCACGGCCAAGAAGGATCTGCGCGAGAACTATCCGTTCGCCATGTTCGCGGTGCCGCGCGAACAGGTGGTACGGGTGCATGCCTCGAGCGGCACCACCGGCAAACCGACCGTGGTCGGCTACACCAAGGCCGATATCGAGATGTGGGCCGAAGTCTGCGCCCGCTCGATCCGGGCGGCCGGCGGCAAGCCCGGAGACATCGTGCACTGCTGTTTCGGATACGGCTTGTTCACCGGCGGTTTGGGGTTTCATTACGGTGCCGAGAAGCTGGGCTGTACCGTGATCCCGGTCTCGGGCGGGCTGACCGAGCGCCAGGTCCTGTTAATCCGGGATTTCGAGCCGACGATCATCATGGGGACGCCGTCATACCTGTTCGCGATCGCCGACGAGTTCGAGCGCCAGGGCCTCGACCCGCGCCGAAGCTCGCTCGGGATCGGCATCTTCGGGGCCGAGCCCTGGACCGAGTCGATGCGCACCGAGATCGAGCAGCGTTTCGACCTCGATGCGATCGACGTCTACGGTCTTTCCGAGGTTGTCGGACCCGGAGTTTCCGCCGAATGCATCGAGACCAAGGACGGTCTGCATATTTGGGAGGATCATTTCTATCCCGAGGTCGTCGACCCCGACACCGGCGAGGTCCTGCCCGACGGCGAGAAGGGCGAGCTCGTCTTCACCTCGCTCACCAAGGAGGCGTTTCCGGTGGTGCGCTACCGGACGCGGGATCTGACGCGGCTATTGCCGGGTACCGCGCGCACCATGCGGCGGATGGAAAAGGTTACCGGGCGCAGCGACGACATGATCATCCTGCGAGGCGTCAACGTATTCCCCACACAGATCGAGGAAATCCTCCTCGAGGACCAGCGGGTCAGTGCGCATTACGTCCTGGAGCTGCGCGACGAGGGCCCGATGAACGCGCTCTCGGCCATCGTCGAGGCCCGTCCGGAGTGGGCCGGCGACGAAATTCGCGCCGCCGCCGCAGCCGCGCTCGGTAACCATATCAAGGGCCGTATGGGCGTCTCGATCGAGGTCAGAGTGGTCGAGCCCGGCACCGTCGAGCGCTCGGAAGGCAAGGCGGTCCGCGTCATCGACCTGCGTAAATAGGACTGCGCGCCAACCGGTTCCCGCGTCCCGGTCGGAATTCCGGAAATACGTAATTTTCCCGAAGATGATCTCGATCAAAGACCGCCTGGTTCGGGTTCTCCAAACTGCGGGCCGGGCATGACGCCGCCGGCGGATGGAAAAACCGTAGAGGCGGGTCACCGACGGCGATGAGAGGAGCGTCAGGATGACGGTTGCCGAAATCTTCGATGCGGTCTTGGAATACGAAGAGGAAGACGTGGCCGAATTGGTGCAGGCGGAGATCGACGCCGGCACTGACGTTCAAGCCATTCTCCAGGACGGCTTGGTCGGCGCGCTTGATGTCATCGGGGAAAAGTTCAGCGCCGGGACCTTGTTCGTGCCGGAGATGCTGATGGCGGCGGAGGCGGTGCAGGCGGGGCTGGATATTCTGCGGCCCTTGCTGACGCAAACGGGCGTCAAGCCGATCGGAACGGTGGTGTTGGGCACGGTCAAGGGTGATTTGCACGACATCGGCAAGAACCTGGTCGGCCTGTTGCTCGAGGGCGCCGGGTTCCGGGTCGTCGACCTTGGGACGGATGTGGATGCGGAACAGTTCATCGCCGCGGCGCGCGAGACCGACGCCGACATCATCGCGCTATCGGGCTTGTTGACGACGTCGATGCCGGAAATGGAGAAAGCGGTGACGACGGTGCGGAATGCCAACAGGAACCGCAACCTGAACGTCAAGGTGATGGTCGGCGGCCCGCCGGTGCATCACGACTTCGCCATGAAAATCGGCGCCGACGCCTACGGCATGGACGCGCCCGCCGCCGTCGAGCAGGCCCGAGGGATCGTCGCACCGTAGCGGGCGGCGATTGAAAAATCCGGAACCGGAAAGGAGCCGTAAATGACCTGGACACCGAGAGAGCGGGTGCTCGCCGCCATCGCCCACGAGGAAGCGGACCGGGTGCCAATCGATTTGGGCGGCGGCGCCGCCACCTCCATCGTCATAGAAGCCTATGACCGGCTCAAGGCGTATTTGGGCTTTGATCATGAAACCAAGTCCCGCTCGAGGATCAAGCGCGTGGTCGATCCGGATTCATCGGTGTTGAATCGGTTGGGCGTGGATACCCGCGGCATCAACGGCGGCGGCTACCAAGGTGCGGGGGAATGGGTGGATGACTTGACCTTCATCGATCATTTCGGCGTCACGCACAAGACCACCGTAGGTACCGACGACAAGCATTTCCTGTACAAGGACGGCCCCCTTTGCGGCGGCAAGCTCACCATCGACCGTATCGATGAGATGGAATGGCCGGATCCCGACAATCCCGGCATCGTGAAGGGCGTGAAGGAAGATGTGGCGCGTTTCAAGGCGGAGGGTGATTATTGCTTGGTCCTGAACGTGCCGGATCAGGTCCTCCACCGGGCCTACGCCGTGCGAGGCATGGTCGATTTCCTCAAGGATCTCTATCGCGCCCCCGAAGCGGCCGGTTATTTGATGGACAGACTTGCCGATTATAATATCCAAGCGTCGGAAAACATGATCCGCGAAGCCGGCGCCGAAAATATCGATATCATTTACTTCGGCGAGGATCTGGGCACCCAGGACGGCTGCATGTTCGATCCGGACAATACCTATGGTCGCCTCATCAAGCCGCGTCATGAACGGGTCATTCAAACCCTGAAATCCCAGACCGGCGGCAAGTCACTGTTTCATTGCTGCGGCTCGGCCTACGATTTCATTCCTCATTTGATCGATATCGGCGTCGATGTGCTCAATCCGGTTCAGGTTACTGCCAAGAACATGGAGCCGGAACGGTTGAAAGAGGAGTTCGGCGACCGGATTTCGTTTTGGGGCGGCATCAATACGCAGGATATCTTGCCCTTCCAGTCCCCCGACGCCGTCAAGGCGGAGACGGAACGCTGCATTGGGATATTCGGCAAGCAGGGCGGCTATATTCTCAACGCGGTGCATAATATTCAGTTCGAGGTGCCGCCGGAAAACATCGTCGCGATGTACGAGACCGGCTTGAACCACCGCTACTGATCGGCCGAGGCCGCCGCGCGATATGGAGAAAGGTGGAGCATCGTACATGCGCTATGAGGATGTGGCGGCCGCCCTGGTCGGCACCGGTTTGATTTGCCGCGGCGGCTTCAAGCCGGGCTCGGATGACGCGGTGCCCGAGGTGACGGGCGGAACCGACGCCGTCGTCGTCGTCGTTGGCAATGCCGGCTCGGAAATATGGCCGCATTTCGATGCGGCAAAAGGGGCTGCACGGCGTCAAGACGAGAAAAATCCGTTGAACGATTGGACGGCCGAAGTGATGCGGCCGATCGCGGACAAATTGGGCGCCCGTGTGCATTTCCCGTTCGACCGGCCTTATCACCCGTTTCAGCGCTGGGCCATGAAGGCAGACAGTGTTTGGCAATCGCCGCTGGGGCCGCTGATCCATCCACGATATGGCTTGTGGCACGCCTATCGGGCGGCGTTGGTATTCGAGCCGGGATTCGCCGTTCCGCCGCGCCCAAGCGCCCAAAATCCATGCGAAATCTGTCCCGACCGGAAGTGCCTGAATGCCTGTCCCGTCGGCGCCTATGAGGTTGGCCGATACGACGTCCCGGCCTGCGTTGGCCATATCGCCTCGCCGAAGGGGAAAAGCTGCATCGACCTGCATTGCCTCGCTCGGCGCGCCTGTCCTGTCGGCGGGAAGATGGTTTATGAACCGGCACACGCCGAATTTCATATGTCGAAATTTTTGGCAAACGCGGTAAATCGGTTTGTCGTCGAGTTGCCGAAAACGGTCAGCACCGCGCTGTCTGTCGAAGCGGACATCTAAGTCGGGTGAGAGCCGGTGTCTGATAAGCGATCCGCCGCCGACGCGCTTGTCGTCTTTTCGCCGTCCGGACATCAGGGCAGGGTCGCGCTGAACGTTTCAGTGCTGGATGCGGCCCGCATGCTGGGCGTCGATCTCGATTCGGTGTGTGGCGGGCGCGGTCTTTGCGGACGCTGCCAGGTCGAAATCGGCGAGGGCGACTTCGCCAAGCACGGCATTCGCTCCGGCACCGATCATATGACGCCGGGAAACGCCGCCGAAGCCGTATACGCCGAGCGGAAGGGGTTGAAGCCGGGACGCCGACTCGCCTGTCACGCCCGGATATTGGGCGATCTGGTCATCGACGTGCCGCCCGAAAGTCAGGTTCATCGTCAGGTCGTGCGCAAGCGGGCCGAGTCCCGTGCCATCGAACTGGACCCGGTGCTTCATCTGCATGTCGTGGATGTCGCCGAACCGGATTTAGCGGTCCCGAGCGGCGACGCGGAAAGATTGACCGCGGCTCTCGCCGACAGCTGGAATTTGGACGAGTTGACGGTCGATCCCGCCGTCCTGGCGGAATGTTCATCGGCCTTGCGTTCGGGCCGTTGGACGGTAACTGCGGCGGTCCGGAACGGGTCCCGGATCGTCGGCGTCCGTCCCGGTTTCACGGATCGTGCGTTCGGACTGGCGATAGATGTCGGCTCGACCACCCTGGCGGTGCATTTGGTCAATCTGGCGGACGGCGGCACACCGGCAACGGCGTCGGCCATGAATCCGCAAATTCGTTTTGGCGAAGACCTCATGAGCCGCGTTTCCTACGCCATGGACCAGGACCGAGGCGCCGACGAGATGACGGCGGCGGTGCGCGGGGCGCTCAATGAGCTCGTGGGCCGGGCTGCGGCGGAGGCTGGTGTCGAGCGCGGCGACATTTACGAGGCCGTGATCGTTGGTAATCCGATCATGCACCACTTGGTATTGGGGCTGAATCCGGAACCTCTTGGCACCGCGCCGTTCGCCTTGGCCGTCGACGGCGCGGTGCGCACATCCGCGCGCGACCTGAATCTTGAATTGGCGGCGGGTGCCGAGACCTATCTCCTACCGTGTATTGCCGGGCATGTCGGCGCCGACGCCGCCGCGATGATTCTCTCGGAGACACCGTTCGAGCGGGAAGAGGTGTCGCTGTTGGTGGATGTGGGCACCAACGCCGAACTGGTCTTGGGCAACCGGGAGAGGTTGTTGGCGGCTTCCTCTCCGACCGGACCGGCCTTCGAAGGCGCGCAGATTTCGGCAGGTCAGCGCGCCGCCCCCGGCGCCATCGAGCGTGTGCGCATCGATCCCGAGACGTTGGTGCCCCGTTTCAAAACCATCGGCAGCGACCTCTGGTCGGACGAACCGGATTTCGAAACGTCTATAGCGGCCACGGGCATTACCGGCATCTGCGGATCGGGCATCATTGAGGCCGTCGCCGAAATGGCCTTGAACGGGATCATTACGCCGGAAGGGGCCCTCCCCGGCGATGGCGGACGGCGCTTTGTCCTATACGGCGGCGAGCCGGAAATTGCCGTGACCCAGGCCGACGTGCGCGCCGTGCAATTAGCCAAGGGGGCGCTCCATGCCGGCGCCAAGCTTCTGATGGACTTGTTCGGCATCGATCGTGTTGACCGCATCGTCCTGGCAGGTGCCTTCGGTAGCCATATCGACCCGGTTTATGCCATGGCGCTCGGCATGATCCCGGATTGCGATCCCGACCGTGTTTCCGCCGCCGGCAACGCGGCCGGCACCGGCGCCCGGATCGCCCTGTTGAACGCTGCGGCGAGAACGGAAATCGAAACCGTCGTGAAGCGGGTGGAAAAAATCGAAACGGCGGCGGCGCCGTCGTTTCAGAATTATTTCGTCGACGCCATGGCGATCCCGCATGCGACGGACGCCTATCCCAACCTCCGGCGAATACTCCGGATGCCAATGCCGAGGAAATCAGCGAATTCCGGAAATACGTAATTTTCCCGAAGATGATCTCGATCAAAGACCGCCTGGTTCGGGTTCTCCAAACTGCGGGCCGGGCATGACGCCGCCGGCGGATGGAAAAACCGTAGAGGCGGGTCACCGACGGCGATGAGAGGAGCGTCAGGATGACGGTTGCCGAAATCTTCGATGCGGTCTTGGAATACGAAGAGGAAGACGTGGCCGAATTGGTGCAGGCGGAGATCGACGCCGGCACTGACGTTCAAGCCATTCTCCAGGACGGCTTGGTCGGCGCGCTTGATGTCATCGGGGAAAAGTTCAGCGCCGGGACCTTGTTCGTGCCGGAGATGCTGATGGCGGCGGAGGCGGTGCAGGCGGGGCTGGATATTCTGCGGCCCTTGCTGACGCAAACGGGCGTCAAGCCGATCGGAACGGTGGTGTTGGGCACGGTCAAGGGTGATTTGCACGACATCGGCAAGAACCTGGTCGGCCTGTTGCTCGAGGGCGCCGGGTTCCGGGTCGTCGACCTTGGGACGGATGTGGATGCGGAACAGTTCATCGCCGCGGCGCGCGAGACCGACGCCGACATCATCGCGCTATCGGGCTTGTTGACGACGTCGATGCCGGAAATGGAGAAAGCGGTGACGACGGTGCGGAATGCCAACAGGAACCGCAACCTGAACGTCAAGGTGATGGTCGGCGGCCCGCCGGTGCATCACGACTTCGCCATGAAAATCGGCGCCGACGCCTACGGCATGGACGCGCCCGCCGCCGTCGAGCAGGCCCGAGGGATCGTCGCACCGTAGCGGGATCTATATGATGGCCGATGTGTTCGGATGAGGTGACGGGGTTGGAAACCAAGGCAGAAAGACCGACGACGCTCGTGATTTGCTGCGGGGCGGTGGCGCGTGAGATCGTCGGCATCGTGAAGGATAACGGTTGGAATCATATTCGGATTGAATGTCTGCCCGCGAAACTGCACAACGAGCCGGAAGCCCTGCCGGAAGGCGTGCGGGCCAAGATCGAGGCCGGCCGCGAAAATTTCCATCACATCCTCGTGCTCTACAGCGACTGCGGCACCGGCGGTCTGATGGAAAAGATGCTGACCGAGGAAGGCGTCGATAGTATCGGCGGGGCGCATTGCTATGAGGTTTTCGCGGGTCGTGAGCACTTCAGGAACATCATCGATGAAGAGCCCGGCAGCTTCTTCCTAACCGACTTTCTCGCGCGCCATTTCGAGAAGCTCGTATTCCAAGGCCTTGGTTTGGATCGGTTTCCCCGGCTGCGGGACACCTACTTCGCCCATTACAAAAAAATGGTTTACCTGGCGCAGAGCGAGAATGCCGAAATTCTTGCTTTTGCCGAACGGGCGGCGGAAAGCGTCGATCTGGATTTCGAGGTGCGCTATACCGGGGTCGGCGGCTTCGAATCATTCCTCGCCACGCGCCAGCCCTAAGGTATGTCCCCAGTGAAATCCTTGCCGCCTCAGGCGGGCGGAAAGAGTTCGTCACCGAGATCAATTCGGACTCCCGCGTACCGAAGAAGCGTGTCATCGACCTGGTGGCGCAGCACTTCGAGGCGTCGGATCGCCAGGAGAGAAAGGACTTACCGGCATGACCGAAACGGTACTCAGTTCGGCGACCAAGGAAGTCGTCATCGGATTTGAACGCCCGTTCGTCGTCATCGGCGAACGCATCAATCCGACGGGACGCAAGAAATTGGCGGCGCGGATGGCCGTGGGCGATTACGGCCTTGTCGAATCCGACGCCTTGGCCCAGGTCGAGGCCGGCGCTCAGGTGCTGGACGTCAATGCCGGCGTGCCGATGGCGGACGAGCCCAAGATAATGAAGGACATGGTGGAACTGATACAATCGCTGACCGACGCGCCGTTGTGCCTTGATTCTTCCATGCCGGCGGCTTTGGAAGCCGGATTGGCGGCGTGCAGTGGCAAGACTCTAGTGAACTCGGTTACCGGCGAGGAGGAGAGCCTCGAAGCCGTCCTGCCACTGGTCAAGAAGCACGGCGCGGCGGTAGTCGCCATCTGTAACGACGAGGAAGGCATCTCGGAAGACACCGATAAACGTTTCGCCGTGGCCAGGAAAATTCTCCAACGCGCCGTCGACCACGGCATCCCGCGCGAGGATGTGGTCGTCGATCCGCTGGTTATGCCGGTGGGCGCCGTGGGCGATTCGGGCCGGGCGGCCATGTCCCTGATCCGGCGCTTTCGGGAGGAATTGAAACTCAACACCACATGCGGCGCATCGAACGTCAGTTTCGGCCTGCCCAGCCGAGTTGAACTCAACAGCGCCTTCATGGCGATGCTAATCGGCGCCGGCCTCACATCGGCCATCGTCAATCCGCTGCATCCGGAAATTATGACCTCCATTACCGGGGCGGAAGTACTGGCCGGCATCGACGATCGCTGTAAACGCTGGATGAAACGCTGCCGCCGCCTGGCCAAGGAGGCACAGTCGGCATAAGCCAAACCCGCCGACGCAGAAATGGCGGAAAAATCACGATGACGGGTCAATTCTCAAGGACCTTTGGTATCACACCTGATCGAGCTTGCTGGTCACGACCGTGGCGTCCTTGCGATTAGGGATCTCCGGCAGAAGTTCGATGCCGAGGCCCGGACCCTCGGGCGGCAGGAAATAGCCGTCAACAGGATGCGGCACGCGATCGACCAATTCGCCGTACCAACCGGCGTAGAAGGCGCGGACCGATTCCTGGATCAACGCGTTGGGTATCGCCAGAGACATGTGCACCGACGCCTGCAAGACCACCGGTCCCTGGCAATCGTGCGGCGCCACGGGTCGGTGATAGCTGTCGGCGATGGCGGCGATCTTCCGCGTTTCCGTGATGCCGCCACACCAGGCAAGGTCGGGCATGATGATGGCGGCAGCACCCGTGTCCAGCATATCGCGGAAGGCCCACTTGCCGCCCAGGGTTTCACTGGCGCAAATCGGAATCGTGGTGGCGGCGGCGAAGTCGGAATAGGCTTCCAGGCTGTCATTGCGGATGGGGTCTTCGATCCAGAAGGGGTCGAATTGCTCCAGGGCGGCGGCTACTTTCAAAATCGCGGGGAAGCGCCAAAGCGAATGGCATTCCACCATGACGTCCATCTTGTCGCCGACAGCGCCGCGGATTTTGGCAAAGGGCTCGATGGCCTTATCGAGATCGGCGGAAGAAACATAAAACCCGTCGCTCTCCAGGGCGGCGAAGTCGAGCGGCCAGATCTTCATTCCCGTGATGCCTTGCTCCAGCAAGGAAAGCGCAAGCTCGTCGGCGACGTTGAGGAAAGCATCCAAATCCTCGTAAGGCCCATCGGATTGCTTGTCCAATCCCCAATCGTCGGTGCCCCAATCGGGCTTGTTGCGGACGTATTTGTAACCGGCGCAGGTGTTATAGGTCCGCACCTTGTCGCGGCAAAGACCACCTAGCAGTTGGTAGACCGGCTGCCCGGTCGCCTTGCCAAGGATGTCCCAAAGCGCGATATCAACGGCGGATCGGCCCCGCGTTTCAACACCCGTCCCCGTGAAGCCCACATAGGGGGTGAGATCGCGGCCCAAGCGTTCAATCTGGCGCGCATCGCGGCCCAGAATAACGGGTGCCACGGACTCGTGAATATAGCTTTCGATGGCCTTGGCCCCGAACCAGGTCTCGCCGAGACCGGTGATACCCTCGTCCGTGTGGATATGAAGCCACAGGACGTTGCCGAATTCCTCCAGCCGAATGGTGTCGATGGCCGTGATCTTCATGCACTCGAACTCCCCTTCAAGCACATCGTTGTCGATTTTCTCGCAAGTTCAACGACATGCCGAACTGAATGATAGTTTTGTGTATGTGAACGGCATTCGAGACGACGTAACGACGCCGGTTTTCGTGGGCCGCCCCAGATCAACCATACACTAACTCGATCTTTCTAATTTTTCTCGTACGCGTCTAAGTATCCGACTCCGATTGAGAAGAAATTTACCAATCCTTTTCGGCAGTTTTTTACTGAGATTTCGTGGATATATCTTCGACAAACAGCGCAATAGGAAGGATCTAATTCGCGAACGGCCATAAATCTTGGCGAGCGTTAGACCCTTCGAGGCGCTCACCTTCGGTTCGGCCAGGCGGCGGAGGGAAAAATCCTGATAGAGGACCCAGAAATGTTGCAGCGTGATCGGCAGGTAGGTGTAGAGCGGGGCGCCGTTCGGAAAGAAATTCCGACGCTGGCGGGCACGCGTTACCTTATGGAGGTAGCGCCGGTAGAAGAAATATTCGGGTACCTCGCAAAATGGACCCAGCGCCGAGAGTTCGGCGATGAGCAATCGGTCCGGAACCAGGACGCGGCGGAGATTGCTCGTCCGTTCCATCGCGCTGACCCGGATCAAGCCGTGTGCGCAGGCACCGGCGGCCACGTGCAAGGCAGCGTAGCCAATAGGGAATCCTGTCTTCCAGGCGCCGATATAGCCAGCCGGCGACGATCGCGAAAGCACAGGCCAAACAAACGCTGACGGCCCAGGTCGTGGCGGTCGGCATCGCGCCAAGGAGCGGCGCCCTGTAAAGTTCCACCAGATGGTAAGTGGGATTCCATTCCGCGAGATACTGGTATCGTCCGAGAAAGTAGGTGGGCCACAGAATTGGCGTCAGCAGGAAGCAGAGATGCGATGCCCAGGAGACGAACTGCGGCAAATCGCGATACCGAATGCAGGCGATGCCGATCAACAGCGTTGCCGGATAGAGCGTCACGCCGATGAGAAGGACACCTGGGATGAGGCTGGTCGAAATCGCCGGAACCTCGCCTAGAATCGCAACGTAAAGAAGGACGGCGAGACAGGTTGACTGCGCCAAAAGCACGATATTTCTGATACAGATCCGCAAGAATATACCTGCCAAGGGCTGGCTTGTGTGCCGCAATGTCTGCGCCTGATTTCCGAAGGTCGAGCAGGATTGGTTCAAACAGCTCGAGAGATAGTCCCAAGCCAGGATGCCCGCCGCGAGGGAAAGAATGTATTCGTGAAGACTCGCGAGGTTCCCCTTCAGGATCGCGCCAAAAAAAACTCCAAGGACTAAAATCATCGTGAAGACGCCGAGACTGCGCCATAACGTGCCGAGGGGCGATCGCCGAAAGCCGTCGCGGAAATCCATCATCGCCGCCGCCGTCGCGAACCGCACCGTCCTCACTATGGAATCATACATAGGTAAACCATCTAACCACGTTACGGACTCGCAACTGCGATTCCCCTCTTTCCATCCACCCCATTCCAACGCAGGCGTCGCGCACAAGAATGGGCCGGATCGCATTTGGCCGGAGGAGCATTTGCAAGATTAAAACCTATAGCCGGTACCGCCAAGGAAAGAGCCGTGAGACAGGCGATAAACGTACTTCTCCAACAGGTCGAACCGGGCAAATTGGCACGGAATCTACCTGGCCATATCGGTCCAATTTGCAATTACCGTGGTCACGTAGCGCTGGAGCTCCACAATTCGATGGGGGCCTTCTCTTGCTGACTTCATCCGTTATACGAAGCTACCGAAATTCCGGTTCCACGAATTGCGGCACGGCAATGCAACGCATCTATTGCCAAGTTGTTCACGAGGCTCAAGACGGAAGGTAATAGCTCCTCCCTCGGAATAACTGATTGATAATAAAGAGGTTGGCGGAAGAGAGTGAGAGTCGAACTCACCGGGACCGTTTAACGCCCCCCAACGGTTTTGAAGACCGCGCGCGACACCGGCCGCGATTCCCTTCCAGGAAGAGATGTAGCCGGGTTGGCGGGGTTCGGCAAACGCGGCCGGCCGGGGCGATCGACCGGGTTCGGAATTCTAGACACCCGCCTCCTCGAAGTGCGCCTCAAGGGCGGGATCGATTTCGGTCGCGCGGGTCCGAATATGGACCAAAAGCGCCCGTTCGTTTTGGTGCAATTCGCCGTCGCGGCCGATCCGGTCGATGAGCCAGGCCGCTTCGTCCGCGTCGACCGCCTCGCGGCGCGCCGCTTCGTCCTCGGCGGTTTGCGCCGCCGCTGCGGCCGCGTCGCGGTCGTCCCGATCCATGTCGCGCGCCTTCTTCAAGGCACCGAAGACGCCTTCGCGCCAGATCAGCTTCGAGGCCTCCTTGGTAAACGCCGCATCGCCGGAATCGAGCCAGGCCGCGTGACGGCGCCTCGCATCGGCCGTCATTGCGGTCGAATCGCCCTTTGGGAACATCAGGAAATTGCCCACCGCCTTGACGAAGAGGTCCCGCCAGCCGGACGCGTTATCCCGTGCCACCGTCGCGTCGTTCAGATCGAACAGCAGTTCCGCCTCGGCGCGGGAGATCGTGTAGCCCCCGCTCCCGCCGGTGCCGTAGAGGATCTTCTCGAGGACCTCGACATCGGCATCGTCGATCACGCCGCGCCGGGTCCGGTTCGGACCGAACAGGACGCCACCGCCCGACAGGACCCGTTCCCGCACGGCCTCCAGCAGCAGCGTCAGCACTTCAGCCGGGCATTCGATCGCCCTGGCCGCGATCTCGACGAGCAATTCGAACTCGGTTCGCTGATCGATCTTGCCGTCGCGGTTGACCCGATCGATCAGAAATTGCGCGTCATGGCCGCCGACGACGCCTTTGGGGGCCGCGCCGTCCAGGAAGAAATTCGACAATGCATCCACGTAAAGGGTCGCCCATTCGGGTGCGTTTCCAGTGCCATGGGCGTCGAGGTAGAACAGAAACTCCGCCTCCTCGCGATCGACCGTGCCGTCGGCGTAAACCGTCTCGCGCACGCGCGCCACCTCATCCGCCTCGATGCGGCCGTCGACGATAATTTCTCGCGCCAGATCTGAAAAACGTTCGGGAAGGGTCGGTTCCGTCGGCATCGGCGTCTCTCCCTTGCGAGGAATTTCGCAAGAATTCTAGCACGTTGCGTGCCAGACCAGGCCGAGACCCGTTCGTTCAGAGGTCAGATGAGACCCAAATTCTTGAAACTCGCGACGCCGTCGCGGCCGATGACCACGTGATCGTGCAGGGAGATGCCCAGCCGCTCGGCGGCGTCCTTGACCTCGCGGGTGATCTCGATATCGCCTTTTGACGGTGTCGGATCGCCGGAGGGGTGATTGTGCACGAGAATGATCGCCGAAGCGCCCAGCTCAAGCGCCCGCTTGACCACTTCGCGGGTATAGAGGGGCGCGTGATCGATCGTGCCTCGTTGCTGCAATTCGTCGGCGATCAGGATGTTTTTTCGGTCAAGAAACAGCAGCCGTAATTGCTCTACCGTCTCATGCGCCATCGCGACCTTGCAATAGTCGAGCAGCTTGTCCCAGGACCCGATCACGTTCTTGCCGAGGATGTCCTGGCGGAGGGTGCGAAGTGCCGCGACCTGTGAGACCTTTATCGCCGCGATACCGGCATCGCCCAATCCCTCCACATCGCGAAGGCGCTGTTTGTCGGCCCCGATAACGGCACCGAATCCACCGAACACATCGATCAACCGTTTCGCCAGCGGCTTCACATCGCGGCGCGGCAACGCCATCGTGAGCAGTAACTCCAACAATTCGTAATCCGCCATGCCCTCGCCCATCGTCGCCAGGAAGCGATCGCGAAGGCGTTTGCGATGTCCGGAATGGTGCGGTCGTGCCACGGCCCCCCGATCGGATTCGAAAAGATCCCGTCCCATGCAAATAGTCATGGACGGATTTGGTGGAAAACTTGGCGAAGCAGGCCGTCGGACCCGAAATTTATTCGTAGGGCGGCTGGTGCCAGCCCTTGGGTGAGATCGTGAAAATCTCGTGCCCGTCCGCGGTAACGCCGATCATGTGCTCGAACTGCGCCGAAAGGGAGCGGTCCTTGGTCACCGCCGTCCAACCGTCTTGCAGGATCTTGGTGTGGTATTTGCCAGCATTGATCATCGGCTCGATGGTGAAGAACATGCCCTCGCGAAGCCGCGGGCCGGTGCCCGGCTCGCCGAAATGCAACACACTCGGCGGCGCGTGAAAGACTTGCCCGATACCATGTCCGCAGAAATCCCGCACGACCGAGAACCGCTGTGCTTCGGCATGGGTCTGGATCGCATGCCCGATATCGCCGAGCGTGGCGCCGGGCCGGACCGCCTCGATCCCCCGCATCATCGCCTCATAGGTCGTCTGGACCAGCTTGCGGGCCCGTACGCCGACCTTGTCTCCGACCAGGAACATCCGGCTGGTGTCGCCATGCCACCCATCGAGGATCACGGTGATGTCGATATTGATGATGTCCCCGTCGCCGAGGCGCTTGCGTTCGTCCGGAATGCCGTGACAGACGACGTGATTTACCGAGGTACAGATCGACTTCGGAAAGCCGCGGTAATTCAACGGCGCTGAAATCGCCCCGTGATCGGCGGTAAATTCGGCGCAGCGCCGGTCGAGTTCCTCGGTCGAGATCCCGGGCAGGACATAGGGCGTGATGAAATCCAGAACTTCCGCCGCCAGGCGGCCCGACTTCCGCATCGCCGCGAAGTCGTCCGCCCCATGCAATTGGACGCCGGCGAGTTCCGGATCCATCATGGCCATGGCTTGCGAGTTGTTCATCGCATCTGTCCCAACCGTCACGTCCCGCCGAACACAATCGGAAGCGGGCGCGCAATTTCTATCCCCTCGATCCCAACCGCGCAATCATAACAGATTACCTCGACACCGCACATCATGGCATCGTCGAGTGCCGCGGCGTATCCCGGATCGATATCGGCCGCCACGCGAAAATGGTCGCAATCGCCGCGTTGCACGAGGTAGACCATGATCGCCCGGGCCCCCTGGCGAACCATGTTCGACATCTCGACAAGATGCTTGGCGCCCCGTTTGGTGACCGAGTCGGGAAACTCCGCCGCCCCCTCTCGGGCCGCTTGGTTGCGCTTCAAATGCACGTTCTTCACCTCGACATAACAAGCCGGGCGGTCCCCGCCCTCGAGCAGGATGTCGATCCGACTGTTCTCACCATAGCGCACCTCGCGCCGCTGGGTCTCGTAGCCTTCCAGTTCGGCGATCCGACCGGCCGCGATGGCCTCGGCCACGATTCCGTTCGGATGGGCGGTGTTTATGCCGACCAGATTGTCGCCGACGCGGATCAGTTCCCAACGCCAGTCGAGCTTGGCCTTGGGGTTGCGGTTGGCCGAGAGCCAAACTTCCGAACCCGGCGCATTCAGACCCGTCATGGCGCCCGGATTGGCGCAATGAGCCACCACGACCTCGCCATCCAATTCGATATCGGAGAGAAAGCGCTTGTAGCGGCGCAGCAAGGTACCTTGTACCAAAGGTTCCGGGAATTGCATGAGACGGCACGCTTGGTTGGACGATGCGACGGACAGGGCCCGCCGATCCGGCGATCGGCGGACAATACGCGCCGACCGGCCGCTGGGCAATGTAAACGGCTCGGGGGGTGATCGGCCACTATTCCGGCAGGCCGGCCATGCGCAAGGCGTCTATGAACCGCTCGAGAACCTCGGGTCCGCCGAACATCGGGTTCCCTAGAAATTTCTCACACGTCACTCCCGGCGCATGCGCCAAAAGGTCGTCGAGGGCAGCACGAGCCTCTTCCTTTCGCTCGAGCTTGATCAACACGGCTGTAAGAAGCGCAAACGTCAGGGGTCGTGGATTGGGACTAAGGCTCGCGCGCCGAACCCATTCGAACGTCTCCTCGTAGCGCTCCAGATCGAACAGCATCAAGGCCCGATGGAACAGCATTCCGGTAAGAAATATGTCGCGCGGACTGAGCCGCATCGCATGATCGACGTGGGGAATGGCTTCCTCGGTCCTTCCCGCCGAGCACAAGACCGTGCTGAGAATGTAACGCGCCATGGCGTCATTGGGATTAAGGGCGACGGCCTCCTCCGCTTTCGATATGGCGATATCATGATGACCGAGCACACTGTGCGAACGCCCGTCGTTCCACAGGCAGGTCGAATCCTGAGGGTCCAGCATAATTGCCATTTGCGCTTTTTCGCGGGCCTCGTCCAAAATCTCGCTGCGGTTTTCAGGCATGAAATGCATCACGTGGCGTGTCCGTGCAGTGACCCCCATCGCGAAGGCCGGCGCAAATGTCGGATCGATTTTATTTACCCGATCGAACAGCTCGATCGCCGATTTCTGGCCGTCGGCGGTTGACGAATAATAAGCCGTGAGACCGCGCTGGTAGAGTCCCCAACTATCAACATTGTTCGGTGGGATCCGTTGCACGCGTGCACGTTCCATGTTGCCGATTTCAGGTGCGATCGCAGCGACGATCGCTTCCGTTGCTTCGTCTTGGACCGCGAATATATCTTCCAGTTCGCGGTCGTAACGTTCCGCCCAGATATGGTTACCGGTCTCCGCGTCGATTAATTGTCCGGTTATGCGTATTCGATTTCCACCGCGCCGCACGCTTCCTTCCAGAATATAGCGAACGCCCAAATCGCGCGCGACTTCGCGCACATCGGGCGACATGCCTTTGTAGGCGAATGAGGAATTTCGGGCGATCACGAACAACGATCGAAATTGGGAGAGAGCCGTAATGATGTCCTCCGTCATCCCATCGGCGAAATACTCCTGATCCGGATCGCCGCCGAGATTGTCGAAAGGTAGCACCGCGATGGAAGGCTTATCGGGCGCGGCAAGTGTCTCGGCGCCAACCGTATCCGGTGCCGGCGCAACGGACTCCAGCGTCACCTTATAAGTCCGCACCGCCTCGGCGATATTTTTGACCTCCCGCACCCCCATATCCTCGAAGCCGACATCCAGCTTGCCCCTGACTTGATCGAACACGGCGCCCGAGACGCAAACACCGCCGGGCTCGGCAAGGCTCTCGAGCCGCGCCGCGACATTAACCCCGTCGCCGTATATGTCGTCTCGGTCGACAATCACCTCGCCCAAATTGACACCGATGCGAAAGGTCAGACGCCGATCCTCGGACACGCTCGCCCCCTGTTCGACCAGGGACTTTTGAATCCCGACCGCCGTCTCGACCGCCGCCACAACACTCGCGAACTCGGCCAGCACCGCATCGCCCGCATAATGCACGACGCGGCCACCCGCATCTTCGATCCGACCCGAAATGAGATCGAGTCCCGCCGAGAGAAGTTTGTGTGTGCCGACCTCGTCCGCGCCTACGAGACGAATATATCCAGCCACATCGGCGTAGAGGATCGCCGTCAGCTTGCGTATGACCGTTTCATTCGACATTTGGTCCCGCGCGGAAGGTGATATTCGGCCCCTCTCCGAATTTCGAACACTATTTTAGCGTTTGCCGAAGCGAGCGCAATCCGAGGTGACGGACGTTGAGAGGCGCGCCTCCCGATTGAGCTTAGTCCCCGCTAACGTTGGCGGCCGCGGTTAAAACCTCGCGGCAATTGCCCGTCGAGGAACCGGCGCATCGCCCGTGCCATTCCCGGATCCGACTTTGCCAGGCGGCCATACGCATCCTCCGCGAACGCCATATCGCCGCCAAGTTTTCCCGCCTGAATGGCCAAGCGGAGAATATTGGGATCGTTCGGCAGGATACGCCGCAACCACCGAACCTGGGGGATCGCGGCGCGATGCCGGCTCTGCAGAAATTGCGTCACGATCAGGCCGATCCTGGCATTCAGGGAATGGGGGTCCTGTTCCAGCGATCGGACAAACAGCGATTCCGCCTTGAACAGGCGTCCCGAACGACCCAGCACCTGACCCGCGAGATCGATCAACTGCCGGTTCCGGGTCTCGGAACAGACGGCGACGAGCTCCCGGGTCGCCCGCCGGGCGAGGCCGCCACGCCGGCGCGGGATCTGACGCAGCATTCGCGCGCAAATCCGGTAGGCGCGGCCGAGACGGTCATGCGCCACGCGGTGCGCCTCCCCGGAAAGTGCGATCAGCTGCCGGATATCCTCGGCCGGGATAGCCTCGTTCCGGCCCTCGCCCCCCGATGCGATCACGCCGACCAGACGCCCATCGCGATCGACCAGGGCACCGCCGCTGTTGCCCGGTCCGCTCGGCGCGTCGTGGTGCAGCCGCCCGAGCGGTTTCCCCTCGGCACGCGGCAGGATCATTTTTCCCGGCGGATAGACCCGGATTTTTTTCGAACGTAGGTCGCGCGCCACGGCATGGAGAATGCCGGAGGCCGTCGGGGCCGCGTGGTGCGGTGCCGGCTCCAGGGACAACCCGGCAACCTCGAGCAAGGCCAGATCTCCGGGATATGCGCTCGGAACGATACGCACGTCGAATCGGCGACCGTCTCCCGTCGTCACCCGGGCGGTCTTTCGATCGGCGACGACATGGCGGCTGGTCACGACTCGGCCCGGACCGATATAGACCCCACTTGCAGCCGGATCGCTTGCCGAGACCATGACGACGAAGCGCATCGCGGCGCAAACGGGCGGCGGTGCCTCGCAATCCACCTGTTGTGCGAACACGGTCCGCGAAGTCACGAGGGCGAGGCAGCAAAGAAGGGGGAATAGGGCGGCTTTCGTCATCACTCGCCAGTTTGCGCGGCGCGGCGCGGCACGAAAAGCCAGAAACGCGACCAGCCGCGAGAATCGGCTTTTCGATCGCCCCAGCGTCGACAAGCGGGAATTTCCGCACAAGTTTGATATAACCGCCGGCAACACGGCGGCGACATATCCGTGCGGTGCGGGCCGACAGCATCGAAACTGGCAAATGAGGACAACAATGCATGGCCTATGAAAAGCCGAACGACGCCACCCAGCCACTTGCGGGTATTCGCGTGATCGACCTCGCGAATTTCCTCGCCGGGCCGATCACCTCTATGTTTCTTGCCGATTTCGGCGCCGACGTGATCAAGGTCGAGCGACCGGAGACCGGTGACGAGGTTCGCTACTGGGGCAACAACAAGGACGGCGTCGGCTTGATGTACAAGCTGATCAACCGCAACAAGCGCTCGGTGACCGCCGATATGCGGACCCCGCTTGGCGTTGAAATCGTGAAACGGCTGGTCAAGGACGCCGATGTCCTGATCGAGAATTATCGGACAGGCACGCTGGAGCGCTGGGGCCTCGGCTACGACGTCCTCAGCGAGATCAACCCTGGCCTCGTCATGGTCCGCATCACGGGCTTCGGCCAAACGGGACCGAACCGGAATCGGCCCGGCTTCGGTACACTGGCGGAGGGCTATTCAGGGTTCGCCTATGTCAACGGATTTCCGGACCGGCCGCCATTGTTACCGGGTTTCGGGCTCGCCGACGATACTTCGGGATTGATGGGGGCCTATCTCGCGATGGTGGCCTTGCAGGCGCGCAGCCACAACGGCGGCAAGGGTCAGATCGTCGATTTCGCGATCTACGAGCCGCTTTTCACGTTGCTCGGCCCACAGGTGGTGGATTACGACCAGCTGGGCCTGGTCCAAGAACGAAACGGCAGCCGCCTTTCCTTTACCGCACCCCGCAACACCTATCGGACCCGCGACGACCGATGGGTCTCGATCTCCGGCAGCGCACAGTCGACCTTCGAGCGCATGTGCGACGCCCTCAAGGTACCGCATTTGCCGAAAGACCCTCGCTTTCTCGACAATCGGCTGCGTATCCAGCATGCGGTAGCCCTCGACGACGAATTGCAGGCGGCGATAGGCTCCTTCGACTACGAGGAAGTCATGCGCCGCTTCGAATCGGCCGAAGCCGCCGTCGCACCCTGTTACAGCGTCGCGGAGATCTTCGAGGACGAGCACTATAAGGCGCGAGAGAACATCGTCGCGATCAAGGATTCGGAATTGGGCGATTCGATCCGGATGCAGAATGTGGTCGGCAAGCTGTCGCGAAATCCCGGCGAAATTCGGCATGCCGGGCCGCCGCTCGGCGCTCACAATCGGGAAATCCTGTTGGAAACGCTGGGCTTCACGGAAGACGAACTGTCCGATGCGGGCTACGACCTCTCATAGGGACAGGAGGGCGGAAATTTGGATCACAACACATTGAAATCAAAAGCAGAGGCCTTTCTCGCCCTGCACCAGGGGGAGGATATCCTGGTCCTGCCGAATGCCTGGGACGGCGCCAGCGCGGTGGTCCTGGCCGAGGTCGGATTCCCGGCGATCGCCAGCACCAGTGCCGGTGTCGCCTTCGCGCGGGGTCTTCCCGACGGCCAGGTACTGACTTCTGCGGAAATGTGCGCCGAGGTTGCCCGAATGACCGAATTGGTCGATGTCCCCGTCACGGCGGACATGGAGGCGGGCTACGGCGACGATCCGGAAACCGTCGCCAAGACCGTTCGCCAGGTGATCGCGGCGGGGGCGGTCGGGGCCAATATCGAGGACGGCACCGGGCGATCCGAAACTCCGCTCTACGATCGCTCGCTTGGGGCCGAACGAATTGCGGCCGCGCGCGACGCCGCCGATGCGGCGGGATTGCCTTTTGTCATCAACGCGCGGACCGACCCCTATCTTTATCCAGACGCGTTCGGCGAGACGGCATTCGCGGAAGCGGTCGAGCGCGCCAATGCCTATCGCGAAGCCGGCGCCCGTTGTCTCTATGTCCCCCAAGCCTTTGATACGAAAACGATCGAGGCGTTGGTCCGCGAGATCGACGGCCCGCTGAACATTCTGGCGAGCGCCACAACGCCGGCGACCCAAGACCTCCGGACGATGGGCGTCGCCCGACTTAGTGTCGGCGGTGGATTCGCACGGGCCGCATATAGCTTGGCCCGGAATATCGCCGAGGAATTGAAAACAGACGGAACATACAGTTACACGAACGGGTCGTACTCGAACGCCGATCTCAATGCGCTCCTGCGCGGCCGGCTTTCGACCTGAGTACGAAAAGGACAACGACATGATTCCAAGAACGGTTTTCGGCGAGGAACACGAAATCTACCGTGAGACAGTACGCCGCTTCGTCGAGAACGAAGTCGTGCCGCATCACGAACAATGGGAGAAGGACGGCATCGTCAGCCGGGATGTCTGGCTCGCGGCGGGCGAGGCCGGATTGCTCTGCCCCAATATTCCGGAGGAATATGGGGGCGCGGGCGCCGATTTCCTGTTCAGCGCCATCATCATCGAGGAACTGGCGCGCGCCGGCACGACAGGCCCGGCCTTCTATCTCCATTCCGATATCGTCGCCCCATATATCCTGCATTATGGCTCGGAGGAGCAGAAACGGGAATGGCTACCGAGGATGGCGAAGGGCGAGGTTATTGGCGCCATTGCGATGACGGAACCGTCCGCGGGCTCGGACCTGCAGAACATCAAGACCCGCGCCTTTCCGGACGGCAATCATTACCGCCTCAACGGACAGAAGGTGTTCATCACAAACGGTCAGATCTCCGACCTCGTCATCGTGGTGACCAAGACCGACCCCGATGCGAAGGCCAAGGGCACCAGCCTGATCCTGGTGGAACGCGAGCGCGACGGCTTCGATCGGGGCCGTAATTTGGAGAAGATTGGCTACAAGGCGCAAGATACTTCGGAGCTCTTCTTCAATGACGTCCGAGTCCCCCGAACCAACCTACTGGGCGAAAGCGAGGGCGAGGGGTTCGTTCAACTGATGCAGCAATTGCCCCAGGAACGCCTGATCGTCGCCATGCGTTGTGCGACCTCGATCGAGGCCGCGCTTGACTGGACAGTGAACTATACCCATGAGCGCCAAGCCTTCGGGCGGCCGATTGCCGGGTTCCAGAACACCCGTTTCAAACTTGCCGATGTGAAGACGGATGCCACCGTCTGCCGTATCTTCGTCGACCGCTGTCTCGAACTCCACAACCAGGGCGGCCTGACCGCCGACGACGCGGCAATGGCCAAGCTCTATACGACGGAGCTGATGTGCCGGGTGCTGGACGACTGCCTGCAGCTCCACGGCGGATACGGATATATGTGGGAATTCCCCATCGCACGTGCCTGGGCGGACGGCCGCATGGCGCGAATCGCCGGGGGTACCAGCGAGATCATGCGCGAGATTATCGGACGGACCCTGACGCCGGAATAACGGGCGCTGATATCAAACCTGGCGGAGCTGGACCGGTTTATCCCCCGACTCGCCGGAATCGTCCGAATCATCACGCTTCGGCGATGCGGCGAGACGCTCGGCCTCGCTCTTGCGTCGGAAATACGATCTTACCGAAAGTCCGAAGCTGCCAAGATAAACGGCGGCCGCGACCGAGAGAGTTAGCCAAGGCACCGTCACGAGACCGGCCACCAAAAGGCCGAAGAGCGCCAACATGGGAACGATCAACCGCGTGGGTACGCGGATTTGCTTCAACGAGAAGGTCGGTATGTGGCTCACCATCAAGAGCGCGATGACCACGAGCCAAACAGCGACGACGGCCGGCTGGTTCAAGAATTCGCCGCCCACCTCGAAACTGATGTTCAAGGGCAAGAGCGCCAATAGGGCCCCTGCCGGCGCCGGAACACCGGTGAAAAATCCGGCCGCATAAGGTGGCCGGCTCTCCAAGGTACTGTTGAAACGCGCGAGCCTGAGGGCACAGCAAGTCGCGTAGAATAGCGCCGCCGCCCAGCCGATGCCGCCTGCCTCCGAGAGGCTCCAGAAATACATGATAAAAGCCGGCGCCACGCCAAAGGCGATCACATCCGAAAGCGAGTCCAATTCGGCGCCGAAATCGCTCGCCGCTTTCAACAACCGCGCCAGCGTCCCGTCGAGCGCATCAAGGATGGCCGCGACAACGATCGCGATGACCGCGTATTCCCATTTGTCGGCAAGTGCGAACTGGACTCCGGTGAGACCCAGGCAAAGGGCGCCGATGGTCACGAGATTGGGGATCAAGCGGTTGAAGGTCTGTACGCGCGGCCGCTGGCGGCGGCGAGACTTGCGTCGTCGTTTCAGCATTAGCGGATCTCGCCTTCCCGCGGGTCCTCGCGTTGCGTTAAATCGGCCAGAACGGTCTCCCCCGCGACGGCGATCTGTCCGACGGCAACCAGCGGCGCGACGTCCTTCGGCAAATAGACATCGACCCGGCTACCGAAGCGGATCATACCAAACCTTTCGCCAGCCCGCACCGGTTGTCCGCGATCAAGGCCGCAGAGGATCCGGCGCGCGATCAATCCGGCGATCTGGACGAAGGCGATCTCGCGGCCCGCCTCGTCGCGAATTCGAACGGCCTGACGCTCGTTGTCCTCGCTGGCCTTGTCGAGACTGGCGTTCAGGAACTTTCCCGGTCGATAACCGAGCTCGACCACCTTGCCGTCCATCGGAATTCGATTCACATGGACGTTGAAGACATTCATGAAGACCGCGATCCGTGTCAACGGTTCGGCCGCCATGCCAAGTTCCGCCGGTGGCACCGCCGCCGCGATCGACTGCACGACGCCGTCGGCGGGACTGATGACCAGGCCCGGTCGAACCGGTGTCACGCGGTCGGGATTGCGAAAGAAGTAAACGCACCACCCGGTCAACAAACCACCCAAAACATAGGCCGGCTGCCAGAAATGCCCCGAGATCGCCGTGGCGACGAGAAATGCCGCGATAAACGGCCAGCCGGCCTGATGTACCGGAACCAAGACGGGGCGCAGAAAATCAGGCATCAATCCTACCAAGCGACCATGAGAGACGAACCAAGACAATATAGGAATGGCATTATAGTTTTCAATAATTTTTACATTGTTACTTTATTTTATTACTGAATTATTACTTATATACAAACTTTATGATTATAAACACAAAATACACCTGTGTTTACACTATATTTCTTTAAGTATCCAATTTTGAATTTAAGAAGGTTTAACTCAATTCGTCCGCGGTACCGCGAAAATCTGGCCCGGATAGATCAGATCCGGATCCCGAATTTGCTCACGGTTTGCGTCGTAAATCACGGAATACATCGTGCCCTCGCCCAGCACGCGGCGAGCGATTCGCCACAAACTGTTGCCTGGCTGGACGATGATCAGACCCTCGCCGGCATATTCCGTGAGCGGTTTGGCGCGGGAAAACGGCAGCTCTAACCGCCGCACGACCTTCTTGTTCAGGACTTCATCGATCCGCAGCTTATAAAGGCCGGGCGAGATGGTCGTTCGCGGCCGCAGCGCCCAATCGCCGCCCGCACCCGCCTTGGCGCCGCCGATCAGCTCGTTGTCGAGGTAGACGAAGACCTTCCGCCCCGCCTTCGAGCGTCCCATCAGTTTCACATTGCCCTTTTCGTCGTAATCGACGACGTCGAGCGACATCGCGCCGGGATCCGCGCCCTTGGAGGGCTTTTGCAAAACCTTTTTGATTTCCATGCCGACACGCGGCACGAGGATCGCCAGGGGCTGTTTCGCCGGCGCCGTCACCGGCTGCTTGCCCGCGAGTTTCGGCTTTTCCGGCACCGCAAGCACGACGACATCGGTCGATTTGGCGACGGCACCATTCGGCAGTTTGGAAACAAGACCGAGTGCACGATTGCCCGGTCGAAGCGGTTTTTGCGGAACCAGAACCCATTCGCCGTTCCGGTCGACTTTCGCCGTGCCGACCGCTTTGTCGTCATCGTAAATCGTGATCGTCGCACCCGGCGTTCCGCGCCCGGCGATAACGGCGTCGCCGTCCGAGTTAACGCGCACGATATCGAAACTCGGCGCCAAATGAGCGGGTTTCGGCGCCGGCGCGCCGGTGGCCGTGGGCGGTTCCTTGGGGGCCGCTTTCGCGATATCCCGAGCGGCCGTCTTGGTTGGATCGGATTTCGGAGGGGCCTTCGGCCGGGTCGCCTGCTTCATTGCCTCGCGGCGGAGTTCGGGCGCGGTTGCCGGCGCTTCGGTCTGGCGCTCGAGCGATTCGTCCTCCGGATCGAGCCAGATGCCGGCCAAGATCGCGACAATGATCGCCACGATACCGACAAGTCCAATGATGAAGGACCGATTCACTTCAATCCACCTAGCCCCAGGGGCGCTCAAAGTACGTTAATACGATGCCCGTCCGGACGCAACGATCACCGGCAAGACGGCGGTTATTCCGCCAGTGCCGGGAGCGACTTCAAATAAACCGCGATGGCGCGCCGATCGGCCGGCGTCAAGCGACCCGTTGAATTGTCGATCACGTCGACCATCTCACCGCCCGCAAAATCCCCATCCGGAAGCATGCCGCTTTCAAGATAGTCCACGATCTCCGAAACCGACCATCCGCCGATCCCTTTCCTCGGGTGCGGCGTGATGTTGGGGATCTTACCCTCCGGTCCGAGACGACTTCCCGCCAATTCGCGCGAATGATCCATCGCGCCGAAAATATTGCGCGGCGTATGGCATTCACCGCAATGGCCGACGGCCCGTACGAGGTAGGCACCGCGCCGCCACTCGGGCGTCGCTGCGGTATCCGCCGCCTGGTCCCGCCCGCCTTGGCGAAAGAAGAGCGCCCGCCAGCCATGCATGAGAATACGGAGATTGAACGGAAAGGCGAGTTCGTGCGGACGGTTGGGCTGGACCACCGGCGCCTGACGTTCGAGATAGGCCCAAAGATCGACAAGGTCCCGATCGCTCATGCCGGTATAAGACGTAAAAGGAAAAGCCGGGAAATAGGGTGCGGTGTTCGGTGCCCTTCCGTCATGCATCGCCCGGCGAAAATCCGCGAACTTCCAGCGGCCTATCCCAGTCACGGGATCACCGGTGATATTCGGCGTAAAGAAAATCCCATATGGTGTCGCGAGCGGGCGCCCGCCAGCGAGCGGCGCCCCCTTGGGCCGCGGATTTTTGCCCTTGGCGCCGGGATCGGTGTGACAACTAGCACAGCCGGCGGCCCGGAGGAGATACTCACCGCGCGCCAAATCTCCCGCCAGAATGTCCGATGGCGGCGCAAACCACGCCGCCATCGCGACACCAAAGATCACGCACGCGCGAAAGGACCGAATCCCGACCCGCGCCGCAAGCGACCAAATTCTATTTCTTCGCTTTCGGTCCACGGAACGGCTTATGGCAGGCGCCACAGCCCGTCTTGCCCATGAAACCGAAATGCTTGGCGACCTCGGCCTTGTTGCCCTGCGCGGCATACATGGCGACGTGCCCCGCATGCGCCGACATATCGCCCGCCGCCTTTGCGAAACCATCCATATCTTCCCAGATTTTGGCCAGCGCGCGCGTCGCCTTCTCACCCAAATCCGTCCGGCTGGTTCCCTTGGGAAACAGGGCGGGGATCAGCGGCCCGACCGCTTCCAGAACCTTCGCCGCGGCAACCACATCGTTCAATGATCCCTTGCCTTCCTTTATGAACGCCTTGATCGTCTTGAAATTCTTGAGCACCGGCCCGCGCATCGCCTCGATCCGTGTCTTAACGATCGATTCGGCGGATTGGGCTTCTCCGGTGTCGAACGACACGACCCCGATCACCCCAAGAAAAGCCAACGCAATCGCCCCAGATATGATCTTTTTCATCGACGCATCTCCCTGTCGCCAAGTTTCGGCCCGGTCAATTCCGAGCTCTCCGAAATGAAACCATCAAGACGTTCGTTCGATCAACTCGAATGAATCGCAATGCTTCCGTTTCCCGATCTCGCTTCCGTTACCGGTTCGCGCGCCTCATAGGCTTATTCAGGACTTGGAAGCATCGGTCTAGACGCTCTCCCGCCACTCTGACAACATATCCATAACAAAATAAACGGCCAGATATGAAGCAAAGATGACGAGAAATATTCTCATTCCAGAAATATATGTCCTCCCCTTCGCAACGCTGTCCGGGGCCAGCTGCCGCGTCGAGGAGCTTCTCAAAGCAGGGGCCGCGCTATTGGACTTCAATTGCGTATCGATGGCATCCGGCCATCGCGGAAGTTAGGTTTTCTTCATGCGGAAACCACAAGCAATCTGCGTTTATTGCGGTTCTTCCGCGGGCATGCGCGATAGCCACCGGAACGCGGCCCGAGGCTTCGGCAAGATGCTGGCGGAGAATGATATCGCACTTGTATTCGGTGGCGGCCACGTCGGTTTGATGGGGCTGGCGGCCGACGCGGCACTTTCGGCCGGCGGAAGAGTCATCGGCATCATCCCCGAATTCCTGATGGCACGCGAAGTCGGCCATGCCGCGTGCAGCGAGCTTCACATCACCAAAACCATGCATGACCGCAAGCAAAAGATGGCGGAGCTGTCCGATGCCTTCGTCATTCTGCCGGGCGGTCTCGGTACGCTTGACGAAACCTTCGAGATCATCACCTGGCGGCAGCTCGGCCTGCATGAAAAGCCGATCGTGATCGCCAATATCGACGGCTATTGGGATCCGCTGAGCGAATTGGTGGAAAACATCCTCGAAGAAGGGTACGCGCCTTCATCAAATCGCGACCTGATCCAGGTCGTCGATCGCATCGAGGACATTTTGCCGGAGATCGAGGCCAGTCCGAACGTCCCGGGCGACCTTGAAACCAAGTGGATTTGAGCCAACTCCCAGTGGGTTATTGTCTCACGTGATTCCGGTGATATTGTGCCCGCGGCGGCGCTCGCCCGGCACCACCAACGCCGAGTTCCCAAGAGCGACTATTGAACGACTTCACGGTGAAATTCTCGCTCTCTAATCCAATGATCGATTTCGCCGTATAGGCAGGCGACCTTTGTAACCACTAGGAAGACACCGACATGCTGGATCTGATGAACATCGCACGGACCGAAGCCGATGGCGGCGACCTGCTCGGCGTCCTGGCAGGACTGCACGAACCCTCGGATATTCGCCCGACGGGCTACCCCGAAGCGGTGATCTGGAAGGGCGGCAATCATGACGGAAAAATCCAACCGGTCGCCCACTCGCTGACGGATGCCTATGCGCTTCTTGGCACCGTCGCGGCGGCCGATGTCCTGGGACTCCCCTATTATGCCGTGCCGATGTGGTCCCAATACCGCCACGACCATAAGCTGGAACCGCTGAGTTGGTTCGGAAACCTGCCCTGCATTTCGATCAAATGGTCGACCGCGGGCGACGCCTACGTCAATGACGGCAAGGGCGGCAAGGTCGTGGTGATGGGGAAATCCGGCAACGCGCCGCTGCGGACACAGGCCGGCGTGTACTGCAATGTCCGTCCCTATGGAACGATAACGGTCGTGCGCTGCATGCCTTGTCTGCCCTATTCCCAGGACAAGGCGGTCTTCAGCGTCGATCCGAAATCGGGCATCGTCCATTCGGAGATGAATACCCCCGGCGTGCAGATGGCCTATGCCTGCCGCCGCTTCCTGCAGATGGTCAACGACACCGGAAGGCTCGGCCGCGTGGCCTTCAAGCCAACCCAGGCGATGGAAGACGGCATCAATGCGGGGCTGCTCTCCTGGATGCTGCAGGGAACCAAGTTCAAGGTCGGCCGGAAATGGGCGGTCGACGGGTATGTGGAGCACCGCGAGCTGGTCGACCGGATCATCGCCCTCCTCCCCGACGACTTCAAGGACGGCATGGAAAGCTGGTCCGGCCAGATCGAACAGCACATCGCGGATACGAATTACGGCTTGCTGCTTTGGGATTTGATCGAAAAACAGGACGTTATCGTCCTGGCGACCGATCTCGACGGTGATCGCCTGACCGATCTTCTCGCCGATGTTTCGGACCCGTTGCGGCATTTCGGACAGTTGGTGATCGATCAGGTCGGCGCCGGCGCCAAGATGGGCCAGCTCTGGGACGATATGGGCTACACCACCGGCAACGGCCGCGACATGACCTCGGTCATGTACCGGATGGACGGTCCGCCGATCCATGAACAAACGCTTGGTTCCGCGGACGCGATGCTGCTTCGCCTGCTCGACGGCGACGAATCCATGGGCGGGACCAAGCGGCCTTACGACCCGCGCATCCATTTCGTCTTGATTCGCGACGCCTATATCGACGCCAACCCCGGCAATGACGACCTTCGCGATTGGCTGGACGCGGCGCTGGCCACCTTCGACAAGGTCTATTCCGGCGAACGCCCGGGCTTCCTCGAGGGCTATGAAAAGCTGAAGGCGGCGATCAAACCCTGGGGGTCGTAAGCCTCGGCTTCGGTCGCCGATCGGTCGACTATTTCTCCGCCTTTGGCGATGCGGGCGGCGCGGACGGCGCGCAGAGGAAACTCGCGCGCTGTTTCGCCGCAATGGGACAGCCATTGTAGAGCTTGTCCTCGCGGAGAAACGTCACTGCGGCGCCGTCGGGGTCGCAGGCCTTGGAGGCCACCTTTTCAACATCCGCCCGCGTCGCCCGCCGCGCGCTATAGCAGACCGAGACCACCTTGCGTCCATCATTCGAAATGAAGTCGGGGTTATCGGTCTCGAACGGCAACTCGGCACAGGCGCCGAGCAGACCCATCGCGACGGAAACGAAACTCAGCGTTCGCATTTTCATGCGCCCGTTATCGCACCAAACGGAATGATTTCAAAGTATCGCGCGCCAATCCGCGAGACCGCTAGCGATTCAACTCGCGCATGCCTTCATCGAGGCCCTGGATGGTCATCGGATACATCCGTCCATCCATGATGTCGTCCACCACCCGGATCGACTCGTAATAGTCCCAGACGTCCTTCGGCTGCGGGTTGAGCCAGATCGAATGCGGGTAGATCCTCAGGATCCGTTTTATCCATTCGATTCCCGCTTCTTCGTTCCAATGCTCGACGCTACCGCCGGGGTAGACGATTTCGTAGGGACTCATCGTGGCATCGCCGACGAATATCGCCTTGTAATCCTGCGGATAGGTGCGCAACACCTCCCAGAGGTCGGTCCGTTCGGAGTGGCGTCGGCGATTGTCCTTCCACACACTCTCATAGGGGCAATTGTGGAAGTAGAAATATTCGAGATGCTTGAACTCGCCGCGCGCGGCCGAGAACATCTCCTCGCACAGCTTGATGTGATCGTCCATCGAGCCGCCGACATCGAGGAACAATAGAACCTTCACCGTGTTGTGGCGCTCGGGGACCATCTTGATATCGAGATAGCCGCCATTGTTGGCGGTGGATTTAATGGTGTCCGGCAGGTCGAGTTCGACTTCCGCGCCCTGCCGCGCGAAGCGCCGAAGGCGGCGCAGCGCCATTTTGATGTTACGGATACCGAGTTCGACCGTATCATCGAAGTTCTTGAATTCCCGTTTGTCCCAAACCTTAACGGCGCGCCGGTGGCGAGATTCGTGCTGGCCGATGCGCACCCCTTCCGGGTTATACCCATAGGCGCCGAAAGGCGAGGTGCCGGCGGTGCCAATCCACTTGCTGCCGCCCTGATGACGGCCCTTCTGCTCGGCGAGACGCTCCTTCAGCGTCTCCATCAGCTTCTCCCAGCCGCCGAGCGCTTCGATTTCTTGGCGCTCCTCCTCGGTGAGGTAGAGCTCCGCCATCTTGCGCAGCCACTCCTCGGGCAGCTCGACCTCTTCCTGCCCCTCGACCGGCTCCAACCCCTTGAAGACATGGCCGAAGACGCGATCGAACTTATCGATGTGGCGCTCGTCCTTCACCATCGAGGTGCGCGACAGGTAATAAAAATCGTCGATGCTGAACTCGACGACCTTCGCCTCCATGCACTCGATCATCGTCAGGTATTCGCGAAGCGAGGTCGGAACACCCGCTTTCCGCAGCTCCAGGAAGAAGTTGACGAACATGATTCGGCGGCTCCCCGCGCCCTAATTGCCCTGCTGCTCGCGGCGGGCCATGAAGGCCAAGCGTTCAAAGAGCTGAACATCCTGCTCGTTCTTCAACAACGCGCCGTGCAACGGCGGAATCAGCTTGTTCGGATCATTGCTGCGCAATGCCTCCAGCGGAATATCCTCGATCATCAAAAGTTTGATCCAGTCGAGGAGTTCCGATGTCGACGGCCGCTTCTTCAAGCCGGGCACTTCGCGAATGTCGTAGAACAGCTTCATGGCATCGCGCACCAGGGTCGTCTGGATACCCGGGAAATGCACGTCGACGATGCTCCTCATCGTGTCGTTGTCAGGGAACTGGATGTAGTGGAAGAAACAGCGGCGCAGAAAGGCGTCCGGCAACTCCTTCTCGTTGTTCGAGGTGATGATGACAATCGGGCGCTGCTCGGCGACGATCGTCTCGCGTGTCTCGTAGACGAAGAACTCCATGCGGTCGAGTTCGAGCAGAAGGTCGTTCGGGAACTCGATATCGGCCTTGTCGATCTCGTCGATCAACAAGACGGGCCGCTTGTCGTTGACGAAAGCCTCCCACAGCTTGCCCCGCACGATATAATTGGTGATGTCCTGCACTCGGTCGTCGCCGAGCTGACTATCGCGCAGGCGTTTGACGGCATCGTACTCGTATAGGCCGTGCTGCGCCTTGGTCGTTGACTTGACATGCCATTCGATGAGCGGCGCATCCAGCGCCTTCGCAACCTCATGTGCCAGGATGGTTTTTCCGGTTCCCGGCTCGCCCTTGATCAGGAGCGGCCGCTCCAAACTGATCGAGGCATTCACCGCAACCATCAAATCGTCGGTCGTGACGTATGTGTCGGTGCCTTCAAAGCGCATCGTTCGTCCCGTCTTTAAGGTGTCGTGGAAGTCTTGAGTGAACCTAGAGCGCCAACCCCGGCCAATCAAGCCCGGGGATGGAGCGGGGGATCACCTCAACCGTCGCCTTCGATGGCCGCGGCAATGGCCTCGATCGCCGCCGCGCCCGCCGCGCCGTCCGGACCGCCGGCTTGGGCCATGTCGGGCCGGCCACCGCCGCCCTTTCCGCCCAAAGCCGCCGACCCCGCGCGCACGAGATCGATCGCACTCAAGCGATCGGTCAGATCATCGGTCACGCCGACGACGAGCGAGGCCTTGCCGCCCAAATTCGAGACAACGGCGGCCACGCCGGATCCCACTTGGCCCTTCAAGGTATCGACCAGCGGCTTCAATTCCTTCGCCGGCACGTCCTCAAGCAGGCGCGTCGCGAATTTGACCCCGCCGACCTCCCTTGCCTCGGGCGCCGCGGCGCCGGTTCCGCCCTCAGCGAGCTTCCGGCGAAGGTCGGAGACTTCGCGCTCGAGTTGACGCCGTTCCCGAAGCAAAACCTCTACTCGTTCCGGCACCTCATGGGGCGCGGTATTGAGAACGGCCGCCGTTTCCTCGGCGACCCGCCGGCGCGCCTCGACATGGGCCTCGGCCGCCGCACCCGTCATCGCTTCGATCCGCCGCACCCCGGCAGCGACTGCCGACTCGCCGGTAATCTTGAAAAACCCGATATCGCCCGTGCGCTCCACATGCGTGCCGCCGCAAAGCTCCATTGAATAAGCGGTTGCCCGGTCTTCCGTACCAGCGGCCCCCATGGCAACAACTCGCACTTCCTCGCCGTATTTCTCCCCGAACAGCGCCACCGCGCCATCGGTCTCGGCCTCGGCCGGGGTCATCAAGCGGGTACGGACATGGCTGTTCTCGCGAATGCGCTCGTTCACATCGCCTTCGATGCGCGCAATTTCTTCCCCGCTCATCGCTTCTTGATGGCTGAAATCGAACCGGAGGTAGTCGGGCGCCACCAGCGACCCCTTCTGCGCCACATGGGCTCCCAAATGCGCGCGCAAGGCGGCATGAAGGAGGTGGGTCACCGAGTGATTACCCCGAATATGCGAGCGCCTTGGCCGATCGACATGCATTTCCAAGGCGTCACCGAGCTTGAGCGTGCCGCGGCGGACCTCGCCGATATGAATATGCACGTCGTCGAGCCGACGCTGTGTGTCCTCGACCGCGAACTCGGTCCCCTCGGCGCCCAAAAGGGTACCGGCATCCCCCATCTGACCGCCCGATTCGCCGTAGAACGGCGTCTGGTTGACGACGACCATTGCCGACTGACCCTCGGCCGCGCTCTCAACCTCGGTGCCATCGACGACTAGTCCCGTCACCACGCCCTCGGCATCCTCTGTCTCGTAACCGAGAAATTCGGTGGCACCCGCCCTTTCCTTCAAATTGAACCAAACCTCGTCGGTCGCCGCCTCGCCGGAACCCGCCCAGGCCTTCCGCGCCGCCTCGCGCTGGCGCTGCATGCCGGCATCGAACCCCGCGGTATCGACCGCGCGCCCTTGTCCGCGCAGGATGTCCTGGGTCAGATCGAGCGGAAACCCGAAGGTATCGTAAAGCCGGAACGCGACATCGCCCGGCAGTGTCACGCCATCGCCCAGCTTGTCGGTTTCCTCTTCCAGGAGCCGAAGACCGCGACCGAGGGTTTCCTTGAATCGGGTCTCCTCCAGCTTGAAGGTCTCCGCAATCAGGGCTTCGGCGCGAACGAGTTCGGGAAAGGCCTGACCCATTGCCTTGGTGAGGGCCGGCACCAATTGCCACATCAGCGGCGCCTCGCAACCAAGAAGATGCGCATGCCGCATCGCCCGGCGCATGATGCGGCGCAATACATAACCACGGCCTTCATTCGACGGCAGCACCCCTTCCGCAACCAGGAAACCACAGGCGCGCAGGTGGTCCGCGATCACGCGATGCGACACCGCGCCTTCACCATCAGGTTCGGTACCGCTGGCTTCCGCCGAGGCCTCGATCAGGCCGCGAATGAGATCGATGTCGTAATTGTCATGCTTGCCTTGTAGCAAGGCGGCGATCCGTTCGAGACCCATCCCGGTGTCGATCGATGGTCTGGGCAACTCCACGCGCTCGTCCGGCCCTAGCTGCTCGAACTGCATGAAGACGAGGTTCCAGATCTCAATGAAGCGGTCGCCGTCCTCGTCGGGACTGCCGGGGGGACCACCCGGAATCTCCGGACCATGATCATAGAATATTTCGGAACAAGGGCCGCAGGGCCCGGTCTCGCCCATTGCCCAGAAATTGTCGGAGGTCGGAATTCGGAGAATCTTTTCGTCACCGATCCCGGCGATCTTGCGCCAGAGTTCGGCCGCCTGATCGTCTTCGGAATAAACCGTGATCAAAAGCCGGTCCTTCGCGAGACCGAACTCCTTGGTGATCAGGTTCCAGGCGAGTTCGATCGCCAACTCCTTGAAATAATCGCCGAAGGAAAAATTGCCCAGCATCTCGAAGAAGGTGTGATGTCGCGCCGTATAACCGACGTTTTCGAGATCGTTGTGCTTGCCGCCCGCGCGCACGCATTTTTGCGATGTCGTTGCACGGCAATAGGGTCGTTGCTCCGCGCCGACGAAAACGTTCTTGAATTGCACCATGCCGGCATTGGTAAAGAGAAGGGTCGGATCGTTGCGCGGCACCAGGGGCGACGATTCGACGATCTCGTGATCGTGCCGCGCGAAATAATTCAGGAATTCAGTGCGTATCTCGTTGGCGCTCGACATGACCGCTCCACCTGCCCCCGCTGGCCGCGCCCGCCCGAATGCACGGGCCGCGCGAACGCCGGTTTCTACCGCGCGAGCGGGGCGAAGTCTAGGAAGCCCGGCCGGGTCGGATGCGGGCGGGTTCGGGGGTCCATGACCAGTGCGAGGAACAAAAAACGGCGCTCAAACCGGCGCCGCTTTTCGTAATTCCATGGGGACCGACTCAGGCGGTTTCGCCTTCGCTTTCGGGAACTTCCTCGGTCTCGTTGGCGCTCGACCCACCGTCGAGCATCTGCTCCGAGATCAGGCCCGCATTCTCGCGGATGCGACGCTCCACCGTCTCGGCGATCTCCGCGTTTTCGGCGAGAAAATCCTTCGCATTCTGTCGGCCCTGACCGATCCGCTGGGTGTCGTACGAAAACCAGGCGCCCGATTTCTCGACAACCCCAGCGGCAACGCCTAGATCCAGCAATTCGCCGTTCTTCGAAATTCCCTCGCCATACATGATGTCGAACTCGACCATCTTGAAAGGCGGAGCCATCTTGTTCTTCACGACCTTGACCCTGGTCTGATTGCCGACCACGTCGTCACGATCCTTGATCGCCCCGATGCGACGAATATCCAGGCGCACGCTCGAATAGAACTTCAAGGCATTGCCGCCGGTGGTGGTCTCCGGGCTGCCGAACATGACGCCGATCTTCATGCGAATTTGATTAATGAAAACCACCATGCAGCGCGATCGGTTGATCGAGCCAGTGAGCTTGCGCAAGGCCTGGCTCATCAGGCGCGCCTGCAGGCCGACATGGGTGTCCCCCATCTCGCCTTCGAGTTCGGCGCGGGGAACGAGGGCGGCCACGGAATCGACCACCAGAACATCGATCGCGCCCGAGCGGACCAGCGTATCGACGATCTCGAGCGCCTGCTCTCCGGCGTCCGGCTGCGAAATCAGAAGGTCGTCCGTATCGACACCGAGCTTTTTCGCATAGCCCGGATCGAGCGCGTGTTCGGCATCTATAAAGGCGCAGGTGCCGCCCGCCTTCTGCGCCTCCGCGATAACATGCAGGGCCAGCGTCGTCTTGCCGGAACTTTCCGGTCCGTAGATCTCAACCACCCGCCCTCTCGGCAATCCGCCGATACCGAGCGCTATATCCAAGCCCAGCGACCCGGTCGAAACGGCTTCCACGTCGACCGCCTGCTCGCGTTGGCCGAGTTTCATGATCGATCCCTTGCCGAACGATCGCTCGATCTGACCGAGCGCCGCCTCGAGAGCCTTTTCCTTATCCATGACGTCCTTTTCGACGAGGTGAAGTGCGCTATTGGACATACTGCGTTCCCCTTCCTGTTTGCTCAAGGGCCGAAGAAGCGGATCGCCGCCCAGGCCATGGAGAAACGCAATGTACACGATTTGTTCCAAATCGCAAGTTCTTTTTTTGTTCTATACGTAATCCTCAATATATCAATTGGTTACAGGCGTTCATCAATTTCCGGATCGATTCCCTCGATGGCATTCTTGACCGTGCCCGCAAGCTGTTTAAGGCTAAACGGTTTAGCGAGAAAATGCATATTTTCGAAGGTTTCAACCTCTTTCGCGACCGACTCCTCCGTATAGCCGGAGATACAGATTACCGGAAGATCGGGATTACACTTCCGGGCTTCCTTTATGACCTCGGCCCCGCCCACTTTCGGCATCACCATATCGGTAATCAGAAGGTCGTAGGTCCCGGCGCGAAGCAATTGGACCGCAGCCTCGCCGGTACGCGCCTCGACGACCTTATAGCCCTTGCCTCGAAGCGCGCGCGCACCGAAGAGACGGACCGGATCCTCATCCTCGACCAGAAGGACCGTCCCACCGCCGGTGACATCGAACCGCGCGGCGTCTCCCTCCGAGGCACGGTTTCGGTTTTCCTCATCGGCCGAATTATCGCGCTGGAAATAGAGCGTGAACAGAGTGCCCCGTCCGGCCCCGTCGCTCTCGGCCGAAATATAGCCGCCGCTTTGTTTGATGATTCCATAAACGGTCGCCAGACCGAGCCCCGTTCCGGCACCGACCTCCTTGGTGGTATAAAAGGGCTCGAAGATACGTTCGAGAACGTCGGGTTCGATGCCGGTTCCCGTATCCGACACGGTGAGCGCGACATAATCGTCGGAAGGCATCACCTCGCCATGCACTTCGCGGGGTCGGTCGATTGACTTGCCCCCAGGTTTCGTACCAGTCGTTATGTTAGACCTTGCTCGTTGTTT
>CAYPAV010000018.1:0-104408 GCA_964408805.1 uncultured Rhodospirillaceae bacterium | reverse complement strand
ACAACGAGCAAGGTCTAACATAACGATTGGTACGAAACCTGGGGGCAAGTCACGGTCATCTCCAGATAGGACGGCATCGCTTCGGTGTGGTGGACCGTATTGGTCGCGACGCGGATATCGGCGTCGGTGTCGCGGGCGAGGATCGCATTGCCGCTATTGGTGTTGCGGGCACGGCGGGGGAAGTTGCTGCTGACGATATCGACCTGAAGGCGGTGGCCCGCCGGGACCGTGTGGCGGATGTCGCCGAGGTCGATGGTCAGCTTGTAGGTTTCGCCAGGTTCGAGGCGCCGGGGCCTGGCCTGGTCCGGGTCTTGGATCGTGTCGCGATACATCGCGCGGGTAACACCGTCCATCAGCAGCATCGCCCGCCCGTCCGACGTCACCTCGTTCAGCTTGGCGATGAAATCGGTGTCGGGGCAGTCCGAGCCCACATGCAGGGTCGCCCGAACCGATCCCGATAAGGTCAAGTCCTCGGCCAAGGCCTCGCCCGTATAGATGAGCCCGTAGCCCGGCCGGGCCTGTGCCGGGCGCTGATCCATGCGGCCGTTCTTGATCAGCATGTTGCGTCCGCCGAGCGTCGGGTTCGGCTTTCGCGGGTCGTAAATATAGCTGCGCGCGGCACCCCCGGCCGCTTCCGCCAAGTTCCCCTCGCCAGTCAGATAGAGCCGGTGCACCTCGGTTGCCGGCGGCGGCCAGGTTTCGGCATGCAACCAATCGTCGGCGACATAGGCGGCTCCGTCCGCCTCGAAGGCGCGGGGCGAAAAGAAGACCGGTGGTTCCTTGATCAAATCGGATTTTTCATCCTTCAGGTAGTGGCCGAACCAGTCGAAGTAGGGATCGCGCGGCCAAAAGTTCGTTTCGTATACGAAATGATGCCAATTCGGGCCGATCCAGAGTTTCTGCGTGCCCGTCCGCGCTTGAATACCCTGGAATGCCCGCAAGACACTGGTCAGGAAGATGTCGTACCAGGTGGTCGCATGAAAGCCGGGGATGTCGATCGAACCGCCGAAATCGTGGGCGGCACGGAATCCGTCGGGGGCGGGATGGGTGATCAATTCGTTCAGGAAGGGCTGCCAATCGACGAAATTCGGATAGTCGGTCAGCGGCAGGCGCAGCCAATCCGCCGATTCGACGAACGGCATGTCGGCCAAACTTGACTCTTCAAGCCGCTGATAGGTCTCACCCGCCAGCCGATGGGCCTCCGCCATCCCGGCCTCGTCGCGGCCGGATCTTCGCATGGCGGCCCGCTTGTGGCTTTCCGAGAGGCCGGGAATGTTCTTGGAGACCCAGAGCCAAAGGCGCTCCATCTCGATCGACTGGCCCTCGCAGACGACATCGTCATAGATGCTGGCGCCGCCGACCTGGGCCCAGAACGCCTTGAGGACCGGGTGCCCCTGGCTCGCCGCCGCCAGGGTCGTGGTGGCCCCCGCCGACGAGCCCGACATCCCGACCCGGCCGTTGCACCAGGATTGTTCCGCGACCCAGTCCAGCGTGTCGTAGCCGTCCGCCGCGTCGTCCGCATAGACCCGGTCCTCGCCCTCCGAGGCATAGCGCCCGCGCGTGTCCTGGTAGACCACCGCATAGCCGCGCTCGACGATCGTCTTCCAACCGCGCAGGATCGAGCCCCGCATCGGCCCGTCGGCCGGCGGCGTCCAGCCATGGGCGGGGTCGGTGATATGTTCGCCTTGCGGCAAGGTGATACCATAAGGGGTCCGGGCCAGGATCACCGGATAATCGGGGCCGCCGTCGGCCGGCAGGAAAATCAATGTGTTGAGCCGGATTCCGTCCCGCATCTCCACGAAAGTCTGGCCTCCGCGGGCACCGGTCGTCTCGTCGATGATCTTCAAGGCGGTCTCCCCTCCCTCATGGCGATCGTTCCGTCACGTGAGGTTGATTGGCGCGTGTCGCCATCAATCATGCTAATATCCCTGCCAAGCGCAATTCAAAGGGGAGGACAGTTCATGACCGTCTATGTCATCGCGGACGTCAAGGTAACGGACGACAGTTGGGTGCCGGACTATGCCACCAACGTGCATAACATCGTCGAGAAGCACGGTGGCAAGTATCTTTCGCGGAGCGGCAACGTCACCACCGTGGAAGGGGAGCCGCTGGACACCACGTTGGTGGCGCTGATCTCGTTCCCGTCGATGGAGGCGGTCCAGGCCTTCGCGGGCGATCCGGAGTACGCGCCCTATGCGGCCGCGCGCCAAGCGGGCAGCGTCAGCCGGCTCCATGTCCTCGACGACACGGATCTCGCGGGGGCGATCCCGTATTTGCCGGCGGGGTAGCACTCAGTTGTCGAGGTGCACCAGCCCCGGCAGGCCCAGATTTTCGCGCAAGGTGGCGCCGCGGTAGTCCTTCTGGTGGAGGCCGCGGCGCTGCAATTCGGGCACCACGTAGCGGACGAAGTCTTCGTAGGCGCCCGGCATGTGGGTGGCGGCGAGGACGAAGCCGTCGCAGGCGCGGCTGGTGAACCAGTCCTCGAGACCGTCCGCCACTTGTTTGGCATTGCCGATGAAGTGCGGCGCTTCCTTGACCGTGCCGCGGCGGCTGAAATCGACGAAGTCGCGGACGGTGGGGTTGCTCTTGCCGCTGTCCTCGACCACCCGGTCGCGGATCGCCTGTAGCCCGCTGATCGCGGCCAGTTCATCGTCGCTGAAGGGGTCGTCCATTTCCTTGGTCGCGAAATCGAAGTTCAAGGCCTCCGACAGAAGTGCCAGCGTATCGACCGGTTTCGCCAGACGCTCGATCATCTCGGCCTTGGCTTCGGCGATGGTTTGGGTTTCGCCGACGGTCACGTAGATCGCGGGTGCGATCTTGAAAGACTCGGGGTCGCGGCCGATCTTCCCGGCCTGGTCGCGCATCAGTTTGCAGACCCCCTGTCCAATTTCCTTTGTGGGGAAGATCGCGAAGATCACCTCGCCCCAATCGACGGCAAATTTCCGGCCGCGCCCGCTCTGGCCCGCCTGGATCAGCACCGGATGGCGCTGCGGCGAGGGCGGTACCGTAAACGGGCCCCGCGAATTGTAGTATTCCCCCTTGAAGTCGAGCCGGCTCACCTTGGCGGGGTCTGCGAAAATGCCGGTCTCCTTGTCGCACTGAATCGCGTCGGGCGCCCAGCTCCCCCAATGGCCGAGCACGATCTTCATGAATTCGTCCGCCCGGTCGTAACGCTCGTCATGGGGTACGACGCTATCGCGGCCCATGTTGAGGGCTTCCGAATCATTCAACGAGGTCACGACGTTCCAGCCCGCGCGCCCGCCGGTCATGTGGTCAAGGGTCGAGAAGACGCGGGCCACGTGGAAGGGCTCGTAGTAGGTCGTCGAATAGGTCCCGCCGAGGCCAAGATGTTTTGTCGCGGCACCCATCATCGCCAAGATACTAATCGGGTCCATCTTCACCACGCGGACCCCGTTGCGGACGACCTCTGCATGGTCGTTACCGAAGACATCGGGCATCGCCAGGCGGTCGTCGAAGAAGGCGATGTGGAACTTGCCCTCTTCCAGCACCCGTGCGATCCGCTGATAATAATCCGGCGTCAGGAAATCGGAGGCCGATTCCGGGTGGCGCCATGACGCCACGTAGTTCGAACAGTTCTGGGCCTGCATGAAGCCGACAAGGGCCATCTGTCGGTCGGTCATAGTTTAGTCCTCGAAATCATTGGGTCGGTCGTCCCCCATCTCTTACAGCGCCTAAAGGAAGATTCGCGGGCCGAGTGTGGAGGTCAATGGGTCGCACCGAAACGAATGGCCGTGGCGGCGGATCGAGTTAAATATCTACCAGGTAAAATTAGGGAGATCGTCGCGTGGGCAAGCTTGATGGAAAACACGTGGTCGTGACCGGCGCCAGCCGGGGCATCGGCCAGGAGATCGCGGAACTCTTCGCCTCCGAGGGTGGCAGAGTCGTCTGCGCCGCCAGAACGCTGAACGAAGGCGACCATATGCTGGAAGGGTCGCTCTCGCGGACGGTGGAAAACATCAAGCAGGCGGGCGGCGATGCCACGGCGGTGGCCTGCGATATATCGGAGGAAGAAGGGTGCGAGCAGTTGCTGGAAGCCGCGCGCTCAGCCTATGGTCCGGTCGATATCCTGGTGAACAACGCCGCCCTCAATTACTACATCCCGATCGCCGACTATCAGACCAACCGGTGGATTCGCTGTTTCAAGATCAACGTGCATGCGCCCTTCGTCCTATCCCGGAATATCATGCCCGATCTCCGCGAGGGCGGCCGCGGCGGCGCCATCGTCAATATCAGTTCGGGCGCCGCGATCGGTCCCGGCAGCGCGCCCTATGACGGCGTGTTGCGGCGCGGCGGCACGATGTACGGCGCTACCAAGGCCGCCCTCGAGCGCTTCACCCAGGGTCTGGCCGAGGAAGTCGCCGAGGACGGCAACATCGCGGTCTCGGCGGTCTCCCCGTCGCGCGTCGTGCCGACGCCGGGAACGGTCCATCACAAACTTGTCGATGGCATGGACGATCCCCGGGGCGAGCCGCCGGAATTGATGGCCCGCGCGTCGCTTTTGCTGGCCACCGAACCGCCGGAGAAGGTGAACGGGCGCGTGACCTACAGCCAGATGATCCTCAAGGAATTCGGTTGGATCGAAGAAGCGGTCGGCCGCGGAATCGAGAGCGACGGATCCGGATATTCGCAGATTTAGTTAAGGAGAAAAGAAGATGAAATGGGGGACTTTCAGCCTCAGCCAAATACCCGATCTCGACAAGGTGACCGAGACCCTGGACACCGATTTCGAACAGTTCGAGCTGGCTGAGGAGCTCGGTTTCGATACGATCTGGATCGCCGAGCATCTGTTCTCGACCTACGGCATCGTGACCTCGACCCAGGTTCTGGCCGCGGCCATCGCCAAGCGCACCGAGCGCATCAAGATCGGCATGGCGGTCGTCGTCATTCCGTTCAACCATCCGCTGCGCACCGCCTCCGATTTCGCCCTGGTCGACCATCTCTCCCATGGCCGGTTGCTGTTCGGGGCCGGCCGCGCCTACCAGCCGCATGAATTCACCGGCCTCGGCGTACCAATGGAGGAAAGCCGCGAGATGTACGCGGAAGGCATGGATATCGTCCTCAAGGCATGGACCCAGGAAACCATCACCTATGACGGCGACTACTGGAAGATCCCGCAGCCGGTCGAGCTTCTGCCAAAACCGGTACAGAAGCCCCACCCGCCGATCTACCAGGCCTGCATCTCGCCCGAGAGCTTCAAGACCGCGGCCGAGCAGGGCTACGGCATTCAACTCGCCTCGCCCTTCACCTATCGCACCTACCGCGAGGAATGGATCGACAAGCTGGCCGAGAACATCGGCGTCTACGAGGCGGAATGCGTAAAACAGGGCCGCGACCCGAAAGCGGCGGAACGGATGATGCTGGTGCCGTTCTTCGTGGACGAGTCGGCCGAGAAGGCCCAGGCGATCTTCCGCGAGCGCGTCGAATGGTTCTACGCCAAGGTCACTAGCAACCAACAGGCGGTGAAGGGCCAGTCGGACAGCATCCGGGGCTATGAGTTCACCATGGCGGAGAGCAAGAAGACGCTGGCAGGCGGTTATCTCAGCTTCGACAAGCTGCACGCCCACGGTGCGGCGATCGCCGACGATCCGGCGGGCTGTGCCGCGAGCCTGAACGATCTTCGCGAACGCCTCGGCATTACCGAATTCGTGCTCTGGACCAATATCGGCGGCATGTCGGCCGAAAATTCGAAGAAGGCGATGCGGCTTCTGATGGAGGAAGTCGCTCCCCTGGTGAACGAACGAGAGGCGGCCGCCCAAGCAGCGGAGTAGGAAGATCATGGACCTCGAATATTCCGACCGGCACAAGGCGCTCCAGGAGGAAGTTCGACAATTCATCGCGGTGCATGGCGACAAGGCGCCGCTGCTCGGTGGAGGCCGCAAGCCGCCCGATGCCAAGACCCTGGAATGGCAGAAACGCCTCGTCGGGGAGGGTTATTTCGCCCGCACGATTCCAACCGAATATGGCGGCTTCGGGGCGCCGCCCGATGTCGTCGAGACCGCGATCATCGCCGACGAGTTCAACAACGCGGGTGTTCATCCTGGACTGAAGAACCAGGGGATCAGCATGCTCGTGCCGACGCTCCTCGAGGTCGGCACCGAGGAGCAGAGAGCACGCTGGATCGAGACCACGATCCTCGGTGAAACCATCTGGTGTCAGGGCTATTCGGAGCCGGGGGCGGGCAGCGACCTGACCTCGCTCCGCACCAAGGCCGAGCTCGACGGCGACGAATTCGTGATCAATGGGCAGAAAATCTGGACCAGCTCGGCGCATTACGCGGATATGATGTTCTTGCTTGCCCGGACCGAACCAGATGTCCCCAAGCATCGCGGCATCTCCTATCTATTGGTGCCGATGGACACGCCCGGGATTGAGGTTCGGCCCCTCCGCACGATGACCGAGCGGAGCGAGTTCAACGAGGTCTTCTTCACCGATGCGCGGATCCCCGCCGACCAAATCGTGATGGGCCGGGGCGACGGCTGGAACGTCGCCAACGTGACCCTGAAGCACGAGCGCGGCCTGCTCGGCGATCCCAACAAGATGTTGCATCGTTTGACCGGCGTCGAACGGCTGATGACGGAAACCGAAATCGACGGCGTCAGAATTCTCGATATGCCGGAATACCGGGACCGCCTGATGCGGCTTCGGGGCGAGGCCCTGGCTTCGAAATACCATGGCATGCGGCTGCTCTCGGACCAGGCCCGGGACGAGGATCCGGGCATCCGGCGGATGATTGTGAAACTGGGTGGGACCATCCTCGCCTATAAGATCACTTCGCTGGCGATCGATGTGCTCGGCGAGGCGGGTTTGCCTTACGATCCCCATGGGGAGGATGCGGAGGACGATCCGGCGACGAATTGGCAGGTCGACTACATGTACGATGTCGGCCTGATCATCGGCGGCGGCTCGTCGAACATCCAGCGGAACATCATCGCCGAACGCGGTCTCGGTCTGCCCCGCGAGCTGAAACCGCCGGCCCCGGATACGGGAGGCTGAGCGATGGAATTCGGTCTTGGAGAAGATCAACGCCTGCTGGATGAATCGCTCCGTTCGCTCCTTGACGACGCCATGCCGCTGGAGGAAGTGCGCCGCATCGCCGAGACGGAGACCGCCTCCGATCCCGCGTTCCGACGGCAACTGATCGATCTCGGCATTTCGGGCATGCTGGTGCCGGAGGACTACGGCGGCAGCGATCTCTCGATCCTCGATGCGGCGATCGTCGCCGAAGCCTTCGGCTATTTTGCCGCCCCCGGCGGGTTTCTTTCGGCGGCGGTGATGGCGCCGCTGACGTTACGGCTTTACGGCACCGAGGGACAGCAGTCGGAATGGCTGCCGGCGATGGCAAGCGGCGAGCGACGACTGGCGATCGCCTTTGGGAGTCTTGCCGGAACGAACCAGCCCGGCGATGCCCGCTTCGAGGCGGGACATCTGACGGGCGAGTTGTCGGGGGCCATCGATCCCGGAGACGCCACGGATATTCTTGTTTTCCAGGCCGACGGCGCCGTGGCGCTTGCCCCGCTCGACGATGCCGGTGCCGCGGTCACGCTTCGGCGCACCATCGACCGGACCCGGCCGATGGCCGACATTCGCTTCGATGGCGTTTCCGCGGAAATCCTCGACGGAGCGAACGATCCGAAGGCGGCGGCCGTTCGCGTTCTCGACGCGGGCCGGGTGATGCTGGCGGCGGATATCCTGGGTGCCTGCCAGTCAATGTTCGACAAGGCGGTCGATTACGCCAAGGTACGCGAACAGTTCGGCCGCAAGATCGGTGGTTTCCAGGGGGTGAAGCATCAATGCGCCGACATGGTGACGATGCTGGAGCCCTGCCGCTCCCTGGTCTGGTACGCGGCCCACGCCCAGGACGCCGTGCCGGAAGAGCGCCGGGTCGTCGCCTGCCACGCGAAGGCGCATCTCGGCGAGGTCGGCCGCGACGTCGCGACTCTCGCGACCGAAATCCATGGCGGCATGGGGTTCACCGATCTCCTGGGGCTTCATTACTGGTTCAAGCGCGTGAGCTACGACCGGCCGACGCTCGGCGGTCCCGAACGCTGCCGCCGGGAAGCGGCGGAAGCCGAAGGCCTGGTCGCGGTCGAATGAAGGCGTGTTGCGGTTAGGTTGATCGACTAAACTGCCAGCCATGGACGCTCCCGACCTTGAGCGCACGGCGGATGGCCGCTATCTGCTTCCCTCGGCCCAAAAGACGCCGTCGGGAGAGCCGCGCTTCACAATGTTTCTGTTGGAGGGATACGAGAACGATCCGGGCCTGCGAATTCTGGCGCGGCTCGAATCGCAACATCTCGGATACGAATTCGCCACTCGCGCCTTTCTCGACACCCATTTGGAACCTGGCGACATCTTCGTCGATATCGGGGCCCATTACGGGGTTTATTCGCTCGCGGCCGCGACTGCCCCCAAGGGCGGGATCAAGGTACTGGCGATCGAGCCAAACCCGCTCAATGTCATCTCGCTCATTCGTCAGCTTGCGCTCAACGGCCGCCAGATGGATGTCGAGGTCGTGGCGGGAGCCGCGGGCGAGGCGGCCGGTTTCGGCCAGTTGTGGCCGTTCTCGTCGATGGGAAATTTCATCTCCCGGGAACGGCCGAAAGAAGCGCCGAGCGACAATCCGCCCCTCACGGTGCCGCTGATCCCGCTCGACCTGTTGTTCGAAGGACGAGACGACCTCGCCGAGGGCCGTGTCTTCCTCAAGGTCGACGTGGAGGGATACGAGCCTGAGACCCTGTCGGGCGCGCGCCGGCTGTTGGCCTCGGGCCGGGTCGCCGCCGTGATCCTGGAAAAGAGCGACCTTTACGCCCCACCCGACCGCTGGCGCGCCTTCGAGGAGATGATCGAGGAAATTCGGGGATTCGGTTTCTCGATCCGATGGTTCCCTCATTTGAACATGCCCTGCGCCTTCATTCCCTGGGTGGCCGGAAACGAATGCGGAAACCTGGTGGCGCTGGCCGCCGATTTCACACCATTGCCGGCTTATGACGGCCCATTCGCTCCCTATGCCTCGCGGCCGCCGCCGATGCATGCGGAAGTGACCGACGCCGAGCGCGAGGCGCTCACGGAGGCGCTGATCAAGGCGGGTGCCAGCGACGGCTGGCGCTGGAGCGACCCGAAGATGCTGGCCGCCGGCAGCGTCGAGCGGGCGAAACTGGCCGCCCCGCATCTCCCGAAGAGCGGCCGGGTGCTTGACCTGGGTGCCGGCTTGATGGCCGCGAAGCGCCATCTTGATGACGACGCCGACTACACGCCGGTCGATCTCGTCCGCTATGCGGAGACGACGGTGTTGGCCGACCTGAACGAAGGACAGTTCCCGGCCGGCGAATGGGACGGTGTAATGGCGCTGGAGATATTGGAGTATATCCATGACCCGGCGGCCCTTCTCGCCAAGGCGCGGGCCGGGGCGTCGCGGCTTGTCTGCACATACAGATGCACCGCGCCGAATGAACCGGAAGATTCGCGCCGGATTGCAGGCTATTTCAACGATTTCGACCGCCTCGGAATGGAAGCGCTCCTGAAGGCGGCGGGTTGGAGCGTTGCGACGATCGAGGAACACGCCCCTTACACGCTCTTCGTCGCAGATTGACGCACCGTCCAACCTGTTTCCGACCGTCCCGCAAACTAAATTAGTGCCCACGCCTAGAGGAGGTGCGCGATGACCAACACGCTGAGAGACAAGGGCTGCATCACCGGGATCGGCGAGACGGCCTATACCAAGGGTTCCGGCAAGAGCGTCGCCGCCCTGCAGATGGAGGCCTCGCTGAACGCGATCGCCGATGCGGGGATCACGCCGAAGGACATCGACGGGGTCATCCCCTATATGTCCGGCGCTTGCGTCGCCGAGGACTTCATCACCAATTTCGGGATCGAGGATCTCCGCTTCTCGGCGGTCACACCCATGGGTGGGGCGAGCTGCGTTGCCGCCATCCAAGCGGCGATTGGTGCCGTGGCCGCCGGCCTCGCCAACCATGTGCTGGTGCCGATCGGCCGCAACGGCTATTCCGGCGAGCGCATCGGTTCCCGGGTCCAGGAAATGCAGCAGTTCCGGGTCATCGGCGAGTTCGAGATGCCGTCGGGCTCGATGGCCCCGGCGCAGCTCTATTCGCAGATGGCGCGCCGGCATATGGAGCTTTACGGCACCACCAGCCGCCAATTCGCCGAGGTCGCGGTGACCACGCGAAAGCACGCCCAACTCAACGACAACGCCATCATGGACCAGCCGATGACGGTCGAGGATCATCAGAACTCGCGCATGATCGCCGATCCCTTCCGGCTTTTCGATTGTTGTTTGGAGAGCGACGGCGGGGCCGCCCTGGTGGTCAGCGGTGCCGACCGCGCCAAGGACATGCGCCAAAAGCCGATCCACGTCATGGGGGTCGCCGAGGGGCACCCCGATTCGCCGAGCACCATCACCCAGCGGCCGGATATCACGACGCTTGGCCTCGCCAAGGCCGCACCCCGCGCCTTCGAGATGGCGGGCATCGAGCGCGGTGATATCGACGTCGCCGAGATTTACGACTGCTTCACCTATACCGTGATCGCGGAGATCGAGGATCTCGGTTTCTGCAAGAAGGGCGAGGGCGGGGACTATGTGATGGACGGACATCTCGGCCTCGACGGCGACCTGCCGACCAACACCCATGGCGGCCTCCTTTCACAGGCCCATATCGTCGGCATGAACCATGTCACGGAACTGGTGAAGCAGCTCCGCGGGACCGCCGGCAAGGCTCAGGTCAAGGACGCGGAAGTGGGTCTCGTCACCGGCTATGGCGACATGGGCGACGGGTCGCTCGCGATCATGAGGAAATAAGCGCTATGAGCGAGATCGAACTGATCCTCCCGAAACCGAACGAAGACAGCAAGCCGTTCTGGGACGGGCTCAAGGAACGCCGCCTCTTGCTGCAGAAATGCGGCGAATGCGGCAAAATCCGCCACTATCCGCGCCCGGTCTGCGACGAGTGCTACTCGATGGAAGTCGACTGGGTGGAGGCGTCTCGGAAAGGCAAGATCCATACCTGGAGCGAATCCCACTACGCCTTCCATTTCAGCTTTAAGAAGGACTTGCCGCTGTTGATCGCGACTGTCGATCTCGACGAGGGGGTGCGATTGAAGGCGCAGGTCAGGGGGGCCAAGATCGATGCGATGGCGGTCGACAAGCCAGTCACCATCGGCTTCGAGGACATCAACGAGGACGTGACCGTTCCCGTCGTTCATTTGGCGGAGTAAGGAAAAGGAGTATTCGACCATGGTCGACATCAACATCGACGAGCTGAAAAGCCATGTCGGCACCACGATCGAGGAATACGACACCATCACCGCCGCTCCCTTGAAGGCACTTGGCGTCACTTTCGACCGAGAGATTTCAGCCGAACCGGGCGCCGCCATCCCGCCGGGCGCCCACGGGCTCTACTTCCTGCCGATGTCGCCGCCGGCATCGCTCGGCGAAGACGGCCTGCCGACGGATTTCGGCGTGTTGCCGAAAATGCCGCTCCCGAGGCGTATGTTCGCGGGCGGACGGTTCGAGTTTCTGGCCCCCTTGCGCGTCGGCGACGAGGTCCACCGCGAGACCGAACTCCTGGACATCACGCCTCGCGAGGGCAGCACCGGCTTCCTGGTCTTCACCAAGATCGCGTACCGCATCTACAACGAATATGGCCTCTGCGTCGTCGAGGAGCGGGACGGCGTCTTTCGCGAGGGCGTGAAGCCGGGCGAGAAGAGCGGCATTCCGAAACGCGACCCCGTGCCGGACGACCTTCCCTGGACGCGCGAGATCAATGCGGACGTCGTCAGTCTGTTCCGCTATTCCGCGATCACTTTCAATCCCCACCGCATCCATTACGACCGGACCCACGCGATGGAGGCCGAAGGCTATCCGGGGCTTGTCGTCCATGGTCCCTATACGACGCAATGCCTGCTCGATTTCGCCGGCGACATGAACCCGGAGAAGACCCTGACCGGCTTCGACATGCGTGCCCGGGCCCCCCTCTTCGACACGGCCCCCTTCACGGTCTGCGGCCGACCGACCGACGAGGGTTGCGAGATCTGGGCGGCGACACCCGAAGGCACCGTCGCCATGTCGGCGAGTGTTGCGTTGGGAGGATAGCCCGAGCGATGACCGAGCGGATCACCGTCCCGGCGCGCCGCGGTAAGGCCCATCGCCTCGATGCCGGTCGGTCGGTCCGGGTGATCAACACCCATGGCAGCCAGGTCGTCGACACCTGGGCCTTCAATGCCGACGACATGACCGAGTTCATGTCGATGGAGCATACCCGCTCAACGACCAACAAGATGATGCCCGAGACCGGCGAGGCCTTCCTCACCAACCGGCGCCGGCCGATCCTGACCCTGCTCGAGGACACCTCGCCCGGCGTCCACGACACCCTGAACGCGGCCTGCGACGTTTATCGCTACCAGCTGCTGGGCTATGACGGCTATCACGACAACTGCACCGACAATCTGGCCGCCGCCCTGGCGGAAATCGGCGCCGATGCGGGCGGGCGCACGCCGTGCCCCTTCAACATGTTCATGAACCGGCCCTGGAGTGCCGGCCGGCACCTCGGCAAGGAGCCGCCGGTCAGCAAGCCCGGCGACCATGTGACGCTCCGCGCCGAAATGGATTGCCTCGTCGTCTTCTCCGCCTGCCCCCAAGACATGAACCCGACGAACGGGCCGGATGCCGTGCCGAGGGATGTCGAGTACGAGGTGTTGTAGGGGGAATTCGCGGCCGATTTATCGCCTTGGTGTCGCCCCATCCGCGAGCTCTTCGGAAGCCGCAAGATCGCAATGATGGTCGCGAAGAATTATGGGGACATGACCTTTTTCCCAACGGGGAAGAAAGGATCGTGTCCCCATTATTCGCTCTCACAGGTCCGAACTCGATGCGCTCTCTCACCGAGCGACTGGGGCCGCCGCATGTGGAATCAGCCCATAGTGAAATTAAATAGATATGGTGTCCCCGTATTTCATTTCCTCGAAGTTCGAGGCCCGCCAGTTCGATATCCGAACCCGGTATAAAGCAAAAGGAATATATAACCGGCAATTTCGACTGCTCCCGAGCGATAGCGGACTTCTTTCTAATTCGCCGTAATTGACTATTAGTATTAATTCGTGGCGTTCTAAAGTTTCGAGGCCCATTGAGGGTCAATTATTTTTATGGCACTTGGTCAAATTGATCGTCAGTACCGACATGTTTGACATCAGTTCGCTATTGTTTTCGCTGACCATCGTTGAAATCGTTTTGGCTGCCATATTGCTCACGTTTTGGGCAACAAAATTTAAAGCCAGCGGATTGAAGGAAATGGTCGGCGCGACCACGGTCGGTGGCATCGGGGCACTGCTTTCTGGTATTGGGACCTCTACAACGAATTACTACTCGATATTCTTCGGGTTTGTATGCTTTGCCGTCAGTGTCCTGTTGGCCGCGCGGGCAATGCGACTGCTTCAAGGTTTTCGACCAAGATATCGCATGGAGATAGCGGCCATTTCGGTCGCTGTCGTTGCATACTATTATTTCTTGGTTGTCGAGAACAAAATCTCAGGCGCCCTTGTTTGCAGTTCTGCCCTTTTCGCCATCATATGTGGATGGGCGGCATGCGACCTATTGGCGGAGAAACGATTAGGGCTTAGGACCGGCTGTCGAATTCTTGGGGCCATGTTTGGCGCATTTGCCGGATTTCAAGCCCTGAAAATTATTATAAGACCTCAGCTCGGGGGAGGCGCCGATATGGCAGGGCAAATCGTCCTTCTCGACCATGTTAGCGCCTTCGTTGGCATGTCAGTGGTGATATGCTGGAGCCTCGGTTTTTTATGGACGTTATATAGTAGCGCAGAATACCAACTGAGGGCGGCGCTAGATGAGCTTGATCGATTTTCAGGAGCTGTCGCGCATGATCTCAAGGCGCCTCTAAGTGCCGTGATTGGCTATCTCGACGCGGCGAAACATTTCCTGCCGAACGCTGATCCGGTTCAAACGTCGCATTACATTTCGTCTGCTCATGAGGCCGCGTTACGAATGGATGAGTTCATTCATGAAATGCTAGAACATGCCCGTTCGGTCCAATTCAACCCGGCGATCGAGGTTGTCGATACGACGAAATGTTTAGAAACCGCCATAGAAATTCTTCGGCTACAGATTGACGCTACTGAAGCAAAAATCGATGTCACCGCAATGCCGTCCGTCAAAGCGAATTCACTGCAATTGACCCGCGTTTTTCAGAATTTGTTGGACAATGCCCTCAAATACCGATCGGGTGACCGATTGCTTGAAGTCGAAATTTCGGCCGAGCAAGTGGATCGCTCGGTTTGTATTTCAATAAGGGACAACGGGACCGGTATCTCGGAGGCCGCTCAAACCAAGATTTTCGCTGATTTTGAACGCTCCAACGAAACATCCCTTGTTCAGGGAAACGGTATGGGTTTGTGGGAGTGCCGGAAAATTCTTGAAAAGTACGGCGGCTCAATCAACGTCGGGTCAGAACTAGGGGTCGGCTCAACTTTCATATTTATTCTGCCGGCGGCTATCGCCTAACCTACAATTTCTCTGATCGATGTGAAAATAAGGGGACGCTATACTTATTAATTGATCAATCCGAATGTCGCACTTGCGACCCGCAAGGGAAAGAAATAGGGCGGGCATCGACTCGATTACGCCACCTCCAGCCCATAGAGCTCCGCCACGTTCTCTCGCAGGATTCGTGCGCGGGTGGCTTCCGGGACGTCCTTGGCGTGCTCCGCCAGCAATTCCTGACTGTTCGGCCAGGTGGCGTCGCTATGGGGGAAGTCGTTGGCCCACATCAGGCGGTCGGTGTTCATGTGTTCGTGGAACTGGAAGGCGGTCCAGTCGTCCTGGAAAGTGAGGTAGACGTTCTCGCGGAAATACTCGCTGGGGAGCCGCGACATCTCCTCGCATTTCATCCAGTAGCGGTGGCGGTTGTACATGTGGTCCATGCGGTACATGTAATGCGGAACCCAGCCCGCATCGGCCTCGATGCAGACCAGTTTCAGCTTCGGGTGGCGCTCGAAGACATGGCCGAAAATGAACATGCCGATGATGTCCTGATTGCCCCGGAACACCGAATGAAAAGCGTTGATCGCCGGCCCGCGATGGCCGTCGAGCTGGTTCGAATCGGAGGTCAGGATATGAAACGACAAGGGCAGGTCGAGATCGACCGCCGCCTCGTAGAAGGGATCATAGGCGGGGTGGTCGTAATCCTCGAATTGCGGTTCGCCCGGCATCATGACGCCGCGAAAGCCGGCCTCTTTGGCGCGGCGAAGTTCCTCGATGCCTTCCTCCGGCGAACGCATCGCGAGTTGCGCCATCGCGAACAGGCGATCGGGTGCGGGAGCGCAATATTCCATGATCCAGCGATTGTAGGCGTCGAAGCAGGCCTTCTTGTAATCGAAATCCTGGTGGGCGCAGATCACCATTCCGACGGTCGGATAGATGATCTCGGCCGCGACCCCGTCGCGGTCCTGCTCGGCGAGCCGCGCCTTGCCGTCCCAGCCGCCGGGGTGGAGATCCTCGTATTTCGACCCGTGAAAGCGAAGCTCCCGTGGGTCCTTACCGGCCGCCGCCACGAGACCCATCGGGATCGGTTTTTCGAATCCCTCGACGACATAGACGTCGCCGCGTTTGTCGTCATGCTCGATCCGGGGGGCAATGTCGCGATATTTAGGGTCGATATGGTCATAGTAGCAGCTCGCCGGCTCGGTCACATGTGAGTCGGCGGAAATCGGCTTCTTGGTCATCGGTGGGTCTCCCTCGGGGCCGGGCGCGGGACCGCGCCTTGATAATTATAGAGCGGGCGGCGCGGAACGGAAGAGACCGCCATTTTGCAGTGCGGTATTTTGCCTTGCGGTTCTTTTGCGGCGCAGCATAATCGATATCGGCGGCACATTCATAAATTTGGGACCTCATGCAATATCACGCCTATGAACTCGCTCATGCCTGCATCTTCCCGATGCGGATCGGCACCAGGAACCTCCGCGACTTCATCAACTATCCCTTCAATCCGCTTTCCATGACGCCCTGGGGGCAGACGGTCTCCGCGGCGTGCGACGTCTTCGAGGGGATTACGCGGCGCTACGACAAACCGGAATTCGACATCGACGAGACCGAGGTCGACGGCCGGACCGTAACGGTCGCCGAATCGGTCGTGCTCGAGAAACCGTTCTGCGATCTTCTGCATTTCAAACGCGGTGTCTCGCGCGCCCGCGCCAAATCCGATCCAAAAGTGCTGATCATTGCGCCGATGTCGGGACATTACGCCACCTTGCTCCGGGGTACGGTCGCGGCGATGCTGCCGGGGCATGAGGTTTACATTACCGATTGGCGTGACGCCCGGATGGTGCCGCTGGCGGCCGGTGATTTCGATCTCGACGATTTCATCGATTACGTGATCGAGTTCACCCGCTTTCTCGGCCCCGACATCCATATCGTGGCGGTCTGCCAGCCCTCGGTCCCCGCCCTGGCCGCGACGGCGGTCATGGCGGCGGCGCAGGATCCGGCGGCGCCGGCCTCGCTTGTCATGATGGGCGGGCCGATCGACACCAGGCGCAACCCGACCCAGGTGAACGAACTGGCCCAGTCCCGCGACCTCGCCTGGTTCGAGGACAAGGTGATCTCGACCGTCCCCTTCCCCCATCCTGGCTGGATGCGCCGGGTCTATCCGGGGTTCGTCCAGTTAAGCGGCTTCATGACGATGAACCTCGACCGCCATGTCGACGCCCATATCGGGCATTTCTACGATCTGGTGAAGGGCGACGAGGATTCGGTCGAACAGCACCGGAAATTCTACGACGAATATCTCGCCGTGATGGATTTGCCGGCCGCGTTCTATCTGCAGACGGTGGAGACGGTCTTCCAGCGCCATGCCTTGCCGGATGGCTTCTTGACCCATCGCGGCGAAGTCGTCGATTGCGCGGCCATCGAGAAGACGGCGATCATGACCGTCGAGGGCGAGCTGGACGACATCTGCGGCCTTGGCCAAACCGAAGCGGCCCACGACCTCTGCCCCAACGCACCGCTGAAATCCCACTACGTCCAGGAGGGGGTCGGCCATTACGGCGTCTTCAACGGCAGGCGCTGGCGCACCGAAATCCAGCCCCGTGTGGCGGAGATGATCGGTCGGGTCGACGCCAAGCGCCGGGGTTGAGGGCGCGACCGTATCCCGATTGATTGTGCTTGTTTTCGGATGGCCGGGATGTGCATCCTTCGTCACGCTCGGGTTGAGGTCGCATTCGGTTTCGGCGGCATCCAACCTCATCCTTGTCCGTCGAAAGATGGATGCGCGGACTTGACGAGAGGAGAGTCTTGATGAGCCACGATCACACGGATCATGACCACACCGAGCCCCCGAGCGACGTCGAGCTCCGGGTCAGGGCGCTCGAATCGCTTCTGGTCGAGAAGGGGCTCGTCGATCCGGCCGCCCTCGACATTCTGATCGAGACCTACGAGCACAAGGTAGGCCCCCGAAATGGCGCCCGGGTCGTCGCCAAGGCCTGGTCGGATCCCGACTATCGGGACTGGCTGCTCCGGGATGCGACGGAGGCGATCGCCTCGCTCGGTTATACCGGTCGCCAGGGCGAGCACATGATGGCGGTCGAGAACACGCCCGAGCGGCATAATGTGGTCGTCTGCACGCTCTGCTCCTGCTACCCCTGGCCGGTGTTGGGCCTGCCGCCGGTCTGGTACAAATCGGCGCCCTATCGCTCCCGCGTCGTGATCGACCCAAGAGGTGTGCTCCGGGAATTCGGCACCGAGATCGGTCAGGATGTCGAGATCCAGGTCTGGGATTCGACGGCCGAGATGCGCTACCTCGTCTTGCCGATGCGCCCCGATGGGACCGAGGATTGGGATGCGGCCGCACTGGCCGAGATCGTCACGCGCAATTCGATGATCGGCGTCGAACAGGTGGCGCCGCCAGGAGCTGGCGGATCATGAACGGCGGTCATGACCTCGGCGGGATGCAGGGGCTCGGCCCCGTCGATCCCGAACCGGAATCGCAGGAGCCCGTATTCCACGACGAATGGGAGCGGCGCGCCTTCGCGATCAGCGTTGCTGCGGGGTTTCTCGGCAAATGGAACATCGATCAGGGCCGCCATGCGCGCGAGCGTCAGCATCCGGCCGATTACCTCCGCAACACCTATTACCAGAACTGGCTCGCCGGCCTCGAGACCCTGCTGGTCGAGGCAGGCCTGCTGAGCGAATCCGAACTCGCGAGCGGCCACGCAGAGGGTGGGGCCGGCGACGTCCGCGTACTTGCCGCCGAGAACGTCGAGACCGTGTTGATGACCGGCGGTCCCGTAACCATGGAGATTGACCGCGCCCCTCGCTTCCAGCCGGGCGACACGGTGCGGGTCGTTAATATCCACCCGACCGGCCACACAAGGGCGCCTCGCTACGCCAGGGGCCGGCGGGGCACGATCGAGATTTCCCACGGCGCCCATGTCTTCGCCGACCGCAGTTCGGAAGGCACGCGGGAAGGCCAGCCCCTCTACTCCGTCCGCTTCAGTGCGCGCGAATTATGGGGCGAGGCGGCGAGCGAGCGGGATTCGGTGCGGATCGACCTCTGGGAGCCGCATCTGGAGCCGGCGTCGTGAACCGGCCCGCACCCGACGATTTGCCGGGCCTGCCCCGCGACGAGGAAGGCCCCGTCTTCCGCGAGCCGTGGGAGGCCCAGGCTTTCGCGATGACCCTTCGTCTTCACGAAGCGGGCCACTTCACCTGGCCCGAATGGGCGGCGACCCTGGGTGCCGAGATCGAGGCCGCCGGGAAGGCGGGCGATCCCGACCTCGGCGACACCTATTACCGGCACTGGCTCAAGGCGCTGGAGAAGCTCGTCGCCGAAAAGGGTCTTGCCGGACCGGTCGAGATGGATGAACGAAAATCCGCCTGGCGGCGCGCCTTCCTCGCGACGCCCCACGGCAAGCCGATCGATCTCGCCAAGGGACTCGAATAAGGGGCTCGAATAAAATTTAGAATCCGCCCTCTTCCGCGCGGCGCAGGAAATGCCGCGCGATGACCATCTTCTGGATCTGCTTGGTGCCGTCGCCGATATGGAGGCCGAGGACTTCCCGCAGGCGCTGCTGCAGGGGGAATTCCTTGCTGTAACCGAGATGCCCGAAGGTCTGCAGGCATTGATGGATGATCTCGAAGGCGATCTGCGGCGGCCACCATTTGCACATCGCCGCCTTTTCCGTATGCGGCAGGTCGTTGTCGCGCCGCCACAGGGTCTCGTGACACAGGAGCTTCGCCGCCGCCAACTGGGTTTCGCCGACGGCCAGGGGCTCGGTGACGCCCTGGAAGTTGGCGATGGTCTGGCCGAAGGCCTGGCGTTCGGTGGTGTATTTCCAGGTCTCCTCGAGCGAGATTTCGGCCGGGGCCAGGCATTGGAGGCCAATCAGGGCGCGGGAGAAGTCGAAGCCGTTCATGACCTGGTAGAACCCGCCGCCTTCCTCGCCGACCATGCGGTCGGCCTCGACGCGGACATCCTGGAAATTGATCCAGCCGCGCCCGACCGAAGCCGAGCCCACATCGTCGAAATCGCCCCTCGTGATACCGGGCGAGGTCATTGGGACCAGAAAGGCGGTAATGCCGCGCGCGCCATCCTCCATCTCGCCGGTGCGGGTGAACAGGATCACCTGGTCGGCCTGGGTGACCATCGAGATCGAGGTCTTCTCCCCGTTCAGGATGTAGCCGTTGCCGTCCCGCACCGCCTTCAGTCGGATATGGGCCGCGTCCGAGCCGGCGCCGGGTTCCGTTAGGCCAAGTGCGACGATCTGCTTCCCCGCGCAGATGTCCGGCACCGTCTCCAGCGCCAGGTCGCGCGCCGCGTGGCTGGCCAGGATGCTGGCGTTCAAGGTTCCGAGCAGCAGCGGATAGCCGAAGTTGAGATCGGCCCGCGAGACCTCTTCCATGATGATGCCGGCGGTTAGGCAGTCGGTTCCGAGGCCGCCGAACTCTTCCGGCAGATTGACGCCGATCAGTCCCAACTCGCCCATCTCGGCCACCAGTGCCGGGTCCATCCGGCCTTCCGCCTCGCGCGCCAGATAGCCGGGCGCCAGTCGGTCGGCGGCGAAGCGCCGCGCGGTCTCTCTGATCGCCACCTGGTCTTCGCTGAAGGAAAAATCCATCGTTCCGGCTCCCGTATGTCGTTCGGCGTCTGGGCGCTCGTGCCCCCAAGATACCATCTCCCCAGGATACCATCTCCCACGACGGCGGGCATGCCGATGTGCCGACGGAACCGCGCCGCCGGATATGACGCCGGGGCGCGAGCGCGCTAGGATGGCGGTGCCATGACCGAAGCTGCCATCGAATCGATCGAGACCGACCATTTTCGCATCCCGCTGCCGACCGTCTTTTCCGATGCAACCCACGGCGAGATTTCCCATTTCGAGCTGGTGACCGCGCGGATCCGCGATGCCGAGGGCGCCGAGGGTCTCGGCTATACCTATACGGTGGGGGCGGGCGGGGGCGCCGTCCGATCCCTGATCGCGGACGACCTGGTACCGCTTCTCGTCGGCGAAGTGGCGGGGCGGATCGAACGTCTCTGGGAACGCATGTGGTGGGGAGTGCATTTCGTCGGCCGCGGCGGCCCGGCCGCCTTCGCGATCGCCGCCCTCGACACGGCGCTCTGGGACCTTAAGGCGAAGCGGGCGGCGACGCCGCTCTGGCGCTTTCTCGGCGGCCACGACGCCCGCGTCCCGGCCTATGCCGGCGGTATCGATCTCCACTTCCCGACGGACCGGCTGCTGGATCAGGCGCGCAAAAACCTCGCCGACGGTTTCGAGGCGATAAAGATGAAGCTCGGACGCGACTCCCTCGCCGAGGATATCGCCCGCGTCGCTGCGATGCGCGACCTCTTGGGGCCGGACCGGACACTGATGGTCGATGCCAATATGGGCTGGGACGTCGAGTGCGCCGTCCGTGCCGCCCGCGCACTCCAGGCACACGACGTCTACTGGTTGGAGGAGCCGACCATCCCCGACGACGTCGAGGGTCACGTCCGGATCATGCAGGCGGGCGGTCTTCCGGTCGCCACCGGCGAGAACTTTCACACACTATACGAGTTCGAGCGCATGATCGCGGCCGGCGGCGTCGCCTTCCCGGAGCCCGACCTTGCGACCTGCGGCGGGATTACGGTCTGGCTCAAGGTGGCGCACCTCGCCGAGGCGCGGAACCTCCCCGTCACCTCGCACGGGGTCCACGACCTCCACGTCCACCTGCTCGCCGCCGTCCCCAACAGCTCCTATCTCGAAATCCACGGTTTCGCCCTCGACCGCTTCATCGAGACCCCGCTCGCCATTACGGAGGGCCACGCCACCGCGCCCGACCGTCCGGGGCATGGCGTCGTCTTCGATTGGGACAAGCTGGCCTCGCACCGGGTCTGAGCGCGGTCGGTCGTGCTCAGCTGAATTCCTGGCCCGAGATCGCCGGGTGGTAGATCGGCTGGATGACGTTCCCCGCCGGGTCCTCGCAATGGAAGCTCCGCGCCCCGTCCGCGTGATCGTGGGGCGCGTCGAGCACCTTGACGTCGATTGTTTGCATATAGGCATGCCAGTCGTCGAGCGTCTGATTGGTGTCCACGATAAAGCCGTAATGATCGAGATTGCCGCCGGCCTCCGCCGCCGACGCCGCGCGCGAGAGCGACAGGTTGTCGTTGCCGCAGGTGAGATAGACCAGGTTCTCATTCGCCCGGTGCAGCACCTCCATCCCCATGACCTCTTTATAGAACGTCTCGCATTCCTCCAGGTTGGTAACCTTGAAGGCGATATGGCGAATTCCGCGGAAGGGGGTCGGTCGATCGGTCATGGGTCGGTGTCCGGTTGTTGGGGGGAAAGAGCGGTCCCATATTATCGCGATCGGGCCGCATGCTAAAACCCCTCTACCGCTTGCGGGAGAGGGGGGGGGGGACTTCTCCCCCTAACTCCCCGTCCGGATCGCCTGCCAGTATTCCGCGTTCAGGAAATTGATGAAGGCGTCGTGCTGGGTCTGTAGGCAGCGGCGGAGGTTGCCGATGTTGTTTCGGCGGACCGCGAATTCGCAGAAATTCAGGGCGTCGCGGGCCATCCGTTCGGCGCCAGATTTGGGCGCGGCGGTGCCCGGCTTGTTCAGGGCGCCCCGCCAGAGGTCCGGCAGCTCGTCCAGGTCCGGATTGCCGCGTTGGGGCAGGCGGTTGATCAGGCGGCCGGTGATGTGGGCCGCCGCCATGCGGCCGCCATTGGCGTCGATGAAGCCGGCGCCCACCTGACGGAGACTATCGGCGGCGAACCGGATCTTCAGCTCGGTCAGCGGGTTCGAGTCGCCCGGAACCGGTGCCGGGGCCAGCGAGGCGTGCTTGCCGACCGACATCGTGACCTTTACCAGGCCGAGGCGCGCCATCTCCGCTTCCGGCACGCTGGCGCGGACCGCGAGATGGGTGCGGATGGATTCGAACTTCAGGTATTTTGCCGCATCCAGCGCGATCTCCAGGCCCTCCCTGGTGATCCCGTGAAGTTGGATATCGGCATCGCCGACCAGGTTGTAGCGCGTCCCGGCGCGGGGCGAGAAACGATCGGATTGCAGGCAGAAGCTGGAAAACTCGGCGCTGCATTTACCCTCATTGCAGGTCAGGTCGATCTTCCCGTCGCTCTGGATCAGCGCCAGGACTTGCGGTGCGGCGCTCGCCGGCTCCAAGCCGGCCGTCAGAGCGAAGGCCAGTGTGAAAGTGATCGCGATGGCCTTGATCGATGTCCACATCTTCCGATCCTCCGAAATTCCCATTCGATGGCGTAGGGGAATAGTGCCACAAAACGGCCCGCGCCGCAGCGTCAAAGCGATCACATTGTCGCTACGGGCCGACCAAGTGCGTTTGGCCGTCAACGTACCGCCTCGGTCTCCCGCAGCGTCGTTCGGTGCAGCCGACGGGTGTGCGCCGCCATGTCGAAGGGGGTCGCCGCATGCAGGACCCGGCGGTTGTCCCAGAGCAGCACGTCGTGCTTCCGCCAGCGGTGGCGATAGCGGAAGCGCTCCCGGGTCGCGTGGGCGGTAAGGTCTTGGATGAAGCGTCGGCCCTTTTCGTCGGGCCAGCCGACGATGCCGACCGAAATCTTGGCGCCGAAATAGAGGGCTGGGCGGCCGCTTCGCGGGTGACGGCGCACCAGCGGCCAGGTCACGGCGTCGGGCAGGGGATCGTGTGCGCCGTCTTCGTAGTCGTACTGGTCGGCATTCTCGCGGACGAAGGCACGAAGCCCCGCGACCGAATGAATGACTTCCAACGTCTCGCATTCCGCCTTCTCCGCCGGCGTCAGCGCGTCATAGGCGCCGTACATGCAGGCGAAGAGGGTGTCGCCGCCTTCCGGCGGTACGTCCAGGCCATAGAGCAACGAAGCCCGCGCCGTCTCCTTCCGGTGGATATGATCCGCGTGCCATTCGAGATCGTCGCTCCCCTCTTTCGGCGCGAAGGTGATGGGGCGCTTGCCGGTATTGCCGATCACCAGGACCTCGGGTGCTTCCGGGAGGCGGGCATCGATCGTGGCGTTGATCTCGAGCGGGCCGAAGGTGCGAGAAAAGGCAACCTGCTCCGCCGGCGTGATCGATTGCTCGGGAAAGATCAGCACGCCGTGCCGCTCCAGCGCCGCCTCCAGCGCGTCCCGCGTCTCCGGGTCCGGCGGATGGTTCAGGGCCACGCCCTCGACCACGGCGCCGATTGCGGCGTCGGTTGGTGTGACGGTGAGGGCCCTCGGCGGCATCGCGGCGGTTCTCCATAGTGGTCGGACTCGGGATCGCACCATACATCACTTCAAGCCGCAACAGTTTGGCCGCAACAGTTTGGAGATCCGCCATGTCGCTCGCCTTGACCCCGCTCACGGACTCCCTTGGCGTCGAGGCAGCGGGGGTCGATCTTTCGGGGTCGGTGGCGGCCGAGGATCTGGCGGCGCTGAAGACGGCGATGACCGACCACTTGGTGATGGTGGTCCGGGATCAGAAGCTCGATCCGGCGGCGCTCCTGTCCGCGGTCCGGCTGTTCGGCGACACGATGGAGCAGCACCTCTCGAACATGTTGATGGCGGACCATCCCGAGATCGCCGTCCTCGACAGTACCAAGCTGCCGCCGGGACCCGACGGGCGCATCGTGCCGACGGGGTCGCGCGATTGGCACAGCGACCACACCAACCATGCCCGGCCGCCGAAATACACCATCCTCTATGCGGTGAAACTGCCGCCCGAGGGCGGCGACACCAGCTTCGTCAACATGCAGATCGCCTATGATCGCCTGCCGGCGGCCGAGCAGGCGGCGCTCGCCCAGCTGCGGACGGTCAACCGGATCGAGGACTATGGCTATGTCAGCGACGCCGACAAAGTGCGATTCGGCGAGGCCCAGATCCACCCCTTCATCCGCACCCATCCCGATACGGGCCGCAAGGGGATCTACTGCCATCCCGGCAAGATCGACCGGATCGAGGGGATGGAACCGGCGGAGAGCCTGGATTTCGTGAACGCGCTGCTGGCCCGCGTAATTGAGCCCGAGATCAGCTATCGCCACCAATGGCGCCCGGGCGACCTCGCCTTCTTCGACAATCGCGCGACCCTCCACCTTGCCCATGATGACTACGATTTGCAGGCAGGCCGGGTGATGCACCGGGTGCTGTTGGAAGGCGAAGTGCCTTACTGACCAGGTAGCCCAGAGCCCCGTTTCACAATTTTAGATTGTTTAATAAAGCTTAAACTTCTTGGATCAACTCGTTTAACAACAAATAGAGGTAATGAAACATAATTTACTATCCTTTTCTTATGGTTTCGACATTGCGAATAAGTCTTATGTTGGTATAAAGCCACTAGGTATCCGGCATGGAGGCTGGGACCCGGACATCGCTACCCTTCTCGACCTTTGCCATGGGGAAGCTCCGCGTGCTCTTTATCCAGCCGCGACAGAGTCGCAGAAAATGCCTAACGATTTCTTAATGGGAGTATCTCGATACCGTCATCGCGGCGGTCACGACATCAGTCGGCGGATGTCAAACTTTGCCGCGCACCAAGGCGAGTGACGATCTTCCGCTTGTTGCCCGGCAAAACGAATATGGTCGCAATGAGAAGGGAGTCGGTTTCCTTGCCCGACACCGACATCGGCAGCACGATCCGCTTGACGGATCTAAACACCTTGTCCTCGGTAAGAAATTGCCCCGAGGAATAACGGGGTTCGTCGAAGTCGACACTGCGCATCAGTTCCTCGATGAGCAGCTGGGTGTGAGACAACGGTACTTCCGATAACAGTTTGCCGGTCGCGTAGAACCCGTTGAACCGGTCGAAATGCGTGCCCGCAAGTCGAAACCGGAACTCGGGCGGCTCCTTCGCGACGACATCGAGGATGATCAGATGCGGCAGAACCGCGCCGGGAAGCGCGGTTACGTCGAACGCCTCCCATCGCGGGAGGGGCTGGCGCCCGCGAATATCGTTCCAATATTGAAACAATGCACGATGGATGCCGTCCTCAAGCGTGGACGCATCCTCAATGATCGTGGAGAAAGGTTCCGACAATCCCGCCGTCCTACATACTTGAATACCGACATACTAGTCGCGTCTTCTTGAAAATTACAAGAATGTCCGGGCCGCTCGCCGTCGCCGGTGGATTACGATGGCGCGGAAACACGTCCCACCGCTTCTCATCCCGCCGCAAGCTCCCTATATAAGGGCCCAACGGGGATCAGCGAAAACGAGGGACGTCATGGCGGAATACGATTACGATCTGTTCATCATCGGGGCCGGTTCGGGCGGCGTTCGGGCGGCGCGGTTCGCGTCCAATTTTGGCGCCAAGGTCGCCGTCGCCGAGGATCGCTTCATGGGCGGGACCTGCGTCAATGTCGGCTGCATCCCGAAGAAACTCTTCGTCTACGCCTCGCACTACGCCCATGATTTCGAGGATGCCGCCGCTTACGGCTGGACGGTCGGGCCGCGCAGTTTCGACTGGCCAACACTCCGCGACAACAAGGACAAGGAGATCGGGCGCCTGAACGGCATCTACGACAGTATGCTCGGCAATGCCGGGGTCGAGGTGATCAAGGCGCGGGCCACCATCGCGGGTCCCCATGCGGTCGCGGTCGCGGGCCGCGAGGTGAGTGCGCGCCACATCCTGGTCGCGACCGGCGGTTGGCCCGTCGTACCCGATATTCCGGGCAAGGAACACGCCATCACCTCGAACGAGTTCTTCCATATGGAACATTGGCCCGAACGCGCGGTCGTCGTCGGCGGCGGCTATATCGCGGTCGAACTGACGGGTGTGTTTCACGGTCTCGGCGTCGAGGTGACCGAGCTCTACAGAGGGCCGCACTTTCTCCGCGGTTTCGACGACGACGTCCGCCATTTCCTTGCTGACGAGATGCGGAAGCAGGGTGTCGATCTTCGTTTCAACGCCAATGTGGCGCGGATCGAGAAGGCCGGCGATCGCCTTACCGCCGAGCTTGAGGACGGGAGCGGGATCGAGACCGATGTCGTGCTGTATGCCACCGGGCGGGCACCCAACACGGCGGGGCTCGGGCTCGAGGCCGCGGGCGTCGAGCTTCGGGAAAACGGCGCCGTTGTCGTCGATGATTATTTTCAGACTTCCGTGCCGTCGATTCATGCGATCGGCGACGTCATCGACCGGATGCAGCTGACGCCGGTGGCGCTCGACGAGGGGATGGCGGTGACCCGAAATCTCTTCGACGACCAGCGCGTCGCCGTCGATTACGAGAATGTCGCGACCGCGGTCTTCAGCCAGCCCAATATCGGCACCGTCGGGCTGACCGAGGCCGAGGCGCGGGACCGTTTCGGAAGGGTGGATATCTATGTTTCCGACTTCAAGGCCCTGAAACACACGCTGACGGGCCGTGACGAGCGAACCTTGATGAAGATGATCGTCGAGCCCGAAAGCGACAAGGTGATCGGCGTTCATATGGTGGGTCCGGATGCGGGCGAGATCACCCAGGGCATTGCCATCGCTCTTAAATGCGGTGCCACGAAGGCGCAGTTCGATGCCACTATCGGCATCCATCCGACGGCGGCGGAGGAATTCGTCACCATGCGCGAGAAAGTTCCCGACGACGCCCGCCGCGCCGCCGAATAGGCCTGTTTAGGGCGCGTCGATGTTCGCGCCGTCCAGGTGGCCCCGCTTCACCCACAGGAGGCAGCCTCCCTCGCTATGGGGGGCGTGCCGGCTGCCGTCCGGCTGGCGGAGCCAGGTTCCCGCCGGGTAGGTGCCGTGTTCGTCCTTCAGAACGCCTTCCAGGACAAGCACTTCCTCGCCGCCGGGATGCGGGTCGTCATCGACTTTCGCCCCCGCTTCGAATCGCACCAAATAGACCCGTTCGGCGCCATGCTCGTGAAGCGGAAGGGTCGAGAGTCCGGGCCGCTCCTCGCGCTGCTGCCACTCGCCGGCTTTGGTGTCGATCACGATCCGGCGGCCATCGTCCTCGGCGAAATGGCGCAGTTTCACGAATATCTTGCAGCCGCCTTCGCTTTTCGGCGTGTGATGGGAACCAGGCGGATTTCGGACATAGGTGCCGGCTGGATAACTGCCGTGTTCGTCCTCGAAGACGCCTTCGAGGACGAAGAATTCCTCGCCCTTGTCATGGGTATGGGCCTCGACGTTGCTGTTCCGAGCGTAGCGGACGATCGTCGTCGCGAGTGCCACTTCATCGCCGATCCGGTCCAGCATCATGCGGTAAACACCGATCCACGGCGTCGGCACCCAATCGCGCGTGTTGGTATCGATCACCACTCGCTCGGCGTAATCCGCGTTAATCCGCATCATTCTGCTATTCCCATCCTCCCTCTTCGACGCTCTTATAAGCAATTCGACCGGACCTTGCGAGCCCTTCTTGCCAGACGATGGCAATCGACGAACAAGCGGGTGGCTTCGTTGCATCGCCGCCGCGTGAGTGGAAGAATGGCCACTTCCCGATAAGATGATCCCGATGCGACGATTTTCTTGGTTTACTGCGATTTTCCTGTTCCTGACTGCGGTTGGCCGCGCCGCCGACACGGATTTCAACGCCGGTCTCGATGCCTATGAGCGGGGCGAGCTGGTCGTCGCGGTTTCGATCTGGCGGCCGCTTGCGGAGAAGGGCGATGCCAGGGCGCAATACGCGGTCGGGCTCGCCTATTGGAAGGGCGAGGGGGTTGCGCTCGACGCCGATGCCGCCCGACGCTGGATTCACGCGGTCGCCGAGCAAGACCTGGCCCTGGCCCAGAACATCCTGGCCTACCTGTTGGAACGAGGTCACGGCGGCGCCGTCGATCTGGCGGCGGCCGTCCGCTGGTACCGTAAGGCGGCGGATCAGGGTCTAGTGGAGGCGGCGCACAATTTGGCTTTGATGCTGGGATCCGGGCGCGGCGTGGTTGCGGATCCGGGGGCGGCTTTTCTCTGGCATCTGAAGGCCGCCGTTCAAGGCCACGCGCCGGCGCAGACCAGTCTTGGGCTACTCTATGCGTCCGGCATTGGCGTGGCGCGGGACCTCGCGGCGGCCGGCCGCTGGTGGGCGAAGGCGGCGGCCCAAGGGGAAGGCTCGGCGCTCTACAATTTGGGACGGCTTCATGAAGCGGGCACCGGCGTGGCACCCGACTTGGCGAAGGCGGTTGGCTTCTATCGCAAAGCTGCGGCCAAGGACATCGTGGGTGCGCAATATGCTCTCGGCGTGATGAACGCCAAGGGGCGAGGGATGGCGGAGAACGCCGACCGCGCGACCGACTGGTTTCGAAGGGCGGCGGCGGCGGGCCATCCAAAGGCGCTGTTCACGCTCGGCGAAATGTATCGTCTTGGCCGCGGCGTCCCGAAGGATCCGGCACGTGCCGCCGAAAACCATTTGAAAGCGGCGGCTCAGGGGCTCGCCGTGGCGGAATATGTTCTCGCCACGATGTATCGCGCGGGCCAAGGCATTCCCCGCGATGACGAGCAGGCTGCGATCTGGTTCGCCAAGGCGGCCGAGCAGGGTGTCGCGGCCGCCCAGTACAATCTCGCGGTGATGTACGAGACCGGTGCCGGCGTGACCAAGGACCGCGCCCGCGCCCTCGATTGGTATCGAAAGGCCGCGGCGGGGGGTGTGCCGGGCGCCGCCGAACGGATAAAGGCGCTCGGGCGATGACGACGGCGGAGCCAAGAGTTCGCATCGGGGATTAGGGCTCCGGCATTCGCGACATAGTTATTTTCCAGGAAATAAACTTTGGCGCGGCGCGAATCGGAAAAGGGAGCGAACGGTGCAACCACTCAACGACATTCGTGTGCTGGCGGTGACGGTGTTTTTGGCGGGACCGTTTCTTAGCATGTCGCTGGCGCGCTTCGGCGCCGAGGTCATCAAGATCGAAGTGCCGGGTGCGGGCGATACGGTGCGGGGCATGGGCCCCTTCGCGGGCCCCGAGGGCGTGAACCAGACGCGGCAGACCGAGACCGATATCTCAACCCGATTCATGAAGCGGACCCAAGGCGTGAAAAGCGTCACCCTCAATCTGAAGGATCCGGAAGGCCGCCGCCTATTCTTGGAGTTGGCCAAGGAGGCGGATGTCGTCATCGAGAATCTCTCGCCGGGATCGATGCGCCGCCTCGGGCTCGACTATGACGAGGTATCGGCGGTCAATCCGGGCATCGTCTACTGCTCGATCTCGGGCTATGGCCAGGCCGGCCCCTATGCCGCGAACCCGGCCCATGACCATCAGATCCAGGCGATGGCCGGGTTGATGGACGTCAATGGCGATCCCGACGGACCGCCGACGCGCGTCGGCATCTTCGTCAGCGATCTGGCGACTCCCCTTTATGCCGCCTATTCGATCCTGGCGGCACTCCGTCACCGGGAACAGACGGGGGAGGGACAGTATCTCGACGCCTCGATGGTCGACACCTTGGCGACCATGATGTTCATGGAGCCGCTGGAAGAGGCCTTGGCCCAGGGCCTGCCGCTTCGCGCCGGCAACAACAGTCGTACCGACCCGACCGGCGTCTACCGGGTGAAGGACGGCAATGTCATCATCACGGTCGGGACGGACGAACGGTGGAGCCGGCTCTGCAAGGGGCTGGGTGCCGAGGGCCTGCTTGTCGATCCGCGGTTCGAGTCGCGGCAAACCCGGACCGAAAATCTCGTTGACTTGCGCGCGGCGCTTCAAGAGCGCTTCCAAACATTCACCGCCGCCGAAGTGGTGGCGAATTTGGAGGCCGTCGATATCCCCGTCGCCCCGGTGCGGACATTGAAGGAGGTCCTCGCGGACGACCATTTCCGGGATCGGGGCACCTTGAAGCCGCTCCGTCACGCCGACATCGACACGCCGTTCGAGTCGGGCGTGGTCTCGGGCTTCCCGATCGTCTTTTCGGGCGGCCCGTTGCCTGAACTCGCCGGCGCGCCCACGCTGGGAAAGCACAACGAGGATGTTCTCGGACGCCTTCTGGGACTGGAGGCGGATGAATTGGCCAAGCTGCGCGATCGCGGCGTGGTATAGATTCTAGGGTCCGGGACGGATAAGGCGGAGAACGGAATCATGAAAACGTCGATCTCTCTCGGTGCCTACGGGCAGGCCGGGTTTGAGGATACCATCGAGTACGTCAAGGCGGCCGAGCGCCTCGGCGTGACCGAGGTCTGGTCGGCCGAGGCCTGGGGCACCGACGCGGTGACGTCGCTGGCCTACCTCGCGGGCCAGACGAGTCGCATTCGCCTCGGCACCGGGATCATGCAGATCAGTGCCAGGGCACCCTCGATGACCGCGATGACCGCACTTTCGCTCAATAAGATCTCGGGCGGCCGGTTCATGCTGGGCCTTGGGGTCAGCGGCCCCCAGGTCGTCGAGGGTCTGCATGGCGCAGCCTATAAGGCGCCGCTCAGCCGGCTCCGCGAGACGGTCGAGATCGTCCGCATGGCCTTTCGGGGCGAGAAGATCGCCTATGAAGGACGCTATCACCATCTGCCGCGGCCCGGCGGCGAGGGGAAGGCGATCCGGCTCGACCATGCCCCGGCCGAGATCCCGATTTACCTCGCGACCCTGGCGCCGAAGTCGCTCGAATACACCGGGGCCGCCGCCGATGGCTGGCTCGGTACCTCGTTCTCGCCCGATCATGCCGAGGCCCATTTCGCGCATATTCGAAAGGGTGCCGAAGGGGCGGGGCGGACCCTGGACGCGATCGATCTACACGCCGCCTGTTCGGTCGCGATCGGAGACAATGTCGAGGAACTGATCACCTCCCGGAAACCAAGCGTCGCCTTCAGCATGGGGGCGATGGGTTCGGCCAATACCAATTTCTACAACGACGCCTTCCAGCGCGCCGGCTTCGTCGACGACGCAAAGGCGATCCAGCGGCTTTGGATCGACGGAAAGCGGCAGGAAGCTGCGAAGCGGGTGCCCGACGAGATGGTGACGCAATTCGGCGCCGTCGGCACGCCGGACATGATCCGTGACCGCTTTCGGGTCTACAAGAAAAGCGGCGTCACCACGATCGGTCTGCGCTTGGAGGCGGCGGCCGCGGGCGCGGCGCGGATCGAACTTCTGGAACAGGCCATGGATTTGGTGGCGGATGTCGATTGAGACGGCGCCCGGCGATCCCCTGGCGGAGGTGGCGCCGGCGCTGATCGGCGCTTTGGAGACGTTGCACTCCGCCGGGCGCTATCTTCATCCAGCGCGCCTCGAGCAGATTGCCGAACATGTCGCCGCGACGGCACCGACGCTGCAAGCGGCACTTGGCGAATTTGATGCCGCCTCCACGGGGTCCGGAGAGCTCGTCCAAGCGGTCGATACGGCGGCGGCCGCGGTTATGCGCGTGATCGAGGGGTTCGCGCTGGAGGCGCTCCAGGCCGAGGGCGTTTTGGCGGCGTATCGCGCGCTTCGCTATCTTCCGCGCGCCCTGGACGCCCTATATCCCTTCGCCAAGGAGTCGACGGCGCTCAACCGGTTCTTCCTGGATCCCGATTCCCGCGACGATGAAGCCCGCCTTGAGGCCCTGCGCGCGGCCGGCGACGGGCCGCCGGGTGCCGGCGTCAGTCATGTCGAGAACGCGCGCGGTAGCCGGGGCGGTTACTCGCTCTACGTTCCGGAGGATTGCGATCCGGCGGCGACACATCCGGTGATCGTGGCATTACACGGCGGGGCGGGGCACGGCTGGGGCTTTTTGTGGACTTGGCTGTCCACGGCGCGAAGCCGGGGCGCCATCCTGATCAGCCCGACCGCGATCGGCGATACCTGGTCGCTGATGGCGCCCGAGATCGACAGCGAAAATATCGTCCGGATCTTGGCACGGGTCGGCGCCGACTGGCGGCTCGATTCCGACCGATTGCTGCTGACGGGGATGAGCGACGGCGGTACCTTCGCCTATGTCAGTGGCCTGGCCGGCGACTCTCCCTTCAGTCATCTGGCGCCGATTTCAGCCAGCTTTCATCCAATGATGCTGGAGATGATCGAAAGGCCGAGGGTCGCGGGCCTGCCGATCTATCTCACCCATGGGTCGCTCGACTGGATGTTCGACGTTGAGGTGGCGCGAACGGCGCATGAGATCCTCGGGGCCGCCGGCGCGGAGATCATCTATCGCGAGATCACCGATCTTTCGCATACCTATCCTCGGGAAGAGAACCCCCTCATTTTGGATTGGTTCCTGGGGTCGAGGTCGAGCGGACAAGGAGAAGACGTATGACGTTGCAAGTTGTCGGTACGGGATTCGGCAGGACCGGCACCTTGTCGTTGAAGGCGGCGCTGGAGATGCTGGGTTTCGGTCCCTGCCATCACATGCTCGAATTGCGAGTAAATGAGGGCCAGTTGCCCTTTTGGCAGGCGGCGGAGCGCGGCGAGATGCCGGATTGGGACGAGGTTTTCGCTGAATATGGCGCCGCCGTCGATTGGCCCTCGGCGCGCTATTGGCGCGAGATCGCCGCGCATTTCGCCGACGCCAAGGTTCTCCTGTCGGTTCGGCCCGCCGAGGACTGGTTCCGGAGCATTCACGCGACGATCTATCCGCGCATGAGTTCCCATGCCGATGAACCGCCCGGCCTGGCGCGGGATCGCATGAAAATGGCATATGAGATTATCGTCAATCAGACATTCGACGGCAGAATCGAAGACAAGGCCCATGCCTGCGCCGTCTTCGAAGCGCACATCAAGGAGGTACAGGCGACCATCGCGCCCGAGCGGCTATTGACCTTCGACGTGAAGGAGGGTTGGGCCCCGCTCTGCGCGCATCTCGGTGTCCCCGTACCGGAGGAGCCATTTCCTCGCCGGAACACGACCGAGGAATTTCAACGGATCGCTCGCGAGCGGGCGAAAAGCGCCTAATTCACGTTCACCGCGTCGCCCAGGATGGGGCCGATCTCGTCGTTGATGACGAGGTCGGCGAAACCGTCCTGGTCGGTCGGCTCCCGGTTCAGGATGACGAAGCGGGCCCCGTTTCGTTTCGCCGCCATTGGAAAGCCCGCCGCCGGGTAGACGACCAGCGAGGACCCCATGGCCAGGAAGAGGTCGCAGGCCAGGGTCTCGATCTCGGCCGCCCGCATGGCGTCTTCGGGCATCGCCTGGCCGAACGAGATCGTCGCCGTCTTGACGTAGGGGCTGCCGCAGTTCTTGCATTTCGGCAGGGTTTCGTCGGTGGCGAAGGGCTGGAGGATTTCCGGCAGTTCATGGCGCTCGCCGCAGTCGAGGCAGGTCGCGTAGGTCGAATTTCCATGCAGCTCGATCACCTTCTCGTCCGGCACCCCGGACGCCTGGTGCAGCCCGTCTATATTCTGGGTGATGACGGCGGAAACCTTGCCGGTGCGAACCAGCCTCTCGACCGCGCGGTGTCCGCGGTTCGGCTCCGCCTTCGTGATCGACTTGTCGGTCTCGATCTTGCGCCGCCAGGTCTCTCGCCGCATCTCCTCCGAGTCCATGAAATCCTGAAAATAGACCGGCTTGTAGCGGTCCCAGACACCGCCGGGGCTGCGGAAGTCCGGGATCCCGGATTCGGTGCTGATGCCGGCCCCGGTGAAGACGACGGCGCGCTCGCATGTTTCGATCATTTCCCGGAGTTTCTCGAACGACATGGCCTCCTCTCCCGCGATGGTCGTGGGCAAGCGAAGCACGGTCCGCTTTCCCCGACAAGTCTCGACTTCGGACGTTTTACATTAGTTCTGGCACTGGGTCGCGATTGCGCGTAAATCTACGCGACTCGGCGGGCAACGGGCCCGCGGGACAATAAAAGAGGCGCATTATGGCACGGAATTGGACGCCGAAATCCTGGCGCGGCATGCCGATTCTGCAGGTGCCGGAATTTACCGACACCGCGAAATTGACCGCCGCGGAGGACATCCTCCGGGCGCAGCCGCCGCTGGTATTCGCCGGCGAGGCGCGCAAATTGAAAGACCAACTGGCCCGTGTGGCCGAGGGGCACGCCTTCCTGCTGCAAGGCGGCGATTGCGCCGAGAGCTTCGCCGAATTCAATGCCAACAATATCCGCGACACCTTCAAGGTTCTGTTGCAGATGGCCATCGTGCTGACCTTCGCGGCTTCCTGCCCGGTGATCAAGGTCGGCCGCATGGCGGGCCAGTTCGCGAAGCCGCGCTCGGCGCCGACGGAATCGCTGGATGGTGTCGAATTGCCGAGCTACCGGGGCGATATCGTCAATGGGATCGAATTCGACAAGAGCGCGCGCGAACCCGATCCAAACCGCATGAACCAGGCCTACAACCAGTCCGCGGCGACGCTCAACCTGTTGCGCGCCTTCGCCCAGGGCGGGTTTGCCGATCTGCATCAGGTGCATCGCTGGACCCTCGATTTCGTCGGCGACAGCCCCGAAGGCGACCAATATGCCGAGCTCGCCCAGCGCATCGGCGAGACCCTCGATTTCATGGAAGCCTGCGGCATCACCGCCGAGGTTGTCCCCCAGGTGCGTGAGACCGAGTTCTATACCAGTCACGAAGCGCTATTGCTGTGGTACGAGGAAGCCTTAACCCGCGAGGACAGTTTAACCGGGGATTGGTACGATTGCTCGGCACATATGCTCTGGATCGGCGACCGTACCCGCCAGCCGGATGGCGGTCATGTGGAGTTCTTGCGCGGGGTCAACAATCCGATCGGCATCAAATGCGGGCCGACACTCGATCCGAACGAACTGTTGCGGCTGATCGATATCCTGAACCCGGCCAACGAGGCCGGACGTCTGACCCTGATCGCCCGCATGGGGCACGAGCAGGTGAGCGAGAAATTGCCGCCCCTGATCCGCGCCGTCGAGCGCGAGGGCCGGAAAGTCGTGTGGTCCTGCGATCCCATGCACGGCAACACGATCAAGGCGGCGAGCGGCTACAAGACCCGTCCGTTCGATCAAATCCTGACGGAGGTTCGCGGCTTCTTCGATGTGCACAAGGCGGAAGGCACGCATGCCGGCGGCGTCCATTTCGAGATGACGGGACAGGACGTGACCGAGTGTATCGGCGGCGCGCAGGCGATCAGCGACGATTCGCTTTCGCTTCGCTACCACACCCATTGCGACCCACGTCTCAACGCCAGCCAGTCGCTCGAACTCGCCTTCCTTCTGGCGGATTCGCTGAAGGGCCGGCGGAACGGCGGTCTGGCGCAGGTGGCCGCCGCCACGGGATAAGGCGATGTCGGATTCGTCCGAGGATATTCGGCGCTGGGCCGACGCCTATTTCAACCGTACCAAACGCACGGTGGAGGCCAACGGCGACGCCCGCGTCAGCTATGCCGTCTTCATGCGCCGTCCCGTGGTCTCGGCGCCTCGTCTTGCGATCGAATGGCTAGAGCAAGTCGCCGCCGAACGCGGCGTCGCCTTCGAGATTGACTTGATCCACCGGGAAGGCCGATGGGTCGGCGCGGGCGAGCCGATCATGTACGTGGCCGGCCTGTTCACCCAGCTCGTCGATCTGGAAACGGCACTCTTGCAGAAGATCGGGCCGCCGTCCGTCGCCGCCTGGAACGCCCATGCGATGTGCATGGACCTGCCGAAGGTTGGCTTCCTCGCCATGGATGCGCGCCACTGCGCCGGCCACGAGATGGCGGAACAGATGGCCTACGGCGCCGCGGTCGGCTCGCGCCGGGCGCAGGAGAAGGGGGGAGCGGTCGGCTTCATCGGCAACGCGACCGACGCCACCGCGCATTACTTCGGGCGGGAGAAGGGCCTCGGCACTATGCCGCACGCTCTGATCGGCTATGCAGGATCGACCCGCCGGGCGGCCGAGATGTTTCACGAAACCTTTCCCGACGACGACCTCACCGTGCTGGTTGATTATTTTGGCCAGGAGGTGACGGATTCGCTTGAGGTCGCGGCGCGTTTTTCCGAAATGGCGGCGGAGGGGCGGCTTGCCTTCCGGTTGGATACGCCGGGCGGACGGTTCTGCGAGGGGCTCGATCCGGCCGCCTCCTATGCTGTCTTGGAACGGAACGTGCCGGACGCCATTCGCGGTTACCGTACGGAAGACGAACTCCGCCACTTGATCGGCCCCGGTGTTTCGGTCGCCGCCGTCTGGCATCTTCGCGAGAAGCTCGATGCGGCGGGATATGGCCAAGCCAAGATCGTCGCCTCCAGCGGTTTCAGTCCGGCGAAGTGCAAGGCTTTCGCGATTGGCGCCGCTCCGGTCGACGTGATTGGCACCGGCAGCTACCTTCCGGAACGCTGGACCGAAACCTACGCCACCGCCGACATCGTCGAATACGACGGCAGTCCCCGCGTCAAGGTCGGCCGCGAATTCCTGCTCCGCCAAGGCGGAGACTGATCGGGATTTACACTAACCCGCGGGTCGGTTGAGGCCGAGCGAGAGTTCGCGGTGGTCACGGGTGATCTCGGCGAAGACGGCGCGCAGCATGCGGGCATTGTCGCGGCCGTAGCGTTCGGTGATCTGCGCCTCGCCCTCCTCGGTGTTCATCGCGTCGCGGAGCGGTTGGTACATTGCGGCGATCATGCGATGGCATTCCATATCCTCGAACGGTACGTCCTGGGCCGCCGTCGGCGCCCCCATATGGCTGGTAATGAGATCGGTCATCCAGCGCCGCCGCTTTCGCATGTCGACGAAATGATGGGCGATCTCGACCAAGACCTTGGTGACCAGGTCATGGGTCCGGGGATCGTTGTGAATCTCTTCCCAATTAAAGCCGGGGCCCAGTTGGGTTTTCATGCGCGCCACCAGGCCACGGCAGAATTCCTGGTATTTTTCCTCGACCTCCTCGCCCAGCATTTGTTCGAGCGCAATCACGAAGCCCGGGATGATTCCGCGCGGCAGGTGCTGCCCGACGATCGGCACCTGGTCACCGCGCGGCATGAGATGGATGAAGGTGTTGACCATTAGCCGCTCGAACGGGTAGCGGCGCTCGCGGTCCCAGCGCAAATGCTCGACCGCCTGGCTGCACTCTTTCCAGGCGGCCTGGAAGTAGTCGTGAGCGCCCGGGTCGGGGTTGTCCTTGATGGCCAGCAACTCTTCCCTCAATTCATCGACCGAGAGATTGCCGCTCTCGCCCTCGGCCCGCTGCAGCAGGCGGTTGCCGGCGATGTCCATCCCGCGTTGGAATATCGCCCGAAATTTTTCGGGCCCGTATTCCGGTTCCTTGAAAACGTCTTCCGACATGTGGTGTCTTCCCTGATCATTGCCGCTCGGCCCGGCGATCCGATACAGATCGCCCTTGCGAACGCCGCCGCGTTGATTAATTTGCCAAGAAGAATAGTCCTTTGGGTGCAGCCTTGCCACCATCTCGAAAGCGAATTTCGGTCGGACATGCGTGCCCGGCCGTCATATATGGGTAGCGATGACCGATGAACTGACGATAGTGCTGGCTCAGCTCGATCCCATCGTGGGCGATGTCGAGGGAAATATCGAGAAGTTGCGCGCCGCGCGCGGGGCGGCGCCGGAGGCGGATCTGATCGTCTCGGCGGAGCTGGTCGTCTCCGGCTATCCGCCGGAGGATCTGGTCTTGAAACCGTTCTTCCTCGACAAGGTCCAAGCCGGGGTCGAGACCCTTGCCGCCGAGACGGCGGATGGCGGCCCGGCGGTCCTGCTGACGGCGCCCTGGCGCGAGGATGGACGGACCCACAATGCCGCCCTGTTGCTCGATGCGGGCAAGGTTGCGGCGCGTCGGTTCAAGCACGATCTACCGAATTACGGCGTCTTCGACGAGGTTCGGGTGTTCGCGCCGGGCCCAATGCCGGGGCCGATCGATTTTCGCGGCGTGCGCGTCGGCGTGCCGATCTGCGAGGACATATGGACCGCCGACGTGTGCGAATGCCTTGCCGAATCGGGGGCCGAAATTCTGCTGGTGCCGAACGGATCGCCCTACGACCGGCGGAAGTCGGATCAGCGCCTTCAGCTCTCCTTGGCGCGGGTGACCGAGACCGGATTGCCGCTGGCCTATATCAACCAGGTGGGCGGCCAGGACGAGTTGGTCTTCGACGGTGCCTCCTTCGTCCTCAATACCGATCATTCGCTGGCCGTCCAAGCGCCGGCCTGGCGGGAGGCATTGGTAACGACGAAGTGGCGGCGCGGCGACGACGATGTCTGGGCCTGCGCCGAAGGCGAACGCCACCCGCCGCCGGAAGGGTTGGAGGCGGTCTATTCGGCGATGACCCTTGGGCTTCGGGACTATGTCGACAAGAACGGGTTTCCGGGCGTTTTGATCGGGCTGTCGGGCGGCGTCGATTCGGCGTTGACGGCGGCGGTGGCGGTCGATGCGTTGGGGACCGATCGGGTCCGCTGCGTGATGATGCCGTCGCCCTACACCAGCCCCGAGAGTCTCGAGGACGCCGCCGAGGCGGCGGAACTGCTGGGAGTTACCCTCGACGACGTCGGCATCGAGCCCTCGATGAAGGCCTTCGGCGACATGCTGGCGCCGATCTTCGGGGATGCGGCGGAGGACGTGACCGAGGAGAACATCCAGGCCCGGAGCCGCGGAGTCATCTTGATGGCGATCTCCAACAAGCTCGGCTACATGCTGCTGACGACCGGCAACAAGTCGGAGATGTCGGTCGGCTATGCGACGCTCTACGGCGATATGTGCGGTGGGTATTCGGTACTGAAGGATGTCTACAAGACCGCGGTTTTCGATCTCTGCCGATGGCGCAACCAGCACAAATCGCCCGGCCATCTCGGGCCGGAGGGCCGGGTGGTGCCGGAACGCATCATCACCAAGCCGCCGTCTGCCGAGCTCCGCCCGGATCAGAAGGATGAGGATTCCCTGCCGCCGTACGACCGGCTCGACGACATCCTCGAATGCCTGATCGAGGAGGAGATGGGTGTCGCGGAGATCGTGGCGCGCGGGCATGACGCGGCCACAGTGCAGCGGATCTGGAACATGCTCGATCTCGCCGAATACAAGCGCCGCCAGGCACCACCCGGCGTCAAGATCACCCACCGTGCGTTCGGCCGCGAGCGGCGCTATCCGATCACCAACAGCTTCCGGCGGATTATCTGAGGGGCGGGTGCGCGATGCGGATCCACGATACCTATCAGCGGAAGAAAGTGCCGTTCGAGCCGCATGACGAGACCCATGTGCGGTTCTACGTCTGTGGTCCCACGGTCTACGACTACGCCCATATCGGCAATGCGAGGCCGGTCGTCGTCTTCGACGTGCTCTACCGCCTGCTGCGGCGGCTCTATTCGAAGGTGACCTATGTCCGCAACATCACCGACATCGACGACAAGATCAATGCGCGCGCCGCCGAGACCGGCGAGCCGATCGGCGAAATTACCCGGCGAACGGCCGAACAGTTCCATGCCGACATGGCCGCGCTCGGCGCGTTGGAGCCCGACGAGGAGCCCCGTGCCACCGAACATGTCGGGCTGATGGTCGAGATGATCGAGGACCTGGTCGCCAAGGACCATGCCTACGAAGCCGAGGGCCACGTGCTCTTCAACGTCCCGTCGATGGAGACCTATGGCCGGCTGTCGCGCCACAGCCGCGACGAACTGGTCGCCGGGGCCCGGGTCGAGGTAGCGCCCTATAAGCGGGACCCGGCGGATTTCGTGCTCTGGAAGCCGTCCGATGCGGACTTGCCGGGCTGGGAAAGCCCCTGGGGGCGGGGTCGGCCCGGCTGGCACATCGAATGCTCGGCCATGAGCAGCAAGTATCTCGGGCTCGACTTCGATATCCATGGCGGCGGCCAGGATCTGATTTTCCCGCACCACGAAAACGAAATTGCCCAAAGCCTCTGCGCCCATCCCGAGGCCGGCTTCGCCAAGTACTGGATGCACAACGGCTATCTCCAGGCCGAAGGCGAGAAGATGTCGAAGTCCCTCGGCAACTTTTACACGGTCAATGAATTGCTGTCGGAATTCCCGGGCGAAGCGATTCGGCTTCTGCTCCTGAAGACCCATTACCGCCAGCCGCTCGACTTCACCAGATCCGGCCTGGAAGAGGCGAAGCGCGACCTCGACCGCTTCTACGGCGCGCTCCGGAATGCGGGCGCGGCGGCGGCACCGGCCGGCGAACCGCGGAGCATGAACGCCGGAGAGCCGGCGGGCCCCGACACGGGGCAATTGCCGGATGACGATCCCCTGATCCTCGCCCTGGCCGACGATCTCAACACACCGCTAGCGTTTCACGAATTGACCAATCGCGTTCATATTATGAACACGATATTGTCACGGTCGGGCGAGGGGCCGGGACGAGCGGAAGAGCTCGCGGCGGTGCGGACCGATATCCTCGCCTATGGCCAATTGCTGGGGCTTCTGGGTCAGGATCCGGAAGACTGGTTCAAATGGCGCCCGGCCGCCGGCGACACCCTCGACGAGGCCGACATCGAGGCGATGATAGAGGCCCGGAAGACGGCGCGAGAGGCAAAAGATTTTGCCGAAGCCGACCGAATCCGCGACGACCTCGCGGTGAAGGGCGTGCTTTTGGAAGACAAGCCCGAGGGGACGATCTGGCGACGTGGCTAGGCCGCCGTCGGCAAGCGGGTCCCGAAACTTCGCCGAAGACGATCCGAATACTCTTCTGCTTCAAGTTCAACAGCAGACCCAAACGGTCGGAAACCCTGGTCATCGTCCGGAAGCGGGAGAATTTCGGCGATCCGCTTTTCGTCTGAACCTAGCCACAGGCGAAAGTCGGCTTGAATATCCACAGCCTAGGTTTCCGCACATCCTTGCGTTTTTGAACGAGAGTATTCAGTCTGTCGCCATCACTTCATGGGCCGAGTGTATCGACCTTTGAGGGGTGAACGGACCGTAGAATCAAACAGAGCTCCCGAAGCGGGACGCATCCGAACCGTGTCCGCGTACCACCAGCTATGCAAGGGAGGAGACAACCATGCCGTTCTACGAGAAGGGCGACGTTCGCATCCGTTACGAGGAGGTCGGTCGTGGCTTCCCGCTGCTGGTCACCCCGGGCGGTGGCCTCAACTCTCGCTTTGACAATTGGCCGACTGCGGTCTTCAACGCGATGGACGTCTTCAAAGACGACTTCCGCTGTATCACGATGGATCAGCGCAACGCCAATGGCGGCGAGAGTACGGGGCCGATAGCCGTCGAAGATCCGTGGGGCGGCTTCGCCGACGACCAGCTCGGGCTGATGGATCACCTGGGCATCCGCGAATTCGCCTACATGGGTTACTGTATCGGCGGCTGCTTCGCCGGAACGCTTCTTGAACGAGCCCCCGAACGTGTCGTCACCGCGGTATTCTGCCAGACCGTGGGGCACAGGCCGGAAGATCCCGATGTCATGTATCGGTCCGGCCGGGATGTGTGGGCGCCCGAATTGCTCGCCGGGCGGCCCGACCTGAACCAAGACGCGATCGAGAAGTACCTGCACAACCTGTACCGGACGAACCCCGACTTTCTCTACAGCGTGTCGCGCGACGCAATTCGCGACTGCCGGACGCCGATTCTCGTGCTGCCGGACGACATTCCTTCACACCCGCACCAGACATCGGTCGACGTTGCCTCGCTGGCGCCGAACGCCGAGATCACGGTCTTCCCATGGACGTCTCCGTCCGATCTAAAGGAACGCACGATCGACCGTGTGCGGAGGTTCATCCAGATGCACGGCGCCGCGCACTAAGGGCGGGAAGTCTTTGGCTGTCTGTTCGCCTCGCCCAGCGAGGATGGCGCCCGTATCTGTTATCGTGCTTTGGGCCGTCCCCCGATCCCACATCCCATTCCCCGTCTGACATAAACCGCCCTATATCCTTTCTGGTCTGGTTTATCTTCGAGGAGGGTGACCATGTCCGATCGCGGCCAAATCTTGCAGGAGATCGAGGCACTCGATGCCGCCGCCAAATCCTATGGCGGGCGGCACGAGTTCATCGAGGGCTTCGCCTATCCGGACGGCATCCGCATGGCGGTCAACTTCACCTGCGATTTCGACGCGATGCTGTTGCGCCGTTTGATGAATGAGCCGCCGATGCAGCTCTCCAAGGGCGAGTTCGGCGGCCGGGTCGGGATCTGGCGCCTGATCGAATTGTTCCAGTCCCACGACATCAAGGCGACGATCTTCACCCCGGGCCGGATCTGCGAGCTCTATCCGAAATCCCTCGTCGCGGCCGCGGCGGCCGGGCACGAGATTGCCGACCATATGTGGGAACACCAGGTCCCGAAGGACCGCGAGCTCGAACACGACCACCTCAAGAAATCGACGTTGGCACTGGAAGAGACGGTCGGGAAACGGCCCGTCGGCACCCGTAGTTGGCACAGTCACGCGCTTCTGAAACAAGAAGGCTTTATTTATAATTCACACGGGTCGGCGGCCCATCTGCCGCACTATGTCCGCGACGCCAATGGCGAAAATTGCCTGCTCAACCTGCCGTTCCATTATGCGATCGACGATGCCATGTTCTACAGCTTTGCCTGGCTGGGGAGCGAGAATTCGGCTCAGCGAATCACCGATCCGGCGCGGGTGTTGGAGCTCTGGTGGACCGCGTTTCAGCACCAGTACGAGCGAGGCGGCTATCTCAATATCTGCCTGCATCCCTTCGTCTCCGGGCGGGCGCTCAGAATCAAGATGCTCGAGGAATTGATCGGGCGGATGAAGAAATTGCCCGGCGTCTGGTTTCCGAGCTGCGAGGAATTGGCGCGCTATTGCCTCGAGACGTTCCCCGCGAAAGACGGCGGAAGCTAGGAACCCGGGAGGAAACGGCCATGCCCTGGAAGGAAAGATACACGGTTTCCGACGAACGCAGCCTCGACGACGCCGAGGTGCGCTGGCCGGACGACAACAAGCTCTGCGTCAGCGTGGTCGTTGACCTCAGCCTCGCGCGTGACGGAGATGGCGTCGGTGTCAAGGATATCGAGAATTCAAGCGCGGTCTTCGGCCTGAACGAGGGGGTGGCGGAACTTCGCGACATTCTCGGCGAATACGGCATCAAGGCGACCGTTGCGGTCCCCGCGACGATGGCGCGGCTGTTGTCGGGAACGATCGAGGCGCTGGCGGCGGACGGCCATGAAATCGCCGCCCACGGTCTTCGCCACGAGGATGTCAGCGAGCTCGACCCCGCGGAAGAAAAGGAACGTCTCGATCTCACGACCGAAATCTTGGGCGACGTAATCGGCCGGCGGCCCGAGGGCTGGTTCTCGTTGCCGCGGCGGGACGATCCCTTCGCCGGCGGCACCATCAGCGCCTCGACCATGGGCCTGCTGATCGATGCCGGGTATCGTTATATGGGCAACGGGTTGTCGGACGACATTCCGCATTACTGGGTGACCGATTTCGCGCAGGAACGGGCCCTCCTGACGCTGCCTTACTACTATCATTTCGACGACCAGTTCTTCCTCATGTTTCCGGGCAAGGGGACCGGTCTCGAACACGCGGATAGTCTTTTCGCCAACTGGGTGGCGGAATTCGACGCTCAATACGCGCGTGGCCGCTACTTCAACATGACGCTCCATCCCCATGCCATTGGCTGGTGCAACCGGATGGCCTTGTTGTCGGATTTCCTAAAGCGTCTTCGCGAATTTCCCGGGGTCTGGACGCCGACCGGCGCTGAGATCTCGACTTATTGGACGGAAACATACCCCGCGAGCACGCATCTCCGGCTGGAGCCCAGTATCTGGCGGGATTATCCGGGTAGTTTGAGCTGATTGGGACGCGTTTTAGGTCTCGATTTTGTCTTTCTCTTTGGTCATTATCGCCCGCGCGATTTTACGACCGATAAATTTCAGGGAGGTGGAAAATGGCCGAGGCAGGCTATGTGGCGCCAGATAGCGTCGATGCGGCGGTCTCGCTGCTCGTCGAGGGCGGAGGTGACGCAAGGGTGATGGCGGGGGGCACCGATATTATGGTGCAGCTTCATGCGGACCTGATCGAGCCGGGCGTCATCGTCGATATCAAGAATATTCCCGACGTGTGCGCTATCTCGGAAGAAGCGGGCCGCTTTCACGTCGGCGCCGCGGTGCCGAGTATGGAGATCATGGACCATGCGGGCTTTTGCGCCGCTTGGCCGGGCGTGGTCGAGGGCGTCTCGTTGATCGGCTCCATCCAGGTGAAGGGCCGCGCCAGCATCGGCGGCAACCTCTGTAATGCCTCTCCGGCCGCTGACAGCGTGCCGGCTCTGATCGCGGCCGGTGCGGTGGCGAACGTCGCCGGGCCGAGCGGCACGCGCGAGGTGCCGGTCGAGGAGATCATTACCGGTCCCGGCGAAACCTCGCTGGCGCCGGGCGAATTCGTCGTTTCCTTCCTGTTTCCGGCGCGTGCCTCCCATTCGGGTGATTGCTATCTCCGCCTGACGCCGCGAACCGAAATGGACATTGCGATCGTCGGCGCCGGCGTCAACCTGACGCTGGACGATAGCGGCATCTGCCTTGCGGCGCGCGTCGCCCTTGGCGCGGTTGCGCCAACGCCGCTTTTGGTTCCCGGCGCCGCCGCGGCCATTGTCGGCACCGAATGCGGCGAAGCGGACCTGGCCGCATTGGCCGCGGCCGCAAGTGCCGCCTGCAATCCGATCAATGACAAGCGGGGCACCAAGAACTACCGGATCAAAACCGCCGCCGTCATTGCACGGCGCGCGGCCGAAAAAGCGCTGGAGAGGGCGAGGGCAAACTGATGGCGAAAAAAGTTCACGTAACGACCACCGTAAATGGGGATGAGTACGACTTCCTCACCGAGCCGACCCGTTCGTTGGTCGATGTCTTGCGCACCGAGTTGCAGTTCACCGGGACCAAGGAAGGCTGTTCGACAGGCGATTGCGGTGCCTGCAGCATCATGTTCGACGGCAAGCTGGTGTGTTCCTGCCTGGTGCTGGCGATCGAGGCCGAGGGCAAGTCGATCGAGACCATCGAAAACATGGCCGACGGCGAGGCGCTGCATCCGCTGCAGCGCCAGATTCTCGAGCTCAACGGATCGCAATGCGGCATTTGCACGCCGGGCATCCTGGTCGCGGCGAAGGCTCTGCTGGAACGGAACCCCGATCCGACGGAGACCGAGGTCCGCTTCTGGCTCGCCGGTAATCTCTGCCGATGCACCGGCTACGATAAGATCATCCGCTCCGTCCTTGCGGCGGCCGAAGAGATGAGGGAGAGCTGACATGGCGTCGATACTGGAAGAAAGCGGCTACAATCCCGACAAGGACCTGAAGATCGTCGGCACCAACCCGGTCAAGCATGACGGACCCGACAAGGTCATGGGACGAGCCAAGTTCAGCGCCGACTATTTCGTGCCGGGCATGCTGTACGGCAAGATTTTGCGAAGTCCGCACCCGCACGCGATCATCAAGTCGATCGATACCTCGAAGGCGGAGGCGCTGCCGGGCATCAAATCCGTCGTTACCGGCGAGGACTTCCCGTTCATTCCGGTGGAATCTCCCGCCGGAGAGATGACACGAATCAGCATGGCGCGCGAAAAGGCGCTGCACGACGGCCATCCGGTGGCCGCCGTGGCGGCGACCAGCGAGGCCATCGCCAAGCGCGCGCTCAAGCTGATCGAGGTCGACTACGAAATTTTACCGCACGTCATCGAGCTCGATGACGCGATGAAGCCGGACGCGCCTATTCTGCACGACCATGTCCGCACCAAGGGCGTTGAGGGCGCGGAAGACAAGTCGACCAACATATCCGAACGCCTTGAGCTTTCGATGGGTGACGTCGAGAAAGGCTTCGCCGAGGCCGACGTGATCATCGAGCGGGAGTTCGATACCCGGCCGATGCATCAATCCTATATCGAGCCTCAGGGCTGCGTCGGGAGCTGGGGCGAGGACGGCTCCATCGAGCTGTGGTGCAGCACCCAGGGGACCCATGTGTTCCGGGACCGGCTGGCGACCATCCTTAAGGTCGAATCCTCCAAGATTCGGGTCTCCCAGTCCGAGATGGGCGGCGGATTCGGTGGCAAGACGAGCTTCTATCCAGAGCCGGTGGCGATCATGCTCTCCAAGAAGGCGCGCCGCCCGGTCCGGATCGTCCTCACGCGAAACGAGGTGTTCCGGGCCACGGGTCCAGTCTCGGGAACGCGCTCGCGGATCAAGATGGGCGCGACCAAGGACGGCAAGATCACGGCGGCCGAAGCCGATCTCGCCTTCCAGACCGGATGTTTCATCGGCTCCTCGATGGTGAACGGCGCCACCGCCATGTTCACCCGCTACGCGCTCGAGAACGTCAAGACGGTCTCCCAGGAGGTATTGTCGAACCGGCCCAAGGTGAATGCCTTCCGTGCGCCCTGCGTGCCGCAGGTCGTCTTCGGGGTCGAGGGCATCGTCAGCGAACTGGCAGCCGAGCTTGGCATGGACCCGATTGATTTCCGGCTCAAGAACGCCGCGACCGAGGGTTACAAGACGCTCTACGGCGTCACCTTCCAGCGCATCGGCTTCGTCGAGACGCTGGAGGCGGCCAAGAAATCGGACCACTACACAGCACCCTTGCCGGAAGGGCAGGGGCGGGGGGTCTCGGCCGGGTTCTGGTTCAATCGGGGCGGCGACACCACCGGCACCTTGACCATCACGCCGGGGGGCTCGGTGACGATCCTGCTCGGGACCTCCGATGTCGCCGGCTCGCGCCTTTCGATCTGCATGATGGCGGCGGAGGAGCTGGGCTTGCCTCTCGACAAGGTGCGGGCGGTTCTCGGTGATAGCAGCACGACCGGCAACAACCGGGTCACCGCGGGCAGCCGCACGACCTTCTCCGTCGGCATGGTGGTCATCGATTCGGCGCGCCAAGCGATTACCGAAATGATCCGCCGGGCGGCCGAAATCTGGGACGTGCCCGAGGACGGCGTCGTTTTCGAGGACGGGCATTGCCGACCCTCGAGCTCCAACGTCGGCGAATTCGAACCACTCTCGATCGCCGACATCGCGAGCAAGACGAGCGTCTCCCACGGTGCCATCGCCGGTCATTCGGAGATGGCGGTCACCGGCGAGGGGCCGGGTTTCGGTCTGCACATCGTCGACGTCGCGGTCGACAAGGAAACCGGCCGAACCGACGTCAAGCGCTACACGGTCGTCGAGGATGCCGGTAAGGCGATCCATCCGCTCCAGGTCGAAGGGCAGTATCAGGGCGGCGCGGTCCAGGGCGTCGGCTGGGCGCTGAACGAGGAGTACATCTATGGCGAGGACGGGTGCATGGAAAACCCAAGCTTCCTCGACTACCGCATCCCCGTCGCCTCGGATGTGCCGATGATCGAGACCGTGATCGTGGAGGTGTCGAATCCCAACCACCCGTACGGCCTCCGGGGCGTCGGCGAGGTGCCCGTGGTTCCGACCCTGGCCGCCGTCGCGAACGCCGTCGGCGACGCAATCGGGATTCGCCCGCAATCGCTGCCGATGTCGCCGCCGAAGCTGTTGGCGTTGATTGATGGGGACGAGGTGTAGGTTCAGGTCGGGCCGTCGCCACGGTTGTCATTCAGGAAACCCGAAGGGTTATCCGGAAGTCATGCCCGGGCTTCGCCTTCGGCAAAGCCCTATCCCGTCGCCGGACCCTTCAGTTCGACCGTGTTGCCGTCGGGATCCTGGATGTAGATCGACGAGCCGGTCCCTTCGGCGCCGGTGCGCTGGGCCGTCTCGCCGGCGGTGACGCCGTGGCTTTTCAGGTGACGGCGGATGGCGGCCTCGTCGAACGGCTCTACGCGGACGCAGTAGTGGTCCATGTTGCGCGCCGTGGCGCCCGGTGCCGCCCCGCCACGCTGGCCGATCTCACCTTTGACATCGACAAGATCGATCAACGCTGATCCGGCGCGCATCTGGTACAGCCCGACGTGCTCGGCGCTCCGCTCCAGGGGACAGTTCAGGACGGTTTCATAGAAGCGGATCATCTCCTGGAGATGGTCCGTGCGGATGACCACGTGGTCCAGTCCTTTGATAGAAATGCTCATTTCCAATCCAATCGGTAAAGTAATATCCGGTCGTTGTGGGTATCGGCGACCCATATCCGGTCGCCCCTGACCTCGACGCCTTCGGGCCGGTCAAGATCGCCCTCGATTGTTCCCAGCACCTTGTAATTCCGGTCCAGGACGACGATCCGGCTGTTGTCCTCGTCGGCGATATAGAGCCGGCCCTCTCTGTCGACGGCGACGTATTTCGGCTCGTCGAAATCATAGGGCGCGCCGCCGAGACTGCCGACAACGCGCAATCTTGGATCCAGGAGCTGGATGCGCTCATTGCCCGGATCGACCGCGAAAATGCGGCCGATATGATCGATATGGATGTCGTGCGGCCGGCGATAGGCGCCGTTCTCGTCCCCATACCGTCCGGCACGTCGGACGATGCGGCCGTCCCGCAGGACCAGAATCGTGTGCCGCGAGGCATTGGTGACGTAGACATCGCCATTTGCGGCGACGGCGACACCCTCCGGGCTGCCCATCTCGGGCCCGTAAGCGACCACCTTCTTCGCTTTTGCACCGCGCACCAGATAGACGACGATCCGATCGTTACCTGAGTCGGCGACCAGGAGCCGTCCGTCCCGGTCGAATGTGACGTCGTGCGGCGAGCTGAGATCGCCGATTCCGAAAATGCCGACCGTCTTCAGCGTGTCCGCTTCCAATACCTTGATGGCGTTGTTGCTGACATCGGCGACGTAGAGCCGCCGCCCGTCCGGCGAGAGGACGACTTCATGCGGGTTGCCGAAAGTGGTTGCCGTCTTGGCAAGCAAGGTCGTCTTGAAGGATTGGGCCTCCGCCGCGCCGAGCGTCAGCATCGCAAGGACTTGGAAAATCGCGATTCTGATCGACCATCTCGTCAATCGGATCATCGGCCAATTCCTCAAGTCATGCATTCAAGATCGTATCGGCGATCCTCTCCGATGTCATGATCGTCGGAATGTTGGTGTTCGCGCAAGGGACCGTCGGCATGATCGAGGCGTCTACGACACGGAGACCCTCGACTCCGCGTACTCGGCCCTGGTTGTCGGTGACCGCGTCCGGGTCGTCGGCCCGGCCCATGCGGCAGGTACACGACGCATGCCAGGTCCCGGTGACGTTCCGCCGAAGGTAATCCTCAAGGGCCTCGTCGTCGGACATCAGCACCGCCAGGCTGTCGCCCTCGGTGATGACCTTCTCGATCAAGACCCGGCGGAGCCAGTCCGGTCCGTCGAGGACCCGGCCCAGGATGTCGGTCAGGATCTTGTTCCGCGCCGTCACCGTGCCGACCTTGCGGACCTTCTCGCTATAGGCGGAGGCGAAGGCGTTCCGGGTGACCGCTTGCACGGCCTCCGCGGCGAAAATGGCGTTGAGGCGGCGATAGCAATCCATCAGCCGGTCGAGGTCGCGGCGGTCGGAAAGCATGTTGAACTCGACCGTCGGTTCGACCCGCCAATCGCGCGAGGTCAGGGTTACCTGGCCCTTCGAATAGGATTTGTTGACCCAGGCGAGCATCGAACCGAGCTGATCGCCAACACTATGCCAGGCCGATTTTGTGACCACGACCGCGAACATGTCCCCGGCGGGGGCGTCGTGCAGGCCGGAGGAGTAGCGAAGGCCGACATGGATATGCCGCTGGGTGATGCCGTTCAGCCGGGCGTCCGGCTGCATCCACGCGGACATGGCGGCGGCGGGATGCTCCATCAGGTTTTGGCCGACTCCCGGCACCTCGGCGCGGACCTCGACCCCCATCTCGTGCAGATGGCCGACCGGTCCGATCCCGGCGCGCATCAGCATTGCCGGGGAATGGATGGCGCCAGAGCAGAGAATGACCTCGCGTCCCTCGAAGGTGAGCTCCCGGCCGTTTTTTTCCGCAACGACGCCGGTTGCCCGGCGACCGTCGAAGGTAATCTCCTTCACCCGGATGCGGGATTCGATCCGCAAGTTGTTCCGCTGGCGGGTCATTGGGTCCAGATAGCCGATCGCCGCAGAGATTCGCCGGTCCTGGACGTTCGAGATCGAGATTGGGAAATAGCCGTCGCGAAAGGCGCCGTTCTGGTCCACCAGATATTCGACACCGTCGGCATCGAGCGCCGCCGCGACCGCCTTCGCAAAGCCGGGCCAATCGTTGGGGAAAATACGCCGAATACCGATGCGGCCGTCGCGGCCGTGGAATTCGTCGTCGAAATCCATATCCCGTTCGAGCTTCCGGAAAAAGGGCAGGCAGGTCTCCCAACTCCAGCCTTCGGCACCCAGGCGGCCCCACTCGTCGTAATCTGTGGGGGCGCCGCGATTGGCGAGCTGGCCGTTGATGCTGGAGCCCCCGCCCATCACGCGGGCTTGTTCGTATTGGCGAAGCGGCGGGCGTTCCGGACGGTTATGCGCCACCGGCTGCAAATGAACCTTGAGGCCGTTCCAAATGAATTCCGGATCGAAATAGACCTTGCCCGGGTAACTGTCGTGGACCTGAGGCGGCACCCGGTTGTGCGGTGTGTCCATGCCCGCTTCGAGGAGCAGGACCCGGTTGGAGGAACGCGCCGAAAGACGGTTGGCCTGGACGCTGCCGGCGGATCCGCCGCCGACGATGATGTAATCGTAAGTGGTCATGAAGGGCGGCTCGCTTCAGGGGTTTTGCAAGGTCAGGACGGTCCGTTCGCGTTCGACGCCGAGTTCCGCCGCGACTTTCGAATAGACCGCGTAATGGGGCTGCTGGCGATGCACGTCCAGGGCTTCCTCGTTATCGTAGATTTCGAGGAAATAAACCGTATTGGGGTCGTCGTCGACGGTCAGGACGCGGAACTGCTGGCAGGCGGGTTCGTCGCGCATCGAATGCTCGGCGTCGTAGAGCGCCGCCTCCATGAACTTCTCCTTTGTGCCGTCCTTCAAGGTGAACTTCACCATGATGGCGAAAGCCGTCATTTCGGGGTCTCCCTAATTTGGTTGAACTAGGCTGTCTTGCCGAGGCCAGGCTGTTTTTGCGCCGTCAGCGCGGCCGAACTCCAAAGCGAGGCCTGGTTCTTCGGCAGCCGCCGGCTTTCCGGCGTCATCAGCCAAAGCCGGAGCAGGAACCGGTCGCGCCCGCTGGCCGCGTCATCCACATAGGCCGAGCGTGCGTGGTAGGTCACGTGATTGTTCAGGAGTTGAATGTCGCCGGGCTGGATCATGCGCTCGAAACACATCGCTTCCGCCAATTCGGGGATCATGTCGAGGGCTTCGGTTTGCGCCGCCGTCAGGCGGGGCACTTCGGGGAAGGCCTGGGCCTGTGTGATGTAGACGCGGGAAAAGTCGCTGGTAAAGGCGCCGTCATGCATGCTGAACACGGGCAGCAGGTAATAGGGTGCATCGGTGCCGACCTCGTCGCCAATCGAACTGCGATAGAAATCGTCGAACAACGCGTCGATCAGGTCGGGCCGGGTCTCGAGAATTGCATTGTATATCCGGGTTGCGCTCACGATCCGGCTGATTCCGCCCTCGGCCGCCTGGCGGAGACAAAGCAGCACCACCACGTCGGCGCGATCGGTGTGCCAGTTGAGGTGGGCCGGAGATTCCACCCGAGGTCCGCCGGTATCGCGAATTTCGCGCATCATACCGGCGCCGCCGTTCTGTACCACCGGCCTTCCGATGTGGCTTGCGAGCCCGAAATAGAGCCGTTTCAGATCATCGAGCGAATAGCGTTCGATTGGCAGACCGCGGATCAGCGCGATCCCGTGCCCGGTCTCGAGGCGGCCCGCGACGTCGCGCAGTTTTTCCGTCATTCCGTTCAACGGGAAATCCGCGGCCGTGACCTCGGACCATGCCAGATCGCGACGCATGGTTTCGGCGAGTGCCGCATCGAGTTCCTCGATCTCCGCTGGGTCCAGCGTCCAGACCCACTCGTCCGAACCGGCAAGGTCGTCGCTCGACCAGGCAGAGGAATCGGAAATCGGCTGCCGGGTAGCTGTCATCGCCATTGCGGATTTTCTCCCATTGTGACCTTTCTTATAGCCTAGCGCGATGGACCCGGAAGGCGAGGGTGATGGCGACGATTGACCAAACTCCGGAAGGCGTTCTGGCCTTCTGGTTCGAGGACGACCCGACGACCCGTCGGGAGAAATGGTTCGAGAAGAACCTCGAGTTCGATGCCGAAATCGGTCGCCGCTTTGGCAAGCTCCACGAGATGGCCATGGCCGGCGGGCTGGATGATTGGGCGGCCACGCCGAGCGGAAGGTTGGCGCTCGTCATCGTGCTCGACCAATTTTCTCGCAATATGTTCCGAGACGATCCAAGCGCTTTCGCGGGGGATGCGCCGGCACTGGCGCTCGCCAAGGCAGCGGTGGCTTCCGGCGAGGATCGCGAGCTCGGCCTGCTGGAACGGGAATTTCTCTACCTGCCCTATGAGCATAGCGAGGACCTGGCGGACCAGCGCCGGTCGGTCGAGCTTTTCGCCGAGACGGGGGCCGAGGGCCTCGACTATGCGAAGCGGCATCTCGACGTGATCGAACGCTTCGGCCGCTTTCCCCACCGCAACAAGGTTCTCGGCCGCGCAAACACGGCGGCCGAGGCGGAATATTTGGAGGATCCCGATTCGGGGTTCTAGCGCGCCGTTCTTGTTCGTTTCGGTAACAGTATAAAATCAAAACATTGTTGAGGGAAAAATAATATCCCCTTCAAAGTTTTGGTTGTTGAATCTCTTCATTAGCGCTATTTCTATTATTACCTGATAGTAAAAATTGAATTTCGAGTTATGGGGGTTTTCGATCGATATCTACGTCGGTCGGATCAAATGGGGGTGTCGGATGTTCAGAATTTCTAGTTTGCTTTTGGTTGCGTCGATGATGCTCGCCGGCTGCGCGTCTCAATTGACGCCGGTCTATTTCGAGGCGCCCGCCACCTCTATGAAGGATTGCGTCAAGCTCGGGCGCGCCGAACTCAAGAAGAAGCCCGCCGACCGCGAGACGACCCGCGACGTCTTCCTCGATTGCGTCTTCGTCGAGGAGGTCAAAAACAGCGATCGGCAGGCACAGTTGTTTCGCGGACACGCGATCGCGGCCGGCCTAGCGTGGTACGGCCTGCATTCGATCCGCAGGGGCGACGACAAGGCCGCCGAGGACGCCTTGGAATTGTTAAGCGCGATAGAGATCTTCGAGAAGCGGATTTGGCGGCAGAACCTTCAGATCATGGACGACCCGGCGGCCGCGAACTTCATGGCCGCGAGCCGCGCGGTCAATACCCACGCCGCGTTCGCCATCATGAAGGCCGCGCTCCGCCCCGATGCACGGCGCGCATTGAGCCTGACCAAGGGGATCGTGGCCCTGGCGTCCATGGGGGGCGCCCCCAGCATCGCGAATATCGGCGACATCGCGGGCGACATTTTCGAGATGTTCGAATGGGCATTCAGGCGCGAGACGATCCTCTCTGGATATCGCGTCACGGTTGGTGAGTACATGGCGGCCTTCAAGAACGCCGACACGACCGATCCGGCAAAGGTCGGGAAATTCTGGAAGACTATCGACCAGGAAATCTTGATGCCGTCCTGCACCGCCTTGGCGGCGATCGCAGGTAAGGATAGCCATGATTGCGTCTTAAGCGTCATTCCGACCGTCACCCCGTCGCCGCGCGCGTTACCCAGCAGCTAACCGCCACGATCAATTTCGACGTGACGACGGGTGCGGCGCGCGTTAAGACGCGCCCATGGCCGGTACGGACAGTTCTAGACAAGGCATCGCGGGTGGGCCCGCGGTCATTTTGGTTGCGCCCCAGCTCGGCGAGAATATCGGGTTCGTGGCGCGCGCCATGATGAATGGTGGGCTGGAGGATCTACGTCTCGTCCGGCCGCGCGACGGCTGGCCGAACGAACAGGCCGGGGCGGCGGCGTCCGGGGCGGATCGCGTGATCGAGGGAGCCCGCGTCTTCGAGACCACCGAGGATGCCCTCGCCGATTTGCATCGGGTCTTCGCGATGACCGCGCGCTCGCGCGAGATGATTAAGCCGGTGGCGACGCCGCGCGGGGCCGCGGTGGAAATGCGCCGAGTGATGGCGGCAGGTTCCGCCATCGGAATCCTCTTCGGACCGGAACGGAAGGGCCTCCACAACGACGACGTGGCGCTCGCCGATACGATCGTGCAGGTGCCGCTCAACCCGGCCCATAGTTCGATGAATCTCGGGCATGCCGCGATGGTGATGGCCTATGAATGGTTTCAGTCGGGCGACGAGACGCCGGCGCTCGAACTCGATCCCGGGCGGACCCACCCGGCGACGAAGGCCGAACTGGTCAATTTCTTCGAACGGTTGGAAGCCGCGCTCGACGATTGTGGCTTCCTGCATGTCAGCGAGAAGCGGCCGATCATGGTGCGTAATATCCGAAATATCTTCCAGCGCGCAGACCTGACAGAACAGGAAGTGAAAACGCTCCATGGCATCGTCAGCGGTCTGAGCAAGGGACCTAAGGGCGGGAAGGACTGATCCTATTTCGCAGTTTGACAAGCAGGGTGCGATCCCTATACTCCCGCGCGATTCCGGGAATGAGGGTGCGAAGACACCACGCCGATGCGTCGAACGAACGACACTTCGGACTACCGGGCAATCAAAAACACCGGGTCAACCAGGGTATTTGAACCATGTCGAAGCGACTGAAGTCGAAGTACAAAATTAATCGCCGCCTCCGCTGCAATTTGTGGGGCCGGCCGAAGAGTCCTTTCAACCGTCGTGAATACGGTCCGGGGGAGCACGGCCAGCGCCGCCGCAAGCCATCGGATTTCAGCGTCCAGCTTCAAGCCAAGCAGAAGTTGAAGGGCTATTACGGCAATATCGGCGAGAAGCGGTTCCATCGCTATTACGAGACAGCCGAGAGTTTGCGCGGCGATACCAGTGAAAATCTTATCGAACTGCTCGAGCGCCGCCTCGACGCCGCCGTCTATCGCGCGAAATTCGTGCCGACCGTGTTCGCCGCCCGGCAATTCGTCAATCACGGCCACGTCAAGGTCAACGGCCGCCGGGTCAACATCCCCTCCTTCCAACTCAAGGACGGCGATGTCATCGAGGTGAAGGAGAAGAGTCGGAACATGGGTTTGGTGCTGGAGGCCATGGGGTCCCCGGAACGCGACCTGCCGGAATATATCCAGGTCGACGAGCGCAAGATGACGGCGACTTATATTCGGGGCCCGAAGCTGGAAGACGTACCCTATCCGGTGCAGATGGAACCCAACCTCGTGATCGAGTTCTATTCCCGCTAGTTCGCGGTCATCACGTCATTTGGATCGCGGGGTAGCAATATCTCGACCTCGGTGCCGGTTCCGAGCGTGCTCGAAATTCGCATCGAGCCGCCGTGAAGATCGACAAGTGCATTGACGATCGAAAGCCCGAGCCCCGTCCCGCCGGCACCCGAGTGTCGAACGTTTCCGACCTGGACGAAGGGGACAAGAATATTTTCGATGTCCGCCTCGGGAATCCCGACCCCTGTATCCGAGACGGTGATGCGCGAATAACCATATTCGTTCAGCGAGAAAGCCAGGTCGATACGGCCGTTTTCCGGCGTGAACTTCATCGCGTTCGATAGCAGATTCGCGAGAATTTGACGAAGCGCCATGGCATCCGCCTGAATGGTGGCGAGATTCTCGTCTATCACCATCGAGAAGTCTTGGTTCTTTTCATCCATCCGACCCTTGATCTCGCGGATTGCCTCACCGGCCACCGCGTCGACATCGATTTCGACGACGTTCAGGTCTTGTTTGCCGGCTTCGATTTTGGCGATATCGAGCACGTCGTTTACGAGATCGAGCAAGTGGCGGGCGCTCGCTGAAATGTCTCGGGAGTAGCCAAGATAGCGGTCGTTGCCGAGCGCGCCGAACATCTGTTGCACCATCATGTCGGAAAATCCCATGATCGCGTTCAGCGGTGTCCTGAGTTCATGACTCATATTGGCAAGAAAATCCTGTTTCGCCCTGTCCGCCTGTTGCGCTTCGCGCAATGCCGTGCGGAGGGCCGCCTCGACCTGCTTGCGCTCCGTTATGTCGTGCATGGTGACGGTGAGAACCAAGTTTCCGCCGGATTGAAGCTTCGAGATCGACGCCTCGGCGGGGAAGATCGATCCGTCCTTTCGCCGACCCGAGATTTCACTGCGTTTATTCATCAAACGGCTGGTTTCGGATGACCCGATGAACTCTTTCAGATGCCCTCGATGTCTTGTGCGAGCAGACTCGGGAAGAAGAATGTCAAGTGGCTGGCCGGCGACTTCGTCGGCGTCGTAGCCGAAGATCGTTTCCGCCGTCTCGTTGAAGACCAAGATTGTTCCGTTTGCATCCGTCGAGATGATGGCCTCGGGGGCCAGCGTGAGAATTTCGCTAAATCGCGCTTCCAAGGAGCGCAGTTTCTCCTCCGCTTCCTTGAGCTCGTTCAAATCGGTCGCTGTCGTGCCAATCGCCACGATTTCACCATTGGCGTCGCGGACCGGAAATTTCGTGATCAGCCGATGGAATCGTCCACCGGCGGGCAGAACCTCCATTCTTTCCCGGGAGACCGCTTGACCGGTTTCGATGACTTCTTCTTTTTGTTTGACGAGGGCGGCGCGATGGGAGGGTGAAAGTAGATCGGTCAGGCGGCTACCAACCACCTTGTCCATATCGATCCCGTAAACTTCGCAATAGGCCTTGTTGGCCAACTGGCATCGGCCATCCAGATCGGTCAGGCTATATGTCGACGGGGAACTTTCGATGATCGAGCGCAATCGGGCTTCGCTGGTCCGGATCGCCTCCTCGGCCCGCATTTGCTCCGAGATGTCCGTATTGATGATACCGATGCCGAGCAAGCTTCCGTCGTCGGTATGGACGAGGAAGCGAGCGGAACGGACCATGCGAGTCTTGCCGTTCAGGTAGGTGATTTCACCGTCCCGGTAAACCGGTTCACCGGATTCCAAAACCTCCGCGTCTCGCTCGGCGAAGAGTTCGGCGGTTTCTTTCGGCCACAGCTCCCGTATGTCCCGACCGATCAGTTCTTCCCTGGATTTGCCGATCCATTCCTCGAAGGCTCGGTTGACGAGAAGGTACCGCCCGTCCAATCCCTTCAACAACGTTGCGTCCGGAATTTGGTCTAGCATTGTGGTGTAAAGCACGTCTTTCTCGCGCAGCTCGGCTTCGCGTCGGCCGAGGGCGAGTTGGGCACCCGAGCGGGCGGCAATCGCGGTCGGCATCGTTCTAGGCATGGTACTTCTGGCCATGGCGTCGTTCCACTATTTTGCCGTCGTCAGGCTTAACCGGAATTTGGCGCGCACGATCACCGACCGGGAACAGGTCGAGGAGGCCTTGTTGACGTCGAAGATCTTGCTGGAAAAAATCTTCACCAGCCAGACGGCCGCAATATTCATTCTCGATATGCCGGCGCGAAGAGTGGCGGCACTCAATCCGGCGACGGAGAAAATGTTCGGTTACCGAGAAGACGAGATCGTCGGAAGAAATATCTCGTTACTGCATGTGGATCAGGCGCATTACGACGAATTCGGCGAGAAATTCCTGCCCGTGATCGACGCAGGCGGTGTTTTCACCATGGAATTCGAGATGCGGCATCGCGACGGAACCGTGTTTCCCACCGATCACACGGTGACGGAAATTCGTGACGAGAGGGGCGAGCGAACACAGCTCGTGAGCGTGGTTCGCGATATCACGGAGCAAAAACGCGCGGAGGCGACGACCGTGGCTTCCAAGGCGCGGTTGGCGGGCATTCTCGATATCGCGCCGGAGGCGGTGATTACCATCGGCGAGGATATGAAAGTTCAGCTCTTCAATCAGGGTGCCGAACGTATTTTCGGTTACGAGGCCGCCGAAATGTTCGGCCGCGATATGGAAATATTGCTTCCGAAGCATCTGCGGGCCGGGCATCTCGGACATATCGAGCGGTTCCAGGCATCTGGCGATGGTTACCAACTGATGGACGGGCGTCGGGAAATCTGTGGTCTCAGAAAGGATGGCGTAGAATTTCCGGCCGCGGCATCGGTCTCGAAGCTCGTGGTTGGCGGGGAGACGTTGTTCACCGTCATGCTGCACGATGTATCCGAACGGAGGGCGGCGGAGGAGGACCGCCGACTCGCTTTGATCGAGGCCGAGCGGGCCAATCAGGCGAAATCGGAGTTTCTCGCCACCATGAGCCACGAACTGCGCACGCCCCTGAACGCCATCGTGGGGTTCTCGGACTTGCTTGCCCACCAATTCTTCGGCGAACTCGGCTCACGGAAATACGTCGAATACGCTGAGGACATTCACACCAGCAGCGAGCACCTCCTGCATCTTGTGAATGATATACTCGATCTTTCCGCGATCGAGGCCGGCGAACATCAGCTCTTCTTGGAGAAGCTGGTTTTCACCGATGTAGTCGCCAAATTCTCACCTATCGTCGCTGAAAGCGCCGGCCGTAAGGACATCCCGCTTTCGATCGACGCCCCCGATGACCTGCCATTGATGTCGGCGGACCGGCGGGCGCTTAAACAGATTATGCTCAATGTTCTATCCAATGCCATCAAGTTCACACCCAATTCCGGCGAAGTTGTTCTCAAAGCATCGGCGTGCGAGGAAAATCATGTGATCCAAGTGAGCGACAACGGTCCTGGGATTCCGCAAGATAAGTTGGTCGGCCTCACCGACGCCTTCGTCAGAGCCGAATCCAATCCCTACAAGACGCAGGAAGGGACTGGCCTTGGCCTGGCGATCGTGAAATCGCTGGTCGAACTTCATAACGGCCGATTGGACATCGAAAGCGAACTCGGTAAAGGTACGAGTGTGACAATGACGTTCGAGCGCGCGTCGATTTAACCTTCCCACATGCATGGCGTCGTGGCCGTAATATAATGTAGTCTGTCGCTCAGCGCGCGAGATGCGGGCGCAGTTTTGCGTTGCGACGGGGGATGGAATACCGACGGATGATTGAAAACACACCACAAAGCGGTCAGGAGCGCCGGAAACACGAACGGTTTATCATCTCGAAACCGGTTCGTTTGTATTTTGCGGACAAGAGCGTTGCCGGGACGCTTCGGGATATCTCCGTCGGCGGCGCGGCGATCAGGATTCACACGCCGATTGATCTCGACACCAAAGTGAAGGTGGATATCGGCGAGCTCGGGACCTTTTCCGGCCAGGTTGTTCGGCAAATCGAGAAAGAGGTATTTGGCGTCATGTTTTCGATAAGCGCGGCCCAGGCCGTTAGCCTCGCGGCGAAGCTCGTGATCGTCTATCACGGGGTCGCGGAAGCCGAGTCCGAGGAGAAACCCGAGGATAAACGCACCCCCTTCGCGCCCTAGCGGTGGTGGGACGAGCGGCGGCTAGTAAGAATTACCGAATCGAGGAATAGAACATGACGGTTCCCGATCACGATCTTCAGCGGTTCCTGCGAGATGTCGAGCAATCGATCGCCGAGGCGAACCGACAGATTATCCACGACAATATTCCGGGATTGACCAAGTCGGCCGTCATGCCGCTCGCGGAATCGGTTGCGCGCCTACGGGCTCGCTATCTGCAGGCCGCCTTCGACGTGGCTCAAAAGGACGAAGGTCAGGGCCCCGACCTGAACGAGATCAAGACCTTGCGACGCTATCGCGAATCCTATGAGGAAACGCGGGCCGCTTTCGATGCGCTGATCCACGCGATCGAACGCGGCTATGTCGATCTGACCGAAGAATAGGCCGCCGGGAAACCAATACCGATTATTGATCGTTGAGGAGGTCGGCTTCCGGCTCGTCGGCGGTCGAGAAGGCGATCTCGACATGGTTTCCGTCGGGATCGTAGGCATGCACTTGGCGGATTTCGCCGCCCGGAATGATTCGCGTGTAGTATTTCGATCCGAATCCCTTAAGGCTCCGCAGCGTGTCATTGATATCTTCGGCTCGGAAGGCGAAATGTTCGATCTGCGGTTCGCCGGTGTCCAATCCCTTGTCGAGTTCGATGAGATGGACCGCAGCCCGGTCGCCGCAATAGAGCCACGCCCCGCCGAACTTGAAGGCCGGGCGGTCGCCGTTCTCCATTCCCAATACCCCGCAGTAGAAATCTTTCATGCGGTCGAGATTCGCGGTGCGGATGTTGACGTGGTCGAGAAAACTAATCGGCATGATGTGATCCTCCTGTATCAGAAATCTGGCGCGAAAGGGAGCGGTGTGCAAGGGGGCGTTTCGGTCTGGGTTGTCGATCAAAAGGTGCTAAATCTAACTCTAGGTGCGAGGACGAACCGACAACCGGGGTGCTGCAATGGCCGGCAAGACGCTTTTCGAGAAGATTTGGGGAAAACATGTGATCGAGGCGCGCGACGATGGGCAAACTTTGCTCTATATCGATCGGCATCTCTGCCATGACGGCTCGTTCAATGCCTTCAATCAACTGCGCGAGGCCTCGCGCAAGGTGCGGCGGCCGAAACAAACCTATGCGACACCCGATCATTACACGCCGACGCATACTGCGGACCTCAACGCGATAGAGGAGCCGCGCGCGAAGGCGATCGCGCATGCAATCGACGAGAATTGCGCGGAATTCGGGGTCCATCTTTTCCCCTGGGGCGATCCGCGTCAGGGGATCGCTCATGTGGTGGGGCCCGAGCAGGGCATAACGTTGCCAGGCATCACCCTGGTTTGCGGCGATTCCCACACCTCCACTCATGGGGCGCTCGGTTGCATCTCGTTCGGGATCGGCGCTTCCGAGGTGGCGCACGTGATGGCGACCCAGGCGATCTGGCAGCGGAAACCGAAGACCATGCGGATCACGGTCGACGGCAAGCTGGGCTTCGGCATCGGTGGCAAGGACGTCATCCTCGCCATCATTCGCCAGATCAGCGCGGCCGGCGGCAACGGACATGCCATCGAATACGCGGGCTCGGCCATCCGCGGGTTGTCGATGGAGGGGCGCCTTACGGTCTGCAACATGACGATCGAGGCGGGTTCTCGCTGCGGCATGGTGGCAGCCGATGAAACCACATACGAATACATCAAGGGCCGGCCCTTCGCGCCCGAGGGTGCGGCTTGGGACAAGGCCATGGCGTTTTGGGAGGCGTTGCCGTCGGATGACGACGCCGAATTCGACACGGAAGTGAAACTGGATGGCGCCGACATTTCGCCGATGGTGACCTGGGGCAATTCCCCGCAATGGACGGTGCCGGTGACCGACGCGGTCCCCGACCCGTCGAGCGAAAGCGATGCGGAGAAACGGGCCGAGATGATCAACGCGCTCGACTATATGGACCTCAAACCCGGAACACCGATAACCGACGTCAAGCTCGACAAGGTCTTCATCGGTTCCTGTACCAACGGACGGATCGAGGATTTGCGCGCGGCGGCCGAAGTCGCCAAGGGCCGAAAGGCGGTGGTCTCGACCCTGGTCTCGCCGGGCTCGGGGCTGGTCAAGCAACAGGCCGAGGCGGAAGGGCTGGACCGAATCTTCACCGAAGCCGGCATGGATTGGCGCCTGCCGGGGTGCTCGATGTGTGCCGGTATGAACGGCGATCTTCTGGCGCCCGGAGAGCGCTCGGCATCGACCAGCAATCGGAATTTCCGGGGTCGCCAGGGTCCCAACTCGCGAACTCATCTGGTCGGACCGGCGATGGCGGCCGCGGCCGCGGTGACCGGTACCTTCGCCGACGTACGCAAGCTGACGGGGAATTAAGCCATGGAAGCTTTCACCACCTTCAAAGCAATGGCCATGCCGGTCGACATCGTGAACTGCGATACCGACCAGCTCATTCCAGTCCGGTTCCTGCGCCTGCCGCGGACCGAACCGGATTACGACAAGGTCTTCTTCCATGATCGCCGGTTCAATACGGATGGGTCGGAGAAATCGGAATTCATCTATAACCAGGAACCCTATCGGGCGGCGAGGATTGTCATCGCCGATCTGAACTGGGGCTGCGGTTCGTCACGAGAGGGCGCGGTGTACGCTCTGGTCGCCAACGATTTTCGGGCGGTGATCGCGCCCAGTTTCGGCGATATTCACTACAATAACTGCATGAAGTTCGGTGTATTGCCGGTCCGACTTCCGCGCGAGGTTTGCGATCGCCTCCGTCAGCAGTTGCATGACGACCCCGGGGCAGAGGTCTCGATCGACCTCGAGGCCCAATCGGTGACCGGACCCGACGGCACATCCCATGCCTTCGAGATCGACGGGTTCGACAAGTACCGCATGCTGAACGGCCTCGACGACTATGGTGTGACGATGCAATACGAAAAGGAATTCGACGCCTTCGAGAAGGCGCACAAGATCGAATATGATTGGCTGGGCGGGCAGTGAGTATGGGCAAGACACTTTTTGAGAAGATCTGGAACCGGCATGTCATTCTCGACCGAGAGGACGGCCAGACACTGCTTTATATCGATCGGCATCTGATCCACGATTTGCATCACCGGTCCTTCGACGTCCTCAAGGCCGAGGGCCGGACGATTCGCAATCCGGCGCAGCTCTTCGCGACCCCGGACCATAGCATCCCGACCACGGCGCTGACTGTCGACGACATTCCCGAGGGCGAGATGCGGACAACCGTCGTCGAGTTGGAAAGGCATGCCAAAGATTTCGGCATCACCCATTTCGACATGACCGATCCACGCCACGGAATCGTTCATGTGGTGGGTCCCGAACAGGGGCTGACGCTGCCGGGTATCACGCTGGTCTGCGGGGATTCCCACACCTCGACCCATGGCGCGCTTGGCTGCATCTCGTTTGGCATCGGTTCTTCGGAGGTGCAGCACGTGCTGGCGACGCAGACGCTATGGCAGCAGCAGCCGAAGCTTATGCGCATCTCCATCGACGGCAAGCTCGGCTTCGGGGTCGGCGGCAAGGACGTGATCCTCGCCGTCATCGAGCATATCAGTGCCGCTGGCGGCACCGGGCACGCGATCGAATATGCCGGCGCCGCGATCCGGTCGATGTCGATGGAAGGCCGCATGACGGTTTGCAATATGACCATCGAGGCCGGTGCTAGATCCGGCATCATCGTGCCCGACGAGACGACGATCGAATATGTCGAGGGCCGCCCCTACGCACCCAAGGACGGGGAATGGGACAAGGCGGTTACTTATTGGCAGGGGCTGCCCTCGGACGAGGATGCGGTTTACGACACCGAGGTCTCGATCGACGGAGGCGGAATCGCGCCCATGGTGACCTGGGGCAACAGCCCGCAATACGCGGTTCCCGTCAATACGGCCATTCCGGATCCTAGCGCTGAAAGCGATCCTATCCGGCGAGCCGATATGGAGGCTTCTCTGGATTACATGGATCTGAAGCCCGGCCAGGCGATTACCGAAATTGCCATCGACAAGGTTTTCATCGGTGCCTGCACCAACAGCCGGATCGAGGATATGCGCGCCGCTGCGGCGGTCGCCAAGGGACGGAAGGCCGTCATTCAAACCCTCGTCGTGCCCGGATCGGGCCTGGTCAAACAGCAGGCCGAGGCGGAAGGTCTCGACAAGATCTTCACCGAAGCGGGCATGGAGTGGCGCCAGCCTGGCTGTTCGATGTGTGTCGGCATGAACGGCGATACGCTGGCGCCCGGCGAACGGTCGGCCTCGACCAGCAATCGGAATTTCCGGGGCCGCCAGGGGCTCGGCAGCCGTACCCATCTCGTGAGCCCCGCGATGGCGGCCGCGGCCGCGGTCACCGGTACTTTTGCTGATGTTCGAAAATTGATGGATGGAAAGGGCTGAACCCATGGAACCCTTCACCACCTTCGAGGCGATCGGCTTGCCGATCGAGATCGCGAATTGCGATACCGACCAGATCATCCCGGCGCGGTTTCTCCGGCGCGGCAAGAACGATCCGGATTATCCGAAATTCTTGTTCCACGACCTCCGTTTCGAGGCCGACGGGACGGAAAAGGATTTCATTTACAACAAGGCCCCTTTTAGCGACGCGAAGATTGTCGTCGCGGACGTCAATTGGGGCTGCGGCTCCTCGCGCGAGAACGCCGTCACCGCGCTCGTCGCGAACGGCTTCCGCGCCGTCATCGCGCCATCGATTGCGGATATTCACTTCAACAACTGCATGAAGAACGGAGTGTTGCCGGTGCGCCTCTCTATCGATGATTGCGCCGCGCTGCGGGGACAGCTCCAAACCGTTCCGGGTGCCCGAATCTCGGTCGATCTCGAACGTCAGGAAGTGACCGGCCCCGACGGGACGGTGTACGGGTTCGAATTGGGTGCTTTCGACAAGCTTCGGATGCTGAAGGGGCTCGATGATATAAGCGTGACGCTTGAGTATGACAGCGAAATTTCCGATTTCGAGGGGCGCTACAAGAACGAAAACACCTGGATCTATTGACGCTTCGGGGCCGAATTTCGTTTCGAAATGGTAATTGTTGTAACGATTCACCGGCCATTATAGATGTTGGTGGAGAAACGTTGGTGCTGTCACGGCGGTGTGAACCGCCGAAGGTTGTGTTGATCTGAATTTTGGGTGAGATTCCAATTTCAGTCATGAAGATCGAAGGTCATAGATTCGTCACTTGGGTTGCCGCGCTGACCATGCTTGTCGCGGCGAGCGCCGCTGTGATGGCGCAAAGCAAGTACGGTCGCTATACCAAGCTCGGTCCGAGAGCTCTTTTTATACTTTGCGTGACCAAGAACGACGACACGGCCTGTTTCTTCTATGCCGGGTTGATGAAAAAGCGCGGCAAGATTCGCGCCGCCCATGATGCTTATTATATGGGGGCTCAGTTTGCGAAATCGCGCGCCGGGTTCATCTGTATGCTCCAACTGGCACAGATGTACGAGAAAGGCGACGGCGCGCGGAAGGATCCGGTCCAGGCCTATCGCTGGTATACCGTTCTGATGAGCAATCAGCCGCGCCAGGACCTGCGTTCGAAAGCCTCCGCGAAGCGACAGGAACTCGCGGTCAATATGTCGACCGACCAGATCGCGATCGCCGAGGCGATGGCGCGGGCCTGGTGAGAACTTCCCTCTCTTCTATCTCTCTGGAGTCTACTGAGTCTCGTCTCCTCTGAGACCCAGATGCCACATCAGCGCGATGATCGCGCCCTTGATCCGCGGCAGGCCCAGGAACGTCAGAGTCAGGACCAAGGTTGGCCAGATCGCCCAATGAATCCAGATCGGCGGATGAAATGTCTGCTCGGTGAATAGCAACAGCGGCGCCATGATGTGTCCGACGATCAGGATTGTGAAATAGGGCGCGATATCGTCGGTACGGATGTGGCCGAACCGGGTGTCGCATTGAACACAGTTTCGGACCGCTTTCAGATATCCCCTGAAGAGTGGTGCGCCGCCGCAATGAGGACAGCGCCGTCTTAACCCCCGCAGCATCGGCCGGAAAGGCAAGGCGTCGCGGGCCGGCGTCGATCCAGTCTCCATTTCGCTGTTTCCTCAGGCGCCGGCGCTCGGGCGCTCGCCGACCCGGTCGAACCAGGCCGTGAGGTTGGCATTCGCCGAATCGAGTTCCTGGCCAATCTGTTTCGCGAAAGAGAGGAAACTGAATAGCAAGACATCGGCGAGGGTAAAGCGCTCGCCGGCAATGTAGGATTTTCCCGCCATCTCGCCGTCGAGCCAGGTGAGATTGTCGCGGGCGATCGCCTTCAGGCCGTCCGAGGCCTCGGGAATGCAACGGATGCGATTCTCGAACATCGCCAAGCCCTCGCCGAAGCGGAATCCGTTCGCCATCGGTTCGCAAATCCCGAGATCGATCCGCCGGGTCCACATCCGGGTCTCGGCTTTCTCCGCCGGCGTCTTGCCGATCATGACCGGGTCGGGGTGGGTATCCTCAAGGTATTCGCAGATCGCGGTGATCTCCGAGAGGATACTGCCGTCCTCCAATACGAGAGCGGGACATGTGCCGCGCGGATTGATCTTGAGGTAGTCCGCCTCGCGGTTCACGCCGCCGCGGATATCGATGGTCTCGTCGTCAACGTCGACACCTTTTTCGGCAATGAACATGCGGACCATGGCCGGGTTGGGACCCACGGAATCATATAGTTTCATAGCGTTATCTCCTTCTCATGCACCGAGTACGATCAATCCGTCGACACCGACGACGCCGTCGCGCGCGACCATGAGGGGGTTGATTTCGGCCTCCTCGACGGGCGAACCCTCGACCAATGCCAGTTTCGACATCTGAACGATCGCCGCCGCGAGTGCTTCGAGATTGCCCCTCGGCATGCTGCGATAACCGCGGATGGTGGCGAGGCCGGGGACCTCTTCGATCATCCGGTGGGCCTCTTTCAGGTCGACCGGCGCCAGGCGCAGGGTTGCCTCCTTATAGACTTCCGCCAGGATGCCGCCAAGCCCGAGGACCACGGTCGGCCCCACCAACGGGTCGACCCGATAACCGAGCAGGACCTCGGCCAGACCGGTCTCCATGCGTTGCACGAGGAAGCCTTCGATTTCGATGCCGGGGTTGCCGACGGCAAGGCGGCGGCGAATCGATTCGGTCGCGGAGGCAATGCCGACCGCATCCTCGACACCGAGCACCACCCCGCCCGCATCCGTCTTGTGAGGCAAGTCCGTGGATACGACTTTGACCGCCACCGGATAGCCGATCTCGCTTGCCGCCTCGGCCGCTGCGGTCGGATCCTCGACGAAGCGGATATCCGCCTGTGGAATACCGAGCGCCTCGAAGACGGCTCGTGAACGGTGTTCATCGAGAATTCGTCCCTCGCCGGCGGACAGCGCGGCCGCGACCGCGTCGTCGGGCGCCGGGATGTCGGGCGGGTCCATCGGGACGCGCCACGCCAGGAAGGCTCGCACTGCGTCGGCGCAGGCCTCGGGGGTCCGAAACCCGGCGATGCCTGCTTTGGCGAGCAGCCTAAATGCAGCCTCTCCCTCGGGGACGAGAAAGGCCGCCAGCGGCTTGCCCTTGTCCTTGCGTTCGATCAGCGGACGGATGGTGAGGTCAGGATTGGACCGCGCCGAGGAACCGACCGCGAAGACCATGGCCGCACTTTCTCGCGTTTCGATCAATTCATCCATCAATGCGCCGATCGCCTCCGGATTGGCGTTCCCGAAGGTGACGTCGACCAGGGGGCCGTTCTGGGGCCGAAAGCCGTGTTTCGTATCCAGCCGCGCCATGGCCGCCTCACCCAGCGGCAGGCATTCGATGCCGAGGCGGCTCAGGTTGTCGACGACCATGGCGCCGCCGCCGCCGGTCGTCGTCATGACCGAGGCCGCGCTTTCCGGGCGAGGTCTTTGGCCGATGAAAAGCGGCGGCGCCTCATAGAGGGTTTCGAAATGGTCGACGCGGATGATTCCGTGACGCCGGAAGAAGGCATCGACCGCCTCGTCGGTGCCGGTGATCGAACCCGTATGCGAGGCGGCGACCGCGTTCGCGGCCTCCGACCGGCCGAGCTTGTAGGTAAGGATCGGCTTGCCCTTGTCGAAAGCCCGGCGGGCCGTGGCGGCCAGGGCCGGCGCATCGCGGATCGTCTCGAGGAAAAGCAAAATGGCTTCGGTCGCCGGGTCGTCGACCATCACATTCGCCACCTCGGCGACGGTCAGATCGCATTCATTGCCGATGGAGACCAGTTTCGAGAAGCCGATCCCTCTGGATTCCCCGCGTGAGATGAAGGTTCCGAGCAGGCTGCCCGATTGCGAGATAACGCCAAGGCCGCCCTTCGGCAATTCGGGCAACGCCATGACCGTATTCGCGGTCAGGGCCAGTGACGGCGTCACCCCGATGATCCCGATACAGTTGGGGCCGATCACGCGAACGTCGTTCTCGCGCGCGGCCGCGACCACTTCGTCCTGAAGGGCTCGGCCTTCGGTTCCCACTTCCGCGAAATTGGCGGTGAAGACGCAGGCGACCGAGGCCCCGGCCTTGCCGCAATCGCGGATGATACCGGGCACGGTTCGGGGCGGCGTCATGATTAGCACATGGTCGACCGGTCCCTCGATCTCGGCGACGCTGTGGTAGCAGCGGCCGCCATATAGTTCGTCGCGCCGGGGGTTAACCGGATAGATTTCGCCCTCGTAGCCGTGCTTGCGAAGGTATTCGTAGACGCGTGAATTGTTCTTGCCGGGGGTGTCGCCGGCGCCAACGAGGGCGACGCCGCGCGGGTCGAAAAGGGCGTCGGCGAGGCTTGGTTTGGTCATCGGATCGAGCCTTTGGCTGGTTGCACCTCGTTACCGTTCGGAAGCCGGCGCTTCGTATATCCATATAGGGCTTGGAGGGACGACGGGAATTCAAAATTCGGCCGGGCAAGACGATTGCGCGCGGCCGCAAAGCATGGCATCACCGAGGCGGAAACGAAAAGGGATAACCCGTGGCGACGAACCAGGTGACCGGCGGCGAGGCCTTGGTCCGCATGCTGAAATTGCACGGCGTGAACGTGATTTTCGGCCTTTGCGGCGATACCAGCTTGCCCTTCTACGATGCCCTCTACCGCACCGGCGGCGAGATGACACATGTGCTGACCCGCGACGAGCGTCACGCGGGCTATATGGCGGATGCCTATGCCAGGGTCTCGGGTCGTGTCGGGGTCTGCGAGGGGCCGTCGGGCGGCGGCGCCACCTATATCGTGCCGGGGGTGGTCGAGGCGAACGAGTCCTCGGTGCCGGTTCTCGCGATTACCTCCGATATCTCGGTCTCGGGCCGCGGGCGCTATACCCTGACCGAACTCGACCAGGAAGGGCTATTCCGTCCGTTGACCAAATCGACCCAAGTGATCGACCGGGCCGAGGACCTGCCGCGCGCGGTCCGCCATGCCTTTAAGGAGATGACGACCGGCCGACCAGGTGCCGCGCATCTTGGCCTACCCTTCGACGTGCAAAGCCAGCCGGTCGACGAATCCGATTTGTGGGGCGAGCCGGAATACGGGCGTTATCCGGCCTCCCGCGTCGGCCCGGACCCGGAGGCTGTCGAGGCCGCGGCGGCGTTGATCGCCGAGGCCGACCAACCGCTCCTCATTTGCGGCGGTGGCGTGGTCATCGCCAATGCGGAACGCGAATTGGAAGCGCTGGCCCGAAAGATCGACGCGCCCGTAGCGACCACGGTCAGCGGCCAGGGAAGCATTCCCGACGATCATTTGCTCTCCCTCGGCGTAGTCGGCAGCAATGGCGGCACGCCGCCGACGCGTCGCGCGGTCGATGCGGCTGATCTGGTGATTTTCGTCGGTTGTCGCGCCGGTTCGGTCACGACCGAGCGTTGGCGTCATCCCGCACCGGGCTCGGTCAAGATTGTCCATGTCGATATCGACCCGGAGGTGATGGGGGCGAATTATCGGCCCGACGCCGCGATCGTGGGCGATGCGAAACTTTCGCTCTCGGCCCTCGTCGAAGCGGTCGGCCCGCGCGAGGTCGGCGATGCCAATGATATCGTGACCCGGGCGCGGAAGGATAAATACGCGGAATTCAAGACCCTCGCCAATTCGAAGGAGTTGCCGATCCGGCCCGAGCGGATCGTCGAGGAAGTTCAACGGGCATTATCCTCCGATGCCGTCGTTGTGGTCGACCCGGGGACACCCTGCCCCTATTTCTCGGCTTATTTCGAAATCCGGGAAATCGGCCGGACCATGATCTCGAACCGGGCGCATGGGGCGCTCGGCTACGCCCTCCCGGCTGTCGTTGGCGCGTCTTATGGCCGGCCGGGCGTGAAATGCGTCGCCGTGATGGGCGACGGTAGTTTCGGCATGGCCGCCGGTGAATTGGAGACCATTCGCCGCCTGAAATTGCCGGTCACTCTCATCGTCATCTCGAACAGCGTCTTCGGATGGATCAAGGCGGGTCAGCGAAGCGGCTATGACGGACGTTATTTCTCGGTTGATTTCACGCGAAGCGATCATGCCGCCATCGCCGAGGCCTTCGGGATCAAGGCTTGGACGGTGAAGGATCCCGAGGAACTGGGTCCGGCCCTCAAGGCCGCCTTCGAGGCGGGCGAGCCGACATTGGTCGATATTCTCGCCCAACCGCTGCATGAGGCCAAGGCACCGGTCAGCGAATGGGTTGCTTGACGATCGGTGAAAAATAGGCGGCATCGATCTTGCGTCGAATTGACGATGCGTCCGAACCAATTGGTCCTATAATGGCCAATTAGGAGGGGACTCGATGCCGGAACAGATATTTTCGCGGGATCTCGGGTCGGGAACGGTAATTTTCCGGCAAGGCGATGAAGGCGACGATGCCTATATCGTCGAAAGCGGCGATGTCGAAATTTCGCTCGACATCGATGGCGAGAAAACGATCATCGCCAATCTGGGTCCCGGCGAGATCTTCGGCGAAATGGCGTTGATCGACGATTCGGTGCGTTCGGCGACCGCGATGGCGGTCGAGGACACCGAACTCCTCGTCCTCAAGCGCGACCGTCTGATGAGGCCCATCGAGGCGGCCGACCCGATCATGCGTCTGATGCTGAAGATGATCGTCGACCGCCTGCGCGACGTGCCGCGTTGGCTCAGCAATCAAAAAATCCTGCCGAGGGAAGTCAGTGAAAGCCGCCAGCGCGCTTTCGAGGAAGTTCGCGAGTTGGCACTCCGTCGGATCCAGGTCGAGCAGGAAATGCGCCGCGCCCTCGAGGTCCCGGAACTGGAACTCTACTATCAACCGATCATTTCGTTGGAAGACGGTCACATCGGTGGGTACGAGGCTCTGATGCGGTGGAACCATCCGGAGCGCGGATTCGTGTCGCCGGGCGAGTTCATTCCGCTTGCCGAGGAAACAGGCATGATCATCGAACTCGGGCGCTGGGCGTTGGAGGACGGTTTGCGTGGACAGAAAAGATTGTCCGACGCCTATGCGAAGACCCATCCGGACGCCCCGTTGCCGTTTGTCAGCATCAACGTTTCGGGGCGGCAGTTGTTCGATCTCGAGGAGATCGATCTCCTGGGCGGGATCATCGATGCCTCCGATGTCGATCCCGCCGGGGTCAAGCTCGAGATCACGGAAAGTCTCATGGTCCGCGATCCCGAGCATGCGGCAAAAGCTCTTGCCCGCTTGAAGGAAACCGGGGTTTCCCTGGCGATCGACGATTTCGGGACCGACTATTCGAGCTTGAGTTATCTTCACAGATTTCCGCTCGATACACTGAAGATCGACCGCTCCTTCGTCGTCAATATGATGGAGGATCAGACCAGCCGGCGAATCGTCAATGCGATCATCCGCATGGCACAGGATTTGGACCTCGATATCGTCGCCGAGGGAATCGAGGGTCGCGAGGAGTACGATCTTCTCGCCAAGTATGGCTGTCAGTACGGCCAGGGCTACTTAATGGCCCGGCCAAGCCCTATATCGGAAATCGAGGAATTAATACTAAGCGGCCAGACCTGGTAACGGACGTGATCGCGATCAGCGGGGAGTATCATGACGAATGATGTGAGCGACGCCGACCGGCTGAGAAGCTGGGCGGCGCAACTTCAGAATCTTTCGCCGGAGAACGGATTGTCCGACGATATGCTGAACGCGGTGGCCAGGGTCGATGCGGCCGGCCGCGAGGCGGCGAAGACGCTTCCTTTCGAGGCCGAGCCGGCCGGCTACACGCGGCTTCTGGAACGCTTGGCCGACAAGGTAACGCCGTCATGAGCGCCGACGAAATTGCGCATTTGACGTTGGGCGATGTGGCCAGAAAAATTAGGGTTCGCGACCTTTCCTCGCGGGAGGTGACGGAGGCGGCGCTTGATCGGATCGATCGGTACGGCGAGAAGCTTCATTCGATCGCCGGGCTGGATCGGGAAAACGCCCTCGCCCAGGCGACCCGCGCGGATGAGGCGTTGGCAAGCAACGGTGCTGCTGGGCCCCTTCATGGCGTGCCGCTGGCCCACAAGGACATGTATTACCGCGCCGGTCGGACGAGCGCTTGCGGGTCCAATATCCGCGCCGATTTCGTGCCGGACGTGACCTCGACGGCGCTGGAGCGGCTGGATGCGGCGGGCGCCCTCGATATCGCGCGCTTGAACATGGTCGAATTCGCTTTCGGACCGACCGGCCATAACGAGGTCGTCGGCACCCCCCGCAACCCTTGGAATCGGGATCACTTCACCGGTGGCTCGTCGAGCGGGTCAGGGGCATCGGTCGCGGGGCGATTGGTATATGGCGCGCTCGGCTCCGACACCGGCGGGTCGATCCGTCTGCCGTCCCATTGCTGCGGTCTCGTCGGCATGAAGGGAACGTATGGGCGGGTCAGCCGTTATGGCGCGATGCCACTCTCCTTTAGCCTCGATCATGTCGGTCCCCTATGCCGGACGGTCGAGGATTGCGCCATGGTGTTCGGCGTCATCGCCGGCCACGACCCGAAGGACCCGACGACGAGCCGCCGCCCGGTTCCGGACTACCTTGATGGTCTTGAGGACGGTGTGAAGGGCCTGCGGATCGCGGTGCCTGAGAATTTTTTCTATGACGTTCTGAAGGACGAAGTCCGTACCCTGATCGACGACAGCGTTGCCGTCTACCGCGAGCTGGGCGCCGAAATCGTGCCGGTCGAGCTTCCCGGCCTCGATCTCGCGAACAAGATGGTCAACGTCCTGATCTCGGTCGAGGCGGCGACATATCACAGTAAATGGCTGCACGAACGTTCGGCGGATTATGGTGCCCAAACATATAGCCGTCTTCTGCCGGGGCTCTACTATTCGGGCTCGCGCTACCTGGAGGCGCTGAACCTACGGGAGAAGGTCCTGGCCGAATTCTCGGAGGCCGTCTTCGAGAAGGCCGATATGCTGCACGCGCCGGTCATCCCCTTTCCGATCCCCCGGATCGACGAGACCGATGTCGGCGCCGCACCCGGTTTCATGGACAAGCTCCGCTCGATGACCCATGCGACGCGGCCGATCAATTATCTCGGATTGCCGGGCCTTTCGGTGCCCTGCGGGTTCACCGAGAACGGTCTACCCTGCGGGTTCCAGCTCGTCGGGCGGCCATTCGACGAGAAGACGCTGTTCCGCGCCGGGCGGGCTTATGAACGCGAGACCGGCTGGCCCGAAAAGGCGCCGGATTTGGAGGGCTGAACGATGAGTGATGAAGACGCGTCGCTCGGCGACTGGCTAAAACGGTTTCAACATTTGCGGCCCGACGCCGGCGCGGAGGAAACCGTCCTCCGCCGGGTTCGCATGCATGAGGGCCAGGTGCGGGCCGCGGCGGCGGATCTCCCATTCGAGGCGGAGCCGTCGAATTTCGAAGCACTGCTGGAGGGTGTGGCGAAGGAGAATCCGAAATGAGCGGGGACGACATCGCGCAACTGAGCCTTGCCGAGACCGCGCGCCGAATCGCCGCGAAGGAGCTCTCCGCCGTCGAGGTCACCGAGGCCAGCCTGGCGCGGATCGACCGGTACGGCGACAAGTTGAACTGCATCGCCGCGGTCGATCCGGACGACGCCTTGGCACAGGCGCGCCGCGCCGACGACGCCTTGGCGAAGAATGGCCCGACCGGGCCGCTCCACGGGGTGCCACTGGCCCACAAGGACATGTACTACCGGGCCGGACGGGTCAGCGGCTGCGGCTCTCGAATTCGCGCGGATTTCGTACCCGAGGTTACCTCAACAGCGCTTGAACGCTTGGATGCGGCCGGCGCCCTCGATATCGCGCGACTGAACATGGTCGAGTTCGCGACCGGGCCGACCGGACATAACGAGGTCGTCGGCACGCCGCGGAACCCGTGGAACACGGATCATATCACCGGGGGATCGTCGAGCGGGTCGGGGTCCGCCGTGGCGGGACGACTGGTCTATGGGGCGCTCGGCTCCGATACCGGCGGCTCGATCCGTATTCCGGCCTATTGCTGCGGCCTCGTCGGCATGAAGGCGACCTATGGACGGGTCAGCCGCTATGGCGCCATGCCGCTTTCCTTCAGTCTCGATCACGTCGGCCCGCTGTGCCGGACGGTCGAGGATTGCGCAATCGTCACCCAGGCGATCGCCGGGCATGATCCGAACGATCCCACGACCGGCCTGGAGCCGGTCCTCGACTATCTCGATGGGATCGAGGACGGCGTGAAGGGGCTCCGCATCGGTGTCCCGACCAATCACTTCTACGACGAAATCGACGACGACGTGCGGGCCAGCATGGAAGCGAGCCTCGCGGTATACCAGGCGCTCGGAGCCGAGATCGTCGAGGTCGAGGTGCCCGAGATCGAAAGCGGGTTCGCCCTCGGCGAGGTGCTGTCGCGCGTCGAGGCAGCGACCTTCCACGGCAATTGGCTGCGCGAGCGGTTTGAGGACTATGGCGTCCAAACACGGAACCGCTTGATGCAGGGCCTCTACTATCCGGCGACCCGCTATATCGAGGCGCGAAACTTGCGGGGCGCCCTGCTGGCGAAATTCGTCGAGAGCGTGTTCGACGTCGCCGACGTGCTGCATGCGCCTTCGGTCGGGATGGCGGTGCCGACGATCGCCGAATCCGATGTCAGCGCCAATCAGGGCTTTCTCGATTTCATCGCGCGCTTCGGCCGTTGTACCCGGCCGTTCAATTTTCTCGGACTGCCGGCGCTTGGCGTGCCGTCGGGCTTTACCTCCAACGGGCTGCCGACCGGGTTTCAGCTCGTTGGGCGTGCTTTCGACGAAAAGACCTTGTTCCGTGTGGCACGGGCCTATGAACAGGAGACCGGCTGTACCGACAAGGCGCCCGAGTTGGAGTGATCGACATGGCCGATCAAGCGAAGATCGAAAAAATCGCGGCGCGGCAATTCGCCGAGCATCGCGATCGCGTTGCCTTTACACCCTTACCGCCCGATTTGATGCCGGAGACGATGGACGATGCCTATCTCGCGGCGGAGGCGTTGCGCGATCTCTGGATCGAAGGCGGCCGCGGGCCCGTCGGCGGCTATAAGATCGCGCTCACCTCGAAACCGATCCAGGAGCTTTGCGGGGTCGATAAGCCGTGCGGCGGCTTCGTCTTCGCCGAAACCATCCACCCTTCGCCGGCGCGCCTCTCGCTCGGCGGGTACGGGCGCCTGGCGCTCGAATTCGAGCTCGCGGTCCGACTGGGGCGGGAAATGACCGCGGGCGCGGCCCCCTATACGGCCGAGACCGCGCGCGATTATGTCGATGTCTGCCTGCCCGCCTTCGAACTGATTGACGATCGGCGCGCCGACTATGCCACGCTCGACGCCATGTCGATGATCAGCGACAACGTCTGGTGCGGGGGCGTGGTGGTCGGCCCGCCCGTCGCGGACTGGCAAGGCCTCGATCTCGTCACGACTCCCGTCAGGATGATCTGGAACGGCGAGGTTGCGGAGGAAGGGGTTACCGGGGCGGCGATGGGCAACCCGATGGAATCGCTCGCCTGGCTGGCCAATCTCGCCACCGAGCGCGGCTGGCCGATGACGCCCGGCATGACCATCATCACCGGCTCCACCTTTGCCACCCGCCATCCCGAGCCCGGCGATCAAGTCGTCTACGCAATCGACGGCATAGGCGACGTCGAGGTCACGATCGAGGCGTAGCAAAAATCACAGCGCCTCTATGTATTTGACGACTTCCTGCATAATGTCGGGGAGGCGTGGAGCGGAAATGTCGATCGCTTCCCAATCCTCCGTCTTGCCGGCAGTTTCCAGATCCTGGCATAGATCCGCCAGCTCATTGGCGCCGATCGAGCGGGCCGCGGATTTAAGCTTGTGCGCTCCGGCACCGATATCCGCAGCCGCGCGGCCGGCTAACGCGGATTCGATTTCCTCGACGATATTCCGCGAAGGTTCGATGAATTCTCGCATAATTTCGCGGATCGTATCGGGATCATCGCCGAAGATGGATTGAAGGGCCGAGGGGTCAACCGTCGCGGTGTCGCCTTCGGCAAATTGTGGTGCCGCGGCTACCGCGAGCGGTGCAGCATCTACATCCTTGGCGGGCGAGACCGGCATCCATTTATTTAATGCCGCTTTGAGTTTCGGCATTTCGAGCGGCTTGGGTAGGCTGTCATCCATTCCCGCTTCGAAGCACCGGTCGATCTCCGCCGCCAACACGCTGGCGGTAATGGCGATGATCGGCAGGTGGCGATCGCTGTCGCGCTCGGAATTTCGTATCGTCCGCGCCAGCTCGAAGCCGTCCATTTCCGGCATATGACAATCAGTGAGCAGAACCGCGTAGCGTTTGGACTCTAATGCTTCTAAAGCCTGTTTGCCGTCGCTGGTCATATCCGTGGCGTATCCAAGCAGGTTAAGCTGTCGGCGAATGACGTTTTGGTTCGTGAGATTGTCCTCGGCGACAAGGATCAAGGTCCCCGCCGCTTCGGCTTCTTCGATGGTGGGTGCCTTGGCCGCTTCGACGACGATCTCATTTTCATCGTACGAAATATCGGGGCTCGCCCGTCCGGCCGAAACGGCCACGGCATGGATGAAGGGCGCACGTCGCAACGGGTCGGATTCGACATAAACGGTATTGGCGATTTCCACGCGATCCGTCTTGGTCCGCGTCTCCGTCATCAGGACGAATCGGGTACTGGCGAGGTCGGCTTCATTCTGCATCGCTTGGATATGCGCCGCCCGAGATTCCAGCGGCCATGCGGAACCGAGAACGACGCTGTCGAAGGGTTTCCGCAGACTGACTGCGGCAAGCGCCATGGTCTTCGTTTCGTCAATCTCTCCAACGGTGGTGACGTCGGCCCCGCAATGGCGCAGGTATTCGGCATCCAGTTCACGCTGTTCGGCATCGTCACCGACGAACAAGACGTTCAGGCCGGCCAAATCCTGGCCATCGCTCTTTATCGTGTGATCCTCTGCGATGGGGAAGGACAGCGCGACGATAAAGGTCGACCCTTCACCAAGCTCACTCTCCACCTCGATCTTTCCGTCCATCATTTCCGTCAGCCGCAGACAGATGGATAGTCCAAGTCCCGTGCCCCCGAAACGGCGCGTCGTGGAACTTTCGGCTTGTGAAAACTCGGTGAACAGATCGGCCTGCGCCTCCTTCGAGATACCAATACCGGAATCGATGATCTCGAAACGCACCGTCACCCTTTTCTCATCCTCGTCCGGTACCAGGCGGGCGCGAATTGAAACCCGGCCCTCCTCTGTGAACTTGACCGCATTTCCGCCGATGTTGAACAGGATTTGGCGAATTCGCACTTGGTCGCCCAAGACGGCGTTGGGAATATCCGGATCAACGTGGATGTTGATACGAATTCCCTTGTTGGCCGCGTTTGGCCCAAGGGTTTCGGACACTCCTTCGATGGCGTCACGGATCGAAAACGGGATGGCCTCCAGTTCGAGTTTTCCGGCCTCGATTTTCGAGAAATCCAGAATGTCGTTGATGATCGTCAAGAGCGCGTAAGCGGAATCCCGGACGGTGCGAGTCATCTGTCGCTGGTCGTCGTCGAGTTTCGTGTGCACCAGCATATCGACCATACCGATGACGCCGGTCATCGGCGTGCGGATTTCATGACTCATGGTCGCCAGGAAGGCGCCCTTGGCCTCGGTCGCAGCTTGCGCCTCGTCGTGGGCCGCAACGAGCTCGACCTCGGCCCGTTTTCGCTCCGTTATATCCCGAACCATGCCCGCAAAAATCCGCTCGTCATCCAGGTCCGCTTCCCCGACCGAGATATCCAAAGGAAAAGTCGTTCCATCCTTGCGACGGCCCGTGACCTCGCGGGTGGTTCCAACGACCCCAGCGTCGCCACCTTCGAGGTAGCGCTTCATATACCCATCGTGTTCGCTGGACATGGGGTCCGGCATCAGCATCTTGACGTTTTGACCGATCACCTCGGCGGCCGAATAGTGGAATATTTCCTCGGCGGCGGGGCTGAAGCTTTGGACAATCCCGTTCGAACCGATCACGATGACGCCGTCGGTCGCATTTTCGATGATCGTGCGGATGCGGGTCTCGCTGTTTTGGAGTTCATGGGTCCTCTCGACGACCCGAAATTCCAGATTGTCGCGTGCTTTCGTCAGGGCAGCGGTGGCGCTCTGCCCCATCCACAGCGACAGCCCCGTCAAACCAAGCCCCAAAAGAATTGCGCCGCCCAGCAGAAACGCGATGGTCGTCCGCGAGTTGGCGTAGGAACTCATTGCCTCGACGACATCGATCTCCGTTGCAAGGCCGATCTTCAGGCGGTCGTCCCAGAGCCATGCGCCTAAAACCTGCACGCCCCGGTAGTCCCGATAGCCCTGCACATCCAGGCCACTTTCACCTTCCAAGGCCGCCGCCGCCATGCGGGTATAAGGAAGCGACGTCGGATCGGATGAAATAGCGTGACCTTTAAGAAGATTACCGCCCGGATCGCGGATCTTGAGGTTCAGAATGCCCCTTTGTTTGGGCTCGATCAGTCCGATCCGGCGCAGCATGCGGTCGAATCGACTGTCACTGATGAGGTGAGCTCCGTCAACCAGCACGCCACCGATGCCTTTGGCTATGATTCAAGCGAGACCGGGAGATCGATTCTTGATGAATACAAGGACCCGAGGCAGCGGATCGAACTGGTCGAACGCCTCAAGCGCGAGGACCGTGTCGAAGAGTACGAAGTAGAGATTTCGAATGCGGCGGGCGGGACCACCTGGGCGCTTCTCTCCGCGAAAATGTTCCGCTATCAGGATCACGACGCGGTGTTGGTGATTTCGCAAAACATCGACGCACGCAAGCAACTGGAGCAAGAGCTGGCGGAAACCGACAGGCGGCTCCGTGCCGCGCTCGACAACATGTCGAGTGGGATCTTCATGGTGGATCGCGACCTGAAGCTTCAAGTCTTCAACGACCTCTTCCAGCGATATTACGAAATCCCCGACGGGGTTATCCAAAAGGAGGCGCCGATTCGCGACGTCATCGCCATTCGAGCGAAACGCGGCGACTACGGACCGGGCGATCCCGAAGAGCTTATTCGCGAAAGGATCGCGGGTTACGATGATCCAAGTATTACCTGGATCGAGGACATGCTTCCTGGTGGGCATGTCCTGGAGCTGCGTCGGGCCCGGACGGACGACGGCGGCGTTGTCGCGATCTTCAACGACATCACCGAACGGAAAAGGGCGGCCGAGGAATTGGAACGCGCGCGCGATGATGCCGAGGCCGCGACCCGGGCCAAGGATGCCTTCCTGGCCACGATGAGCCACGAAATTCGCACGCCGATGAACGGTGTCATCGGCATGGTTGATTTGTTGGCTCAGACGAGGCTCGACGAGGATCAGCACCAGATGATCGGAACCGTCCGTGATTCGGCGTTTCTTTTGCTGACGGTGATCAACGACATATTGGATTTCTCCAAGATCGAGGCCGGCAAGATGGCCATTGAGGCGATTCCGGTCTCCATCCGCGACATCGTCGAGGGAGTGGGCGAAACCTTGGCCCCTACGGCCAACACGAAGGGTCTGCGTCTCGAAACCTATGTCGATCCGAAAATTCCCGACGCCGTTATGGGAGATCAGGTCCGCCTCCGCCAAATCCTGTTCAATCTCGGTGGAAACGCCGTGAAATTCACCGCGGAAGGGCATGTCCTTATGCGGGCCGATCTGATGCCGTCCAGCGACGAGAATATGGCGACGTTGCGCTTTCAAGTCGTCGACAGCGGCATCGGTATTCCGGAGGAGGTCCAAAACGATCTTTTCAAGGCTTTCACTCAGGCCGAGGAGTCCACGACGCGGAAATTCGGCGGAACCGGTCTTGGGTTGTCGATCTGCAACCGGCTGATCGACATGATGGGCGGGACCATCGAAGTGGAAAGCGTTCTCGGCGAAGGGTCGGCTTTCACGGTGACGGTCGGCCTGCCGTTCGATCGCACATCCACGGTCAAGAGCGACGGTCACGACCTCTCCGGGCTCAACGCATTATTGGCCGTTGGGGCCGAGGATATGCGCGGATTGATGCCCAACTATCTGACGCATTGGAACGCCGAAGTGACGGCAACGGGAGATATCGACAAAATCGAAGGTCTCCTCGCCGAGGCCGAGGGTCGAGGCGAGTCCTTTGATGTCGTCGTCCTGAGCGCGGCTTGGTCGCATGCCAGACAGATCGAAGTAATCAACTCCGTGCAGGGTTCCCAAGGCCTGGCCGATATCCGGTTTGTCGTCCTGACGCCGACCCGATTGACCGCCGAGTTGAGGGAAATTGAAAATACGGTCTTCGTCGAATCCAGACCCCTGCGCCGCGCGGCCTTCATAGAAGGTGTCGCGGCGGCCGTCGGCCGCGCCAGCCCGGAGGTCGAATACGACAGCGATCATATCGTCCTGTCCGAGGGGAGCGCGCCGACCATCGATGAGGCCGTCGAACGCGGGCAGCTCATCCTTGTTGCCGAGGACAACGCCATCAACCAGCGGGTCATGCGGTTGCATCTCGACCGGTTGGGCTATGCCGCCGAGCTTGCTGAGGACGGGCAAGAGGCCCTAACTATGTGGCGGTCCGGACGCTATGGCTTGGTTCTCACGGATTGCCATATGCCCAATTTGGACGGATTCGAACTGACCGATGCCATCCGTACTTCGGAGAAAGAGGCGGGTGCCCGCGTTCCCATCGTCGCCATCACCGCGAACGCGTTGCAGGGCGAGATTGACCGCTGCCTCGAAGCCGGCATGGATGATTATTTGGCGAAGCCGGTCGAATTGGCGCAGCTTGGCCGGATGATCGCTAAATGGATGCCGGACGCCCGTAGCGCCGCCGACGAACGGCCTCCGTCGACGGTAATCGAGCCGGTTGACGAAGACGCTGTCGGTGACCTTCCCGTCAACACGGTGAAGCTGGCCCGGCTCCTCGGTACCGACGATCCCGAGTTTTTGAATGAAATGTTGGAATTCTTTTGGGAGACCGTCGCGAAAACGCCGAAGGAATTGCGGGATTTGATCGAGGCCGAGGATGCGGTGGCATTGCAAGAAGCGGCACACAGTGCGAAGGGTGCCGCCGCCTCGGCGGCCGCGGAGATCCTTACCGGCTTATTGCAGGACCTCCGGAGCGCCGCCGAGGCGGAAGACTGGTCCGCGATACATGACCTCTTGCCGACGATCGACATCGCGTTTTCGGACGTCGGCGCGCATATTCGGACGATCGTCGGCAAACGATAACGCCGCCTTGAACGCGACGCGCTATTTCGACGGCGAATAGTTCGTCGGCAGCAAGATGATCGAGTTCATTTCCTCGAGCATCGGTCCGCCGACCTTGAGGAAGGCTTTCCAGCCATCGTCCTGGGCGACCTGGGCGCGCAGGTCGGCGCGGGTCTTGAGGTCGGGATAGCTCCACATGTGCGAAATTTCATTCGGCTGGCCCGCCTCGGTATGCCAGAGGCCGCAGATCTTCGAGTATTTCTCGCGATGCGTCAGACCCTCCTTGAAGGCCTTTATCCACCCCGGCGCTTGGCCGACGCCGACGCGATAATTCCGGTACTCGTAAAAATTCCCCTCGCCCTGGGGCGGTGTGAAATCCATCTGCGGGTGCATCAGGCGAATGTCCTGGCGCTTCACCAAATTCCGGATTTCGGCCACGTATTTCCCCGTCCAGTCCTTGTTCTGGGAGAGCTTCACACGTAATTCCTGCCGCGCGTCCAGGCTCGCGTATTCCCAGAGATGCCAAACCTGGTTCAGCCGCCCGAACTCGCTGGTCCAGTAGCCGAGATTGACGCCGTAATCATTGCCGCGAATCGGTCGGCCGACCTCTTCGGCGATCTTCAGGTATTTCGGCAGATCGGTCGGCAAGAACGAATAAGTACGAAGTTCGTGGATCATGACAATGGGCCCCCTGCTTGGTTCAACTCTTGGAATTAGGTGCGATCCGCCCGCTGTCCATCGTGACGGATCGGGTTAGTCGCTTTCGACGAGCCGGCACGCCAGATCAAGCAGCATCTCATCCCCGCCCCGTCCGGCCATGAGCGAGAGCGCCACCGGGCAATCCTCGACCCGGGCCAGGGGCAAGCTGAGTTGCGGCAGACCGCCGAGACCGGCGCTACAGGTCAGAGCGAGAATCCGGCGGCGGGTATCCTCGATGGCATCCTCCGGGAGATTGCAAAGCGGTGCCGGCCCCGGCGCCACCGGTGCCGCGATGACCGTGTCGGGCATTAAAAGGGCGTCGAGTTCGGCCCGCACCTCCGCCCGGACGGCCGCCGCCGCCGTCTCATCCGCCTCGGTCAGGGTCGATGTCCATTGCAGGCGCTCCTTGATGCCGGGACCGATATCGCGCGGCGCGGCGGAGAGCCAGTCGCCATGGGTGCGCCAAACCTGGCGGCCCTGCAATGTCCGGAAGGCCTCGTAGCGACACGCCATGTCCGGGGCGGCGAAATCCATCTCTTCACATGTGTCGACCAAGCCGATGAGTCGTTGGAGCGGTACCTGGAGCGCCTCCCTAGTTGCAGCCGGGGCAAGGTTCCACAGGCTCTCAGGCAAAAGAACCCGGGTCGGCGCCGCCGGCGCCCGCCAGTCGAAGATCACCCGGCCCACGCGAGCCATCAGTTCGGGATCGCGCGCGAACCAGCCGATGCTGTCGAAACCGGGCGCCAGTGCCTGGATGCCAAGGGCCGGAATCCGGTCGTGGGTGGGACGGAGCCCGTATATTCCACAAAAGCTGGCCGGAATGCGCACCGACCCGCCGGTATCCGAGCCGAGCGCGAAATCGACCAACGCGCCTGCTACCGCGGCGGCCGACCCGTTCGACGATCCACCCGGAATCCGCCCCGGCGCGTTGACGTTCACCGGCGTGCCGAAATGATGGTTTTCGCCGTTGAGGGAGTAGGCCAATTCGTCGGTCAGGGTCTTGCCGACGAGCGTGGCACCGGCGGCGACCAGGGTTTCGATCACCGGCGCCGTTTTCTCGGCCGGCGCATGGGTCGCGATCCAGTCGGGATTGCCACACCCGGTCGGCGTTCCGGCGACATCGTAGAGGTCCTTGGCGGCGAATGTCAGGCCGGCGAGCGGTCCCGTTTCGGCACCCTCGATCCGGATGTCGCAATGAGTGACGAAGGCGCCAAGCGCGGCCGTCATCCTATTCCGCCTCGCCGGTCGCCAGGCGACCGAGATCGAAGGCGGCCATCTCTTCCAGAAGCTCGATCAGGCGATCCGCCGTTTGCTCGACGATCCGGCGGCCCGCCGCCTCGGTGGCCTTGGTCGCATCGCCGACCGCACCCGATGGGTTCAAATCCTGGCTGGCCCAGCCGAATTGGATGGGACCGGTGGCGGAGACGTGTCTTTCGGTGGCCGCGGCTGCGGCTGAGACGAAATTCGCCGCCTTCGACATGTCCACCGCTTCTGGGGCAAGATGCAGCAACACCGAGGTTTCGACGGCGCCGCCGTGAATACCGTGTTCCAACTCCGCCGCGTCAAAGAGGTCGTCGAGCCGGGCCAGCCGGTACCAGCTCGCGCCGACGACGTACATGCCGCAGGCGACCCGCAACTCGCGGGCGACGATGCGCATCGGATCGGAATTGCCGCCGTGACTGTTGAATAGGAGAAGCCGCGGAAAGCCGAGTGCGGCGACCTGCTCGCCAAGCGCCACCCATTTAGCGATCAGGCTTTCCGGCGGATGGCTGAGGGTGCCGGGAAAGGCACCGTGCTCGGCGCTGTAGCCGATTGCTTCGGTCGGGAGGATCAGAACCTCGGGCGATTCGGGCGCCCGCCGGGCCGATTCCGCCAACAGGCCTTCGTTGATCCGGATGTCCACATCGAGCGGAAGATGGGGCCCATGCTGTTCGATCGCGGCAAGCGGCAGGATCACGACCGTATTCTCCCGGTCAAATCCCTCGAAGTCCGTCGTCTTTTGCTCGCGCCAGTATCGGATGGTCATGAATCCGTCTTTTCTCGGTCGTTCGTGAAGCTAACCATCCCGAGAAGGCGGGCATCGTCAAGCGGATTTTCCGGCTGGGGTCGTGCGTCCCTTTGGACAAGAACTTGACCTTCGGCTCCGCCTTGGGTTCAGTCGGAGTCGGGGTGAAGCGAGAGGGTGCCCGTGATGATCTTGGTTCAGATTACCGACATGCATGTGAAAGCATCAGGCGTTCTCTATAAGGAGAAGGTCGATACCCACGCCCATATGGCGCGCGCGATCGACCACATTCTGGCGTTCGATCCCTTGCCGGACGCGGTCGTTGCGACCGGCGATCTGGTCGATGCCGGCTCGGCCGAGGAATACGCTGCCCTGGAGACGTTGACGGCGCGCTTGTCGATGCCGGTGTATCTGATCCCGGGCAATCATGACGACCGGGCGGCCATGTGTGCGGCCTTCCCGGGGCACGACTACCTGCCGGCCGCGGCGGAGACGCTGGACTATGTCATTGATGCCCATCCGATCCGCATCATTGGTCTCGACAGTCTGATCCCGGGCGAGGTCGGCGGCATCATTCGAGACACCCAATGTGATTGGCTCGACGAGACGCTCGCGGCGGCGCCCGAGACACCGACCATTCTCATGCTGCATCACCCGCCGGCGGGATCGGGCGTGCCCTGGCTGGATGTGATCGGTCTCGACAACGCCGATCGGTTGGGCGAGGTGGTGGCGCGCCACGGGCAAATCCAGCGCGTGCTCTGCGGTCACGATCATCGGCCCATACAGACGCTTTGGGCGGGCGCGCTCACGATCACCGGACCGTCGACGGCACATCAATTCGTGTTGACCTTCGACGAGGATTCGAGCGGCCGCTGGATTACCGAACCGCCGGCCTGCCTGATCCACCGCTGGCTCGGGCCCGAACGCGGCCTCGTTACCCATACCAGCTATATCGGGGATTACGGCCCGCCGCAGCCCTTCAACTGATACCACCCGATCCGGTATCGGTCAGCGTTCCCGAAGCGCGTTCTGCCTCGCCTTCAGGATCGGTTTCATTATGTAATCGAAAACCGTTTTGTGGCCCGTCAGGATGTCGACCGAGGCGGTCATGCCGGGAATGATCGGCTTGTCGGGTCCGAGGTTGTTTTTGTCCGTGCGAAGCCGAATCCGGTAGAAGCTCTCCCCCGTCTCGTCGATGATGGTATCGGCGCTGATGTCGAAAAGCTGCGCCGGCAGCCCGCCGTGAATGGCGAAATCATAGGCGGTGACCTTGACGATGGCGGCGAGCCCTGGCCGCAGGGCGGCGCGGTCGGACGGCCGGATCTTGGCCTCGATGATCAGGGTGTCGTCCAGGGGCACGATCTCGACCAGATCCTGTCCCGGCTGGATGACGCCGCCGACGGTGCCGATGAGGAGTTTGTTGACCGTACCGCGCACCGGCGAGCGCACTTCGGTGCGGGTGACGCGGTCGGCTTCGGCGGTCAGGGTCTGGGCGACCGCATTGACCTCGACCTTGCGACGGTTGAGCTCCTCCTGCGCCTCGGTCTTAAAGGAGGCGATCTTCTCCTCGACCCGCCGCTGGGTTTCCCGGAGGGCGGTCTTGGTGCGCGGGATCGCGAGCTCGATCCCTTGCTTCTCCATGCTGATATCCTGGAGTTGCTGCTGCACCCGAATGAGATCGAGGCGCGGCGACACGCCCTGTTGGACCAACGGGGCGAGCAGGTCGATCTCCTGTTTCTTTAGCTGGTAGGCTTCGCCCAGTTGTTTGGCCCGGCTCTCTTGCTCAACCAGTTCCTGCTGCTTCTGCTTCACTTGATCGCGCAACAGGTTGATCTGTCCATTCATCTGTTCGCGGCGGGCTTGAAAGAGACGGAGTTCGTCATTGGCGCTCTCCGGGTCTTCGTCCAGGACCTCTTCCGGAAAATTCACTTCGGAGGCCATTCGCGATTCCGCCTCCAGGCGCGCGATGGTGGCGAGCAGACTCAGATACTTGCCCCGGCTCTCCCGGAGCTTGGTCGCCGCATCGACATTCTCGATCCGCAGCAGGATCTGGTCCTTCTCGACGATCTGACCCTCGCGGATGTTGATTGCGGCGATGATGCCGCCTTCCAAGTTCTGTACCTTTTGGATTTGGCTGGACGGGATGATCTTGGCTTCGCCGCGGGTTACCTCGTCGAGGTTGGCGTTATACGCCCAGGTGACGAAGACGAAGAAGAACAACAGGATTGCGACAAGCAGGATATGCGGAATGAAACGACTGACGCCGACCTCGACCTCCTCGCCCACTTCGCCCTTGTAGATATCCTCGTCCCAGCCGCCGGTTGCCATCGCGCCGCCTCGCTTACGCCAGTTCGCGCGCGGTCTGGATTCGCCCGCTGGTGAGGGCATCGACAACCTGTTCCTTCGGGCCGTCGGCGACGATCTTGCCGCCGTCCATCACGATTAACCGGTCGACGAGCGTCAGCATCGACCCCCGATGGGTCGTCAGAATCAGCGTCTTCTGGTTCTCCAGGATGCGTGTCATGCGCGCCTTGAACCGGGCCTCGGTGGTGTTGTCCATCGAGCTTGTCGGTTCGTCCATGATCAGGATCGGCGGATCGAGCAGCAAGGCACGGGCGACCGCGATCGATTGCCGCTGCCCGCCCGAGAGCGACTGGCCTCTTTCGCCGACTTCCATGTCGTACCCGGCCGGGTTCTTACTCACGAATTCCTCGACGCCCGCAAGGCGCGCGGCGCGGAGGATCATCGCATCGTCGGCGAAGGGCGCGCTGAAGGCGATGTTGTCCTTGACCGAGCCGAAGAAGAGATAGACATCCTGCGGCACGCAGCCAACATTGCGGCGAAGGTCGGCTGGATCGATCTGGCGGACGTCCGTCCCGTCCATCATGACGGCGCCGTCATCAGGATCGTAGAGCCCCATGATGAGCTTCCAGAGCGTGCTCTTTCCCGACCCGATCCGGCCGATGATACCGACCCGCTCGCCGGCGTCCAGATTGAACGAGATGTCATTGAGCGCCGGCGTCTTCTGGTTGGGATAGGTGAAGGTGACGTTCTTAAATTCGATGTGCCCTTGGAAATTTGGGCGATGGACGAAGATCTTGCCTTCCGGCCGTTCGACCGGAGTCTTCATCAGATTGTCGAGGCCTTTGAGCGAGGCGCGCGCCTGATTGAAGCGCATCAGAATGCCGGCGATGCTGGCCAGCGGGCCCATCGCCCGGCCCGCCATCATGGTCGAGGCCACCAGGCCGCCGACCGAAAGTTCGCCCTCCTGAATGAGATAGACGCCATAGACGACGATGCCGATCGTCACCACTTGGGTCGCCGAGGCCGAAAAATTGAGCGCCAGCGCCGACCAGCGCTGGGCGCTGGCGCCCGACTGCGCGGTCAGGCTGCTGAAGTTTTCCCAATTTCGCTGAAGACGGCCCTCGGCGGCCGTCGCCTTGATGGTCTCGATGCCGGTGATCGCCTCGACCAGGATCGCATGTTTCTGCGAACCTTCCTTCGATGTCTTCTGCATGATCCGCTGCATCGGGATCTGCATCGAGATGCCGACGATGATGACGATTGGAATCGCCGTCAACGGCACAACCGCGACCTTGCCGCCGACGAGGAAGATGATAAAGCAGAACATGAAGATGAATGGCAGATCGACCAGGATGGTCAGGGTCGAGGAGGTGAAGAAGTCGCGGAGCGAATCGAATTCCCGGAGATTGCTGGCCAGGGCCCCCGCCGAGGGCGGGCGATCGGCCATCTTCATGCCGAGAACCTGCTCGAACAGACGGGCCGCGATGCGGGTGTCGGCTATCTTGCCCGCTTTGTCGACCAACTGGGCGCGCAGCCATTTCAGCGCAAAATCGAAGCCGAAGACGATGAAGGCGCCGGTCGCCAGCACCCAAAGCGTCTCCTCCGCGAAATTGGGCACGACCCGGTCGTAGACGTTCATGATGAAGAGTGGGCCCGCGAGCGCGAAGAAGTTCACCATGATCGCGGCGACAATTACTTCCGCATAGATCTGCCAGGACCGGAACAGGGTGCCCCAGAACCAACCCTTGGGATCGCGGTCCTGGGTATCGGTCGCGCGGGTGTCGAACTGAAATTAGGGCCGCGCGAAAAGCACATAGCCCGCATATTCTCCCGCCAGCTGCTTCAACGGGACGCGCTGCGATCCGGAACCCATCTCGGGCAGGATGATCTCGGCGATGCCGCCCTTGTGCAGGTCGGTCAGGACGCAGGCCCGCTTGCCGTTCAACAACATAACGCAAGGGAGGCCGATGCGGTTGAGTCCGTTTATCCGCCGGCGGACAAGGCGTGCTGAAATGCCGGCTCGCTCGGAGGCGCGGACAAAGAGCTCGGGCGTCATCTGGCCGTCAATCATCGGCAGGCCGGCGGTCAATGCGTCGGACGAGAACGGCCGGTCGAGCAGGGTGCAAAGGATCGTCAAGCACCCAAGCAGCGGGTCGTCGACGCTGCGCGCGTTGGCGGCGACGGACCAGGTTCCCTCGTCCTCCATCTCGTCCCCGTCGACGGCCGCGACCGGATCGTCCGCCGTCGGCATGCCGTCGAGCGTGGTTCCGGCTTCGAGTTGGGGTTCGGTTTTCGTCGGTTCGTTCGCCGGCTCGGGGTCGGCCGGCGAAGCCGCCAGCAGGTCGCCTTCGCCGCGGCCCTCCGCCGGCTGGCTTTTAAAATTCTCGGGGTCGAGCAGGTCGCGCGCGCCGGCTCCCGCTTCGGGGTCCGCCGGCGCGTCGAAACCGTGCAGCAGACTCGGCTTGTCGGCGGCTTCCGGGAGGTCCTCTGCCTCCGCGGGGCGCTTCTTCAGTTCGCTCATGTCCTCACGTTGTCCAGCTCGCGCGAGACCCGCTTACGCCAATCCAGAATCCGCGACATGATAGTCGAACCGACCGCGCATGTATAGTGTTCATGATGGTGTTTTGTAGTGTTAAACCGAAGATTCAAAATAATATCGAATAAATCGATAAAATAATAATTAGTAAATAAAGAAATAACAGTTAAGTAATATTTGCCGCAATATTAAACCTAAGTGTACGAACTGCCCGGTCGTCATTCCGTCCCGCCACGTTCGGAAAGCCAAATTCCCACGAGCACGAGGGTGAGAGCGATCGCGTGAAAGATCTCGAACGGTTCCCCCAGGTAGGTGACCGCCATGATCGCGGCGAAGACGGGGACCAGATTGACGAAAATGCCCGCCCGTCCCGGTCCGATCAGCCCAACCCCCTCGATGAAACAGACCTGTGCCAGGAAGGACGGAAACATACTAACGAGAACGACGATGACCCAGCCGGTCGGCGTTGGCGCTTGAAATTGGCCGAGCATCGCCTCCACGGCGACATAGGGAAGGGAGGTGATGAACGCGGCCGCCGCCAGCAGGGTGAAAAGGCCGAGGGGCGAGACCGCGGGGCGCCGTCGCAACGCCACCGTATAGCCCGCGTAGAGCATGCACGCGATCACCATCAGCAAGTCGCCCCGATTGATCGCCAGTGCCGCGAGGCGGGAAAGATCGCCCGCCGCCGCGACCAGGGCGACTCCCAGCATGGTGATCAGGACTCCGCTTGCCTGCAGTCCCGTGACCCTGATCCGGTAGACTGCGAAGAGGCCGATCAGGACAAAGGCCGGAACCGCCCCTTGGAGGATGCCTAGATTGACTGCCGTCGTCGAATGCGCGGCCACGTAGAACAGTGAATTAAAGGTCGCGAATCCAAGCGCTCCCATGATCGCGACGAAGGGCAGGTTGGCGCGCAGCACGGGCCAGTCCTGCCGGACATACCGCCGGGCAAAGACCACCATCAGGGTCAAGGCGCCGAGCCAGCGGAGGCTGACCAGCATCATCGGCGAAATCTCGCCGACGGCGAGCCGGCCAAAGATCGTGTTGGCGCCCCAACAAAGCGATGTGAGGGTGAGAAACGAATACGCCCGAAAATTGGCTCCGGCGCGGGGATTCGGAGGGGAGGTTGAATTCATTCGAGCCTATGAGAAACGATTCTGGAGCAGCGAGACCATAGGCGGTTCCACCCTGTTTGCCCACTTCTCCGGCAATTTGAGCGGCTAATCGAATCCCCAGGCGGCGGGCCGTCGCGGCGTCGGCGCCTTCGTCGGTTTGGCCGGCGTTGTCGCCGGAACGGGGGCAGTGGGACCAAACCACCAAGCCTTCGATACCGGATCCTGCGAGGTTTGGGCGGTGGGGTTGTCCACGCCGGCCGGCGGCGGAATCCGGCGCGCCGCCGATTGGTCGAAACCGAGTGGTGCTCGCGGACCAAGGCGCGGCCGATCGATATGGTTGCCGCCGCCGGTTCTCGGTCCGGCCGATTCAAGCCTTGCCTGGCGCGGCAATAGCGAGGTCGGACCCGCATTCTTGTCGGCCCCTTTCGGCTTGGCCGCGGGCGGCGTCGGCGCGATCGGCGTGACGGGTGCGTTTGGGTCGAGAACCGGGCCGCCGACCGGCGACATCAGATCCTGGCCCGCCGGGGACATCAAATCCTGGCCCTGGGTGGGCGGTACCAACAGTGGGCTCGGGCCGAGCGGCGCCGCCGGCGGTGTTCCAGGCGGCGCGCCCGGACCTTTCGGTTCTTTTTCGGGCTTGGTGTCGAGGACGGGTGTCCGCTCGACGAACCGCTGTAATTCGTACTCGAAGCGGCTGCTCTCCGCGTCGTTCATGAAGGCTTCCGCGACGGGCGCCACATCCAGCGTGGTGAGCAGCAGGCCGGTCGTGCCGAGGATGCGATAGACGCCCAGCATCTCGACGAATTCCTGCGAGGTCATATTGCTGCGCGCCTGGTGGTAATCGTTCTCCGCGTTCAACAGATCGAGCAGGTCCTTGCGGCCGATATCGAACTGTTTCTTGAAGTCGTCGTGGATCTTCACGTTGGTTTCGACGATGGCGCGGAGCTGAACCAGCCTTTCGCGCGCGTTGACCAAGGCGTTCCAGGCGACGCGGGTGTTTTCGTCGGTGTCGCGCTGGCTCTGTGCCAGGCGTTGCCGGGCCTCCGCCAACCGGGCCAGAAATTCATGCCGCCGGGCGACGTCGGCGCCGCCGCGATACAAGTTGTAGTTCATCACGAGAAGGGCGGAGAGGGTCGAGGAATGCCCACGTGAGCCGCCGGTATTGCGGTTCGAATTGGCATTGACCTCGAAGCTGAGCTGCGGCCATTGACTGGACTTGGACTGCTTGAGTTCGGCCTCCGATATCGCCACCTCGGCGCGCGAGACGCGGATCGTGGGGTTGAACAGGACGGCGAGCTCGATCGCCCGCTCGATCGTCGGCGGCAGGGCCTGCACGGGCATGGTCGGCCGCACCATGGTGATCGGTTCCTCGCCGACGATCCGCCGGAAACGGACATCGGCGTCGCGTTTCAGGCCGTCGGCCTGGGTCTGCGCATCCCGTGCGCCGGCGACACGTTGCTGGGCCTGTTCCTCCTCGGCGCGCCCGGCGGCACCGCCCGCGACCTTGGCGCGGATCAATTCGAGGAACACCTCATGTGCGCGAATGTTCTCGTCGTTAATTCGCATCAATTCCCGTTGCCGGAGCGATTCGAGATAAGCCTCGCCGGCGTCGACTCCGATGAATTCGGCCGTCTCCCGCACCCTTCGGGCGGCCGAGCGAACCCGCGCCTCCTGACGTTCGACTTGGCTCAGGACATCGAAACCATCGAACAGCAATTGCCGGATCGAGAGCGTGACATCCGTCGTCGGCAGGCCGGTGGTGCGTGAATCGTTGCCGTCCAGCTCGCGTCCCCGGGTCGTGGCGTTGTTGACGTACTCCTTCCCCGAAGACGTTGAGAAATCCACGGTCGGAAAGAAGCCGCTTCTGGCTTGGGAAAGCTCATGGTCGACGGCACGGCGGTTTTCGATGACGGTGCCGATCTGCGGGTTGGTCTTGAGGGCGGCGCGCACCGCTTCCTCCAGCGTAATTGCATGGGCCGGCGCCCCGGCCAAGCTAAGCGCGGCCACGGCGACGCATATACGCCCAATGCGGCGATCTTTCACGCGCATGACCATGCAATGACGATCCGATTCCTTTACTCATGCGACAATCACATGCCGCATCATGTTTCCATGTATTTTACGAAATAATCCGTAAAATAACAATTATTTTATACTAAATAAAACAAAGTAATTATTACTTAAATAATAGAGAATTAATATTAAAGTCTATATGTAGTATTTTATGTTTCATGCGGCCACTACTGTTCCGCGGGCCTCAACTCGATCCCGAATTCCTCCTGGAAGATCGCCGACAGTCGGTCATAGCAGACGCCTTGCCGGACAACGCTGAAGTCGCGGAAATCGATGATCGTGCTCGAGACGCCTTCCGGATTGGCGTATTTCGATTCACCGTGATCGATGGTGATGTCGGCCACGGCCTTCAATTCGGGTTCGATGTCGGTGACGGTGAACTTGCTGCCGGTGAGCGAGATATTCGCGGATGATCCAAAGGCGTGCCGCCCGCGCTCGAAACAGAGCCCGGCGAGGGCGTCGTGAAAGGCGCCGGCATTGATCAGCGTATCGAGGGTCCCTTTCTTGGACGAGGTCTCGATCACATAGGGGTCGACCGAGGCGAGGAGGGGATGCGCCGGATCGAAGGGCGCCACGACCGAATAGGGCAGGTCGTGTTTCTCAATCAAGGAACGCTGGATCTCGCGTTCGCGGGGGCCGAGATCGTGCAGCGCCAGGGAATGATCCAGCGAGGCGAACAATCCGCTCGGCTTATCGAAGCTGCGCCGCTTGGCTTCGAAGATGCGCTTGATAGCCCCTTCGGTGGCGCCGATGATCGCATAGGCGACGTCGAGCGGCACCAGCGCGATGCCGCCGCCCATGATCACGTCATAGACGGCTTCCGCGTCCGCTTGCACCTGGGCCTTGGGGATTGCCGTCACGATCACGCTCCGATCTATGTTGATGGGCTCCTTTAAGATGGGCCGCCGGGCCGATTGGCCAATCCCGGGGCGCGCGCCTAAAGTGCGGTTGGGTCATAGAGGTGACGGAAAAGGTTTCAAGATGCTGGAAGCGCGGTTTGATCTGTTGATACGGAACGGCACCGTCGTCGACGGCACCGGGGCGCCCGGAACGAAGGCCGATCTGGGCGTTCGGGGCAAGACGATCGCGGCGGTCGGCGACCTTGCGAAGGCGTCGGGTGCGCTCGAGGTCGAAGCAGCCGGCCGGGTTGTGGCGCCCGGTTTCATCGACGTTCACACCCATGACGACCATGCCCTGCTCTCGCGCGCCGATATGGCGCCGAAGACGAGCCAGGGCGTCACCACGGTCGTGACCGGCAATTGCGGCGTCAGCCTGGCACCGCTCCGCTTCGACGGCGACCGTCCGCCGCCGCCGCTCGATCTCCTCGGCGACGGGTACAAATTTCCCCGGATGGGGGATTTCTTCGAGGCGCTCGACGCCGCGCCCGCCGCCGCCAATGCGGCGCTTCTCTGCGGTCACACGACGCTTCGCGTGGGCGCCATGGACGATTTGAACCGCCCCGCGACCGACGACGAGATCGCGCAGATGCGGGACAATCTGGCCGAGGCGCTCGACGCCGGGGCGGTCGGGCTCTCGACCGGGCTCGCCTATCCGCCGGCCCAGCCGGCCCCGACGGAGGAGGTCTTGCGCCTCGCCGAGCTACTGGGGCCGGAGGACGCGCTCTATACCACTCATCTCCGCGACGAAGGGGACGAGATCATTCCCGCGATGGAGGAGGCGTTCCGAATCGGCCGGGAATCGAACGCCGGGGTGGTGCTTTCCCACCACAAGGTCACCGGCGAGGAGAATTTCGGCCGAACCGAGGAGACCCTGGCCCTGATCGAGCGGGTGCGAAAGGAGCAGCGAGTCGACCTCGACGTCTATCCCTATGTCGCCGCCTCGACGGTGCTGCAGCGTTCGCGCGTGGTTCAATCCAGGAAGGTGCTGATCACCTGGTCGGTGCCGATGCCGGAAGCCGGCGGGCGCGACCTCGACGAATTGGCGGAGGAGATGGGTTGCGATGTCGATGCCGCGATCGAGCGGCTGCAGCCGGCGGGTGCCATTTATTTCGTGATGGACGAGCCTGACGTCCGGCGCGTGATCGAATATCCCCATTCCATGATCGCTTCGGACGGATTGCCTCATGACCGGCATCCGCATCCCCGGCTTTGGGGCACCTTCGCGCGCGTCCTCGGGCACTATAGCCGGGAGCTCGGGCTGATCACGCTCGAGGACGCGGTCCACAAAATGACCGGCAAGCCGGCCGAGGTCTTCGGTCTTACCGGGCGCGGCGTGCTCCGCGAGGGCGCCTTCGCCGATATCGTTGTCTTCGATCCGGCGACGGTCGCCGATACCGCCGATTTCGAGAACCCGACGGAACCCGCGGCCGGGATCGAGACCGTCTTCGTCAACGGCCAGGCGATCTGGCGCAATGGCGCCGCGACCGGTGCGCGACCGGGAAAGGCACTCCGCCGCCAGGCGCTGCGTCAACCGTAGCTGGCGTCCATCCCCTCCTTCGGGTCCATATGGGCCCCGTAGGGTGGAATCGGATAGCGCAAACCCACCTTGCCGATGCCTTCGAGGCCTTCGATCCCGCGGGCGAATTCATCCGGCGGCATCGCGATCGCCAACTCGTCGTCGGCAACACCGCCGTAGCGCCGCTCGGCATAGCAGGGGATCGAGATCGTCGTCTCGCCTGTGGCGAGCGCCGTGCCCCAACTGTCGCTGCAGGCGCTCTCGCCCGTGATGGACATGTCGTAACGCTTGTAGCGTTTCCACTGTAGACCGTTGACGAAGAGGATGATCTGCCCTGGCGTGCCGTAGAAAAGCACGATATCCGGCGGATCAAGCCGCCCGCTTCGCAGCGGCGAGACCACGATGCCCTTGAATTTGCCGGGTTTCGGACGTGTCATCCCCATTTGGTGCGCATGCGCGGCCTCCAAATTCTCGAACCAGACGCCGTTCATATTGTTGCCCGAAAGATATTCCTCGGTTGCCTCGTCCAGACCGATCACACTGCTGCAACTGGAATTCGCACGAATATTGTCGGTCGTGATGCCGAGCGTGAAACCGGCGATCCGGCCCTGAGTTACCAATTGGCAGGTCGTGTGGTGTCGTCCCTCGCGCGGCCAGCGGAGGCCCTTCACCGCCTCCATCTCCTCGCGGGTTTCGAACTGTTTCATGCCGATCGGCAGGGTTCGGATCTTCAGCAAGTCTTGCAGGCGTGCCGCCAGGTCCCGCAGTTCGGGTCCCCCGACGTTGTATTCGTTGGTCATTTTTCGCTCCGATAGCTGTTGCTTGTTCTCGGTGTCGAACGCGGCATTATCGGGCCGGATGTCCGATCACGTAATTGACATAGGTCTAACGCTCGTCGCTTTTTGCACGCGCACGGGGCGCGGCATTGACACTCCAAATGCGGCGGTCTTTTATGGGGCCTTGATCACCATCGCTCCGCGCCGCGCGCGCGGATACATGAACACCAAGTGAACTCAGGAGGGAGCATGACCGCGCCCCATTTCGTCGTGCACAACGACACGGATACGGTTGGCGTCATCGTCGTCGAGGACGTCAAGACGGGTATGGAGTTGAACGGTTGGAGAATGGAAACGGACGAGACCGTCACGATGAAGGCGCTCGACGATATTCCACTCGGTCACAAGGTGGCGCTGATCGACTTCAAGGACGGCGATACGGTTCTCAAATACGGCCACGATATCGGCCAGATCGTCGCCGACGTCGCCCCCGGCGGGCACGTTCACGTCCATAATCTCAAGACGAAAAAGTGGTAGGGAGACATGCTGCCTAAGAATTTCATGGGGTTTCGCCGCGAGAACGGTCGCGTCGGTATCCGAAACCACGTCATCATCCTGCCGCTCGACGATCTCTCGAACGCGGCGTGCGAAAAGGTGGCGCACAACGTCAAGGGCACGATGGCGCTGCCGCATCACTACGGGCGCCTGCAATTCGGCGAGGATTTGCAGCTTCACTTCCGAACTCTCATCGGCACCGGCGCGAACCCGAACGTGGCCGGGGTTGTCGTCATCGGGATCGAGCCCGGTTGGACCGGCCGGGTGGTCGACGGCATTGCCAAGACGGGGAAGCCGGTCGAGGGTTTCGCGCTTGAGCGGAACGGCGAGATCAAGACCGTCGCCGCAGCGAGCTGGGTCGCTCAGGAGATGATCCAGAACGCCAGCGAGAAGCAGCGCGAGGAATGTGCGATCGAAGAGCTTTGGGTTTCGGTTAAATGCGGCGAGTCGGATACCACGTCGGGGCTCGGCTCGAACCCCACGGTCGGCAATTTCATCGACAAGATGACGCCGATCGGCGTCACCTCCTGCTTCGGCGAGACCTCCGAGATCACGGGGGCCGAGCTGGTCTGCCGCGATCGCGGTGCCACGCCCGAGGCGAGCGAGAAGTTCTACCGGACCTGGACTGAATACAACGACATGATCGAGCGGCATAAGACCGATGACCTCTCGGAAAGCCAGCCGACCAAGGGCAATATCGAAGGCGGCCTCACGACGATCGAGGAGAAGGCCTTCGGCAATCTGGAGAAGATCGGCAAGAAGACGAACTACATCGATGTCCTCACGCCGGCCGAGGCGCCGGCGAAGGGGGCCGGTCTCTATTTCATGGACACCTCCTCGGCGGCGGCCGAGTGCGTGACCTTGCAGGCCGCGGCCGGCTTCGTCGTGCATCTGTTCCCAACCGGCCAAGGTAATGTCATCGGCAACCCAATCGAGCCGGTGATCAAGCTGACCGCCAATCCGCGAACCGCGCGAGAGATGGCGGAACATGTCGATCTCGATGTCTCGGGAATTCTGCGCCGCGAGATGAATTACGACGAGGCGGGCGACCGCCTGATCGATATCGCAATGCGGACCTGCAACGGACGCCTCACCTGTGCCGAGGCGCTGGGTCACCGCGAATACGTGATGACCAAGCTCTATCAGAGCGCCTAGGCGCCCGAGATCGGCGCGTCCGGCATCTTGAACGGATACGCCGTCTCATAGGCGCGCGCCGCGCGCAGTACGAGCGCGTCGGCGTAGAGCGGGCCCACGATCTGGAGTGCCGCCGGCAGGCCGGCTTTTGTGAAGCCGCAGGGGACGGAAGCGGCTGGCTGCTGCGTTAAGTTGAAGGGATAGGTAAACGGCGTCCATTCGTACCAGCGCGACATCCCCATGCCTTCGGGAAATTCGATGCCGGCTGTGAAGGCGGGCAAGGGCTGTCCCGGGGTCAGCAACAGGTCATAAGTTTCGAAGAAGGCCTGCATCGTCTCGCCGATGGCGTTTCGCGCCATGGCCGCCGCCAGGTAATCGGTCGCCGTGACCGACGCGCCCGCCGCCGCGACTTCCATAAACCCCTCTTCGATCAGAGCGTGCCTTGATTCGGGAATCTGGGCCAGCAGCAATGCCGCGTAGGTCTCCCAATGGGTTCGAAAGACCTCCGGCGCTTCGGCGATATCGGGATCGACTTCCTCGACGGTCGCCCCCAGCGCCTCCACGGCATCTGCGGCCGCCCTGACCAAACCGGCGATCTCCGGGTCCACGTTGTCGGCAAAGCCCAATGTCGGGCTGAAGGCGACCCGAAGCCCTTCGATCCCGCCGTCCAAACCGTCAAGATAATCGGTCCCGTCCTGCGGCAATGAGGTCCAGTCCCGGGCGTCCGGCTGGGCCATTACATTCAGCATGATCGCCGCGTCGGACACGGTGCGGGTGATCGGACCAATATGGGAGAGGGTGCCGAAAGCGCTCGCGGGCCAGACGGGAACCCGTCCATAGGTCGGCTTCAGGGCAAAGACGCCGGTGAAACTGGCGGGAATGCGCACCGATCCGCCGGCATCGCTCCCGGTGTGGAGGACGCCCATTCCAAGGGCCGCCGCCGCGACGGCGCCGCCGCTGCTGCCGCCCGTGGTGCGCCCAGTGTTCCAGGGATTGCGGGTGATGCCCGAGAGGTCGCTGTCGGTGATGCCCTTCCAGCCGAATTCCGGCGTGGTGGTCTTGCCGAGAAAAACGGCACCCGCCTCGCGGAGCCGGGCGACGGGCGGCGCGTCGACGTCCCAGGGACCTTCGGTATCGCTCGTCCGGCTGCCCCGAAGGGTCGGCCAGCCCTTGGCATACATGGTGTCCTTCAAGGTGGTGGGCACGCCGTCAAGCGGCCCCAGCGGCGCACCCGCCGTCCAGCGCGATTCCGAGTCTCGCGCCATGTCGCGGGCCGTCTCGGGGTCGAACACTACGAAGGCATTGACCGCCTCGTTATGCGCATCCACCCGGGCCAGGGCCGCCTCGGTGGCCTCTACCGGGGAGACCCGTTTGTCGCCGTAGGCGTCGGTCAACTCGTCGACCGAAAATTCATGCAGGTTCTTCTTCGTCGTCGTCATCGGATCTCTCCCCGGTGGCGGACCGAATATGCCCGGCCCGATTGGTCAAGGAAAGCGCCGGGTGTCGCCCCGCTTGATTGCATCCGCCGCGACGCGTAGCGTTGGGCGCGGCAAATCGGGGTTCGTCGAAGCAAAGGTCATGAAGAATGCAATGATCCATGGGCGCGCCGGCGGCAGATGGCGCCGTCGTTTCGTTCGGGGGCTAGTCGTCGTGTTGGGCACATTTCTGGTGCCGCAATACCTTGCCGCCGGTCCGAGCAACGACACGCTTTACTGGTCGACCGGGCGCGAAATCTCGTCGATCGTCCCCTATTACAATCTCAATGACGAAACCCGGATATTCGAGCGGTTGGTGTGGGATACCCTGATCTACCGGGTACCCAACAGCGCGGTCTTCAAGCCGCAGCTCGCAACGTCCTTCAAATGGATCGGTGCCACGTCGATCGAGCTCGAGCTGCGCCGGGATGTCGTCTTTCACGACGGCTCTCGGTTTTCGGCTGACGATGTGCGCGTCACGATCGAGCATTTGAAGCGCGAAAGCAGCAAGGTGCCCTCGCTCCGCCCAGTCTCCTGGATAAAGAACGTCGAACAGCTGGGTCGCTACAAGCTGCGCATCAACCTGCATCGGCCGGTACCGCATGCGCTGGAATTCCTGGCCGGGCCCCTGCCGATTTTGCCGCAGCATATATGGCGGACGGCGGTTGTCGGCCGCGACGGCGGCATCGACTTCGGGACGGCGGCGCCGATCGGCACGGGACCTTACCGGGTCGCCCGGATCGATCCCGGCAGATCGATCGAACTGGAGCGCAATCGCCGGTATTTTGCCGGGCCGAAGGGACGCCCCGCGATCGGCCGGATCGTCTTCAAGAGCGTGCCGGACGCGGAATCCCGGCTGCAGCAATTGCTCGACGGCCGCCAGGACTGGATATGGGGTCTGTCGAAACACGCCGTTGACCGTCTCGTCGAGCGAGGTGCGCCTATTCGCCTGCTCGGCTCGGCCAGCATGCGGGTCGCGTTTCTGGCCTTCGATGGTGCGGGACGAGGCAATCCGGACACGCCCTTGCGCGATGTCCGCGTGCGCCGCGCCCTCTCCCATGCCATCAACCGCGCCGAGATCTCGAAGAAGATTTTCGGTAAGCCGTCCACGGTCCTCCACGCACCTTGTTTCGGAACTCAGTTCGGCTGCGTGAAGAGCAAGTTCACTTACGAGTTCAGCCCGGAGAAGGCGAAAGCCTTGTTGCGGCAAGCCGGCTACGGCGTCCCCGGCGAGACCCTCACGCGGGACTATGTCGATGAGAAGGGGGCGACGAAACAAGAGCTGATCTATCTGGAGCCGCTTCGCCTACGGCTCTTCAACTATCGCAACCGGCCCGTCGCCAACGAGATCAAGGCCTATCTGGCGGCGGTCTCCGTGGAGCTCGATGTCGAGCATTTTCCTCGCTTCGAAAGTCTGTTCCCGAAGCTTCGCGACGGCGGGGCGGAGATGGTTCACTTCACCTGGGGATCCCATGGCATGAACGATGTCGCGGCGATCCTAAATCCCTTTTTTCGGCACGGTACGCTCGATTCTTGCCGTGACCGGGAGATCAAGAATTGGCTCGATCTGGCGGGCAATACGATCGATCGCAAGAAACGATTGCGCTTTTACGGCAATGCCCTGAAACGCATCCATGATCGTGCTTGCGTGCTGCCGCTTTTCAATTACGTGACTTTCTATGCGCATTCGCCCCGCCTCCTCTCAAACCGACGGCCGACGATCTGCCGCGCCTCTATACCGCGCGCTGGCGATAATCGGCGCGCCGATGACGCGGCGCCCATCTCCAAGGGAAAGATAAAATGAGCGAACCCTGCGATCTTTCGGCCCTCGAGGCACGCCGCCTGATCGGCCGCAAGCGGCTCTCGCCCATCGAGCTGGTGGAATCCTGCATCGCCCGGATCGAGATGGTGAACCCGACCGTCAACGCCGTCGTGGCGACTTGTTACGACCGCGCCCGTGCGGAAGCCAGAGCGGCGACGGAGGCGCTGGTCGCGGGCGAACCCCTGGGGCCACTCCACGGGTTGCCGGTCGGGGTCAAGGACCTCAACGACACCGAGGGGCTTGTGACCACCTACGGCTCGCCGCTCTACAAGGATCATGTGCCGGAGAAGGATGAGCTGGTCGTTGCCAAGTTGCGCCGGGCGGGGGCGATCGTGCTCGGCAAGACGGCGACGCCCGAATTCGGCGCCGGCGGCAACACGACGGTCAACCCGGTGCATGGCTATACCGGTAATGCCTTCGATCCATCGCGGGCTTGCGGCGGCTCCTCCGGCGGTTCCGGGGTGGCGCTCGCTTGCAATATGATGCCGCTCTGCACCGGCTCCGATAGCGGCGGCAGCTTGCGGAAGCCCGCCATCTTCAGCGGTGTCTCCGCGATTCGGCCGACGACCGGGCTGGTGCCCTCCGACAAGCGCGGGGTCGGCCTGACCAATATGAGCGTCCAGGGACCGATGGCGCGAGGCGCCGAGGATTGCGCCCTGATGCTCTCGGTTATGGCGGGAAGCGATACCGCCGATCCGATTGCCTTCAATGTCGACGGCGCGGCTTATCGCCATCTTCCCCAGGTTGATCTTTCGCGATTGCGGGTCGCGGTCTCGGTCGATTTCGGCTGGGCGCCGGTCGAGGACGGTATCCGCCAGACCTTCGAGGACCGGCTTGCCAAATTCCAGCCCGCCTTCGGCGAATGCACCCGGCACGATCCGGATTTGGAGACCGCGCTCGATGTTTTTTGGGTGCTGCGGGGGGTCAACTTCATGGCGACCCAATGGGAGCGCTACCAAAACCACAAGGATCAGCTCGGCGCCAATATCGTCGCCAATGTCGAAGCCGGCATGAAGATGACGGCGGAGGAGATCGGCTGGGCCTATGCGGAACACACCCGGCTCTACCGGAACTTCCAAACGCTCTTCGATGACTATGACGTGCTGATCACGCCCGGCCAGCCGATTACGCCGACCCCGGTCGAACAGCGGAACGTGACAGAGGTCAATGGCGTTCCGATGCGAAACTACATGCATGCCTCGGCCCTGACCTCGGCGCTGACGCTGATGGGCAACCCTTGTGTCTCCACACCCTGCGGGCGGGACCACACGGGCATGCCGTTCGGGCTGCAGATCTGCGGGCCGATGCATGGCGACGCCTTCACCCTCGGGGTGGCGCGGGCCCTTGAGGACCTCTTCGCCGGCGATCCCGACCTCGACCGCCCGGTGCCCGATCTCGAAACGATCCGCGTCGCGGAATGAAGGAGCTCTCGTCATGACCGAAGCCTGTGATCTCGACGCCGTCGAAGCCCGGCGGCGGATCGGCCAAAAGACGCTTTCGCCCGTCGAGCTCCTGGCCTCCTGCATCAAGCGGATCGAGGCGGTCGATGGGGCCGTCAATGCAATGGTGGCGCGCTGTTTTGAGCGCGCGCGCGCCGAGGCGAAAACCGCCGAGGACCAGGTGATGCGGGGCGACGCGCTCACCCCCCTTCACGGCCTGCCGCTCGGGGTCAAGGATCTCAACGTGACCGAGGGGGTGGTGACGAGTTTCGGCTCGCCCATCCACAAGGACAACGTGCCGGCGGCGGATGAACGCATCATCGCCGCCCTTCGCGCGGCCGGCGCCATCGTCGTCGGCAAGACCAACACGCCGGAATTCGGCGCCGGCGCCAACACCACCAACGCGGTCTACGGCGCCACGGGCAATCCCTTCGATCCCAAACGCATCTGCGGCGGCTCGTCGGGCGGCTCCGCGGTGGCGCTCGCCTGCGGGATGGTGCCGCTCGCAACAGGTTCCGACACCGGCGGCAGTCTGCGGACGCCGGCTTCCTTTTGCGGCGTCGTCTCCCATCGTGGAACGCCGGGGCTGGTGCCCTCCGACCGACGCGGCATCGGCCTCACCACCTACAACGTCCAGGGGCCGATGGCGCGGAATGTGGCGGATGCCGCCTTGATGCTCTCGGTCATGGCCGGAAACGAGAGTTGCGATCCGATGTCGGGCCCGGTCGATGCGGCCGGTTTCGCAGCGCTCGAGGCGGTCGATCTCGGCAATCTACGCGTTGCGTGGTCGAGCGATCTCGGCGCGGTGCCGGTCGACAACGATCTCGCCCGCATTTTCGAGGAGCGTATCGGCAGCGTCGCCAATGCCTTCAAGAGCTGCGAGCGCCGCGACCCCGAGATGGCGAACGCGCTGGATGCCTTCTGGTATATCCGCGGCGTTCATTTCCTCGCCGGCCGGATGAACGCCTATCGAACCGACCGCGACAAGCTCGGTCCCAATGTCCTCAGCAACGTCGAGGCGGCGCTGGAGATGACGGCGGAGCAGATCGGCTGGGCCAATGCCGAGCAGACCCGGATCTATCGCGACTTCCAAGATTTCTTCGACGAGGTCGATATTCTTCTTGTTCCCGGCAATTCGGTGCCGCCCTTTCCGCTGGAACAGCTCTACTGTGACGAGATCAACGGCAAGAAGACGGCGAACTACGTCGAATGGTTGGGCATCGCCTCGGCGATCACGCTGACCGGTCATCCGGTCACCATGCTGCCGATGGGCCTCGATCACACGGGGACGCCCTTTGGCATGCAGGTGGTGGGCCCGCGCCGGCATTCGGACCGCTATACGTTGGGCGTCGCGGCGGCGTTGGAGAGCCTGTTCCGGACCGTACCCGACATGGCCCGGCCGCTTCCGGATTTGGGCTCACTTGCTTGAGCGCGGATGGCCGGCGATGTGCCGTTCTAAATTGAAGGGAAGACCAATATGAGCAGCAGCGAGCGAAAAGACGCGGTCGGGTTTGTCGGCCTCGGTGTGATGGGCGGGGCCATGGCCGCCAATTTGTTGAAAAGCGATTTTCATCTTTTCGTCCATGACATCGATCCGGCCAAGAACGAGCGCTTCGCCGAATTGGGGGCGACGGTTGTCGAGGGGCCGGCGGCGGCGGCCGCCAAGGCCGCGACGACGATTTGCATGGTCGAGACCACCGCCCAGGCCGAGGCGGTCATCACCGGCGAGGGGGGCTTTATCGACGGTGCGGTGGCGGGAGATACGGTGGTGTGCGCGAGCACGATCGACCCGTTCGCGGCGAAGGCGATGCACGATGTGCTTGCCGAACGCGGCGTCGCCCTGCTGGACGCCCCGGTCAGCGGCGGCGAGCCGCGCGCCGTCTCTGGCGAGCTTTCGGTGATCTGCGGCGGCGATGCGGCGGTCGTCGAGGCTTGCCGGCCGATCTTCGAAGCCATGTCCTCGCAAATCTTTCATATGGGCGAGGTCGGGCAGGGCCTCGCCATGAAGCTGGTCAACAACATGCTGGGCCAGGTCGGCTCGGTCGTCATCGCCGAGGCGATGGTGCTGGGCGCCAAGGCCGGGCTCGACCCGCAGGCGATGATCGACGTGATTAGTGTCAGCACCGGCAACAGCGCGACCTTCCAATCGCGGGCGCCGCGATACGTCAGCGGCGATTTCTCGCCGGGTGGGACGATCGACATCTCGCACAAGGACCAGGACCTGCAAACGAGTTTCGCCAAGGCGCTGGGCGTGCCCTTGTTCATGGCCAACGTCTCCCAGCAGGTCTACCAGATGGGCCGCGCCGCCGGATACAGCAAGGAAGACGGCAGCGCCCTGGTGAAGCTGTATGAGCGGATGGCCGGCATCCAGCTCGGGCCGCGGGAATAGCTTGGGCCCGGTCGGCAATTGAACGGAGTTCAACAAATATGTCGTTCAAGACCCGCCCTCTGAGCGACGCCCTGGGCGTCGAGGTTATGGGCGTGGACCCATCCCGTGACATCGACGAGGCGGGTATCGCGGAATTGCGGCGCCTTTGGCTGAAACACTGCATTCTTCTCTTTCGCGGCGTCGACTGGACGCCGGCGCGGCAGGTCGCCTTTACCCGGCGCTTTGGCGCCCTTCATATCATGCCGGGATTGGCTTCCGAGCACTCCACGAACCATCCCGACCATCCGGAAGTGATGGTGGTTTCCAACATCAAGCGGGCGGGAAAGCCGATCGGTCTGAAACGGGCCGGCTGGGGCTGGCATAGCGACGGCGAGGACAAGATGCTGCCCAATATGGGCTCTCTTCTCCATGCGCTAAAGCTGCCGCCGGATACCGGCGATACGGCTTTTGCGAATTCATACAAAGCCTATGACTCCTTGCCGAAGGCGACCCGTGATCGGATCGACGGCCGTCGCGGCCGGTTTAGCCGCACGGAGATGCACGCCATCAATTATCCGGAAATGCCCGCTCTGACCGACCGGGAAAGGCGCGATCGCCCCGATGTCTGGCACCCCATCACGCGGACCCATCCCGAGACCGGGCGCACCGCCCTTTATGTCGGTCGATGGACCGTGGAGATCGAGGGGATCG